>NZ_BOMV01000052.1 GCF_016862375.1 Paractinoplanes rishiriensis | reverse complement strand
CCACCCGCAGCGCCCGCGCCACCCGCAGCGCCCGCGCCACCCGCAGCGCCCGCGCCACCCGCAGCGCCCGCGCCACCCGCAGCGCCCGCGCCCGCGGCACTCACTCTCGCGGCCGTGCCCGACGGGCTTATCGGATTTGTCGCCGCTGCCGGATTTGTCGGGCTCATCGCGGGAACCTGACCTTGACCGCGTCCCCGTGGGCTGGCAGATCTTCGGCGTTGGCGAGGGCGACCACGTGGTCGGCGACGTCGCGCAGGGCGGCCTCGTCGTATTCGACGACGTGGATGCCGCGCAGGAAGGACTGCACCGACAGGCCCGACGAGTGCCGCGCGCACCCGCCGGTCGGCAGAACGTGATTGGAGCCGGCCGCGTAATCGCCCAGCGACACCGGCGACCAGGCTCCGACGAAGATCGCGCCGGCGTTGCGGACCCGCATGGCCCACTGCCGCGCGTCCCGCGTCTGGATCTCCAGGTGCTCGGCCGCGTACGCGTCCACGACGCGCAAGCCCTGCTCGAGGTCGTCGACCAGCACCACACCGGACTGCTCGCCGGTCAGCGCGGTGAGGACCCGCTGCTCGTGTTTGGTGCTGGCCACCTGCCGGGTCAACTCCTGCTCGACCGCGGCCACCAGCGCCTCGGAGTCGGTGACCAGGACACTGGCCGCAAGCGGGTCGTGCTCGGCCTGGCTGATCAGGTCGGCCGCCACGTGCCGCGGGTCGGCCGTCTCGTCGGCGAGGATCGCGATCTCGGTCGGCCCGGCCTCGGCGTCGATGCCAACCACGCCGCGCAGCAGCCGCTTGGCGGCCGTCACCCAGATGTTGCCCGGGCCGGTGATGATGTCGACCGGCTCGCACCGGTCGGTTTCGTCGGCGCCGTCGGAGCCATAGCCCAGCAGCGCGATCGCCTGCGCGCCGCCGACCGCATAGACCTCGTCGACACCGAGCAGCGCGCACGCCGCGAGCACCCGGGAGTCGGGCAGGCCGTCATTTTCCTTTTGTGGCGGGCTGGCCACCACGAGACCCTCGACGCCGGCCTCCTGGGCAGGCACCACGTTCATGACCACGGTGGACGGATAAACCGCGAGGCCGCCTGGCACGTAGAGGCCGACCCGGCGCACCGGAATCCACCGCTCGGTGACCGTGCCGCCGTCGACCACCCGGGTCGTCACGTCGGTGCGCCGCTGGTCGGCGTGCACCTTGCGGGCCCGCTTGATGACCTCGAGCAGCGCCGCCCGCACCTCGGGGTCGAGCGTCTCGGCGGCCGCCGCGATGGCCGCAGCCGGCACCCGGAGCCGCTCCAGTCGAACTCCGTCGAAGCGTTCGGTCGCCTCCCGGATCGCGTCGAACCCATGCTGATGGACCGCCTCGACGACGGGACGGATCTGCTCGACCGCGACGGAGACGTCGAGCTGGGCACGAGGCAGCAGGCCGCGCGGATCCCGGTGGGAGCCGCGCAGGTCAGTCCGATTCAGCACGGGACAAGTTTAGGCGGGGCGTCCGACAGTTCTGGAGACCGGCACCGCCGGCCCAGCGCTTGGGATGGGTGATCCGCCTTACGCTGCCGTTTCGGTACGTTCCCCATGCAATCGGTAAGGAGGGGGTGACGGACGGGTTGACCATGGTGGGCCTGCGGTTAGGCTGAACTCGTGAGCGAGCGGCTGCCGGTGTTCCCGCTGGGTACGGTGCTGTTTCCGGGGTTGGTGCTGCCCCTGCACATCTTCGAGGAACGCTACCGGACGCTGGTCCGCGAGCTGGTCGCCAGCCCGACCGACGGCCCGCACGAATTCGGTGTGGTGACCCTGCGGCGCGGCGCCGAGGCCCCCGCGTCCGACACCGAGGACGGCCCGCTCCCCGACCCGCCACCGGTCCGCGCCGACGACCTCTACCCGGTCGGCTGCACCGCCGAGCTGCGCCAGGTCACCGAGCTGCCGGACGGGAGATTCGACATCATGACCGTCGGCCGCCGCCGGTTCAGCATCCAGAACGTCCAGCAGGGCAGCGAGCCCTACCTGACCGCCAAGGTCGACTGGTTCCCCGACGAGTCCCCCGACGAGACCGCCGAGCTGCTGGCCCCACGGGCGCTGGCCGCCTTCCGCACCTACCTGGATCTGCTGCGCCCCGACGCCGAGGCACTGGACGCGGTCCCCGCCGACCCCACCGTGCTGTCCCACCTGATCGCCGCGACGGCCCAGCTGACCACCGACGAACGCCAGCTGCTACTGGCCGCCCGCGACACCGCCAGCCGCCTGCGCGCCGAGCTCAAACTGCTCAACCGCGAGGCCGGCCTGCTGGCCCGGGTCCGCGCCGTCCCGGTCCCACTGTCCGACCTGGCCCGCCCCGCCAGCCCGAACTAACCCCCAACCGGCCCCGCCTCCGCGCCCGCACCCGGCCCACCGCCGCCCCCGCACCCGGCCCAACGCCGGCCTCGCACCCGGCCCAACGCCGGCCTCGCACCCGGCTCACCGCCGGCCTCGCACCCGGCCCACCGCCGCAACGACTCCGCTCCGCAGATGCATTCTGCATGCACGTGGTAACGCGGCCCGAGGCGAACACGCTCCTCAGGACGGCAGATCTTGTAGGCCGAGGCCGCAGGCGCGCGGAGAGGCAACGCGAAGAGCAACGCCCGTAGAGGACGCGCAGTTTAAAGGAACGCGCACGTCTGACAGCGCCAGCGCAGGCGAGACGGCAGGGCGCAGTGCGGCGGTCGCGGCGCGGCGGTCGCGGCGCGGGGCGATCGCGGCGCGGGCGATCGCGGCGCGGGCGATCGCGGCGCGGGGCGGCAGGCGGCGCAGGGCGGCAGGCGGCGCGGGCGGCAGGCGGCGCGGGGCGGCAGGCGGCGCGGTCCGGTGCTGCGACAGAGCACGGGCGCGGCGAGCAAGACCGACGGCGCTACCCGTGCCGTCAGCCTCGCTGGTCGAACGAGCCCGGCGGAAACGGCGCTGGCGCCGCGGAACCTGGCGGCGCGGAACCCGGCGCCGCGGAACCCGGCGGCGCGGCATCGGGCGCCGCCGAGTTGGGCGGGGCGGAATGGGGCGTCGCAGGGCCGAGCGTCGGCGGAGCGGGCGTTGCGGGGTTGAAGGGCGACGACCACGCGTTGATGGCGTGCGGCTCGTCGGCCTCCGCGTTGGGGCCGTATCCCGGCTTGGCTCCGGGCTGGTCCAGGTCGGGATCGTTTGACCAGCCGGCCAGCAGGGTCAGCACGATCGCCGCCGCGAAAGCCGGCACCAGCGTCGGGCCGACCGAGTGCACCTCCGGCGGGGCCAGGTAGGTCGCGCCCTGCACCGCTGTCTCGCGCCACTGGTCGTACGCGCTCCGGCCGATCGCCTCGCCCACCAGCGGGCCCGCCAGCCAGCCCGCCCCGAACGCGCCCGCCACCACGCCCAGCAGCAGGAACGGGCCGCGGTCGCGGCGCAGGACCAGCCAGGCCACGATCGCCACCAGGATGCCGAAGCCCAAGCCGAGCAGCGTGAACCAGCCGTCCGCCGCGATGTACTCCTCGGGGGACGGGTCGTTGACCACCACGCCGTTCTGGCCGGAGTTGATCACCGGGACCTCGGGGGCGATCCAGGCCCAGAGCAGCCCGAGGGGTACGCCGAGCGCCAGCACGCCGAGCGCGGTCGCCCCGCAGACGGCCAACGAGCGCCGCCACGGCCGCCGCTCGGAGCGGCGGAACCCCCACCAGCGCCGGGCGTAGTCGTCGGCGATGACCGGTTCGGGCCCGAACGGGTGTGCCAGACCGAAGCCGCCGGCGGCTCCCGGCTCGAAACCGTCCTGGCCGCCTGGCCGGGCGCCGCCAAAGAGGGCCGGGTCGTGCGGAGGCTGCGGCTGAGCGGGCTCCTGACTCGGGTTCACCCTACGATCCTGCCAGGTTTGCCGCGCAGCGTCGCCCGCGCCCGCCCACCACGTCGCCTCACCAGACTCTGGGCCGCTCAGCCAACCGCGGACGGGCCCAGGATCGTCTTGAGGTCGGCCCGCAGCGCCGGGGTCGGCGCCACCCGCACCGCGCCCAGCCGCAGTACCGTGGTGCGGCTGCCGTTCTGCAGGTGGACGTGCACCTCGGAGTCGCCGGGGTGGCTGCTCAGGATCTCCTTCAACTCGGAGACCAGCGGCGGCGTGCACCGGGTGATCGGCATGGTCAGCGTGACCGGCTTGCTGTCCGGGTTGTGGCTGATGTCGGGCAGTTGCATGTCCATCGCCATGATCCGCGGGGTGTCGTCGCGGCGGTCGACCCGGCCCTTGACCACGACGATGGCGTCCTCGGCGATGAACTGGCCGATCACCTCGTAGGTGTTCGGGAAGAACAGCGTCTCCACCCCACCGGCCAGGTCTTCGAGGGTGGCCGACGCCCACGCCCGGCCCTGCTTGGTGATCCGCCGCTGCACGCCGGTGAGGATGCCGGCCAGCGTGACCACCTGGCCGTCCGGCACCGACCCCTCCTCGTTGAGAGCCGCGATGGTGGTGTCGGCCGAGCTTTGCAGGAGTTGCTCGAGGCCGGCCAGCGGATGGTCGGAAACGTACAGGCCGAGCATTTCGCGCTCGAAGGCCAGCTTGTCGCGCTTGTCCCACTCACTCTCGCCGATCGGCGGCATGGCCACCGTGGCCGACCCGCCGTCGACCGTGTCGCCGAACGCGCCGAACAGGTCGAACTGGCCGGCTGCCTCGTTGCGCTTGACGTCGGCGTACGCGTCGATGGCCTCGGCGTGCACCGCGAGTAGCCCCTTGCGGCTGTGCCCCATCGAGTCGAACGCGCCGGCCTTGATCAGAGATTCGACGGTCTTCTTGTTGCAGGCGACCGCATCCACCTTCGACAGGAAGTCGTAGAAGTCGCGGTATTCGCTCTTTTCCTGGCGGCAGCGGGCGATCGCCTCGACCACGTTGTGCCCGACGTTGCGGACCGCGGCCAGTCCGAATCGGATGTCTTTGCCGACCGGGGTGAACGGACCGGCGGACTGGTTGACGTCCGGTGGCAGGACCTGGATGCCCATCCGCCGGCAGTCGGCCAGGTACATCGCCATCTTGTCCTTGTCGTCGCCGACGCTGGTGAGCAGGCCGGCCATGTACTCCGCGGGGTAGTTGGCCTTGAGGTAACCGGTCCAGTAGGACACCAGGCCGTAGCCCGCGGTGTGCGCCTTGTTGAACGCGTAGTCGGCGAACGGGACCAGCACGTCCCAGATCGCCTGGATGGCCTCGTCGGAGTAGTTTCGCTCGCGCATGCCGTCGCGGAACGGGATGAACTCCTGGTCGAGGACCTCCTTCTTCTTCTTGCCCATGGCCCGGCGCAGCAGGTCGGCCTTGCCGAGCGAGTAACCCGCGAGGATCTGGGCGGCACGCTGCACCTGCTCCTGATAGACGATCAGGCCGTAGGTGGGGCCGAGCACCTCGCGCAGCGGCTCCTCCAGCTCGGGGTGGATGCCCTTGATCTCCTGGAGCTTGTTTTTCCGGAGCGCGTAGTTGGTGTGCGAGTCGGCACCCATCGGACCGGGCCGGTAGAGCGCCAGCACGGCCGAGATGTCCTCGAAGTTGTCCGGTTTCATGAGCCGCAGCAGCGAGCGCATCGGTCCGCCGTCGAGCTGGAAGACGCCCAGCGTGTCGCCCCGGGCGAGCAGCTCGTAGGTGGGCTTGTCGTCCAGCGGCAGGGCCAGCAAGTCGATCTGTTTGTCGTGGTTGAGCTCGATGTTCTTGACCGCGTCGGTCATGATCGTCAGGTTGCGCAGGCCCAGGAAGTCCATCTTGAGCAGGCCGAGCGTCTCGCAGGTCGGGTAGTCGAACTGCGTGATGATCACACCGTCGGAGGCCCGCCGCATCAGCGGGATGTGGTCGATGATGGGCTCGGCCGACATGATCACGCCGGCCGCGTGCACGCCGGTCTGCCGGATCAGGCCCTCGATGCCGCGGGCCGTGTCGATCACCTTTTTGACGTCCGGGTCCTGCTCGTACAGCGTGCGGATCTCGCCGGCCTCGCTGTAGCGCTTGTGGTCGGAGTCGAAGATGCCGGACAGCGGGATGTCCTTGCCCATCACCGCGGGCGGCATGGCCTTGGTGATCCGGTCGCCGACCGCGTACGGATAACCCAGCACCCGGGCCGAGTCCTTGATCGCAGCCTTGGCCTTGATCGTGCCGAACGTCGCAATCTGGGCGACCTTGTCCTCGCCCCAGCGCTCGGTCACGTACCGGATGACCTCACCGCGCCGGCGCTCGTCGAAGTCGATGTCGACGTCGGGCATCGAGACGCGCTCGGGGTTGAGGAACCGCTCGAAGATGAGTCCGTGCGGCAGCGGATCGAGGTCGGTGATGCCCATCCCGTACGCCACCAGGGAACCCGCCGCGGACCCGCGGCCCGGACCGACCGCGATGCCGTTGTCCTTCGACCACTGGATGAAGTCGGCGACCACCAGGAAGTAGGACGGGAAGCCCATCTGGATGATGATGCCCAGCTCGTATTCCGCCTGCGTGACGTGCGTGTCCGGGATGCCGTCGGGGAACCGGCGCCGGAGGCCCTCGAAGGCCACGTGCCGGAAGTACGTCTCCTCGGTGAAGCCGTCCGGGATCGGGAACCGGGGCATCAGGTTTTTGAAAGTGAACATGCCTGTGGTGTCCACCCGCTCGGCTACCAGCAGCGTGTTGCGGCAGCCGTCCTGCCAGGGCTCGGACGAGTCGACCGCGCGCATCTGGTCGGCCGACTTCACGAAGTAGCCGTTGCCGTCGAAGCGGAACCGGTTGGGGTCGGCCACGTTGCTGCCGGTCTGCACGCACAGCAGCACGTCGTGGGCCTCGGCCTGGGCCTCGTACGTGTAATGCGAATCGTTGGTGACCAGTGGCTTGATGTCGAGCTTGCGGCCGATCTCGAGCAGGCCGTCGCGGACCCGCCGCTCGATCGACAGGCCGTGGTCCATGATCTCGAGGAAGTAGTTTTCCTTGCCGAGGGCTTCCTGGTAGAGCGCGGCGGACTTGAGCGCCTCGTCGAAATGGCCGAGCCGCAGCCGGGTCTGCACGATGCCGGACGGGCAGCCGGTGGTGCCCATGATGCCCTCGGCGTGCTCGGCGATGATGTCGAAGTCCATCCGCGGGTATTTGCCGAGCTGACCCTCCATCGAGGCCCGCGAGTTGAGCCGGAACAGGTTTTTCAGGCCGATCGCGTTGCGCGCCCACATCGTCATGTGGGTGTAGGCGCCGTTACCCGAGACGTCGTCACCCTTCTGCTCGGGGCGGCCCCACTTGATCCGGCTCTTGGTGAGCCGGGACTCGGGTGCCACGTACGCCTCGACGCCGATCACCGGGGTCACCCCGGCGGAGGTCGCCTGCTTGTAGAAGTCGTACGCCCCATGCATGTTGCCGTGGTCGGTGATCGCCGCGGCCGGCATGCCCAGCCGGGACGCCTCCGCCAGCAACTCCTTGACCCGGGCGGCCCCGTCGAGCATCGAATACTCGGTGTGCACGTGGAGATGCACGAACGAGTCAGACACCCCGGGACCCCCTTGAATTGTGGCGACCCAGGGGACTCTAGTCGGCCCCTACGACAAGAACGAGGCCCCACACGCGCTATTCGGCGAATGGCTCGACCATCACAGCGGCGGCCCGCAGCCACGCCTGCCGGGTCTCCTGCTGGAGGTCCTGATACTCGATCGAGGAGCCCACCTCGAGGGCCGGGTCGTACGGCACCACCGCCACCGCCCGGGTGCGGGTGGCGAAGTGCTTGGCGAAGTCGGCCAGCATCGGCAGCGGCCCCGGCGACGGGCACGAGATCAGCGTCACCGCGTTGGACACCAGGTCACCCATGCCGCTGTCGTCGAGCACGTCGAGCATCCAGTCGGCGGTGAACGCGGCGTCCTCGCGCGGCACCGTGGTGATCACCAGCTGGTCGGCCTGGCGCATCACGGTCTGCCAGTTGACGCTCTCCACGTTGTTGCCGGTGTCCACGCAGACCACATCGTGGGTACGCCGCAGCAGGTCCATCACCCGGCGCACGGTGGCCTGGTCTAGGCGCTGCGCGAACCGCGGGTTTTCCTCGCCGGCCAGCACGTCGTACGACCCGTCGGCGGCGTGCCGCAGATAGCCGTCGAGCTCGCCGTGCAGGCCGTCGCCGTGCAGGTTTTCGATCTGCATCAGGTCGGCGAGCAGGTGCTTGATGGTGCGGGCGTGCCGGGCACTGCCGGCCCGCAAGCCCAGCGTGCCGCGCAGCTCGTTGTCGTCCCAGGCCAGCACGCCGCGACCGCGGACGCTGCCGATGGTGGCCGCGGCCAGCACCGTCGCGGTGGTCTTGTGAACGCCGCCCTTGGGGTTGGCGAAGGCCAGCACCCGCGGCTTGCCGAGCTTGCGCCGCAGCACCGCGACGGCACGTTCCATCTCGTCGTCGGGCCGGGTCTGCCGCCACTCGATCCGGGCGCCGGCCGGCGAGGTGGGCGCCGCGGCGGCCGGCCGCAGAAGAGAGGGAAGAGAGGGTGGCGGGGCCATCGGGGGTGGAGCCACTGGCGGCGGAGCCACTGGCGGCTGGGCGATCGGAGGCGGCGGGGCCGGCGGCGCGGGAGCCGCGGCGGACGCGCGGACCTGCGGGTAATCGCGCGGCACCGGGCGCGCCGACGGGCTGAAGAAGCTGTGCGGCTGCCCGTTGGTGTCGGGCTGCTGCCGGCTCTGGTGGCGCGGGTCGAGCGGGTTGAGCGGCCGCGGCGGCATCGGCTGCTGCTGCGTCGGGGGCGCCGCCTGCTGGGCCTGCCGCTGGCGTTCCTCGAACGCGGCCCGCGCCTCGAGCGGGTTGAACGGGCGGCGTTCCGGCCGGCTCGGCAGCGGCGTGTACGGCTGTGGCTGCTGCGGCAGCGCGGCCTCCCGCTCCGGCTCGGCCGGCGGATCCTCGACCGTGCGCGAGCCATGCCGTCTGCGGTCGAGCAGCGCCCGCCAACGCGGGGCGGGTTCCGCAGGCCGGCCCCAGCCGGTCTCGGTCCCATCCACCACGGCTCGTCCTCCCTGCGCTACACCCGGTATTGCCCTCGGCTTTCGGTTCGCCGCTGACAGGCTACGGAGCCCACCCTATTGCGGCCAGTACCCGAGCGACCATCCCCGGTTATCTCCTAGATCGAACAAAGGCACCGGTTTATCTAACGTCCGGACGGCTCTCGAGGTGTTGAGGGCACGGCAGTGCGCTCCTCCGGTGCCGTGGCAGAAGGATCCAGCAAGGGGTTGCGGCCCGCCGCTGAGGCAAACATCACCGCGGACCCGAGCGAAGACAGTATCGGCGCAGGGCCTCGTGAGGCAATGCCTGAACTGTCGTTTGGCACAGGTTGCGCGGATCCGCGCGGCTCAGCCGGAACCGTCCCGTCCTGTTCGGGCAGCGGCGGCCGGAACTCGGCGCGGTCCAGCCGTTGCACCTCGGGCGCCGGGTCCACGACGCGAATCCCGGAACGAGCCGCGACCTGCTGCAGCGCGGCCGGGGTGCCGCGCACCACGGCCGCGAGGACACAGGCACAACCGGAGCGGTACGCGGCGGCCTCCGCGCCCGCCGTGACCGCGGCCGCCTCGTACGCCCGCCGGGCCCGGTCCTGCCCGCCGGTGAGCTTCCTGCTCAACTGGAGGTATCCGGCCCGCTCCTGATCGCGCTGCACCGCCATCGAGTGCATTCCGGACAGCGCATCGGCCGGGAGGCTGTAGACCGGCAGGCGGACCACCTGGGTGTGCGCCTCCGGGATCGGCACCCGCACCAGGACCTGGGCCACCGCGACGCCGTCCAGCAGTCCGGACAGGTCGGCGGGCAACCGGTAGCGGTCCAGGCTGATCAGCGCCCAGGTGTAGCCCGCGGCGGGCGCCGACGGGTCGGTGAGCGCCGACAACTCGGCCCGGGACGAGCTCACATACCCGGGCACGGTCTGACCCTCCACCACGCCGACCCGCACCATGTCGCCGCCGTCGCCGGCCGGTGCCTCGCCGCGCTGGCTCAACCAGTACCCGCCGAGCAGCACCACCCCGGCCGCGACGACGGCGAGGCCGAGCGAGGTGCGTACCGCGGTCCTGCCGCGCACCATCGGCTGCCGCACCGGCTCCGCGGGCGCCACCGTTGTCTCCCCGAGATCAGCTCGCGTCCTGAAGCACGTCCAGTGCGTACTTCAGGTCGTCAGGGTAATCGCTGACGAACCGAACCTCATCGTGCGTTCGGGGGTGCACGAACCCTAATTCTCGGGCGTGCAGCCACTGCCGGTTGAGCTTGAGCCGGGTCGCCAGGGTCGGGTCGGCGCCGTAGGTGAGGTCGCCGGCGCAGGGGTGGCGCATCGCCGAGAAGTGCACCCGGATCTGGTGGGTCCGGCCGGTCTCGAGCTTGACGTCGATCAGGCTGGCCGACCGGAACGCCTCGAGCGTGTCGTAGTGGGTGACGCTCGGCTTGCCGCCGGACATCACCGCGAACTTGTAGTCGGCGGTGGGATGCCGGTCGATCGGCGCGTCGATGGTGCCGCGCAGCGGATCGAGGTGGCCCTGCACCACGGCGTGGTAGCGCTTGTCCACCTCGCGCTCCTTGAAGGCCCGCTTGAGCACGGTGTACGCCACCTCGCTCTTGGCCACCACCATGAGCCCGGTGGTGCCGACGTCGAGCCGGTGCACCACGCCCTGCCGCTCGGCGGCGCCGCTGGTGGCGACGTTCTGACCCATCGCGGCCAGGCCACCGATCACGGTCGGGCCGGTCCAGCCGGGACTCGGGTGGGCGGCCACGCCGACCGGCTTGTCGACCACCACGATGTCGTCGTCGCTGTAGATCACCGCGAGGCCGTGCACCGGCTCGGCCACCACGACGGGCGCAGCGGCCGGGGCCGGCAGCGTCACCTCGAGCCAGGCACCGGCCGAGACCTTGTCGGACTTGGGCCGCGGAAAGCCGTCCACCAGCGCGTCGCCGGCCTCGACCAGGGTCGCGGCGGCGGTGCGGGACAGCCCGAACAGCCGGGAGACGGCCTGGTCGAGGCGCATCCCGTCGAGCCCGTCGGGCACCGGGAGGGAACGCTGGCCGCTCATGCTGTCTTCGCTTCCGGTTTCTTGCGGGTCAGCCGGCTGCCGTCGCGCTGGCGCCCGGTCAGTTCCAGCAGTACGGCCAGCACCACGCCCACCGACAGGCAGCTGTCCGCGATGTTGAACACCGCGAAGTGCTCGCCGTACGGCCCGAACACGCTGATCATGTCGACCACGTGGCCGTGCAGTACGCCGGGCGCGCGGAACAGCCGGTCGGTCAGGTTGCCCAGGGCACCGGCCAGCACCAGCCCGAGCGCGAGCGCCCAGGCCATCGAGCGCAGCCGGGTCGCCATCACCGCGATCCAGCCGACCACCACCATGGTGATCAGCGGGAACACCCAGGTGTACGAGCTGCCCAGGCTGAATGCCGCGCCGCTGTTGCGCAGCAGCGACAGATAGACCAGGCCGCCGAGGATGCGCACCGGCTCGCCCTCGGTCAGGTTTTCCGTACTGAGCCATTTGGTCCACTGGTCGAGTGCCAGGCCCAGCATGGCCGTGACACCCAGCAGCACCACGGCAGGGCCGCGGAAGCGGGGTTTCGGCCCCGGCACCGGCTCATCCACCGCGGCCGGTGCCGCCTCGTCGGCGTTCAGCGTCGTTCCTCCAGCTGCTTACAGGACACACAAAGGGTCGCGGCGGGGAAGGCCGCGAGCCGCTCGACCGGGATGGCGGTGCCACACCGTTCGCACCAACCGTAGTTGCCCTCGCCGAGCCGGTCGATGGCGCGTTCCACCTGGGTGATCCGCTCCAGCAGGTTGTTGGCGAGGGAGATCTCCTGCTCACGTTCGAACGTCTTGGTGCCCGCGTCGGCCTGGTCGTCCCCGGCCGAGTCGGCCAGCCGCTCCCGTTGCAGCTCGGTGATCTCGGTGAGCGACTGATCGTACTCGCCCTGCAGCTCGGCCAGGCGCGCGGTCAGCGCCGTCCGGATCTTTTCGGTCTCGTCGGCGTTGCGGCTCCGCTTGGTGGCGGCCTTGGCGGTCGAGGCGGACCTGGTGTCGGTTGCCTTAGCCATCGTCGCTCCCTCGGCCGCACCCCCCGGCGCGGCGATCAGCGTTGTCGAGACCCGTCCGGCCCCGGTCGGGCCAGGCAGCGGGTCTCCTGTCGTGCCGGACGTGTGCCCCTAACGGAGCGCCGGCCCATCAACCTCCGGGCGTCGATCTTGCCCCACGTGCACAAACGGCGCGGCTGAATAACCAGCCGCGCACTCCGGAGGGTGGCAAGGATACGGAACGTATCCGGCAGCGACAACCGATACTCAGGATCTTGCCCGACTAAACCCCGCAAAAGCGGTCAGGCCGGTCGCTCGGTGCCGTCCTCGCCGTGCCACCGGGCCAGCCGCCCCCGCCGGCTCACCGCGCGCAGCCGCCGCTCGGCCACGTCCCGGACCGCCGCGGTGGCGACGATCAGCAGGGCGTCACCGGTACGCAGCCGAGTGTCCGGCCCCGGCACGAAGCCGGCGCCGTCGCGCACCACGAGCGTCACCGACGCACCCACCGGCAGCCGCAACTCGTCGACGTAGACGCCGGCCAGCTTCGAGCCCGGCACGACGTCGAGCTGCAGCAGGTCGGCGTTCATCCGCTCCAGCGGCGCGGTCTCCACGTGCAGCTCGGCGGCCTCGTGCGGCGCGGTCACCCCGAGCAGCCGGGCGGCCGGGCCGAGCGTGCTGGCCTGCACCAGGGTGAAGATGATGACCAGCACGAACACCGCGTCGAACAGTCCGTCCGCGCCCGGCGTGCCGGCCGACAGCGGGATGGTGGCCAGCACGATCGGCACGGCGCCGCGCAGCCCGGCCCAGGACAGGAACGCGGTGCCCCGCCAGCCGACCCGGTTGTCCGGCCGGCGCGGACCGCGCAGCGGCCGGGCCACCACCGCACTGACCACCACCGACAGCGGCCGGGCCACGAACGTCAGGATCAGCCCGACGAACAGCGCGGGTACCACCGCGGCCGGCAGCCGGTCCGGCGAGGCCAGCAGGCCGAGCAGCACGAACAGCCCGATCTGGGCCACCCAGGCCAGGCCGTCGGCGAAGCCCAGCACGGCCCGGCGGTGCGGGATCTGCCCGTTGCCGAGCATCACCCCCGCGACATAGACGGCCAGGAAGCCGGATGCGTGCGCCACCGCGCCGGCCGCGTAGGCGAGCACGGTGAGGCCGACCGCGGCGATCGGGTACAGCCCGGCCGAGGGCAGTGCCGCGTGCCGCAGCGTCCACCGGCCGGCCGCGCCCACCGCGAGGCCGATGACGGCGCCGGCGGCCAGTTCGTACGCGACGATCAGGACCTCGTACCACCATGGATGGGTGAGTGCCGCGGTGCTGGAGAGAAGCACCACCAGCAGCACCACCGGAGCGTCGTTGAGGCCGGACTCGGCCTCCAGCGTGGCAACCAGCCGCGGCGGCAGGCGCAGCCGCCGCAGCGTCGCGAAGACCGCTGCCGCATCGGTCGACGAGAGCACCGCGCCGTAGAGCAGGGCCAGGCGCCAGTCCAGACCCAGGACGAGGTGCACGGCGATGCCGACCACCACGATGCTCACCGCCACGCCGACCGTGGCCAGCGTCGAGGCCAGCCCGAGCACCGGGCGCAGCGTGCTCCACCGCGCGGTCAGCCCGCCCTCGGCGATGATCACGATGAGCGCGCAGAAGCCGAGCGCGCGGGTCAGGTCGGCGTCGTCGAACCGGATGCCGAGGCCGGCCTCCCCGATGACCATGCCGATGCCCAGGTAGACCAGGAGGCTGGGCAGCCCGAGCCGGGTGGAGAACCGGACGGCGGCCACCGCCACCAGCAGCACCAGGGCACCGACCAGCAGCCCGAGGTCCAGACCGCCGCTCACGTGGTGCCGGCGCCGTCGCGCAACGCGGCCAGCCGGCCCACCATCTCGTCGCCCACCCGGGTGCGACCGGCACCCGGGCGCACCCGTACCGGAACGGAAAGTCCTGCGGGTTCGTCAGGGCGCCGGGTGACCATGCCCCATTGTGCCGATCACCCGGCCCGGCGTGAGAGGGGAGGTTAGTGCCGGGCCGCGGCGGCCACCAGCCGGTCCACCGGCCGGCACAGTCCACACGGGTTGAAGCCGAGGTCGACGGCCTCGTTCACCGGTACCGGCTCGGTGAGCCGGCCGACCAGGTGCGGGCAGTCGGGCAGGTGGTAACGCGGCCGGCCGTCGACCACCAGCACCTCGGCGTCCAACTGGGCGATGCGCACCGCGTCGGCGGGCCGCACCGACTGCGGCAGCGGCTCGTCGGCTGGGTCGTCCTCGTCCGGCTCGGCGAACTCGTCGGCCAGCCCGGCGGCCTCGGCGTGCCCCGGCGCGGCCCGGCGCCACTGCTCGTCGGGGTCGTCGCTGCGGGCCGCGTTGATCGCGTCGGCGGCGAGATCGTAGTCCGGTTCCGGTTCCGGTTCGAGATCCGGCTCCGGTTTCGCGAAGGCGAACGGCTCGTCGTCGTGGCGCGCACCCGAGGTGCCGGCGGTCATGCCGGCTGCGGCGTCGCGGCGACCGGCCTGATAGGCCTCGTCGGCGAAATCTTCCTCAGCCGCGAAGACGGGCTCAGAGGATTCGAACTCAGACGACTCGAACTCAGGGGACTCGAACTGGACGGTTTCGCGCCGGTCCACCGGCTCGGGCGGCGGGCCGAAGTTTTCGGCCTCGGCGACCAGGTCGGGATCGGCGGCTCCGGCGGCGCGGCGGCCCGCATTTTGCCGCGCGCCGATCACCAGCGCCACGGCGGCCAGCAGGCTCGCAACGATCGAGCTGATCAGCAGGTTGCTCGATCCACCGGTGAGGCCCAGCACAAGCAGCGTCACCGCGACGAGGATGAGCAGCAGGCTAACAACGATCATGGCTCATCCTCGTCGAGGTGCCGGGGGTCAGCGTTCAGCGCCCGGATTCGATGGAGTTGGTGCGGCCGCCGCCGTAGGACGACGCGAGGCCGGCCGCGGCGAGACCGCCGGAGCCGCCGACCGCGCGGTTGGCGTCGGCCCGCGACATCTCGGCCTCGAGGCCCTGCCCGCGACCGTCGAGGTCACGCAGCTGGGACTCCAGGTACGCCTTCAAGCGAGTGCGGTATTCCCGCTCGAACTGCTTGAGCTCCTCGATGTGCTTCTGCAGCGCGGACCGCTTGGCGTCCAGGCCGCCCATGGCCTCCTGGTGCCGCTGACGGGCGTCACGCTCGAGGGCGTCGGCTTTGGCGCGGGCCTCGCGGGTGACCTCCTCGGCCTTGGACCGGGCGTCGGAGAGAAGCTTGTCGGCCTCGCGACGGGCGTCGGACACGTGGTCGTCGGCGGTCCGCTGGGCCATCATCAGCACTCGCAGCGCCTGCTGCTCGCCGTCGCCGCTCGCGCCGCCGGGCGGGCCACCGACCGGACCCTGAGCACGAACCTGCTCGAGCTCGGCCTGCATCTGCCGGGCTGCCTGCTCGGCCTGCGCCTTGTCCCGCTGGACGCGGTCAAGCTGCGCCTTCACATCGTTGAGCTCGGCGGCAAGGCGGGGGTCGGCACCCGAGACGGCTGGCGCGCCACCCCGGCCACCGCGCTCCACCTGGGCGCGCAGCTCGTTGTTCTCCTCGATCAGACGGGCGAGTTCGCGCTCGACCTCGTCCAGGAAGGCGTCGACCTCCTCCTCGTCATACCCCCGCTTGCCGATCGGGGGCTTCTTGAAGGCGACGTTGTGCACGTCGGCCGGGGTCAGCGGCATCGAAACTCCTCGGGTCAGTCGCGGCCGCGGTTGGGGCTGCTGTCTAGCTGTAGTTCAGGATCAAGTTATGAAGCACAAACCTCATGAGCACGAACAGGATAACCAGCAGCACGATGGAAGCCAGGTCCAAACTCACGTTACCAATGCGCAGCGGTGGGATCACACGCCTCAACGCCTTGAGAGGCGGATCAGTGACGCTCCACACCGTTTCGAGTGTCGCCGACGCGCCCCGACCCGGCTGCCAGCGACGTCCGTACTGCAGAACCGCGCCGAGGACGAACCTGGCGAGCAGGACCAGGAAGAAGAGGTAGACCAAAAGGTAGAGGATCTGGAACAAGATCGACAGCACTGGTGAGGGTCCCTCGTCTGGGTCAACTCTGAGTGAAGAAGCCGCCCTCAGCGATCTTGGCCTTGTCCTCCGCGGTGACCTGGACATTTGCCGGAGAGAGCAGGAAAACCCGGTTGGTCACGCGCTCGATCGTACCGCGAAGACCGAAGGCCAGGCCTGCCGCAAAGTCGACCAGTCGCCGCGCATCTCCCTCGTCCATCTCGGTGAGGTTGATGATGACCGGTACGCCGTCCCGGAAGTGCTCGCCGATGGTGCGGGCCTCGCGGTACGTGGTGGGGTGCAGGGTGGTGATCTGGTACCGCTGCTCCTCCTCCACCGGCCGGGACGGCTGCGGCTGCGGCTGGTGCACCTGCTGCGGGGCGAGGGCCAGGTTGTCCCGGGTGGAGTAGCTCAGCGGCGCGGCCTGCTCACTGGCCGGAGCGGGACGGGTGATCGAACGGACCCGGGCCCGATCGCCGGATTCCACCCGATCGTGGTCGTCGAGGTCGGCGCGGGAGAGCCGTTCCGAGATACGGCTCCGCTCGGTCCGCGCGCGCGGCACCGACCGCTCCTCCTCGACGTCGTCGTCCTCGTCCGCGAACTCGTCCGCGTAGCGGTCGCTCGAATACCGGTCCCGATCCCGGTCGCGGTACGAGGTCTCCCGGTAGCCGCGATCGTCGTACCCGCGGTCGTCGTCCTCCTCGACGAGGCCCAGCCAGACGCCCGCCTTCCGAAGCGCGCTCATGCCCCCACCTCGTCCCACTTGGCTTCGACCCGACCAGCCATGTCCCCCACCTTCGTCCGCTGCGCGGCCCGCACCCCCTGCGTACCGCATCCCCCCTTGCGCGCCGGCCACCGGTAGAGGGACGTCGCGTTAAACAACACCTATGTAGTTTGCTGCCCGCCGCAAGGCTACCGCAGCGGGTTTCGCATTCCGAGCAAAGAAGTGCCGATCCGGACGTGTGTCGCTCCGTGCCGAACGGCCGCCTCCAGGTCGCCGCTCATCCCCGCCGAGACGGCCGTGGCCGCGGGGTGCGCCGCCACCAGCCGGGCGGCCAGCCCGGCCAGCACCTCGAACGCCCGGTCCGGCTCCCAGCCCAGCGGCGCCACCGCCATCAGCCCGCCGAGCCGCAGGCCGTCCGCGCCGGCCACCGCATCCGCCGTGCGCCACAGGTCGTCGCCGGCCGCGCCGCCCCGTTCCGGATCGCCGTCGATGCTCACCTGCACCAATACCTCGAGCGGTGCGGGCCGTCCGGGAGCGGCCCGAGCCAGCGCCTGCGCCAGTCGCTCCGAGTCGACCGACTCCACCACGTCCGCGTACCCGATCACGGATTTGACCTTGTTGCGTTGCAACTGCCCGACGAAGTGCCAGCGCGGTGTGGCGCCGGCCGCCCGGACCTCGGCGGCCTTGGCAGCCGCCTCCTGGTCGCGGTTCTCGCCCACGTCGGTGACGCCCAGCCCGGCCAGCAGCACCACGTCGCTGGCCGGGTAGGTCTTGGTCACCGCGACCAGCGTGACCTCCTCGGCGGGCCGGCCGGCCGCCGCACAGGCGCGCGCGATCCGCTCCCGTACCCCGGCCAGCGAGACGGCGAGTTCGGCGCGCCGGTCGGAGGTCAGATCACGAGCCGTTCTTGAGGAAGTCCGGCACGTCGACGTCGTCGAAGAGAACCCGGCGCGTCGGCTGAGCCGGCGCGGTCGGCGGCGGGCTGACCACCGGCGGCGGGACCGTCGAGGTCGGCACCGTATGGGTGGGAGCGGCCGGCTTGCGAGCCGGCTCGGCCGGCTTGTACGACGGAGTACCGCCGTCGAAGCCCGCCGCGATCACGGTGACCCGCACCTCGTCGCCGAGCGCGTCGTCGATCACCGCACCGAAGATGATGTTGGCGTCCGGGTGGGCCGCGTCGGTGACCAGCTGGGCCGCGTCGTTGATCTCGAACAGGCCCAGGTCCGAACCGCCGGCGATGGAGAGCAGCACGCCGCGCGCGCCGTCCATGCTCTGCTCGAGCAGCGGGCTGGAGATCGCCTTCTCGGCCGCCTCGACCGCCCGGTTGTCGCCGCGCGCGCTGCCGATACCCATGAGCGCGCTGCCGGCCCCGCTCATCACGCTCTTGACGTCGGCGAAGTCCAGGTTGATCAGACCCGGCGTGGTGATCAGGTCGGTGATGCCCTGGACACCGGAGAGCAGCACCTGGTCGGCCTGGCGGAACGCGTCCATCATGCTTATTCCGCGGTCACCGAGCGCCAGCAGCCGGTCGTTCGGGATCACGATCAGCGTGTCACACTGGTTGCGCAGTTCGTCGATGCCGGCCTCGGCCTGCACCTGGCGGCGTTTGCCCTCGAAGGAGAACGGCCGGGTGACCACGCCGATGGTCAGCGCGCCGAGCTTGCGGGCGATGTTGGCCACCACGGGCGCGCCGCCGGTGCCGGTGCCGCCGCCCTCGCCGCAGGTCACGAAGACCATGTCGGCGCCCTTGAGCACCTCCTCGATCTCATCCCGGTGGTCCTCGGCGGCGTTCTTGCCGACCTCGGGCTGGGCGCCCGCACCGAGCCCACGGGTCAGCTCGCGGCCGACGTCGAGCTTCACGTCGGCGTCGCTCATCAGCAGCGCTTGGGCGTCGGTGTTGATCGCGATGAACTCGACTCCCTTGAGCCCCACCTCGATCATGCGGTTCACGGCGTTGACGCCGCCACCGCCGATCCCGACGACCTTGATGACCGCCAGATAGTTGTGTGGAGGTGTCATCGGGCTCAGCCTTCCCTTCCGGGGTTGCCGGATGTCGTGGCCCCGTACATCCGCTGCCGTGCAAGGGAGGGCGAGGAAAACCCTCACCCTCTACTAGAGGCTTAGGTTTATGTCAACCATTCAACCTCTGGTGGCAACGTATGCGGACAGCACGCGTCAACCAAAGAACCGGCGCGGCGTGTCGAAGCCCGCTTACGTGGCGAATATCCGACGGAGCCGTAACCTCACGCGAAATACGGCGTTCCTGCCCTGATGTCCGCTTACCAGATGAATCTAGCGGATAGTCACGACTGACGGGGCGCTGACGTCGATCTCGGTGCCCGCCTTCTTCAACAGGGCGGTCGCAACCTGGCTTTTTACGTCGCTTTTGGAGTCGTCGCCCCACACCACGGTGCGCTCCTTGCGCAGCTCGAGCCGGATCTGCGCGGGTGCCGCCACCGACACGGCCACGAGTTGCTCGCGCAGTTCCTCGCTGAGCGCGCCGAGCACGGTCAGGGCCGACCGGGTGTTCACGTCGGCGGGGCCGGGGGTCGCCGTACGCACCAGCGGCAGGCCCGCCGGCTGCCGCGGCACCTGCCGGTACGGGACGCCCGCCGCGTCGATCAGCGTGAATCCGCTCGGCGTGCCCGGCACGGCCGCCACCGGGGTGCGCTCCACCACCTCGACCACCAGGGTGGACGGCCAGCTGCGCCGCACCACGACCCGGTCCACCGCGGCGATCGTGCGCACCCGGGCGCGTACCGCGTCCAGGTCGACCCGGGCCAGCGGCTCCTCCAGCGGCACCGCGGCGGCCTCCTGCACCTGGTGCGGCGCCACCAGCTGGGTGCCGACCACCTGCACCTCGCGGACACCGAGCACCGCGGTGCCGTACACCAGGTAGGCCGCGCCACCGCCGGCCAGCAGCACCGCGAGCGTCACGGCCCAGGGCAGCACGGCGCGCAGCCGCCGCTGGCGGGCGCGCGCCATGAACCGGCGCACCGAGGTCGGCACCGCGTCGGTGTCGGCCCGGACCAGCCGCCAGTTACGCCCCCCGCCCGCGCGCACGCGTTACGCCCCGGCTTCCGACTCGGCCAGCGCCGCCAGCAGCTCGTCGCCCATCAGCGAGATCGGCGGCGCGCCCATGGTCACCACCACGTCGCCGGGCCGGCTGCGGCGCACCACCTCGGACGGCACGTCCTCCCAGTCCGGCACGAACACCTTGTGGCCGGCCGGCAGGTCGGTGGCCGCGGTCAGCGCCACCCCGCCCTCGCCGGGCGCGCGCACCTCACCCGGTCCGAAGACCTCCATGATGATGGCCTCGTCGGCCAGCGCCAGACCCTCGGCCAGCTCGGCCTGCAGGTCGCGGGTGCGGTAGACCCGATACGGCTGGAAGACCACCAGCAGGCGGCCGTCGCCGGCCACCTCGCGCAGCGTGCGCAGCGCGGCCTTCACCGAGGTGGGGTGGTACGCGTACTCGTCGTAGACGCGGACGCCGGCCGCGATGCCCTTGCGCTCGAACCGCCGGCGGACGCCCGGGAACGACGCCAGCGCCTCGGTGATCTTGTCGAGCGGCAGCCCGAGACGCAGCGCGGTGAGCACCGCGGCGGCACTGTTGAGTCCCATGTGCCGGCCGGGCAGGGCCAGCTTGATCTCGCCGAGCGGCGTGCCGTCCAGTTCGGCCCGGTAGCGCACCCCGCTCACGGTGGACACCACGTCGCTGAGCCGCAGATCGGCGTCCGGGCTCTCACCGTACGTGTAGACCGTGCGCCCCGCCGCCCGCAGGTCGGCGATCAGGCCCTGCGTGCCCGGGTCGTCGGCGCAGGTGACCACGAACCCGTCCGGCTCGGTCAGCTCGGCGAACTGGCGGAAGCCGGCCTTTAGGCCGTCCAGGTCACCCCAGTTGTTGAGGTGGTCGCCCTCGATGTTGGTCACGATCGCGACGTGCGGCCGGTAGATCAGGAACGACTTGTCGCTCTCGTCGGCCTCGGCCACGAAGTGCGGCCCGGTGCCGTGGTGCCCGTTGGACCCGGCCTCGGAGATCTCGCCACCGATCACGAAGGACGGGTCCTGCCCGGCGTGCTGCAGGATCACCGTCATGATCGAGGTGGTGGTGGTCTTGCCGTGGGTGCCGGCCACCGCGATGGTCTGCCGGTTGGTCATGGCCGCCGCGAGCGCCTCCGAGCGGTGCAGCACGCGCAGGCCGCGACGCCGGGCCTCGACCAGTTCGAGGTGGTCCTGCGGAATCGCGGTCGAGTAGACAACCGTGTCCACACCGTCCAGGTTGGCCGCCTCGTGGGCCATGTGCACCGTGCCGCCCAGGGCGCGCAGCCCGGCCAGCGCCGGCCACTCCCGCAACTCGCTGCCGGTGACCGGGACGCCGCGGGTGAGCAGCAAGCGGGCCAGGCCGGCCATGCCGACCCCGCCGATGCCGATCAGGTGCACGCTGCCCAGGTCCTCGGCGGTCAACTTGCCGGCCGGCGACAGCTCCGCCGTGTTCACAGTTGCACTCCCCTGCTCCGCATGAAGGTCATCGGGCCTTCGCCACCGCTTCCAGAACGAACTCCAGCAGCGCCTCGTCACCGTCGCGCCGGCCATACTGCGCCGCGGCCGCGCCCATCGCGTACAGCCGCTGGTGGTCCCGGGCCAGCGGGATGAGGTGCTGCTCGATCCACTCGGGGGTGAGGTCGGCGTTGTCGACCAGCACCCCGCCGCCGGCCTCGACGACCGGCAGCGCGTTCCGCTTCTGCTCCTGGTTGCTGTGCGGGTAGGGCACGTAGACGGCCGGCACGCCGAGCGCCGTCGTCTCGGCCACCGTGATCGCCCCGCCCCGGCACAGCATCAGGTCGGCGGCGGCATAACCGAGTTGCATCTCGGACAGGTACGGCAGCACCACGTACGGCACCGGCAGGTCGGCCGGCACCTCGAACGGGTCGTTGCGGCCGCCCTGGACGTGCAGCACCTGGATGCCGGCGTGCGCCAGCCGCTTGGCCGCGGCCGCCACCGCCAGGTTGATGGTGCGGGCGCCGGACGAGCCGCCCGAGACGAACAGCACCGGCAGGTCGGGGCGCAGGCCGAACTGGTACAGCGCCTCCGGCCGGAGCGCGGCCCGGTCCAGGTGGGTGAGCGAGGTGCGCAGCGGCACGCCGACCACCCGCGCGTCGCGCAGCGACTCGGCCTGCTGCGGCTGCTGCGGGAAGCCGACCGCGACGTTCTTGGTGAACTTCATCCCCATCCGGTTCGCGACGCCCGGCGGCACGTTCACCTCGTGGATGACGATCGGCAGGTCGCGCTTCCAGGCCGCCAGGTAGGCCGGCACCGAGACGTACCCGCCGAAGCCGACCACCACGTCGGCCTGCACCTCGTCGAGGATCTGGCCGGCCGCGTGCGCCGACTTGTACATCCGGTCGGGGGTACGCAGCAGGTTGAGGTTGATCGCGCGGGGCAGCTGAAACGCCGGGATGACCCGCAGGTCGTACCCGGCCGGTGGGATCAGTTCGTTCTCCATGCCCTTGGGGCTGCCCAGCGTGGTGATCCGCACCTCGGGGAAATGCCGTCGCAGCGCGTCCGCGAAGGCGAGCAGCGGATAGATGTGACCGCCGGTGCCTCCCCCGGCGAGCACGACCGACCGCAGCAGGCCCATCACCGCCTCCTCTCAGCCCCCGCACCCGTCGGTACCCGGCCGGCCGCCGGCTTCTTCGCGGGCTGCCGCGGCGGGGGGATCGGCGGCAGCGGGGCCCAGACTAGCCGTACCCATCTCGCGGGCGGACGGGCGTTCAGGGCGCGGGCCGCCTCCGGCTCGGCGCGGGCGAACGAGGCGAGCATGCCGATCGCCGCGAGCGTCACGACGAGGGCGCTGCCACCTGCGGAGATGAACGGCAGCGGGAGGCCGGTGATGGGCAGCATGCCGGTCACGCCGCCGATGTTGATGAACGCCTGGCTCACCAGCCAGGTGGTGATCGCGGTGGCGGCCAACCGGCGGAACGGGTCGGCCGAGCGGCGCGCGATCCGGAACCCGGTGTAGGCGAGCACCGAGAACAGCGCCAGCACCACCATGCAGCCGACCACGCCGAGTTCCTCGGCCACCACCGCGAAGATGAAGTCGTTCTCGGCCATCGGCAGCCAGTTCCACTTCATCACGCCCTTGCCCAGGCCGACCCCGAACCAGCCGCCCTCGAAGATCGCCGAACGGGCCTGGATCAGCTGGTAGCAGGGTCCGTCCAGGTCGCAGCTCTCCAGCGGCTTGAGGAAGTTGGTGAGCCGGGCGAACCGGTAGTTCTCGCCCTCGCCGGAGCCGGAGCCGGCGCCGCCGGACGCGGCCGCGATGAGCAGGCCGATGCCGGCCAGGCCGAGCACGCCGAGCGCGGCGAACACCCGCAGCCGCACCCCGGCCGCCCAGAGCAGGCCGACCACCAGCGCCAGCAGCACCAGCATGGTGCCCAGGTCGTTGTAGCCGACCAGGATGAACAGCAGGCCGATCACCGGGAACAGCGGCCGGGCCAGCTCCCGCCAGTGCCCCAGCGCCGGGCCCTTGCGGGCGATCACGTCGGCACCCCACAGCACCATGCCGAGCTTGGCCAGTTCGGCCGGCTGCAGACCGACCGGGCCGAAGTACAGCCAGAGCAGGTCGGCGTGCACCGGGCCGATCCGCGGCTTGTCGAGCAGTTCGACCGAGTGCAGCGCGCCCAGCAGGTCGAGGATGGCCAGCAGCACCACGGCCGCGGCCAGCACGTACCTGCCCAGGTACCGCAGCGTGCCGGCGGGCAGTCGCTGGCAGGCCCAGAACGCGACCAGGCCGAGCAGCGCGAACACCGCCTGGTTGGCGATCGCCGAGAAGGCGTTCCCGTACTTCGCGTACGCCGTCACGCTGGTCGCCGAGAAGACCATCGTGAGGCCGATCAGCAGCAGCATGCCGGAGCTGGCGATCAGCAGGTAGTACGAGGAGAGGGGCCGGGCCAGCAGCCCGTGCACCGCGGGCAGCAGCTGCCGGCTCAGTGACGGGCGGGGCCGGGTGTCACGGTCGTCCGCCATGGACACATCATGGTCGCGCCGACACGCGAGCCCGCGTCACGGCTCGGGCGTGTCGCGCGAGATCTATCCCATCGCCGCCAGGAAGTCGTCGCGGGCGAGATCTATCCCATCGCCGCCAGGAAGTCGGAGTAGAACAGCCCCAACCCGATCGCCACGCAGATGCCGGCCACGATCCAGAACCGCACCACGATGTTGACCTCGCTCCAGCCGGCCAGCTCGAAGTGGTGCTGCAGCGGTGACATCCGGAACACCCGTTTACCGGTGGTCTTGAACGAGATGATCTGGATCACCACGGACATCGTGACGATCACGAACAGGCCGCCGATGATGATCGACAGCAGGGTGGTCCGGGTGGCCACCGCGAGGCCGCCGATCAGGCCGCCGAGGCCGAGCGCGCCGGTGTCGCCCATGAAGATCCGGGCCGGCGACGTGTTCCACCACAGGAAGCCGACGCAGGCCGCCGCCGCGGCCGCCGCGATCATCGCGATCTCCAGCGGATCTCGGACCTGGTAGCAGTACTCGTTCACGCGGGCGTAGTCGTCGTCGCCGCACCAGTGCCGGTACTGCCAGAAACCGATCACCGCGTACGCCCCGAGCACCAGGATCGAGGCGCCGGTGGCCAGGCCGTCCAGCCCGTCGGTGAGGTTCACGCCGTTCGACATCGACATGATCACGAAGACGAACACCAGCACCGAGCCGACCTTGCCCACGTTCAGCCAGTCGATGTCCCGGATGAACGAGATGTTCTCGCTGGCCACGGTCTCGCCGTTGGTGCTGGGCACGTACAGCGCCGCGATGCCGAACCCGGCCCCGACGATCAACTGGCCGAGCAGCTTGCCCTTGGCGCTCAGGCCGTCCGAGTTGCGCTTGCGCACCTTGAGAAAGTCATCGAGGAAGCCCACCACGCCGCAGAACACGAACAGGCCGAGCAGGACCAGCGCGGTCATGGTCGGCCGCTCCTGGGCGATCTGCCGCTCGGGCAGCGTGGTCAGGGCGATGTGCCCGGCCACGTACGCGATCACGGTGGCCACGATGAAGGCCACCCCACCCATCGTGGGCGTGCCCTTCTTGCCCTGGTGGGAGGCCGGACCGATGGACCGGATCGGCTGGCCGGCCTTGAGCGCGGTGAAGACCCGGATGGCGATCGGCGTGCCGAACAACGAGATGATGAACGCGACCGCTGCCGCGACGATGACTGCCCTCACGGGCGAACCTCCTCGGGACGCAGTGCATCCACCACGTCCCACGTGCGGTAACGGGAACCCTTGACCAGCACGACGTCGCCGGCGTGCAGGTCGGACTGGACGATCTCGATGGCAGTGGCTTGGTCATCGGCGAAGATAGCCTCACCGGTCCAGCCATCGACCCCGTTCGCGCCGTCCAGGATCGGACGGGCGTTCTCGGCGACCGCGACCAGGCGGTCCACGCCGAGTTCGGCGGCGAGCCGGCCGACCTCCTCGTGCCCGGCGCGCTCGTGGTCACCCAGTTCGGCCATGTAGCCGAGCACCGCGACCCGGCGCCGGCTCGAGGCCATGGCGGCGAGCGCGTGCAGCGCCGCGGCGGTCGACGACGGGTTCGCGTTGTAGGAGTCGTCGATCACGATGACGCCGTCCGGCCGGGCGAACACGTCCATCCGCCGGCTCGAGGCGATCCCGACCGCGCCGAGTGCGTCGGCGACGTCTTCGAAGCCCAACCCCAGCGCGAGCGCCACCCCGGCTGCGGCGAGCGTGTTCGCGACCTGATGCCGCCCCGCGACCCCGAGCCGGACATTTCCGATCTTACCGTCGAAATGCAGGCGGTAGGACGCGCGCCCCGCCTCGTCCAGCGTCACGTCGGTGGCCCGGACCGCGGCGGCCGGCGACTCACCGGTCAGCAGCACCCGCGCGGAGGTCCGCGACGCCATCGCGGACACCAGCGGATCGTCCGCATTCAGCACCGCCACCCCGTCGGCCGGCAGCGCCTCCACCAGCTCGCCCTTGGCCCGCGCGGTGCCCTCGACCGAACCGAACTCGCCGAGGTGCGCGGCACCCACGTTGAGCACCAGGCCGACCCGCGGCCGGGCGATCCCGGTGAGATAGCTGATGTGCCCGATCCCCCGGGCGCCCATCTCCAGCACCAGGTAGCGGGTCTGCTCGGTGGCCTGCAGGACGGTGTACGGGAAACCCAGCTCGTTGTTCAGCGACCCGGCCGGCGCGATGGTCGGACCCAGCCGGGACAGCAGCTGACCGAGGTAGTCCTTGGTGGTGGTCTTGCCGGACGACCCGGTCAGCCCCACGATCGTCAGGTCCGGCAGCCGCTCCACCAGGGCCCGGGCCAGCGCGGCCAGCGCCGCGAGCGGCTCGGCCACCACGACGCCCGGCTGTCCGGTGTCCCGGGTGCTCAGCACCGCCGCGGCACCGGCCTGGACCGCCGGCCCGGCGTACGCGTGACCGTCCACCTTCTCGCCCTCGAACGCGACGAACAGGCCGCCCGGCCTGATCCGGCGGGAGTCGTACTCCACCGGGCCGGTCACGGACAGCGACGGCTCCGCGTTGACGAGAGTGCCACCGGTGATGCCGGCGATCTCGCCCAGAGTGATCGGGATCAAGAGTCGCCCCCCGCGGCCACGGTCAGCGCCGCCGCCAGCTCGATCCGGTCGTCGAACGGCAGCATCTGCCCGTTCACCTCCTGGCCCCGCTCGTGTCCCTTGCCCAGCAGCGCGATCACGTCGCCCGGTCCGGCCAGCCGGACCGCCTCGTCGATGGCCGCGCGGCGGCCGGCCACCTCGATCAGCTTGGCGCCGGCGGCGGCCTCCTCGGCGCCCGCCCGCACCGCGGCCCGGACCGCGGCCGGGTCCTCGGTGCGCGGGTTGTCGTCGGTGACGATCACCAGGTCGGCACCGCGGGCCGCGGCCGCGCCCATCAGCGGGCGCTTGCCCCGGTCGCGGTCGCCGCCCGCGCCGATCAGGCAGATCAGCCGGCCGCCCCGGCCGGCCGCCAGTTCGCGCAGCGCGGCCAGCGCCGCCACGATCGCGTCCGGCTTGTGCGCGTAGTCGACCACGCCGAGGATCTGGCCGGGCGCGTCCACCTGTTCCAGCCGGCCCGGCACACCCCGGCACGCCGCGATGCCGCGCGCCGCGATCCTGGCGTCCACGCCGACGGCCACCAGTGAAGCCAGGGCCAGCAGTGCGTTCGCCACGTTGTGCCGGCCGGGCAGGGCCACCCCGCCCTCGACCGCGACGCCGGGGCCGTGCGCCACGAAGCGCTGCCCGAACGCCGACGGCCGGATCTGGTCGGCCCACCAGGTGGCCGCCCGGTCGCCGGCCGCCGAATAGGTGATCGTGTCCGGCTTGACCAGCGGGCGCAGCGCCGGATCGTCGTGGTTGAGGACCTCGGCCCGGGACCGGCCGTCGAACAGCCGGGCCTTGGCCGCGAAATAGTCGTCCACGTCGGCGTGGAAGTCGAGGTGGTCGAGGCCGAAGTTGGTGAACCCGCCAACCGCGAAGCCGATGCCGTTGACCCGGCCCACCGCGAGCGCGTGGCTGGACACCTCCATCACCACGTCGGTCACCCCACGCTCGGCCGCCGCGGCCAGGATGGCCTGCAGGTCGGGCGCCTCGGGGGTGGTGCGCACACTGGCCACCACGAGGTCGCCGAGCCGGGTCTCCACGGTGCCGATCAGGCCGGTGGTGCGGCCGGCCGCGCGCAGACCCGACTCGACCAGGTACGCGGTCGACGTCTTGCCGGCCGTGCCGGTGATGCCGATCATCGTGAGCCGCGCCGACGGGTCGCCGTAGACCGCCGCCGCGGCCGCGCCGAGCACCTGCCGCGGGTCGTCGGCCACCAGCACCGGCAGCCCGGTGGCGAGCGCCCGCTCCCGGCCGGCCTCGTCGGTGAGCACCGCCACCGCGCCGGCCCCGGCCGCACCGGCGGCGAACTCGACGCCGTGCCGGTTGGCACCGGTCAGCGCCGCGTAGAGATCACCGGGACGCACGTCGTGACTGCTGTGCGTGATGCCGGTGACCTGCACGTCCGGCCCGGTCAGCACCGCGGGCAGCAGTGCGGCCAGGCGCGCCAGCGACACGGGCGCGACGGTCTCGGGGCGGGGAACTCCGGGCACGGCGTCAGACCCTACCCGGTGTCCGGCATTCGACTGAAAACGCCATGCGACGGCCTTGGTCTACGGGTGGATACGGAACTGCGGCGCCTTGGTCGTGGACGGCGGCACCCGGTGATGCAGCAGCGCGGTCGACATCATCTTGCTGAACGCCGGCGCCGCCACGTCGCCACCGGTGCCGTGCGGCACCTCGGCCGACACCGCGATCACGAACCGCGGGTTCTCGGCCGGGGCCATCCCGATGAACGACCCGTAGTTGGCGCTCGTGTACTGCCCGTCGATGAGCCGCTTGCCGGTACCGGTCTTGCCGGCCACCCGGTAGCCCCTTACCGCGGCCTGGGTACCGGTCGCGTCCTTGTCGGCCACCACGGTCTCCATCCAGGCCCGCAACTGCCGGGCCACCTCCGGGCTGAGCACCCGGTGCGACTCCGGCTTCGCGGTCGGCGTGACGCCACCGTCCTTACCGGAGATCATCGACTTGATCAGGTGTGGCTGGAGGTAGGTGCCGTCGTTGGCGATCGCCGCGTACCCGGCGGCCATCTGCACCAGCGTGGCGTCCACACTCATCCCGATCGGCACCGAGCCGGACGCCGACCCGCTCCACTCGTCCGGCGTCAGGATCCGGCCGCTGGCCTCGCCCGGCATGCCCTCGTTGGTGGGCCGGCCCAGACCGAACTTCTGCTGGTACTCGTACACCTTCTGCTTGCCGAGTTTGTCCGCGATGAGGATCGTGCCCACGTTGGACGACAGCGCGAGCAGCCCCGGCATCGTCATCTTGGTGCCCTTGGGCTGCATGTGGCCGTCCTGGAAGCGGTAGTTCCCGCGCTCGAGCGCCGGCCCGATGGCCAGCGTCGAGTTCGCGTTGATGTGCCCCTCCTGGAGCGCCGCGCCGAAGATGAACGCCTTGTGCACCGAACCCGGGTCGGCCACGATCGCGCTCGGCACGTCCTCCCGGTCGGTGGGCTCGAAGTCCTGCGGCTTGCCCGCGTTGTACCCCGGGTAACTGGCCTGGGCGAGCACCTCACCGGTGCGCACGTCCAGCACCACGGCGCCGGCGATGGTGGCGTCCCACTCGCGCGCCGCCTCGCCGAGGATGCGCTGCACCTCGTACTGGATCTCGGCGTCGATGGTGAGCTGCAGCGAGGCGCCCGGCTGCGGCGCCACGTAGCGCTGGTAGCCACCCGGGATCGGCTTGTTCAGGTCGTCGCCCTTGCCGATCTCGAACTCCTGGGTTCCGGCGGTGCCGCGCAGCAGCGAGTCGTAGCGCGCCTCCAGCCCCTCGAGGCCCGAGTTGTCGGCGCCGGTGAAGCCGATCAGGTTGGCGGCCAGGTCGGCGCCCGGCACGTCCCGGCGCTCGTCCTGGCGCACCACGATGCCGTCGAGTTTCAAGGCCGAGATCCGGTTACCGACCGAGATGTCGACACCCTGCGCCAGGAACTCGAACCGGGACGGCCCACCGCCCGGCCGGTCGTGCTTGGTGAGCAGCGGAACCAGCTTGGACTGCGGCACCCCGAGCAGCGGCGCCAGCGTCGCGGCGGTCTGCGACGGATTCTTGACCAGCACCGGGTCGGCACCCACGTAGCGCGCCTCCACGCTGTGCGCCAGCACGGTCCCGTTCCGGTCCACGATGCTGCCCCGCGCGGCCGGCAGCGTCACCTCGGTGATCCGGTCCTCGCGCAGCTTGATCAGCCGGGCCGCGTCCGACGGCGACGAGGCCACCTGAAGCACCACCAGCCGCACCCCGATCATCACGAACAGGGACAGCGCCAGCACCGTGCCCAGCCGTAGCCGGCGCGTGCTGTTGGCCAGCTTGGGCGGCTCGGGCGCCACCGCGCGCACGGCCCGGCTGGGACCTTTTGCGGCTGCGGCGGGCGCGGCCTTGCGGGGTGCGGCCTTCGACGCGAGGCGTCGAGGCTCCGCCCGGCTGGCGATCCGCCGCCCGTCCGTCTTACCTGCGGTCCGTCGTGGTTCAGCAGTTTTGGCGGTACGCGACGACAGGACCGGCCGTGGCGCTCGGGTGCTCCGCGCCGCGGCCCGTTCCCGACGCGCCGTCAACTCGTCAGCGTCGTCCCCGACCGGTCCCCCCACCCGGCCGCGCGACGCACCAGGCCGACCCGACGCCGCCGTCTCCCCGACCGGCGTGCGCCCGCGCCCCCGCGCGGCCCGGCCCCCGGCGTCGGTCCCTCCGGCCGGCGTGCGCCCTCGGCCCTGCGGCGTCCGGCTCCCGGCGTCCTCCTCGACCGGCGTGCGCCCGCGCCCGCGTGGC
>NZ_BOMV01000051.1 GCF_016862375.1 Paractinoplanes rishiriensis | reverse complement strand
GGCCACGGCCGCGCTGCGGTCCGACCGCGGTCTCCGGTGCCGGTTCGTCGACCGGTGGACGGCCGCGCCCCCGCTGCGGCCGGCCCCCGTCGAGCACCTGAAGCGCCGGCCGGAACGGGTCGGTGGTCCGCCCCGCCCGCGGCGACCGGGTGCGCTGGTCCCGCTCGGCCATGGTCCGCCCGCGCGGCGTGTAGGCGCGCGCGTCCCCGATGCCGCCGAACCCGCGGGCCGGCTTACCGTCCGCCTCATCCCCCGGCTGGCCGTCGACGGGCAGGTCACGAGACGTACCACGCCGGGGCTGAGTGCCCCGGCGCGGAGTGTCGTCGTTGCGTGGCGACATGTCGGCCTACTGCCCGGTGCCGGCCGGCACGGAGCCGCCCTGCGTCCCGTCGGCGACACCGTTGCCAGCCACGCCGTTGCCAGCCACGCCGTTGCCGGCCACACCGTTGCCGCTGACCTGGCCGGTGGCCGCACCACCGGTCACCGCACCGTCGACGCCGGCCTGGCTTCCGTTGGTCGCCTGGCCGTTGGTCCCCTGGCCGTTGGTCGTCTGGCCGTTGGTCGTCTGGCCGCCGGTGGCCTGGCCGCCGTTCGTGGCCGCACCGTTCTCGGTCTGGCGGCCGGCGTCCTGGCCACCGGTCTTGTTGCCCTTGGCGTCCTGCGCGGTCACCGCCGGCCGCCCGTTGGTGGGCGTGAGCACCCCGATGATCTTGCCGTCGGGCAGCCGGAACAGCGCCGGGCTCTCCGCCTTGACCAGCCCGAGCCGCCGGGCCGCCGCGTCCAGGTTGCCGATGCTGGACGCCTCGACCAGCTGGTTCTCCAGGTCCTGCCGCTGGTTGGCCAGGGCCGCACCCTGCTTCTGCATGTCCGCGATCTTGAAGGAGTTCTCGTTCGTCTTGGTGTTGATCAGCAGAATGCCGAGCACCCCGACGACGACCACCCCGATCACCGAGGCCACGAACGGAGCCCGAGGCGCACTGATCGGCGCCGGCGGCGCCACCCGGAGCCGAGGCCCGTTCCCGACGCCCCCGGTCAGCCGAACCGGCTCAGCCGCCGCCACCTGAACATCCAGTGCCGCCGTCCCGTCGACCGGCGCGTCAGCCACCGGCCGCCGCCCCTTGCCTCCGAACAGCCCACCAGAACCAGCCGCCGAATTCCGCCCACGCCCGACCGGCCCGGCAGCGCCACGGCGCTCCCGCCCGTCCAGCGAAGCAATCTTCTCCCGGTCCCGGCCAACCGACCCCGTCCGACGCTCCCGCCCGACCTCACCGGTCCGACGCTCACGACCGACCTCACCGGTCCGACGCTCGCGACCGTCCGAACCGGTCGCCCGGCCACGACCCTCAACCGAACCGGTGCGGCCGCGACCCTCAACCGAACCGGTGCGGCCGCGACCCTCAACCGAACCGGTCGTGCGGCCGCGTCCCTCGACAGCGCCCGTCGTGCGGCCGCGGCTCTCGACAGCGCCCGTCGTGCGGCCGCGGCCCTCGCCGGCGCCGGTGGTGCGGTCGCGGCCCAGCGTGGACTCCGGGCGACGGCCCTTGCCGAGCGTTGGTTCCGGGCGGCGGCCCTGGCCGCGGGCACCGGTGGCCGGCTCCGCGGCGCGGCGGGTGCCGCTTGTCTCCTCCGGCTCTTCGCGCCCGATCCCTGACCGGCGCGTGTCGGCCCGCTCGGCGTTGGTGAAGTGGCGCGCCCCCCGGGCGTCACTTCGCCGGGCGTCCGCATCGCGGCCCTGACCCATGGCACGATCCGCGGTCCGGCCCCCCGACCGCGGCGCGTGGGTGCGCTCGCTCATGCTTTCCCCTCCCCCTCGTCGCGTTCCCCCGGGCGTAACCGCCCTCGTCCCCGCTGCGTTGACATCCGGGGCCGTTCGCGGGCGGCACCGGATGCCTGGTCCTGCCGGCCGAGGCGCTCCACCGCGCGCAGCTTCACCGAAGCCGCTCGCGGGTTCGCCTCAACCTCCTCCTCGGTGGGCGGCTCCGACCCTCGGGTCAGCAGCCGCAGCGTCGGCCCGGTTCCGGGCAGCTCGACCGGAAGGTCGATCGGCCCGGTGCTGCGTGACCTCGCGGTGAGGGCACGCTTGACGATCCGGTCCTCCAAGGATTGGTAGCTCATCACCACAAGGCGCCCTTTCGGGGCCAACGAGTCCAAAGCAGCCGGAACGGCAGACTCGAGTGCGGCGAGTTCCCCATTTACCTCAATACGTAACGCCTGAAACGTTCTTTTCGCGGGATTTCCACCCGTTCGTCGCGCGGCGGCCGGAATGGCCTCCTTGACCAGGTCCGCCAACCGGGCCGTGGAGGTGATCCGCCCCTTGGCCCGTTCCCGCACGATCGCCGAGACGATCCGCGGAGCGAACCGCTCCTCGCCGTACTGCCGCAGGATGCGCACGAGCTCGCCCGGCTCGTACCCGTTGACGACCTCTTCGGCGGTAACCCCCCGCGTCTGGTCCATCCGCATGTCCAGCGGCGCGTCCTGCGCGTACGCGAAACCGCGGTCCGCCTCGTCCAGCTGGAGCGAGGAGACACCGAGGTCGAACAGGCCACTGTGGATCTGCTCGTACTCGAGGTCGGCGAGCACCTGCGGAAGCTCGTCGTAGACCGCGTGCACGAGATGGGTGCGGGCCCGAAACCGGGCCAGCCGGTGCCGGCTGTGCGCGAGCGCCTCGGTGTCCCGGTCGAGTCCGATGAGGACCACGTCCGGAAACCGCTCGAGGACCGCCTCGGCATGGCCGCCAAGACCCAGCGTGAAATCGACGTGCACGGCGCCGGGCAGATCGAGACCGGGGGTGAGCAGCTCGAGGCAACGCTCGAGCAGCACCGGCACGTGCGTACCGCGTAGCTCCCCCATGTCGACCCCCCTCGCCCCACCACGGCCGTCCCCAGTCGCCCGAATCGGCCCGAACGTCCTCCGTACCGCCAGATCCCCATCCGCTCGTGCCCTCACGGAACCGGCCCCTGCCAAAGGGCCCGTCCCGGTCCGGACACGCGCCTGGCGCCGGGGAAGAGGCGCCAGGTGCGGGAGCGGCTGGAGATCTCGCAGTACGGCGGCAGTGACGTCCGGGGCCGATGCAGCGGCCCGGCGGGGTGCCACGCCCTACAGTCCGCCGGGCAGCACCCCCTCCTCGATGTCGGCGAACTCGTCTTCGCTCGCCGCGAGGTAGTCGTCCCAGGACTGCTTGTCCCAGATCTCCACTCGAGTACTTGCACCGATCACCACGAGTTCGCGGTCGAGTGCCGCGTACTCCCGCAGGTGGGCCGGGATCGTCACCCGTCCCTGCTTGTCGGGAACCTCGTCGTGCGCGCTGGCGAAGAACACCCGGCCATACGCCCGGGCCGCCTTGTTGGTCACCGGCGCCTCACGCAGCTGGCCCGCGATGCGCTGGAACTCCGGCATCGGGAACACGTACAAGCAGCGTTCCTGCCCTTTGGTGATCACGACACCTCCCGCCAGCTCATCTCGGAACTTGGCCGGAAGAATCAGCCGCCCCTTGTCATCAAGGCGTGGGGTATGGGTGCCGAGGAACATCGGCCGTCCACCCCCTGCCCCCAGCGGTTCGCGGTCCGCTTGTCAACTCGGGCCGGCAGGCCTCCCCGGTCTAGCTCCCCCTTCGGCCCTGCCACTGCGCTCCACTCTACTCCACTTCCCTCCACCCGCAAGCCGAATGAGCACTGCCGCCCGCCACCAAACGCTGCGTAACCGCAGCTCAAAGCCACACGCCCGGAGTGGAGGGCAAACCAAGATCAACAACGTCCGCTACCCGACAGACCCGCGCCACTCGGTCCAGATACCACCCTAAAAACCCCCAAACCTGCCGACGCCACGCCCTGTCGACCCCCGTAGGGGAGGAAAGTGGAGGACCGGGGTGGAGCAAAGTGGCAAGCCGAACGGCCAGACTCGCAACGAGTGCCACGTCACGCGTGATCCCGGATACGCCGTGCGGTCCGCCCGCCGGGCAGCGCCCTGCTCCCGACCTTGTGGAGTTGCTGCTCCCGGGCCACCGTCGCCGGCCGTGCGGTGGGCTCTAGTAAGTAAGGTGCCGGCGGTGAGGGCCGCCGGGTGATGATGCTGGGGCTGCGACACGGCTCGGGGGGCCGGGCGGGAACTGGCTGGGGCTTGGCGTGCAGGCGACGGCGGCCGCCCGTGCGGGTGGAGACTTCTGTGCCCGTACCTTCAAATGAGGAAGGCCCGCCGCAAGAAAGCGACGGGCCTTTCGCAACGACTGGGTCAGACGGGCATGGCGGCGGCCTCGCGACGGGCGGCGCGCTTCCAGCGCCAGACGATCGCGGTGGTCAGGGTGAAACCGACGATGGCGGGGGCCAGGCTCAGCGGGTTCATCGAGCCGGGGTCGGCCACGGCGGCGCCGATCACGGCGTAGCTGACGGCGGACGGGATGGCGGCCAAGGTGGTGCCGAGCAGGTAGCGCTTGCGGCAGACGCTGGTGGTGCCGTAGGCGTAGCCGATCAGGCCGAACGGGGCCAGCGGGAGGAAGCGGACCAGCAGGACCGCGGAGAGGCCGCGGCGGTTGAGCCAGCCGTCGAGCCGGGCCAGGCGGCCGCCGGCACGGGCCTTGAGTGCGCCACGGCCGGCCCAGCGGCCCGCGTAGTAGGTGGCGGCGGCGGCGATCACGGCGGCGGCCAGTGCGGTGGCGGCGCCGGTGGCCGCACCCAGCAGGGCACCGCAGGCGATGGTGATCGCGGTGCGCGGGACCATCACGGAGAGCAAGATGCCGCCGACCACCGCGATGGCGACCGGGGCGGCCGAGCCGAGGGCGAGGATGGCGTCGCCGATGTCGCGCAGCGGCAGGACAGCCGCCGCGGCAGCCAGGCCGCCGATGACCAAGCCCAGGGTCCCCAGACGGACCAGCCGGCGCTTCCAGCCCATCGGCTGCGCCTCGGCCGGCAGAACCGGCAGCGGTGCGGCAACGGGGGCCGGAGGTGCGATCAGGGTGTCAGTCATACAGGCTTACCGCCCCAACTCGTCGTCGGTCGAAGATCTGTCAGGCGCCCGCCGCGGCGAGCCTTTCTGCGCGTAGCCGGTCCGGCCAGGTGTCGTCAACGCTGGGAAGACTATCCGCGCCGATGGACCAACGCAGTAGCAGATCGGCTATCGCTGGGTTGCGAGCGAGCGCCGGGCCGTGCGAGTACGTGCCGACGATCTTGCCGTGCCAGGCTCCCTCGGTCTGGCCGTCGTTGCCGATGCCGGCCGTGACCCGGGCCAGCGGGGCGACGCCGGGACCCAGGTGGGTGCGGCCGCCGTGGTTTTCGAAGCCGGTCAGCGGGGGCAGGCCGAGGCGCGGGTCGATGTCGCCGCGAAGCTCACCGACCGCACGGGTCTCGCCGCGGTCGGAGTGCAGGTCGAGCAGGCCCAGTCCGGGGCATTTCGTGCCCTTAGCGAAAAACGAGTGACCGAACAACTGGTAACCCGCGCAGATCGCCAGGACCGCGGCGCCCTGGTTGACCGCCCGGTGCAGGCCGCCGTCCGCGATCAGCCGCTGCGCCGCGAGCGCCTGCGGGCCGTCCTCGCCGCCGCCGATCAGGTAGATGTCCGCGGTGGACGGCATCGGCCGGTCGGAACGCACCTCGTAGGTTTCGACCGGAATGCCCCGCAACTGGGCACGACGGGCCAGGATGAGCAGATTGCCCCGGTCACCGTAAGTCGACAGCAGATCCGGATAAATCCAGACGATCCGCAAACTTTCAGTTGACACGGTCCAACTCCGCTCGAATGTCCTGGAACGCCGTGTAGTTGGCGATCACCTCGAGGCGGCCGGGCGGAACCGTCCGCAGCGCCTCGTCGAAACTCTTAACGTGCTCGAACCGCACACCGTTCACCTCAAGCCGGACGGCCAGGTCGTACGCCCGGTCGCCGGTGATCAGCACCGGCCGGTCGCGCAGCGGTGCGAAGTCGACGTCGTACAGCCAGGAGGTGTCCAGGCCGTCGGGGTCCCGGGCGTTGACCGAGAGCAGGGTGGGTGCCTGTTCGGCCATGTCGAACGCCTCGAGCCAGCTTGCCGGATTCTTCGCCAACAGTAGCCGGACGTTCCGTCCGTCCCGCTCGACCTGTGCATACCGGCCGGCCACCGAGGCCACCGTGGAAAGGCGAGGAAGAGCTTCAATCGGCCGTACGCCGAATTCGGCGGCGACGGCCAGCGCGGTGGCCGCGTTGCCCAGGTTGACCGTGCCCGGGAGCTGGAGTTTGACCAGGTGCCAGTCGCCGCGCGGGTCAACCACGCCGTCATCCTCGACATACCACTGCGGGCGCGGGCGGCGCAGCGGGCAGCCGGAACACCACCAGTCACCGCCGGAGCGCTCGATCGGGTGGCCGCTCTCGGGGCAGACGAACGAGTCGTCCAGCCAGCGCTGGCCGGCGCTGAACCAGGTGATGTGACCGCTGCCCTGCGCGGCCCAGACCACCATGGGGTCGTCCGCGTTTGCCACCACGATCACGTCGGGGTGGCCGGCCAGCGCGGTGCGCCACATCTGGGCCATCATCGCGACCTCTTTGGCCCGGTCGAGCTGGTCGCGGGAGAGATTGAGCAGCGCCACCACCCGGGGGTTGGTCTCGTCGATGACCCGGGCCAGGTAGTGCTCGTCGACCTCGAGCACGGCGAACGGGGTGGAACCCGCCTTGGCCAGCGCGGACGTGTGCCCGGTGGGCATGTTGGCGCCGAACGAGTTGGTGGCCACGCCGTGCTGCCCGCCGACCACCTCGAGGGCCGCGGCGACCAGCCGGGTGGTGGTGGTCTTGCCGTTGGTGCCGGACACCAGGGCGATCGCCCGGCCGGCCGCGAGATGGGCCAGCAGATCCGGATCGATCTTGAGGCCGAGCCACCCGCCGATGACCGAGCCGTCGCCGCGTCCCGCGGCCCTGGAGAGCGCCGCCGCGGTCTTCGACACCGAGGTCGCGACCTTGGCCCGCAGGGGCATCTTTCCGTCCGTCACGCCAGCGAGGGTACCGGAACCAGAGGTTACGTCGAGTTGCCGGACGCCGTGATCCACCCAAATCGGCAGACACACATTCGAGGGAATGAGTTTTACCCGGTAGAGAGCCTGCCGCGACTTTTTGTGTGTTCTGTTTCACCCGTAACCTTCTACGTCGCGTTATTGGCTCGCTACTTTTCGTCGCGGCAATTCTTTTCGGGAGATAACAAATTGGACAGTGCTTTGTGTGCCAAACACGCTCCGTGACCATTCGATCTCCGACGACCTTGCCAAATTTCAGGTAGCAAGGTCTGGCCGGTAGCGACCGCTCACCGGCTCGCGACGATCCGGTTTACGCCGAGCCCTGCCCCGGGCCGATCGAAGCGACCACATGCACCGCACAACCACACATAGGCAAAAGGGGGCAGGGACGGGGGACCCACATTTCGGTCCGCTCCGCGCCACCCGCTCCGGTGGCGACGTACGGGGCAACCTCGGGGTGAAGCCGCATTACGCGGCCGGGCAACCTTCCCGCCCGAACCCGACAGCTAACCTCGCAGGCGTGCCGGAGGGATTCCCTTACCGTGCATACGCACACCTCGAGCCGGCGCCGCCGCTTGTCGGTCGGCACCGGTACTGTCGCCCTGTCCCTGGGTCTCTGCCTCTGCGCCGGACAGCTGGTGGCAACACCGGCCGCGAGCGCAGCCGCCACCGCTCCGGTGGTCCAGGCAGCGGCGGCCACCAAGGTCAAACCCGCGGTCCGCACCACGGTCAGCACCAAGACCGTGCGGTGGGGCAACCAGGTCCGGGTGACCGCCCGCTACTTCAACCCGTCGACCGGCAAAGCGGTCACGTCCGGCACCGTCCGCCTGCAAACCTGGCGCGGTGGCAAGTGGATCAACTGGACGTCCAAGACGGTCAGCAGCAGCGGCACCGTCAACCTGTACGCAAAGCCGAAGACGTCGGCCTACTTCCGGGCCGTCTACCTCGGCAACGGCGCCTACACCTCGCACACCGGCCAGAAGCTCCGCATCACGGTGAAGGCGAGCGGCGCCAAAATCATCGCCCAGGCGAAGACCCACGTCGGCGCCCGCTACCTGTACGGCGCCGCCGGCCCGAAGCGCTTCGACTGCTCGGGCTTCACCAAGTACGTCTACAAGAAGGCCGCCGGCAAGAAGCTGCCGCACAAGGCAAACTCGCAGCAGCGCCACGGCAAGTCCATCGCGAAGAGCAAAAAGCAGGTGGGCGACCTCATCATCTTCCGCTCCGGCTCCTACGGCTACCACGCGGCGATCTACGCGGGTAACGGCTACATGTACGACTCGCCGCACTCCGGCGCCAAGGTGTCCAAGCGAAAGATGTTCAGCAAGAACTATGTGGTCCGCCGACTGGTCTGACGCCAGCGACAGCACCACCTACGGCCGGGGCGGGGACAACGAGGTTCCCGCCCCTCCGTGGGGTTTTCAGACGACGACGCTGACCAGGCGGCCGGGTACGACGATCACCTTCTTGGGGGTGCGGCCGGACAGGGCCTCGGCCACCTCGGACAGGGCCGCCTCGCGGACCTCAGCCTCGGGGGTGTCGGGGGCCACCGCGATGCGGCCGCGGACCTTGCCGTTCAGCTGCACGGGGTAGGTGATGGACTCGGCCACCAGTTGGGCGGGGTCGGCCTCCGGGAAGGCGGTGTAGGTCAGCGAGCCGGTGTGGCCCAGCTTTTGCCACAGCTCCTCGGCCAGGTGCGGCGCGAACGGGGCCGTCATCAGGATCAGCGGCTCGATGGCCTCGCGGGACACCGCCGGCAGCGGGGTCAGGGCGTTGGTCAGTTCGATCAGCTTGGCGATCGCGGTGTTGAAGCGCAGCTCGTCCATGTCCTCGCGGACGCCGGCGATGATCCGGTGCAGGTGCTTGCGGACGGGTGCGTCCAGTGGCGTGTCGGAGACGCGTACGGCTCCGGTCTCCTCGTCGATCACCAGGCGCCAGACGCGCTGCAGGAAGCGCTGGGAACCGACCACCGCGCGGGTATCCCACGGGCGGGAGACGTCCAGCGGGCCCATCGCCATCTCGTAGACCCGGAACGTGTCGGCGCCGTACTGCTCACACATCTCGTCGGGGGTGACCACGTTCTTCAGGGACTTGCCCATCTTGCCGTACTCGCGCGTGACCACCGCGTCGTTGTAGAAGTACCGGCCGTCGCGCTCGACGACCTCCTCGGCCGGGACGATGACGCCGCGGTCGTCGCGGAAGGCGTACGCCTGGATGTAACCCTGGTTGAACAGCTTGCGGAACGGCTCGAAGGACGAGACGTGGCCCAGGTCGTACAGCACCTTGTGCCAGAAGCGGGCATACAGCAGGTGCAGGACGGCGTGCTCGACGCCACCGACGTACAGGTCGACGCCACCGCAGTCGCCGTCGCGCTGCGGGCCCATCCAGTAGGCCTCGTTGTCCGGGTCGACCAGGGCCTTGTCGTTGCGCGGGTCCAGGTAGCGCAGCTCGTACCAGCACGAACCGGCCCACTGCGGCATGGTGTTGGTCTCGCGGGTGTATTTGCGGGGGCCGTCGCCCAGGTCCAGTTCGACCTCGACCCAGTCGCGCTTGCGGGACAGCGGCGTCTCCGGCTCGGTGTCCGCGTCGTCCGGGTCGAAGGTACGCGGGGCGAAGTCGTCCACATCGGGCAGGACGACCGGCAGCATCGACTCGGGCAGCGCCACCGGCAGGCCGGTCTCGTCGTAGACGATCGGGAACGGCTCACCCCAGTACCGCTGCCGGCTGAACAGCCAGTCGCGCAGGCGGTACGTGGTGGCGCCGCGGCCGTGGCCGTGCTGCTCCAACCAGGTGATCATCGCGGCCTTGGCGTCGGCGACACCCATGCCGTTCAGCCAGTCGCTGTTGATCGCCGGGCCCTCGCCGACGTACGCGCCCTCGTAGTCGTCCGGTGCCTGGACCGTGCGGATGATCGGCAGCTCGAAGACCTCGGCGAACTGCCAGTCCCGCTCGTCCTGCCCGGGTACCGCCATGATCGCGCCGGTGCCGTAGCCGGCCAGCACGTAATCGGCGATGAACACCGGAATCTTCGCCCCATTAACCGGATTTGTCGCAAAAATCCCGATAAAGACGCCGGTCTTTTCCTTCGCGTCGGTGCGCTCCTCATCGGTCTTGGCCGCAGCCTGAGCCCGATATGCGGCAACCGCCTCGGCCGGGGTTCCATGACCGCCGGCCCATGCCCGTTTTGTCCCGCTCGGCCAGGAAACCGGCACCACCCGGGAAACCAGCTCGTGCTCCGGCGCCAGCACCATGTAGGTCGCCCCGAACAGCGTGTCCGGACGGGTGGTGAAAACCTGGATCACGTCCCCGTCAACCGGGAAGTCGACATGCGCACCCCGGGACCGGCCGATCCAGTTCCGCTGCATCAGCTTGACCGGCTCCGGCCAGTCCAGCGTGTCCAGATCCTCGATCAGGCGGTCCCCGTAGGCGGTGATCCGCATCATCCACTGCTTCAGGCTGCGCTGAAAGACCGGGTAGTTGCCGCGCTCGCTGCGCCCCTCCGGCGTGACCTCCTCGTTCGCCAGCACCGTGCCCAGGCCCGGGCACCAGTTGACCGGCGCCTCGCTGACATACGCCAGGCGGTACGAGTCGACCAGTTTCCGGCGCTCCACGGCGGACATCGCGGCCCACGGCTGCTCCGGCGTGGCGCGGGTGCCGGCCTCGAACTCGGCGATCAGCGCGGCGATCGGGCGGGCCTTACGGATCTTGTCGTCGAACCAGGAGTTGAAGACCTGCAGGAAGATCCACTGCGTCCACCGGTAGTAGTCCGGGTCGGTCGTCGCGAACGTGCGGCGCTCGTCGTAGGCCAGGCCCAGCCGGCGCAGCTGCTGACGGTAGCGCTCGACGTTCGCGGCCGTGGTGGTCGCCGGGTGCGTGCCGGTCTGCACTGCATACTGCTCGGCGGGCAGGCCGAACGCGTCGAACCCCATCGGGTGCAGAACGTTGAACCCGGCCATCCGCTTGTACCGGGTGTAGCTGTCGGTACCGATGTACCCGAGCGGGTGACCGACGTGCAGACCCGATCCGGACGGGTACGGGAACATGTCCTGTACGTGCAGCTTCGGCGCGCCGGCCCGCGGGTGCGCCGGGTCGGCCAGCTCGCCGGACGGGTTCGGCGCGTGGAACGTACCGTGCTCGGCCCAGTGGGCCTGCCAGCGCGGCTCGATCTCGCTGGCCAGCGCGGCCGTGTAGCGGAACGGCGGGGTCTCTGACTCGCTCATCGTCGGCATCTCGTCTTCAGTCGATGGGCACAAAAAAGCCCCTCACGCAGGAGGGGATCGCCGTGCTGTGCCCGTCTAACGGCGGCGGCAGCACGGCCGGCTAAGAAGCAGGAACGGCCGGGCCATGGGTGCATGATACCGGTCGCCGCCGAGCGACGGCGACCGGTATCACCCGTTGACTAGCCGGCCGCGGGTCCGTAGACCGCGAGCTCGGTCGAGTCGAGGAAGGAGCAGCCGCTGGCCGCCGACGGGCAGAGGCCGGCGTCCTGGCCCTGCGAGGTCAGCATCGTGTAGCGGATGTACTCCACCCCGGTGGCGCCCGCGGTCAGCGGGACGACCGTCGGCGTGACGGTGCCGGCCGGGAACGTGCCGGCCGCAGCCTGGGTCCACGTGGTGCCGTCGGGCGACGTCTCCACGCGGTAGCCACCGGTCGACGCGGTCTCGTCGTCACCACAGGTCGCGGACGGGTTGATCACCAGTTCGCTGATGTTCACCACGCCGGAGAGCTGCACGATGATGAACTGCTCACCGATGTCCGAACCCCAGCCGATGGCCTGCGACTGGTCGATCAGCTTGCCCGGGCCACAACCGAACGCGGTGTAGTCCGGCCCGCTGAAGTCGACCACCGTGCCACCGCCGCTGGAGGCTGCCCAGTCCTTGCGGACCGACCAGTTCTCCACCTTGGTGTGCGAGCTGATCGACAGCGTCCGCACCTGGATGTCGTAGCCGGCACCGCGGGCGAACACCTTCGCGTACGTCCCCGGGAAGATGCCGGTGATCGTGTACTTGCCGTCCGCACCCGTGGTGGCCTGCAGGTCGCCGGCGAACCCGGAGGCGTGCCCGCCGAAGCCGACGGTCAGGCCGGCCACCGCCGCACCGGTGTCCTGGTCGGTGACCGTGCCGGTCAGCGTGCCCCGCGGGGTGCTGGCCGCCGGCGGCAGCGAGAAGTCCTCGACCGGCTGGGCGTCGTCACCGTCAACCGCGGCCGCGAAGTAACCCATGCCGCGGGCGGCGAAGGTCTTCCAGATCTTCTTCTGCAGGTTGCCGCCGTTGACCACCAGGTCGGCCTGGAGGATCGAGTTACGCATGTCCAGGAACGACGGGTTCGCGGGGGACAGCTCCATGGCCCGGGTGATCAGCGACTGGGCCTTCTTGCTGCCGATCGCCTTGCGCAGGTCCCACAGGGTCTGCATCCAGATCTCGCCGTCGGCGTGCACCTGCGGCCCGGCCGCCGAGACCCGGCCGAAGTCGCCGTACGTGTAACCGCCCGGTCCGGCGCCGGCCGTGCCGGGGCAGGACGTGGCGGCCGCGCCGACGGTGCAGTCGCTCGGCTGGCTCCGGATCGTGCCGCCGGCGTTGACGTACTCGCCGACCATCATGTCGACCGCCGCGGTGTCCTTCTCCAGGCCCTCGCTCACCAGGAAGTCCAGCCCGTACCAGTCACCCCAGGCCTCGCCCATGGCACCCGCCTGGATGTCGCCCAGCGTCGAGTTGCCGTTGGCGTCGACCACGAGGCGGTTCGACAGGCCGTGGGTGTACTCGTGGAACAGGATGGCCGAGTCGTCACCCGAGTTGCCGGCGATGAACCGGGCACTCGGCACGAACAGGTACATCTGCATGACCGGCGGGATGCCGTCCGGCGGGGTGTTCATGTTCGCGTTGTTGTCGTGGGCCGTGTCGGGCAGGCCCTCGGCGGTGTTGGCGCCGTCCATCGCGTGACCCTGCACGGCGTCACCGTCGACCGCCTCGAAGTTGCCGGCCGTCCGGGTGAAGCCGATCGGCTTGGCGTTCAGGTGGTCGTGGAAGACGCCCAGGAAGTAGTACATCTGAACCGCGTTCTGCTCGCGGTTCTTCTGCCAGGAGAACGGGGTGTTCGGGTCCCACGAGCACTTGTACTGCGCCGAGCACTTGCCACCGACGGTCGCCGAGAAGTCGGTGAACGGGTAGACGAAGGAGCGCGGGCCGGACGGGCCGACCTCCTCGTCCGGGTTGGCGATGTCGTCGTCGTTCACGTCACTCCAGACGTGTGCGACATTGCCGGCCAGGCGCGGCGAGTTGTTCGGCAGCCACCTGGTGAGGCTCACGTTCTGCTGGGTACCGCCCTTGGGCGCGCCCGGGTAGTTGTAGAACACCGAGCCGTTGTCGGCGTCGACGGTGTTCTGCCGGTACAGGACCTCGCCGCTCGCGGCGTCGACCACGTGCACGTAGCCCTCGTCCACGGCGATCGTCTGCCAGGCCAGCCGGGGGCCGCCGGCCGCCTGGAACCAGACCAGCTTGGCGTTGCCGCCGTCGCTGAAGGTGGTGGTGCGGGTGGCGCCGGTCGCTGCCTTGGTGACCTTGGCGGCCGAGTCGCCGGCCACGTCCTTGACGGCGGCCGAGCGGGCACCCTCGGCGCTGACCTTGGTGGCGCCGGCGGCGTCCGGCAGCGACTTGACCGGCGAGCCGTCGACCTGGATCAGCCGGCCGTTCTTGGCGACGTGCGCCTTGAGACCGTTGCCGAAGACCGGAACACCGTCGGCGACCTGCACGAAGCTGAGGTGGTGCGTGCCCGCCACGTCGACGTAGTCCTTGCGCAGGGTGAGCTTGCTCAGCGCATCGGAGTCAAGACCAAAAACAGCGGAGTGGGTACGCACATAGTCGAGCGCGATGTCGGCGGGCTTCTTCTTACTGGCGGCGGTCAGATAGCCGTCAAGCTTGGCGACCCGGCGCGGCGTGCCGGTGGCGCCGTCGATGTCGACGATGCCCTGGACGCCGAGCGAGTCACGGAGGGTGTTGACCGCCGCGCCGGAGGGCTCGGCGACGATCGCGCGGCGCAGGGCCACGGTGGGTTGGGCGTCAGCCGCGGCACCCAGGCTCTTGCGGCTGTCGTAGTCGGCGCGACGCTCCTGGCGGTCGGCGGCGCCGGCGTTCGCGGTCTGCCCGCCGGGGTTCGGCGCGGCCTCCGCGCTGCCCGACAGAACGCCTGCCAGCAGCACAAATCCGGCGGTCGCCGCCCCGACCCGCCGGGTCACGGACGGTACGGATAACGGTCTCAAAATACAGCCCCTCTCGACCGGGCTCGGTGCAGCCCGGCGCGAGGCGCAGCTCCCCCGTGCCGGCCGCACTCCACTTGTGTGGCCCGTCGATGGCTGATGCTCGTCGAAGATCGGAAAATATAACTAGGGCGATGTCTGATTCTTTACCCAAGCGATATCCGTGTCTGGTTGACGGTTGTCGAAACGGCCTAGTCGCCCGCACTCGGCGGTTTGCTGTGATCGGGCTAACCTGTGGGGACGCCCGTCGTGCAGCGGTGGGCAGCCTCGCTGCCCGGCCGGAAACAACTTGGAGGAGGCCCGTGACTACCCCGACCTGGGATGAGCCCGGTGGACCGATGGCAACCGACGACTTCCGAGCCGCGACGCAAGCCATCATGACCAACATCGAGCAGGTCATCGAGGGCAAGAGTGCGACGGTCCGGTTGGCGCTCGCGGTCCTGCTCGCCGAGGGTCACCTGCTGATCGAGGACGTGCCGGGTGTCGGCAAGACCAAGCTGGCCAAGGCCCTGGCCCGCTCCATCGACTGTTCGGTGCGGCGGATCCAGTTCACGCCCGACCTGCTGCCCAGCGACGTGACCGGCGTCAGCGTCTACAACCAGGAGACGCGCGACTTCGAGTTCAAGCCGGGCGCGGTCTTCGCCAACCTGGTGGTGGGCGACGAGATCAACCGGGCCTCGCCCAAGACCCAGTCCGCCCTCCTGGAGTGCATGGAGGAGCGGCAGGTCACCGTCGACGGCACCACGTACGAGCTGCAGGGGCCGTTCATGGTGATCGCGACGCAGAACCCGATCGAGATGGAGGGCACCTACCCGCTGCCCGAGGCCCAGCGCGACCGGTTCACCGCCCGGATCGCGATGGGCTACCCGGATCCGCGGGCCGAGCTGGCCATGCTCAGCGGGCACGGATCACACGACCCGCTGAACGACCTGCGCTCCGTCACCGACGCCGCCACGGTCCGCCGGCTGATCGCCACGGTCCGGCACGTGCACGCCGCCGACGCCGTCCAGCAGTACGCGATCGCACTGGTCACCGCGACCCGCGAGGCGCCCGAGATCCGGCTGGGCGCGTCGCCCCGGTCCACCCTCCAGCTGTTGCGCACCGCCAAGGCGGTAGCCGCCCTCGAGGGACGCGACTACGTGCTGCCCGACGACCTGCAGGCGCTGGCCGTGCCGGTGCTCGCACACCGGATCATCCCGACCGCGGACGCCCAGCTCAACCGGCGCAGCACCGACGCGATCGTGGCCGAGATCCTGCACCGTCTGCCGCTGCCGCACGAGCGCAACCGCTCGCCGTACGACACCCGGCCTTCGACCGGCGGCACCCAGTACGAGGCGCGGGGGCTCTGATATGCGGGAGGCCTTGCGGGGACTGACCACGCGCGGCCGCTCCTTCCTGGCGGCGGCCGCCGCGGCGGGCATCTCGGCGCTCGTCCTCGGCGAGCGCGACCTGCTGCGGGTGGCGGTGCTGCTCGCGGCCCTGCCGCTGCTCGCGGCCGCGTACGTCGGCCGCAGCCGGTACAAGCTGGCCTGCACCCGCTCGCTGGAACCGGGCCGCACGCCGGTCGGCTCCAGCGCCCGGGTGATCCTGCGCCTGCAGAACATGTCCCGGCTGCCCACCGGCACCCTGCTGCTGGAGGACCGGTTGCCGTACGCGCTGGGCAGCCGTCCCCGGGTGGTGCTGGAACGCCTCGGCGCGCACCAGGCGTCCTCGGTGGCCTACACGGTCCGCGCCGACGTGCGCGGCCGCTACCCGATCGGCCCGCTGGTGATCCGCCTGACCGACCCGTTCGGCCTGTGCGAGCTGACCCGCTCGTTCCCCAGCGTCGACCGGCTCACCGTGATCCCGCACGTGGTGCCGCTGCCCGCGGTCCGGCTGGCCGGCGAATACCTGGGCACCGGTGACAGCCGGGCCCGCTCGGTGGCCGTGCACGGCGAGGACGACGCGGCTACCCGCGAGTACCGCCGCGGCGACGACCTGCGCCGGGTGCACTGGCGCTCCACGGCCCGCACCGGCGAACTGATGGTGCGGCGCGAGGAACAGCCCTGGGAGAGCCGGGCCACCGTGGTGCTGGACACCCGGCTGCTGGCGCACCGCGGCGAGGGTCCGACCGCCAGCTTCGAGTGGGCGGTGTCGGCCACCGCGAGCATCGCGATGCACCTGCGCCAGGCGGGATACAAGTTGCGCCTGGTGACCGGCGCGGGCATCGACATCGACGCCGCCGAGGTCGCCGGCGAGAGCGTCATCCTGGACACCCTCGCCGACGTCAAGCTGGCGCAGAGCGGCGACATCTCGATCCTGGTCGAGCACGTGCGCCGCCGCTCCGACGGCGGCCTGGTGATCGGCATCTTCGGCTCGCTCACGGTCGCCGAGGCCGAACTGCTGGCCGGGCTGCGCGGTAACGGCGCGTCCTGCATCGGCTTCGCGATCGACAGCACCACCTGGACCACGATGTCGGCAGCCGACCGCCAGGAAGCCGACCAGGAACACGCCGCGGCGGCCCTGGCCCTGGTGCACGCGGGGTGGCGGTCGGTGCCGGTGACCCACGGCGCCACGCTGCCCACGCTGTGGCCGGCCGCGGCCCGCGGGTCGAGCGGCATGGCCTGGCGGGCCGCCATGGCCGAGACGGTGAGCGGAGTGAACCGATGACCGGGCGACGGCGGCTCGGGGTAATCGCGGCGGTGGCCACGCTGCTGGCGGCCGCACCGATCACCTCGATCTTCGACTCCTGGACCTGGCTGGTCCAGTGCATCCTGTCGGTCGGCCTGATCTCGGGCGCCGCGCTGCTGACCCGCACCCTGCGGTTCCCGGTCTGGGCGCAAGCGGTCAGCATGGTGATGGTGCTGCTGCTGACGCTCACCTGGATGTTCCCGAGCGGGCACGAGATCCTGATCCCGCAGCCGGCCACGTTCGGCCACTTCGCCGACCTGTTCGCGCAGGCCGGGCAGGACACCCGCTCGTACGGCGTGCCGGTCCCCGACCGGGACGGGCTGCTGTTCATCACCGTGCTCGGGGTGAGCTCGGTGGCGATCGCGGTCGACCTGCTCACCGTGGTGATGCGCAAGCCGGCGCTGGCCGGGCTGCCGATGCTGGCGATCTACTCGGTGCCGGTGGCGGTCTACGTCGACAGCGTGCCGGTGCTGCCGTTCATCATCGGCGCGATCGGGTTCCTCTGGCTGCTGGTGTCGGACAACGTCGATCGGGTACGCCGTTTCGGCCGCCGGTTCACCGGTGACGGCCGGGATGTCGACGTCTGGGAACCGTCCCCGCTCGCCGCCGCGGGCCGTCGCCTCGGCGCGGTCGGCGTGGCGGCCGCGGTCCTCCTCCCGCTGCTGGTGCCGACCATCACCGGTGGCCTGCTCTCCCAGCTCACGCAGAGCGGCGGCGGCGTCGGCCCGGGCGGCGGTGGCAGCGGCGGCGGCAAGATCAATCTGTTCGCCTCGCTCAAGGGCAATCTGGAGCAGAACGAGACGGTCAACCTGCTGCGGGTCACGACCAACGAGCAGCAGCCGTTCTACCTGCGATTCGGGATCGCCGACCAGCTCACCAACCAGGGCTTCGGCAGCCGCCCCACGGTCGGCAACCGGGTCAGCCAAGGACTGCCCGACCCGCGCCGGAGCACGGTGGGCGGCGACTTCACGCCGTACCGGGCCACCGTCGAGGTCAGCGACGAGCTGCGGCAGGGCCTGCTGCCGATCTACTCGAACACGATCCAGGTCGGCGATCTGGGCGGCGGCTGGTCCTACGACCAGGTCCAGCAGGTGATCTTCTCGAACCGCCAGAACACCAAGGGCAGGACGTACGGGTTCGACTATCTGCGCGCCTCCTACACGGCGGCCGAACTGCGCACCGCCGAGCCCCTGCCCAAGGCCGATCCGCTGCGCACCGGCTACACGAACACGCCGCGCGACGCGGTGGTGGACGCCCGGGTGGCGGCACTGATCGAGGGCAAAACCACGGAGTACGACAAGGTCCGCGCGATCTACGACTACTTCTCGGTCAAGAACGGCTTCGGCTACAGCCTGTCCACCGAGCCGGCCGCCGGCGCGTCCGACATCGCCGCGTTCCTGCAGACCAAACGCGGTTACTGCCAGCAGTACGCGGCGGCGCTGGCCTGGATGGTGCGCGGCGCCGGCATCCCGGCCCGGGTGGCGTTCGGCTTCACCCGGGGCACCGCGGACGGCGGCTCCTGGATCATCACCAACCGCAACGCGCACGCCTGGACCGAGGTGTACTTCGCGGGCTTCGGCTGGATCCCGTTCGACGCCACCCCGGCCAGCGCGGTGGTCGGTTCGAGCCGCTCCAACTGGGCACCGGACATCGACCAGCCCGAGCCGTCGGCCTCGGCGTCCTCGGACGGCGCGGCGGCCCCCGGCCAGGACCCGTCGGCCGAGGCGGCCGGCCCCAACCGCGCCGATCGCGAACTGGCCGAACAGGGCGGTGCCGGCAGCTTCGACGCGGGCACTCCGGTCACCTCGACCACCGGCCTGTGGGTGTCCGCCGGCGTGGCCCTGCTGATCGCGCTGCTGCTGGTGCCCGCGCTACGCCGGATCTTGCTGCGCCGCCACCGGCACGCCGCCACAGTTCCCAAGGCCCCCAAGGTCACCGCCGCCACCGGCGCCGGCCCCGGCCTCGACATCGTGGTGACAGCCGAGGCGGTAAAGGCCCGAGCCGACGCCCACGCCGCCTGGGACGAACTCCTGGACACCATGATCGACTACCGCATCCCGGTAGACCCCACGGAAACCCCGAGGGTAACCGCCCAGCGTCTGATCAAGGACGCCATCCTGGCCGACGAGCCGGCCACCGCGGCCACCCTGCTGGGCACCGCCGAGGAACGCGCCCGCTACGCCCGCCAGCCCTTGGTGGGCGGCGAACTGACGGTGGCCCTGGGCCGGGTCCGCAAGGGCTTGTCCCACGCGGCCACCCGCCGCACCCGCCTGACCGCGGCACTGTTCCCGCCGTCGGTGCTGCTGCGCTGGCGCCAGGCCATCTCGGATGCCTCCACCAACGCGGTAACCCGAGCCGGCCGCTTCCGCGATTCCATGTCCCGCTTCAGCCCCCGAAGGCTCCTACCGGGCCGCTCCCGCGGCTGACCGAGCGACCGCCGCCGCCGACATCCCAGCCGGCGGCGGCGTTCCCTCAGCCCGAGCCGCACCTTCCCCCGCCGCTCCGCCGCGACCTACGGCGCGACCGCCACCCTCATCACCCCCCGCCCGCCGTCGACCTGCAGCTGGGCATCCTGGCCTCTGACCGCCCACCGGTCGTAAACGCTGCTCCGGGCTCCGGGCTCCGGGCTCCGGGCTCCGGGCGATATTTCGAGATATCAGGCGATTTGCGCAGGACGACGTTCGAAAGAGCCGCCGGAGCGAGCCGCTACGCATCGATTTCACGCCATGGGCCGCGAATTTCATGAAGCCAGGATGATGACAGGGGCTCCGGTTCGAGCCGTTGATCCAGCACTCGCTCAACCTTGTAGAACTCGTGACACAGATGTGGAGCTTGCGACAAGCGGGAGCAGAAATTCGACAAGCTCGGCCACGCGCCCGCGGCACTACCCCGATTCGCGATGCAACGACGGACAACCAGCGGGGGAAGGCGGTGGCAGGAACGAGACGGCTCAGCGGTGCGGCAACCCCGCAAACGGTGCACTACGCGATCTTGGCCACAACGCTCACCGGCACGGGCGGATCGGACTGCAGACGGCGCCACCGCTCGGCTCGATCGCCACTGTCCGCAACCTCACGCCACTCACCCAGGGACGACGGACGGGGATAGCCACCGTGGCGCAAACTGCGAAAAGCTCCATTCCGCCAACTTCAGGACGAAACGGAAAGAGCATGGAAAAACGGCGATGGCGGCCGGGGGCCGCCATCTGCCGGTCGCCGGTCAGGCCGGCGTTGGTGCTGTGGGCGCGCGCCGGGTCAGCGGTGGCCTTCCGGGCGTTGGCGCCAGCGGTCCTCGAGCCGGTCGATGAATCCAGCCTTGCGCGTCTGGCGGGTGCGACGGCTCGCGGTGCCGCCGACGGCGTGCAGGTCGGGTGCGCCACCCTTGCGACGGGACTGCATCGCGAAGGCGGCCGAACCGAGCATCACGACGAAGCCGGCCACGCCGAGTGGCGTGTTGCTGCTCACCGTTCCGTAGACGACTAGAGCGAGACCAAGGATGATCACGAACGCGGCGACGAGGAGCCGGCGCCGTGCATGGAAACGCGGGTCGCTGGCCCGCACAGCCGAGGCGAATTTGGGGTCCTCGGCAAGCGACCGCTCGATCTGATCGAACAGCCGCTGCTCGTGCTCCGAGAGCGGCACGGCATTCCTCCCCGGGCGCATGTCCGACCCGGCCGGGTCGGGGTGAAACAGGTAGGTGGCGCGGGACAGCCGTCGGCTGCCTTACCGAGCAAGTCTACGAGGGCGTTGGCGGGTCGGAAAGCGGGACGACCGTCCGCTGCGGGTGATTTTCGGTGCGGCGCAGATCGCTTCGTCCCAAAAGACTGGCTGGACCGACACTTGCACGACCAAAACGGGCGACCACCGCGTCGGCCGCGACCTCGGCCTCGCGCCAGCCACGTTCCGGCTCACCCAGCGTGAGCTGCCGCGACGTGCTGGCCGCCGCGGTCAGACCCTCGACCCGGACCCCGATGAGCCGGATGTGCTCCCGGGCACCGAGCGCCTCGAACAACGCCCACGATATCTCGAAGATCTCCCGCGCCACCTCGGTGCTCGTGGGCACCGTACGAGATCGATTGATGGTCCGGAAGTCCGCGAGCCGGACCTTGATCGCCACCGTGCGCCCCACCTGGCCGCCCGCCCGCAGCCGCGCGCCCACTTTTTCAGAGAGGGCCAGCAGGCTGCGCCGGATCAGGTCGGGATCGGCCACGTCGGTATCGAAGGTCATCTCGGCGCCGATCGACTTCTCGACGTGTTCGGGGGTGACCCGGCGCGGGTCGCGGCCCCAGGAGAGTTCGTGCAGGTGGGCCGCCGACGCTTCGCCGACCGCCCGGCGCAGCATGCCGAGCGGCGCCCGGGCCAGGTCACCGACCGTAGCCAGACCGAGGCGGTGCAGGGTCTCGGCGGCCTTTTCCCCGACGCCCCACAGCGCGTCGACCGGCAACGGGTGCAGAAAGTCGAGCACCAGACCGGCCGGGACGACGACCATGCCGTCCGGTTTAGCCCGGGTCGACCCTAATTTCGCCACGAACTTGGTCGATGCCACCCCGACCGAGCATGTCAGCTGCTGCTCCTCAGACATCCGGGCACGAATCTGCTCGGCGATCACCGCGGGCCGCCCGAGCAGCCGCTGAGCCCCGGCCACGTCGAGAAACGCCTCGTCGGACGAGAGCGGCTCGACCAGCGGCGTCACGTCGCGGAAGATCTGCATCACCGCGGCGGACGCGGCCGCGATCGCCGGCCCGTCCGGCGCCAGATAGACCGCCTGCGGGCACAGCGCCCGCGCGCGAGCCATCGGCATGGCGCTGCGCACTCCGAAGCGCCGCGCCGCATAACTGGCCGAACTGACCACCCCACGCGGCCCGAGCCCACCCACCACCACGGGTTTGCCGCGCAACTCGGGTCTGCGCCGGATCTCGACCGAGGCGAAGAACGCATCCATGTCGACATGCAGGATCGGGCAGCCCGCGTCGTCGGCATCCGGACCGAAGCGCGGGTCACGTCCCCGAGGCACCGATTGGCTGCGTCCCACGTCAGGAGGCTAACGGCACCCCCTGACATTTTGGCGGTACGCCGGGCGGGGCCGGCCAACCGCACAGCCGCGAACTCCGCCTCCGGCGGCTGCCGCGCGCGACCCTGGCGATTCGCAAGGCCGGAGCGCGACCGCCGGGCATGAACGTCGGCCGGGCGCCGGGTCAGCGGGCGATCAGCAAGGGGACCGTCATTTCGGCGGCGGTGATGGCGCCGTGGTAGGCCACCAGCTGGCCGACGATAGGGGGTTCCCAGCCGGTTGCCAGGGCCACCGCACGGTCGCGGCAGATCACGACGATGTCGCCGATCCGGCCTCGGTGCTGCGGCGGCACCGGGCCGTACCAGCCCTGGTCGATCGCCTCGTCCCGGGTCATCACCCAGGCTGAGGCGCCGAAGACCTTGCGCCAGGCGGCCAGCACGTCGGCCTCGGCGCCGGGAGCCGGGTAGAGGTAGCGGACCCGGGGCTCGCCGGCCACGGCCACCACGCCGTCGGCCAGTTCGGGCCGGTCGGCCATGTCGAGGCGGCCGTCCAGCGGCACGTTGAGCTGGCCGTGGTCGGCCACCACGAGCAGCGCCGACCGGGGTGGCAGGCCGTGCACGAGGCGGTCCAGCAGCGCGTTCACCCCGGTCGCCGCGGCGCGCCAGCTCGCCGAGTCGACCCCGTCGTCGTGTCCGCGCTGGTCCAGGTCGGGGTGGTACCCGTACACCAGACCGGGTCCGGCGGTCAGCGCCGCCAGCATCTGGGCCGCCACCTCGGTGCCGGTGGACGCTCCCGCGAACCTCGCGCCCCGGTTGGCCGAGACGCTCAGGCCGCTGCCCTCATATTCCGGTCTGGTCACCACGGTGACCGGCAGGCCGGCCGCGGCCGCCGTCTCGAACCGTGTCGGCATCGGCTGCCACTCGCGCGGATCGGGGTCGTCGTGCCAGCGGATGTGGTTGAGCACCCGTCCGTCGGGCTGACGGGCGGTGAAGCCAAGGATGCCGTGGGCGCCGGGCAGGGCACCAGTGCCGACGGTCACGAGGCTGACCGGGGTCGTCGACGGGAAGCCCGCGGTCAACGTGCCGGCGTGCCCACCACCGCCAGCCGCCAGATCGGCCAGGACCGGCGCGTGCGGGGACGCCACCGGCAACTGGTACGCGCCCAGGCCGTCGACCAGCAGCACGCCGACCCGGTCCACGCCGTCCAGGTGCGCGGCCAGCCCCAGCACATCAGTCGCGCCCGGCACGCCCAGCACCGCGGACACGCTGGGCAACAGGTCGGCCAGGCTGCCGGTGCCGTATGCGGGTCGGACCGGTGCCAGCGCGCTGGCCGGCAGCAGGTCGGCCGGGACCTCGGCGGTCACGTGCGGCGCGCGAAGACGTGCAGCTGGGCGGCGATGTCCCGGAACGGCGGGCGGTCCGACAGCGCCAGCTCGAGTTCGAGCAGGGCCTGCGGGTCCTCCTCGACGACCGCCGCCGGCAGGAGATCGGCCAGGACGCGTACGCCGTGGGTCTCCTCGACCTTGAGCCCCACCGAGCGCAAGAGGTCGGCGGCGCTGTCCGCGTCATAGCGGCGGCGCAGCGTGTCGCGCTTGCCGGCCCGCCCCTCCGGATCGGTGACCAGCGCGGACGCCTGGCGCAGGTGACCGTTGACGGCCCGGTTGAGGATCGCGGCCGCACGCCCGGCCACCAGCAGGCTGACCGCACCGCCGGGACGCAGCGCAGCGGCGATCGCGGTCACCACGTCGGCCGGATCGTCGACCACCTCTAGCACCGCGTGGCACAGGATCAGGTCGACGCTGCCCGGCTCGACCAGGGAGGCGAGCGCGTCGCCGTCGCCCTGCACCGCGCGCACCCGCTCGGCCACGCCCGCGTCGGCGGCCCGCCGGGTCAGTGCCGCGAGCGAGTCGGGGCTGGCGTCGACCACCGTGACGGCGTGCCCGGCCTGGGCGATCGGCACCGCGAAACCGCCGGTGCCGCCGCCGACGTCGAGCACGGTCAGCTCGCGACCGGCGTGCCGGTCCAGCTCGCGGCGGAGCACCTGCCAGACCGCGGCGGTGCGGGCGGTCACGAGTGGTTTGGCCGTACGGGAGGATGCGCTTTCCACAGGGGCAGCGTATCGGCACCCACCCGCCGGGCCTTGTGGTGGATTAGAAGTCGAACAGCGCGCCGCCGGTGGCCCGCCGCATTTCGCAGATGTTGCCGTACCGGTGCCGCCACGCGATCGTCGTGCCGTGCCAGGTGCCGCGCACCTCGGCCAGCACCGGCGCATAGATCGTGATGCACGCGTTCAGCGTCGGCGAGATCCGTTCCGGGTCGCCGCCGGCCGCGTCGAGGGCCCGGCACGCCTGCTCACCCTGCGGATGCCCGCCACCGACCGGCTCGCAGTCCAGCTTCACGGCCGCGGCGTGCCCGGCATCGGCCAGGTAGCTGACCTCGAGCCGCGCCCCCGGCTGCCGGCTCGAGCCGTCCCCATAGCCGGGAGCCGGGACGGCTGCCAGCGCCGCGACAAGACTGATGATGTGAAACAAACCCGCCCCCGTAAGGTGCAATTCCGACGAAAGCGGCAGAATACCCGCTGACTCAGCGGAAGTCGCGGGAGGCCGGCGTCACCGGCGGGGTGGCCGCCTCCAACCGGTCCGCCACCAGGTTGAGCACACCCTCGGCCTTCTCCAGGCGTCCCCGCACGATCAGCGCCGAGCTGGTGCGCGCCACCCGCCGATACCGCAACCACAAACCTTCCGAGCAGGTCACGTTCAACATCCCGGTTTCGTCCTCCAGGTTCACGAACGTCACCCCGCCCGCGGTGGCCGGCCGCTGCCGGTGCGTGACGATCCCGCCCACCCGGATCCGGGTGCCGGCCTCCACCCCGGTCAGCTGCGCGATCGGCAACGCACCCACCCGCTCGAACTCCGCCCGCAGGAACTGCGCCGGGTGCGTCTCCGGCGAGAGCCCGGTCGCCCACACGTCCGCGACCAGCCGGTCCACCTCGCTCATCCCGGGCAGCATCGGCGCCTCGGTCCCGGTCACCGTCCCCGGCAGCCGGTCCGGCTTGTCCTGCGCCGCAGCACCGGCCGCCCAGAGCGCCTCCCGGCGGGACAGGCCGAAGCCCGCGAACGCGTCCGCGGTGGCGAGCGCCTCCAGGTGCGCGGCGGTGCATCCGGTACGCCGGGCCAGGTCGGTCATGCTGCGGTACGGGCCGGTCGCGCGCCGCTCGTTCTCGATCTTCTCGGCCAGCTCGTCGCCGATCGTCCGGATGCTCTTCAGCCCCTGCCGCACGGCCGGGCCGTTCAGGCCCCACACATGCGGCGGCTCACCCGGGAGAGCACCTCGTCGCGTGCCGGGGGTGGACTCCAGCGTCGCGGCCGCGTCGCTCAGGTTGATGTCCGGGCGGCGCACCTCCACCCCGTGCCGCCGGGCGTCGTCCACCAGCGACTGCGGCGAATAGAAGCCCATCGGCTGCGCATTCAGCAACGCCGCGCAGAACGCGGCCGGGTGGTACCGCTTGAGCCAGGCGCTGACATAGACCAGGTACGCGAAGCTGATCGCGTGGCTCTCCGGGAAGCCGTAGTTCGCGAACGCGCACAGCTTCACGAACAGGTCGTCGGCGAGTTCACCGGTGATGCCGTTCGCCGCCATCCCGGCGTACAGGCGTTCCCGCATCTCCTCCATCTTGCGGACCGACCGCTTCGAGCCCATCGCCCGGCGCAGCTTGTCGGCCTCCATCGGGGTGAACCCCGCCGAGTCCATCGCCAGCTGCATCAGTTGCTCTTGAAAAAGGGGTACGCCCAGCGTCTTCTCCAACGCCCGTTCCATCGTCGGATGCGGGATGGTCCACTCCTCCAGCCCGTTCTTGCGCCGGATGTAGGGGTGCACCGAGCCGCCCTGAATTGGTCCCGGCCGGATCAGCGCCACCTCCACCACCAGGTCGTAGAAGACCCGTGGCTTGAGCCGGGGCAGCGTGGCCATCTGCGCCCGGCTCTCCACCTGGAACACTCCGACCGAGTCGGCGCGGCACAGCATCTCGTACACCTCGGCGTCCGACGGCCGGATGTTGGTGAAGTCCAGCTTGGACTCGATCATGTCGAACGCGTAGTGCAGCGCGGACAGCATGCCGAGGCCGAGCAGGTCGAACTTGACCAGGTTGATCGCGGCGCAGTCGTCCTTGTCCCACTGGAGCACGGTGCGGCCCGGCATCCGGCCCCACTCGACCGGGCACACCTCACTCACCGGCCGGTCGCAGATCACCATGCCGCCGGAGTGGATGCCGAGGTGCCGGGGAAAAGTCTGCAGCTCGTTCGCAAACGTCACGACCTGCTCCGGGATGTCCTCCACGTCCACGGTCGCGACGCTCCCCCAGCGGTCGATCTGTTTGCTCCAGGCATCCTGCTGACCGGGTGAAAATCCAAAAGCCTTAGCCACATCCCGTACGGCGGAACGCGGGCGATACGAGATCACATTGGCGACCTGCGCCGTGTGCCTACGGCCGTGCTTCCGGTAGACGTACTGGATTACTTCCTCGCGCCGATCCGACTCGATGTCGACGTCGATGTCCGGCGGCCCGTCCCGCTCCGGCGCCAGAAACCGCTCAAAGACCAGGTCATACTCGAACGCGTCCACATTGGTGATGTAGAGCGCGAAACACACCGCGGAGTTCGCCGCCGACCCGCGCCCCTGGCAGTAGATGTCCTCTTCCCGGCAGAACCGGACGATGTCGTAGACCACCAGGAAGTAGCCGGGAAAGTCCAGGTCCTCGATCATCTGGAGCTCGTACTCCAGCTTCGCGTAGACCTCCGGCACCTCCTCCGGCCGGCCGTACCGCTCCCGGGCGCCGTGCATGGTCAGCTCCCGCAGCCAGCTCATCTCGGTGTGCCCCGCCGGGATCGGGAAGTCCGGCAGCTGCGGCGCCACCAGTTGCAGGTCGAAAGCGAGCGCGGAACCCAACTCGGCGGCGTACTCCACCACGCCCGGATAGTCGGCGAACCGGCGGGCCATCTCGGCACCGCTGCGCAGGTGCGCGGTGCCGGCCGCGGGCAGCCAGCCGTCGATCTCGTCGAGGCTGCGCCGCGCCCGGATCGCGGCCAGGGTGGTGGCGAGCCGGCGCCGGGCCGGTGCCGCGTAGTGCACGTTGTTGGTGGCCACCGCGGGCAGCCGCCGGCTCAGCGCCAGCTGGTGCAGCAGGTCGTTCCGGTCCCCGTCGTACGGGTCGCCGTGATCGGTCAGCTCCACCGCGACATGCTCGGCGCCGAACAACCCGGTCAGCCGGTCAAGTTCCCAGGCCGCCCGCTCGATCCCGCCGGTGGCCAGGGCGTGCGGCACGAGGCCCTTACGGCACCCGGTCAGCACCGTCACGTGGCCACGCAGCTGCTCGGCGATCTGCTCCAACTGCCCGTAGTCCGGTTTGCCCTTCTCCGCACCGGCCAGCTGCCCCTCGCCGATGGTCCGGCCCAGCGCGGCGTAACCGGCCGCGTCCCGGGCCAGCACCAGCAGATGCCGCCCCTCCGGATCGGGCTCACCGTTCTGCGGCTTGGTCAGCTCGAGGGAGAGCTCGGCCCCGAAGATCGTCGGCAGCTTCAGCCCGCCGGCCGCCTCGGAGAAACGAACCACACCGTAGAAGCCGTCGTGGTCGGTGACGGCCAGCCCGGTCAGACCGAGCCGGACCGCTTCCTCGGCAAGTTCCTCCGGGTGGCTGGCCCCGTCCAGGAAACTGAAGTTGGTGTGGCAGTGCAATTCGGCATAGGGAACGACGCGCTCACCCGGCCGGATCAGAGCCGGGGCCTGATAGGGCTGACGCTTGCGACTCCAGACGGGCGAGTCCCCACCGTCGGCGTCGATCGCCAGCGGATCGATGACCGGATGCTGCCCCGACAGTGCGCTCTCCAGCTCGGACCAGGGCGTCTGTGGATTGTGGAAGCCCATCCGGTCACCCCGCTCCGCTACTCATGACGGCGCTAGTCATAGATGGCCTCCACCGCCCAGTGCCCACCGGCCAGCACCAGCAGCAACGCCCGCCCGTCGGCGAGCGCCACCTGAAACCGCGCCCGCCGCCGCCCCTCGCCCGGCGCCCACCACCGCTCATCCACCGGCCACGGTCCGGCCCAGCCACTGATCTCGACGGGCTGGCCGCGCTCGACCACCAGGGCGGCCGGGTCACCGGTCAGTTCCAGCCGGGCACTGACCCCGACCGGCGTTCCGGCATCGTCGAGGACCACGGCCCCCAGCGACTGCGGCGGAACCACGGCGGGCGCGGGCTTGGGCAGACGCCCCGGCCAGGGCGGCAGCACCGGCGAACGTGCGACCCGGCGCCCGCCGCCCTTAAGCCGCGCCCCGCGCGGCAGAGCAACCATCGCGACCGATTTATCCCCCGCGGCCCCGTCACCTGCCGTGCTCGCGGCCGGCTCAGCCAGGGTCGCCCTCCCCGCAACCGCTCCCGCCACACCCCCCAAATCCGCGCCCACCGCCGCCCCCGCCCCGCTCGCGACCGGAAGCCGGGAGATCGACGCCAACCCCTCCTCCGCCGAATCTCGCAAATCCGGCCCCTCCCCCCGGCGGTCCGCCAGCGAGATCACCGCGGCCGGCTCTCCCTCTCCCTCCGCCCCCGTCCCCGCCAGGACGGGCGTGGTGACGAGGTCCCGGATGGGCTCCGGGTGCGGGGCGGACGGACGGGCCGGTTCGCGTTCGTCGCCCCACGGGACCAGGCGGATCTGGTCGTCGGCCGAGCGGCCCCCGCCCAGCACCGGTGTGACCACCGACTCCGGGCCGAGCAGGCCCTGCACCCGGCTGAGGGCGCGGTGTGCGCGTTCGCGTTCGGCGCCGGCGTCGCCCCACAGGCCGGGCTGGAGTCCTAGGTGGACCAGCACGCCGTCCGGGACGAGGCGCAGTCGCACCAGGCCGGCGGTGGGCCGGGACGGTGCGCCGCGGCGGGCGCCGGTGAGCCAGCCGTCGAGTTGCCAGCGGACCCGTTCGGCGATCGCGGCCGCGGTCAGCGTGCCGTCGTGCCGCCACACCCGGTGCAGTTCCTGGCCGTCGGCGGTGACCGCCTCGATGCCGAGCCGGGTGCAGGCCAGTCCGTGCGCCGCGAGCCGGTCGTGCAGGCGCTCGGCCAGGGCGCGGCCGGCAAACGCGGCCACGTCCACCCGTTCCAGAGGCTCGTCGTAGGTGTCCGCAACATCAAGATCAAGAGGCGGGCGGCGTACGGCGAGCGGCCGGTGATCCTGTCCCGCGGCGAGCCGGTGGGCGAGCGCCCCGTCGAAGCCGAACCGGGTCAGCACGTCCCCCGGCGGCAACCGCGCGAAGTCGCCCAGCGTCGCGATCCCCAGCCGTTTCAGCAGGTCGACCAGTTCGGGCCGCTCCAGCGCGTCGATTGTCATCCCGGCCAGGAACGCCCGGGTCTCCCCCGGCGCGATCACCCGTCCTTCCCGCGCCGCCAGCCCCGCCGCGAACACCCCGTCGGCGATGCCCACCTGGCTCTCCACCGCGCACGCCTCGGCAACCTGCTCCACAATCCGCTCGGCCGCCGCCTCCTCACCGCCGAAGTACCGCGCCGGCCCGCGCGCCGCCAGCGCACAGGCCCCCGGCCGGATCACCTCGACCCCGACCGCCACCTCTTCCACCGCGGCCACCACCGGTTCGAACGCCCGCGCATCCCGCCCCGCGTCGTAGTCGACCACCACCAGTCGCGGACACCGGCTCTGCGCTTCCCGGCGCCGCAGCCCTCGCCGCACCCCCTCCAGCCGCGCCGCCTCCGAGCAGGCCACCACCCGGTTTTCCCGCAGCACGACGACCGGCCCGGTAGCCGGCACCCCCTCCACAATCTCCGCCGCCGCCACCGGCCAGTCCGGACACCAGAGCAAAAGCGTCCGAACCTCCCCGCCGCCGCCGTTGCCGCCCACCGTCACACCACCGCCGACAGCGCCCCGCGCCGCCGGCGCTTCGCACCGGCAACGACCCGCCCGGCAGCCCCGTCAATCTCCACCCCGGCGACCGCAAAGCTCGCCGCACCACCCACCGCCGCCCCGGACTCGCCCCCGTCGGCGCCCGCGAATGCCGACCCGGCAGCGCCCGCGAATGCCGACCCAGCAGCGCCCGCGAATGCCGACCCAGCAGCGCCCGCGAATGCCGACCCGGCAGCGCCCGCGAATGCCGACCCAGCAGCGCCCGCGAATGCCGACCCGGTCTGCAAGCCGGCGGCGTCCCCCGAAGCCGGACCGCCGCCCCCGACAGCACCCCGCGGTACCGGGCCCGACCCGATACCGGCAGCACCCCGCGACGACGCTCCCGCGGCGACCGGCGGCGGCGGAATGCTGAACGGCCGGACCGTCACCCCCGGCATCCACATCGTGATCTCTTTGGGCCGGGCCGCCGCCCCGCGCCCGCGCGCCAGCACCGTCACCTCGCGCCGGCGCAGTCGCCCGCGCCCGTTCCCGAGGCCCTCCCAGCGACCGTCGGTGACCTGCAGCGTCACGTCCGCGCCCGGCCACTGGCCAAACGGCACCAGCACGCACCCGCGCTGCCGGGCCCGCGCGACCAGGCGTCCGGCGACGGACCCGGCCACCGGCCCCGGCACCGCCGTGACCACCACGTCCACCCCGTCGATCAGCGCGGCCACGACGGTCGGCCACTCCGGCCCGGGGTTGGGCACGAGCGCGAACCGGTCCAGGCTGATGCCGCTCTCGGCAGCCGCGATCGCCCCGAGCGCCGGCACCCCGACCACCGCGCACCACGACCCGGACCGGGAAGCCTCGGCCAGCAGCGCCAGCATCAGCGACGTGCCACCGCTGGCCGGCGCCTGCCGACCGGTGGCCACCGCGACCGTGCTCCCCCGGCGCAGCCCGCGACCGGGCAGCAGCCCACTCAGTTCGGGCACCACCGGAAGCACCCGGTGAACGCCCTGCTCCTCGACTTCACCAACCGCCCGAACCAGCTCAGCAAGGGCGGCCGCACCGTTGATCATGCGTCCCGCCATCGTTGCCCCGCTCCGTGTTACCCCAGCTGTGTCACCAGTCGTGTCACCAGTCGCGTGACCAGCTGTGTTGCCGTGTCTCCCGCGCCCGCCGACGGCACCCAGGCGCGCGGCATCAAGGCAGCACGCGCCGCCACCACGCAAAGTCAGGTGCCAAACTCCGTCACCGGCCGCCACGACGGGCACCGCGGCGGCGCGGACCGATCAGGCCGCCAGGGGCGGCTGGTAGCTGAGACCCAGGGTGGACTCGACGATCGTCACGAACTGTTCGGCCGCTCGCAGCAGGTCATCGGCCTCGCGCGGGCTCACCACCCGGGGAATGCCGGCCTCCGCGGCCGCACGCTTGCCGGCGCCGAGCGCGAAGTAGCTGGCCCAGTCACCGAACTCGGGCGCCACCAGCACGAGCAACGACCACACGCTGGTCACCCGGCTGCGCCGAGTGGGTGCGGCCGGACGCGCCCGGGACGCGAGCACCGCGGCGGCCGCGCGCAGGGCAGCCAGGTGCGCCGCCGCGTATCGCAGGCCGTCGGGCCGGGTGTGCGCCGCCTCCGTGAGCCCCTGCCGGGCGATGGCCAGCAGCTGGGCGGGGGTGCGGTGCGGCAGCATGTGCGCCGGGACCGTGGGTGCCTCAGCCTGGACAGCCGCGGTCGGCGCATGCGCCAGTCGGGGACCGGCCAGAAGGCCCGAGGCCGAGTTACCAGCCATGGTGTTACCAGCCATGGTGTTGCTAGCCGTGTTGCTAGCCATGGTCGTTGTCTCCTCGCGTGTTTCGCATCCGACGTGCCGGGTCGAACCGATCGCTGCGGAGGAAGACGCAGCAGTAAACCAACAGCCAAGGTCAAGCCGGCCGGGCGTGAAGCTTCCCCACACCACACCCGGCCGGACTTCACCGGCGGGTCCGTCGCCCGCCACCGGGGGTCGGGGGCAGCGGACGACGGTCCTGCCTTGTCTGAAGGCACCGGACCCGCGAATGCCCGGAGCCTCACGTGCAGCACTTCGCGGGTGCCGCACCCGGGACCAGTGCCGCGAAACACCACTCCCGGAGTTAGCACGAAAGTTCGAAGCTTTCGAACATCCGTTCTAACCAAGAAGAAGACTAGCACCCCCGTACGACAAAAAAGCAACCGCGCCCGCCGTGTTCGCCACCCGAACTCCAAGACCGCACAAACCACCAAAACACCCAAAAAGAAGAGATACGCCTGGGCGGGGCCAGACCACCGCACAGCCGCGAACTCCGCCTCCGGCGGCTACCACCCGCGACCCAGGAGAAACAAAGGCCGCAGCGCGCGCACGGCCCGCAGCACCGAGCTGCCGTCAGGGGGTCTTTTCGAAGGTGAGCTCGTTGTAGGGCGAATCACTGTAGGACGGGATCTCGCGGTAGCCGGCCGCCCGGTACATCGCAATCGCCTCCGGCAGCGACCGGTGCGTGCCCAGCCGCAAGGTCCCCCGGCCGGCCGACAGCGCCGACTCCTCCAGCGCCCCCAGCAGCCGCCGCCCCAGGCCGAAGCCCCGCGCATCCCCGCTCACCCAAAGATGCCGGATCTCGGCGACCGTCGACAACTCCATGGCCTGCCACGCCCCGCATCCCACCGCCAGCGAACCCTCCCGGGCCAGCAGAAACACTCCACCCGTGGCCGCCAGTTCGCCGGGGGCCAGCAGCGCGCTCTCCGCATATCCCTCCGGGAACCGGCCGTCCAGCTCGGCCGCGTAGGCGGCCAGGCACGCCCGCGCCTCGACCGCGTCATCCGGCACCGGGGCGATCACCACCGTCGCGAGCCGCAGCAACTGCCGGATCTCCCGCTGGGCCGCGATCAGCCGGTCACGCTGGGCCGCCGTCAGCTCCCCGAGCAGGTCGCCGACGCTCTGCCGGGCCCGCTCCTCCAGATCCGCCCGGGCCCGCACCCCGGCACCGGTCGGCACGGCCACCCGGACCCGGCCGTCGCGCTCGTGCGGGCGTACGGCCACCAGTCCTTGATCTTCCAATGAGCGCAGCAACCGGCTCAGGTAGCCCGAGTCGAGAGCCAGCCGGGAGCGCAGGTCGCGCAGGTCGGCACCGTCGCCGATCTCGTAGAGCAGCCGGGACTCGCTCCACGGGCGGTCCAGTCCCAGGTAGTGACCGCTCAGCACGCCCAGGCGCCGGGTGTAGTAGCGATTGAAGTCGCGCACCTGCTCGATCTGGTCCACCCACGCATGGTAGTGGAATCTCTGACCTCGGTCAGATATTGAACGTGAAAGGATGAGGGCATGGATCGAACCATCGTGATCACCGGGGCCAGTTCCGGTCTGGGGCTGACCGCGGCCGAGCAGCTGGCCGCGCAGGGCGACCGGGTCGTGGTCGTGGGCCGCAACCCGGAGCGGCTGGCCGCGGCGATCGAGCGGGTGCGCGCGGCGGGCGGCGGGCGCGAACCGGGCCGCTACCAGGCCGACTTCGAGTCGTTCAAGGAGGTCCGCGAGCTGGCCGAACACCTGCTCAGCACCTACCCGAAGATCGACGTGCTGGCCAACAACGCGGGCGGCATGATCGGCGCATACCGGCGCACCGTGGACGGCTACGAGGCCACCATCCAGGGCAACCACCTGAGCCCGTTCCTGCTCACCCACCTGCTGCGCGAGCGCCTGGCCGGAGCCCGGGTGGTCAACACCGCCTCCCGCGCGCACATGGAGGGCCGCCCCAACCCGGACGACTTCGCCGCCGACGCGGGCTCCTACCGTCGCTACGCCGGGTCGAAATCGGCCAACATCCTCTTCACCGCCGAGGCCGCCCGCCGCTGGCCGGACATCTTCAGCGTGTCCTTCCACCCGGGCGTGGTGCGCACCAACTTCGGCGACGGGCCGCTCACCCGGTTCTTCTACAAATACGCGCCGTTCCTGGTCACCCCCGAGAAGGCCGGCGCCCTGCTGGCCTGGCTGGCCACCGCGCCGCAGAGCGAACTGGTCAACGGTGCCTACTACGTCGGGCACCAGGTCAAGCAGCCGGCGCGGCACGCGACCGATCCGGCCGTGGCGGCGAAGCTCTGGGACAAAAGTGTCGAAGCAGTTCAACTGTAGGGAAACATGACAAGCACGAGGCCGATGCTGGGCGTCGGAATGGTCCTCCTGTCCGGCACCCTGTTCGCGATCAACGGCACGGTCTCCAAGGTGGTGATGCGCGCCGGCTTCGACGCGCCGCAGCTCACGCTGCTCCGGGCGGCCGGTGCGGCGATCGGTCTGCTCGCGCTGAGCGTCCTGTTAAAACCGGGTGCGGTACGCCTGCGCGCCACGCCCCGGGAGATTCCCCTCCTGATCCTGTACGGCGTGGCCGGCTTCTTCCTGGTGCCGATGCTCTACTTCGTGGCGATCAGCCGGTTGCCGGTCGGCATCGGCCTGCTCTTCGAATACACCGCGCCGCTGATGGTCGCGCTGTGGGCCCGGTTCGGCCAGCGGCACCGGGTGCGGCCGCGGCTGTGGGCCGGTCTCGCGATCAGCCTGGCCGGCCTGGCCTGCGTCGCCGAGGTGTGGGGCGAGTTGCGGCTCGACCCGCTGGGCGTCGCCGCCGGTTTCGGGGCGGCCGTGCTGCTGGCCGCCTACTACGTGCTGAGCGCGCACACCCTCAAGACCCGGGACACGCTGTCGCTGACCACCTGGGCGTTCGGCATGTCGGCGGCGGCCGGGCTGGTGGTCCGCGCCGCCACCAGCAACCCGCCGGGCTGGGAGCCGCTGACCGCCGTGGTGCACGGCGTGCCGGTGTGGCTGCTCTGCTGCTCGATCGTGGTGCTCGGCACGATCGCGCCCTATCTGCTGGTCGCGGGCGCGCTGCGGCACCTGCCGGCGACCAGCGTGGGCATCGTCGGCATGATCGAGCCGGTGCTCGCGGCCGCGGTGGCCTGGCGGGTGCTGGGCGCCGGCGAGGCCCTGAACGCGGCCCAGCTGTCCGGCGGCGTGCTGGTGCTGATCGGGGTGACGATCGCCGAGACCGCCCGGGTGTCCGGCACCAGCGCGCCACGGACGCCGGCTCTCCAACCGGTGCCCGGATAATGGCCGGCCGGATAATGGCCCGATGGAAACGCACCCCAACGTGATCGCGGTCCGGGACGCACTGGACGCCGCGGGCGCCGGTGACGCGCAGGTCGTCGTACTGGATGAGGCCGTGCACACCGCTCCGGCCGCGGCCGCCGCACTCGGCGTCGAGGTCGGCCAGATCGCGAATTCGTTGATCTTCGATGCCGACGGCGAGCCGCTGCTGGTGCTCACCTCGGGCGCGCACCGGGTGGACACCGCCAAGGTCGCGGCCCTCCTCGGCATCGCGAAGCTGCGCCGGGCCAGCCCCGACTTCGTCCGCGAGCACACCGGCCAGCCGATCGGCGGGGTGGCTCCGGTCGGGCATCCCAAACCGGTGCGCACCCTGGTCGACGTGGCGCTGGAGCACTATCCGGTGATCTGGGCGGCCGGCGGCGTGCCCCGCGCGGTCTTCCCGATCACCTACGCCGAGCTGGTCCGGGTCAGCGCCGGCACGCCGGCCGAGGTGGCCTGACCCACGATGCCGGTCACGCTGCACGTGTGGCGGGTGCCGCCGCGACGGGCCGGTGCCGCGCTGCTGCGCCTGGCCTTCGCCCGGCGCCGGCCGCCGGGTGTCCGCTTCGCGAAATTCCTGGGTACGGGTACAGGCACCAGCTTCGGTCCGGGCGATGCCGATCTGACCAGGTACGCGGCGCTGACCGTGAGCGACGAGCCGGTGTCGTTCCCGGGCTGGGATCGTCTGGCCGCCGCATCCGCGCGCCTCGACCTGGAACCGCTGGCCAGCCGCGGCAGCTGGTCGGGCCGCGATCCGTTCCGCGCAGAAGTCCCGAAAAATCGGGAAAAAGGCATGGTGCTCGCGCTGACCCGCGCCCGCCTGCGACCCACCCGCGCGCTGACCTTCTGGCGCGCCATCCCGCCGGTGGCCCGGGAACTCGCCGCCGCCCCCGGACTGCTCGCCCGGTTCGGCATCGGCGAGGCACCGATCGGCTGGCAGGGCACGGTCAGCGTATGGCGGGATGCGGCGGACCTGACCGCGTTCGCGTACCGTCAGCCGGAGCATCGCGCGGTGATAGCCCGCACGCCGGGCGACCGGTGGTACGCCGAGGAGCTGTTCGCCCGGTTCGCGGTCCGTGGCATCAGCGGCGACCGGTCGGTGCTGGGCTGGACCGGCAAGGTGGCGGGCGGAGAGGTTGGACGGGTATGAGGCTCGTTGCGTGGCAGCCGGACGACCTGCTGCGACGGCTCGACGACGTGGTCGCCGTCTACGGCGAGGCGATGGGCTACCGCCAGGAGTTGCTGCAGACCCGCCGCGGCTACATCGGCGCGCACGTCCGGCGCCAGGGCTTCCGCGCGGTCGCGACGCTGACCACCGACGGCCGGCTGGCCGGCTTCGGGTACGGCTACACCTCCGGTCCCGGCCAGTGGTGGCACGACCAGGTGCGCTCGGCGCTCGACGAACCGGCCCGCGAGCAGTGGCTGAGCGACTGCTTCGAGGTGGTCGAGCTGCACGTCCGCCCGGCCGCGCAGGGACACGGCGTGGGCGCCCGGCAACTGCGGGCCCTGCTCGCGATGGCCGACGGCAAGTCCGTGCTGCTGTCCACCCCCGAGGCCGACGAGCAGCGGTCCCGGGCCTGGCGGCTGTACCGCCGCTTCGAGTTCGTCGACGTGCTGCGCGACTTCCTGTTCCCGGGCGACGAGCGGGCGTTCGCAATCCTGGGCCGCGACCTGCCGGTGGTCGACCGCCCCGCCGAGGACTCGCCGGGCATCGTCGGCATTTAGATGTGGTTCCTGCTCGGCGCGCTGGTCCTGACCCAGATCTGCTATCCGCTCACCGACGGCGGCACCCGGGCCGCGTTCACGGTCACCACGGTGCTGCTCGGCTACCTGCTGTCGGTGACGCACGCCTGGCGCACCCGCGGCCCGCGCGCGGCCGCCGCACTGGTCGGCACGGCCACGCTGGGTGGCTTCGCGGTCGAGGCGGTCGGGGTGGCCACCGGTTTCCCGTTCGGCACCTACGACTACTCCGGCGAGCTCGGTCCCAAGATCCTCGGCGTCCCGCTGATCATCCCGCTGGCCTGGACCTGGATGGCCTGGCCGGCCTGGCTCGCCGCGGTGCACCTGGGCCGCCGGCTGCGCATCGTGGTGGCGGCCGTGGGCCTGGCCGCGTGGGACCTCTTCCTCGACCCGCAGATGGTCGCCGAGGGCTACTGGCGCTGGCACGACCCGGTGCCCGCGCTGCCCGGCGTCCCCGGCGTGCCGATCGGCAACTATCTGGGCTGGCTGGGATTCGCGCTGCTGTTGATGACCTGCCTGGCTGCGGCTACCGGCGAGGCCGGCCGCACCCCGCTGCGAGCGGACGCGCCGATCCTCGCGCTCTGGTTGTGGACGTACGCTTCCTCCGTGCTCGCCCACGCCGTCTTCCTGGGTCTGCCGGCCTCCGCGGCCTGGGGCGGCGCCGTGATGGGCATGGTCGTGATCCCGCTCGCGGTCCACGTGGTGAGGCGGCGCCGATGAGCTGGCTGGTGCTGCTGCCCTGGGCGGCGCTGGCCGCGCACACGGTGGTCAACGCGGCGCTGCTGCGACGCCTGCCGCCGGCCGCGACCGTGTCCGAGAAGGTCGCCGTCCTGCTGCCGGTGCGCAACGAGGCCGACCGGGTCCAGCCGTGTCTCGAGTCGTTGCTGGCCCAGGAGGGCGTGCCCGGCCTGACGATATTCGTCCTGGACGACGGCTCGACAGACCAAACCGCAGAGGTGGTACGCGCGGCGGCCGGCGACAAGGTACGACTGCTCACCGGCGCGCCGCTCCCGGCCGGCTGGCTCGGCAAGCCGCACGCCTGCCATCAACTGGCCGAGGCCGCCGCCGGCGCCGACGTGCTGTCCTTCGTGGACGCCGACGTGGTGCTGGCCCCCGACGCGATCCGCCGGGCCACCACCCTGCTGCGCCGGACCGGCGTGACGCTGCTGTCCCCGTACCCGGAAATCACCGGCGCCGGCCGCCTGGTCCAGCCCCTCCTCCAGTGGTCCTGGCTCACCTTCCTCCCGCTGCGCGCCATGGAACGCTCGCCGCGACCGTCGCTGTCCGCGGCCGGTGGCCAGTGGCTCCTGGTCGACCGCGCCGGCTACCAGCGCGCCGGCGGTCATGCCGCGGTGCGCGCCGACGTCCTCGAGGACATCGCCCTGGCCCGGCAGGTCAAACGCACCGGCGGCCGGATCGCGCTGGCCGACGGCTCCCCCGCGGCGTCCTGCCGGATGTATGCGACCTGGCCCGCACTAGTCGCCGGCTACGGCAAGTCGCTCTGGCATTCGTTCGGCTCCGCCCCCGCCGCCGGCGCCGTCGTGGTCATTCTGCTTTTGCTGTACGCGGCTCCCGCCGTCGCCGCCCCGATCCTGGCCGCGTCCGGGGAGTTCCGCTGGGCCGCGATCGCGCTCACGGCGTACCTGCTAGGGGTTTGTGGTCGTGCCACCGCGGCGAGCGTGACCGGCGGACGTGCCTGGCCGGACGCCCTGGCCCACCCGGCGTCGATCGTGCTGTTCGGCTGGCTGGTGGCGCGGTCCTTCCGGCTGCGTCGCCGCGGCGCCCTGACCTGGAAGGGCCGGCCGCTGTGAGCCGGATCGTGATGACCGTGCCCGACGTGACCGCGGGGTGGTTGCGGTGAGCCGGATCGCGGTCATCGGGGCCGGGGTCGGCGGGCTGACGGCGGCGGTCCGGCTGGCGCAGGCCGGGCACGAGGTCGAGGTGCACGAGCGGTCCGCGGTGGCCGGCGGCAAGCTGGGTGTCCACGAGCGGGACGGCTTCCGCTTCGACACCGGGCCGAGCCTGCTGACGCTGCCGCAGGTGTTCGACGACCTGCACCTGCGCCCGGTCGCGCTCGACCCGGTGGTGCGGCACGTCTTCCCGGACGGCACGGTGCTCGACTCCGCCGCGGACCACGAGGTCTTCCTGGACCGCATCCGCGACGCCCTCGGCGTGGCCGCCGCCGACGACTGGCACCGCTTCTGGCGCCGCGCCGAACGCATCTGGCGGGCATCCTGGCGCTCGGTGCTGCAACGTCCGGTCACCCCCGCCACGCTGGCCGCCCTGTCCTGGCGGCTGCCCGGCCTGGCCGCCATCGCCCCCGGCCGCACGCTGCGCCACCTGGGCCGGCACTACCTGCGCGACCCCCGGCTGCGGATGCTGCTGGACCGGTACGCCACCTACACCGGCACCGACCCACGCCGCGCCCCGGCCGCGCTGGCCGCCATCCCGTATGCCGAACTGCACTTTGGCGGCTGGTATCTGCCCGGCGGCCTGGGCACGCTCGGCACCGCCCTGGTCGACCGCTGCACCGAGCTGGGCGTCCACATTTTCCTGAATTCCGAAGTAACAGGCATCGCGACCGCCGGCGGCCTGGCCTGCGGCATCCGGGTGACGGAGCGGGCCGGCCCTCCGAAATCCGGCGCCGGCCACCGGACCGCGACGACCGAGGCGGCGGCATCCGGCGCCACCGAGCGCTTCATTCCCGCCGACATCGTCGTGTCCGATGTGGACGCTCTCACCCTTTACCGCGATCTGCTGCCCACCCCGGGCCGGCTGGCGCGGCTGGCCGATCGCAGCCTGGCCGGGTTTGTCCTGCTGTTGGGTGTGCGCGGCGAGACGCCGGCGCTGGCCCACCACACCGTCTATTTCCCCGGCTACTACGACGCCGAGTTCGACGCGATCTTCGGCTCCGCGGGCCGGCGCGCGGTGCCGGCGTCCGACCCCACGATCTTCATCACCCGGGCGGCCGACCCGGGCGTGCACCCGCCCGGCACCGAGGCGTGGTTCGTGCTGGTCAACGCGCCCCCGCACGGCCGCGGCTGGCGGGCGACCGACTGGCGCCGCCCGGGGCTGGCCGACGCGTACGCCGACCATGTTGTGAAGCTTCTGGCCCACCGCGGCCTGGACGTGCGCGATCGGCTGGTGTTCCGCGAGGTCCGCACCCCGGCCGACCTGGCCGCCGACACCGCGGCGCCGGGCGGCGCGATCTATGGCACCGCGGGCGGCCTGCTGCGCCCGCCCAACCGCGGCCCGGTCGGCGGCCTGTGGCTGGTGGGCGGCTCGGTGCACCCGGGTGGCGGGCTGCCGATGGTCACCCTGTCGGCCCAGATGGTCGCCGACCGGATCGGTCCCGCCCGCCCCTGAGGCCCGGGCGGGACCGCACGCTCAGCGGGTCAGTTGTCGTACTGGTACCACTGCTGGTCCGCGCCGCTCCCGCAGCGGAAGATGATGACCTCGTCACCGGGCTGGATCGAGCCGTCCCCGGCGCCCGCGACGGCCATGCACATCGAGACGTGGGCCTTCGCGCTGGCGCCGAGATTGCGGTATTGATAGATGTTGCTGCCCCAGTACTTCTCCTGCATCCAATACTGGTTCGGGTTGTCCTCCTGGTACCACCACGAGACGACCCGCGTCCCGTTGTCGTAACCGTTGCCGGCGAGCGACAGCGCGAACTGGTTCGAGGTGCCGGCGCTGCGGAACATGAAGGTGCCGTCGCTGAAGTTGACCCGGCGCCACTCCTGCCGCCCTTGCAGATTTCCGCCGTCGCCGGACTGGGCCCCCGCCACCGTGACCACGGAACCAACCCCGGGGTTGACGTCCATGTAGTACCTGCCCGGATTCTTCTGATTGACCATCGCGAACCAGCCGTCGCCGGGCTTGGCGTTCGCCCCGGCCGGCGTCAGCGCCACGGCCAGCAAGCCGGCCGCAACGGCGGCGCCGAGACGCATACCACGCTTCAATTTCATCGTTCCCCCATGTGGTTTGATCTTGCCCTGGATGTTGCCACTGTGGACACTTGTTCGACAAGACTTGTTAATAGATACGGGTCGTGATACCCAGATGACGCCGGTCCGCGACGCGTTCGTGGACTTGCGGAAAACCCCGGCGGGACGATGACGGCATTTCCCAAAAGGGGGCTCGAAAATGTCGATCTCACGTCACCGCACCCTGCTCGCTGTGGCGATTCCGGTTCTCATCCTGCTGCCGGCCGACCCGGCGCTCGCCGCCACCTGGACGGTGGTGCCGACGCCGAACGCCTCGGCCGGCCCGAACGAGTTCTTCGGTGTCGACGCGGCCGGCGCCACCGACGTCTGGGCGGTCGGCCGGGCCGATCACACCCCGGCACAGCCTTTCCAGCGCCCGCTCATCGCCCGGCTGGCCGGCGGCGCGTGGACGATCGCGCCGAGCCCGGTCTGGCCGGCGAACTCTCCGGAGTGGACGGCAGTTCGGCCACCGACGTCTGGGCGGTCGGCAGCCGCGAGGTCGTCCAGGCCGGCGGCGCGATCAACTCGGGCACTCTGGTCGAACGCTGGACCGGCGGCTCGTGGAGCGTCGTGCCGAGCCCGGCCCCGCCGAATGCGCTCGGCGCCCGCCTGGCCGGCGTCAAGACGTTCTCCGCCACCAACGCCTGGGCGGTCGGGTCCTACTCGGCCAGCACCCAGCCCGGCAACCGCACGCTGATCCAGCGGTGGAACGGCACGGCCTGGACCGTCGTGCCCAGCCCGAACCCGGACGCCACCACCAACCTGCTGACCGACATCGACGGCGCGTCGGCAAACGACATCTGGGCGATCGGCAACATGGGCTTCGACGGGTACGGCGGCACCACCACCGGGCTCGTGCTGCGCTGGAACGGCACCGCGTGGTCCCGGGTGGCCGTGCCCGGCAGCGAGTCGGACGCGACGTTCTCGGTGCCGGCCCTCCACGACGTCGTCGCGATCGCCGCTAACGACGTCTGGATCGTCGGCCGGGCCTTCCACCGCACGCTGTTCACCACGATGCCGATCGCCCTGCACTGGAACGGGTCGACCTGGCAGCGCTCGTTCCTGACCGGCGCCCCGAACGACGGCCAGGGCTTCCGCAGCGTCGCGGCCCTCTCCCCGACCAGGGTGTACGCGTTCGGCAGCACGATCGCCCGGTGGTCCGGCTCGGCCTGGGTCCCGGAGGCCGGCACGCTGCCCGGCCTGCTGGCGGACGCCACCGCCACCGGCCCGTCGACGATCTGGGCGGCCGGCAACCGGTACGACCTGAACGCCGCGTCACCGCGCACCCTGGCAATGCGCACCACCAACGGCTGACCCTGCCACCGGCCGCCGCAGGGGCTGGGCCGCCGCAGCCGGAGGGCCCGGACGCCCCGATCCCGTACTGCCGCTCTTGGGCGGCCGGGACCGGTGCGTTTTGGCCGCCTTTATCGGGATCGCGCCCAACACCACTTCCACCGCGACGGTTCGATTCCGAGCGGGGGGCTTTGTTCCCAGCCGGGCGCTTCGATTCCCAGTCGGGGCGCTTCACGTCCCACTTGATGAGCACCACAACCGCATGCCGGGACCGATCTCGCCGCCGTCCCGAGCAGATCCCCGAACATCCCCGAACAGCAGATCGACAACATCGCGTCGCGGACGAGCGCCACCGGGGAACGTCTGCGGCAAAGGCCCGGGCGAGCGCCGCACTGCCGGCGGCGGGGTGTGCGGGTCAGCTCGGGGCGTGCGCCGCCAGGAACGCCTTGGCCATCGCCGACGCCAGGTCGGCCGGGTCCTTGGCGGCGATCGCCTTGCCATCGGTGGCCTTGGCCATGTCGGTGAGCGTGGTCATGTCGGCGTCCGGTCCGAAGCCGACCGCGATGATCGGCACCGGGCGCTTGGGGTCCTGCTGTTTCTTGAGGCGGTCGAGGAACGTCTTTTTCGGCATCGCGTACTTGGATTCGCCGTCGGTGCCGTCGCTCAGCACGATGACCAGGGTGATCGTCTGGGGCTTGACCCGCGGGCGCATGGCGGCCTGCGCGTCCAGAATGGTCTGGAAGAGCGGGGTCCCGGCCAGCGTCGGCGCCTGATATTCGCCGATCGCGGTGGCCAGCGTGTCGCGCCGGGACTTCGCGCCCAACTGCGCGGTGATCGGGCCGAACGGCACCGCCTCGGTGTGCGCGGGGCTGTCGGCCGCGGGCGTGCCGAAGAGCCACATGCCGATGCTGGTCTCGTCGCCGAACAGCCGGGCCGCGTCCAGGCCGGACCGGCGCAGCAGGCCGGCCTTGGTGGTGGCCTTGCCGGTCTTGTCGGTGGCCTTGATGTTCATCGAGCTGGACGCGTCGATCAGCAGCAGCACCTGGAACTCCATGCTGCGGTACTGGGCCCACTGCAGGGCGGGGGCGAGCAGCTTGTCGGAACGCTCCGGCACCGCGATGGTCCGGGACATCGCGTACGGCCGGAAGCCCGCATCGGTCAGCAGCGGCGCGGTGATCGCGGCGCGCAGGCGGTCGGCCAGGTCGCGGTGCGCCGTGGAGGTGGACACCGCGTACGGGTAGTCGGCCTCGATCAGGCCGTCGGCCGGGAACGAGCCGGTCAGCCGCACCGCGTTCCCGGCGCGCTGGTACGTGGTGAGCTGCTGCTCGGTGATCGGGAAGACGCCCACGTCGTTCGCCACCGCGGTCGCGTCGGTCTGGCCGGCCACCTTTTCCAGCAGCGCCGCCGGGTTGGCCGAGACGTCCTTGAGCCGGCTGCGCAGGGTGAGCGCCCGCAACTGGGCGATGCCCGCGTCGGGTGTGCTCTTGGCCATCGCGGTGTGGATGGCGTAGACCGCGAGCATCCCCACGCTGGTGTGCAGCGGGTCGGGCATGGTCATGGCCGGGACCCGGCGGCTGGCCACCCCGGCCATCAGGTCGATCCAGGACGTCTGGTCACCCTTGGCGAAGTGGCCGGCCACCTCGGCGGGCGCAGCCAGCACGATCGGGCTGCGGGCCAGCGGCTCGTCCTCCACCTGGTAGGCCGTGCTGCCGCCGACCAGCGCGATCCGCAGCCAGGAACTGCTGGACGGGATCCACACGTCGGGCTGCTGCGACGCGGTGGCGGTGGCGTCCGGTTCCTGCGCGATGACCGCGATCGGGCCGCAGTCGGTGCCGCCGTTGACCGTGCGGGCCGCGGCCTGCACCACCGGCGCGATCTCGGGCGCCGCGATCACCCGCAGGTCGGCCTGGCTGCACGGACCGGCCTCGCGGGCGGCGGACTGCTCGACCGGCTCCTGCGAGTACAGCCACCACGCGGTGCCGCTCGCCACCAGGACGAGCACCAGCACGATGCTGACCCCGAGCAGCACCCGCATGACCGCGCTGGGCGGCTGCTCGTCGGGCTCGTGGCCGTGCTCGGGCGAGGGGGGTTGCGGCTCGCGCCTCACGAGTTCCGACATGCACCGCCCTCCACGCCAAGGTCCATTGGGGAATGGCCCGAATAGTAGCCCGATATCTGGGTCTGGCAACCGGGTCGAGAAATGTTTGGCAGATTTCGGCGGGCATGGCACTTCACCTGCACCGGAGCGGATCTTTAATTGGTCCGGAATGCGCCCACGTAACAAAAGCAGACGGTAGCCGATCCAATTTGATCAATACCGTCAGCGAGAACGGGCAGCGGCATTTACCACCGTTCAGCGGAGCGCTCCGACATCGGCGAACACGGATCGTCATCGGCGGCTAATTGCGCCCTGTAACCGGGTAGGGTCAAGGTCATGAGCTGGCTGGCGCCCGAGCGGTACGCGGCGGAACTCGAGGCGGAGACGGCCCGGCTGGCCGCGGCCGCGGCCGGCCAGTTCCCCGAGGCGGTGGTGCCAGCCTGTCCCGAGTGGACCGTGCGCGATCTGGTGACCCACGTCGGCAGCGGCCACCGGCTGGCCGCCGGGATCATCGAGGCGCGCCGCGACAGCCCCGCGCCCTACCGGCTGGTCGACGCGCCCGACGATCCGGCCGAGTGGGCCGGCTGGCTGGCGTCCGGCGCGCGGCGGCTCACCGACGCGGTGCGCGACCTGGGGTTCGACGGCCGGGTGTGGACCTGGCAGCCGCAACACCAGACGGCCGGCTTCTGGCTGCGCCGGATGGTGCACGATCTGATCATCCACCGGTTCGACGCCGACGAGATCGACCACGACGTGACCGGCGGGCTCGCACCCGACCTGGCCGCCGACGGCATCGCCGACATGCTGCTGGTCTTCGAGATCGTCGGGAAGTTCGCCGGCGACGGCGAGCGGCTCCAGTTCACCGCGACCGACACCGGCGACGGCTGGCACGCGACACTGGACGCCGGCGGGCTCTCCTGGCGGGCCGGCACCGCACCGGCCGACGTGACGGTCTCGGCGCCGGTCACCGACCTGCTGCTGGTGCTCAACCGCCGGCGCGAGCCGGCCGCGGTCGAGGGCGACCGCGAGCTGTTCGACCGCTGGTGGGCGATCACCAGGTTCTGAAGCAGCCCTAGAGCGGCCGGACGCCGGACGGCAGTTCCTCGGTGGCCACGTGGGTGAGCAGGGTGGCCCGCAGCGCCTGCGCGGCGTGCGGCATGATCGACCGTTTCCGGTGCGCCAGCGCGATGGTGCGCCGCATGCCGGGCGGGGCCAGCGGCGTGGCCCGCAGCGCCGGGCGGTTGGCCAGTACCATGCTCGGCACCAGCGCCACCCCCAGCCCGGCCTCGACGAAGGCCAGCACCGCGTCCATCTCGCCGCCCTCGACCGCGAACGTCGGGGTGAACCCGGCCCGCCGGCACGCCTCCAGGGTGACGCCGCGGATGTCGTATCCGGACCGGAACATCACCAGCGGGGTGTGCTCCAGTTCGGACAGGGCGATCTGGTCGTACGGGGTGGGCGGCGGGCGGTCGTAGACCGAGGCCACCACGAGGCTCTCGCGCAGCACCGGCTCGGTGGCCAGGGCCTCGTCGACGCCCTCCTCGGGCTGCACGATGAGCGCCAGGTCGAGGGTGTGCGCGAGCAGGCTCTCGATCAGGTCCTGCGAACTGCCCTCGGTCACGTACAGCTGAATCTCGGGATGCTCGGCGCGGAACGTGCGCAGCACCGGCGGGACCAGCGACGAGCAGAGGCTCGGCGTGGCGCCGAGGCGCACGTCGCCGCGGCGCAGGCCGACGATGTCCCGCACCGCCTCACGGGCGGCGTCGGCGTCGGCCACCATCCGCTGGGCGAGCGGCAGCAGCGTCTCGCCGGCCGCGGTGAGGGTGACCGCGCCGCGGACGCGTTCGAACAGCGGGGCACCGAGACTGGCTTCGAGGGTGTGAATCTGCTTACTGAGAGTCGGCTGGGAGACCGCCACATTCTCGGCCGCCTGGGTGAAATGCCGGGTTTCGACCACTGCTAGGAAGTATCGGAGCTGCTGGAGTTGCACCTCAATAGCTTATCTCTATGCTTACTGAGGTCATCATGCATTAGACGAATCGCAAGAGTCTTCCTACCGTTCCTTTCATGGCGGTCGACACGAGGACACCCACGCAGGCGGCGAAACCCGCCCGGCGGACGTCGTCCGTGGGACTCAAAATTCTGATGGCGGTGACCGGCATCGTGCTGGTCCTGTTCCTGTTCGCGCACATGATCGGCAACCTCAAGATCTTTGTGGGCGCGACCTCGTTCGACCACTACGCGCACTGGCTGCGCGACCTCGGTGCGCCGCTGCTGCCGCACACCTGGTTCCTGTGGATCCAGCGGGCCGGCCTCACCTTGGCGGTGGTCACGCACATCGCGGCCGCGGTCGTCCTGGCCCGGCGGGCCCGCGCGGCCCGTCCGGTGCGCTACGCCCACCGCCCCAAGGTGCAGGGCAGCTACGCGGCCCGGACCATGCGCTGGGGCGGCGTGATCATCCTGCTCTTCGTCATCTTCCACATCCTCGACCTGACGACCGGGCACCTCAACCCGATCGGCGACCGCGAGCACCCGTACGCCAATGTGGTTGCCGACTTCGCTCCCGAGCGCTGGTACGTGACGCTGTTCTACACGCTCGCCATCCTCGCGGTCGGGTTCCACCTGCGGCACGGCATCTTCAGCGCGGTGCGCACGCTGGGCCAGCAGACCGTCGCCGGCGAGCGGGTCGCGCGTACGGTCGCCCTGGTTCTCGCCGTCACCCTGGTCGCCGGTTACCTGTCGGTCCCGTTCGCGGTCCTCACCGGATTGGTGGCTTGATCATGACAATCGCGTCCGAGTTCTGGAACGACGGCGACCCGATCGCCGACACCGCGGCGCCGGACGGGCCGATCGAGACTCGCTGGGAGCGCCACCAGTTCGCGGCCAAGCTGGTCAACCCGGCCAACCGCCGCAAGCTCACGGTCATCGTGGTGGGCACCGGACTGGCCGGCGGCTCGGCGGCCGCGACCCTGGCCGAGGCCGGTTACCGGGTCAAGTCGTACTGCTACCAGGACAGCCCGCGCCGGGCGCACTCGATCGCGGCGCAGGGCGGCATCAACGCGGCGAAGAACTACCGCAACGACGGCGACTCCGTCTACCGGCTGTTCTACGACACCGTGAAGGGCGGCGACTTCCGGGCCCGCGAGTCCAACGTGTACCGGCTGGCCGCGGTCTCGGTGAACATCATCGACCAGTGCGTGGCGCAGGGCGTGCCGTTCGCCCGCGAGTACGGCGGCCTGCTCGACAACCGCTCGTTCGGGGGCACCCAGGTCTCCCGCACGTTCTACGCCCGTGGGCAGACGGGCCAGCAACTGCTGCTCGGCGCGTACCAGGCGATGGAACGGCAGATCGCCCTCGGCAACATCGAGATGAACGCCCGGCACGAGATGCTCGACCTGATCGTAGTGGACGGCAAGGCCCGCGGCATCGTGGTCCGCGACCTGGTCACCGGCGAGATCACCACGGAGTTCGCGGACGCCGTGGTGCTGGCCTCGGGCGGCTACGGCAACGTGTTCTTCCTGTCCACCAACGCCAAGGGCTGCAACGTCACCGCCTCGTGGCGGGCGCACCGCAAGGGCGCGCTGTTCGCGAACCCCTGCTACACCCAGATCCACCCGACGTGCATTCCCGAGTCCGGTACGCACCAGAGCAAGCTCACCCTGATGAGCGAGTCGCTGCGCAACGACGGCCGGGTGTGGGTACCCAGGTCTTCGGCTGATTGTCAGAAGCCCGCGGCGGACATTCCGGAGGAGGACCGCGACTACTACCTGGAGCGGATCTATCCCTCCTTCGGCAACCTGGTCCCCCGCGACATCGCGTCGCGCGCCGCCAAGAACGTCTGCGACGAGGGCCGCGGTGTGGGCCCCGGCGGCCTGGGCGTCTACCTCGACTTCGCCGACGCCATCGAGCGACTCGGCAAGAATGCGGTCGAGGCCAAGTACGGCAACCTGTTCGAGATGTACCAGCGGATCACCGGCGAGGACCCGTACCAGGTCCCGATGCGTATCTATCCGGCGGTGCACTACACGATGGGCGGGCTCTGGGTCGACTACGACCTGCAGGCGACCATCCCCGGCCTGTTCGTGATCGGCGAGGCCAACTTCTCCGACCACGGCGCTAACCGGCTCGGCGCGTCGGCCCTGATGCAGGGTCTGGCGGACGGCTACTTCGTGCTGCCCAACACGATCAACAACTACCTGTCCGCGGGGCCATTTCGAAAAATTTCGGATAAAGACCCGGAAGTCGCCGAAGCGCGACGCGCCGTCGAAGGGCGACTCGCCCGCCTACTCGCGATCAACGGCGATCGGACCGTCGACTCCTTCCACCGCGAGCTGGGCCACATCATGTGGGAGTACTGCGGCATGGAGCGCACCGAGGAGGGCCTCACCAAGGCGATCGGCCTGATCCGCGGTCTGAAGGACGAGTTCTGGACCCGGGTCAAGGTGCCCGGCACCGGCGAGCAGCTCAACCAGAACCTGGAGAAGGCCGGCCGGGTCGCCGACTTCTTCGAACTGGCCGAGCTGATGTGCATCGACGCGCTGCACCGGCGCGAGTCGTGCGGCGGCCACTTCCGGGCCGAGTCGCAGACCCCCGACGGTGAGGCCGAACGCCACGACGACGAGTTCGGCTACGTCGCGGCCTGGGCTTTCCCGGGCGACGACGGCAAGCCGACCCTGCACAAGGAGACGCTCGAATTCGCATACGTCCACCCGAGCACCCGGAGCTACAAGTAATGGACATCCAGGTAAGGGTGTGGCGGCAGGCCGGCCCGCAGTCCAAGGGCAAAATGATCACGTACGACGTCAAGGACATCTCCCCCGACGCCTCGTTCCTGGAGATGCTCGACGTCCTGAACGAGAAGCTGATCCTGGACGGCGACGACCCGATCGCGTTCGACCACGACTGCCGCGAGGGCATCTGCGGCATGTGCAGCATGGTGATCGACGGCGTGGCACACGGCCCCGAACGCGCCACCACCACCTGTCAACTGCACATGCGGCACTTCAAGGACGGCGACGTGATCGACGTCGAGCCGTGGCGCGCCGCCGCCTTCCCGGTGATCAAGGACCTGGTGGTCGACCGGACCTCGTTCGACCGCATCATCCAGGCCGGCGGCTACATCTCGGCACCGACCGGCGCGGCCCCCGACGCGCACGCCACTCCCGTGCCCAAGAGTGACGCCGACGCCGCGTTCGAGGCCGCCACCTGCATCGGCTGCGGCGCCTGCGTGGCAGCCTGCCCGAACGGCTCGGCCATGCTGTTCACCGCCGCGAAGGTCGCCCACCTCGGCCTGCTCCCCCAGGGCCAGCCGGAACGCGACACCCGGGTGATCGACATGCTGCGCGCCCACGACGACGCCGGCTTCGGCGGCTGCACCAACGCCGGCGAGTGCACCACGGTCTGCCCGAAAGGCATCCCGCTGACCCTGATCGGCCGTCTCAACAGCGACTACCGCACGGCGATCCGCAAGAAATAGACACCGGGCCGGGCCCAACGGCGTGCCCGGCACCGGCACCCACCATCGGCTCTTCGGGCGGAAAAACTTCCGGGAACTAATCTCGCACGCGCGTCGACTGATCATTCATCCGACGCCACGGCTCGTGGGATTCCGCGGGGCGTCGACTGCACACCCGGATGCCGGCGCATCCCCCTGCGCCGCCGACACCTCGAGGAACAGCCGATGACCACGACCCCCGAGCTAGCCGTCGAAGCCGATCAAAAACCATTACGCCGTACGTCTCCGTTCGCGGCCCTGCTGTTGCGGCTGCACTTCTATGCCGGCGTCCTGGTCGCGCCGTTCGTGGTGATCGCCGCGCTCACCGGTCTGGCCTACACGGTCGCGCCGCAGGTCGACGCGGTGCTCTACAGCGATCAGCTGGTCGTCGCCGAGAAGGGCACCGCACCGCTGCCGCTGGCCGATCAGATCGTCAGCGCCCGGGCCGCGCACCCGGACGGCTCGCTCGCCACGGTCGCGCCCGGCACCGGCGACGCCACCACCCGGGTCGTGTTCTCGCTGCCCGAGCTGGGCGAGAAGCAGCACACCGTGTACGTGAACCCGTTCACCGGCGCGGTCCAGGGCCAGCTGCTCACCTGGTACGGCTCCACCCCCGCGGTGACCTGGCTCGACGACCTGCACCGCAACCTGCACCTGGGCGTCGCCGGCCGGCACTACTCCGAGCTGGCCGCGAGCTGGCTGTGGGTGCTGGCGCTGGGCGGCATCGTACTGTGGTGGCGCCGCCGGCGCAGCGTCCGCGGCCTGCTCACCCCGGAGCTGGCGGCCCGCAAGGGCGTGCGCCGCACCCGCGGCTGGCACGCCGCCACCGGCGTCTGGCTCAGCGTCGGCCTGCTGATCCTGTCGGCGACCGGCCTGACCTGGTCCCGGTACGCGGGCGGCAACTTCGGCGACCTGCTCGACGCCATGGACGCCCGGCAGCCGGTGCTGGCCACCGCGACGGCGGGCGCGGCCGGACACCACGGCGGCGGCGAGTCGGCCGAGACCCCCGAGGTCAACCCGGCCGAGGCCGACACCGTGTGGCGGGTGGCCCAGGAACACGGCCTGACCGGTCCGGCCGAGCTGAGCCCGCCCGCGGCCGCCGGCGAGGCCTGGACCGCCGCGGGCGTCGACAACGTCTGGCCGGTCAACCTCGACCGGGTGGCCATCGATCCGGTGGCCGCGACCGGGGTGGCCCGCAGCGACTTCGCCGACTGGCCGCTGCTGTCCCAGCTCAGCAAGCTGGGCGTACAGGCGCACATGGGTATTTTGTTCGGCGTGGCCAACCAGATCCTGCTGGCCCTGCTCGCGATCGGCCTGCTCTGCGTGATCCTCTGGGGCTACCGCATGTGGTGGCAGCGCCGCCCCACCCGCGACGGCCAGCGCGCCCTGGTCGGCGCACCCCCCGAGCGCGGCGCCTGGCTGGGCCTGCCCCCGTGGGCAATCGTGCTGGGCGTCCCTCTGGTGGCCGCTCTCGGCTGGGCGCTGCCGCTGCTAGGCGTGCCGCTGGCCGCGTTCCTGGTGATCGACGCCGTCCTCGCCGGCCGCCGCAAACGCCGCGCCGGCCAGAGCGCCTGACACGCCGTCACTCCGGCGGGGGCGCACGCCCCGCCGGCTACTGACCGGTGGGTAGGAGCGAGAGCAGGGCCGTCGGCCCTTCGACGTGCGCATTGTGCCCCAGCCCCGGCAACGAGACGGTCGCGCAGGTAGCCCGCGCCACACCGCGTAGTTGCGCATCGCTGACCATCGAGTCGTGTTCCCCGCGAGCCAGCACCACGGGCGTACCGGTAGCCGCGATCAGCCCCGCAACGCCCGGCTCCCCTACCCCGAACGCCCGGTTGTCGAGGGCGAGCCGCCAACCCCCGTCGGTCTCGGCGACACCCGCGTCGAGGTCGCTGACCAGGCCGTCCAGCCCGGCCACCTTGAGGCAGCGGGCCATGGCCTGCTCCCGCGCGGGAAAGACGACCGCCTCCTTGCCGGCGAGGGTCGCGGCCCGGCCCAGTTCCTCGTCGGTCCAGGCCACTTTGATGCCGAGCCCCACCACCGCCCGCACGCCCGGCAGGTCGGCCAGGTGCAGCCCGACCACCCCGCCGAACGAATGCCCCACCACTACGGTCCCGCCCGGATCGACGAGGTGCGCGACGGAGTCGGCCACCCTCGCGAAGGTGTAGCTGTCGAGCGGCGCGGACCGCCCATGTCCCGGCAGGTCCGGCGCCGCCCAGGAGGTGTCGCCGAGCAGTGCGGTGAGCCCCGCCCAGACGTCGGCGGTGGCCCCCAGCCCATGCAGCAGCAACACCAACGGCCGCTGTTCCCCGCCGCGCAACACCCGCAGTTCCGTCATGCGCCCAGCTTCCCGCAACCCGACGTCCCCCACCGACCTTCCCGCGGCGCGCCTCCCTACGGCTCACTTCCCCCAACCGCCGCCGAGACATCTGCCCGTTGTCCCGCCGATTTTCCCCGAAGCTGGGTCCCCGCGACCGCGAACGCCACCACCGCCGCGACCAGCAGCGGCACCAGCGCCCCGAGCTGAAGGACCGCCGAGCCCAGCGGAATCGCCAGCGCCACCGGCCCGAACATCACCGTGGTCGAACTGGCACCCACCCGCCCGAGCAGGTGGTCCGGCGTCCGGGTCTGCACCGCGGTGACCCCCGCGATCAGCGTCCACGGCAGCCCGACGCCGACCAGCACGCTGCCCACGACGAGTGCCGGCCACCACGGCAGGCACCAGGCGAGGCACCCACCCGCAAATACCGCGGCCCCGATCGCCGCCACCCCCACCGGCGCGAAGCGGGCCAGCAACCGCCCGGCAACCAGACCACCCACAATGGACCCGGCCCCCTGAGCGGTGGACAGAAATCCGAGGTGAGTGGCCGGCAGCCCCAGCCCACCGACAACCCGCTCGATCACAGCCGCGTTGGTAAGCCCGGACAGCGCAATGGCAACCGCCGCCATCAAGACCGGCACCCGCACGGCCGGATTCCCGAACAGCGCCACCAAACCGGCCCAGATCTCCCGCTCGCCCGCTACGGGCCCCGCCGCGACCTTCCGCCCATCCCGGGGCGCCGGCGAGGTCACCCGCAACAGGCCGTAGCAGGCTGCGGTCAGTGCCGGCATCGCCGCGCTGAGCAGCACCACCGGCACCGGCCCCTGCCAGGCGTAGAGCCCCGCCCCGGCCAGCGGCGCCAGCAGTTTCATGCCCTCCTGCGCGCTGGTCCGCCAGCCGTTGATGTCGCCCAGCGCCGACGCCGGGAGCGCCGCCGGCAGGATCGCCGTCTCCCCGGCGTCCACCAGCACGTAGCTGATCCCCCGCACCAGCAGGACCGCGAAGATCAGCCAGGTGTGCTCCGGCCCCGAGACCGTGAGCAGGCTCAGCAGCACCACGCCGAGCAGCAGGTCGGTCCAGATCAGCAGGGGGCGGCGGGGCAGCCGGTCGACCAGGGCACCCAGCCACGGGGCGGCCAGCGTCGGCGCGTAGATGCACAGACCGGTGAGCGCCGCCAAGCCGGGCGAGTCGGTCAGGTCGTACACCCAAATGCCGGCGGCCAAGGTCATGGCCGTGCTGCCGAAGCCGGACAGCAACGAGATCAAGACGAACAGGACCGCATTCCGACGCATGCGGCCCATCCTCAGGACTTGAGTGTCATTCTGTCAAGATTGGGCGGACGCCGCCTCCCACGCCGCCCGGAGCCGCTCCACCGCCGCCCGGCTGGGCCCGGGCAGCGGCCCGCCCGCCTCCGCGAGGTCTCCCATAACGTCGTTGACCAGCGAAAACAGCGAACCGCCGACGGCCTCCGGCGCCGCCGCCAACGTTTCCCGCACCAGCGCCGCCCGCCCGAACCGCTTGTCCCACCGCCGGTCCGCGCCGATCCGCCGGTGCAGCGCCACGGCCGCCGCGCGCAGCTCGGCGAGGCCCGTGCCGTATCCCTCGTCGAGCTCGGCCCGCACCGGCTGCACCGCCGTGGCCAGGCGCAATCGGCGTTGCTCGGCGGCCTGCCGGCTGGCCAGCCCCAACGCCTCGGCGACCTCCGCCCAGGTGGCACCCGCGCGGCGGCACCGGTCGATCAGCGCCAACTCCTCGGCGTCCAGCCGCTGCCGGGCCGCCGGGATCTTTCGCAGCTCGCCCAGGTCGCTCATGTCAACATTCTATTGACAACTGGAGACCGTCGAGAAGGGTGTCCAGCCCCGCCTCGAACGTCCGGGCACTGTCGCCGGCCGCCGGTTCGGGGTGGAAAACGCCCGCGGTCACCGCCTCGGCCAGCGCCGGAAACCGCTCGGCCGTCACGAAGCGGGAGATCATTTCGCCGTACCCGGTCATCGCCTCCGCCTCCCCACCCAGAAGGATGGCCGCGACGCTCGCCTCGCCCCGCACGAAATGCAGGATGGTCATCACCGCGTCGAGCCGCTGCGCCGCCGTCAGCCGCGTGCCGCCCAGCGCCCCGAGCGCCCGGTCGAGCCAGGCCAGCTGCCCCGGCTCGAGCGGCGGCCGGCCCGGTGCGACCTGGAGGATCCACGGGTGCGTGGTGTAGATCCCGCGCAACGCCCACGCCCACGCGGTCAGCCCGGCTCGCCATCCGCCGGGCAGTTCGGGCGGCGGTCCCGGCGCCGCGTCCTGCATGAAGACCAGCAGTTCGTCCTTGTTGGCCACGTGCCGGTAGAGCGACATCGGCGCGCTGCCCAGTTCCTGCGCAAGCCGGGCCATGGACAGCGCCGCCAGCCCGTCCCGGTCCGCGATCGCGATGGCCGCCGCCACGATGCGATCGAGGCTCAGGCCAGGCCGGCGGGTTCCGCTCCCGGCCCCCCAGAGGACTTTCAACGTACGCGGAATTTCGGTGGACACCCGACAGATCCTAAGGGTTCCGCGGGCTGGTGCGTACGTTATACGCTCATGCGTACGTCATACGCGCAGGAGGGAACCTTCATGGCACAACAGCGTTGGTGGCGCCGCCCCTGGATTTTTCCGCTGGCCGCGGTAGTGGTCGTCTTCCTGGCTTTCTCGCTGCCGCCCTACCTGAGTCTCGACCCCACCCAAACCCGAATTCCACAGTCGACCGCGCTCGGCGCCGCGCATTACTGGATACTGGTGCCGCACGTCGTTTTCGGCGGCATCGCCCTGTCCACCGCCGTGTTCCAGATCTGGCCGTGGTTCCGCAATCGCCACCCCATCGCCCACCGCCGAATGGGCCGACTCTACGTTTTCGCCGGCGTGATCCCGGCCGGCTTGGCCGCACTAACCGTAGGCGCCTTCACGCCCTACGGCCCCGCGACCAAGGCCAGCGACGTGCTCCTGGCGATCCTGTGGCTGACCGTGACGATCCAGGGCTGGCGCTTGGCCCGCCGCCGCCGTTTCGCCGACCACCGGCGCTGGATGATCCGGAGCTTCGCGCTGACCGCTTCGATCATCACCAACCGCATCTGGGGCACACTGCTGGCCGTTTCCCTGTATCCCCAACTGGACACCACATTCCACGGCGACGAGACCCTTTTCGCGTGGGTGGTTTCCGGTTTCGCGGCCTGGCTGGGCTGGACCATCCCTTTCCTGGCCGCCGAATTCTGGCTGGACCGCGACCGCACCCCCCACCACCCCCGCCGGCCGACCGTTTCCCCAACGCCGGCGGAGACCCCCGCGATCCGCTAACGGCCCGGCAGGTCGGTGCGGAGGCGCCGCGAGGCGAGGTTTTCCCGGGTGCGGGCGGGATCGGCGGCCGGCCGCCACCTGCGTCATGGCGCGCCTTGCCGGGTGGCCGCATGACATTCCGGCGCAAGCTCCGAGCCAGCCGCGGGCGTCGCCACGTCATCCGATGTGGACGGCGCCCGGCGCAGGAAGAACACGGTGATCAGCAACGCCACCCCGACAAACACCGCGGCAAGCAGGAACGACCTCGTATAACCCGCCCGCAGCGCATCGACTGCAACCGCCCCCGCCTCCAGCCGATCGGCCGTGTGACCAGCCGCCACCACCGCGAGTACCGACAGCCCGAGCGCGCCGCCCGCCTGCTGCGCGGTATTACTGAAGCCCGACACCATCCCCGTATCCACAGGCTTCGCGCCGGCCATCGCCAACATGATGATCGCCGGGATCGTGACGCCGACGCCCAGCCCCATGACGATCAACGGCGGCAGCATGTCGGCCACATAGGATGTCGCGGTCGGCAGGCGCACCAGCAGAAGCAGGCCGGCCAGCAGCGTGACCAGCCCACCGATCAGCACCGGGCGCGCGCCGTAGCGCCCGGTCAGTCGCGGCGCCACGAACAGCGAGACCAGCCCGATCACGATCGGAGTTGGCAGGAACGCGAGCCCGGTGCCAAGCGCGCCGTAGCCCATCACCCGCTGCACGAACAGCGCGTTCACGAACTGGAACCCCATCCCGGTGGCGAAAACCAGGAGCACGGCCGCGTTTGCGATCAGCAGCCAGCGCCGCCCCAGCAGGCGAAGCGGGATCAGCGGCCTGGTCGCGTACCGCTGCCTGATGAGGAAGCAAAGGACCAAGAGCAACCCCCCAATGCCCGGGTACGCGGCGGCAGCCGCGCCGGACTCGCCGGTGCGCACGATGGCGAACACCCCCAGCGAGAGTCCCGCCGTGATCAACAGCGCTCCGGGCACGTCGAGACCAGCACGCAGCCCCAGCCCGGTCTCCCGCGGCAGTAACCGCCGCCCCACCAGCCAGACCACAATCCCGATCGGCACGTTGACCAGAAAGATCGCCGGCCACCCGAGCGCGTCCGTGAGTATGCCTCCCGCCACGAAGCCTACCGCCGCCCCGCCCGCCTGCGTGAAGCTGTATATGCCCATGGCCCGGGCCTGCGCCGCCGGTTCCGGGTACAGCCGGACGATCATGCCGAGCACCACGGCCGCCGCGAGCGCGCCACCGGCCCCTTGCAGGAACCGCCCGGCCACCAGCAGTCCGGCGGTCGGCGCCAGGCCACAGAGCGCGCTGGCCGCCGTGAACAGTGCGAGCCCCGCGAGGAAGACCCGCCAGGACCCGACCAGGTCACCGAGGCGCCCCGCCAGCAGCAGAAGACCCGCGAACGCGACCAGGTAGGCGTTCACCACCCAGGCCACCCCCGCGGGCGAAAAGCCGAGTTCACGCTGAATGTCCGGCACAGCAACGGCCACCACCGTGCTGTCCAACACGATCATCAACGACATTGCACACAGCGTCGCCAGAGCAGCCGCACGCCGATCCACGGTCCGGTTCATGACCCGACCGTAACAGATAATCTGCTAGCGGACTATCTCCTATCCACCTATCTGCGCCCCCTGGCCCGCCGAACCGGCTGCGGCCCAGGGTCCTTTGGCGTCCCCGCCAGCACACCGAGCGCCTCCACGAAGGAAGCCCGGGCAGCCGGATCAAGCCCACCGAGCGCGTCCGCATGCACCCGATCGACGATGCGCTGCCCCTCCTCCGCCGCGAGCCGCCCCTTCTCGGTGACCGCGATGATCCGAGCCCGCCGATCGGTGACCGAGGCCCGCCGCTCCGCCAGCCCGCGCCGCTCCAGCTCGTCCACGGTGCTGACCATGGTCGTCTTGTCGAGGTCGGCGAGGGCCGCCAGCTGAATCTGAGTGCGCTCTTCCTCCAGCGCATGAATAAGGACGCACTGCATCCGAGGCGTCAGCTCAACATCCGCCAACGCAGCCGAAAGCCGATTGGCAAGCACATGCCCAGCCATATTGAGCAGCCCGGTGATGTCCCGCTCAGTGCGCTCAGGAGCAGCCATAAAGCAATCCTAGCCCCGGATCATCCAACTCCAGACGATCCAGCTCCCAAACGATCCCCGAGAGCAGCGGCCATGCGTTTCCCGCACCTCGGCCTTCCCCGGCACCGCGGCCCCCGCAGCACCGCGGCCCTCCCAGCACCGCGGCCCTCCCAGCACCGCGGCCCCCACCGGCATCCCGCCTTTGCTATGCGCCGCATCCCCCGCACCCGCGCGATTCCGGCAACGCACCATTCCCTATACCGCGGGATATCTTGCGCGTCGTTCTCCCGGCACCGGGCGCGGAAGCGTGGGCGGGCGGGACAGCATCCGGATTGTTCGGAGCGGTCCCGCCCGCGTGGCGGTTCGGTGGGACGGCCGGCGGGCCTGCCCCCGTGTCGGCCCGCCGGCCGCCGGCCTACGCCAGCGCCGCCCAGGTCGGCGCGTACGGCTTGGTGCGTAGTGGCATGCGGGCCTCGGCCGGGGTGCGGTCGCGCTTGCGGTTGTTGCAGCGTCCGCAGGCGGCGACCGTGTTGCTCCATTCGTTGGAGCCGCCCCGCGAGCGCGGCAGCACGTGGTCGATCGTGGACGCCGCGCCGCCGCAGTAGCCGCACGTGCGACGGTCGCGGACGAGCACACCGGCGCGCGACCAGACCGGCCCGCGGCTGTGCCGCCAGCGGGTCACCACGTAGCTGACCAGCCGCACCACGGTCGGGATCGGGTAGATACCGATCCGGCTGTCCGGCTCCGCCTCGTGCACCACCGCGACTTCCCGGAACAGCATCCGGATCGCGTGCCGGAGGCTGACCCGGTGCAGCGGTCCGCAGTCGGCGTTCAGAACCAGCACCGCGCTCAATGTGGCCACCTCCCCAGGCGCCTCAATGTGTCCAAAGAAGACAGAAGCCACCTCACCCCGCGTGACAGGGCTAGGGCGGCTGCGTCACGAACAACGGTAAAAGCGCCCCCAGCACCGAACAACCGAATAAAGATCGCCACCCACGTTGACGGCCCCGGCGGCAACGAGGTCGACCTGGTGCACGGTCAAGATGAAGTCAACTGTTGACTTGACTGCACTGCATCAATGTTGATGAGCCCGCATCAACATGTCAGGACAGCGCCGGGGCAAGGTGGCGCGTCAGGGGCCGGCGCATCAGGAGCCGGGCGAGGCGGCGGCGGACGAGGCGGCGGCGGACGAGGCGGCGGGCGAGGCGGGCGAGGCGGCGGCGGGAGACCGGGTCGGTGGGGGCGGGCCTCAGCCGTCGGTGAGGTTGCGGCGGATCGTGACGGTCAGCTGGGTCAAGCCCACTGTGGTCAGCGCCGACCAGACCAGGACCGCGGCCAGCGGGGCCCACGGCAGTACCGCGGTCAGGAGCAGGCCGAAGATGGTGATCAAGACTCGGGTGGGGCGTTCGGAGATCGTCACCACGCCTATTTCGGTCATGCCGGCTGCGGTGGCTCTTGACCTGGCGTATTCCTGCAGCCAGCTCGCGGCGCCCGCGGCCACCACCGCCCAGCCGGGAGCGCCGGCCAGCCAGAAAGCGGCCAGCCAGGCCAGTTCGCCGACGCGGTCGGCCACCGAGTCGTAGACGTAGCCGACTCGGGTGGCTCGGCCGGTCAACACAGCCACGGCGCCGTCCAAGCCGTCCGCCAGGGCGGCGGCCAACACCACCGAGGCGGCAAGTAGCGGACCGGCGGCTAGCGGGTCATAAAGCGACGACCCAGCAACCGACGACCCAGCAATCGACGGGGCGGCGAGGAAGGGGCCGTACGACGGCGGATCCAGCAGCACCACCAGCGGCACGGCCAGGCAGAGCAGCAGACCCCCGGTGGTCACCGCCATCGGGCCTACCCCGCGGGCGGCCAGCCAGGAGCCGATCCGGTAGGTGAGGCGCAGCCAGCCTCGGACCAGCCCCGACGCTCCGGACGGGTCGAAGCCGCCGTGCAGGCGGGACCAGGCGGCGGCGTACTCGTCCCAGGTCACGGTTGAGGTCAGGCGGCCGCGGCCACCTCGGTCGGGGCCAGCAACTGCCAGACCTCGCGGGTCGCGGTGGAGCGGTTCAGGGTGATGAAGTGGATGCCGGGGACGCCCTCGCGGAGCAGGCGGGCGCACATCTCGGCGCAGACCTCGATGCCCAGCGCGCGCACCGCGGCCTCGTCGTGGGCGACGCTCTCGAAGCGGGCCAGCAGCGCGGGCGGGAACGGGGCGCCGGACAGCTGCGACGAGCGCTCGATGGTGGCCATCCTGGTCACCGGCATGACGCCGGGGACTATCGGGGTGTCACAGCCGGCCTCGGCCACGCGGTCGCGGAGATGCAGGTATTCGTCGGCGTCGAAGAACATCTGGGTGATGGCGAAGTCGGCGCCGGCCCGGCACTTGCTCACGAAGTTGGCGGTGTCGCTGGCCACGTCGGGTGAGCGGGGGTGCTTGTACGGGAACGCGGCCACCCCGACGCTGAAGTCGCCGGACTCCTTGACCAGGCGTACCAGGTCTTCGGCGTACATGACTCCTTCGGGGTGCCGGACCCACTCGGCCATCGGGTCGCCGGGCGGGTCGCCCCGGACGGCCAGCACGTTGCGGATGCCGGCGCCGGCCAGGCGGCCGATCACGTTGCGCAGTTCGGCGACCGAGTGGTTCACCGCGGTGAGGTGGGCCATCGGGAGCAGCGTCGTCTCGGTGGCCACCCGCTCGGTCACCGCAACCGTGGTGTCGCGGGTGGTGCCGCCGGCCCCGTACGTGATCGACACGAAGCTGGGGCGCAGCGACTCGAGTTCGCGGATCGCCTGCCAGAGGAGAAGCTCGCCCTCGGGCGTTTTGGGCGGAAAGAACTCGAACGAGAACGTGGGCGCCTCCCCCCGGATCAGGTCGCCGATCGCGGGCGTGCCGGGAAGGCGTGAGGGAAGTCCGAGTGCCACACCCCGGACTCTACCGTCCGCAGTAAGAAGCGACGGGCGCGAGACCCGACGAGCAAAGGGCGCGAGATAGGCGCTAGCGTCGCACCGTGACTTCCCCCGTCGAAGCGGCCGGGCTGCGTCCCCGGGTCGACAAGGCACTTGCCGCCTTCCTGGCCACCGAACGCGACCGCCTGATCGCCATCGACCCGGCTCTGACCGAGTTCGCCGAGGCGCTGGAGGATTTCGTGCTGGGCGGCGGCAAGCGGCTGCGCCCCGCATTCGCCTACTGGGGTTACCGCGGAGCCGGCGGCGCCGACTCGGAGCACGTGGTGGCCGCGGTCGCCTCGCTCGAGTTGGTGCAGGCCAGCGCCCTCATCCACGACGACCTGATGGATCGGTCGGACACCCGGCGCGGGGAACCGGCGGTGCACCGCCGGTTCGAACGCCGGCACCGGGACGCGGGCTGGCGCGGCGGGGCCGGTGCGTTCGGGGACAACGCCGCCGTACTGCTCGGTGATCTCGCCCTGGTCTGGTCGGACGAGTTACTGCACGTCTCGGGGCTGACCGCCGATGAGCTGGGCCGGGCCCGCCCGGTTTTCGACGAGATGCGCACCGAGGTCACCGTCGGGCAGTACCTGGACGTGCTGACCCAGGCGACCGCGGACACGTCGGTCGAGCGGGCCGGCAAGGTGGCCCAGTTCAAGTCGGCCAAATACACGGTGGAACGGCCGCTGCTGCTGGGCGGTGCGATCGCGGGGGCGACGCCGGAGTTGCAGGCCGCGTACTCGGCGTTCGGGCTGCCGCTGGGTGAGGCGTTCCAGCTCCGCGACGACATTCTGGGCATCTTCGGCGATCCGTCGCAGACCGGGAAGCCGGCCGGTGACGACCTGCGCGAGGGCAAACGCACCTATTTGATAGCGGCCGCATTCCAGGCACTCGATGCGGGTGCCCGGGCCGAGCTCGACGCGGCGCTCGGCGACCAGTCCCTGGACGACGGCGGCGTGCAGCGGGCCCGGCAGCTGATCCGGGGCTCGGGCGCGCTGACCGCCACCGAGGCCCGGATCGACGTGCTGATGGCGGCCTCGCTGGCCGCGCTGGCGGCGGCTCCGATGGACGACGAGGCCCGTACGGTGCTAGGGGCGCTCGCGGACGCGGCGACCCGCCGCACGGTTTAGCAGCCGGCTGCCCTCGCCCGCGCGCGGCGTGCGCTGCACCCCGCGCCGCCCCCACCACACCCACAGGTCGAGCGTCAGCAGCACCAGCGCGAACCCGAACAGCAGGTCCTCGACCGGCGCGTGCACCAGCCGCCAGCCGATGATCGCGTCCGGCGCGTAGTTCACTATTCCGCGCCCGGTCAGGATGCCGTTCGACAAGAGCTGAAAACCAAAGACAATCGGGTACGTGGCCCAGAACGCCACCCGCCCGAGCAGCCGGACCCGCAGCACCGCCACGTCGACCAGCACGGCCACCAGCACGCCGAGCAGTGCGGCCGCGGTGTAGCTCACTCGTCACCGGCCGGTTTACCCAGGACCGCGCGTACCGCCTCGAACCCGAGGATCGCGCAGACCGGAACCACCAAGAAGAACATCACCTCGTCCAGCGGCAGGCCGCCGGGCAGGAAGATGCCGGTGATCTGGGAATGGTCGAACCACCAGTGCCCGGCGGCGATCGCCAGCAGGTCCCAGACCACGAACAGCACCGCGACCGGCAGCACGGTCAGCGCCAGCCGCCGCCACCGGCGGAACACGTTGACCTTGAGCACCGGTTCCAGCCAGACGGCCGCCGCCAAGCACCCCGCCAGCACGCTCAGATAGGCGAGGTGGCGCATCAGAACCCGAGGGCCTGCGCCCGCCGCTTCACCTCGCGCGCGCGGTGACCCCCGAGGCCGGTCGCCGCGTTCCCCTCCAGGGCATCGTCCGGTTCATACAGCCACCGGAGGGCCTCTTCGTCGTTATACCCGGCGTCGCGCAGCAAGGTCAGGACCCCCGGGAGGTGCTTGAGCACGGTGCCGTTGGCCACGAGCTCAGCGGGGACCAGCCGGACCCCGTCGCGCTTCACCGCGAGCAGTTGCCCGTCGCGGATCATCTGGTGCACCTTGCTGATCGACACGCCGAGCTTTTCGGACACATCCGGCAGGTTGACCCAACCGGCTGGCCCGGCGGTAACGGAATCGCTCACTCCTACAGCGTGCCAGATCGGAGAACGAACGCGATGAGCCTGTTCCGGACAATGCGCTCCGAGGCCGCCGGCGCCTGGCGTTCGGTGCGCTACGACCTGGGTCGCCGCCCGGTCGAGCCACCGGCCGACGGCCCGGACGTCACCTCCACGGGGATGAACACCTTCGGCGGTACGGCCGTGGAGTTCACCGCCCGGCCGGCCGGCCGGTCACCGCGGCGGGTCGCGGCCGTGACCGTGTTCGGCATGCTCACCGTGCTCGGGTCGGCCGGTGCCTACCTGGGTGTGGTGCACGGCCTCGGATCGCTGCTGCACGAGACCCCGGCGGCCGCCGACACCTTCCCGGCACCGCCCGCGGCCACCACGACGTACACCCCTAATGCCGGACTCGGCGCGGGCCCGGCGCCGACGCTGACCCGGAGGGCGGCGGCAGCGACGCTGCCGGTGGCGAACACCACGGTGCCGGCGACGCGGAGCAGCACGCCGAACGCGAGTCCGATTCGGACTCTGAATCCGACAAATCCGGAATGTGGGAGTTGCCACTTCCCGCCGGTGCCCACCCCGACCGCACCCAGCAGCGTGCCCTCCCCCACCGCGTCCAGCGCGAGCCCCGAGCCGAGCGACAGCACCTCGGTCGAGCCCAGCCCGAGCGAGACGTCGGCCACACCCAGCGAATCGGCCGAACCCAGCCATAACCCGCAAGACCGTCACCGCCGCCGACACCACTAAATAGCCTTTTGTCGGGGCAGACGCCGCCGCTCACAGTCCACGGCGTACCCGTTTGGACTCAGCTATGTCATCCTGGTCTGCCCCCACGCGAAAGACACATACACTTCACGCCGATGGACACCACAGTCGCCGATACGCTGATCGGCACGACGATTGACGGCCGCTACCGGATCACCGGTCGCGTAGCCCGTGGTGGCATGGCGACCGTCTACACGGCCGTCGACCAGCGACTCGAACGCACGGTCGCGCTGAAGATCATTCACCCGTCGCAGGCGACGAACGTCCACTTCGTGGACCGGTTCACCGACGAGGCCAAGACGATCGCCCGGCTCACCCATCCCAACGTCGTAGCCGTCTATGACCAGGGGCGCCACCTCGGCCTGCCCTACCTGGTGATGGAGTACGTGCAGGGCCGCACCCTGCGGGACGTGCTCACCCAGCGCCGCCGCCTCAACCCGGTCGAGGCCTGCGCGATCCTCGAGCAGATGCTCGCCGCCATCGCCGCCGCCCACCGGGCCGGCCTGGTGCACCGCGACGTCAAGCCAGAAAACGTGCTGGTCGCCGAGGCACCCAGCGGCGGCGCCGGCAACCTGGTCGACGCCGTGGTCAAGGTCGCCGACTTCGGCCTGGCCCGCGCGGTCGAGGCGAGCAGCATCGACGACTCCGGCCAGCTGATGGCCACAGTCGCGTACGTCGCACCGGAACTGGTCACCAACGGCCACGCCGACGCCCGCACCGACGTCTACTCGGCCGGTGTGGTGCTCTACGAGATGCTCACCGGGCGGGTGCCGTTCGACGGCGACGACCCGGTCGAGGTGGCCTGGCAACACGTGGACAACGACGTGCCGCCCCCGTCCCGGGTCGTCAAGGGCGTGCCCGCCGCGATGGACGAGCTGGTCGCCCGGGCCACCCGCCGCGACGCCGGCGCCCGCCCCACCGACGCCGGCGCCCTGCTGGCCGACGTGCAGACGGTCCGCGACGATCTGGGCGCCGCGAGCGTCGAGACCGCGCTGCTGCGCCAGGTCCCGCACTCGCGGCACGCGGCCGGCGGCGGCGCGGACGCGACCGCGGTGGTGCCCCGGGTCACCGACCGGCCGCGCTGGGCCCGGCTGCCCGAGCAGGCGCGCAACGCCCCGGGATACCGGCACGGCGAGGTCGCCGACGACTACCCCGGCGGCACCGACCGGCGCCGGCTGCTGCTGATGGCGGCCGTGGCGGTCATGGTGCTCGTGGTGATCGGCAGCACGTGGTGGGTCACCCTGGGCCGTTACACGGACGCACCGCCGATGATCAACATGACCAAGGACCAGGCGGTTCTCTACGCCGAGCAGCACAACTACAAGCTGCTGTTCGGCGACGGCGTCTACAGCGAGTCGATCGCCAAGGACACCGTGGTCAACCAGAGCCCGGCCGCCGGCGAGCGACTGGTCAAGGGCGGCACGATCACGCTCAGCCTGTCGCTCGGCAAGGAGCGTTTCCCCGTACCGGATCTGGTTGGTCTGGAACTCAACGCGGCACGCGGCGAGCTGGAGCAGAACGGTCTCAAGATCAAGCAGGGCGCCGGGCAGTACAGCGACACCGTGCCCGAGGGTGCGGTGCTGTCCACCAACCCGGCCAAGGGCACCGAGCTCAAGCGCGGTGACACGGTCACCGTGGTGCTCAGCAAGGGCCGGGCCCCGATCGCCGTGCCCGACCTGGTCGGCAAAAACATCAACGACGCCCGGTCGCAGCTCCAGCAGCTGGGTCTGGCCGCCGTCGAGCGGTACAAGGACAGCGACCAGCCGGCCGACACGGTCATCGCGCAGACGCCGAAACCCGGCACCGGCGCGGCCAACGACGACGAGGTCACCCTCGACGTCAGCAAGGGCCCGCCGCTGATCGCCGTGCCCGACGTCAACAACCAGCAGTGCCAGCAGGCGCAGACCGCGCTGCAGGGGGCAAACCTGCGGGTGCGGATCGAGGGCTTCAATCCGAACGGCTTCGTCCGCGGTCAGAACCCGGGCCCGAACACCCAGGTGCCGCCGCAGACCGAGGTGATCCTGCAGTGCTTCTAGACCACCGCCGGATCGGGTCGCACACCAAGACGTCCGGTGGCCTGGCCAAGGCTGCCCTGCCGTACGTGGACGCCGCCGGGTCTGAGACGCTGCAGGTGTACGTCTCCAACTCGCGCGGCTGGGCCCTGCCGCCCGGCGACCCGAAGCAGGACGAAATGTTCCAGGCCGGGATCACCGAGCGCGGCCTGCCCGCGTACATCCATGCCTCTCTGCTCGTGAATTTGGGCTCGCCGACCGAGCTCACCGTGGAACGCTCGGTGGCCACCCTGGCGCACGCCCTGGATCGGGGCGCGGCGATCGGCGCCACCGCGGTCGTCTATCACGCGGGCAGCTCGGTCGACCCGGCGCACGACGTCAAGGCCATGCACCAGCTGCGTGAGGCGCTGCTGCCGCTGCTCGACACCGCGGCGGCGCGGGGCCTGCCCAAGCTGCTGGTCGAGCCGAGTGCCGGCGGCGGCCGCAGCCTGGCGTCCAAGGTCGAGGATCTGGGCCCCTACCTGGCGGCGGTGGAAAATCACCCGTGGATGGGCGTCTGCTTCGACACCTGCCACGCCTGGGCGGCCGGCCACGACCTGGCCACCCCCGGCGGCATGACCGCGACCCTGGACTCGCTGATCGCCACGGTCGGCCCGGACCGCCTCATGCTGATCCACGCCAACGACTCGAAGGACGAGTGCGGCTCCACCCGCGACCGCCACGAGACCATCGGCCAGGGCCGGATCGGCACGGCGCCCTTCGCCGAGCTGCTCGCCCACCCGGCCACCGCCGGCATCCCGGTGATCGTCGAGACGCCGACGGTCGAACACGAGGGCCACGCCGCCGACATCGCCCTGCTCAAGACCCTGCGCTGAGGACCGGCAAGAGTCCAAAAATCTTGGTTGCCTAGATAGCGCACCCCCAGGTCCGGTCTGCACAGTAGGTGCATGAGTACTTACTACCGTGGCCCCGAGGTCGTCGTCACCTCCGCGTTCTTCGCCGCGCAGGACCGTCATTCGACGGTTTGCCATGGAGTGCGGGATATCGAAACGGAGCCTCCGGCCACGCGATCGACCGCCATGTTTGCGGCCGTCCTGGCCGCGGCGGCTGTGCTCGTCGGAGGGATCCTCGTTGCCCTGGCCGGCAGGCCCACCACCAACCGCAATCCTGTCTCAGCGCAGGCGCCAGCCGCGCTGTGGCATCGATTGCGGAACCGGTGGCTCATGAGTAGGTCACCTGGCTTCCGCCCGACTGAGGGAGCCAACTTTGACCGAGACCGTCATCTCATTTGCTGACTATCTCAACGCGGGACCGCTGGACTGCATGCTGGCCGGCTTGTTCTGGTTGCTCTTGTTGTCGCTTTACGCCCGCCGGAACCGGACCCGCAAGCGCGCCCACCGCATCCTCCGCGTCTTCTTCCCCACGATCCGCCGGGGCGGACACCGATGACCGCCTCCGAGCGAGGCGGCCGCCGACCCAAGGTCACCCCGCAGACCGTGGAGAAGATCAAGGAACTCGAACGCGAAGGGCACTCGTTGCCGGCCATCGCTCGGCACCTCAACGAGTGCGGTGTCCCGACGCCCACCGAAACCGACGTGCCACCGGAACTCCGCCGGGCCACGTGGAGCAAGTGGAATGTCCGTAACATCCTAGAAACCAGGCACTACCGGCGCTCGATGCTCGGCAACAGTACCGGCCCCGGCTAGGCTCCGGCCGACTCGAGGATGCCGGTCAGGACGTCGACGGCGCGGTCGGTGGCCGCGTCGTCGAGGTCGAGGTGGGTTACCAGGCGGGCCAGGTCGGGCAGCATCGCGGCCAGATGAACACCCTGCGCCGCCGCCTGCGCGGCGAGCGCCGGCGCGTCCAGCGGGTGCTTGCTCAGGTCGATCAGCACCAGGTTGGTGCGGACCAGGGCCGGATCACAGACGCCGTACGGGGCCAGCGCGTCGGCCAGCCGGCGGGCGCGGGCGTGGTCGTCGGCCAGGCGTTCCAGGTTGTGGGCCAGCGCGTACCGGCCGGCCGCGGCGAGGATGCCCACCTGGCGCATGCCGCCGCCCATCCGCTTGCGGATGACCCGGGCCCGGGCGATGCGCTCCCGGCTGCCGATCACCAGCGAGCCGACCGGCGCGCCCAGGCCCTTGGACAGGCAGACCGACAGCGTGTCGAACAGCGCGCCGTAGTCGGCCAGCGCCACGCCCTCGGCGACGTGGGCGTGCCAGATGCGGGCGCCGTCGCAGTGCAGCGGCAGCCCGGCCGCGTCGGCCACCGTGCGCAGCCGGCGCAGCGTGGCCAGCGGCACCACCGCTCCCCCGCCCAGGTTGTGGGTCTGCTCCACGGCGATCGCGCTGGTCGGCAGCGACGGGAAGCCGGCCGGGTGGATCATCGCGGCGATCTGGTCGGGGTCGAGAGCGGCGCCGACCGCGGGCCAGGTACGGGTGGAGATGCCGCCGATCGCGGCGGCCGCGCCCGACTCGTAGTTGACGACGTGCGCGTCGGCACCGGCCAGCAGCTCGCCGCCGGGCGGCACCACCAACTGGAGCGCGATCTGGTTGGCCATCGTGCCGGACGGCGCGAACAGCGCCGCCTCGTGCCCGAACAGGGCCGCCACCTCGGCCTCCAGCGCGCCGACCGTGGGGTCGTCGCCGAAGACGTCGTCGCCGACCTCGGCCTCGGCCATCGCCCGCCGCATCCCCGCCGACGGCCGGGTGACGGTGTCCGACCTCAGGTCAGCCACGGAGCATCTCCGCCACCAGGAACGCCAGCTCCAGCGACTGCTGGGTGTTCAGCCGCGGGTCGCAGGCCGTCTCGTACCGGTCGGGCAGGTCGAGGTCCTCGATGCCCTGCGCGCCGCCCAGGCACTCGGTGACGTCCTCGCCGGTCAGCTCGATGTGGATGCCGCCCGGGTGGGTCCCGAGGCCGCGGTGCACCTCGAAGTAGCCGAGCACCTCGTCGACGATCCGGTCGAAGTGCCGGGTCTTGTACCCGTTCGAGGACTCGTGGGTGTTGCCGTGCATCGGGTCGCACTGCCAGACCACCTTGGCACCGGCCGCGGTCACCTTGTCGACGATCGGCGGCAGGGCGTCCCGGATCCGGCCGTTGCCCATCCGGCTGATCAGCGTGAGCCGGCCGGGCACGTTGCCGGGGTTGAGCTTTTCGCACAGCTCCAGCGCGGTGTCGGGGGTGGTGCCCGGCCCGAGCTTGACCCCGATCGGGTTGGCGATCCGGCTCACGAAGTCGATGTGCGCGTGGTCCAGCTGCCGGGTGCGCTCGCCGATCCACAGGAAATGACCACTGAGCCCGTACGCGCGGCCGTCCGAGACCCGGGTGAGCGCGCGGTCGTACTCCAGCGCGAGGGCCTCGTGCGAGCAGTACAGGCTGACCGTTCGCAGCGCCTCGCTGTCGGTCATGCCGCAGGCCCGGATGAAGTCGAGGGCCCGGTCGATCTCGCGCGCGATCGCCTCGTACCGTTCACCGGCCGGCGAGGCCCGCACGAAGTCCTTGTTCCAGTCGTGCAAGCCGTGCAGGTCGGCCAGGCCGCCGGCCAGGTACGCCCGGAGCATGTTCATCGCGGCGGCCGAGTTCGCGTACGCCCGGATCATGCGCTGCGGGTCGGCCACCCGGGCCGCCTCGTTGGCGTCCAGCGAGTTGATCAGGTCGCCGCGGTAGGCCGGCAGGCCCAGCGAGTCGGTCGGCGAGGAGCGCGGCTTCGTGTACTGCCCGGCGACCCGGGCCACCTTGACCACCGGCATCGAGGCGCCGTACGTCAGCACGACCGCCATCTGCAGCAGGGTGCGCGCGTTGGCCAGCAGGTGGCTCTCGGTGTTGTCGGCGAACGTCTCGGCGCAGTCGCCGCCCTGGAGCAGGAACGCGCGGCCCTCGCACACCTCGGCGAGCCGGACCCGGAGCTGGTCGACCTCGTAGGGCGCCACGATCGACGGCACGTTGTCGAGCACCTTGCAGACCGAGGCCACCTCGCCGGCGTCCGGCCACGGCGGCACCTGCACCCGTGGCAGGGTGCGCCAGTGGTCGAGGCCGAGGGCCTCGTCCTCGGCGGAGTCGGTGGACGGGCGGGACGTCTGCAGTGCCGGGTTGCCCACCCCGGGGTAGCTCAGCTGATGCCACTCACGGCGCATGCCGGAAACAATACGAAAGCGGGGCCCCGGGCGTGCGCCCGGTGCCCCGCTTTCGTCCCTGGGTTAAAGGTTGTTCTTCATCGCCGTGATCAGTTCACCGTTGCTGGTGTCGCCGGAGAGCTCCCAGAAGAAGGCACCCGCGAGACCCTGCTGCTTCACGTACGACATCTTCCCCGCGATGGTGGCCGGGGTGTCGTAGCTCCACCAGTTGCTGCCGCACTTGGCGTAGGCGGTGCCGCCGACGGTGCCGGTGGCCGGGCAGCTGTTCTTGAGGACCTTGTAGTCCTCGATGCCGGCCTCGTAGGTGCCGGGCGCCGCCCCGCTGGCCGACCCGCCCGGTGCGACCTGCGAGACGCCGGTCCAGCCGCGTCCGTAGAACCCGATGCCGAGCAGCATCTTGCTGGCCGGTACACCCTTGCTCTTCAGTTTCTGGATCGCGGCGTCCGACCAGAAGCCCTGCTGCGGGATGCCCGCGTACGAGGTCAGCGGCGAGTGCGGTGCGGTCGGGCCCTGCGCGGCGAAGGCGCCGAAGTAGTCGTACGTCATCGGGAAGACCAGGTTGAGCTTCCCGATGCCGGACGCGTAGTCGGCCGCGTCGATCTTGCCGCCGTTCGAGCCGTCCGCGGTGATCGCCGAGGTGATCAGGAAGTTCTGGCCGAACTTGTTCCGCAGCGCGGTGATGACGTTGTTGTACGACGCCGGGCCGCTCGCGTCGCAGCTCAGACCGCACGCGTTCGGGTACTCCCAGTCGATGTCGATGCCGTCGAAGACGTCCGACCAGCGGGAGTCCTTGATCAGGTTGTAGCAGCTGTTCGCGAAGCCGGTCGGGTTGGCCGCCGCCTGCGTGAAGCCGCCGGACCAGGTCCAGCCGCCGAACGACCACAGCACCTTGATGTTCGGGTACAGCTTCTTGAGCTTGCGCAGCTGGTTGAACGAGCCACGCAGCGCGCCGGCGTCCCAGGTGTCGGCTACGCCGTCCACACTGTTGGCCGCGGTGTACGCCATGTCGTAGTCGGCGTAGGAGTCACCGATCGTGCACTGCCCGCCGGTGGTGTTACCGAACGCATACAGGATGTGCGTCAGTTTGCTCGCCGAACCCGAGGTCACCAGGTTCTTGACGAAGTACTGCCGCTGGTAGACGCCCCACTGGGCGAAGTAGCCGACGAGGTTCTTACCGCTCGGCCCGGTGGTCGGAGTGGTGGTGGGCGGCGTCGTCGGGGTGGTCGTGGGAGGGGTGGTCGGTGTGGTGGTCGGCGGCGTCGTGGGGGTGGTGCCGCCGCAGGCACCGCCGTCGCGCCAGACGTCCCACTGACCGCTGTGGGTGGCTGGGGATTCGTTCTGGGTCCACCACTTGGCGGTGTAGTTGCGTCCGTTCTGGGAAGCGACGTTGTTCGCGACATATACGGCGGCGGAGGACCACGCGGGGGCACAGGCCACCGCGGCTGACGCCTGAGCCGTGGGGACCGCGGCGGTGGCAGCCACCGCGATCACACCGGCGCAGAGAGCGCGGCGGAGGGATTTCTGCACTTCGTCTCCTCGTGAACAGTTAGGAAAGTTTCCAAAAAGTTCGTTGCCGAGACGGTAGTCACAGCTATTCACAATCGTCAAGATGCAGGTCCTGGATTAAGCAATGGTCTTAACTTCGGATCACCCATCGGTACGGGGTGCACACGGACGGACACAGCGCGTAGTCTGCCGTCATGACCATTTACGCCGTCGACACCTATCTGGTCACTGTGTACTGCGAACGCCTGAGCGGCCGATGATCCACGTCATCGGCGTCGACGCGTACGCGCTCGGATGGGTCGGGGTCGAGCTCCGGGACGGCGCGTTCGGCCGCGCGGTGCTCGCGTCTTCCCTGTACGAGATCGTCGCGAACAGCTCCGGCGCCGCGGTGATCGGCGTCGACATCCCCCTCGGCATGCTGCCGGACCGCTGGCGGGCGGCCGACACGCTGGCCGCCGACCAGCTCGGACCCCGGCGCGGCAGCGTGTTCCGGGTGCCGCCGCGGGCGGTCTGGCGGGCGAACGACTTCGCCGCGGCCAACAAGATCTGCCGGGAGCTCACCGGCGCGGGCCTGAGCCGGCAGTCCTGGGCGCTGCGGCCCAAACTGCTCGAGGCCAACGCGATCTGGGAGCGGCACCCGGGTCTGCTCTTCGAGGCACACCCGGAAGTCTCGTTCCGCACCATGGCCGGCGAGCCGTTGCAGTTCGCCAAGAAGACCTGGACCGGTCAGGCCAAGCGGCGGGAACTGCTGGCCCGCAACGGGATCGTGCTGCCCGACCAGATCGGCCCGGCCGGGCAGGCGCCGCCGGACGACATCCTGGACGCCGCGGCGGTGGCCTGGTCGGCACACCGGATGGCGACCGGGACAGCGCTGAGCCATCCGTCCCCACCGGAGGAGACGGACGGCTCAAAGATCGCTATTTGGTACTGAGCTTATTTAATGCCGGGCTTATTTAGTGCCGGGAGCCATCTGGACGGCGATCTCGGAGGCCCGGTCGCGGGCGGCCTCGAGTGCGGTGAGGAAGGCCGCCCGGACGCCGTGCTTCTCCAGCTCGTGGATCGCGGCGATGGTGGTGCCGGCCGGCGAGGTGACCGCCTCGCGCAGCTTGACCGGGTGCTCGCCGGAGTCGCGCAGCATCTGCGCCGAGCCGATCGCGGTCTGCACCACGAGCTCGTGCGCCACCTGGCGGGGCAACCCGAGCAGGATGCCGGCGTCGATCATCGCCTCGACCAGCAGATAGAAGTAGGCCGGTCCGGAACCGGAGAGCGCGGTCACCGCGTCCTGCTGCGACTCGGGCACCCGCAGGGTGGCGCCGAGCGGCTGGAAGATCTCCTCGGTGAGGGCCAGGTGCTCCTCAGTCGCGTACGCGCCCGCCGAGATCACCGTCATCGCCTGGTCGACGAACGCCGGGGTGTTGGTCATCACCCGCACCACCGGGATGCCGCCGGGCAGCCGCGCGGTGAAGAAGCTGGTCGGCAGGCCGGCGCACAGTGAGACCACGAGCTTGCCGGGCGGGACCTTCATGCCCCAGTCCTCGAGCAGCTTGGCGGCGTCCTGCGGCTTGACCGCCACGGCCAGCACGTCGGCCTGGGTGACCGCGGTGAGGTTGAGCACCGGCCGGATGCCGTACTTCTCGGACAGCTCGGCGGCCCGTTCCGGGCGCCGGGTGGTGGCCAGCAACTGGTGCGGCGGCCAGCCGGCCCGCAGCAGTCCGGAGAGGACCACCTCACCGAGCTTGCCCGCGCCGATCACGGCGACACTGTGCTTGGTCATCTCTACCTCTTTATGAAGAAGAGGGGCGACCGCGCCGGCCGCCCCTCTGCTTTCCTGAGCCGATGTCTCAGCTGCCGAAGAAGACCTCGGCCTCTTCGTAGCGGGAGAGCGGAACGGTCTTCAGCTCGCCGGTGCCCTCGATGAGCGGCACGCGGACGATGTCGGTGCCCCGCAGCGCCATCATCTTACCGAAATCGCCCTCGTGGACGGCGTCAATCGCCTGCAGCCCGAACCGGGTGGCGAGCACCCGGTCGAACGCGCTCGGGGTGCCGCCGCGCTGGATGTGACCGAGGACGACCGTACGGGCCTCCTTGCCGGTCTTCTCCTCCAGCTGCGAGGCCAGCCACTGGCCGATGCCGCCGAGGCGGACGTGGCCGAACGCGTCCAGCTCCTGGTTGTGCAGGACCATCTGGCCCTCGAGCGGCTGGGCGCCCTCGGCGACCACCACGATCGGGGCGTACTCGACCTGGAACCGCTTGGTCACGTACGTGGCGACCTGGTCGACGTCGAAGTTGCGCTCGGGCAGCAGGATCACGTTGGCGCCACCGGCCAGGCCGGCGTGCAGCGCGATCCAGCCGGCGTGCCGGCCCATTACCTCGACGACCAGGGTGCGGTGGTGCGACTCGGCGGTCGTGTGCAGCCGGTCGATCGCCTCCATGGCGATGTTCACCGCGGTGTCGAAACCGAACGTGAAGTCGGTCGCGTTCAGGTCGTTGTCGATCGTCTTGGGCACGCCGACCACGTTGACGCCGAGGTCGTTGAGCTTGGTGGCGACGCCGAGGGTGTCCTCGCCGCCGATCGCCACCAGCGCGTCCACGCCCTGCTCGGCCAGGTTGGCCTTGATCTTCTCAACCCCGCCGTCGATCTTGAACGGGTTGGTGCGGGACGAACCCAGGATCGTGCCGCCACGAGGCAGGATGCCCCGCACCTCCGCGATGCCGAGCGGCTTCGTCAGACCCTCCAGCGGGCCCTTCCAGCCGTCGCGGAAGCCGACGAACTCGTGACCGTAAGCGGCGACACCCTTGCGGACCACCGCCCGGATCACCGCGTTGAGACCGGGGCAGTCGCCGCCGCCGGTGAGCACGCCGATACGCATGTTTTGCTCGTCCTCCCTGATCGGGTATGCGAGAAGCAGAAAGCCCGTCGAGCCCCAGGGAGCGCAGAGTTCGCCACAAGCGCAGTTTCGGCAGCGTTGCCGGCCCGGGGCGGGCCGCAACCGCACTTTAGCCGCCGCGTCCCAGCCGGGCTCGCGCGCCCCCCACCCAGGCTATGCCCACCGGCCTGCTGACCAGCCGGTCAGGTGATCAGCCGGTCATGGTCTGCCAGCGGGCGAGGTTGTGCTTCGCGTCGACCAGGGCGTCGTGCCGGCCGGTCATGGTGGGCAGGGTGGGCCGGCCGCGGTCGTCCCAGAGCTGGCGCAGATCCTTGGTGAAGCGCGGGATCTCCCGGGGCAGGGCCGGCATGGCACCCCACAGCTGGGCGAGGGCCACGTGGTCGTACGCGGCGAACCACGCCCACAGCTCGATCGCCTCGCCGGGGCGCCCGCGTACCGGCTCCATCAGGAACTCGTGCAGGTCGTCGCGGATGCGCTCGCGGGAGCGCCACGCCTTGTCACTGGGGGACGGCAACTTGTCGAGGACGTTGCGGCGCACCCACGGAATCGCCTTGGTGTCGTCGAATTCGGTGCTGACCGCGTAGAACTCACGGCCGAACTCGTCGACGACGCCGATCGAGACCAGGTCGATGACCGTGCCGTCCTCGATGAACTCGCAGTCGTAAAAATAGCGGTATCCCATCGCCCACCATCCTTACCCATGGGTCAACCAGCCTCATCCACGGGTCAACCTGGGGCTGACTCCAGGGCCTCCCGCGCGCGTTGCAGCGGCTCGGCGCAGCCCAGCCGGGCCGCCCGGTCGGCCTGCACCGCCCAGCGCAGCCGCAGCAGCACCGGCAGGGCGGCGTCGAGTTCGTCCCGGCGCACCGGGCCGGCCGCGAGGTAGCCGTCGATCAGTTCGGCGGCGTGGCGCGGGCCGCCGGCGTAGACCACGGCCGCGGCCACGTCGTAGACGAGCGGGCCGACGCCGCTGGCCCCGCAGTCGAGCAGGCCCGCCCGTCCGGTTCCGGCGTCCACCACGAAGCTTGCCGGCGCCGGGTCGCCGTGCAGCACCCCGTAGGTCAGGCGGTCGGTGACGGTGAGGCGGGTGGTGGCGCTGACCGCGTCGGCCACCGCGGCGCGCAGCCATGGTGCCGCGTCGAGATGGGCCGCGTCCGGATCGAGCAGCTGCCAGGGTCGCAGGCCGGGATGATGAAAACCTTGAAGAGCACGGTGTACGGCGCCCAGCCGGTCCCCCCACCACTGCTGATCCACCGGGTCGCCCCCGACGAGCGGCCGGCCCGGCACCCGGCGCAGCACGGCCAGCGCCCCGGCCGCGGTCTGCGCGGTCAGCCCGCCCCCGAGCGTGCGCACCGGCTCGCCGGCCACGATGCGGCGGCCGCGCAGGTGCTCGGCGGCCATCAGGCCGGCCTCCACGGGTTGCCGGGCGCTGGGCTCGGCGAGCCGGCACACGTATTTGTCGGGGCCCACGGTGATCTCCCAGCCGTGGGACATGACCTCGGCGGGCAGTGCGGTGAACTCACTGGGCTGGAGATGCCACTGGTCCCGCAGGGTTTCGCGTACAAGGTCGTCGTCCGGCACGGCGGGATTGTCTCGACACAACCGGCAAATTCGACGGACAGGATGGGCGACAATCACGCTTGGCGATCGAAAGGTTTACAGATAGCGACCAGCACGACATGATCGTACGAGGCAGTCGCAGCTTTCCTGCGTGCTTATGGCGCCGGAGTGTTGCTTCGTGCTATTAGTGATCGTTCGCGTCGTGGGGCCGACGCTGGCCGGGTCGCCGACGCGGTCCCCACCGGGGGAGGGATTGCGCCGTGGACCATCGTTTGCCGGATTCCGGCGACGCGCTCACCGGCGTGGAAATGTTCGCCGGCCTAGAGCCGGACGTTCGGCAGCGGGTCATCGCCACCGCGGTTCCACGCACGTACCGCAAGGGACAGATCATTTTCGTCGAGCACGACCCCGGCGAGTCCCTGATCATCCTGAAACGCGGCGCCGTCGCGATCTTCCGTACCGCGCCCACCGGGGAACGCGCGGTGCTGACCGTGGTCCGCCCGCCGGACGTGCTCGGCGAAGTGTCCCTTCTGGACGCTTCGGCGCGCAGCGCGTCCGCCGAGGCCATCGAGGACTGCCAGGCCCTGACCCTGTCCCGGGCCGCGTTCATCGACCTGGTGCACGCCAACCCGCGCATCCTCGACGCGGTGATGCGGTCGGTGGGCGCGCTGATCCGCCGGCTGACCGAGCAGAACACCGACCACGTCTTCCTGGACCTGCCCGGCCGGGTGGCCAAGACGCTGGTCCGGCTGGCCGGCGAGAGCCAGGCACCGATGATCACGATCGAGCTCAACCAGAGCCAGCTGGCCGAGATGGCCGGCGGCTCCCGGCAGAGCGTCAACCAGGCGATCGGCTCATTCGCGAGCCGCGGCTGGCTACGCACCGAGGGCCGCCGCATCGTGGTCACCGACCTGCAGGCGCTACGCCGCCGCGCCGGCATGGGAACCGTCTGACCACATTCCGATAAACATGGTCAGGTGCGAGGGGCGTGGCTCGGGTCGCGGGTCGGGGCCTCGATGGTGGTCTTGAGGCTGCTCGCGTAGATGTCGACGTACTCGCGGCCGGACAACGTCATCAGCTCGTACATGATCTCGTCGGTGATCGCCCGCTCGACGAAGCGGTCGCCGCGGGCTTGCGCGTATCGGGAGAAGTCGAGGGGTGCGCCGATGTTCATGCGTACCCGCTTGATCTTGGGAATCAGCTTGCCGGTGGGCTGGATCTCGTCGGTGTTGAGCAAGCCCACCGGAATCACCACCGCGCCGCTCTCCAGCACCAGCCGGGCCACCCCGGTCTTGCCGCGATAGAGGCGGCCGTCCGGCGACCGGGTGCCCTCCGGATAGATCCCGGCGATGCCGCCCTCGCGCAGCACCCGCAGCAGGGTGTCCAGCGCCGCCTGGGCCGCCTTGCCGCCCGAACGGTCGACCGGGATGGTGCCCGTTCCGCTGAAGAACTGACGCATGAGCCAGCCTTTGACGCCCTTGCCGGTGAAGTACTCCGCTTTGGCGACGAACGTCACCCTGCGATCGACCATCAACGGTGTGAAGATCGAGTCAGAGAAGGAAAGGTGGTTGCAGGCCAGAATCACCGGACCGTTCGACGGCACGTTGCCGAGCCCCCGCACCTGGGGGCGGAAGAGTAGCTTCAGCAGCGGCCCGAGAACCACGTACTTGAGCAGCCAATAGAACACGAGTGTCCAATCCATGGCGTCCGGGCCGATCTTCGACGGCTGGGCCGGGCGCAGGGGAAGCGTACGAAGCGGGACGGCGCGCCACAACGCACTCCCGCAACCGGTGCTTGTCGTGTCACCATTCAAGGCACGGTCGGCGAGGGAGTGTGCAGGGTGACAGCGGGTGGCGCCCGACGCGGGCGGCGGGACAACGGGCTGGACGCGGCCGACTTCGCCGTGGCCGGCGACGTTGATCCGCGGGTCGGTGAGCACCTGCTCGACGTGCTCCAGGCGGCCGGCATCGCGGCCTACCTGCAACCCACGGCCGATCTCAACCCGATCCTGCGGGCCACCACGCTGCCGGACCGGCCCATCGACCGGCTCTACGTCGACCGCACCCATCTCGACGTCGCCCGCGAGCACCTGCACAAGGTGACCGGCGGCGCACCGGCGACCCCGCCCGCCGACCCGACGGCCGAGCCCGACATCGAGGCCGAGTGGGCCAAGATCGTGGCGGGCTTCCACACCTCGGTCGACCCGACCGCGCAGCCGTGGCCCGCCTCCGAGGACGTCACCCGCGCCGCCGAGCCGGCCCGCGACACCGAGGAGCCGGCCCTGGGCGAGGCTGCGACGGGCGAGGCTGCGACCGGCGAGGCTGCGACGAGCGAGCCAGTCTCCCACCACCGGCGGCGCACCGACCAGCAGCCCGAGACGTCGCTGCTCGACGGCCTCGACACGTTCGGCGCCGACCTGGCCGATGTCGACGACCAGGACGAACGGTATGTCCCGCCGCCGCCTCCGCCGCTGCCGCGGATCTCCAAGTACGCGGCCATGGGCGTGGCCGGCGTCGGGCTCGGCTTTGTGCTGTTCCTGTTCCCGGGCCTGCTGCCGATCTCCCGCGACTACGTGACGCTGCTCGGCTTCGCGGCCATTGTGACCGGCGCCGTGATGCTGGTGTGGCGGTTGCGCTCCGGCGACGACGAGGACGACGACTACGACGACGGCGCTGTGGTCTGACGCCCGTTTGGCAAGCCCCGAGTCGAATAGACCACTATCGGTATAGATCACGGTAGCGTTCCAGTAACCTTCGGTGATGCGCCAGAGCTCGTTGGTCGTGGTCGCCAACCGTCTCCCGCTCGACGACAATGCCGCCCGTGATGGTGCCTGTGAGTGGCGGCGCAGCCCCGGCGGGCTCGCCAGCGCCCTGCGCAGCATCCTGGAGCAGACCCCCGCGACCTGGGTGGGCTGGGGCGGCGGGATCGGCCCGGCCCGGCAGTTACCCGACGTGGGGCCGCTGCGGCTGCGCCCGGTCGCGTTGACCGCGGACGAGCTCCAGGGCTACTACGAGGGCTTCGCCAACTCCACGCTGTGGCCGCTTTACCACGACGCGGTCGAGCCGCCGGTCTTCGACCGCGGCTGGTGGGAGACCTACCGCGCGGTCAACCGCCGGTTTGCCGAGGCCGCCGCCGAGTCGGCCGAGCCGGGCGCCGCGGTCTGGGTACAGGATTACCACCTGCAGCTGGTGCCTCAGTTGCTCCGCGAGCTGCGTCCCGACCTGCTGATCGGCTTCTTCCTGCACGTCCCGTTCCCGCCGCCCGAGCTGTTCATGCAGCTCCCCCGCCGCACCGAGTTGCTGCGCGGGATGCTCGGCGCCGACCTGGTCGGCTTCCAGCGCCCGCAGGCCGCGCACAATGTGGCCCAGCTGGCCGCCAAACTGCTCGGCACGCAGGGCGCCGACGACGCGATCCTGCTGGACGGCCGGGTGGTGCGCACCGGCGCGTTCCCGGTCTCGATCGACGTGCCCGAGATGACCGCGCTGGCCGCCCAACCGTCCGTCCGCAGCCACGCCCACCAGCTGCGACAGGACCTCGGCCCGCACAAGCGGGTGGTGCTCAGCGTCGACCGGCTCGACTACACCAAGGGCATCGAGCACCGGCTGACGGCATACAGCGAGCTCTTACGCGACGGCCGGATCAAGGTGCGCGACGTGGTGATGGTGCAGGTGGCGGTGCCCAGCCGGGAACGGGTGGAAAACTACCGCGGGCTGCGCGACCGGATCGAGCGCGAGGTGGGCCGGATCAACGGCGAGTACGGCCGGGTCGGCGAGCCCGCCATCCACTACCTCAACCAGCCGTTCGACCGGGCCGACCTGGCCGCGCTCTATCAGACCGCGGACGTCATGGTGGTCACCCCGCTGCGCGACGGGATGAACCTGGTGGCCAAGGAATACGTGGCGGCCCGGGCCGAGGACACCGGCGCGCTGGTGCTCAGCGAGTTCGCCGGCGCGGCCGCCGAGCTGGAGGACGCGTTCCAGGTCAACCCGCACGACGTCGACGGGCTCAAGGAGACGCTGCTGCGGGCGCTGGACGCCGATCCGGCCGACCTGGCCCGCCGGATGCACGCGATGCGCGAGCACATCACCGAGCACGACATCCACGCCTGGGCCGGCGACTACCTGACATCGCTCGACCACAGCGGCGGACTGGCTCGCGTGCTGCCCCGGCCGAAGGAGGCGCTAGCGCGGCCCAGCTAGTTCCTTGGCCAGCCAGTCCAGGATCGCGTCGATCGGCTCGGCCCAGCCGGCGTCCAGCATCAGGTCGTGGGCCATGCCCGGGAACAGCAGGGGCGCGCCGCCGTAGCGCGCGGCCGCCCGGTCCAGCGAGGTCCGTGGCACCACCCGGTCGTCGGGGCTGCCCACCACCAGCGCCGGTGGGTTGCCCACCGGGCGCGGGGCGTCACCCCGGGCGGTCCACGCCCGGGGTGGTCGTGGGTGGATCTTGGCCAGGTACGCGTCCGCCTCCTCGGCCGGCAGCCCGGGGCTGAACAGCTGCTTGCGGTTCAGTCGCTGGGCGCCGCCGAACAGCGCCGGCAGGGTGCCGAACGGGTTGGCCCGCAGCGCGGCGCCGAGTGCCGGCCGGGGCTCCAGCACCGGCGAGACCAGCACGGCCGCCCGGGCGGGATAACGACCGAGGGCGTACGCGACCACGAGCGCGCCGGTACCGTGGCCGACCAGCACCGCCTGCCGGGGCAGCGCCGCCGCGACCTGGACCACGTCGTGCACGTGGGCGCGCAGGTCGCCGCCGTCCCGCGGGGTGAGCGAGTGGGCCGGGAAGCCGCGCTTCGCGGTGTGCCCGAGCCAGCGCTCGGCGAACGCCCAGGCGCCGTGCCCGGGCCCCGGGACGAACAGCACCGGCGGCTGCTCGTCCTCGCCCTCGACGAGCCGGGAGACAACCTCGCGCTCGACCGCGGGGACCGGCGACGTCCAGTCCTCGAAGCGCAGCAGTTCCGACCTCATGCTGTACCGCCTTGCATCGCCCGCAACAGACCCTCGACCGACCGCAGGTAGTCCACGTGGTCGACCTCGAACCAGTGCCGCCGGACCGGCACCACGGCGCGCCGTGACCAGGACCGGATCGGGCGGGTCGACTCCTTCTGCTGCACGACCGCCGCGCGTACCGGATCCTCCAGGCGCAGCCGCAGCCAGCGTGCCACCGCGACACTCTGCCAGTGCGCGAGCGGCAGCACGCCGGTGTCCGGCTGGAGCAGGCCCACCACGGCGAGGGTCGGATGCTTGCGGGCGAACGCGTGCAGGTGCAGGTCGGGCCGGCCGTCCTCGCCGGTGTCGAGCAGTTCGGGCTCGAGGAATTCGAAGCGCGGCGCATACCCGGTCGCGGTGATCACCAGGTCCGGTTCGATCCGGCGCCCGTCGGCCAGCTCGACCGAGGAGCCCGCGAACCGCGCCACGTCCGGCACCGGCTTGATCCGGCCGTGCCCGAGGAAGTAGGCCAGCTGGCTGTTGCGCACCGGGTGGCTCTCGGACGGGCGGTGGTCGGGCTCCGGCAGGCCGAACCGGGTGAGATCACCGGTGCTCAGCATCAGGGCCCGCCGATAAACCCATTGGCGTACGCGCGGCGGCAGCCACCACTTGAGCAGGCTGTCGTGGAACTGGTCGGCGGGGCGGCCCAGGATGTACTTGGGTGCGTACCAGTAGCCGCGCCGGGTCGAGTGCCAGACCGTGCCGGCCTGCTGGGCGGCCTCCACCGCGATGTCGCAGCCGGTGTTGCCGCCGCCGATCACCAGCACCTTGCGGTTCCGGAACTGCGCCGGGTCCTTGTACGTGGCCGCGTGGATCACCTGACCGCGGAAGTCGCCCGGAATGTCGGGCTTGACCGGCGCCCAGTTGTGCCCGTTGGCCGCCACCACCCCGGCGTAGCGCTGCACCCGGGACGAGCCGCCGCCGGTCGACCGGGTGGTCACCTCCCACCGGCCGTCGTCGACCGGCACCGCGGACACCACCTCGGTGCCGAACCAGATGTGCTCGACCAGGCCGAAGTGCTTCGCGTACCGCTCCAGATAGGACAGCATCTGGCTGTGGTGCGGGTAGTCCGGCCAGCTGTCCGGCATCGGGAAGTCGGGGAACTCGGCGAACGGCCGGGACGAGATCAGATGCGCGCTCGCGTAGACCGGGCTGCGGTCGTGCCGCCAGTTCCAGGCCCCGCCGACCGAGGTCTCGCGCTCGTAGCAGTCGACGGCGAAGCCGTGCTCGCGCAGGTTCTTGATCGCGGCGAGACCGCTCGCGCCCGCACCGATGACGCACACCGCGTCCCGGCGGTCGGCGATGTCCGGAGTGTCGTGCACGCGAGGATATTGCCAGACGGCGGCGCTACGAGGAAGGGACCAGAAGATCCGCCAGAACCGGGAGATGATCACTCGCCCGGCGGGCCAGGTCGGACTGGACCACCTCGTACTTCTCGATGGTGATGTCCGGCGTGACGAACAGGCCGTCGATCAGCCGGGCGGGCAGCGTGGCCGGGAAGGTCGGCGCGGCCGCCGAGGACGACACCAGGCCGTCGCCGACCGTGCGCCAGGCGCCGCCGCCCGGCCCCTCGTTCAGGTCGGCCGCGGCGATCACCGGTCCTTCCAGGCGGCCCAGGGCCTCTTTCCAGAGGGCCGCCTGCGCGGGTCGTTCCCCCGGGTCGGTGGCCAGGTGCGAGCCCGAGATGGTGAAGTCGCCGCCGCGCACCGAACAGCGGGCGAAAGCGGCGCCGCGCATGTGCCGGCCCGGGGTGAGCGGGTAGCGCAGGCACCATTCCTCGTGCACCTGCACCCGGACGTTGACGAGCAGCAGGTTGCCCAGCGCCGGCAGTCCCCCGGCGGCCACCACCAGGCCGGCGTCGTCGGCCAGGGTGGCGCACCGCTGCCGCCAGAGGAACCGGCGGGGCGCCTCCTGCACGATCAGCACATCCGGGGCGAGTTCGCGCAGCAGGGTTATCAGGGCCGCCCGGTCGTCCTTCAAGCCGTGGACGTTGTAGCTCATCACCCGCAGCGGCACCCCGGACACCTTTGTCCCCTTTTCAGCTGGCCCTCAGCTCAGGTAATCACAGATGGGCGCGCGCCAGGTCTGCCGCGCCGACGACCCCCGCCGTGTTGCCGGTTTCCGCGGCCACCACGTCGGCGACCGGGAACCTGCCACGCTGTTTGAGCTGGTCGCGGTACGTCGTCCGGGTCGGTTCCATGAGCAGCTCACCGGCGTCCACCACGCCCCCGCCGATCACCAGGATCTGCGGGTCGAAGCTCTGCGCCAGGTCGGCCATGGCAACCCCGAGCCAGTACCCGATCTGCGCGAAAGCGTCCCGGGCCACGCCGTCGCCGCCATAGGCGGCCTCGGTGATCTGCCGCCCGCTGATCGCCAGCGGGTCACCGCCGGCCAGTTCGAGCAGCTGCGCGGCCCGCTCCGGCTCCTGCCGCGCACCGGCCCGGGCGAACCGGACCAGGGCGTTGCCGCTGGCGTACTGCTCGAGGCAGCCGAGCCGCCCGCAACCGCAGGGATGCCCGTCCGGCACCGACTGGATGTGCCCCAGCTCGGCCGCCATGCCGTTGGCCCCGCGCCACAGCCGCCCGCCGATCACGATGCCGCCGCCGATCCCGGTGCCCACCGTGATCATCACCATCGAGTCGTCGGCCTTGCGCGCCACCCCGAACCGGAACTCCGCCCAGGCGGCAACGTTGGCGTCGTTCTCCAGCACGGTCGGCAGCCCGACCGCCTTGCTCACGTAGTCCCGCAGCGGCTCGTCCCGCCACGCCAGGTTGGGCGCGAACAGAACGGTCGACCCGGCCGCGTCGATCCACGCCGCCGCCCCGATGCCCACCGCCGTAGCCTGCGGATATTGCGCGGCCAGCTCGGCGGCCACTTCCACGATGGTGTCCCGGGTCCCCGCGGGGTCCTCGGCAGGCGTGTCCCGCCGGTTGGACGCCAGCACGGTGCCGTGCTCGTCCACCACCCCTCCGGCCACCTTGGTGCCGCCGACGTCGACTCCGATGGTCAGCGTCACGCTGTCTCCTCTACTGCTTGCAGCTCACACGGCGCCGTCGCCGGAGGCATCGTCGCCCACCGCGCCGTCGCGCTCCCCGGGCGCCCCCGCGCCCGCCACATCATGATCCACCGTCGCCGGTGACGGCACGCCGGCAACATCGGCATCGGCATCGGCCGTGGCGGCAGCCCAGACATCAAACCTCTGCGCGGTACGCCCGGAGCCAACTCCCCCACCCCGCGTGTCGGGGGTCCCGCCCCCACTCCGGCTTGCCGTTCGGTCCCCCTTGCCAGACAAATTCGATTTGTCGGAAGCAGCAGCCTTACCGGCAGCAGCAGCCTTACCGGCAGCAGCAGCCTTACCGGCAGCAGCAGCCTTACCGGCAGCAGCGGCCTTACCGGCAGCAGCGGCCTTACCGGCAGCAGCGGCCTTATCGGCAGCAGCGGCTTTTGCGGCAGCAGCGGCTTTTGCGGCTTCAGCCAGCGCGGCTGCCTCGGCGACCCGGCGGGCGGCCTCGGCCGCGGCCTGCCGCGCGGCCCGAGCCGCTTCGCGGCGCGCCTTGGCCTCCACCCGGTCGGCCTCCGCGGCCGCCGCGCTGACTGCGGAAGCCGCCGCCCACGGATCAAGCCCAGCCGCCGCCCACGGATCAAGCCCAGCCGCCGCCGCGGATGCGGCACCGCCGGCGGCAGCCGACCACGAATCCGTGCCGGCCGCCCCGGATGCGACGACGCCACCGGCAGCCCCATCAACTCCCTCCCCGGCCGGTGCGGGCGCGGTGTTGGTGGCGGCGGACCACGCGTCGGCGGGGCGGTTGGGTGGCTCGGCCGGGGTGGTGGTGCGGGTGGCTGCGGACCACGCCTCGTCGGGCGTGGGCGTGGGCGTGGGCGGGGGCGGGGTGGGGCGGCGGGGCTGGCGGGTGCGGTCGCCGCTGAGGGCGGAGAGGCCGCGCATCAGGCCGGCCACGCCGGTGGCCAGGTCGCCGGCGCTGGAGGCCAGGCGGACGGCCGTGGCGGGGGTCGGGTTGCGGACCGCGGCGATGGCTTTGCAGACCGGGCAGACGCAGCACTCGGGGCTGCCGGTGGACCAACCGTCGGGCGACCGGTTGGACGACTGGGAACCGGGTTGGCCGCTTCCCGCTATGCGGTTGACGGCGTGTGTGAGGGTGCCGGCCAGAGCGGCCAGGCCGTTGGCGACGTCGCCACGCGTACCCCCTTGGGAATCGCTGGAAGCGCTCGCCGCGGCCATCGCGAGGACCGTCGCGACCAGCCGTTCCGCTTCGTCCCGCGCTGACCCGGGCATGTCCCCGCTCTCCGCTCTCAGCTCGCTGGCAGGCTCTCGACGCGGCGCTTGAGCTGCTTGAGCGCCGTGTCCATGATCAGTTTTTCGGCTTTGCGGCGGAACATCCCCAGCATGCCGATGGAGAGTTCCACCTCCAGCGAGTAAGTAACCGTGGTGGTGCCGTCGCCGGCGGACTCGAGGTCGTAGGAGCCCTGCTGCGATTTCTGCGTCTTGGACGGCTCGACCAGGTGCCACTCGATCCGGGAGAGATCGTCGGCGTACGCGTACTCAAGGGTGTAATCGTCGGCCATCACGCCGGCGTCGATCACGAACCGGACCTGGGCCGCGTAGCCGTCCTCGTATTCCTGCAGGACCTCTACCTGTTTGCACGCGTCGACCCACTCGGGATAGCGCGGGAAGTCGCAGATCACCGCGGCCACGCGGTCGACGGGCGCATGGACCTGGATCGACTGCGTCGAGGTATCCGCCATGCACGGAGGCTACCGCGTGGCTACGACAATCCAGACGACCGGGCCGTGGCGCCACGGACTCGGAGGACTACCATCCGTCAGGTGCCGGTGCTGATCAGGGTCTCCTCGCGCGTCCAACCGCTTGCGGTGACGGCGCGCATCATCATGCTGGCGCTGGTCGCGGCACTCACTCTGATCCTCACCAAGGAACCCGGTCAGCTGCGCTGGATCGCCCTGCTGCTGGTCGCCGCGCTGCCCGCGTTCATCGCGCCCGACCACCGGCTGTTCGGGCCGCTGGGCCGGTTCGCCGAGGTCGCGGTCACCGGGCTGGCGGCCGGCTCGATCGCGCTGGCGGCCGACCGCAGCGGCACCGTGAGCGCGCCCGGGTTCGGCGCCGAGGCCGTCCTGCCCTATCTGGCGGTCCCGCTGCTCACCGCCGCCCTGCGCCGCAAGCCGACCGAGGGCGCCGCGCTGCTCGGCGTCGCGGCCGTGGCACTGGTGGCCGGCGGCACGCTGATCGGCGGCGCCAGCCCCAGCCCGATCACCCAGCCCGGCTTCCTGGCCGCCAGCGGGCAGTGGCTGGTGCTCGGCGCAATCGTCACGTTCGCGGCCGACGCCATGCGCCAGTTCATGCAGCCCGCCGAACCCACCCCGCAGCCGTACGCCGAGGCCACCCGCCTGCTCACCCAGCTGCGCAGCGTGGCCCGTTCGCTGCCCGGCGCCACCCTCGACCCGGGTGGCATCTCCGAGCACCTGCTCGAGGAACTGCGCATGGTGGCGCCCGGCGACCGCGCCGCGGTGCTGTCGACCAGCGGTGGCGGCCGGCTGGTGGTGCTGGCCCAGACCGGCGCCGACCGGGTCGACTGGGAGACGACTCTCGACTCGGAATCGGCGGTGGCCGAGGCCTGGACCACCCAGCAGCCGCAGGTGGCGAGCCGCTCGCAGGCCCGCTCGCACCGCGGCGGCGACGTGTCCTCGCTGGTCGTGCCGCTGGTCGCCGGCGTGCGCACGATCGGGCTGGTCATCCTCGAGGCGGACGTCTCCAGCGCGTACCCCTCGGGCGTGGTCTTCGACGTGACCGGCGTGACCGAGCCGGCCGCGCTGCGGCTGGAGGCCGCCCTGCTCTTCGACGACGTGCGCTCGCTGGCCACCAATGAGGAGCGTCAGCGGCTGGCCCGCGAGATCCACGACGGCGTCGCGCAGGAACTCGTCATGGTCGGCTACGGGATCGACAACGCGCTGGCCACCCTGCCCGAGGGCACCGAGGAGACGGCCGAGGAATTGCGCACCCTGCGCAACGAGGTGACGCGGGTGATCACCGAGCTGCGGCTGAGCCTGTTCGAGCTGCGTTCCGAGGTGGACCGCAATGGCGGCCTGGCGGCGGCGATCGCCGAATACGCGCGGACTCTGGGCACTTCGGCCGGCCTGCGCGTGCACTTCACGTTCGACGAGTCGACGGCGCGGCTACCCGCCGCGACGGAGGCCGAGTTGTTGCGCATCGCCCAAGAGGCGATCACCAACGCGCGCAAGCACGCGGGTGCCTCTAACCTGTGGGTCACCTGCACTGTCGACCCCCCGTACGCGGAGATCGAAGTCTCCGACGACGGTAAGGGTTTTGCCGACGACCGCCCGGACGGTCGGTACGGTCTCACCATCATGGCCGAGCGAGCGGAACGGATCCGGGGCCGACTCAAGATCACGCCGCGACACCCCAGCGGGACAACCGTGGCCGTAGTGCTCGGTTCTTCCGCCAAGCGCGATAGCGTGCGGGATAGCGTTTCCGCTCCAGAAGGGGAGTAACCCGAGCATGTCGACCAGTCCTGCGCCTACCACGCGCACCAAGGTCCTCCTTGTCGACGATCACGACCTGATTCGTAAGGGGCTGCGACACGCATTCGAGCGCGACCGGCAGTTCGAGGTGGTCGGCGAGGCGGCAACGGCCGCCGAGGCGGTCCGTCAGGCCGGTGCCCTGCAGCCGGACGTCGTGATCATGGACCTCCGGCTGCCCGACGGCAGCGGCCTGGAGGCCACCAAGGCCCTGCGTAAGAACAACGCCAACATGGGCATCGTCGTGCTGACCATGTACGCGGGCGACGACCAGCTCTTCGGTGCGCTCGAGGCCGGTGCCAGCGCGTTCGTGCCCAAGACCGCACCCGCCGACGAGGTGGTCGCGGCCGCCCGGCACGCGGCGTCGGCGCCCAGCGCCTTCACCGCGGCAGATCTGGCCGAGGCCATGAAGCGCCGGCTCGCCCCGTCCGGCCCGCAGCTCTCGCCGCGCGAGGGCCAGGTGCTGCGACTGCTGGCCGACGGCATGAGCGTGGCCGGCATCGCCAAGCAGCTGTTCGTGTCGGAGTCCACGGCCAAGACCCACATCTCGAAGCTGTACGAGAAGCTGGGCGCGGCCAACCGGGCGCAGGCGCTGATGACGGCGCTCCGGCTGGGCCTGCTCGAAGCGCCGGATGCCCCGAAGTTCTGACTAAGTGGTCCGCGCGGTCAGCCGCCGGATCGCCAGGTAGGCCTCACACCCCAGGCAGAGGCCGAACGCCGCGTTGAGGAACGCCGCGAGCAATGCGAAGGCGGCGAAGATCAGCCCCAGCGCGGTCAGCCCGGTGAGATACCCGAACGCGGCCAGCAACAGAAACGTGAAACCGACAGACTGGGCGAAACGGACGGGGGCCACGGGCTCCCGTTCCGATGGCGGTCCCAGGCGCGGCAGGACCAGAAGGCGATAGAGGTACGCGTACGGGCTGCGCCGCGGATCGACGGCCGCGACCGCGAAGATCACGGTCTGCGCCAGCGCCAGCCACCCCGAGCCGGTAATCAGCACCACGATGAGAACGACGCTGGTCAGCGCCGCGGCGAAGCGCTGCCCGCGGGGATCGAGTTCCATCCGTGAAGGGTCGCACCGCGCGGCGCGCTTGCCGAGGTGAGAGGCATCACGAGCGCCGCGGTCAAGAATCGGCGGCCGGCAGGATGTCGGCGAGCGCGGCGATCAGTTGCGGCTTGCTGGGTACGCCGGTGGCCCGCTTGCTCACCCGGCCGTCGGCGTCGAGCAGGAGCAGGGTCGGGGTACGCCAGATGTTCAGCGCCCGCACCTCGTCGAGGTGGCTCTCGGCGTCGACCTCGACGTGCTGCACACTCGGCAGGAGGTCGGCGACCTCGGTGCTGATCCGGCGGACGGCCCGGCAGGGAGCACAGAAGGCCGTCGAGAACTGGAGAATCGTGGCCTGCGCGGGCCGGACACCGAGGCGCTCCAGCAGCCCGGGATCCAGCCGGTCGTCGCCGGCGGCAGGTGACTCGACGACCCCCGGCTCCTCCGTCGCATCCGGGATGACCCCACTGCCTTCCGCCCCGTCACGCCCACTGCCTTCCGCCCCGTCACGCCCGCTGCCCGCCGCCCCCTCGCGCCCGCTGCCCGCCGCCCCCTCGCGCCCGCTGCTCGGGGCCGCCTCGTCGTCGCGTACCAGGTGCAATGCTCTCGGCTTGGCCGGCCTCCCAGCCGGCGCCGGAACCGCAGCCGCCGCCGCGTTCGAGGCCGCATTCGCGGCCGTCGCGGCCGCCTCGGGCGATTTATCGCGATTTTCCACGAACTGCGCGAGCTGATTCTTGGCCTCCGCGACGTCGCGGAACTTGCCGTCCATGCGGCGGCGCAGCAGGCCCGCCATGACGCCCATGATCAGCACGACCACCACCATGAGCACGCCCACCCAGTCCATGGATCAACTCTGGCACGCGCCGGTTGCTCAGGCCGACTGATACGCGCTCGCCTGCAGCGTGAACAGCTGCGAGTAGATGCCGCCGGCCGCCATCAGTTCCTCGTGATCGCCCTGCTCGACGATTGCGCCGTGGTCGAGCACGTAGATCCGGTCGGCCTCGCGGACGCTCGCCATCCGGTGCGTGATCAGCACGACCGTGCGGCCGGCCGCCAACTCGCGGAGCCGCTGGTAGACGCTGTGTTCGGCGCGGGCGTCCAGGTTCGCGGTCGGCTCGTCGCAGATCAGCAACGGGGCGTCGCGGTAGAAGGCCCGGCTCACCGCGAGCCGCTGCCACTGGCCGCCGGACAGGTCGGCGCCGTCGGTGAAGTGCCGGGACAGCAGCGTCTCGTACTGCCTGGTCAGCTCCATCACGAACTCGTGCGCGTCACCCGCCCGCGCCGCCGCGTGCACCTCCGAGGTGTGCGCCAGCCGCTCGTACCGGCCGATCGTGATGTTCAGGCGCGCCGACAGCGGCCACCGGGTGGGCTCCTGCATGACCACCGCAACCCGCTCGCGCAGGGTGTCCGGGTCGAGGCCGTTCGCGTCCTGCCCGTCCCAGGTCACGGTGCCCTCCTGCGGCCGGTACAGCCCCGCGAGCAGTGCCGCCAGGGTCGATTTGCCGGATCCGTTCTCCCCGACGAGCGCGACCACCTCGCCGCGGCGCAGCGTGAGGCTCACGTCCCGCACGGCCGGCCGGTCCGCGTCCGGATAGCTGAACGTCACCCCCTCCAGCCGGATCTCCCGGAAGGCCGGCGGCGCCACTCCACCCGGCGTCGGTTCGGCCCGCCGCTGCGACAGGTCACAGAAGCCCTGGAAGTCCGCGAAGTACAGCCCCTGCTCGAACACGCGGTTGACGGTGAACGCAATCTCCCGCAACTTCCCAATACCAACATTGATCGCGTACGCCGCGGCGCCGCCGGCGGCCAGTTCCATCCGTCCCGTCCAGAGCAGCCAGAGCAGGACCGCGTACGTGACCCCGGTCGCGGCCGCGCTCAGCGCCGTGCCGATCAGGTTGGTGCGCACCTGGCGGTTGGAGACCCGGATCTCCTCGTTCGTGGAAATCCGCAGCAGCCGCCGGACCTCGTCGAGCAGAAACGACCGCAGGGTGAACGCCCGCAGCTCCGGCGCCGGCTCCCGCGCGGCCAGCAGTTCGGCCAGCATCCGCTGCCGCCGCCACACCGCGATGAGCCGCAGCATCCGCCGGTATCCCAGCCGCGCCGACCGCATCGACGCCCACCCCACCGGAATCACCGACAGCACCAGCAGCGGCAACAGCACCGGATGCAGCACCGCCAGCACCCCCGCCGCCGCGATCAACCCGACCATGTTCGTGGCCAGCTCGATCGCCCGGTCAACCAGCTGCTGCGCCGCCGAAATCCCCCGGTCCCGCGCCCGCTCCATGGCGTCCCGCCAGTCCGGCGAGTCAAAGGTGGCCAGGTCAACCCGCGTGGTAAGCGACAAAAGGCGCATCTCGGCAGCCTGGTAGACCTTGGGCGACAGCCGCCCGTTCGCCGCCACAGCAGCCGCGGTGAGTGCACCACGCACGGCCGCGGCCCCAATGACCAAAAGCAGAGAGGGTACGGCGGCCCGCACCCGTTCCGGCGTTGGCCCGTCCCGCAGCAACCCGTCGAACACCCCCACCACGCTGATCAGCCCCACGGCACTGGCCACACCCCCCGCCAGCTGCAGAATCACGACCGCCACCGTGGTCCGCTTGTCGGCCCGCCACCCGAGCAGCCACGCTTCCCGCAGCAGAGCAGGAAGCCGCTGCAACATCCGCGCAAAGCTGGTGTTGGCCGCCTCCTCGGTGCTGGTGAGCCAGTAGGGCAGCTCCAACTCCCCATCCTCAAGCCGAGCCTCAAACTCCTCCCGCACGTCCGCCCGCGGATCCGCCTCACCCCCGGCCGCGTCAGCCCGCCGCCCGGAGGAGAGGGAGTCGGATGAGAGCGAGGCCGCACCGAGGACGCGGCCGTCAGCCGGCCGAGCGCCCACGGCAAGGCCGCCCACCGCACTCGCATCCGCGCCGCCGGCGCCCGGGGTCCGGGCGTCTGCGCAGGTGACCGGCGTGCGCGCGTCAGCCGGGTGCGCCTCGGCGCGAGGGTCGGGCGCGGCAGGGGCGGGTGGTGCCGGCGGGGGTGGGTCGGGGAGGTCTGCGTCGGTGGTGGCGTCCGGCATCGGAGGCTCCGTCTCGGGGTCCCTCAGCGCGAGCTCCGCGTCCGCGCGTGGGCGCGCTTGACGCTCGGGCGGCTCGCGACGCAGCGGGCCGGAAGCTCTGTGACTTTCCTACGCCTTTCGGGCACGTCCGTCTATCAGGTTTCGGCTCCTTGAGAGTTGAGGGGGTTTAGCGGGTTGAGCATGTCGTGCAGGCGGGCCGCCTGCTTTTCCCAGCGCCACTCGCGCTCCACCCAGGCGCGGCCGGCTGCGCCCATCGCTCGGGCTCGGGTGGGGTCGGCCAGCAGGTCGGTGAGGCGGGCGGCCAGGGCGGGCACGTCGCGGCCGCCCACCACGTAGCCGGTTTCGCCCTCGCGGACCGCGTCGGGGGCTCCGCCGGAATCGCCGCCGACCACCGGCAGGCCGACCGCGGACGCCTCCAGGTAGACGATGCCGAGGCCCTCCACGTCCAGGCCGGCGGCTCGGGTGCGGCACGGCATCGCGTACACGTCGCCGGCCGCATAGTGCTCGGGCAGCTCGGCCCAGGGCACCGAACCGGTGAACACCACATCGGACTCGACGCCCTGGTCGCGGGCCAGCCGTTCGAGTTTTTGGCGGTACGGGCCGCCGCTGACTAGCAGCAGCGCGGCGCCGGGCACCCGGCGGCGGATCGTCGGCAGGGCGCGGATCAGCATGTCCTGGCCCTTGCGCGGGACCAGCCGCGAGACGCACACGACCACCGGGCGATCGGACAGGCCGTGGCGTTTGCGGACCTCGCTGCCGTCGACCCCGGGGTGGAACGCGTCGACGTCGACGCCGGGCGCCAGCCGCTCGAGGTCGGTGAGGCCGGCCAGCGCCCGGTCGAGCCGGGTGCGCTGGAATTCGCCGAGGTATGTCACCACGTCGTTGCCCCGGGCGATGCGGCGCAACAACTGGCGGGCGCCGGGCAGCGCGGCCCAGCCGATCTCGTGGCCGTGGGTGATCGCGACCGCGCGCTCGACACCGGCCGACCGGCGCAGGCCGTCGGCGAGCAGGCCGAGCGGTGCGGCCGCGCCGAACCAGACCTTGTCGCAGCCGTGCTCGCGGGCCAGCGCGGCGGCCCGTCGCGCCACCGCGGGCGTGGGCAGCAGCACCCCGGTCTGCTCGCGCACCACCTCGAACGGCTGCTCGGCGTCGAATTTCTCGGCGCCCTTCCACGTCGAGGCGTAGACCACCAGCGAGCCGGCCGGCTGCCGGACCGCCAGGTTGTGCACGAACTGCTGGATGCCGCCGTGCCGGGGCGGGAAGTCGTTGGTGACGAGCAGCGTGCGTCCCATCAGCGGGCCCCCCGGGCGAAGGCGCGAGCCGCCGCCATCCGTTCCACCGTGGACGGGTGTGAGGCGAAGATGATGTGCTCCCAGGCCGGCGGGTCGGGATCGGACAGGTTGACGGAGCCGAGGCGGCGCTGCATGGCCTCGAACGTGGCCGGGTCGCCGGTCAGCCGCAGCGCGTGCTCGTCGGCCCGGGCCTCGATGCGCCGGGAGACGAACGCCTGGGCCGGCCCGGCTATCAGCCCGGCCACCGTGACCACGGCCAGCATCAGACCGATGGCCCGCGGATCGGCGATCGAGTCGACCCCGGCCCGGCTCAGCAGGCCGGTCCACGCGCCGAGCAGGTAGAGAGCGATCACCGCGGTCGCCGTGCCGAGCGCACCCAGGACGGTGCCGGTGAACACGTCGTTGTCCTTTGCGTGGCCCAGCTCGTGCGCCACCACCGACACCACCTCGTCTCCGGTGGCCTCGGTCAGCATGGTGTCGTAGACGACGATCCGGCGGGTCGGGCCGAGGCCGGACACGTACGCATTCACCGCCCGGGTGCGCCGGGATGCGTCGGCCACCAGCACGTCGCGGACCGGCACCCCGTCGCGGGCGGCCAGCTCGATCAGCTCGGTGCGCAGCGGACCGTCGGCCATCGGGGTGAACTTGTTGAACACCGGCTCGACCAGCACCGGCAGCACGAACGAGAGCAGCACCACGAGCCCGGCCGCACCCACCGCACCCAGCGCCCACCACCAGCGCGGCGCGAAATGCGTGATCGTGTAGAAGCCGAGCAGCGCCAGGCCGCCGATGACCGCGCCGACCGCCCAGGATTTCAGCAGGTCGGCCGTCCAGCCGCCCCACGACTGGGTGGAGATGCCGTAGCGGACCATGATCGTGTGCCGCCAGGCGGCGAGCGGCAGCGTCACCACGTCGGCCACCAGCACCACGGCCAGGCCGCCGAGCAGCGCCTGAGCCACCCAGTTGCCGCCGAACGGGCGCCCGGCCTGGGTGACCAGCCAGGACCCGAGCGGGGTGAGGCCGAGCACGAGGGCGACCAGCAGGCCGAGGGCCATCCCGGCGTACGAACCCGGCCGGAGCTCGCCGCGGAACTCGCGGGCCCGCTCGACCTGCTCGCGGGGCAGCAGGCCGAGGGCGTCGAGCTGGTCGGTGCGCGGCGCGGGTGGCCGCTGCCACGGGACGGTGACCGCCGCGAACACCACGAGCAGCACGACCAGCAGCACAAAGGTGCCGATTGCCCAGGCTCGTGGCGTCATCCGGACATCCTAGAGAGGGTCACGCCACGTCGCGGCGGCGCGGGAGCATCGGCACCACGACCGGCGGATCCGGTGTCTCGAGCAGTTCGACCTCGAAGCCGGCCAGCTCGAACGTCTCGATCGCCCGCAGCTCGCCGGGCGTCAGGTCGGCGATGCCGTCGGGCGTGTCCATCAATGCGCTGACCAGGCAACCCCGGCACGCGTCGGACACTCCGGCGCAGCGACCGCAGTCGACGATCATTGCTCCTCCTCACCCGGGTGGAGACGACCACCATCGGTAACCGTCACGCTAAGCGAGGGGTACGACAAAAATTCGTCAGCTGCGGGCCAGCCTGCGCAAAAGCGAGTCGGCGCCCATCGGGTACGCACCGTGGCGGCGCACCCCGTCGGCCACCTCGCGGTCGGAGGAGATCACCACGATCGGCCGGCCGGCCGGTTCGGCTCGGACCAGTTGCCGGATCAGCTCGTCGGCGGTGTCGCCCTTGCGGGAGAAGAGCACGCGTACGCCGCGCGGCGTCGGCGGCAGCCCGTGCACCCGCTCGGCACCGTCGAAGACCACGGTGACCTCGTCGCCGGTCTGCGCCGCGATCCCGCCGAGCCCGGTGATCAGGCGTTTGCGCTGCTGTTCGAGGGACATCTCGGCGAAACCGCGCTTGGTCACGTTGTAGCCGTCGACGATCAGGTGCGCCCGGGGCAGGGCCAGCAGCTGGTCGAGCCGGCCGGGGTCGTCGGTGTCCTGGGCGCGGGCCCGGGACCGCTCCGGCGAGCCGGGCCGGTCGGCCGCGGCGTCCGCCACGAAGTCGGCCGGCAGCTTGTCGGCCGGGCCGAGGGCGAGCTCGCGGCGCAGCCCGGAGGCGGCCTGCCCGATCGTCTCGATGAGCAGCCAGAGCCGGGCGTCGTCGGCGGCCCGGGCCTCCTTGGCGCTCTGCTTGCCGGTGGCGGCCAGCCCCTCCGCCTCGGCCAGGCGCGTCTTGAGACGGCGTACCTCGGCATCGTGATCGGCCGCAATGCGCGACGCGCGTCCCTTTTCCGTGGCCAGCAGGTCGCTCGCGCGCTTTTGCGCGGCCTGCGACTCGCGCAGCGCCTTGGCCGTCGCCCGGGCCTCCTCGCGCAGCTGGCCGAGCTCCTCGCGGACCCGGGCCAGTTCGTCGCGCAGCTTGTCGGCCTCGACCTTGGCCACCGCCCGGTCGTGCTCGGCCCGTGCGACCCGATGCTCGGCGTCCCGGATCTGGCCGGCGATGGCGGCGCTGTCGGCCTCGGCCCGGACCACGTCGCCGGTGCCCTCGATCAGCTCCCGCCAGCCCTCGGGGCGGCCCAGGTAGGCCAGGGCGGCCACCTCGATCGGGTCGGCCGCGGCCGGTGCCACCCCGCTGGCCACCGCGGCGCCCAGATCACCCGCGTCGGCCACCACCCGGGTGCTGATCCGCTGCCGGAACAGCGGGTCGGCGGCGAGCTGGGCGGCGATCTCGCGGCCGCCGAGCCGGGCCCGGCGGTTGGGGGCGAACCGGGCGACCCGGCGCAGTGCCACCGGGATCTCGTCGCCGGGCAGGCCGGGCAGGGCCGCCGCGGCCAGCGCCGTGATCCGCTGCCGGACCGGTTCGGGCAGAACCGGCTCCGGCACGAACTCCGCATCCTGGACCGCCGCCTCCTCATCGGGGCGGTCGCTGGCGAACGCGGGCTCGGACATCTACCTATTCTCACACCGTGGGCAGAGGAAAAGCTTGTCGAAGCAAGTGATCTTTTCCGGCCGGGTGCCCGTTTCTGTCGTACCCCTTCTCTAATCTCCCCGCCGTGGCACAACCTGCATATGTCCAGGGCACTCTGGACACGCTCCTGACCGCCGACGGCTCGGTCGATCCGGCGGCGTTGTCGCTGGCCGACACCACTTTCGTGGTCCTCGACCTGGAAACCACCGGCGGTGCTGCCGACGGCGCCGGGGTCACCGAGGTGGGCGCCGTCAAGGTCCGCGGCGGCGACGAACTGGGCGTCTTCGCGACTTTGGTCAACCCGGGCGAACGGATTCCGGCGTTCATCACGGTTCTGACCGGCATCACCGACGCCATGCTGGCTCCCGCGCCGCCGATCGAGGCGGTGCTGCCCAGCCTGCTCGAGTTCCTGCGCGGCTCGGTCCTGGTGGCGCACAACGCCCCGTACGACGTCGGTTTTCTGAAAGCCGCCTGTGCCCGGCACGGCTACACCTGGCCGCAGGTCCGGGTGCTCGACACGGCCGCGCTGGCCCGCCGGGCGCTGACCCGCGACGAGGTGCCCAACCGCAAGCTGGCCACGCTCGCCCAGTTCTTCCGCTCGTCGGTGCAGCCCACCCACCGCGCCCTCGACGACGCCAAGGCCACGGTCGACGTGCTGCACGGGCTGATCGAGCGGCTGGGCAGCTTCCGGGTGCACACGCTGGGCGACGCGATCGAGTTCGCCCGCGCGGTCACCCCCACCCAGCGGCGCAAACGCCACCTGGCCGACGGCCTGCCGCACGCGCCGGGGGTCTATGTGTTCCGCGCCGCCGACGACCGCGCGCTCTACGTCGGCACCTCGAAAGACATCGCCACCCGGGTCCGCAGCTACTTCACCGCCAGCGAGAAACGCGCCCGGATCTCCGAGATGCTGGCCGCCGCCACCCGGGTCGAGGCGGTGGAGTGTGCCCACTCCCTGGAGGCCGAGGTCCGCGAGCTGCGGCTGATCGCGAGCCACTCCCCGCCGTACAACCGCCGGTCGAAATATCCCGATCGGGTGGTCTGGCTCAAGCTCACCGCCGAGGCCTACCCCCGCCTGTCGGTGGTCCGCCGGCTGGTCGACGACGACGCGGCATACCTGGGCCCGTTCTCCTCGCGGCGGGTCGCCGAGCTGGCCGCCGCGGGGGTCTACGACGCGGTCCCACTGCGCCAGTGCGGGCACACCCTCTCGGTGCGCACCCCGACGCCGGCCTGCGCCCTGGCCGAGATGGGCCGCTGCCCGGCACCCTGCGAACACAAGATCACCCCGGAGGACTACGCGATCACCGCTGCCCGCCCGGTCCGCACCGCGATCCACGGCGACCCCGAGCCGGTGGTCCGCGCCCTGATGGGCCGGATCGACGTGCTCTCCGACCGCCGCCGCTACGAGGAGGCCGCGGTGCTCCGGTCCCGGCTGATCGCGCTGCTCCGGGCCACCGTCCGCATGCAGCGGCTGGCCGCGATCACCCGGCTCACCGAGGTGGTGGCGGCCCGCCGGGACGGCATCGGCGGGTGGGAGATCGTCGTGGTCCGGCACGGCCGGCTCGCCGCCGCGGCCACCTCGCCGCCGCGCGAGCATCCCCGGCCGACATTGGATGCGGTACGCCTCACCGCCGAGACGGTCCTACCCGGACCGGGTCCGGTGCCGGCCGCCTCGGCCGAGGAGACCGAACGCATCCTCGCGTGGCTCGAACGCGCCGACACCCGCTTGGTGGAAACCTCCGGCGACTGGGTGTCACCGGTTCGTGGCGCCGCGCGGTTTACTGCCCTGCTCAACCGGGCTGAGGCCGCTGCTTCGGGCAAAGACTCGGCCGTTCGCTCATCGGTAACTGACCGTTCGGATGACGCTCGCTCGCTTAGGCTGTAAGGCAAGTGAATTCTCCGGGCGCGGTTCGGGTGACTTCACGGCGATTTGCCAGGCGGCACGCGCGGCTTCCCTCGGGCTCCGCGCGACCGAGCGGTGAGGGGGTGTCCAGTGGACGTCGACGCCGGCCACGGCGCCGCCCTTGGACGTGCCCTCCCGACCCCTTCACCGGCACCAGACCTGACGCTCTCCCAGCGACTGCGGTCCTTTCTGAGCTTTCCGGGCAACGACGACGACCCGGTCTCGCGTCTCACCAAGACGCACCGCGGCATCCACCCCTCGGCCGACCCCGGCGTCCTGCGCCGCGGCTACGCCATCGCGGAAAACATGCACCGCGGGCAGATGCGCAAGTCCGGCGACCCCTACATCACGCACCCCCTGGCGGTCGCGCAGATCTGCGCCGAGCTGGGCATGGACACCACCACCCTGGTCGCGGCCCTGCTGCACGACACGGTGGAGGACACCAGCTACACACTCGAGGCGCTGCACAGCGACTTCGGACCCGAGGTGACCCACCTGGTCGACGGCGTGACCAAGTTCGACAAGGCGTTCTACGGCAAGGCGGCCGAGGCCGAGACCATCCGCAAGATGATCGTGGCGGCCGGCAAGGACGTACGCGTCCTGGTGATCAAGCTCGCCGACCGGCTGCACAACATGCGTACGCTCGATGCCCGCTCCCCCGCCAGCCGCGCCCGGATCGCCACCGCGACCCTCGACGTGCTGGTGCCCCTCTGCGACCGGCTCGGCATCCAGGCCCTCAAACGCGACCTGGACGACGTGGTGCTGTTCCACCTCGAGCCCGACTCGTACGCGCGGATCGACGACCACGTCCGCAACCGGCCCGGCTGGAACGAATACCTCGCCGAGGTCAGCAGCAAGGCCCGATCAGCCCTGCGCCGCCAGCGAGTGACGGCCGAGGTCACCCCCCGGCCCCGGCACTACTACTCGATCTGGAAGGACACCGTGGCCGGCGGCCATCCGGTCCCGTTCGACCTTCCCCGCATCGCCGTCGTGGTCGACGGCCCGCCCACCGACTGTTACGCGGCGCTCGGCGCCATCCACGGCCAGTGGCGCCCGGTGGCCGGCCGGTTCAAGGATTTCATCGCCTCGCCGAAAAACAACCTCTACCGCTCGCTGCACACCACCGTGACCGGCCCGGACGGGCGCCTGGTCGAAGTGCTGATCCGCACCGAGACGATGCACCGCTACTCCGAGTACGGGGTGGCCACCAGCTACCGCTACCCCAAGGTCGCCGACACCGCCGACCCGTCCGGCGCCGACCAGTTGTCCTGGCTCAAGCGGGTGCTGGAGTGGCAGGAGGACACCACCGACGCGGCCCAGTTCCTCGCGTCGCTGCGGTGCGACCTGGCCGAGGCTCAGATCACCGTCTTCGCCCACGGGCAGGCGTTCGAGCTGCCCAGCGGATCCACGCCGGTCGACCTGGCCTACGAGCTGGGCCCGCAGCAGGGCGACCAGTGCCTGGCCGCGACGATCAACGGCCGGCTCGCCCCGCTCAGCTCGCCGCTGCGCGACGGCGACGTGGTCGAGATCTTCTCGGAGACCGACGGCCACGTCGAGGTCGAGCCGAACGCGCCCCGCGGCCCCCGCAAGGAGTGGCTCGGCTTCGTCAAGTCCAGCCAGGCGCAACTGCAGATCAACCGCTACTTCGACGACAAGAACGAGCCCGGCATGAGCATCGCCGACAAGGTGAAACTCGGCCGGGCCACGATCGGCCTGACCCTGCGCAAGCACGACCGCGGCCTGGCCAGCGAGGTGCCGCTGCGCCGGCTCGCCGAGGAACTGGGCTACCCCGACCTGGAGACCATGCTGGTCGCCGTCTGCGAGCGCAACCTCGAACCGGACGCGGTCGTCGAGCAGCTCATCGCCCTGGTCGACCACCCCGACTAGGGGCACCGCTAGCCTTGCTTACGTGAGTCTCCCTCGGCGGTTGCGTGGCCTGGCATATCAGGTCTTCTATTCCCTTCCGGGGCACACCCGCCATCGGCTGGCCCGCCTCGTCGCCCCGAAATACCTGGTCGGCGCCGTCTGCATCATCCGCGACGCGGACGCCGAGGACGGCCCGCTGCTGCTGATCCGCCAGCCGCCCAACCGCGGCTGGGGCCTTCCGGCCGGCCTGCTCAAGAAGCGTGAGGATCCCGCGGTCGGCGCGGCCCGCGAGCTTCTCGAGGAGTCCGGCGTACGCCTCGACCCCGCCGACCTGACCCCCGGCGTGCCCAATGCGATCGTCCACATGGCAGGCGTGGTGGACACGGTCTGGTTCGGCTCCGTGCCGGCGTCCCGGACCACGCTGCGCGTCGACGGCGGCGAGGTGCTGGAGGCGGCCTGGTTCCCGATCGACGATCTCCCCCCGCTCACCGTCAACACGGCCCTGCTGCTGGGCCGCTACGGCATCGGACCGAAGGCGTGACCCCCAACCACGTCTGCGCCGTCATCCTCGCGGCCGGCGAGGGCCAGCGCCTGCGCCCGCTGACCGCGACGGTCCCCAAGGCACTGTGCCCGGTCGGCAACGTCCCGTTGCTCGACCACGCCCTGGCCCGGGTGTCCGGCCTGGGCCTGTCCGGCCCGGACAGTGTCGCGGTGAATGCCGCCTACCTGGCCGGCCAGATCGTCGCGCACGTCGCCGCGCGTACCCGTCTCTCGGTGGAGCCGGACGGCCCGCTCGGCACCTCGGGCGGGCTGGCCCGCCTCAAGACCTGGGTGGACGGCCGCGGCGTGCTGATCGGCAACGCGGACGGTTACCTGGCCGACCCCGCCCGCGAGCCCGGTAAGGACATCGCGATCCTGCTGGAGGGCTGGTCCGGCGAGACCGTCCGGATGCTGACCCGTCCGCTGCCGCCCGGCCAGAGCGGCGGTTTCGGCGGCCGTCGCTTCGCCGGTTTCTCGCTGCTGCCCTGGCGCTACGTCCGCGATCTTCCAGAGACCAAGGCAGAGCTGGTACGCACGGCGTGGCGTCCCGCCGAGGCGGCCGGCGAGCTGGAACTGATCGGCTTCGACGGCACCTACATCGACACCGGGACGCCGGCCGACTACCTGGCCGCCAACCTGCACGCCGCCGCGGGCCGGACCGACCCCACCGCCGAGGTCACCGGCACGGTCACCGAGTCGGTGATCGGCCCCGGGGCCCGGGTCGCCGGCTCGGTGACCCGCTGCGTGGTCTGGCCCGGCGCTGTGGTCGCGGCCGGTGAAGTTCTGGTCGACGCCATCCGCGCGCCCGGCAACCTCACGGTCCAGGTGTGACCGCCCCGGCCGCGCCGTTAGCATGGTCGCAGCCCAAACCCGCTCTCACCGTCGAGGAGCCCCCAAGGTGAACACCGCGATCGTGCACATCGACTGCGCCACCGACTCGATCCCCGAGGTGGCCGAGGCACTGGCCGCCCTCGACGGCGTCAGCGAGGTCTACTCGGTGGCCGGCAACGTCGACCTGATCGCGATCGTCCGCGTCCCGCACTTCGACGACATCGCCGAGGTGATCGCCGGCAAGATCTCCAAGACCGAGGGCGTCCTCAACACCGAGTCGCACATCGCCTTCCGCGCCTACTCGAAGCACGACCTCGAGGACGCCTTCGCGATCGGCCTCCCCGCCGCCGACTGACCCTCCCCCCGGGCGCAATCACGCAAAAGCCATGCCACCTTGGATGGCGCCCCCGGCCGAGCCCCGCTGCCCGCGACGGATGCCGCTTGGCGCGGCGCGCGCGGGATGCGGGAGCAGGGCGGCGAAAGGGCCCGCCGTGTGGGCGGGCCCTTTCGAATGGTGCTGAGATCAGCGGCCGGAGGTGATCTCCTCGCGCTCCTCGCGGCCGGAGACCGGCGGCATGCCGGGTGAGACCGGGGCCTCGGCCGGCTTCTCGACCGGGAAGAAGAAGCCCTTCACGGCCGGGGCCAGGGCGCCGACCCGGTTCATCTTCTTGGGGACCACCCAGCCGCCGTACTCGAGCGGGATCGGGTGGCCGTGGTCGTCGACCGGGCCGAGCGGCTGGTGGACCTCGATGAACTGGCCGTTCGGCAGGCGGCGGATGATGCCCGTCTCGACGCCGTGTGCCAGCACCTCGCGGTCGTGTTGCTGCAGGCCCAGGCAGATCCGTACCGAGATGTAGTACGCCAGCGGCGGCAGCACCAGCAGGCCGATCCGGCCGGCCCAGGTCATCGCGTTCAGGCTGATGTGGAACTTGTCGGCGATCACGTCGTTGCCACCGGACAGGGTGGCCACGATGAAGAACGTGAACGACATGGCGCCGATACCGACCCGCTCGGGGTTGTCGCGCGGGCGCTCCAGCAGGTTGTGGATCTTTTTGTCCTTGAGGCGCCGGGCCTCGATCCACGGGTAGAACATCGGCACCGTGGTGAGCGCGCCGAGGCCGACTACCGCGGGCCAGAACAGCGGCGGGATGCTGTAGTCGAAGATGTAGATCTGCCACGGCGGCATGAGCCGGACCAGGCCGTCCATGAACATGACGTACCAGTCGGGCTGGCTCGCCGAGGACACCTCGGACGCCCGGTACGGGCCGAACAGCCAGATCGGGTTGATCTGGAACAGGCCGGCCAGCAGCGCCACCGTGCCGAAGACGGCCATGAAGAAGCCGCCCTGCTTGAGCGCGTACCGCGGGAACATCCGCTCGCCGACCACGTTGGTGTTGGTCCGCATCGGGCCGGGCCACTGGGTGTGCTTCTGCTTGAAGACCAGGCCCAGGTGAATGCTGATCAGCGCGAGCAGGCCACCCGGGATGAGCAGCACGTGCGCGATGTAGAACCGGCCGATGATCAGGTGGCCCGGGAACTCGCCGCCGAAGATCGAGGCGGAGACCCAGGTGCCGACCACCGGGATGGACAGCATGATCGCGGACGCGATGCGCAGGCCGGTGCCGGACAGGCCGTCGTCCGGCAGCGAGTAGCCGGTGAAGCCGGCCAGGAAGCCGAGCAGGAACAGCGTGACACCGATCGCCCAGTTCGCCTCGCGCGGCTTGCGGAACGCACCGGTGAAGAAGATGCGCGCCATGTGCACCACGATCGACGCCATGAACAGCAGCGCCGCCCAGTGGTGCATCTGCCGCATGAACAGACCGCCGCGCACCTCGAACGAGATGTTGAGCGACGACTCGAACGCCGCGGACATCATGGTGCCGCGCAGCGCCGGGTAGGAGCCGTTGTACGGGACCTCCTTCATCGACGGGTCGAAGAAGAGGGTCAGGAAGACACCGGTGAGCAGCAGGATGATGAACGAGAAGAGGGCGATCTCGCCGAGCAGGAAGGACCAGTGGTCCGGGAAGACCTTGTTGAGCAGCGCCCGGAGCGGGGTGGCCGCCTGGTAGCGCTCGTCCACACCCCGGGCCACATTGGCGGGGGCCTGCGAGAGATCAACTTTCCGGCGCTTCACGGCCGCTCCCAGAAGTCGGGTCCGACGGTGTCCTTGAAGTCGGACTTTGCCACGAAGAAGCCTTCCTCGTCCACGTCGAGCGGCAGCATCGGCAGCCGCCGGGTGGCCGGGCCGAAGATCGGCTGGGCGTTGTCGGTGATCAGGAACTGCGACTGGTGGCACGGGCAGAGCAGACGGTTGGTCTGCTGCTCGTACAGGCTCGCCGGGCAACCCGCGTGCGTACAGATCTTGGAGTACGCGACGTAGTTGCCCCACATCAGCCCATTGTTGCGCGGGTCGGCGTCGGCCGCCGCGCGGGTCTTTTCCGCGTCGTCGGGGCGGAGGTGGATCAGCAGGGTGGGCGAGTCGGCCCACTCGTTGGTGGCGCCGTGCGGGATGCCCGGGAACACCGTCAGCTGACCGCCGGTGCTCACGTCCTCGGGGCGCAGCGGGGTGCCGTCGTCGCGGGTGAGCCGCACCGGCTTGCCGCCGTTGTGCACCGGGTTGAACCCCGTGCTGAACATGATCGGCGGGTCGTCCTTGTGCGGGTTCTCGATCAGGCCACCGATCAGCGGCGCGGCCGCGGCCACGCCGAGCGGCGCCATGCCGATCGCGATCGCGCCCTTGAGCAGCGGCCGGCGCTGCACGCCCTGTGCCAGTTCGTCACCGACGAAGGCCAGCGTGTGCCCCGTGATGATCTGCTCGTCGCTGGGCGAGCCGCCGTCGTGCCGCTGCTGGATCGACACCTCGTGCGGCAGCAGCTTTTTGGCCCAGGCCAGGATGCCGAAGCCGACGCCGAACAGCGCCACCGACAGGCTGATGCCGAGCAGCGCGGTGTAGTAGTCGCTGGCGGTGTGGCCCAGCTCGAAACGCCACGGCCACCAGATGTAGAAGCCGATGAACGCGGCACCGCCCAGCCCGGAGATCAGGAACAGCAGGGCGATGTTGCGGACGACCCGCCGCTCCGCCTTGGAGTTGGTGCCCTGGAACTGCGACTCGTACGTGACGATCTCGATCTCGTCGCGCCGGGCGCCTTCCTTGACGATCTCGAACCGGGTCAGCCGCGGGTCGCTCACGTCGACCGGTTCGCGGCCGGCGTCGGTCGCATGGTCGTGCACAGCTGTCATGACTTCCCCGCAATCCAGAGCGCCACGAAGACGAGGATCGTGATGCCCACCATGAAGATGGCGACACCCTCGGTCGCCGGGCCGTACCGGCCCAGGTTGAACAGGCCGCCCGGGTCCTTGTCGTCCTGGAGCTGGACCGTGACGTAGGTGATGATCTCGCGCTTCTCCTCGGGGGAGAGCTCGTTGTCGCCGAAGACCGGCATGTTCTGCGGGCCGGTCAGCATCGCCGCGTAGAGGTGCTCGGGGGAGACGTCGTGCAGGCCCGGCGCGAACTTGCCGGACGAGAGGGCACCGCCGCCACCACCGAAGCCGTGGCAGGACGCGCAGTTCACCCGGAACAGCTCACCGCCGCGGGCCAGCGCCTCGGGGTTCGCCTCGATGTCCTCCACCAGCTCACCGGTCGGCATCTGCGGCCCGCCACCGAGCTCCTGGATGTACTGCCCCAGCTGCTTGGTCTGCGCCTTGTCGAACTGCGGCTTCTTTTCCTCGGCCTGAGCCTCCTGGCGGGTCATCGGCATGCGGCCGGTGCCCACCTGGAACTCCACCGAGGCCGACCCCACACCGATCAGGCTGGGACCGCGGCCCTCGACACCCTGGGCGTCGCGCCCGTGACAGGTGATGCAGCTGGTGTCATAGAGCTGCTTGCCCTCGATCGCGGCGGCGGACAGCTGCCGGGGCTCGTCGGCAAACGCGCCGGGTGCGAACGCGGTGTATACGCCGCCGGCGAGCGCGAGCGCTGCCAGCATGCGGGCGGCCGCCCCGATCCGCCGACGGACCCGGCTCGGCGCGGAGCGCCGCGGGGTGAAGAACCCCCAGCGGAGCCTCCCAAACCGAGACCGCCGACCGGCAGGGGTGTCTGAAGTCATCAGCTGTGTCCCTCTGGTTTTTGACCTGAACTCTCGGACGCCGGCCCCATCACTGCAGCCAATAGATCATGGCGAACAGCGCGATCCACACGACGTCCACGAAGTGCCAGTAGTACGACACGACGATCGCCGAGGTCGCCTGCGCCGGGGTGAACCGGCCCATGGTCGTACGGATCATGAAGATGATGAAGGCGATCAGACCGCCCGTGACGTGCAGGCCGTGGAACCCGGTGGTCAGGTAGAACATCGAGCCGTAGCCGTCGGCGTTGAGCGCGATGCCCTCGTGCACCAGGTGCCGGTACTCGTTGACCTGGCCGAGCACGAAGATCAGGCCCATCACGAACGTGATGGTGAACCAGCGCCGCAGCCCGAACACGTCGCCCTTCTCCGCCGCGAACACGCCGAGCTGGCATGTCACCGAGGACAGCACCAGGATCACCGTGAACGTCGTCGCGTACGGGATCTGGAGCTTGGGGGTGTGTTCTTCCCACATGCTGTAGTCCGCCGCACGGATCGAGAAATACATGGCGAACAACGCCGCGAAGAACATGAGTTCACTGGAGAGCCACACGATCGTGCCGACGCTGACCATGTTGGGTCGGGTCAGCGAGTGGATCCGGCTCTTGTCTATGGCTGAGGCCGCTGTCACCGGCTCATTATTGCCCCGCGATCAGTCCAACGTGCCGCGGGGGGTGGAATCCGGCACGTGTCGCAGCCCGGTAGAACGTCCGCGACGGGGGTGGGCCTAGCCTCGAGAGGTGCAGCTCGCCGAAATGCCCACGCCGGCGCTCGCGGCCGGGGATACTGGACTACCCCCGTTCACCGCCAGTGTGATCTTCACGCAGCTCCACCTGACCAGCCTGATCGCTCTGTTCCTGCTGGTGGCTGCCGCCCTGTACGGCTACGGCGTGTATCAGCTGCGAGCCCGCGGCGACCACTGGCCGGTGGGCCGCACGGTGGCCTTCGTGGTGGGTGGGCTGGGCTCGATCGCGGCGGTCTCGGTCACCGGCATCGAGGCGTACGACAGCTCGCTGCTGTCCGTACACATGGTCCAGCACATGGTGCTGTCCATGGTCGGGCCGATCTTCCTGGCCCTCGGCGCGCCGGTCACGCTCGCCCTGCGGATCCTGCACGGCGGCCCGCGCCGCACACTGCTGGCCGTGCTGCACAGCCGGGTCGCCCGGGTGCTGACCTTTCCGCTGGTCGCGTTCGGGATCTTCGTGGCCAACCCGTTCGTGCTCTATTTCACCGGCCTGTACCGGCAGACCCTCGAACACGGCTGGTTGCACGAGGCCACGCACGTGCACTTCATCCTGACCGGCTGCCTGTTCTTCTGGCCGCTGCTCGGCCTCGACCCGCTGCCCAACCGCTGGCCGTACCCGGGCCGGGCGCTGCTCATGGTGCTGTCGGTGCCGTTCCACACCGTGCTGGGACTGACCATCATGCAGAGCCGGACGCTGCTCGCCGGCGACTACTACCCGAGCCTCCAGCTGGGCTGGGTCGACCCGGTCGACGACCAGGTCACCGCGGGCGGCGTCCTGTGGGCCGGCGGCGAGATCGTGAGCGTCACCATGCTGGGCATCCTGGTGTTCCAGTGGATCAAGCAGTCCGAACGGGAGGCCCGCCGGATCGACCGCGCGCTGGACCGGGCCGAGGCCGAGGAAGCCAAGGCCGCCGCGGTCCGACCACGGTCGGACGCGGAGTAATCGTGTTCGGTACGATCAGCGGGCTACTTCGCCCACCCAGACGGACTGGAAGCGCAACCATGAGCGACGCAAACGCGACTCCGGAGCCGGAGACCTTCACCGTCCTGCTCTACAGCGACGACAGCGCGGTCCGCGACCGGATCCGGCTGGCCATCGGCACCCGCCCCGCCGCCGACCTGACGGTCGAGTTCGTCGACGCGGTCACCTGGGAGGACTGCCGTGACCTCCTGGACAAGTACGAGATCGACCTGATGGTGCTGGACGGCGAGGCCTCGCCCGCCGGCGGCCTGGGCATCGCCCGGCAGACCAAGGACGAGTACGCGACTCCCCCGCCGGTCTGCGTGGTGCTGGCCCGCGCCGCCGACCGCTGGCTGGCGGCGTACGCGCAGGTCGACCAGACCCTGACCTACCCGCTCGACCCGGTCACCACGGGCCAGACGGTGGCCGCCATGCTGCGCGCCCGCCGCGGCGGCGCCATCCCGCTGGGCACGCTCGGCACGCTCGGCTGACCTTCCGCTCCACCAGACCACCTACCGACCCCCGTAAACCCCCCACGGAGGCCCGCCATGGGCGCACGCACCTGGCCGAACCTGACGAGCGCCCTGCTGCGCGGCGAGGATCTCGCGACCGCCGACACGGCCTGGGCGATGGGCGAGATCATGGCGGGCAACGCCACGCCGGTGCAGGTCGCCGGCTTCGCGGTGGCGCTGCGGGCCAAGGGCGAGACCCCGGTCGAACTGACCGGTCTGGTGGACGCCATGCTGGCCAACGCCACCCTGGTCGAGCTGCCGGAAAAGATCCGCACCGACGCGGTGGACGTGGTCGGCACCGGCGGCGACCGGGCCAACACGGTCAACATCTCCACGATGGCCGCGATCACCGTGGCCGCGGCCGGCGTCACCGTGGTCAAGCACGGCAACCGGTCCGCGTCGTCCACCACCGGCACCGCCGACCTGCTCGAACACTTCGGCATCCCGCTCGACCTGGGCCCCGAGGGGGTGGCCCGGACGGTCGCCGAGGCGGGCATCGGCTTCTGCTTCGCGGCCCGGTTCCACCCCGGCATGCGGCACGCTGCCGTCACCCGGCGCGAGCTGGGCGTGCCCACCTTCTTCAACATGCTCGGCCCGCTGACCAACCCGGCCCGGCCCACGTCGGCCATGGTCGGCTGCTTCGACCTGCGGATGGCCCCGGTGATGGCCGGCGTGCTGGCCGGTCGCGGCGACTCGGCCCTGGTGGTCCGTGGCGAGGACGGCCTGGACGAGTTCACCACGGCCGCGCCGTCGCGGCTCTGGGTGGCCCGGGAGGGCACCGTCGAGGAACTGGTGATCGACTCCGTCGAGCTGGGCCTGCCCCGCAGCCAGCCGGCCGACCTGCGCGGCGACAACGCGGCGTTCAACGCCGACGTGGCGCACCGCACCTTCGCCGGCGAGAAGGGCCCGGTGCGCGACGCCGTAGTCCTCAACGCCGCGGCGGCCTTCGCGGCGCACAGTGGCCTCCCCGGCGACCTGAGGGAGACGCTGCGGGCCGGAATAGCCCGGGCCCAGGAGACGATCGACTCCGGCGCCGTGACGGCTCAGCTGGAGCGCTGGGTGGCCGCGGCGCAGGAGGCCAAGGCCGCCGAGTGACAGATTCGCGGCGGACACGCCGCGCGAATTACTCCGCATTGCCGGATTTCCGTGCGACGGTCTGAATGACATTCGGGTAATTCCACCTCCCGCGAAGAGAGGAGCCACCCGTGTCCGATCGCGAACTGCGCTGTGTCATCTGTGACGGCGACATGATGTTCGAGGTGCCGCCCTGCACGGACGGCCACGACGACTGCCCTGAACTGGTCTGCACCCGCTGCGGTGCGGCCGAGGTGGTCGCCCCGATCGTCGTGCACCTGTGGTTCAGCCCGTACGGCAAACGCAGAGCCGTCGCCCCGCAGCAGCGCCGCGCGGCAGCCTAGAACAACAAAGCCCGCGCCCCGAAGGGCGCGGGCTTTGGAAAAATCCTCAGTGCTCGGCGGTGTGCCGGGTGCCCGAGTAGTACTCGAAGAGCATCGCGCTGGCCGAGACGATCACCAGGATCAGGCCGAGCGCGATCAGCCACCACATCCAGAACACCAGGCCGATCGCGGCCACCGAAGCCGACAGGGCGATGCCGAACGGCCAGTAGCTGCCCGGGCTGAAGAAGCCGATCTCGCCGGCGCCCTCGGCGATCTCGCCGTCCTCCCGGTCCTCCGGGCGTAGCTCGATCCGGCGGGAGACGAACCAGAAGAAGCCGCCGCACATCGCGCAGAGCAGTCCGGAGAGGATCAGCGCAACCGTGCCGATCCACTCCACGTTGCCGGCCTCGCCGTGCGTCCAGAAGCCGTAGAGGGCGGCCACCGCGAAAAGGAACCCGGCTACGCCGGCGAAGATCTTGTATTCGGTCTTCACTGCGTGTCCTTTACTTCGCGGCCGCGGTGTTGGGCTGGTACCAGTTGCTGCCCTGGCGGCGGGTCTCCAGCGGCGCGGTGGTCGTGGCGTACGCCTGGGCGCCGGTGAAGCCGATCGCCTCCATCGCCTGCTGGGTGGTGGAGCCGCGCTTCTTGGTGTCCAGGAAGGTGGTGAACTTGTCGGCCGAGACCACGACCATCTCGAACTGCATGTAGGCGTGATAGGTGCCGCAGAGCTCGGCGCACCGGCCGACGTAGCGGCCCTCCTTGTCGAGGGTCACCTCGAAGACGTTGCGCACGTTGCCCGGGAACACGTCCCGCTTGAACAGCAGCTCGGGCACCCAGAACGAGTGGATGACGTCCCGTGCCGTCTCCTCGAACCGGATCTTCTGTCCGACCGGGACGACCAGCAGCGGGATGACGTCGGCCGAGCCGACCGTCGAGGCCACGGTGCCGGCGTCCGGGCCGATCCCGTCACGGTAGTTGAACTGCCACTGCCACTTGAACGCGACGACCTCGACGACCTGGTCGGGGTTCTTCGACAGCTTGTCCACGTCGGTCTGCACGATGGCGGTGTAGTAGAACAGCACGGCGACCACGAGGATCGGGGTGACCGTGTAGAGCACCTCCATCGGCATGTTGAACCGGGTCTGCACCGGCAGCTCATCGCCGCGCTTGCGGTACCGGATGATGCACCAGAAGATCAGGCCCCAGACGAAGATACCCACGACCAGTGCCGCGATCGTCGACGCGATCCACAGGTCGTACATCTTGTGTGCCTGGAGGCTGATGCCCGGCCCCGGCCAGCCGAAGTGGCCGAACGCCTTGCCGACGCTCTCCAGTGAACAGCCCGAGAGCAGCATCAGCAGCGACGTGCCGCCGAGTCCGAGCCCGGCGATCCGGGCTGCCGCTCGCGGCCGTGCGGCCGAACTCTTTGCGCCCACCTGCTTCTGCCTCCTTAGCAGCGCCGCCCCGCCCGGAACGTAGGGCCACCCTAAATCGGACAGCGGGCGGCAGAGCGTCACCGACGGTCGCACACTACTCGACCAGGCCCTACCGGCCCGTTGCGGGGTCGGATCTTCGACCGCCGGCGAGTACCCCTCAACAACCGGACGATACCGTTCGCGGGGTGGAATATACGGGCGTTCCCGCCGGTGCGGCGGCATACCTCGACGCGGCGAGCGCGGCTCCACTGCATCCGGTGGCCGCCGAGGCACTGGTTGCCGCGCTGGCGGACGGCTGGGCCGACCCGTCCCGGCTCTATTCCGCGAGCCGGCGGGCCCAGCAGCTGAGAGACGCGGCCATGGCCGCATTCGCCGAGGCATTGGCGGTACGCCCGGACGAGGTGTCGATCTGGTCCTCGGGCGCGGCCGCGGCGCAGGCGGCGGTGCTCGGCGCGCTTGCCGGACGGCGGCGTCAGGGTGACACGCTGGTGCACTCCGCGATCGAGCACTCGGCCGTGCTGCACGCCGCGACCCGGGCCGGGCGCGCCGTCGAGGTCGGAGTGGACCGCCACGGCCGGCTCGACCTGGCCGCCTGGGACGAGGCGGTCTCGGCGCCCGGCACGGCCCTGGCCGCCCTGATCAGCGCGAGCCACGAGGTGGGCACGGTGCAGCCGGTGGCCGCCGCGGCAGATTGTTGCGCCGAGGCCGGCGTGCCGCTCTACCTGGACGCCGCCCAGTCGGTCGGCCGGCTCCCGGTGCCGCCGGGCTGGTCGCTGCTGAGCGCGAGCGCGCACAAGTGGGGCGGTCCGCCGGGCGTGGGCGTGCTGGTGGTCCGCAAGGGTGTGCGATGGATCTCGCCGCACCCGCAGGATGATCTTTATCGCCCCGGCGCCATCGGCGCCATCGACCTGCCGGCGGTGGTCGCGGCCGCGGCGAGCCTGCGCGCCGTCGTGGCCGAGAGCCAAACCGAGGCGGTACGCCTGAGCGCGCTGGTCGACCGGATCCGCGAGCGGGTGGCAGCCACCGTGCCGGACGTGGAAGTGGTCGGCGACCCGGTCGAGCGGCTGCCCCACCTGGTGACGTTCTCCTGCCTGTACGTCGACGGCGAGGCGCTGCTGCACGCGCTGGACCGGCAGGGTTTCGCGGTGTCGTCGGGGTCCTCCTGCACGGCGTCCACGCTGCGGCCCAGTCACGTGCTGGAGGCGATGGGCGTGCTGAGCCACGGCAACGTCCGGGTTTCGCTGCACCGCGGCACCACCGCGGACGAGGTCGACCGCTTCCTGGCCGTTCTCCCCGGGATCGTGGCCGGAATCCGGACGGAGGCCGGCCTGTGATCCCGGACGGCCCCGCGATCCTGGACTGCCTGGGCCAGAAATGCCCGCTGCCGGTGATCGCCCTGGCGCGGCAAATCGAAAAAGTCCCGCTTAACGGGGTGATTCGGGTACTAGCCGACGATCCGGCGGCCGCGAACGACATCCCGGCCTGGTGCCGGATGAAGCGGCAGGAATACCTGGGCTCCCCCGAGCCGCACGCGTTCGAGGTGCGCCGGCTCAGCTGAGGTAGGCGACCACCGGTGCGACCGGCTCCTTGGCCAGGTGCGTGTCGACGACCAGGCGCGGACCCAGGTAGGGCTCGTACTCCTGGCGGCGCTCCAGCACCCGCACCCAGTCCGGGATGCCGTCGTGGTCGCGCGCCGCGTACCGGGCCTCGACGCGGCGCCGGTGCTCCGCGTCGTCGCCGCAGACCACCTCCACGACCCGCAGCGGGACCCGGTTGCGCTCGGCCAGCTCGACCCACAGCTGGCGGGCCGCCTTCACCGGGTTGACCGCGTCGATGATCACGTGGTGGCCGATGCCGAGCTGCACCTCGGCCAGCGCCGCGACCACGCCGTAGGCGGCGAAGCCCGGGCGCGGCTCGGAAACCTCGTACCGCTGCAACGTGAAGTCGACGGTGTCGACGGCCAGCACGGTCGCCGGCAGCTCGGCGGCCACCCGCGCGGCCAGCGTGCTCTTACCGACGCCCGGCAACCCGGCGAAGACGGCTAACACCCTCGGTTCCTACGCTGGCAGGAACTGCTTGATCTCGGTGGCCGCCACGTCGCCGTACGAGTCGGCGAAGCGCTTGGCGAAGTCCTCCGCGCGGATGTCGTACTCCTGCGGGCCGACCGACTCGAGCACCAGCGCCGCCACCAGCGAGCCCACCTGAGCGGCGCGCTCCAGGCCGACCCCCCAGTGGATCGCGGCGAAGAAGCCGGCCCGGAAGCCGTCGCCCACCCCGGTCGGGTCCTCGGCCAGCACGTCCCGGGCGACCGGCACGTGGATCCGCTCGATGCCGCGGCCGGTGATCTCGACGCCGTCCTTGCCGAGCGTGGTGACCCGGACCCGGACCTGCTCGAGCACCTGGTCGCTGGTGAGGCCGGCCTTGGTCTCCAGCAGCGAGCGCTCGTAGTCGTTGGTCAGCAGGTATTCGGCGCCGCTGATCAGGGTCAGCACGTCGCTGCCGTCCATCCGGGCGAGCTGCTGCGACGGGTCGGCGGCGAACCTGAAGCCGCGGGCCCGGCACTCCTCCGAGTGCCGGATCATGGCGGCCGGGTCGTTCGCGCTGATCAGGACCAGGTCGAGGCCGCCGGCCCGCTCGTGCACCGGCGCCAGTTCGATGTTGCGGGCCTCGGCCATCGCCCCGGCGTAGAACGAGGCGATCTGGTTGAGGTCGTCATCGGTGGTGCAGACGAAGCGGGCCGTGTGCGCCACCTCGCTGACGTGCACCGAACCGCAGTCGACGTTGTGCCGCTCGAGCCAGGACCGGTAGTCGGCGAAGTCGGCGCCCACCGCGCCGACCAGAATCGGGCGCAGGCCGAGCTTGCCCATGCCGAACGCGATGTTGCTGGCCACGCCGCCGCGCCGGACCACCAGGTCGTCGACGAGGAAGGACAGCGAGACCTTGTGCAGCTGGTCGGCGATGAACTGGTCGGCGAACCGGCCCGGGAAATGCATCAGATGGTCGGTGGCGATCGAGCCGGTGACGGCGATCTTCATGGCGGCCCTTGCAGTCTGGGGAACAGGGGGTCGTTACGAACGCAGCCTACCGGCAGGAGACGCACAGAAGGCCGTCCCGTTACCGGGACGGCCTTCTGCCGAGCTGCTGCTGTTACCTGTGTCGATCAGTGGAACGAATCGCCACACGCGCAGGAGTTCTGTGCGTTCGGGTTGTCGATCGTGAAGCCCTGCGCGTCGATCCGGTCGGCGAAGTCGATGGTCGCGCCCGCGAGGTACGGCGAGCTCATCCGGTCGACCACGACCTCGACACCGCTGAAGTCGGTCACGATGTCGCCGTCGAGCGACCGCTCGTCGAAGAACAGCTGGTAGCGCAGGCCGGAGCAGCCACCGGGCTGAACGGCGATACGCAGGCGCAGGTCGTCGCGGCCTTCCTGCTCGATCAGGGCCTTGACCTTGACCGCGGCGACGTCGGTGAGGATGACGCCGGTCGGGGCGGCCGCCTCGGTCGACTCGGTGTGCGCTTCAGTGGTCACTGCATATCTCCTGCCAGGTGCGGACGTGTGCCGTACTGACCAACGCTAGCCCCATTCCCAAGGATTCCCAATCCGGGTGGCCCAGGTCACCGGCTCCCCCATCCAACCACCCCGCCACCACCCTTAACCGGACTAACGGCTCCCCCATCCAACCACCCCGCCACCACCCTTAACCGGACTAACGGCTCCACTGCTGGGAGAGGTGCCCGGCCAGCTCACGGAGGCCGCGGGCGGGCTCGCGCAGGGCCGTCTCCTCGGAGCCGAAGTGCTCGGTCAGGGACAGCGTCTCGGTCACCCCGGCGCTGGCCGCCTCGCGGTAGCCGGTCTCGTTCCGGCCGCACAGCACGATGCAGGGCAGGCCCCGGTCGCGGGCCCCGTTGGCGATCCCGGCCACCACCTTGCCGCGCAGCGACTGATGGTCGAACGAGCCCTCGCCGGTGATCACGAGGCCGGCCGCGTCCAGTTCCTTCTCCAGGCCGATCGCGGTGCTGACCAGTCCGATGCCGGACACCACCCGGCCGCCCAGGGCGATCAGCGCGGCGCCGATGCCGCCGGCCGCGCCGCCGCCGGGGGCCCGCTGCAGGTCGGTCACGCCGAACGCCTTCTCCAGCACACCGGCGAACACCTCAAGCGCCGCGTCCAGCCGGTAGATGTCCTCGTCGGTGGCGCCCTTCTGCGGACCGTAGATCTTGCTGGCGCCGTGCAGGCCGGTGAGCGGGTTGTCGACGTCGGTGGCGGCGACCAGCCGGACGTCGCGCAGCCGGGGCGCACCGCCGAGCGCGGCGGCGGCGTTCAGATAGGCACCGCCGTACGGCACGGCGTAGCCGGCCGCGTCGACCGGGGCGGCACCGAGCGCGGCCAGCATCCCGGCGCCGGCGTCGTTCACCGCCGAGCCGCCCAGCCCGATGACCACCTCGGTGGCACCGGCCTCGACCGCCGCGGCGATCAGCAGGCCCAGCCCGTACGACGTCGCGGTGTTGGGGTTGCGCTCTTCGGAGTCGAGCAGGTGCAGGCCACAGGCTTGGGCACTCTCGAGGTATGCCGTGCCGCCGGCCAGCAGGATCTCACCCGGGGCGGGCCGGCCCAGCGGGTCGACCGTCTCGACGGGCAGCAGACGGCCGCCGAGGGCCCCGCTCAGGACCTCGACGAAACCGGGGCCGCCGTCGGAGAGCGGGCGACGGACCAGGTCGTCGGAACCCGACCAGCCCTCGGCTACGGCATCGGCGACGGCGGATGCGGACAGGGTGCCGGCGAACTTGTCCGGACAGATCAAAACGCGCACGTCCCAAGTGTCTCAGCCCACTGTTCACAAGGCCGATGACCGCACCGCGCTGTGCGACGATGACGTTGTGACTTCGCCCTGGATCGAGCCCGCGAACTCCGCCACCGCGCTGCTGCTGCTCGGCCGTGGGAGCGACCCCGCCTCGGAGCGCGGCGTCGACTGTCCCGGCGACCTGCCCGCAGCCAGCGACCCCGGCCTGGTGGCCCGGGCCACGGCGGCCAAGGCGGCGCTCGGCGACCGGGTGTTCGTGCTCGGCCACCACTACCAGCGCGACGAGGTCATCCAGTTCGCCGACGTGACCGGTGACTCGTTCAAGCTCGCGCGCGAGGCCGCGGCCCGGCCGTCCGCCGAGTTCATCGTGTTCTGCGGCGTGCACTTCATGGCGGAAAGCGCCGACATTCTGACCGATTCGTCCCAGAAGGTGATTTTGCCGGACCTCGCCGCCGGGTGCTCGATGGCCGACATGGCCGTCCTCGGTCAGGTGCAGACCGCCTGGGAACACTTCGAAGACCTGGACATCACTGAGCCTCCCCGCGGCGGAAAACCCCAGAAAACAAACCTCGCCAATGACATCATCCCGGTCACCTACATGAACTCGTCGGCCGACATCAAGGGCTTCGTCGGCCGCAACAAGGGCGTGGTGTGCACCTCGTCGAACGCGAAGCGCGCGCTGACCTGGGCGTACGAGCAAGGCAGTAAGGTTTTCTTCCTGCCCGACCAGCACCTCGGACGCAACACCGCGGTGCTCGAAATGGGCTTCGACCTCGACGACTGCGTGCTCTACGACCCGCACAAGCCGCAGGGCGGACTGACCGGCGAGCAGCTGCGCACGGCCCGGATGATCCTCTGGCGCGGGCACTGCTCGGTGCACGGCCGGTTCACCCTCGACAGCGTGCGTGAGGTGCGCGACCGGGTGCCCGGCGTCAACGTGCTGGTGCACCCGGAGTGCCGGCACGAGGTGGTCCGGGCCGCCGACCAGGTGGGCTCGACCGAATACATCATCCGGGCGCTCGACGCGGCACCGGCGGGGTCGGCCTGGGCGGTGGGGACCGAGCTCAACCTCGTACGCCGTCTGGCTCTTGCCCACCCGGACAAACAGATCACGTTCCTGGACCGGACGGTCTGCTACTGCTCCACGATGAACCGGATCGACCTGCCGCACCTGGTCTGGGCGCTGGAGGAACTGGTCGCCGGCCGGGTGCCCAACCAGATCACGGTGGACGAGGACACGGCACATCACGCGCGTGTCGCGCTGGACCAGATGCTCGCCCTGCCGTAACGGACGGTAGTCATCGAGATCCGCTGAGCACGGCCCCATCTTTCCGTCGTCTTAAGCATCTGTCCTAAACGTCAGTATTTCGCGTCGACCGGGCGTTGTGCCGACTTGCCGCCTTGTCACTCAGCGCTATGCTTCCCCGGTTGCAGAAACGGGTAACCCCCGCCCGCATCTCTGTCTCTCGATCAACCCGGGCGGACGCAACGCCCGCCGGCTGGAGGTTACGTTGACCGACGATGTGCTGGTTGTGCACGGCGGTACGCCGCTGCAGGGTCAGATCCGGGTCCGTGGCGCCAAGAACCTCGTCTCCAAGGCGATGGTCGCCGCGCTGCTCGGTGAGTCGCCGAGCCGCCTGTACGACGTGCCGCGCATCCGCGACGTCGAGGTCGTCCGCGGTCTGCTCGAACTGCACGGGGTGAAGGTCACCGACGGCGTCGACGACGGCGAACTGGTGATGGACCCCACCAACGTGGAAAGCGCCAGCACCGACGAGATCAACGTGCACGCCGGCTCGAGCCGGATCCCGATCCTGCTCTGCGGCCCGCTGCTGCACCGGCTCGGCCGCGCGTTCATCCCGGACCTGGGCGGCTGCCACATCGGCCCGCGCCCGATCGACTTCCACATCCAGTCGCTGCGCGAGTTCGGCGCGGTGGTCGACAAGGCGCCCGAGGGCATGCACCTGAGCGCGCCGAACGGCCTGCACGGCGCCAAGCTCGAACTGCCCTACCCCAGCGTGGGCGCCACCGAGCAGGTGCTGCTCACCGCGGTCCGCGCCGAGGGCGTCACCGAACTGCGCAACGCGGCCATCGAGCCGGAGATCATCGACCTGATCTGCATCCTGCAGAAGATGGGCGCGATCATCACGGTGCACACCGACCGGGTGATCGAGATCCAGGGCGTGCCCAAGCTGCACGGATACCAGCACCGGCCGATCCCGGACCGGATCGAGGCGGCCAGCTGGGCGGCGGCCGCGCTGGCCACCCGGGGCGAGATCGAGGTGCTCGGCGCCCGCCAGGCCGACATGATGACGTTCCTGAACGTGTTCCGTTCGATCGGCGGCGAGTTCCAGATCACCGACGACCGGGTCAGCCGGCCCGGCGTGACCGGCGTCGAGGGCGGCATCAAGTTCTGGCACCCCGGCGGCGACCTCCAGCCGGTCGCGCTGGAGACCGACGTGCACCCCGGCTTCATGACCGACTGGCAGCAGCCCATCGTGGTGGCGCTCACCCAGGCCCGCGGCCTTTCGATCATGCATGAGACCGTGTACGAGCAGCGGCTCGGCTACACCGACGCGCTCAACCAGATGGGCGCCACCATCCAGGTCTACCGGGACTGCCTCGGTGGCACCCCGTGCCGGTTCGGCCGCCGCAACTTCAAGCACTCCGCGGTCATCGCCGGCCCGTCCAAGCTGCACGCGGCCGACCTGATCATCCCCGACCTGCGGGCCGGCTTCGCCCACCTGATCGCGGCGCTGGCCGCCGAGGGCACCTCCCGGGTGCACGGCGTCGACCTGATCAACCGCGGCTACGAGGACTTCGAGAACAAGCTGGCCGCCCTGGGCGCCCACGTCGAACGCCTCTGACCCCCGGAGATTGAGCACGGAGATTAAGCACGATGCGCGGCGCGGTGTGAAACACACCGCGCCGCTTGGCTACTCTCCTACCGTGCCCTCGCTTTTTCGCCGCAAGCCAGCCGATGTCCCCGCCGCCGCCGAGGCCGCCGCGGAGGAGGTGCCCGACGCCGCCTCCCGGCCCAAGGGCTACACGCCCAGCAAGAAGGAGCTGGGCGTGACCACGCCGAAACGGCAGAGCACGGCCCGGCGGGTCACCGAGGCGGCTCCCGCCAACCGCCGCGAGGCGTACAAGCAGACGCGCGAACGCCAGCGCGAGGAGCGCGCCGAGGCCGCGGCCGGCATGCGCGCCGGCGACGAGCGCTACCTGCTGGCCCGCGACCGGGGCCCCGAGCGCGCCCTGGTCCGCAACATCGTCGACTCCCGGCGCACGGTCGGCACCTGGTTCTTCGGCGGCGCGCTGATCGTGCTGATCGGCACCACGATCCAGATCCCCGCGGTCCAGCTGGCGAGCAACCTGCTCTGGGCATTCCTGGCCGTCTCGGTGATCGTCGACAGCGTCCTGATCTCCCGGCGCATCAAAAAGCTGGTGCGCGAGCGTTTCCCGAAGACCGAGCAGCGGATCGGCGCCCTCCAGTTGTACGGCGTGATGCGTGCGCTGAGCTTCCGCCGCATGCGCATCCCGAAGCCCCAGGTCCAAATCGGCGACGCGATCTGACCCGGGGCCCCGGCGCCGCTACGGCACGCCGGCCAGGCGCAGCAGGGCCGCCGTGGCCGCGGCGGCCAGCACCACCACCACGAACGGGGCGCGGCGCCAGGCCAGGATCCCGCCGACCAGCACTCCGGCCGGCCGGGCCAGCCCCGCGAATTCCGTGCCCGCCATCAGCGTGGCCGTCCCGGCCAGCGCGGCGAGCAGCGCGGCGGCCGCCATCGGCAGCAGCCGTTGGAGCGTGTCGGAAAGCTTGAGGCGCTCGCCCAGCAGCACCCCACCGAGCCGCATGCTGTAGGTGCCGACTCCCAGCGCCACGATCGCCGCGATCAGCATGACTCCTCGCCTCCTTCTCCGTCACTCCGCCCGCCATTTTCGGATTTATCGCTTTTATCGCCCGGGCGATCGGTCGGCGCAGAGGCCGCCTGGAAAGGCGCGGAAGGCGCGGAAGCCGCGGAAGGCGGCGCGGAGGCCGACCCACCCGGCGCGGCCGACCCACCCGGCGCGGCCGACCCACCCGGCGCGGCCGGCGGCAAGGCGCGGCCGCTTTGTCGCGACGCCGACCGCCTCGGGCGGAACAGCGTGATCAACCCCACCAGCGCGCACATGACCGGCAGCCCGGCCGGCAACACCGGCGTCAGCAGCACCGCGATCCCGGCCCCCGTCAGCGCCACGGTCCGGGTAGCCCCGTCCCGCAGAGAGGGCATGATCAGGGCGATCAGCGCCGCCGGGAACGCCGCGTCCGCACCCAGCGCGTCCGGATTGCCGGTTGCTCCACCCAGCAGCACGCCCAGGGCGGTGCCGAGATTCCATGAGGTGAAGAGCGTGCAGCCGATCAGCCAGTAGGTGCGGCGGCGGCGGACCGGGTCCGGTTCGGCCAGGGTGAAGGCGACCACCTCGTCGGTCATCAGGTGGCTGCCGACGATGCGGTCGCGTTTGCGTCTGCCCATCGCGGTCGACACGGCCAGGCCGAAGGGCAGGTGCCTCGCGTTCAGCAGCAGGCCGGCCAGCACCGCGGCCAGCGGGTTGCCGGCCGCCAGCAGGCCGACGGCCAGGAACTGGGCGCCGCCCGCGAAAACCACCGTCGACATCAGGAACGGGACGTACGTGGGCAGGCCGTAGGCGATCGCGATGGCGCCGAACGACGCGCCCACCGCGATCATGGCGGCCGCGATCGTGGCGGCGTCGCGCAGCAGAGCGCGATCGACGCCGGCGAGCGTTCGCTGTAACGTACGCATGGTCTGAAATACTGAACGACGAGCCTAGCGTTCGTCAAATCGAACGCAACGATCGACGGAGCGAACATGCACGAGCCGGCGCCCCCGCTCGCCACCATCGCCGCGGCCCTGCGCCGGGAACGGGAACGGGTCGGCATCTCGATCGCCGAGCTGGCCCGGCGAGCCGGCCTGGCCAAGTCGACGTTGTCGCAGCTCGAGGCCGGCACCGGCAACCCCAGCATCGAGACACTCTGGTCGCTCGGGGTGGCGCTCGGGGTGCCGTTCAGCCGGCTGGTCGAGCCGCCGCCCACCCAGGTCCGGGTGATCCGGGCCGGCGAGGGGCCGAGGTTGCAGGCCGACCAGGCCGACTTCGTGGCCACCCTGCTCGCGGCCGGGTCGCCGCACACCCGGCGGGACATCTATGTGATGGAGCTCGAACCGGGCAAGTCACGCGAGGCCGAGGCCCACATTCCGGGCAGCGTCGAGCACATCGTGGTGTGCGCGGGACGGATCCGCACCGGTCCGGACGGCGACGAGGTCGAGCTTGGTCCGGGCGACTACATCACGTTCCCGGGCGACGTGCCGCACCACTACGAGGCCCTCGAGGACTCCTGGGCGGTCCTGGTCATGGAGCACCGTTAGCCGTGTAGAGGCGGGCCACCACGTCCTCGATGTCCGGCTCCACCAGCGACAGGTCGCGCACCGACGCCGCCGCCACCAGCGCCGCCACCGCACCGCCGGCCGACGTGCCGTCCAGCGCGAACGTCACCCGGTGCCCGTCCGCCTCCACCCCGGTCCGGGTCGCGCCGGGCAGCTCGAAGCCGGCCGGGAGCGGCTCGTCCAGGTCGGCGACCAGGCTGCGCCGCGAACCGTACCGGGCGTGCAGGGCCTCGATCGTGCCGTCGTGCACCACCCGGCCGTGGTCGATCACCACGAGGCGTTCGCACAGCCGCTCGATGTCGGCCAGGTCGTGCGTGGTCAGCACCAGCGTCACGTCGCCGGTCGCGCCCAACTCGGCCAGGAACGAGCGGACCGCCTGCTTGCTCACCACGTCCAGGCCGATGGTGGGCTCGTCCAGGAACAGCACCTGCGGGCCGTGCAGCAGCGCCGCGGTCAGCTCGCCGCGCATCCGCTGGCCCAGCGACAGCTGGCGGACCGGGGTGTCCATGAAGTCGTCCAGGCCGAGCAGGTCGCGGCAGCGGCGCAGCCGGGCCGCGTGTTCCGCCTCGGGCACCCGGTAGATGTGCCGCAGCAGCCGGAACGACTCGTGCAGCGGCAGGTCCCACCACAGCTGCGAGCGCTGGCCGAAGACCACGCCGATGCGCAGCGCCAGCCGGGTGCGCTGCGGCACCGGGGTGAGCCCGAACACCGAGACCTCGCCCGACGACGGGGACAGCACGCCGGTCAGCATCTTGAGCGTGGTCGACTTGCCGGCGCCGTTCGGGCCGATGTAGCCGACCATCTCGCCGGTCTCGATCGTGAGGCTGACCCCGTCCACGGCCGCGACGATGCGTTTCTCGCGGCGCAGGCGACCGGCCTTCACCCGTACGGTGAAATCTTTTCTCAGGTCTTGCATGCGAATCATGAGCCAGTACTCCGGTAATGACGGACGCCGGTGCGCCAGGCGAGAAAGGCGAGTCCGGCCGCGACCAGGGCGATCAGCGGTGACACAAATCCGGTCCAGCCCGGCAGGCCGAGCGGGTCCGGGCGGCCGAGCAGGGCCAGCGAGGGTTGATAGGCCACAAAACCAAAGCCGAGGGTGTACGCGAACAGCGCGCGGAACCAGGTGCCGTAAACCGTGATCGGGTACGAGGTGAAATCCCGGCCGCCGTACGTGAAACCGGCCCCGATCTCGCCCGACTCCACCCACCAGAACGCCAGGCTCGCGGTCGCCACGAAGATCGCGCCGAAGAACACCGCGGCGGCGAGCGGCGCCACCACGACCAGCAGCGCGCGCTCCGGCGTCCACGCGATGTCGTTGGCGACCAGCGCCGACACGTACACGATCACGCCGAAGACGAGCCGGAGCACCTTGCGCAGCGGCAGGTCCATGAACACGATCTGCGGCAGCACACCCAGCGGCCGCACCAGCACGGTGTCCAGGGTGCCCTTGCGCACGTACTCCTTCAACCGGTCGATGTTGCCGACCACCATGTCGGCAGCCACGAAGCCGGCCGCGGTGAGCCCGGTCATCAGCAACGCCTCGGCCAGGGTGAACCCGCCCACCTGCGCGGTCACCCGGTACAGCACGAAGACCGTGAGCACGTCGAGCACGGTGGCACCGAGATTGCCGAGGGTGTCGACCGCGAAGGAGGCACGGTAGGTGGCCACCGAGCGAATCTGGCCACCCACCAGGGCCAGGTACGCGCGTGCGTCAGCCACCCTGCACCACCAGCTTGCGCTCCGCCCGCCGCTGGACCAGGTGCGCGAGCGCCAACAGCACCACGGCCCACACCGCCTGCAACGCCACCAGCCCCGCCTGCAGAGCCGACGGATCGCGCTCGACCAGCACGTCGAGCGGCGTCTGCAGCAGGCCCGGCAACGGGGTGGCCACCCAGAGCGTGACGGCGAGCCAGTCCGGCAGCAGCCGCAGCGGGAAGTACAAGCCCGCCAGCACCCCCGAGCCCAGGGTCCAGAACGTGATCGGCCCGCGCGCGTCGTGCAGCCAGTAAGCGGTCGCGTTGACCAGGTAGCGGCAGCCGAAACTGCCGATCACGGCCAACACCACGGACAGGGCGAAAAGCGGGACGGTCTGGACCCGAGTGGGCACCGTCATCCCGAATACCAGGATGCCGACGGTCACCGGCGCCACGAATCTGGTCGCCATGCCGTGCAGTGCCCGGCCAAGGTCGGCGGCCAGGAAGGCGGTCACCGGCGAAATCGGACGTAACAGATCGGACGCGATGTCACCGGAGCGGATCCGGTCGTTCAGCTCATTCCACGACCAGATGCCGACGACGCTGAGCAGCCCCTGCCCCACCCAGACGTAGGTGACCAGCTGATCCGCGTCGTACCCGCCGGCCAGCGCCGCGCCGGCCCCCGCAGCCACCGCGAGCAGCACATAGCACCGGAGGAAGCCGAAGACTATGTTGGTGCACGTTCCGGCGATGGTCGCCTGCCGGTAGGTTGCGAACCTCCGGAAACCCGACCAGAGGAGCGCACCGAAAGTAGTAACGGAAGCGCGTAACGGTCGGCCGGGAGAGATCGTCGGCACGCTGGCGTCAATCCCGTCCACGCCGTTAATCTCCTCTCGAACCCCCCGCGGTGGAGCCGGGCGACTCTACCCAGATCTCCCCACGACCACCGCACATTTTCTGACGAAGTGGAATTTCGCTGTGACGGAGCGTCGCCAGCCGCCGGGCCCTCAGCCGAGTGCCCGATGAACGGCTGGAGCTCCCAGATCGGCGACGACCGCTGGGGCGACGAGCCGGCCTGGGTCTACGAGATCACCTGGGAGTGGGAGCCCTTGCCCGGCCAGCGCTACCCGGGCGACCCCGGCCGCCGAAAGGCCGTGCACACCCCGATCTACGAGGCCGCGCCCACCGAGGCATACGGCTCCCCGCAGCGCCCTGCGTATGGCCGCCCCGAAAGCCAGTACCGCGACGGCCAAGCGCGCGACAGCCAAGCCCGCGACAGCCAGTACCGTGACAGCCACCCCCGGGACGGCCAGCCCCGTGAAGGCCAGCCCCGGGACCGCCAGCCCCGTGAAGGCCAGCCTCGGGACCGCCAGCCCCGTGAAGGCCAGCCTCGGGACGGCCAACCGTCCGGCGCTGGCCGGCCGCCCGCGGGCCCGCACCCGCCGCAGTTCCGCCCCGGACCGCAGGTGCCGGTCACTCCCGGCCGCTCCACGCCGTCTGCCGCGCCCGGCCGCTCCGCCTCGCCCGGCGCTCCCGGCCGCTCCACGCCGCCTAGTGGTCCCGGCCACTCCGTCTCGCCCAGCGCTCCCGGCCGCTCTACGCCGCCCGGCGCCCCGGGTCAGCCGCCCACCGGCGCCGCTCCCGGCCGCGCTTCGATCCCCGGCATGTCTCAGGGCGGCCAGCAGCAGCCGCCCTCGGGCACCACGCCGGGCCGCGCGTCCATCCCCGGCATGCCCCGCCGCCCGTCGATCCCCGGCCAGCAGTCACCCGCGCCCGGCGGCCGCCCGGCCCCGGTCTCGCCAGCCGACCAGGGCGTCTACGGCGGTTCGCGCCCTTACTACGGCCGGCGTCCCGACGACACCGAGCAGGTGCCCCGGCAGGTGCCCGGCCAGCGCCCGGTGTCTCCCGCCGACCAGGGCGTGTACGGCAGCGCCCGCCCGGCACCGGCCGACGCTTTCCCGGCCTATCCCGACGCGCCGCAGCGTGGCACCGGCCGCCGTCCCGAGCAGCCGTTCGACCTGCGACCGGCACCCGAACTCGGCTCACCCGCTCCGTCGCGCCCGGCCCCGCAACCGACCCGGATGACCCCGGCCCAGCCGGCGCAGCCGCCCGCGCCGGTCTACCCGCCGGTGCCCGGCCAGGCCCGCCCGGTGTCGGCCCAGCCGTCCGAGGCATCCGGTTACGCACCGCGCCCAGTGTCCGGAACCTCGCCCTATCCCCAAGGCACCCCGCCACCCGGTCCCCGGCCCGTGTCCGGCTACCCGCAACAGCATGACACCAGCCCGCGCCCGGTATCCGGCTATCCACAGCAGACCGGTTATCCACACCAGCAGGACGCCGGCCCAGGCCCCGTATCCCGCTATCCACAGTCACCCGGCTATCCACAGTCGGATGCCGGCCCGCGCCCGGTGTCCGGCTATCCACAGTCGCAAGACGCCGGCCCACGGTCCAGGTCCGGATATCCCCAGCAACAAGAACCTGGCCCGCGGCCGGTGTCCGGGTATCCACAGCAGCAGGACGCCGGGCCGCGACCGGTATCAGCGCCGACTGGTTACCCACAGCGGGACGCCGGAGCGCGGCCTGTTTCAGCGCCGTCGGGCTACGCGCAGCAGCCCGCCGCGCAGCAGCCCGCCGCGCCGCAGCCGCCGCACCGGGAGGCCGCGCCCCGGCCGGTGTCCGGGCACCCGCAGCACCAGGACGCCGGCGCCCCGCCGGTGTCGACGCCGGCGCGGCCCACCACGGGCGGGCCGGGCTACCCGCCGAGCGAGGCGAACCTCGGCGCGCTCGCGCCGGTCACGGCGCCGCCATACGACACGTCGAACGAGCCGGTCACCGCGCCGCCCGCAAACCTGTCTGCCGCCCCGCCCGCGACTGAGGAAGAGCACGGTCTGGGCTGGTTGCTTTCGATGAGCGGCCTGGGCGCAAGCACACCCGTGCCGCCCGAGACACCCCAAGCCGAAGCGCCGGTCGCCGGGGTCCCGGTGGCCGGGGCAACCCCGACACCCGAGCCGGTGGCGGAACCGGTGCCGGAACCCGAGCCTGCGACGGACGCCGCGCCAGCAGCTGACGCCGGGCCCACAGCGGACGCCCGGCCGACACCAGACGCCCGGCCCACAGCGGACGCCCGGCCCACAGCGGACGCCCGGCCCACAGCGGACGCCCGGCCCACAGCGGACGCCCGGCCGACACCAGACACCCGGCCGACACCACCGGACGCCACGCCGGTCGCCGGCCGCGAACCCGAGCCGAAGCCGCAACCGGCACCAGGGTCGGGCGAGGCACGGGCCACCGAGGCGGCCGGGGAAGCCGAACCGGTGAGTGCCGCACCGGTCAAGCCGAGCTGGTTCGCCCCGGGCTCCGGTGCCCAGCCGATCGTCAACCCGGCCGCGCGGACGACCGAGGCAACCAGCCCGGTGGCACCCGAGCCCGCCGCCCCCAGCAGCGCGTCGGACAGCGGCATGCCGAGCGCGGGACGGCCGCTCAGCGCCGGACCGGTCAGCCCTGGTCCGCTCAGCGCAGCCGCGACCACCACCGCGCCGACCACCGCGGCCGCGACCACCGCCGCGCGGACTAGCGCCGCTCCGGCCAGCCCCGCTCCGGCCAGCCCTGCGGCCGTTCCCAGCCCTGCGGCCGTTCCCAGCAGCGACGCCGACAGCGGCCACTCCGCTAGCGCTGCACCGGTTAGCCCCTCGCCTTTCATCGGCGGCTACTCCAGCGCTGACTCCATCAGCGCGGCACCGGTCAGCGCCACGCCTGTGAGCGCATCACCCGCCAGCACCGCACCCGTCAGCGCACCCCCCGCACCCGCCGACCCAGCGCCCATCAGCGCCGCGCCCACCAGCCCCGCACCCACCAGCCCCGCAAGCGGGCCTCCGGATAGCGGGTCTTCATCAGGCGTATCCTCGGCAGGCGCGGTGCCCGTCAGCGTCGCCCCCAGCAGCGCGACTCCGGTCAGCGCTTCCCCCAGCAGCGCCGTCCCTGTCAGCGCGGCTCCAAACAGCGCGGCCCCGGTCAGCGCGACACCCGCCAGCGCGACACCCATCAGCCCGGCCTCAGTCAGCCCGGCCTCAGTCAGCGCGACCCCCGTGAGCGCCGCCCCGGTCAGCGCTGCACCGTTCAGCGACGCCTCCACCAGCACCGACCCCATCAGCGCCGCACCGGCAAGCGCCCCGCCGAGCAGCACCACACCGGTCAGCCCAAGCCCGATCCACAATGAGGCGACCACAACCGGAGCTGCAACAGCGACCGATAGCCCCCAGCCCACCACGAACAATGGCGAAGAACTCGATGGGGAAGAGCCCGTCGAGGCCGAACTCGTCGACCACCGTCCGGTGGACGCCATGTGGGTCGAAGCCGAAGTAGTCACCGCCGCCCCGGAACCCACCCCGGCCGATCCGACCAAGCCCCCCGCAGAAACCAAGCCCACAGAAACCAAGCCCGCAGATATTAAGCCCGCAGATATTGAGTCCGCGGGAACAACCGCCCCCAAGCCGAGCACCGACCCCGGCGAAGAGGCCAAGCCCTCCCGCACCCCAGGCGCCATCGTTCCGGTCCGGGCGCCGCTACGGCAGCGGAAACCGCAGGACGTCGAAGTTCAAAGTCGCCGCTCCGACCCGGAGCTCGTGCTGGCCACGTACCCCTGGGTCTTTGATCCGGAGACGCTGCGTGAGCAGGTCGATGAGAGTGACCAACTCTGGGTTGTCATCGATCGGCTCACCGACAAGCTGGAGTATGCCGAGCGCGACGCCGTCCGCGCCCGCCTGCTCAGCCTCCGTGCTGTCGCGGGGCGGCTGCTGGGCGAGCTGGACGATGCTCTCGCCGACGGGCAGGCCGCGGTGCAGCACGCCCAGGCGACCGGTGAGCTGCGGCGGACCGCGATCGCTCAGGCACGGCTGGCGCACGTTCTGCACTGGCGTGGGGATTACGCCGCGGCGGACCGGCTCTACGCCGAGGCTAATTCGCCGGAACTTCCCGGGCGGCTGCGGGCCGAGATCCACGAGTTGTCCGGGCGTTCGGCGTTTGAGCAGGGGCGCTATCTGGAGGCCATGAACCACTTCGAGGGGGCGCTGGACCTGCGCAAGGGCGCCGACCCGGACCTGGTCGAGCGGATCGAGGTGGCGCTGGACACCATTGCCCGGCGGACCGTGTCGGAGTGGGGGCCGTACCCGCGCACCCGGGACGAGATCCTCGGGCGCACCGAGGCCCCGCGGCCGCTGCGGGACGAGCGTTCCGGGCTTTGGGGGTACGTGGGAGCGGTGCCGCCCCAGTTCGCCCAGGCGCAACCGTTCGCGGACGGCGTGGCGTGGGTGCGCCGGCCCGAGTCGCCGGCCTGGGAGCTGATCGACGAGAACGGCGAGATGCTCATCGACGCGTCGTCCGGTTATCTGGCCGCCGAGCGGTTCGCCGAAGGTTTGGCCTGGGTGTCGCGGGACGAAGGCGGCGGCTGGTACGCGATCGACCGCAAGAACCGGCTGATCGTGCCGGGCGGATTCGAGGACGCCAAGCCCTTCCACCACGGGCTCGCGCTGATCCGGCGCGGCGGCTGGGGCGTGATCGACCGGCACGGGCGGGTCGTGGTGCAGCCGCGGTACCGGGCCATCGTCACGAACCTGGTGGACGGCGGGCCGATCGAGGGCTTCACCGACGAGGGGCTCGCGGTGGTCGACGCCGGCGACCGGTACGGCGTGGTGGACCGCACCGGCCAGCTGATCGTCGCCCCGGTGCACGCCGAGGTCGTGGTGCACCCGGTGGCGTTCCTGGTGTCCGACCAGTATGGCCTGTGGGGCGCGCTGGACCGCAACGGCGAGCCGCTGATCGAGCTCACGTTCAAGGAGCAAAGCGCCGTCCTGGAGGAGATTGATCGGCTGCTGACGGACGGCCGGCCCGTGCTCTGAGTAGGGTCGGACCATGGAGTTCCGTCATCTCGGCCGTTCCGGCCTGCTGATCAGCGAGATCGCCTACGGCAACTGGATCACCCACGGGTCCCAGGTGGAGGAGGACGCCGCGCTCGCCTGCGTGCGGGCCGCCCTCGACGAAGGCATCACCACGTTCGACACCGCGGATGTCTATGCGGGCGGCCGCGCCGAGGAGGTGCTGGGCCGGGCGCTCAAGGGCGAACGCCGTCCGGGCTTGGAGATCTTCACGAAGGTCTACTGGCCGACCGGGCCGGGGCCGAACGACCGCAGCCTGTCCCGCAAGCACATCATGGAGTCGATCGACGCGTCGCTGGGCCGGCTCCAGACCGACTACGTCGACCTCTACCAGGCGCACCGCTACGACTACACGACGCCGCTCGAGGAGACCATGCAGGCGTTCGCCGACGTGGTCCGCTCCGGCAAGGCGCTCTACATCGGCGTGTCCGAGTGGACCGCGTCCCAGCTGCGGGCCGGCTGGGAGCTCGCGCAGGACCTCAAGATCCCGTTCGTCTCCAACCAGCCGCAGTACTCGATGCTGTGGCGGGTGATCGAGGCCGAGGTCGTGCCCACCTCGATCGAGCTGGGGCTGAGCCAGGTGGTCTTCTCGCCGATCGCGCAGGGCATCCTGACCGGCAAATACGAGGTGGGCAAGGAGCCGCCGGCCGGTTCCCGGGCCACCGACGAGGCCGGCGGTGCCACCTTCATCTCGCGGATGATGAACGACGAGACGCTGACCGCGGTGCAGCAGCTCAAGCCGCTGGCTCAGGAGGCCGGGCTGTCGATGGCCCAGCTGGCGGTGGCCTGGGTGCTGCAGAACGAGAACGTGGCCGCGGCCATCATCGGCGCATCCCGTCCGGAGCAGGTCAAAGACAACGTCAAAGCATCAGGTGTACGCCTGGAGCCCGGCCTCATGAAGGCGGTCGACGACGTGTTGGGCGCCGTGACCGAGCGGGACCCGGCCAAGACGATCAGCCCGGCCCGCCGGCCGTAGTGGTGCGTGCGTTTCTGGTCCGGCGCTCAGCTGGACCAGAAACGCATCAGTTGCAGGCCGGTCTGGATCAGCACCTCGGAGAGTCCGATCTTTTCGGACAGCCAGAACACCACGTCGAAGAACCACTGGCCCAGCTTCGTCTGCCACAGCGCCAGGAAGAGCAGGATGAAGCCGTACGGGGCGAACAGGTTCCATGCGCGCTGGTAGGCCGGGCTCATCCAGGGCGCCAGGATGCTGCCGCCGTCCAGGCCGGGAATCGGCAGCAGGTTGAGCACGCTTGCGGTGACCTGGAGGAACGCCAGCGCCGCCAGGGCACACCAGAACTCCAGGTGGGACCGGTCACCGGCGACGCTGAACTGGCCGTTGCCGGCCTCGACCAGCTGCGGGCCCAGCCCGATCAGGAACGGGAACGCCACCACCACCGCCAGGATCACGTTGGTGAGCGGGCCGGCCGCGCTGATCAGCGAGTCCTTGAGCCGGCTGCGGATGTACCGGTGGTCGACCCAGACCGCACCGCCGGGCAGGCCGATGCCGCCCAGGATGACCACGACCACCGGCAGCACGATGGACAGCAGCGGGCTGGTGTATTTCAGCGGGTTGAGCCGCAGGTAACCCCGGTCGGCCACGGACTTGTCGCCGGAGAAGTAGCCCACCACGGCGTGCGCGTACTCGTGCAGGCAGAGCGACACGAGCCAGCCGGTGACGATGAAGAGGAACACGTCGATCCGGACGTTGCCGAACCCGCTCCAGGTCATCCAGCCGCTGACCGCAAAGACCGCCACGATGCCGACGAACACCGGGCTCGGTATGAACGCGTTGCGCGGTGTCCTGGTGTAAACCGGCTCGTAGGTCATGTCAGTCCGCCGGCAGCAGGCTCATCCGGTAGTCGACCCGGTCGTCCTCGATCAGCACGACCTGGGCCACCCCGGAGCCGACGAGTTCGCGCCACTCCTGGCCGATCCACGACTCGGCGTCGGCCTGGCTGCTGAACGTCTCGCCCGGTCCAGCGACCGGCTGACCGTCGACGTTCTCGTACCGCCAACTCCACGGCATGCGCCGTCCCCCTCCGTCTGTGCTCGGTGCACTTCCACCCTACGGCGTCCGCAAGTGCGGCCCGGCCTTAAGGTACGGGGCATGTCCGATGATCGGTGGAGCACGGCCCTGGTGCTCGGCGGGATCCGTTCCGGCAAGTCCGCGTTCGCCGAGGCCCTGGTGGCGGACGCCACCTCGGTGCGCTATGTGGCGACCGCGGTCGGCGGCGAGGACGACCCGGAGTGGCTGGACCGGATCGAGGCCCATCAACGCCGCCGGCCGCAGACCTGGTCGACCGAGGAGACCGGCGCCGACCCCACCCGGCTGGCCGCGCTGCTGACCGAGGCCAAGCCGGACGACACGCTGCTGGTCGACGACCTGGGCGGCTGGGTGACCGGCCTGCTCGACCCGGCCCGGCAGCCGAACGACGACCAGGCCGACGTGGCCGCGCTGGCCGCCGCGGTGCGCGCCTGCACCGCCCGGGTGGTGCTGGTCAGCCCCGAGGTGGGGCTGTCGCTGGTGCCCACCACGCCGGTGGGCCGGGCGTTCACCGACGCGCTCGGCACCACCAACGAGGCGCTCGCCGAGGTGTGCGACCGGGTGGCGTTCGTGGTAGCCGGGCGGCCGGTCTGGCTCAAGGGCGCCGACTACCCCGAGGCCCCGGCCCCGGACCCGGCTCCGGTCCCGGTGATGGAGGATCTCCCCGAACCCCACCTGGTCGTCCCCGAGGTCACCGAGGCGCCGGTCGCACCCGCCCCCGCCGCGGTCGCCGCCGCGCTCGAGGAGCCCACCCAGGTGTTGCCGGTCATCGGCGGCGGCGTGGCGATCGAACCCGGCATGGACCTGCCGCTGCCGCACAGCGACACCGGACCGGACGCCCGCGACCGCCTGGTGAGCCTCGACTTCGCCGGCGCCGGCCTGGGCAGCCTGGTGGAGGCGGTCGAGTTCGCGGCCGCCACCCAGCGCACCACGATCCCCCAGCCGTGGGCGTCGGTGCGGGTCCTGCTGATCTCGGGCAGCCACGCGGGCGGCGCCGCGGCCGGCGACGACCCGGCCGACGCCGAGCGCCGCGTCGCCGACGTCGAGCGCGGCGAGGGCGTGCTGAGCCGTCTGGCCGGCGAGGCCGGCGCCGACATCGCGGTGCTGCGGGTGGCCCCCGCCGGCCCGATCGAGGACGGCCCGGTGCTCGACGAGCCGGCCGTCGAGGTCGCGCTGCGCCAGGGCTGGCGGCTGGCCGAGGCGGCCGCCGACGCCGGCCGCGACCTGCTGGTGCTGGCCTCCATCGGGGTCGGCACCGACGCGGTGGCCGCGGCGGTCTCGGCGGCGGTCACCGGCTCCGAACCGGTCGCCGTGCTGCCCCGCGTGCTGCGTCCGGGCGGCACGTTCGACGACGAGTCCTGGATGCGCCGCTGCGCCGCGGTCCGCGACGCCCTGCACCGGATCCGGCACGAGGCGCGCGGCGCCAAGGACATCCTGCGCCATCTGGGCGGCGCCGACCTGGCGGTGGCCACCGGCGCACTGCTGGGCGCCGCCTCCCGGCGCCTGCCGGTGCTGCTGGACGGCCCGGTCGGCATCGCGGCCGGCCTGGTGGCCCGCGACCTGGCCAGCCAGGTGCGGCACTGGTGCCTGCTGCCGGACACCGGCAGCCTCACGCTGGTCCGGCAGGGTTCCGACGTGCTGGGTCTCACCCCCGTGCTCGACCTGCGCCTCGGCCTCGGCGAGGGCGCGAACGCGCTGGCCGCCCTGCCCCTGCTGCGCTCCGCGGTGGGCCTGGCCGCGGCTGCCCAGGTCCACCCGTCCCTGCTGGCCGGCCAGGACGTCCCCGACGACCTCCTGGCCCCGGTCGACGTCCCCGACGACGAAATCCCCGGCGAGCCCATTGACGGGGCCGTCGAAACCCTCGCCGAAGACGGCAGCACCACGCTGACCGTCCCGAACGACCCCGAAGTCGACCTGTCCGAGCCCGACCCGCACGGCCCAGGCCCGGCCACCACCGAACCCACCCCGGACCCGGACACTCCAGAGCCGGACCGGCCGCGCCCGAGCACCCCCGGGGAATGACCGGCCGCGCCGGCGACGCGGCGGCGGGTCTGCGGCTCGCGTTCACCACGCTGACCGTGCTGCCGGTGCGGCCCGGCCGGGTGGACCGGCCGGCCGCGGCGGTCGCCATGAGCGTGGCGCCGCTCGTCGGTGCCGTCCTCGGCGCGCTCCTGGGCGGCCTGCTGTGGCTGCTGCGCGAAGCGGGCGCGCCCACCCTGGTGGCCGCCGCCGTGACCGTCGCGGCGGGTGCCCTGCTAACCCGGGGCCTGCATCTCGACGGCCTGGCCGACACGGTCGACGCGCTGGGTTCCTACCGGACCGGCGACGCCGCCCTGGACATCATGAAGAAGCCGGACATCGGGCCGTTCGGCGTCGCGGCCGTCGCCCTCGCCCTGCTGATCCAGACCGCCGCCGTGGCCACCGCAGGCCTCTTGGCAGTCGTGGTGGCCTGGACCGCCGGCCGCCTCGCGATCACCGTGGCCTGCCGACGCGGGGTGCCACCGGCCCGCCCGCAGGGTCTGGGCGCGCTCGTGGCCGGCACGGTCCCCATCCCGGTGGCAGCAACCATCGCGGCCATCGTCGTGGTCGCCGCGGCCGCCGCCGTGCCGGGCCGTCCGTGGCAGGGCCCGGCCTGCGTCGTCGCCTCACTGTCGGCGGTGGTCCTGCTGGTGCGTCATGCCGTACGCCGGTTCGGTGGCATCACGGGCGACGTGCTGGGCGCGGCCGTCGAGCTAGCCACCACAGCAACCCTGATCGGCCTGTCCTTCCGCTAAAACCAACGCCCGGACGGCGGCCAGCGGACGGCGGCCAGCGGACGGCGGCTAGCGGACCGAGGGCTGGACGAACGGCGGCTTCACGACGCGGGCCTCGATGCGCCGGCCGCGGACGTCGATTTCGACGAGGTCGCCGTCGCTGATCCCGGCCGCGGTGTCGAGCAGGGCCAGCGCGATACCGACCTTCCTGGTGGGCGAGAACGTGCCGCTCGTCGTCTCGCCGATGCGCTGCTCGCCCGCGTACACCTGCATGTGACCGCGGGGAATGCCGCGCCCGGTGAGTTCCAGTCCGCGCAGGAGGCGACGCGGACCCTCGCTCTTTTCGGCGCTGAGCGCCGCCTTGCCCCAGAACTCGGGCTTGGACCAGCCGACGGCCCAGCCGCAGCGGGCCTGCACCGGGCTGATCTCCAGCGAGAGGTCCTGGCCGTGCAGCGGGTAGCCCATCTCGGTGCGCAGCGTGTCGCGGGCGCCCAGGCCGCACGGCTGCACGCCGGCCTCGACCAGCGCGTCCCAGACCGCGCCGGCGGCATCCCAGGGCACCACCAGTTCGTAGCCGTGCTCGCCGGTGTAACCGGTGCGGCAGACGATGAGGTCGGTGCCGCCGAACGCGGCCGTGGCGAACGACATGTAGCCGTGCTCGGTGGGCAGCCCGAGCTTGGCGAGCACCTCGGCGGAGCGCGGGCCCTGCACGGCCAGCACCGCGTGCTGCCGGTGCTCGTCGGTCACCGTCAGCCCGGCGGGAGCGGCGGCGGCCAGGCGGCGTACCACCTCGGCGGTGTTCGCCGCGTTCGGAATGAGAAAGACGTGGTCGTCGCCGAACAGGTACGCGATGAGGTCGTCGACCACGCCGCCGCCCTCGTCGCAGCAGAGCGTGTACTGCGCCTTGCCGGGCTCGATGCGGCCCAGGTCGTTGCTGAGGCAGGAGTTGACGAAGTCGGCGGCGCCGGCTCCGCGAACCCGGGCTTTGCCCAGGTGGGAGACGTCGAACACGCCGGCCGACTCGCGGACCGCGGCGTGCTCGCGCAGGACCCCGCCGCCCGCATACTCCAGGGGCATCTCCCAGCCGCCGAAGGCGGCGAATTTGGCACCCAGCGCGACATGCCGGTCGTGCAGCGGTGAGCGGAAAAGGTCATCGGCAACGTCGGCAGACATGAGAGTCAACTTACCCGTGACCTTGGGAGTCGTTATTGTCGCGGGGATGCCCGTTTCCCCCTCGGCGCGATCGCGCCGGGGACTGCCCGACCAGCCGGCCACCCATGAGGCCGCCGGCCCCGAAGTCCGCGGAGAGCCCGAGTGAGCCAGCCCAGCCTCAGCCTGGTCGACACCGACCCGGCCGAATTGGCCGTCGATGCCATCGTCATCGGCCTGCACAGCCAGCCCGACGAGGGCGGAGCCCTGCTGCCGGCCGCCGGCGCCGAGAGCATCGCCGCCGCGTTCGACGGACAGCTCACCGCGACGCTGGCGCTGCTGGGGGCGAGCGGCGCGCCCGGCGAGGTGACGAAGCTGGCCACCCTGGGCACCGTCGCGGCGCCGCTGGTGGTCGCGGTGGGCCTGGGCGACGAGCCGTCCGGCTCGGCGCCGCAGGCCGAAAAACTGCGCCGGGGTACGGGCGCCGCGGTGCGCGCCCTGGCCGGCAGCGGCACCGTGGCGCTGGCCCTGCCGCTGCCCGACGACGAGGACGCGCCGGCCGTGCTGCGGGCCATCCTGGAGGGCGCGCTCCTGGGCGGTTACCGGTTCGCCGGCTACAAGACCAGGCCGCAGCCGAACCGCCGGGAGCCGGTGGCCGAGTTGCAGGTGCACGTGCCGGACGCGGCCGACGCCGCGGCGCGGGCCGAGGTGGTCCGGGCCGAGGTGATCGCCCGGTCGGTCCGGCTGGCCCGGGACTGGGTCAACATGGCGCCGAACGAGTTGCGCCCGCCGCAGTTCGCCGACGCCGTGGTGGCCGCGGTCGAGGGCAGCGGCCTCGAGGTCGAGGTGCTCGACTTCGACCAGCTCAAGTCCGGCGGGTACGGCGGCATCGTGGCCGTGGGGCAGGGTTCCGAGGCGCCGCCCCGGCTGGTCCGCCTCGCGTACCGGCCCGAGGGTGTCGAGTCGCCGAAACGGGTGGCGCTGGTCGGCAAGGGCATCACGTTCGACACCGGCGGCATCAGCATCAAGCCGGTGGCCGGCATGTGGGAGATGAAGTCCGACATGGCCGGTGCGGCCGCGATCGGCGCCGCGATGCTCGCGGTCGCCGCGCTCAAGCCGCAGGTCGCCGTCACCGGCTACCTCGCGATGGCGGAAAACATGCCGTCCGGCTCGGCGTACCGGCCGGGCGACGTCATCACCATGTTCGACGGCAAGCGGGTCGAGGTGTTCAACACCGACGCCGAGGGCCGCATGGTGCTGGCCGACGCGATCGGCCGGGCCTGCGCGGACGGCGCCGACTACCTGTTCGAGACGTCCACTCTGACCGGCGGCCAGGTGATCGCGCTGGGCAAGCGGATCGCCGGGCTGATGGGTTCGGACGGCGCGGTCGACCTGATCCGCGAGGCCGGCGAGCGGGTGGGCGAGCCGGCCTGGCCGATGCCGCTGCCGGAGGAGGTCCGCAAGGGCATGGAGTCGGACGTCGCCGACATCTGCCAGACCAACTCCAACCTGGACCGTGCCGGGCACATGTTGCAGGGCGGGGTTTTCCTGCGCGAGTTCGTGGCCGAGGGCGTCGAGTGGGCGCACATCGACATCGCCGGGCCGGGTTACCACGCCGGCGAGGCCACCGGGTACTGGACCAAGGGCGGCACCGGCGTGCCGATCCGCACCCTGCTCCAGGTGATCGGCGAGATCGGCCGGGCCTGAGCCTCGGCTAGACCGGGCGGCGCTTCTGCCGTTCGTTGTAGTCGCGCATCCGCTGCGGGTAGCCCATCAGCTTGACGTCGTAGATCGGCAGCGAGAGCTGATGGGCCCAGCGCCGGGCGATCTCGGGCGACTCGATGCGGCGCCTGGTCCACTCGCCGTCGTGTGCCACGAGCAACACGGTGGTCTCGGTCACCGTGGTGCGGGGCTCGATGAACGCCTCCACACCCCGGCGGGACCGGACAAACTCCGCAAGGTACTCAAGGTCGGCACGTTGCACGGGGCGGCCGGCCGCTCGCCCCGCCTCTTTGCGCCGCCGAAACCAGGCCACAGCGCGCTCCTCACGCTCAATTCCCGCAAGGGTACGACGAGTGCGGGTGTCGTAGGGCACCTGGCTGCATCCACCGGTGGCAGAAGTGGAAAGATGGCCTGGACATACTGTGACCGTTTCCATTGTGTGACCCACATGGCGACGATGCGACCACTGGAGTCAGCGTGAGCCAGCCGAACGGCGGAACCTTCGACATCGTCATTCTTGGCGCGGGCAGCGGTGGTTATGCGGCCGCCCTGCGCGCCGCCGAGCTCAACCTCTCGGTAGCCCTGATCGACAAGGCCGAGCTGGGCGGCACCTGCCTGCACCGCGGTTGCATCCCGACCAAGGCGCTGCTGCACGCCGCCGAGATCGCCGATCAGACCCGGGAGAGCGAGCAGTTCGGCGTCAAAGCCGACCTGGTCGGCATCGACATGGCCGGGGTCAACGCGTACAAGGACGGCGTGGTCGGCCGCCTCTACAAGGGTCTGCAGGGCCTGCTCAAGCAGGACAGGATCACGCTGGTGGCCGGCGCCGGCAAGCTGGTCGCCAAGGACACCGTCGAGGTCGACGGCAAGCGGTACACCGGCCGCAACGTCATCCTGGCCTCCGGGTCATACTCGCGCAGCCTGCCCGGCCTCGAGGTGGACGGCAAGCGGGTCATCGCCAGCGAGCACGCGCTGCGCCTCGACCGGGTGCCGGCGTCGGCGATCGTGTTGGGCGGCGGCGTCATCGGCGTCGAGTTCGCCAGCGTGTGGAAGTCGTTCGGCGCCGACGTCACCATCCTCGAGGCCCTCCCCCGGCTGGTCGCCGCGGAGGACGAGGAGATCTCCAAGCAGGTCGAGCGGGCGTTCCGCAAGCGCAAGATCAACTTCAAGGTCGGCAAGCCGTTCGAGAAGGTCGAGCACACCGACAACGGCGTGCGGGCCACCATCCAGGGCGGCGAGACCATCGAGGCCGAGGTGCTGCTGGTCGCCGTCGGCCGCGGCCCGACGACGGACGGCCTCGGCTACGCCGAGCAGGGCGTCAAGCTCGACCGCGGCTTCGTGATCACCAACGAGCGGCTGCACACCGGCGTCGGCAACATCTACGCGGTCGGCGACATCGTGCCCGGCCTCCAGCTGGCGCACCGCGGTTTCGCGCAGGGCATCTTCGTGGCCGAGGAGATCGCCGGCCTGCGGCCCGCCGTGATCGACGAGGCCGGCATCCCGCGGGTCACCTACTGCGACCCCGAGGTGGCCTCGATGGGCCTCACCGAGGCCAAGGCCAAGGAGCAGTACGGCGCCGACAAGGTCACGACGTTCAACTACAACCTCGGCGGCAACGGCAAGAGCCAGATCCTCAAGACCCAGGGCTTCGTCAAGCTGGTCCGGGTCAACGACGGCCCGGTGGTCGGCGTCCACATGGTGGGGGCCCGGGTGGGCGAGTTGGTCGGCGAGGCCCAGCTGATCTACAACTGGGAGGCCTTCCCTGAGGAGGTCGCGCAGCTGGTGCACGCCCACCCGACGCAGAGCGAGGCACTCGGCGAGGCCTTCCTGGCCCTGGCCGGCAAGCCCCTGCACGTCCACGCCTGATTCGTTCCGGACTTTGAAGGAGTTCTGAGACATGCCGGTATCGGTCACCATGCCGCGGCTGGGTGAGAGTGTCACCGAGGGCACCGTCACGCGCTGGCTCAAGCAGGAGGGCGAGCGGGTGGAGGCGGACGAGCCGCTGCTCGAGGTCTCCACCGACAAGGTCGACACCGAGATCCCGTCGCCGGCCGCGGGCGTGCTCACCCGCATCGTGGTCGGCGAGGACGAGACCGCCGACGTCGGCAGCGAACTCGCGGTCATCTCGGGCGACGGCGAGGACGAGGGTTCCGCCCCGCAGGCCGAGGCCCCCGCGGCCCAGCCGGAAGCGGCGGCCGAGCCCGAGGCGGAGGCCGAGCCGGAGGCCGAGCCGGAGCCGCCCGCTCCCACCGAGCCCTCCACCGAGAAGCCGGTCGAGGAGGAGGCCCCGGCCCCGCAGACCGCTTCGTCGCAGGGCGGCGGCGGGGGCACCGAGGTCAAGATGCCGGCGCTCGGCGAGAGCGTCACCGAGGGCACCGTGACCCGCTGGCTCAAGCAGGTCGGCGACAGCGTCGAGGTCGACGAGCCGCTGCTCGAGGTCTCCACCGACAAGGTCGACACCGAGATCCCGTCGCCGGTCGCCGGCACCCTGCTCGACATCCGGGTGCAGGAGGACGAGACGGCCGACGTCGGTGCCGTGCTCGCCGTGGTCGGCGCCGAGGGCAGCGCGCCGGCCGCCGAGCCCGCTCCGAAGCAGCCGGCCCCGCAGCAGCGCCAGGAGCCGGAGGCCCCCAAGCCGGAGGCCCCCAAGCAGGAGGAGGCGGCGGCCCCGCAGCCGCGGATCGAATCGGCTCCGGCGCCCGACATCGCGCCGGGTTCCTCCTACGCCGAGCCGGCCCCGCAGGCCGAGACGGCCGAGGAGCCGGAGGCCGCCGAGCGTGCCGCCCAGCCGGCCGCGCCCGCGCCGTCGGCCGAGACGGTCCGGGCCAACGGTGCCGGCGACGCCGGTTACGTGACCCCGCTGGTCCGCAAGCTGGCCGCCGACAAGGGCGTGGACCTGTCCACCCTGACCGGCACCGGCGTGGGCGGCCGCATCCGAAAGCAGGATGTGATCGACGCGGCCGAGAAGGCCGCCGCCGCGAAGGCCGCACCGGCACCCGCCGCGGCCGCTCCGGCCGCGGCCGGCAAGGCCCCGGCCGCCAAGCCGGCGCCCAGCCCGCTGCGTGGCCGCACCGAGAAGCTGACCCGCACCCGGGCCACCATCGCCCGCCGCATGGTCGAGTCGCTGCAGGTCTCGGCGCAGCTCACCACGGTCGTCGAGGTCGACGTCACCAAGGTCGCCCAGCTGCGTGGCCGGGCCAAGGCCGACTTCCAGGCCAAGCACGGCGTGAAGCTCACCTTCATGCCGTTCTTCGCCCTGGCCGCGGTCGAGGCGCTCCAGCAGCACCCGGTGGTCAACTCGTCGATCGACCAGGAGGCCGGCACGGTCACCTACCACGACGCCGAGCACCTGGGCATCGCGGTGGACACGCCGAAGGGCCTGATCGTTCCGGTGATCAAGGACGCCGGCGACCTCAACCTGGCCGGCCTGGCCAAGCGGATCGCCGACGTGGCCGACCGCACCCGGAACAACAAGATCGGCCCGGACGAGATCTCCGGCGGCACGTTCACGCTGACCAACACCGGCAGCCGGGGCGCGCTGTTCGACACGCCGATCATCAACCAGCCGCAGGTCGGCATCCTCGGCACCGGCGCCGTCGTCAAGCGGGCCGTGGTCGTCGACGACGCCAACCTCGGCGAGATCATGGTGCCGCGCTCGATGGTCTACCTGGCCCTGAGCTACGACCACCGGATCGTCGACGGCGCCGACGCGGCCCGCTTCCTGGTCAGCATCAAGGAACGGCTGGAGGGCGGCCAGTTCGAGGCCGACCTGGGTCTCTAGCACGTACGTTGCCCACGGGGCGCGCCGGAGACCCGGTGCGCCCCGTTTGTTTTGAACGGGTTCAATCATGGGTACCGTGCCAGCATGCGGATCCTCATGGCCGGCGCGTCCGGTTACCTCGGCCCGCGCCTCGCCGACCGGTTGCGGGGCAGCGGCCACGACGTCAAGCGCCTGGTCCGCCGGCCCGCCCAGCGCCCCGACGAGGTGCCCTGGCAGCCGGCGCAGGGTCAACTCGACCCGGCCGCGGTGGCCGCGGCCGACGTGGTGATCAACCTGGCCGGCGCGAACGTCGGCGGCTGGCGCTGGACCGACCGATACAAGCGGGTGCTGCGCTCCAGCCGGGTCGACACCACCGGCACCCTCGCGCAGGCCATCGCCCACCTGCCCGCCGAGGACCGGCCGCACACGCTGCTCCAGTCCTCCGGTGTCGGCTGCTACGGCGACACCGGCGACACCCCGGCCACCGAGGAGACGCCGCCCGGCTCCACCTTCCTGGCCGACCTGTGCCGGGTCTGGGAGGCCGCGGCCCGTCCCGCCGAGGACGCCGGCACCCGGGTGGCGCTGCTCCGCACCGCGCCGATCGTCGACGGCAGCGGCGGCCTGCTCAAGCCACTGATGATCCCGTTCAAGCTGGGTGCGGGCGCCCGGATCGGCGCCGGCCGGCAGTGGATGGCCTGGATGGCGCTGCCCGACTGGCTCGCCGCGGCCGAGTTCGTGATGGACCACGACGAGGTGGCCGGGCCGGTCAACATGGTCAGCGGCGAGCAGTGCACCAACGCCGAGTTCACCCGCGCCTTCGCCCAGGCCGTGCGCCGGCCGGCCGTGCTGGCGGTGCCCGGCTTCGTGCTGGACGCCGCGCTCGGCGAGATCGCCGGCGAGATGCAGCGCAGCCAGCGCGTCGTACCCGCGGTGCTGCGCCGGCACGGCTTCGCGTGGCAACTACCCACGATCGAGGCGGCGTTGCGGCACGCGGTCGGCCGTCCGGCGGCCGCTACCCAGGGAAATCCAGCCTGAGCTTGCTAACCTGCGGCTGATGACCGTCGCCGTTCCCGATACCGAGCCCGCCGAGGATCGCCCGGCCCCGCCCGTCACCGGGACGGCCCGCCGCCGCTGGCGCTCCCACCTCACGGTGGCCGCGATCGCCCTCGGGCTCGCGGTCTATCTGACGAACGGCCTGTGGCGGCAGCCATACCTGCACGTGATCTCGGACAACGTCGGCGATCAGGCGTTCTTCGAGTGGGTGCTGGCGTACGGCACGGAACTGCTGCGCAACGGCGGCGACCCGTTCTTCGCCGCGATACTGAACGTCCCGGACGGGGTGAACCTCGCGGCCAACACGTCGGTGACGGCGTACGCGATCCTGTTCTCGCCGCTCACCATGCTGGCCGGACCGCAGGTCACCTTCGCCACCATCCTGACCCTCAACCTGGCCGGCGCGGCCTTCGCCTGGTACCTGTTCCTGCTGCGCTGGGTCACCCGTAACGCGTTCGCGGCCGGGCTCGCCGGGATCTTCTGCGGGTTCGCACCCGGCTTCGTGTCACACGCCAACGGTCACCTCAACTGGAGTTCGGGCTGGGTGGCACCGGTCGTGCTGTGGTGGCTGCTGCGGATGCGCCAGCCCGGCCGCTGGCTGCTCAACGGCGCGGTGCTCGGCCTGCTGCTGGCCGTCTGCTTCACGATCGCGGCCGAGGGTCTGTTCTTCACCGCGCTGGCCGGTGGCACCTTCGTGATCGTCTGGGCGCTGCACCCGGCCGTCCGGGGCGAGGCCAGCGCCGCGCTGCGGCCCATGCTGGCCGGGCTCGGGGTCACCGCGGTCGTCGCGTTCGCGCTGCTCGCGTACCCCCTCCATATGCATTTCTCCGGACCGCAGACCTTCACCGGCACCGGGTTCAACCAGCGGCACTACGCCGAGGACATCGCCTCCTTCTTCGCCTTCTCGGACCGCACACTGGCGGCCTGGGCCGGGCTCAGCAACGATCTGGCGGCCAACCCGACCGAGCAGACGTCGTTCTTCGGCCTGCCGCTGATGGTGCTGATGATCGGCACGCTGGTCATGCTCTGGAAGCGGGCCGACCCGGGCCGGCTGGCCACGCTGCGCGCGCTGGCCGTCGTGGGCGGCCTGTTCCTGGTCGTCTCGCTCGGCCCGCGGCTGCGGATCTTCGGCTACGAGTCCGACATCCCGCTGCCGTACGCGCTGCTCCAGCGCCTGCCGCTGTTCGACGCGGCGCTGCCGGCCCGGTTCGCCCTGGTGCTGGTCGGCGTCTTCGGCGTGCTCATGGCGCTGGCCGTCGACCACCTGATGAACGCGACCGAGTCGCCGCCGGCCGCCCAGCCCGCGTTCGCCGCCGCGTTCACCCTGGCCCTTCTCCCGATCTTCCCGCTGCCGCTGCTCTACACCGACCGCAGCCCCGAGCCGCAGTTCATCGCGAACCGCACCTGGGAGCGCTACGTCCCCGAGGGCGGCACGCTCAGCGCCATCCCGTTCGCCATCAACGTGGCCGCCGACGGACAGCGCTGGCAGGCGTACACGATGGCCCGGGGCGGACGGCAGTTCAAGATCCCCGGCGGCTACTTCCTCGGCCCCGACTCCGACGGCCCCACCGGGAAGGGCCGGATCGGCGCCCTGCCGCGCCGCACCGACTGGCTGTTCCTGCGGGCCGCGCTGTACGGCTACCTCGCCGATGTGGACAACTGGGATCGCGCCCAGGCCCGGGCCGACTTCCAGCATTGGGGCATCGACGTGCTGGTGCTGCCGCGGCAGATCACCGGTCCGGAGGGCCCGCTGTTCCGCTCGGCCGTCGAGATCACCGTGACCGACCTGCTGGGCCCGCCGGAACGCGTCGACGACGTGCTGGTGTGGCGCATCCGCCAGGGCGTGGATCCCATCGACAGGTGACCCGGGGATAGGGTTGGCGGCGTGACATCCTCGACGCTCACGGTGCTGCGTCCGGGCCTGGTCGACTACCGCGAGGCCTGGGACGAGCAGCGCCGCCTGCACGACGCCGTGGTGGCGGGCGAGCAGCCCGACACCATCCTGCTGCTGGAGCACCCCAGCGTGTTCACCGCGGGCAAGCGCACCGAGCCCGCCGACCGCCCCGTCGACGGCACACCGGTCGTCGACGTCGACCGCGGCGGCAAGCTCACCTGGCACGGCCCCGGCCAGTTGGTGGGCTATCCGATCATCCGGCTGCCCGACCCGGTCGACGTGGTCGCCTACGTGCGCCGCACCGAGCAACTGCTGATCGACGTCTGTGCCGAGTTCGGCGTGGTCACCGACCGCATCGAGGGCCGCAGCGGCGCCTGGGTGCGGGCCGACGACCGGGGCCCGGACCGCAAGATCGCGGCGATCGGCATCCGGGTGGCGCGGGGCGTGACGCAGCACGGGTTCGCGCTCAACTGCGACTGCGACCTGTCGGCGTACGACCGCTTTGTGCCCTGCGGCATCCGCGACGCCGGCGTGACCTCGCTGACCACCGAGGTCGGGCGGCCGGTCCCGGTCGCCGAGGTGCTGCCGGTGCTCGAACGCCACCTGCCGACGCTGCTCTGATGGCCCTCTACAAGGATCCGCAGGACTCCCGGGTCTTCGTGCCCAAGCAGGGCGGCGGGATGGGCCTGAACTTCGCCCACCCCATCGCCTGGGCGATCGTGGTCTCGATGACCGTCATCCCGGTCGTGGTGGTGACGGTCACGACGATTGCCCTGCTGCTCTGACGTCTACGGCGTCAGCCGGTTCAGGTCGCGCGGGAACGCGGTCACCTCGCGCACGTTCGCCGCACCGAGCAGCCGCGCCACCAGGCGTTCCAGCCCGATCGCCCAGCCACCGTGCGGCGGCATCCCGTAGCGGAAACCGTCCAGGTAGCCCTCGTACGGCTCGAGCGGTTCGCCGGCCCTCTGCAGCGCGGCCACGTAGTCCTCGTAGCGGTGCAGCCGCTGCCCGCCGGTCACGATCTCCAAACCCCGGAAGAGCAGGTCAAAGCCATTCGAGTACGCGGGCAGAGCCGGGTCCGGGTGGGTGTAGAACGGCCGTTTCCGCATCGGGTAGCCGGTCACGTAGAGGAACTCGGAGTCGTGCTCCCGGAGCGCCCACTCGCCCAGCGCCCGCTCGTGCGCCGGGGCCAGGTCGGGTTCGTCGGCCGGCGCGCCCACGATCCGCAGCGCCTCGGTGAAGTGCACCGCCGGGATCTCGGCGAGCACCTTGGGGACCGCCGTCCCGGCACTTTCCGCGACGGTCGCCATCATCACGCTCAGCGTGCGGGTCAGCGCCGCCATCACGTCCCGGTGGTCGGTCACGAAACCCATCTCGGCGTCCAGCGACGTGTACTGCGCCAGGTGCCGGACCGTGTCGCTGGGCTCGGCGCGGAACACCGGTCCCGCCTCGAAGACCCGCTCGAACACGCCGACCATCAACTGCTTGTAGAACTGCGGCGACTGCGCCAGATAGGCCGGCCGCCCGAAGTAGTCGAGCCGGAACACGTTGGCCCCCGACTCGGTCGACGAACCGACGATCTTCGGCGTCTGGATCTCGACGAACCGCTGCTCGGTCAGCGCTGCCCGGAATCCGGTAGTCGCGGCGGCAGCCACCTTGAGTGCCTGCCGGCGTACCGGATGACGCAGCGCAAGCCCCGCATGCGCGAGCTGGGTGGGCAGGCTCGCGCTCAGCGCGGGGCGATGCAGTTCAAAGGGCAGCGGTACGCGCACAGCGGACAGAACCCGGATCGCCGGACCGGTCAGCTCGACGCCGCCCGGTGCCTGCGCGTTGGCGCTGACCGTGGCCTCGACCTGGACGACGCTCTCCTCGGTGAGCTCCTCGAGCAGGGCGCGGGTCGCGGGTTCGGTGACGACGACCTGGCTGAGCCCCTCGGCGTCCCGGACGATCAGGAAGGCCACCGACTTGAGCAGCCGGCGGCGGTGAATCCAGCCGGCGATCGTCACGGTCCTGCCGACGTGGGTGGCCAGTTGGGTGGAGAGGATGCGTTGCATGGCGGAACCTCCTCTGGTGACTGCAACGCGGCCCCAGGGAGGTGTGGGCGAGCGGGATCCTCGCGGTGCCACCACACCTTCGCGCCCTTGTTCCGGGCGCCTCTTGTCGTGCCTCGGCTCGGGAGTGTCTTCACGCCCCGGCGCACGGGCCGCCATCACAGCTACGGCGGCTCTCTCGGCCGGCGGTCCGGAGCGCTACTCGGTTCCGTCACTGCCGTAGCGCGACGTTAACAGCAGGCGACCTGCGGTGAAAGCACATTCGCCCGCAGTCGGTGACGGCGGTCACACCTAAGGTCACGTGAGCCTCGTCGCCCCTGTCTAGGCAGGAACCTATTCAGGCGTAATCTCGCCTTGTGACTATTGCTCCCGAGGGCCGCCGCATGCTGCGCATCGAAGCGCGCAACGCCGAAACTCCCATCGAGCGGAAGCCGCCCTGGATCAAAGTCAAAGCCAAGATGGGCCCCGAGTACACACAGATGCGGGGCCTGGTGCAAAAGGAAGGCCTGCACACGGTCTGTCAGGAGGCCGGCTGCCCCAACATCTATGAGTGTTGGGAAGACCGTGAGGCCACCTTCCTGATCGGCGGCGACCAGTGCACCCGCCGCTGCGACTTCTGCCAGATCGACACCGGTAAGCCTGCCGAGTTCGACGCCGACGAGCCCCGCCGCGTCGGCGAGTCGGTGGCCACCATGGGCCTGCGCTACGCCACGGTCACCGGCGTGGCCCGCGACGACCTGCCCGACGGCGGCGCCTGGCTCTACGCCGAAACCGTCCGCCAGATCCACAAGCTCCAGCCCGGCTGCGGCGTCGAGTTGCTGATCCCCGACTTCAACGCCGACCCGGCCCAGCTGGCCGAGGTCTTCGGCGCCGCACCCGAGGTGCTGGCCCACAACGTCGAAACGGTCCCCCGCATCTTCAAGCGCATCCGCCCGGCGTTCCGCTACGAGCGCTCCCTGAACGTCCTGACCCAGGCCCGAGCCGCCGGCCTGGTGACAAAGAGCAACCTGATCCTGGGCATGGGCGAGGAGCGCGCCGAGGTCTCCCAGGCCTTGCGCGACCTCCACAACGCCGGCTGCGAACTGGTGACCATCACCCAGTACCTCCGCCCCACCCCGCGCCACCACCCGGTGGAGCGCTGGGTAAAGCCCGAGGAATTCGTAGAACTACGCGAGGAGGCCGACCAGATCGGCTTCGCCGGCGTGATGAGCGGCCCCTTGGTCCGCTCGTCGTACCGCGCCGGCCGCCTGTACCAGCAGGCCCTCGACGCCCGCGGCTGAACCCGCCCCGAGGCCCCGCACTGACCCGGTGCTCGGCCACTGATCACCGCAACCGCACCCCGGAACCCGGTCCGCATCATGGCCGAGATTCCAACGGTCCGGACCGTCCGCGGTACTCCACCCCATCTGGTCGAACAAAAGCCGCTTTCCCGTTCATAACGGCAACCCGGCGCCGACGAGCTTCTGTTCGCCTCGAGTCTTCTGGATGGCGTGGTCGCGGCGCGACGTCGAGGCCCGCCTGGCGGTCCGGCGCTCGTCCGGCCCTTTCGCCGCAAAGTCCCCCGCTCGTGCGCGTCCGGGACGCAACGACCCAGGCCCCATCGCCCTGACGCCGGGTGCCCGACCCGAAATGGCGAAATTAGTCGAGTGACCACAGATCGCCAAAATCTCGCCACGCGGCCCGTGGCGTCTGGTTAGGGCGGTACTTGTCGGATATATCCGGGTGCCGAGAGCGGCGCGACAGCTAGGGGCCACCGGGAGAGCTGCCGCATCAAGGGACGACCATGCTTGTGGCTATCGGCTCGGCCGCGCAGGAACGAAAGTGGGGGGAGTCGAGTGGTCGGGGCGCGCTAAGCCGGCACCGCGGTACGCGAGGGTCGGAACGCATGCTGCTGGGTGCGCTGGCGCTTCGGGGACTTGAGGATTGTGGGCCCGGCTAGGGCAAAAACGACTTATCGGGTTAGGGGCCGGGTGGCCGGGTGGGTGGGAGGTGGTGCTGGTCGGGCAGGGTTTTTGCTGGTGGTTAGTGGGGGTGCCTAGCCTGGAACTGGGTGGTGTGAAGCCGCTCGATGGTGAAGAACGGGGAGACGTGGATCCGGGCCGGGGTTTCTCGGTCACCGCTTGGCGGCCCGGGTAGTCAGAGGTGAGACCGGCCCCAATCGGTTGCGCTGAGGATTGGGGACTGGGGCGTGCGGCGGTTCTTGCTTGTGCTGGCCGGTTTGACCGCTGTGCTGGCCACCTCGGGGGTTCCGGCCGTGGCGGCCACCGCTACTGCGGCATCGTGTGTTTCCGCGGCTCAGGCCGAGTACCGGCGCACGTTCGACGGGGCGGCCGGGAAAGTCACGATTCGCGCGGAGCGGGCCCTGTGTTCGGGGCAGAAGCAGGCCTTTTCGCTGGTTTCCTACACGGCGGGGGCGCCCGGGACGGCCAGTGGGCAGTTCGTCTACGACTCGGCCGGCGCGACCATCACCTCTAGCCGTCGATCCGTGACGCTTGACGTAGCCGTACCAGCATGCTTTTTCCAAGTGAATGCCATCAAGGGCACCGGGGTGCGCACCGAGACCACCAGCAACACCAGTCCCTACGGTGCCGCGAACCTGCTCGACTGGTACGCGGGCGGCAGCACGGCCTGCACCGCCACGCCCACGGTCACGTTCGCCAACGCCTGCGACGGCACCTTCACCGCGACGCTCGCCAACGGGCGGTCGGCCAACGCGCAGGCGATCTTTGTCGTCGGTGAGCGGCGGATCCGGCTGCCGGCCGGGGGCTCGACGAAGCTGCGGGGCGGCAAGAACTCGACCCTGACGATCCGGGCCAGCAACTTCACCACGTACGTGGGCACCTGGGGTTTGCCGGACGGACCCTGCGCCGCCCCGACCCAGCCGGCACCCACCCGGGTCGCGTCGCCCGCCGCGGCCGTGCCCACCCAGGGCGCGGTGACGCCGGGCCCCACGACCACCTCCTCCGCCCCGGCGTCGGGCAGCGGGGGCGGCATCGTGGACGAGGCGGCCTACGGCACCGGCCCGGACGGCACCGCCCCTGCCTCGGCCACGCCGGTCGCCCAGGCCACGAGCGGCATGGGCGCCGGCAGCGTCCTCGTGATCGTGCTGGGGCTGCTGATGATCGGCGGCGGCCTGATCGTCCTCACCAAGGTGATCCGCAGCATCCGCAGCACCTGACCTAACCGGCGAACCGGCCGGCCGCCACGAACGCGGCCAGGGCCAGGTAGAGGAGGTTGACCAGGACGTGCTTGAACTCGTGCAGGCGGTACACGACAACGGCGGCGCCGATCATGATGATCGCGATGCCGACGGCGGCCAGCGGGGTCAGGATCGGCGCGATGCCGAGCAGGACGGGCAGGATCAGGCCGATGGCGCCCAGGACCTCGAGGGCGCCCAGGGTCTTGACGAAGCGGGGGCTGAACTGGAGTGCCCAGCCGCCGCCGGGGGCCTTGGCCAGCGTTTCGCGGGGGACGAACAGCTTGGTCAGGCCGGCGAACAGGAAGGCGGTGGCCAGCAGGCCGGAGATGATCCAGAGTGCGGTGTTCATGAGAGTTCTCCTTCGCGCAGGCCCATACGGGCTAGTCGGTCGGGATCGCTCACCGAGAGGATGGCGACAATGCGGCCGTCGACGATCGTGCAGGACACCACGCCCATCAGCCGGCCGGTTCGGGTCCGGCCGACGAGCGCGGGCTCGCCGTTGAGCAGGGCGGGTACCGCGGTTGCCACCGCCCGGATCCCGTGCAGCACGCGTTCGGCCACCGCCGCCGCACCGTCGCGGCCGACCAGGCCGTGCGCGCTGTAGGAGCGCCAGGTCACCTGCGGATGGAGCAGGCGCAGCAGGCCGTCGAAGTCACCGCCGCGGGCCGCCGCCAGGAACGCGTCGACCACCTCGCGCTGCTTGCGGCGTTCCTCGGCCGGCCGGGGCGTGCCCTGGACCTTGCGCCGGGCTCGGCTGGCCAGCATCTTGGTGGCGTCCGCGGACCTGCCGATGATCTGGCCGATGTCGTCGAACGGCACCGCGAACAGGTCGTGCAGCACGAACGCCAGCCGCTCGGCGGGCCCGAGCGCGTCGAGCACCACCAGCAGCGCCGTCCCGACCGAGTCGGCGAGCAACGCCTCGTCCTCAGGCGCTACGCCGCTGTCCTCGGTCAGCACGAACTCGGGCAACCTGTCCTCGTACGACGTCTCGGGCCGGGCCCGGCGCGACCGCAGCACGTCGATGCAGACCCGCCCGACCACCGTGGTCAGCCAGCCGCCGAGGTTGTCGATCGCCCCGGCGTCCTGGCGGGCCAGCCGCAGCCACGCCTCCTGCACCGCGTCCTCGGCGTCCGCCCGCGAGCCGAGCATCCGGTGGGCCACCGCGACAAGACGGGCGCGTTCCCGCTCGAACGCTCCCGCGAGGGTCTCCTCCGGGGCCGATCCGGCCATGTCGTCACCTTCCTCGAGCGATTCCGTCACAGGTCCTGACGGAATCGGAAGGGCCGAGGTAACAGAGCAGGTCAGTCCTCGGCCAGCAGGCCGAGGCGGTGAGCCACCGCGGCGGCCTCGACCCGGTTGGCCACCTCCAGTTTCGCGATGATGCGGGACACGTGGACGCTCGCCGTCTTGGGCGAGATGTAGAGGCTGGCGGCTATCCGGCTGTTGCTCTGGCCCTGTGCCACCAGGCGCAGCACCTCGCGTTCGCGGGCCGTCAGGATCTCGGTGCCGGCGGCGGCCGGTGCGGCGGGTGCCCGGACGCCCAGCCGGCGGGCCAGGGTCTCGGCGGCGTCGAACACCGGGACCGCGCCCAGCGCGTCGGCGATGGCCTGCGCCTCGGTCAGCGACTCAGCCGCCGCGGCCCGGTCGTGCGCCTGGGACTCGGCCAGCCCGAGCAGCGCCGTGGCCAGCTCGTAGCGGTGACCGTCGGCGCGCCAGGCGTCGACCGCGGCCTGCCATCGCTGTTCTCCGGAGTCCAGCAGGGCGGCGACCTGGGCGGCGAAGGCGCGGGCGGCCGGGTAGTCGGTGGGCAGGCCGTCGGCGGCCCGGCGCACGCAGCGAGACAGGTCGTCGCCGCCGGGGACGGTGGCCGCGACCCGGGCCGCGGAGGCGAGCAGGGGCCAGGCGTAGCGGGGGCGCTGGGTCACGGCCGGCTCGAGGACGGCGGCGTGGGCGATCTCGAGCGCGGCGGCCGGGTCGGCGGCGGCGTCGAGAGCCAGCAGGACCCGCAGGTTTTGGATGCACAGCCGGTTTTCCGCGTGCAGGAACGGCTTGCCCAGCCAGGTGCCGGCACTGTGCACCAGAGCCCCGGCCGTGTCGCGGCCACGCGCCAGCCGCAGTTTGGCCCGCAGACGCAGCCACGGCAGGCCCAGCGTGCCGGGCGGATCGTGCCGGGCGGCCTCGGCCAGGCGGGCGTCCGCCTCGTCCCAGCGGCCCAGCGCGATCAGGGCCTCGGCGAGGTTGGCCAGCAGGAACACGCCGGTGGTGCGGCTCACGCCGACCCGGTCGGCGTCCGGGACGCCCTCGGCCGCGGCCGCCGCGGACTCCTCGTAGCGGCCCACCTCGAACAGGGCGTCGGAGATGTTGACCAGGGCGTGCGCGAGGCTCGGCAGGTCGCCGGCGGCCCGGGCGCGATCGGCCGCCGCATACATGGTCGAGAGGACGTCGCCGGGCATGGCGCGACCGGCGCAGACCTCGCCGTATGCCACCTCGGCTGCCACCTGGGTGGCCAGGTCGCCCTCGTCAGCCGCGGCCGCGATCGCCTCGCGGGCCACCTCGGTGACCCAGTCGCCGTCGAGAGCCGCGCCCACGTGGGCCAGGTCGGCCAGCAGGCGCACCCGGGTGGCGCCGGGCGGGGCCAGGCCGAGCAGGCGGTGCGCCTCGCGGCACTCGTCGGCACCGTCGCTCTTGCCCATCGTGCGCAGCAGCTTGACCCGGCGGATCAGCAGCCGGGCGGCGCGCAGCGGCTCGGCCTCGGCGTCGAGGTCGCCCAGGGCGGCCCGGGTCAGGCTGAGCGCGCGCAGGTGGTCGCCCCAGTCGATGGCGACCAGCGCGGCCTCCTCGAGCAGGTCGAGATGCTCGATGCCGAGCAGGGCGCCGGCGTCGGGCACGTCCTCCCAGAGTTCGAGTACGCGGTCGAGCAGCCGGGCCTGCTCGCCGAACGCGAACCGGCGACCGGCCTCGTCGGCGGCCCTCTTTGCGGCGACCAGCGCGCGCGGGTGGTCGCGGGCCGCGTGCCAGTGGTGGGCGACCTCGGCGGCGGCCCGGCCGGCCGCCACCAGCCCGGGATCGGCCTCGACCACCTCGGCGTAGCGGGCGTGCAGCCGCGCGTGCTCGCCGGGCAGCAGATCGTCGTGCACCGCCTCGCGGACGAGCGCGTGCCGGAACTCATAGCCGCCGTCGGGGTCGACGACGATCAGCTGGGCCGCCACGATCGCGCGCAGCGCCGACTCGAGGGTGCCCTCGTCCATCCCGGCGACCCGGGTGAGCAGCTCGTGGCCGAACGCGGTGCCGCCGACCGCGGCCACCCGGAGCACCCGCTGGGCCGGCTCGGGCAGCAGGTCGACCCGGGACAGCAGCAGATCACGCAGGCTGGTGGGGATGTCGGCGCAGGCCGGGTCGGCGGCGGTGGCGAACTGCACGATGAAGAACGGGTTGCCCTGTGCGCGTTCGTTGACCGCGTCGACCGTGGGCGGCCGGGGTTCGACGCCGAGCAGCTGGGTGAGCAGCTCGGCGGTGCCCTCGCGGTCGAGCCGGTCGACCTCGTGACGCTGTACGCCGCGGACCCGGTCGAGCTCGGCCAGGAAGGGGCGCAGCGGATGGCCGCGATGCAGCTCGTCGGTGCGGTAGGTGCCGACGAGCAGCAGCTGCGGCGCCCGGGCCGAACGGACCAGGAAGCCGATCAGATCACGGGTGGAGCGGTCGGCCCAGTGCAGATCCTCGAGGATCAGCACCACCGGGTGCTCGCGGCTGAGCGTGTCGAGCAGCGCGCCGACCGACTCGAACAGCAGGCCGCGCCGGGCGTCGCCGGGCTCGGGCGTCGGGCCCAGCTCGGGCAGCAGCCGGGCGAACTCCCGCTCGCGGCCGCCGAGGATCTCGGTGCCGTCGGCGCGGACCAGGTCGCGCAGCGCGGCCGCGAACGGCGCGAACGGCAGGCCCTCCTCACCGAGCTCGAGGCAGTGCCCGGTGAGGATCCGGACCGGGTCGCCGGCGAGGCCGCGGCAGAACTCCTCGACCAGGCGGGTCTTGCCCACCCCGGCCTCGCCGCCGATCAGCACCGTGGTCGGTTCGGCGTGCCGGATGCGTTTGAGGGCGTCACGCAGCACGGCCAGGTCGGCCTCACGGCCGACCAGGACCTCGCTGTGCGCATGCGCCGTCATGAGGTCGAGCATGCCACGGGGGTACGACAAGACCGGCCCCCGCTCAAACGGCGGCCGGCCGCCTGGCCGGCGCGCGACGCCAGCGGCTGAGCCGGCGGTGCCGGCCGGTGGACGCGCCTCGGAAGCGCCGGTGGCCGGCCGCCTCGAGGATCAACTCGGCGACGTGCTGGCGGTGCAGTTCGAGCTGGATGTACGGGTCGTTGTAGGGAAACATCGTGATCGCCTTCCGAAGGGTCGTTTCGCTGTTGTCCTCGACTCTTCGCGCGAAGGCACCCCCGGCACATGGGGCAGCTGCCTCATTTCCGCACCGCCGGCCTCCTTACCCCCGGTGCCCGCCACACGTAAGGCCTCACGACAGCACTACACTTACGGGTTATGGCAAAACCCCAGGAGAAGGTGTCGTTCCGCGAGCGTCTGAAGCAGATCGGACAGGTGTTCGCGTTCACGGCAAAGCAGGACAAGTGGTTCGTGCCGCTGCTGGTCGCGGCCGTACTACTCCCGCTTTCCCTGACCGTCCTCGTGGTTCTGCTGACGGGCGGCTGGTTCTGGCTCCCGGTCGGCATCATGCTGACCCTGCTGGCCGCCGTGATCGTGCTCAACCTGCGATCCAACGCCGCGATGATGAACGCGGCCGAGGGGCAGCCCGGCGCGGCCGCCTCGCTGATCGAGAACATGCGCGGTGACTGGCGGGTCCGTCCCGCGGCGGCCTCGACCACCCAGTTCGACATGGTGCACGTGGTGCTGGGCCGGCCCGGCGTGATCCTGCTGGCCGAGGGCAACCCGCAACGCGTACGTGGTCTGCTCGGTCAGGAAAAAAAGCGGCTCGCCAAGGTGATCGGCAACGCACCGCTCTACGACTACGTGATCGGCACCGAGGAGGGACAGCTCGCCATCCGCAAGCTGCGCTCCACGCTGATGCGGCTGCCCCGCAACCTGACCGGCAAGGACGTGAACTCGCTGGACAAGCGGCTCGGCGCGCTGATGGCCCGGCCGCAGATGCCGAAGGGCGCGATCCCCAAGAACATGCGTCCGCCCAAGGGCCAGTTCCGGCAGCAGCGGCAGCGCTAATTCACCGCGATCACGACCGACCCGGCCGCCCGGTCGTGCAGGCCCCGACCGTCCCCATCGGAGATCATCGCGGGGATCACCAGGGCCAGCAGCAACGCGCGGACGAACGCCCGGGGAATGCCGACGGCACCACCGTCGGCGATGGCGAGGCAGCGGATCCGGAACAGCGCCTTGCCCAGGGTCTGTCCGAACAGGCCGACGAAGAACGCGTGGGCCAGCACGAAGATGCCCAGCTGCGGCCACGGGTTGGCGCTCAGGCTGTCGACCAGCAGGCTCGCCACCAGGGTGCAGATCAGCCAGTCGACCAGCAGCGCGCCGAACCGCCGGCCGAACGACGCGACCTGGTCGAGAGCCGGTGGCTGGGGCTTGCCGGTGGTCGCCATCCGGCCAGCGTAACCGGGGCTCTTTCGGCGACCGGGCGCGCCGGGGCGGGGTTCGCGGTAGCGTGCGAGTGATCGCGCTCTCTTCTCGGACTCCGTAACACGACGGAAACAATAGGGATACGCCTGGGCAACTCGGTGCCCATAGCGTCGCGACCAGCCAGCCAAGCGGCGGAAGCACGCCGCCCGGTATCGACATCATGCGCCAGGAGGACGTGTTGTTCGCCAATCCCGAGGAACTCCTGCGATACCTCAAGGACGAGGACGTCAAGTTCGTCGACGTACGTTTCTGTGACCTGCCCGGCGTTATGCAGCACTTCAACATGCCGGTCGAGTCGTTCGACGACAGTGTTGTCACCGACGGCCTCGCCTTCGACGGATCCTCGATCCGCGGGTTCCAGGCCATCCACGAGTCCGACATGATGCTGCTGCCGGACGTCACCACGGCCTTCGTGGACCCGTTCCGGATCCAGAAGACGCTGGCTCTGAACTTCTTCATCCACGACCCGTTCACCCGCGAGGCCTACTCGCGTGACCCGCGGAACGTGGCGAAGAAGGCCGAGACCTACCTGGCCTCCAGCGGCATCGCCGACACGGCGTACTTCGGTGCCGAGGCCGAGTTCTACATCTTCGACTCCATCCGGCACTCCACCGGCGCCAACGAGGCGTTCTACTACATCGACTCGATCGAGGGCGCCTGGAACTCCGGCAAGGAGGAGGAGGGCGGCAACCGCGGCTACAAGACCGCGTACAAGGGCGGCTACTTCCCGGTCGCGCCGGTGGACCACTACTCCGACCTGCGCGACGCCATGGTGCGCCGCCTGATCGACGTCGGCTTCACCGTCGAGCGCTCGCACCACGAGGTCGGTACCGCCGGCCAGGCCGAGATCAACTACAAGTTCTCGACCCTGCTGCACGCCGGCGACCAGATGCAGATGTTCAAGTACATCATCAAGAACACCGCCTGGGAGCACGGCAAGACCGTCACCTTCATGCCCAAGCCGCTGTTCGGTGACAACGGCTCCGGCATGCACACCCACCAGAGCCTCTGGCTGGGCGGCGAGCCGCTGTTCTACGACGAGACCGGCTACGCCGGACTGTCCGACACGGCCCGCTGGTACATCGGCGGCCTGCTGCACCACGCGCCCAGCCTGCTGGCGTTCACCAACCCGACGGTCAACTCGTACCGGCGCCTGGTGCCCGGCTTCGAGGCCCCGGTCAACCTGGTCTACTCGCAGCGGAACCGCTCCGCCTGCACCCGTATCCCGGTGACCGGCAGCAACCCGAAGGCCAAGCGCGTCGAGTTCCGCGTGCCGGACCCGTCGTCCAACCCGTACCTGTCCTTCTCGGCCCAGATGATGGCCGGCCTGGACGGCATCAAGAACAAGATCGAGCCGCCGGCCCCGATCGACAAGGACCTGTACGACCTGCCGCCGGAGGAGTGGGGCAGCGTCAAGCAGGTGCCGGGCTCGCTCGACGCGGTGCTGAACTCGCTGGAGAACGACCACGAGTTCCTGACCGCCGGCGGCGTCTTCACCGACGACCTGATCTCCACGTGGATCGACTGGAAGCGCGCCAACGAGATCGACCCGGTCCGCCTCCGCCCGACCCCGCACGAGTTCGAGATGTACTACAACGTCTGATCCGAGGTAAGGAGAACGGCGGTCACGCTCAGCGTGGCCGCCGTTTCTCGTTCCGGTGCGGGCTAGAGGGCTTAAGCGCCTTGCCCCAGACCTCGCCTCCGCCGTCACCACGCCGGGCGAATAGTCGGCGGCGCCGACGACCGCAATACCGGCGACCAGCGCAAAGGAAACAACGCTGACACGGCGCTGACATGCCGTGTCAGCGCCGGTCAGCGCGAGGGCACCGGGCCCGGTTTGCCGATCGGCTCCGGTGCCGCGTCGCCGGTGTCCGCCCGTTCCCGGCGCAGCCAGCGGACCGCGCGGACGGCCACCCACACGACCAGGGCGGTCATCACGAACGACAGCGGCACCTGCAGGTAGCGGAACGAGCCGTCCCCGGAGGGCAGGATGGTGAACATCGAGAGCACCACGGTGCCGGCGAACCAGCGGGCGGGCACCGTGGTCACCGCCAGCAGCACGGCCGGCCAGGTCAGATACCAGGGCTGGGTGATCGGCGCCAGGAAGATCACCGCGAGGCAGGCCAGCGCCGCACCGTAGAACGGACTCTCCCGGCGGGTCCGCCAGACGATCGCCACCAGGGCGACGGCCAGCAGGATCAGCGCCACGACCCGGGCCGCCGGCACGGCATCCCACTGCAGGCCGAACCACTTCCCGATCGCGTTCACGGTGATGCCGGCCCCGGTCATCGGGGACGTCCAGTTCACCGCCTTGTTGGCTCCGGAGAGCGCGGTGACCCAGCCCATGCCGAGGCCCGAGGCGTACGAGAGGAGCACCAGCGTGCCCAGCGCCGACGCCAGCACCGCTCCACCGCGCCGGAAGATCAGGGCCAGCGCCGCGGGCTCCGGCAGGCCCATGGCCCGCCACCGCCCGCCGGGTGAGCCGGTCGGCGGGAACAGGGCCGGCCCGCCCGCGGCCAGCAACGCCCCGAACGGCAGGATCACACCGAGCGTGGGCTTGACCGCGGCGGCCAGCCCGAGCAGCGAACCGCCGGCGACCAGCGCACCGGCGCGCACCGACCGGCCGGCGAGCAGCGCCATCCCGGCCACGAGCAACGCCATCGTCGTGGCGTCGTTGTGGCCACCGCCGACGAGATGAACTGACACCAGCGGGCTGGCCAGCACCAGCCACATGGCCCGGTCGACCGGCGCGCCGGCCCGGCGAGCCAGCACCGGCAGCACCGCCGCGAGCAGGACCAGCGAGACCACGGCCAGCGCACGGAAGACGGCCAGCGCGAGGAACTGCGAACCCGGCGCCACGGCCAGGCCCGCGAAGACCACGAACACCGGCCCGTACGGCGTCGGGGTGTCCCGCCAGATCACCGACATCGAGTCGAGCCACGGGCACGGCTGCGAGGACACCCCCTGCAGGTACGGGTTGCCGCCGGAGGCGTAGAGCGTGCCCTGACAGGCGTACGCGTACAGGTCGCGGCTGCCGAGCGGCAGGGTGACCAGCATCGGCAGGCACCACAGCGCGGCGGTGACGACGATCCAGCGCACGCTGAGCGCTCCGCGACCGGTCAGCCGGATCCCGTACCACCAGGCCACGCACAGCGCCGCCAGGCCGACCGTCCAGAGCGAGAGCGCCAGCGGGCCGTACGGGCTCTGCAGCACGCTGGTCAGCGAAAGGTGCCGGACCAGTTCCGGGCCGGCGCCGTGGAACAGGCCGGCGACGGCGCAGCAGACCGAGCCGAACAGGCCGAGATAACGCAAAACCGACGGCCGCGACAACACGCTTTCAGTCACCGGCTGCTCCACTTGATCCGCGCACCCCAACGACGATATCTCCCGCGCGCCGGTGGTCGCCCGGGCGGTGCCCGGTACTGTCTGGCGGGTGTTCGCTCGGCACCGGTTGGAGTGGGTCACCGCCGTGGTCGCGGCGGTTCCCGGTGTCGCCTACCTGCTCCTGCCCGCGCTCGGCTCGGATCTGTCCGCCCAGGTGGCGCGGGCCGACTTCTTCGCGGCGCACGGCTACACGCCGGTCGACCTGCGGTGGTACGCGGGCGTCAACCAACTCGGCTACAGCCTGCTGTCGCAGCCCGTGATGGCCCTGCTGGGCGTGCGGATGACCGGCGCGCTCGCCCTGGTAGCGGCCGCGGTGCTGCTCGCGGTCCTGTTCCGCCGCACCGGCGCGCCCCGGCCCGGCCTCGGTGTCCTGGTGGGCACGGCATGCATCGCCGGCAACCTGGTGAGCGGCCGGATCACGTACGGCCTAGGGGTGGCCCTGGGTCTCGCCGCCCTGGTCGCCCTGACCAGCGCGACCAGGCAGTGGCTCGCGGCGGTGTTCGCCCTGCTGGCGGCCGCGACGAGCCCGGTGGTGGCGCTGTTCCTGGGGCTGGCCGGGGTGGCGCTGCTGCTGTCCCGCCGGGTCCGGCCGGGGCTGCTGATCGCGGTGCCGGCCGCGGTGCCGTTGCTGGCGGCGGCGCTGCTGTTCGGCGACGGCGGCTGGATGAACATCAGCCGCACCGACACGATCCGCGCGGTGGTGGCGAGCCTCGCGGTGGCGGCCCTGGTCCCGCTGCGCGCGGTCCGCATCGGCGGGGTGCTGTCGGCGCTGGGCGTGCTGGCCGCCGCCCTGGTGCACACCCCGGTGGGCCTGAACGCCACCCGCCTGTCGGTGATGTTCACTCTTCCGGTGCTGGCCGCTTACGCAACGCTTCCCCGCCTGCACGCCCGGATGCCGCTCTGGGCGGTGGGGGTGCTGCTTGCCGCCGCCTGCTGGTGGCAGCCGCCCGTGGTGACCGGCGACCTCCGCGACCTCGGCAATCCCAGCGCCGACCCCGCCTACTTCGCGCCGCTGCGGGCCCGCCTCGCCCAGGAACAGCTCACCGGCCGCGTCGAGATCCCGCCGACCCGCGACTACTGGGAAGCCGCCCGCCTCGGCGATCTCCCGCTCGCCAGGGGCTGGCTGCGGCAGGCCGACATCGACCGCAACCCGCTGTTCTTCACCGCCATCCCCGGCGCGCGCGGCACCGGCGTACCCCTCAATGCCGACACCTACCGTGACTGGCTCGCCCAGCTTGCCGTGCAGTTCGTGGCGGTGCCCGACGCCGAGCTCACCTGGTCGGGCCGTCCCGAGGCAGCCCTGGTCACCGGCGGTCTCCCCTACCTCACCGAGGTCTGGCGCGACCCGCACTGGCGCCTCTACCGGGTCGCCGGCCACCAGCCGGTCGTCGCGGCGCCGCTGGTCGCCGTCACCGCGGCTGCCATCACCTTCGACGCGCCCGCGGCGGGTGACGTGCCGGTCCGGGTGCGCTACTCCCGCTGGCTGCGCGCGGACGGCGGCGCGACCGTCGAACCCGACGGCGACTGGACGACGGTGCGGGTCCCGGCACCGGGCCGATACACGCTGAGCAGCTGACTCGGGGCAGCGCGATCAGGAGTCCATGACGCGTTCCATGGCGGCCCGGGAGCGGCGGGTCAGCCGCAGGTAGCGGTCGACGAACTCGCCCGGGTCGCCGCCGCCCAGCAGTTGCACGGTGCCGGCCAGTTCGACGCCGTGCCGCGGCAACTGGTCGGTGGGACGGCCGCGCACCAGGGTGAGCGCGTTGCGCACCTGGGCCGCCAGGGTCCAGCCCTCGGTCATCGCGGCCGCGTCCGCCCGGTCGACCAGACCGCCCTCCGTCTCCGCGACGAGCGCCTCGATCGTGCGGGTCTTGCGCAGGTCCGGCAGCGCGTACGCGTGCCGCAACTGCATCAGCTGCACCGCCCACTCGACGTCGGCCAGACCGCCGCGGCCGAGCTTGGTGTGCGTGTTCGGGTCGGCGCCGCGGGGCATCCGCTCGGTCTCGACCCGGGCCTTGATCCGGCGGATCTCGACCACCTGGTCGCGGGTCAGCCCGCCGTCGGGGTACCGCATCGTGTCGGCCAGCGCCTCGAACTCCCGGCCCAGCGAGTCGTCGCCGCTGACGAAGCGGGCCCGCAGCAGCGCCTGCGCCTCCCACACCTTCGACCAGCGGGCGTAGTACTGCTGGTAGGCCGCCAGGCTGCGGACCAGCGGACCCTGCCGGCCCTCGGGTCGCAGGTCGGCGTCGATGCCGAGTGGCGGGTCGGGGGCCGGCGCGGTCAGCACCCGGCGCAGTTCCTCGGCGATCGCGTGCGCCGCGGCGCTGGTCTCCCGCTCCGGCGCACCCTCCGGCGCGTCGTAGACGAACAGCACATCGGCGTCCGACGGGTAGCTCATCTCGTACCCGCCCAGGCGGCCCATCCCGATGATCGCGAAGCGCAGGCCGGCCGGTGCGGTGCGCGAGCGGCGGGCCACCTGCAGGGCCGCGTTCAGGGTGGCGTCGGTGACGTCGGACAGCGCGATGCCGAGCGCGTTGACGTCCAGCGGCTGGGCCGGTGCCAGGCTGCCGGCCCGGCTCAGGATGTCGGCGCAGGCCAGCCGGAACAATTCGCGGCGGCGCAGCGCGCGGACCGCGGTGATGGCCTTGACCGGGTCGTCCGCGTGGCGTTCGGCCGCGGCCGCGAACCCGTCGATCAGCGATTCCCGGCTGCGCGGCACCAGTTCGGCGTCCTCGGCCAGCAGCCGCAACGCCTCCGGGTCGCGGGTGAGCAGGTCGGTCGCGTACCGGGACAGGCTCAGCACCCGGGCCAGCCGGCGGGCCACCGGGCCGCCGTCGCGCAGCAACCGCAGATACCACGGCGTGCTGCCCAGCTTGTCGGACACGTGCCGGTAATTGAGCAGGCCGCGGTCCGGTTCGGGGGCGTCGGCGAACTCCTGGAGCAGCATCGGCAGCAGGGTGCGCTGGATGGCCGCCGTGCGGGTCACCCCGCCGGTCAGCGCCTGCAGGTGGCGGACCGCGCCGGTGGGGTCGGCGAAACCGAGGATCTCGAGGCGCTTGCCGGCCGACTCGGCGGTCATCCGCAACGCCTCGGACGGCACCCGGGCCACCGCCTCGAGCAGCGGCTGGTAGAGCAGCTTGACGTGCAGCCGGCGGACCTGCGCGGCGTGACCCACCCAGTCGGACCGGAACGCCTCGACCGCGTCCCGGCCGGGCAACGCCGTGTAGCCGAGCGCGGCGGCCAGCCAGCGCACCGCCGCCGGATCGTCCGGCACGGTGTGCGTACGCTTCAAATTCTGCAGTTGCAGCCGGTGCTCGACGCCACGCAGGAAGCGGTAGCCACGCAGCAGCGTCTCGCCGTCCTGCCGGCCCACATACCCGCCCGCCACCAGCGCCCGCAGCGCCGGCAGCGTGCCACCGCTGCGCAGCGTCTCGTCGATCCGGCCGTGCACGAGCTGGAGCAACTGCACCGCGAACTCGATGTCGCGCAGGCCGCCCGGCCCCTTCTTGATCTCGCGGTCGAGCTGGTTGGCCGGCACGTTGTCGATGATTTTGCGGCGCATGTCGCGGACGTCGGCGACCGCCTCGGGCCGCTCGGCCGCGTGCCAGATCAGCGGCGCCAGGTCGGCCAGCCACTCCTGGGCCAGGGCCTCGTCGCCGGCCGCCGGGCGTGCCTTGAGCAGCGCCTGGAACTCCCAGGTGCGGGCCCACTTGCGGTAGTAGGCCTGGTGGCTGGCGAGGGTGCGGACCAGCGGCCCGCGGCTGCCCTCGGGGCGCAGCGCCGCGTCCACCGGCCAGGCCACCTGCCCGCAGATCTCGATGAGCCGGGCCGCCACCGTGGTGCCGGCGCTCAGGTCCTCATCGGTGGCCGCCACGAAGATGACGTCCACATCGGACACGTAGTTCAGCTCGTTGCCACCGCACTTGCCCATCGCGACCACCGCCAGCCGCGGTTCGGTCACGCCTGCCGGCAGGCCGGCCACGGCGATGCCGTACGCGGCACCGAGCGTCTCGTCGGCCAGCCGGGACAGCGCCGCCATGGTCGGCTCCAGCCCGCGCCCGCCGGTGAGGTCGGCCGCCACGATGCGCAGCAGGGCGATCCGATATTGCCGGCGCAGCACCGGCACGGTGAGCTCGTCCTCGACCTCCAGGTGCCCCTCGGCGTTCGGCGGCAGGCCGGTCTTGCCGGTGGCCAGCACCTGCCAGTCGTCCGGGTTGGCCACCAGGTGGTCGCCGAGTGCCGAGGACGCGCCGAGCACCGCGACCAGCCGTCGGCGGAGCCCGTGATCGCGGTAGAGGGCGCCGATCACCGCCTCGGTCGCCTCGTTGGGGCTGATCTCGCCGGCCGGCCCGGTGACCTTGCGGCCGTTGCCCCGGTCGGCGGCCCGGCCGGCCGCGTCGACCAGCCGGTGCAGCTGGCGCAGCGCCAGGTTGGGGTCGGCGGCCCGGGACAGCGAATGGATCAGCTCGGCCGCGTCGGTGCCGGTGGGCGCGTGCGACTCGACGTCCCACAGCCGCAGCCCGGTGGGACCGAGCAGATCGGCCGCCCGGTCACCGTTGTCGGCGAAGCCGTACCGGGCCAGCCGGCTGGGCCGTGTCATTACTGGCCCAGCAGGGGCAGCGTCGACCCGGTGCCGGCGGCCGGTATGTCGGCGTCCGGCAGGGTGCCCAGCGCGAGCGACGCGAACCGGGCCGCGAACGGCTGCCACACCTCCTCGACGTCCGGCAGCACCTCGGCGATCGCATAGACCACGGCCTCCGGGTCGTAGCCCAGCTCGTCGAGCGAGGCCCGGTCGTCGACGGCCCACCGCTCGATCATCGCGATGTCGCACTCGATGTGGAACTGGACGCCCCAGGCCCGGTCGCCGAGCCGGAACGCCTGGTGCGGGTACCGGCTGGAGGCGGCCAGCAGCACGGCCTTGAGCGGCAACTCGGTGATCTCGTCGCGGTGCCACTGGATCACGTCGGGCAGCAGCGGCACCCACTTGAACAGCGGGTCGGTGTCGGCCGCGTCGCGCTTGCCGACCAGGCCCGGGCCGATCTCGGGGCCCGAGGTGCTGCGTTCGACCAGGCCGCCGTGCGCCTGGGCGAGCAGCTGACCGCCGAGGCAGACGGCCAGGGTAGGCACCCGGTTGCGGACCGCCTTGCGCAGCAGCCCCTCCAGCTCCGGGAACCACGGCGCGCCCGGGGTGCCGTCGGCGGCCGAGTACGCATTCTGGTCGCCGCCCAGCACCACCAGCGCCAGGTGGTCGTCGAGCGTCGCCGGCAGCGGATCACCGGCGTACGGCCGCAGCACGGTGAGCTCGAGGCCGGCCTCGGTCAGCCACTCGCCCAGCCGGCGCAGGTCGTCGGACGGGTCGTTCTCGATGACAAGTGCGGTTCCCACTCCCCCGAGGCTAGTCGTAACCAGATCCGGAAACACCGACAGGAGGCTGTCGCCGCGGCCAGCGATGGTGGAACTCGCCGGCGACGGGCCGGCCCGGAACGAGGGAGCAGGACATGTCCGCAGTCAACGGCATCGGCTGGTTCGAGATCGGCACCAGCGAGCCCGAGGTGGCGCAGCGTTTCTACGGCGAGGTCTTCGGCTGGACGTTCGCCGACGACGGCGGTTACCGGATCGTCAGCACGCCGGACGAGGGCGGCCTGAACGGCGGCATCTTCAACACCGAGGGCAACGTGCCCAACTACGCGATCTTTACCGTGCTGGTCGACGACACCGCCGAGGCCTGCCGCCGGATCGAGGCGGCCGGCGGCAAGGTGCTGGTGCCGCCGCAGGGCGACCCGGAAGGTCTCAGTTATGCCCACGTGCTCGACCCGTCGGGCAACCATTTCGGCGTTTTTACGCAAGGCTGAGCTGGGCCAGCCCTTCGGGGATGTCGAGGTCGCCGGCCGCCAGCTCGCGCGGCGGCGGCACCTCGGCGGTCACCCCGACCGTGCCGATCCGGTCGGTGCGGAACGCCCGCACCGACTCGCGCAGGCGGCACCAGGCCACCAGGTACCAGTGGGTGGGGCTGCCCACGAACGCGAGCGGCTCGATCTCGCGCCGGCTGGCGGTGCCGGACCGGTTCGCGTACGAGATGCGCAGCACCCGGCCGGTCGACAGCGCATCGGCCACCACCCGCGGCATCTCGACGGCCGGCGCACCACCCACCAGATGGATGCGGGACGCCAGCGTGCGGGCCCGGGCCGCGTCGCCGGCATGCATGGCCGCCACCAGCTTGCGCAGCGCCGTGGCGGCCGGCGCGTGGAACGGGGTGCCGGCCAGCCGTCGCAACGCCAGCGCCATCGCCACCGCCTCGTCCGGCGTGAAGTTGACCGGCGGCAGCGTGTGCGCCCGGTCGAGGCAGTAACCGCCGGTGCGGCCCGTTTCGGCGTAGACCGGCGTGCCGGACTGTTGCAGCGCCGAGATGTCGCGCTCGACCGTACGGACGCTCACCTCGAACCGGTGGGCCAGCCAGCGTGCGCTGCGCGGCCGCGGCGCCACCGCGCGCAGTTCCTCGACCAGGGCGTAGAGGCGATCGGTACGGTTCACGGTCCGGATGTTAGGCCGGGGGTACGACACAATTAGGCTGCCGCCATGGCCGAGCCCCCGCCGCCCGCGATCCGGGTGTCCACCCTGGAGCTCTTCTTCGACCTGGTCTTCGTCTTCACGATCATCCAGTTGGCCGAGACGCTGGCCGACGACCTCAGCGCCGCCATGCTCGGCAACGTCCTGCTGATCCTGTTCGTGATCTGGTGGATGTACTCGGCCTACGCGTGGCTCACCAACGCGGTCGCGCCGAGCAGCACCACCCGCCGCACGCTGCTGCTCACCGGGATGGCCGGTTTCCTGGTGATGGCGCTCGCGATCCCCGGGGCGTTCGGCGAGTACGGCTGGCTGTTCGGGGTCAGCTACCTGATGGTCACCCTGGTGCACGCGGTGCTGTTCCGCACCGCCGGGCCGGGCGCCCGCGACCTGATGAGGGTGTTCGCCCCGCTGAACATCCTGGCCGCGCTGCTGGTGCTGGCCGGCGGCCTGGTGCCGGACCCGTGGCGGTACCTGTTCTGGGTGGCCGCGCCGCTGGTCCAGATCGTCGCCGGCTACCTGCACCGGATCAACCTGCACACGATCTCGGCCGGGCACTTCGCCGAGCGCCACGGCCTCGTCGTGATCGTCGCGATCGGCGAGTCGATCCTGGCGATCGGCACGGGCTTCCACGGCGTGCCCCTGGGCCTCGGCGAGATCCTCACCGCGGTGCTCGCGCTCTGTGTCGCGTACTACTTCTGGTGGTACTACTTCGCCGGTGACGACCGCCGCGCCGAGCAGGTGCTGGCCGGGGTCACCGAGCCGGGCCGGCGGGCCCGGCTGGCGCTGGAGGCGTGGGGATTCGCGCACTACCCGATCCTGCTCGGCGTGGTGATCGCCGCGGTTGGCATCAAGAAGACCGTCGGGCACGCGTACGAGCCGCTGCACTGGGACGCCGCCCTGGCCCTCGGCGGCGGGGTGGCCGTCTATCTGCTCGGGCACGCCGCCTTCCTGCGCCGGCTCGGGCTGCGCGGCGTACGCCATCGGCTGGCCGCGACCGCCCTGGTGCTGGCGACCGTGCCGCTCGGGCACGTGGTCGCGATCGCCCAACTGGCCGTCGTGGTCGTCATCCTGGTGGTCGTCGCCATCGGCGAGAACCTCCCGGAGATCCGCCGCACCCACTCCACGGACTTCACCGACTTCGGCCGCAACGGCACGTAACAGGCACGTTTGTGGTCCGGCCGGACCAGGTCCGGCCGGACAGGTGTGCTGGGTGGCGCTACCGCGCGGAACCGCCACCCGGTTCTGCGATTGGTCAGGCGATACAGGCACAGACGATGAGCGCGGCACCGAAATGGGACGCCGCGCTCACCATCGCGCCGCCGTGCCGCTCCGGGGTGCAGATGACGTCGCCCAGCTTGCCCGGGGTCATCCAGTCCAGCACCAGGAAAGCCAGGCCCATCACGCCGATGCCCACCAGGCCGAAGACGACCGTGGAGGCCAGGCCCTGGCCGAAGCTCTCGTAGCTCGTGAAGATCGCGGTGAACACGATCAGCGCGATGCCCAGTTGGTTGGCCGCCAGCAGCAGCGCGGCGTTGTGGTTGCGTTCGGCCCAGATCAGGTCGCGCAGCTTGCCGGGCGTCAACACATCGACCAAAACATATCCGAGGGCCATCAGGCCGATGCCCACCAGGCCGAATACGATGCTCCGGCCGGCGCCCTCGAGCAGATCTTGCAGCACGGTCTCTCCTTCACACAGCGTCAGGAGAGACCGTACAAGAACGGATCTACGTTTCTACAGAGCGCCGAGATAACGTTGCCGCTCGTACGGCGTGACCTCGCGCCGGTATTGCTCCCATTCGGCGCGCTTGTTCCGCAGGAAGAAGTCGAAGACGTGCTCGCCGAGCACCTCGGCGACCAGCTCGGACTTGCTCATCACGTCGATGGCCTCGGACAGGTTCTCGGGCAGCGCGTCGTACCCCATGGCCTTGCGCTCGGCCGGGGACAGCGACCACACGTCGTCCTCGGCACCGGGGGGCAACTCGTACCCCTCTTCGATGCCCTTGAGGCCGGCCCCGAGCATGACGGCGAAGGCCAGGTAGGGGTTGGTCGCCGAGTCGATCGAGCGGACCTCGACCCGGGCCGAATTCGGCTTGCCGAACGCCGGTACCCGGACCAGCGCCGAGCGGTTGAGGTGGCCCCAGCTCACGAACGCCGGCGACTCGGTGATCGCGTTGGGCAGTTGCAGCGGGAAGAGGCGCTTGTACGAGTTGACCCACTGGTTGGTGACCGCCGTGTACTCCCGGGCGTGCACCAGCAGGCCGGCGATGAACGCGCGGGCGGTCTTGGACAGCTTCATCGGGTCGTCGCCGTCGTAGAACGCGTTGCGCTCGCCCTCGAACAGCGACAGGTGCGTGTGCATGCCGCTGCCCGGCTGGTCGGTGTACGGCTTGGGCATGAAGGTGGAGCGGACCCCCTGGGAGAGCGCCACCTCCTTGACCACGTGCCGGAAGGTCATGATGTTGTCGGCCGTGGTGAGCGCGTCCGCGTAGCGTAGGTCGATCTCCTGCTGGCCGGGCGCGACCTCGTGGTGGCTGAACTCGACCGAGATGCCGATCCGCTCCAGGGCCAACACCGCCTGCCGGCGGAAGTCGCGGGCCACCGCGTGCGTGGTGTGGTCGAAGTAGCCGCCGGTGTCCACCGGCACCGGCACCGAGCCGTCCAGCGGCCCGTCCTGGACCAGGAAGAACTCGACCTCGGGGTGGGTGTAGAAGGTGAAGCCCTTCTCGGCGGCCCTGGCCAGCGAGCGGCGCAGCACGTGCCGCGGGTCGGCCCAGGCGGCGCTGCCGTCGGGCAGCAGGATGTCGCAGAACATCCGGGCGCTCTCGCCGGAGACGCCACCCTCGAACGGGAAGACCTGGAACGTGGTCGGGTCGGGCATGGCGACCATGTCCGACTCGTACACCCGGGCGAAGCCCTCGATGGCCGAGCCGTCGATGCCGATGCCCTCCTCGAAGGCGGACTCCAGCTCGGCCGGGGCGACCGACACGCTCTTGAGGGTGCCCAGCACATCGGTGAACCAGAGCCGGACAAAACGGATGTCGCGCTCCTCGAGAGTGCGAAGCACGAACTCCTGCTGTCGGTCCACGTTCACCCCTAGTAGCCAGGCTCTGACGAGCCAGTCTTCCTCGCTGCCGTTACGCCGAGATTACGCTGACCGGCCCTGGTCGCGGCGCCCCGGGGGGCGGGATGAGAACCCGCCCCTTGGGGAAGAATAGGTGCCATGCCCACGCTTCGGATCGCCCTGGCCCAGGTGAACTCGACGGTCGGCGACATCGCCGGTAACGCGGCGGCGATCCGCCGCTGGTCCCGGGCCGCCGCCGACGCCGGCGCGCAGCTGATCGCCTTCCCCGAGATGATGCTGACCGGCTATCCGATCGAAGACCTGGTGTTCCGCAACTCGTTCATCGAGGCGTCCCGCGCCGGCCTGGCCACCCTGGCCCGTGACCTGCGGGCCGACGGCCTCGGCGACCTGGCCGTGGTGGTGGGTTACGTGGACGCCGACGGCCCGGCCGCGACCAGCGCCGAGGCCGCGCCGGGCCGGGGTCGCCGGGACTCGTCCGCGCTGCTGTTCGGTGGCGAGGTGGTGGCCCGCTATGACAAACACCACCTGCCCAACTACGGCGTCTTCGACGAGGACCGCTACTTCGAACCGGGCACCTCGCTGACCGTGGTCCGGTTCGCCGGGGTCGACATCGCGCTCACCGTCTGCGAGGACATCTGGCAGGCCGGCGGCCCGTTCACCGCGGCCCGCCGGGCCGGCGCCAGCATGGTGCTCAACATCAACGCCTCGCCGTACGAGCTCAACAAGGACGACGTACGGCTGCCGCTGGTCAAGCGCCGGGCCGCCGAGGCCGGCGCCACCGTGGTCTACGTGAACGCGGTCGGCGCCCAGGACGAGTTGGTCTTCGACGGCGACTCGATGATCGTCACGGCCGGCGGTGAACTGCTCAGCCGGGCCGGCCAGTTCACCGAGGAACTGCTGATCCACGACCTGTCGCTGCCGGCCGCCGACGCCGTGCCGAACCAGGCGGCCAAGACCGACGCCGAGCCGCTGCCGATCGTCGAGCAGTTCATCGACGACGAGATGGAGATCGTCCGGGTCGAGGTCCCGGCCGAGCCCCGGCCGGCCCACGGCGACAAGCACGACGGCGGCGTCGCCGAGCGGGTGGCCGACGCCGCCGAGGTCTGGTCGGCGCTGGTCCTGGGCCTGCGCGACTACGTCAACAAGAACGGCTTCCGCTCGGTGGTGCTGGGCCTGTCCGGCGGCATCGACTCGGCCGTGGTGGCCGCCATCGCGGTCGACGCGCTCGGCCCGGAGCGGGTCGTCGGCGTCTCGATGCCCAGCGGCTACTCCTCCGGTCACTCCCGGGACGACGCGGCCGACCTGGCCAAGCGCACCGGCCTGGATTACCGGGTGGAGCCGATCCAGCCGATGGTCGACTCGTTCCTGGCCAACATGTCGCTGTCCGGTCTCGCGGTGGAAAACCTCCAGGCCCGGGTGCGTGGCGTCATCCTGATGGCGCTGTCAAACCAGGAGGGCCACCTCGTGCTCACCACCGGCAACAAGAGTGAGCTCGCGGTCGGTTACTCCACCCTCTACGGCGACTCGGTGGGCGGCTTCAACCCGCTCAAGGACGTGCCCAAGACCATGGTGTGGCAGCTGGCCCGCTGGCGGAACACCCAGGGCGAGCCGCCCATCCCAGACAACTCGATCAGCAAGCCACCGAGCGCCGAGTTGCGTCCGAGCCAGCTCGACAGCGACTCACTGCCCGACTACGACCTGCTCGACCCGATCATCAAGGGGTACGTCGACCACGACCTCGGCCGGGACGACCTGGTCGCGGCCGGCAACGACCCGGCCCTGGTCGACCGAGTGCTGCGCATGGTCGACCTGGCCGAATACAAGCGACGCCAGTCCGCCCCCGGCCCCAAGATCTCCGGCAAGGCGTTCGGACGTGATCGTCGTCTCCCCATTACGAACAGGTTTCGCGAGGGTGGTGCCTTCAGGCCGGTTTAGGGCGGCGGCGGGGTGGTCGGATGGGGTGTGAGAACTTCCACTCGCCCCTGACCGCGCGCTTTCCCGGGTGCAAGCATTGCCGCATACCCGGGGACCGCAACCGCGCGGCCTCGAGGGAAGGAGTAGCACAATGTCGGACATTCCCACGCTGTACGGTGGCCCCGCCACCCGTCGCGTCCGCACCCGCGACCTCCTCGCCGCCAAGGTCCGCGGCGACCGCTGGCCGATGCTGACCTCCTACGACCAGTACACCGCGTCGATCTTCGACCAGTCCGGCATCCCGGTGCTGCTGGTCGGCGACTCGGCGGCCAACAACGTATTCGGCCACGAGACCACCCTGCCGATCACGGTCGACGAGTTGATCCCGCTGGTCCGCGCCGTGGTCCGGGCCACCAAGACCGCCCTGATCGTGGCCGACATGCCGTTCGGCAGCTACGAGGAGGGTCCCACCCAGGCGTTGCGCACCGCGGTCCGGTTCATGAAGGAGGGCGGCGCGCACGCGGTCAAGCTCGAGGGCGGCCGCCGCGTCGCCGCCCAGATCGAGGCGCTGACCGGCGCCGGCATCCCGGTGATGGCGCACATCGGCTTCACGCCGCAGAGCGAGCACGCCCTCGGCGGTTACCGCGTGCAGGGCCGCGAGAACGAGGGCGCCGAGGTGCTGGCCGACGCCCGCGCGGTGGCCGAGGCGGGCGCGTTCGCCGTGGTGCTCGAGATGGTGCCGGGCGAGGTGGCCAAGTCGATCACCAAGGAGCTGCCGATCCCCACGGTCGGCATCGGCGCCGGCCCCGACACCGACGCCCAAGTGCTGGTCTGGCAGGACATGGCCGGCCTGCGCACCGGCCGCACGCCGCGTTTCGTCAAGCAGTACGCCGACCTGGCCGGGGCGCTCTCGTCCGCGACGCAGCAGTTCGCCGCCGAGGTCCGTGGTGGTGAGTTCCCGGCCGCGGAGCACACATTTTAGAAAGTACGATGACACCGCCCGGTCCCGTGACGCACGCCCGGGCGGTGCCGTCCCGGCCCCTCTGCCGCGGCTGCCGGGCTGTCCTGCAACTAAAGCTCTAAAGCTCGAACTGCACCTTCCGCGCCGCCGGATCGGCCACCGTGAGCGTCACCTCGACGCGTTCCCCCAGCGGCAGTTCGCCGAGGCACCGGGCCCGCACCGCCGGCTCGTCCAGTGCCACGGTCCCACCGGCGGCCCGGTTCCGGCCCGGCTCATCCCGGTCGACGACCCCGGCCGCAAACCGCTCACCCACCCGCCCGTGCAACAGCACCGCCTCGGTGAGATCAATAGCCCCGCGCGTGGCCGCGCCCGCCAGCCGATCGGTGTCCGCCATGGTCTTGGGCAGCTGCGGCAACGCCTCCCGAACCCACTCCGGCACCGCCACCCCCGCCTGCAACGCCAGACAGACCTCGGTGGCAAACCGATCAGCCAGGCGCCGCAGCGGCGCCGTGACGTGCGCATAAGGCGCACCCACCCCACCGTGCCCGGTCTCCGCGGGCAGGGTGCCCTCGAACTGTGTGTAAGCCGCGCCGCGTAACAGATCGGCCGACTGGTCCAGGAACGCGGCGCCCCTCGGCGTGGCCGGATCCACGGCCGCCACCACCGCACCCACCGAGGCGCCGTCCGGCCAGGGAATGCCCAATGAGGCCGCTGCGGCCCGCAGCTTTTCCACCGCGTCCGGGCGGGGCGGCGGCATCGTGCGCAGCAGCCCGATCCCGCCCTCGATCATCATCGCCGCCGCCGCCATGCCGGTGAGCAGCGAGATCTGCGCGTTGTGCTCCTCCACCGGCAGCGGCGCCCGCAACACCAGCCGCCACCCGTCGCCGTGCCGTTCGACCTCCTGATCGGGCAGCGGCAGATTCACCGCACCGCGATCGGCCGCCCGGCGGGCCAGCAGCGCACCCAGTTCGGGCAGCAGCGCGTACGGCTCCCCGGCCGTCCCCGAATCCACCTCGTCCTGCACCGTGACGTAGGACAGTTTGGCCCGGCTGCGAATCCGCGCCCGCTCCAGCGACACCCCGGTGGTCTCGCCGTCGGCATCCAGGTCGATCGTCCACACCACGGCCGCCCGGTCGACGTCCGGGAACAGGCTGACCGCGTCCTCGCTGAGCACCGCGGGGTGCAGCGGGATCCGGCCGTCCGGCAGATAGATCGTCTGCCCGCGCACCCAGGTCTCGGCGGCGAGCGCACCGCCCGGCCGCACGTAGGCGGCGACATCGGCGATCGCGTACCGCACCCGGTATCCGCCGCCGTCCCGCCGGCTCAGGTGCAGGGCCTGGTCGAGGTCGCGCGAGGTGGCCGGGTCGATCGTCACGAACGGCACGTCGGTGCGGTCGGCGGGCGGCAGCGCGGTCTGCCGCACGGACTCCTCGGCCTCGGCCGCGGCCGACGCCGGGAACTCACCCGGTAATCCCAGTTCGCCGCGCAGCACCGAGAAATCGATCTGTGGCGCCCTAACCCGTTTGATCGGCACGGCTCATTCCTACCAGGCCGCGGAAACGACGGAGGGCCACGCCGACCGGCGTGGCCCTCCGTACGGGTGGTGCGTCAGCGCGCGCGCTTCGCGGCAACCTTGCGGGCCGCGGTGCCCCGGCTGCCGGTGTTGCCGGCCGCGGCCTTGCGGGCCGCCGCCGCGGTGGGCGCCTTGGCGACCTTGGCCTTGTTGGTGGCCGAGGTCTTCGCGGTCGGCGTGGCCTTGGCGACGTTGGCCGACTTGGCCGCCCGCCCCCGGGCCGCCGTCTGGGTGGCGCCGCTGCGGGCCGGCTTGTTGGCCGCCTTGCCCGCCATCGAGTCGGCCAGTGCCGTCTTCGCCGCGGTCAGCTTGCTGGCCGTCGCCTTGGCCGCGCTCGACTTGGTGGCCGGCGACTTGGTGCCCGGCGACTTGGTGCCCGGCGACTTGGTGCCCGGCGACTTGGTGGCCGGCTTCTTCGCCGTCGCCTTGGTGGCGACCTTCTTGGCGGTGGCCGCCGTCTTGGTCGCCGCCTTCTTCGCGGTCGTGGCGGCCTTCTGGGCGGTGGTCGCGGTCCTGGTCGCCGCCTTCCGGGCGGTGGCCGTACCGACCGGCTTGGCCGCCTTCTTGGCCGCCGCCGACTTCGCGCCGGTGCGCGCCGCCGACCCGGCCTTGGCCGCCGCACCGTCGACCGCCTTGGCCGCACGACCGGTGGCGCCGGCCTTTGCGGTCCGGGCCGCGCTGGTGTTCTGCGAGGCGACCTGGCTGGCCGCGTCGGCACCGGCCCGGGCCGACCGCGCCGTGGAACTCGACCGCGCGGTCCGCGCCGCGGTCGTGTTCTGCGCAGCGATCTTGGCAGCGCCCCGGGTGCTGGTCCGGGCCGCCGCCGCGTTCTGCCCGGCGACCTTGCTGGCCGCCTGGCTGCCGGCCTTGGTCGCGCGCGCCGTCGAACTGCCCTTCACGGTCCGGGCCGCGGTCGCGTTCTGCGCCGCGACCTTGGTGGCCGCGCCGCGGGCGGTGGTCCGGGTCGCCGTCTTGGTGGCGGGCGGCTTCTTGGCCGCGGTCCGCGCCGTGCTGCGGGTCGCACCCGTCTTGGCCGGCCCGGTGGCCTTCGCGACCGCGGCCTTCTTGGCAGCCGCGGTCCGGGCCGCCGCCGCCGCGGTCTTGGCCGCCGCCGCCGCGGTCTTGGCCGCCGTCGCCTTGGCCGCAGTCGTCTTGGTAGCCGTCGTCTTGGCCGCCGTCGTCTTCGTAGCCGGGGTCCGCGTCGTGGCCGCCTTACCGGTAGCCGCGTTGGTCACCCGCGTCGCCGTCTTCTTCGCGGCCGCGGTCTTCGACGCAGCCGCCGTCTTCGTGGCCGCAGTCCTGGTGGCCGCAGTCTTGGTGGCCGCCGTCTTGGTGGCCGCGGTCTTGGTGGCCGCCGTCTTGGTGGCCGCGGTCTTGGTGGCAGCCGCACTCTTGGTGGTGGCTCGCGCCGCCGCCGTCGTCTTGGTGGCCGCCGTCTTGGTGGCGGTGCGCGCCGCGGTCGCCGCCTTCTTCGCCGCCGCGGTTTTGGTCGCGGTGGTCTTCGCCGCCGCGGCCGCGCGGGTCGCCGCCGCCGTGCTCTTCGTCGCGGTCGACGCCGCCTTGGCCGCGGCCGCCCGGGCCAGCCCGGTCGCGGTGCGACTCGGCTTACGGGCCGCGGTCGCCTTCTTGTTCGCGTCGGTGATCACCGGCATGCCGCTCAGCGAACCGAGCACCGCCGACATGTCGTCCGACCGCCGGCTCCGGCGGGCCGGCTTGATACCCGCATCGGTCGGCACGTCGAGGGCCGGCTCGCGGGTCAGCGTGATGCTGTCGTCCATGTCCGCGGCCGGCGTCGGCTCCGGCGGAATCGTCGCCGTCGTCATGCCGGGAATCGGGTGGCTCATGGCCGCCGTGCGCCGCGGCGTGACGGGCCGGCGGGTCGTGCCGGACTTGGCCTTGGCAGCGGTCTTGGCAGCGGTCCTCGTGGAGGCGGCGGTGCGCGACGAGGCCGTGGCGCGAGTGCCGGCCGAGGCGGCGGGCTTCGCGGTGACCGGCTTGGCCGGCTTGGCCGCGGCGGCCGACGTCTTGCGGTTGGGCGTGCTGGGCTTGGGAACCGCGGGACGCGTGGTGGTCGTGGTGCGTACCACGGTCTTCTTGGTCGTGGAGCTCGCGGCGGCGACCTTCTTCGAAGGCTTGGCGGCGGGCGTACCGGACCGGGCCGACGATCTGGTCGTAGCCTTCTTGGCAGCGGCCATCAGGGTGTTCCTCCTTGCGAATGACTGCGGGCTCGTCTCCGCCTGGAGACTGCGAGATCCGGCTTGGACACAGGGGGTCGGAGCCGGTGTTAGCTGACCTCCCCGGTCCAGCGGGCATCCTCGGCATCCCACTCGGCATTGCGCTTCTCGACGGTCTCGAGTGCCCGCGTCGCTTCGTCAGCCGTGGCGTAGGGGCCGAGCCGGTACTGGCCGGGACACACGTCGTCGCCAGTCTCGACACGGCTATGGCGAAGGCACCAGAAATAGCCGCCCTCGCCGAGCCCACTGTCGTTCATGCAACCACTGTGCACCGCAAACCGACCATCCGCCACCGATTCGGGCAAAAAGTCCCAGATTTCCACATTGGATCTGAGTGGAACTCAACAAAAACCGCCCCGACCGGGTGGGTCGGGGCGGTTCCGGGAGACGGGAAGTTACCGCAGTTCCGCGGCCACCAACTCGGCTACCTGCACCGCATTGAGGGCAGCACCCTTGCGCAGATTGTCGTTCGAGACGAACAGAGCGAGGCCGTTCGCCACCGTCTCGTCGGCGCGGATCCGGCCCACGTACGAGGGATCCCGTCCGGCCGCCTGCAGCGGCGTCGGCACGTCGGAGAGTTCCACGCCGGGCGCGGTGGCGAGCAGTTCGACCGCGCGCTGTGGGCTGATCGGCCGGGCGAACCGCGCGTTGATCTGCAGCGAGTGCCCGGTGAACACCGGCACCCGCACGCACGTGCCGGACACCAGCAGCGACGGGAGGTCGAGGATCTTGCGGCTCTCGTTGCGCAGTTTCTGTTCCTCGTCGGTCTCGCCGAGACCGTCGTCGACGATCGAGCCGGCGAGCGGGAGCACGTTGAACGCGATCGGTCTGGCGAACGAGCGCGGTTCCGGGAACTCCGCGGCCGACCCGTCGTGGGTCAACTCGGTGGCCCGGTCGGACACCTTCTTGACCTGCTCGTCGAGTTCGCTCACGCCGGCCAGACCGGCACCGGAGACCGCCTGGTAGGTGGTGGCGACCATGGCGACCAGTCCGGCCTCGTCGTGCAGCGGGCGGAGCACCGGCATGGCGGCCATCGTGGTGCAGTTGGGGTTGGCGATGATGCCGCGCGGACGGTTGCGGGCCGCGTCCGGGTTGACCTCGGAGACGACGAGCGGCACCTCGGGGTCCATCCGCCAGGCCGACGAGTTGTCGATGACGACGGCGCCGGACTCGGCCACCCGCGGCGCGAGCTCTTTGGAGCTGCCCTTGCCGGCCGAGAAGAGAACGATGTCGAGACCGCGATAGTCGGCCGTCGACGCGTCCTCGACCGTTATCTCGCCGTCCCGCCACGGCAGCGTGCGCCCGGCGCTGCGCGCCGAAGCGAAAAGCCGGAGCTGGTCTGCCGGAAAACTGCGCTCGGCCAGGATGCGGCGCATGACGCCGCCGACCTGTCCCGTCGCGCCCACAATGCCGATCCTCATGCGCACAAAAGTACGTCCTGAGCTGCCCGGCGGGAAATCACATAATCCGACACCGTCCAAATAGCGGGATTCTGGTCTCACATAGGGAGACAGCGGGGTTAGCTTCGAGGGCATGGCGACGTACACGCACGGGCATCACGAGTCGGTCTTGCGCTCGCACCGCTGGCGCACCGCAGAGAATTCGGCGGCGTACCTCCTGCCGCATCTTTCCTCCGGCGCCACGGTGCTGGACATCGGTTGCGGCCCCGGCACCATCACGGCCGACCTCGCGACGATCGTCACACCGGCCCGGGTGACCGCCGTGGAGATCACTGACGCGGCTCTCGATCTGGCCCGCGCCGAGATCGACCGGCGCGGCCTGACGAACGTGACGTTCGCGGTGGGCGACGTGCACGCGCTGGACTTTCCGGACGACACGTTCGACGTGGTGCACGCCCACCAGGTGCTCCAGCACGTGACCGACCCGGTGGCGGCGCTGCGCGAGATGCGCCGGGTGACCCGCCCGGGCGGACTGGTCGCGGTCCGCGACAGCGACTACGCCGCGTTCACCTGGTTCCCCGAGTCACCGGCGCTGACCGACTGGCTGGCCCTGTACGAGCGGATCGCCCGCGGCAACGGCGGCGAACCCGACGCCGGACGCCGGTTGCACGCGTGGGCCCGCGCGGCCGGCTTCACCGACGTCACCGCGTCGTCGAGCACGTGGTGTTTCGCCACCGCCGAGGACCGCGCGTGGTGGGGTGGCCTGTGGGCCGACCGGATCCTGAAGTCCGACATGGCCGCCACCGCCCGGCGCACCGGCGCCGCGACCCCGGACGACCTGCAGCGGATCTCGGACGGTTGGCGGCAGTGGGCCGCCGACCCGGACGGCTGGCTCTCCCTGCTGCACGGCGAAGTGCTGGCCCGGGCCTGAGAAACCTAGACGGCCTTGGGCTTGAACGCCCAGTGCCAGCTCTCCCGCGGGGTGTCCTCGACGAAGCCGTACCGGTCCGCGTTCTTGCGCATCCAGTCCAGCGCCTTCGGGTTCAGGTCGAGGTCGGTGGCCATGCCCCAACCGTGATCGCTGGTGCCGGGCTTGGCCGCCAGCCCGCCCTGCGAGTAGAGGCCCTTGCGCCGGGCCAGGTCGACCTGCTCCTCGTAGGGGCGGTAGGAGTCGGTGATGCCGATCTTCACGCCGTCCCGCTCGGCGTCGGCGATCATCCGGGTCAGCCCCTGCGCGGCCGGCGCCCACAGCTTGTGCCGGGTGTTGCCGACCTGCTCCAGGGCGCTGGCCGGGATCTTCCCGTTGCCGTACGCGGCCAGGTCGGTGGGGATGCCCTTGCTGTTCAGCTTGTACGAGCCGGTCGACGCCGGGTTGGCGGCCACGGCGTCGTTCAGGATGCTGGCGAAGTCGTTGCCGCCGGCACCGGTCGTGGTGGTCTGGCTCTGCGCCGTACGCGTCGCGGTCTGTTGGGTCTGGAGCGCGATCATCCGGCTCTGGATGTCGGCGATCCGCTGGTTCACTCCCTCGATTCCCACGCAGTTCCGTTCGGCGTCACCCGGGAAATCTGAGCCGGAAACCTAAAGTCGGCCGGCCAGTGGCAGCGCGATCGTGTGCCGGGTCTGCTCGACCTTGGCCTCGAGATAGCGGACATTCGCCGCGGACGCGTACACCCCGGTCGGGACCACCTCGCGCACCTCGACGCCGGCCGCCCGCAGAGCCGCCGGTTTGTCCGGGTTGTTGGTCAGCAGGTCGACCGTGGTGACGCCGAGCACGTCCAGCATCTGCGCCGCCGCGGTGTAGTCCCGTTCGTCGTCGCCGTGCCCGAGCGCCCGGTTCGCCTCGTACGTGTCCAGGCCCTGCTCCTGCAGCGCGTACGCGTCCAGCTTGGCGTAGAGGCCGATGCCACGACCCTCCTGCCGCAGGTAGAGCAGGTAGCCGCCGGTCTGCTCGATCCGGTCGACCGCCTCGCGCAGCTGGGGACCGCAGTCGCAGCGCTGCGAGCCGAAGACGTCACCGGTGAGGCACTCGGAGTGCAGCCGCACCAGCGGGACCCGGTCGGTGGCCGGCTCGCCGAACGCGAGGGCCAGGTGCTCCTTGCCGTCGGCCAGCCCGGTGAACGTGATCACCTTGGCGGTGGCCGAATAACCGTCGGCGAAGCGCAGCGGGACGGTGACGCGGGTGCGTACGGACATGCCGGTTCGATCGGTAGCGGTCCGCCCGGGATGAGGCTTAGAGCGGAACCGGCTCCCGGCGCTCGCTGCCCTCGAGCCGCTCGACCAGTTCGAGATCGACCTCGCTGGTGCTGTTCCGCCGGTTCGGCAGCATGTTGGTGATCAGCACGATCAGCGCGCCGATGCCCGCGTACAGGCCCAGGGTGAGCAGGTGCCGGTTGATGTCGGCGGCCGGGAAGTACAGGTTGTCGCGTACCGCCTGAACGCCGGCGCCGGTCGGCAGATGCTCGCCCACGATCCGGCCGAGGGCCGGCAGGAACTCGGGCAGGATGCTGGCCCCCGAGATGACCGTGCCGAGCGTGAAGTACATGACGCCGACCAGCGCGCCGGCCGGGCCGAGCAGCGCCACCGCGCCGGCCGTGGACGCCGTGATGGCCAGCGAGATCAGGGAGAAGATGGCCAGCATCTCGCCCCGGTCGGCGGTGGTGCCGACGCCGAACCAGGTCATCGACCAGAGCACCACGGCGGCCGAGCCGACCGCGTACACGGCCAGGATGGAGACGTGCGCGATGCCGCGCCGCCAGGACCGCCTGGTACGCGGGATCAACCGGCCCAGGCCCATCGAGGCGATCGTGCCGCCGAGCGCGAGCGCCTGGGTGAGGAAGCCGAGCGAGACGCCGTTCACGTCATCGGTGGGCAACGGCACCACGTCGGTGATGTCCGGTGGCGTGTTGAGTTCCTGCGCCCGGGCCACCGTCATGTCCTCGTCCTCGCCGGCCAGTTCGGCCAGCGTGGCGGCGGTCTGCTGCTGGACCACCGCGGTGTAGGTGCTGCGCAGCAGGGAGGCAGCCGGGACGCCGGCGGCACTGGCCACGTAGAGATGCGGACGCGAGCCGGTGACATCGACTCCGCCGTAGACGTCGCGCCGCTTGATCGCCACGATCAGGTCGTCCGCGGAGGCGTAGTCGGTGACCTTGAAATGGTCGTTCCGGTCCAGCAGGCCGATCACCGCGGGCCGCTTGGCCGCCGACGAGACCAGGCCCACCGGCACGTGGTGCGGCTGCGCCTTGTGCCCCATGCCGAGGTAGTACGCGGTGAGCCCGAGTTGCACGAGCACCCCGATCACGCACACCGCCAGCGCGAATCGCCGGAACTGCCGGACCGACTCGACCGGCTTGGTCTCCTCCGCCACCGCGCGCCCTTCTTCCCCGTCTGCCCTCACTGGAGAGCATTACGGACGAAAGCGCATCATGCGGCCGGTTTGCCGATCAGAGTCCGCGCTCGGCGGCCGTCGGGCGCGCTGCAGTCTCTGCACCGCGCACTCACCCGGGTGATTGCCGCCACGCGGTGAGCGGTTTCCGGAATACCGCGGTGCCGCGTCCCGCTTGGAATTCTCGATCAGTAAAAGACACTGCCTTGGCCGGAAAACGCGCAGCTCATCCGGAAGACGAAGACCGGCCGAGAATTCGTATCAAGCACCACCAATGACCGATAGACCCTATTCACCCACGCACAGTACGCCCGACCTGCACTTCCGTGTTTCACATTCACCCGTGTGACATCCCGTGCGTTGACGTGCAAGTTGCACGACTCATAGTGTCGAGGGCGTGACGGCGGGTGGCCCCGGGGCAACCCGGCCTGCCTGCCGGCGCGCGCCATGCACCGGATCACCAGCGGCCTAGGAGCCTTCGATGACTGTCACGATCGGCATCAACGGATTAGGCCGGATCGGCCGCAGTATCACCCGGATACTCGCCGCGAACTCCGATTCGGGGATATCCATTGCCGCCGTGAACGACCTTGCGTCGGCCGAGAAAATGGCCTACGGGCTGCGCCGGGACAGCATTCGCGGCGCATTTCCCGGTACCGTCACGGCACGCACCGATCAGCTGGTCGTCAATGACCATGCGATCCGTGTGTTCCACCATTCAAGACCGGAACGCATTCCGTGGGCGGACGCCGGTGTCGACGTCGTCATCGAGGCCACCGGGCAGTTCCGGGCCGGTTCCGCGGCCCGCACCCACATCTCGCACGGCGGCGCCCGCAAGGTCGTGATCAGCGCGTCCGCCGACGACCCGGACGCGTTCCTGGTCTACGGCGCCAACCACCACACCTACGACCCCGACCTGCACGACGTGGTCTCGCCCGGCTCCTGCGGGGTGAACGCGCTCACCGTGATGGCCAAGGTGCTGCTCGACCGGTTCGGGCTGTGCGGCGTCAACACGTCGGTCGTGCTCGCCGTCCAGGGCTGGGCCAAGGGACAGGACGCTGTGGTCGGCACCTCGCGCGACGACCCGCGGCTGGGCCGGGCCACCGGCGAGAGCATCATCCCGCACAACTACGTGGTCGGTGACCTGGTGCGGGTGGCGCTGCCCGAGATCGGCGAAATGCGCTACAGCTACTACTGCGTACCCACCCCGATCGGCTCGCTGGCCGAACTGTCCGGCCAGACCGACCGCCCGGTGAGCGTCGAGGAGGTCAACCGGGCGATGGCCGAGGCCGCGGCCGGTCCGCTGCGCCGGGTGCTCGCGTACGACCCCGACCCGACGGTGTCGATCGACGTGAAGAACAACCCGGCGTCCTGCCTGTTCGACCCGTCCGGCACCCAGGTCACCGCGGACGGCGGGGTCAAGGTGCGCGGCTGGTTCGACAACGAGTGGGGCTTCTCGAACCGATTACTCGACCTCGCGCGCCTGGTAGGTGAACCCTCGGCCGTCTCATCCAGGCGCGTGAGCTGGAGTATCGCCTAGAGTCGTCGTCGATGATTGACACCGACGACGTACGGGCAGCGGCACAGCGCATCGGCACCCGGGTCCGCCGGACACCCGTCCTGCAGGCCGACCGTCAGCTCTGGTTCAAGCTCGAGCACACGCAGCACGCCGGGAGCTTCAAGACCCGGGGCATGTTCAATCAGATCCTCGCCGCCGCCGAGCGCGGCGCCCTCCCACCAGCCGGCATCGTGACCGCGTCGGGGGGCAATGCCGGCCTGGCCGCCGCGTACGCGGCCCGCGAGCTCGGCGTCGCCGCCGAGGTGTACGCCCCCGAGACCGCGCCCGCCGTCAAGGTTGCCAAGCTGCGCAAGCTCGGCGCCCGGGTGGTCCAGGCCGGCAACGAGTACGCCGAGGCGTACACCCAAGCGGTCCTCGCCACCGAGGCCTCCGGCGCCCTGTTCTGCCACGCCTACGACGACCCGGCCATGGTGGCCGGCAACGGCACGATCGGCCTGGAACTGGCCGAGCAGCTGCCGGGCTTCGACACCGTGCTGGTCGCGGTCGGCGGCGGTGGCCTGATCGCCGGCGTGATCGCGGCACTGCGCGACCGGGCCCGGGTGGTCGGGGTCGAACCGATCACGTCGGCGGCGCTGTCCGAGGCGCTGCGGACCGGCGAGCCGGTGGACGTGCCGGTGGCCGGGGTGGCGGCCGACTCGCTGGGTGCCCGGCGGGCCGGCCGGATCGCGTTCGAGCTGGCCCGGGACGCCGGCATCGGCTCGGTGCTGGTGGACGACAAGGCCATCGTCGACGCCCGGCGCCGGCTCTGGGAGGACTACCGCCTCGCGGTCGAGCACGGCACCGCGGCGGCGCTGGCCGCGATGACCTCGGGTGCGTACCTGCCGGCCCCCGGCGAGCGCGTCGTGGTCCTGCTCTGCGGCGCCAACACCAACCCGGCCGACCTGACCGCCTAGGTCCGGCCTACGTGAACGCGCGGTACAGCAGCAGCAGGCCGATGGCCGTGCCGAAGGAGACGATCACGAAGCGCAGCACCCGGGCGGGCAGCCGGCGGGCGAGACGCGCCCCCGCGTACCCGCCCAGGATGGTGGCCGGTGCCAGCGTGAGCGCGGCACCCCAATGGACCTGCGCGAAGATCGCGAAAACCACGACGGTGACCAGGCCCACGGCGGCCGACAGCACATTCTTGAGGGCGTTGATCCGCTGCAGCGGCTCGTCCAGGATCAGGGCGAGCGCCGCCACATACATGACACCGAGCGCGGCGCCGAAGTAGCCGCCGTAGATCGCGCCCGCGAACACCACGGCCTGCAGCGTGATCGCGGCCCGGCGTGGCGACATCTGCCGCGGATGGCCGACCAGCCCGCGCAGCCGCTCCTGGAAGGCGAGCGTGGCGGCCGCGCCGAGCACCAGGAACGGCACCACGAGATCGAACGCCGCGGCCGGGGTGAGCAGCAGCAGGGCGCAGCCGCCGACGGTGCCGGCCATGCTGGTCGGCAGGATCGTGCGCAGCCGGCGACCCTGCCCGGCCAGGTCGGCCCGGCTGCCCACCACGCTCGACACGTAACCCGGGAACACCGAGACCGAGTTCGTCACGTTGGCGTCCACCGACGGCAATCCGGTGGCCAGCAGCGTCGGGAACGTGATCAGCGAGCCACCGCCGGCGATCGCGTTCACCGCGCCGGCGGCGACACCGGCGGCGATCAGCAGAACGATGTGCAGAAGATCCATGGTGGGTCCGAATTTACGTCGTCGGCGGCGCCCGTAGGATTGGCGGTGACGGACGAGTCGGCTGGGCGGTCGCGTCGGTGTCCCGCAGGGGGCGTCGCCGAGGAACGTCCGGACTCCGCAGAGCAGGGTGGTTGTTAACGGCAACCCGGGGCGACCCGCGGGAAAGTGCCACAGAGAACAGACCGCCGGCCCGCGCCACGGTGCGGCGCCGGTAAGGGTGAAACGGTGAGGTAAGAGCTCACCAGCACCCCGGGTGACCGGGGTGGCTCGGTAAACCCCACCCGGAGCAAGGCCAAGCAAGGCCGCCGCCGCAAGGTGACGGCCGGCGCAGGCGTTCGAGGGCTGCTCGCCCGAGCCTGCGGGTAGGCCGCAAGAGCCGCCCGGCAACGGTCGGCCGAGATGGATGACCGCCACCGGCGACCCAGGTCGCCGGCAACAGAATCCGGCGTACCGGCCGGCTCGCCCGTCACCCCTAAGCTGGCTGCTCTGGTTCGGGCCCGCCGAACTGCTCGCGGGCTTCCCGCTCCAGCCGCCTTCCAGAAGGCGTCAAGCTTCTGCATGCCTTCCTGGATTTCGATACCTTGCCGACCAGCCGGCGGAACTCGACCGCTGCCTGAATCACTGTCCGCTCACCTCGCCGCTACGCCTCGGCATGGAGGCTAGCAGCTGCTTCAATGGCGGCATGTCGCACGCCCTCGACCTGCGTCTGCCGTCCCCGCTCGACGAGCTGGCCGACGAGCGGACCGGCGGGGTGCGCGTCCTGCTCAAGCGCGACGACCTGATCCACCCGGACTTTCCCGGCAACAAGTGGCGCAAGCTGAAGTACAACCTGCCGGCCGCGGGCACCGTGCTGACCTTCGGTGGCGCCTGGTCCAACCACATCCTGGCCACCGCCGCGGCCGGTCACCACTTCGGCTTCGGCACCGTCGGCGTGATCCGGGGCGAGGAGCACCACCCGCTCAACCCGGTGCTGGCCCGGGCCGCCGGGTTCGGCATGCGGCTCGCATACGTGGACCGGACCACCTACCGGAGCCGGGCCGAGCCCGCGTTCCTCGGCCGGCTGCGTGACCGGTTCGGCGACTTCCACCTGATTCCCGAGGGCGGGGCGAACGCGGCGGCGCTGCGCGGAACGGCCGAACTGGTCGACGAGATCGAGTCGCCGTTCGACGTCCTGGCCTGCGCCTGCGGCACGGGCGCAACGCTGGCCGGGGCGGCGACCGCGTTGGCGCCGGGGCGGCGGGCGGTCGGTTTCCCGGTGCTGCGCGGCGGTGACTATCTGACCGGGGAGATCCGCCGGCTGCAGCGGGAGTACGGCGTCCCGACCGCGAACTGGTCCCTCGAACCGGATTTCCACTTCGGCGGCTTCGCCAGGCGTACGCCCGTCTTGGAAGGTTTTGTCAGTGACTTCCACGCCCGCCACGGCGTCGCACTGGATCCGGTGTACGAGGGAAAGATGATGTCCGGCCTGCTAACCCTGATCGGACGCGGCGTCTTCCGGCCCGGTACGACCGTGGTGGCCCTGCTGGCGTAGGTGGGCCGCGACCGCCGCCGCCATGTCGATCTCGGGGTCGCCGAGCAGCCACTGGATCTGCAACCCGTCCATCAGCGCCACCAGTTGCCGGGCCGCGGTCGCCGGTTCGACGTCCGGGTGCAGGTCACCGCCCGCCCGCGCCTCCGCATAGGCCGCCTCCAACTCGGCCACGATGCGCCGGTAGCGGTCCGCGAACCAGCCGTGCGCCGGATGATCGGGCGCGGTCGCCTCCGCGGACAGCACCGTGAACAACTCGACGATCCCGCGCCGCTCGGCGTTGCGCCCCACCAGGTCGACCAGCCCGCTCAGCAACCCGGCCCCGGTCGCCAGCCCTTCCCGGTCGACCTCCTCGCGGTGCTCGAGCACCGCCAGCAGCAGCGACTCCTTGGTCGGGAAGTGGTGCAGCAGCCCCGGATGCGACAGCCCGCACCGCGCTGCGATCTCCCGCAGCGAGGTGCCCCGGTAACCGGCCTCGCCGAACAGCGCGGTCGCCTGATCCAAGATGTCCCGCCGGGTAGCTCGGCCCTTCGCGTAGCCCACCCGTGAATACTTACCATCTGGTTGGTATTCGTCTACCGTCGGCTTCATGCCAACCCTCCGCGTCCACCCCGACCGGACCCTGCGCCAGGCACGAGCCGCCACCTCCGCGATCTTCGCCGCGCACGGCGCCGTGACGGGCACGTTCGCCGCCCGCGTCCCCTGGGTGGCCGACCACGTGGGCACCGGTCCCGGCGGCCTGGGCGTGGCCCTGCTGATGCCCGGCCTGGGCGCCATCCTGGCGATGCCGCTGTCCGGCCGGTTGGCCCACCGCTTCGACCTGCGCGCGCTGACCAGGGTCCTGATCGTCGCGTGGTGCCTGTCCCTGATCCTGCCCGCCCTGCCCACCAGTCTGCCGCTACTCTGCCTGACCTTGGCGGTCTACGGCGCCACCGCCGGCCTGGCCGACGTCGCGATGAACGCCCAGGCGGTCCTGGTCGAGGAGCGCTACGAACGCTCGGTGATGTCCAGCTTCCACGGCTGGTGGAGCGTGGGCGGCCTGGCCGGCTCGACACTGGCCGCCCTGGCCGCCCGAGCCGGCGTGGGCGCACCACTGCACTTCACCCTCACCAGCATCGCCCTGGTGGCACTGAGCCTGGTCGCCGCCACCTGGCTGCTCTCCCACCGCCCCGAGCCGTCGGCCGAGGAACCACCGGCCTTCGCCCTGCCCACCGCCGCCGTTCTCCCGATCGGCCTGGTGGGCCTGTGCGCGGTCTTTGCGGAGGGCGCCAGCCTGGACTGGTCCGCGGTCTACATCCGCGACCTCCTGGGCGCCCCCGCCTCCACAGCCGCCGCCACGGTAGCCGTCTTCTCCATCGCGATGGCAGCCGCCCGCTTCGGCGGCGACTGGGTGGTCCGCAGACTGGGCCCGGTGCGCACTGTCCGCATTTCAGGCGTTCTGGCCACCCTGGGCGCCGTAACGGTGGTCCTGGCCGAAACCCCGTGGCTGGGCATCCTGGGCTTTGGCCTGCTGGGCGTGGGCATAGCCGTGGTGGTCCCCCTGGTCTTCGCCGCCGCCGGCCGCATGCCCGGCCACCCCGGCCGCAACCTGGCAGGCGTGGCCGGCATCGCCTACGGAAGCGGCCTGATCGCCCCCGGCGTCATCGGCGGCATAGCCCATGTCTCGTCGCTGACCACATCTTTCCTCCTGATCGTGGCCCTGACGGCTTTGGTTGCGGTGGGTGCGGCGGCTCTCAAACCAAAGACCTAGGGGGTACGCGCTGGCCAACGTTTCGGTTCGGGCTACCGGTGGGGGCGCGCGGCGAGGAGTGTAGGCAGCACGGCATCGGGGAATTCCGATGCGGCTATTTGTCAGACACGAGGGGAGCCGCAGTGGACGAGACCACACCCCAGGGGCGTGCACCGCAGGGCGATGGTCCACCCGCGGAGTCCGACCGCACTCCCCCACCCGGCACCGCGCAGACCGCCGCCGCCGAACCCGCGGCCGAGCCGCCGAAACGACCCGGCCGGCTGGCATCGTTGCGGGGCCGGACGCTGCTGCAGGATGACCGGCCCGCCTCGGTGCTTCTCGTCTTCCTGGCGGCCGTCACCATCCTCGGCCTGATCGCCATCCTGCTCGGCACCCTGGTCCTGCGGGACGGCACCGCCGAAAATCCGCGCACCGTCGCCGGCCCGCTCAACGGGCGGGAGAACGCCACCTTCGAAGTCATGGACGGGGTGGGCGCCATCCGGCTGCGCTCCGACGACCTGAACGACGACCTCTACCGGGTCAACGTCCCGGGCAACCACCCGGTCCGGCCCAGCGTCACCCGCAACGACGGCGACGTACGGCTGAATCTTGAGCCCGCCGGCAGCGAAGGTCTGGTCGATGTGGCCCTCAACGCCGGCGTGTTGTGGACCCTCCGGCTGCATGGCGGCACCCGGCAGACCGTGATCGACCTGCGCAACGGCCGGCTGGACGGCATCGAACTGGGCGGCGGCTCCACCCAGATCGACCTGACCCTGCCGGCGCCGTCGCGGGTCGTCCCGGTGCGGCTGACCGCCGGCGCCGAGCGGGTCGAGGTCCGGCTGCCGGTGAACACGCCGGTCCGGGTCCAGTTCGCCGCCGGCGCCGGCCAGGTCAACCTGGACGGCGCCGCACGGCAGGGCATCGCCCCGGGCCAGTCGTTCACGGGCAACGGCTTCGGCGAGGGCACCAACACCGGCATCGACTTCGTCGCCCAGGCCGGCGTCGGTTCCCTGTCCGTCACCCAGTACTAGAACCTCAGGTGGACGAGGCCGTCTCGACCGCGGTCTTGTCGCGGTCGACGCGCGGGTCGCCCTCGTCGGCGAAGTAGTCGTCCGGCTGGGTGCCGTCCGGGCCGTCCGGCGTCTTGATCGCCCGGAGGAGCAGCGTGACCAGGACCACGACCAGCATGTTGACCGCGACGCAGACGAAGCCCACGTAGATCGTCTTGGGGGTGTCGAAGCCGAACTTCTCCAGCGGGAACGCCGAGCCGCCGAAGTGCGCCCGCTTGGTGTTCGGGTTCGGGATCTGCCACAGCATCCAGAACGCCAGGCCCATGCCCACCGCCCAGCCGGCGATCAGCCCGCCCCGGTGCAGCCACCGGGTGTAGAGACCGAGCGCCACCGCGGGCGCCGTCTGCAGGATGATCACGCCGCCGATGAGCTGGAGGTCGATCGAGAACTGCGGGTCGAGGAAGACGATGCAGGCGACCGCGCCGACCTTCACGACCAGCGACACGATCTTGGAGACCTGGGCCTCCTGGGCGTGCGTCGCGTCCTTGCGCAGGTACTCCTTGTAGATGTTGCGGGTGAACAGGTTGGCCGCGGCGATCGACATGATCGCGGCGGGCACCAGGGCGCCGATGCCGATCGCGGCGAAGGCGACGCCCGTGAACCAGGCCGGGAACTGCTGGTCGAACAGCAGCGGCACCACGGTGTTGCTGTCCACGCTGCCGGGGGTCGAACCGGGCAGTGGCTTCACGCCGGCCGAGATGGCCATGAAACCGAGAAGAGCAATCAAACCCAAGAGCAAGCTGTACGCGGGCAGAGCCGACATGTTGCGCTTGATGACGTTGCGGTTCTTGCTGGCCAGCACCCCGGTGATGCTGTGCGGGTAGAGGAACAACGCGAGTGCCGAACCGAACGCCAAGGTCACGTACTGCAATTGGTTGTTGGCGTTGAGAATGATGCCGTCACCCGGCGCAGGCGAGGCTTGGAACTTCGCGTCGGCGGCATCGAAGATGCTGCCCCAGCCGCCCAGTTTGTAGGGCAGGTAGATGACCGCCACCAGGATCACGATGTAGATCAGGGTGTCCTTGACGAAGGCGATCAGGGCGGGCGCGCGCAGGCCGGACTGATAGGTGTACGCCGCCAGGATCGCGAACGCGATGATGATCGGCAGGTGCCGGGCCAGTGCGCTCTCGCCGGTGACGCCCATGGTCTTGAGCACCGCCTCGATGCCGACCAGTTGGAGAGCGATGTACGGCATGGTCGCCACGATGCCGGTGATCGCGACCAGCAGAGCGAGCGTCGGCGAGCCGAACCGGGTGCGGACGAAGTCGGCCGGCGTGACGAAGCCGTGCCGGTGCGACACCGACCAGAGCCGGATCAGGACCAGGAAGAAGAGCGGATAAATGATCACGGTGTACGGGACGGCGAAGAACCCGGCCGCACCGGCGCCGAAGATCAGGGCCGGCACCGCGACGAACGTGTACGCCGTGTAGAGGTCGCCGCCGATCAGGAACCAGGTGATCCAGCCGCCGAAGCTGCGGCCGCCCAGGCCCCACTCGTCGAGGTGCGCCATGTCCTTGGGCGCCCGCCAGCGCGCCGCCACGAAGCCCATGCCGCTGACCAACAGGAAGAGGAGCGTGAAGACGACGATCTCGGTGATGTGGTCGCTCATCGGATCACCTCTTGGTCATCCGGTAGACGATCGTCGTGGTCGCCACGCCGAGCGCGATGAACAGGAATTGGACCCAATAGAACGCCGGGAAGCCGAACAACCGCGGTTCGTCGCGATTGAAGATCGGAGTCATCAACGGCACCACAATGGGGATGATCAATAACCAGTTCCAGGGGCTGCGATCGCTGCGCACCTGCGGAGATTCGGGCTCGGCCGCCATCAGCCGTACCTCCTCATCGAAGCGTGGATACGGTCCATAACGACGCTAACGATGTTGGAAGGAATCGGTCGATCACGATGCGCCGAACGGGCGCGGCGGTGCGCTCAACGGCACCGCCACGCTCATCCAAAGATCACCCGCGAGTGGCCAGACCGGCAGCAATAGCCCTGGTGAGAGACGCGCGGTCGTCGTCGCCGTCGAGCGACCACATCATCGCCCCGCCGAGACCCCTGGCCCGGATGTAGACGGTCTTCTGCAGCATCTGGGCCGGGTCGTCATAGGTCCAGAACGTGGTGCCGTCGAACAGCCACGAGTTGCCGGCCCGCCAGTCCCGGTGCAGCCGGAAGCCGGGCAGGTTCTTGACCGTCTTGTAGTCCTCGGTGCCGGCCGCGAAGATGCCCGGCGCCGGCCCGGTGGCGGTCGCGAACCGGCCGTCGCCGCCGCTGGTGATGCCGGTCCACCCCTGGCTGTAGTACGGCACGCCCAGCACCAGCTGGGACCGCTTGGCGCCCTTCGCCAGCCAGGCGTTGATCGCGACGTCGGCGGAGAAGTCGGGATTGTCCGGTGCGCCGCGCGGTACAAAGATCGACGACTGCTGGTTCGACCGGTTCTCCCACGAGCCGTGGAAGTCGTACCCCTGCACCGTTCCGAAGTCCAGATATTTGAAAATCTTGTTCTCGAAGCCCGCCTCCACCTTGGCCGGCGCGGCCGGCAGGAATGCCGTGAGCAGGTGCTTCTTGCCGAGCTGCCGGCGGAACTCGGCGACCAGCGCGGTGAAGTTCGCCCGGTCCTCCGGCCGGATGACGTTGCCGGCGTTGCCTTCCGAACCGGGCCACTCCCAGTCCAGGTCGATGCCGTCGAAGATCCCGGCGGCCACCCCGGCCGGCAGCCCGGGCAGGTTCCCCTTGATCCACAGGTCCACGCAGGAGCTGACCAGCTTCTTCCGGGAGGCGTCGGTGAGCACGGCGTCCGAGAAGAACGCCGAGCCGGTCCACCCGCCCAGCGAGATCAGGACCTTGAGCTTGGGGTTCCTGGCCTTGAGCTCGGCCAGCTGGTTGAGGTTGCCGGCGATCGGCTGCCCCGCGACGTCGCCGACGCCGTCCACGCTGAGCTCGGCCGGAAACGGGGTCTGCCAGTCGGCCCACGGGTCCGCCGACGCGCAGACGCCGTCCGCGGTCACCGGCCCGAAGGCGTAGTTGAGGTGCGTGAGCCGGGCTGCGGCACCCGAGTCCTGCACCTTGCTGAGCTGGAAGTTACGGCCATAAATACCCCACTGCGTGAAGTATCCGACCGTGACGTACGGCGACTTGCGGCCGGCCTGTGCGGCCGATGGTGCGGCCGTCACGATCGTCGCGGCCACGGCGGCCACGGCGATCAGACGGCGGGTCAACCCATGCATGAGCCCTCCAGGGCGTGACGTTCAATAAAGTTTCCTAATCGAGGAAGCTAAACGTCACACCCTGCAGATGCAATAAGTCAGCGCAGGTGGGCCGTCTCGTTGACCGAGCGCACCGCGATGTTGCCGTCCGGCCAGACGTCCATGGTGGACACCCCTGCCGCGTCCAGGAACAGCCGGTGCAGGAAGGAGTCCGATGCGGCCAGCGCATCCCGCAGGATCAACTTGATCGGCGACACATGCGAAACAACCACCACAACACCGCCGGCGTACGACTTGAGCACCGTCGACAGCGCGGCGCGGGTGCGGGCCGCGACCGTCTCGAACGACTCACCGCCCGGCGGCGCCACCGTGGTCGACCCCAGCCAGGCCGCCAACTCGCGCGGCCAGCGCTCCTGCACCTCGGCGAAGGTGTGCGCCTCCCACTCCCCGAAGTCGCACTCGATCAGGTCGTCGACCACGGTCACCGGGACCCCGCCCACCTCGGCGGCGATCAACTCGGCGGTACGCACGCAGCGCTGCAGCGGCGAACTGACCACGGCCGTGACGTCCCGGGCCAGCCCCGCCACCCGGCCGCCGGCCGCCATGGCCTGCGCCTGACCCTCGTCGGAGAGCGGGATGTCGCCGCGACCCGAGTACCGGCCCTGCTTGGTCAACTCGGTCTCGCCGTGCCGGACCAGGATGAGCCGGGTCGCATTGTCCATCGACGGCGGCGCCCAGGAGACCGGCTTGGGCGGTTCCTCCGGTTCCACGTCGCTGGGCACGATGCCGGCCGCCTCGTCCATGGCCCGGTTGGCCAGCGCGTCGGCCGCGCTGTTGCGCTCCCGCGGGATCCACTCGAAGCCGACCCGGGCGAACCGGCTGACCAGCGCGGCCGCGTCGGCGGCGAGCGGGCGCAGGCCGGCGTTCTTGATCTGCCAGCGGCCGGACATCTGCTCCACCACCAGCTTGGAGTCCATCCGGACGTCAACCTCGGTGGCGTTCAGCTCGAGCGCCGCCTTGAGGCCCTCGACCAGGCCGGTGTACTCGGCCACGTTGTTCGTCGCGACGCCGATCGACCCATACCGCTCCAGCAGGATCTCGCCGGTCGGGTGGGTGCGCACCACGGCGCCGTAGCCGGCCGGCCCCGGGTTGCCCCGCGACCCGCCATCGGCCTCGACGAGGACCCTCATAGGCCGGACTCAGAGGTGCGGACCATGATCCGCCGGCACTCCTCGCAGCGGACCACGTCGTCGGCGGCGGCGGCCTTGATCCGGGCCAGGTCGGCGCCGTACAGCTCGATCCGGCAGCCGCCGCAGCGGCCCGAGCGGAACAGCGCCGCGCCCAGGCCCGAGTCCAGCCGGATCTTGTCGTAGAGCTGGACCAGGTCGGCCGGCAGGTCGGCGGCGAGCGGGCCGCGCGACGAGGTCTTGAACTCCTCGTCCTTGGTGATCTCGGCGAACGCGTCGTCCCGGCGGCGTTCGGCGGCCAACCGGCGCTCGCTCGCCTCGTTGAGCCGGCCCTGCACCTCGGCCAGCGCCGCCTCGGCCGTCTCCTTCTGCTCCATCAGCTCCAGCTCGGCGTCCTCGAGCTCGGACTGCCGGCGGTTCAGCGTGGCCAGTTCGTGCTGGAGGCCCTCGATCTCGCGCAGCGCGCCACCCGCCTCGAGCCGCTTCTGGTCGCGCTCCTTGCGGATGCGTACCTGCTCGATGTCTTTTTCGAACCGGCTGATGTCACGGTCCAGGTCGTCCACCGCGACCTGAGCACGGACCCGCTCGTCCTCCAGGGCCGACAGCTCCCGGGACACGGCGTCGATCTCGGCGAGCTCGGGCAGCGACTTGCGGCGATGCGCGAGCTGAGCCAGGGCGGTGTCCACGGCCTGCAGATCGAGCAGGCGGCGCTGGGCTTCCGGGGAGGCCTTCACGGCTGGGTCTCCTTCGACGAGGAACTGAAAGCATGAACCGTCCAGGGATCGGTGTCCACGTCGGACACCGTCACCGTGACGCCGAATTGTCCGCCGAGCCAGGCGGCCACGTCATCCAGCCAGGGTCGCTCGGTCGCCCAATGGGCGACATCGAGCAGCGCGGGGCCCTCCTCGGCGAGATGCTCACTCGCCGGGTGGTGGCGCAGATCGGCACAGAGGTACGCGTCGACGCCCGCCCGGCGTGCGTCGGCCAGGAACGAGTCGCCCGCACCGCCGCAGACCGCCACGGTCCGGACCGTCCGGGCCGGGTCGCCGGCCGAGCGTACCCCCGCCGAGGTCGCCGGCAACCGGCTCGCCGCGTACCCGGTGAACTCGGCCAGGTCCATCGGGCCCGGCAGCTCGCCGATCCGCCCGGTGCCCCGGCCGTCGCCGGCGGCCACGCCGGTCGCCGGGACCAGCGGGCGCAGGCCGGTCAGGTCGAGCCGGGCCGCCAGCGCGTCCGAAACGCCGGGATTGGCCACGTCGGCATTGGTGTGCGCCACGTAGAGCGCCACGTCGCCGCGGATCATGCGATGGATGATCCGGCCCTTGTACGTGTCCGGCGCGATCGACGAAACCGGCTTGAGCAGCAGCGGATGGTGCGCCACGACGAGATCGGCACCGGCCGCGAGGGCCTCGTCGACGGTCTCCGGCACGCAGTCGACCACGCACAGCACCCGATGCACCGGATGGGCGAGATCGCCGAGCACCAACCCCACCCGGTCCCAGGACTCCGCCCAGTCCCGCGGGTAACGCCGGTCCAGCGCGTTCACCACGTCCAGGACGGTGGGTGGTGCGGCAGTGTCGGTCACGGCCGCCAACTCTATCTGGCTACGACAGCGCGCCCGGCTCGACTCGGCTGCTCATCGTCACCGGACTGCTGACCGCCTGCAACGCGCGGCGCCACGGGAACGTCTTGCGGAAGCGATCGGTCTGCCCGGGCTTGCCGAGGCGGCACACGTCCTCGCCGTACAGGACGTGGACGCCCCAGTCGCGGAGCCGGGCCAGGCTCTCGTGCAACACGGGGTGCAGGGCCATGACGTTGTTGGTGTACGGGACGACAGCCGTCGGGAGGCCGTACCCGTATCCCTCCACCAACAGGCCCAGGACCAGGGTGTCGGTGATCCCGGCGGCCCACTTGTTGACCGTGTTGACCGTGGCGGGCGCGACGATCATCGCGTCCGCCGGCGGCAGCGTGTCGGGGTCGCCGGGACTCTTGTAGTAGGTGCGTACCGGATGTCCGGTCTGCTGCTGGAGTGCGGGCACGTCGACGAACTTGCGCCCGTCCGGGGTGGTGATCACGCACACGTCCCAGCCTTCCTGCTGGGCCAGGCCGACCAGAATGCCGACGTCCCGGGCAATCGGGGAACCGCAGACCAGGATGTAGAGCACTCCGGGCGAAGGGTTACCGGTCATCACGCGCGTGCCCACCTCATACGCCGACTCCCATCTGCTCAGCCAACTCCGCGATCGGAGCTGGCGGCGTCCCCCGCGTCCGGCGGAGGACGTCCGAAAGAACCTCGTGCGCGAGCGGGCGACAGCGGATCTCGGACGGGGCGAGCCGGTCACCCTCGAGGAGCATCTCGCTGGCCTTCTCGACGTTGCCGATCTGGGTGTAACCGCGGGCGATGTCCAGGAAGTGGTGCGCCCGGCGCTCCGGCAGCAGCGCCTGGAAGCCGACCTGGTCGATCCGCTCGTGAGTCTCCACCGCGGTCCGTCCGTCGCCCAGCTCGACCGCGGTCGCACAGCGGTGCAGCTGCACGTTGGTCGGGCCGAAGCTGGTCCAGTAGTGGTTGAAGTCGCCGCCCAGCTCGAGCGACGCCTGCTCGGCGCCGCACAACAGGTCGCGCACGGTCGCACTGTCGCCGATCCGCGCGGCCGCCATCGCGCCGTTGAGCAGCAGCATCCCGTACACGGAGAGCCGGTCGGCCTTGGCCGGCTCGTGGCTGGGCGCCAGCCGGTTCGCGATGTTGACGTTGACCTCGAGCGACGGCCGGACCCGGCCGAGGGCCAGCAGCGCGCTGCCCACCCGGTAGCTGGCCAGCCCGGCGAGCAGCTGGTCGCCGGCCCGCTGCGACACCGCGATCGAGCGGTCCGCCGCCAGCCAGGACAGCTCGTGCTCACCGACCTTGCGCAGCGCCGACGACGCGATCTGGTAGACCTGCCCGAGCAGGTGCGCCGCGTCCCTGGCCTCGATGGTGCTGGCGTGCGCGCTGTCCGCCGCCTGCGCATCCCGCAAGAGCTTGGGCAGCGTACGGGCGAGCACGCCGTACTTGGCATGCTGGTAGGTCAGCCAGGCGTGGCTGACCGCCTTGCGCATCTCGGACAGCGGCGGCGAGTTCGGTACGGCCTGGAAGAACGCGCTCATCTGGTCATAGCGCTCCAGGGCCGCCCGGATCTCCTCGACCTCCACCTGGTCGATGCAGTTCTGTGTTTCGGGCCGGCGTTCCACGTCCTTGCCCAGCAGCAGCTGGACGTCGACCTGAAGTACGTCGGCGATCTCGTAGACGACGGAGAACTTGTCGAGTCGGCGGACCCCCCGCTCCACCTTGTCAACCCAGCTCTTGGACTTTCCCAGCCGGTCAGCGAAGACCTGCTGGGACATCTTGCGTCGGCCGCGCCAATAGGCGACGCGGCGGCCGATCGGCAGCTCGTCCACGGTGCCTCCCCCGACTCGTCCGGCGGCCCCCGCCGGCGAGCCCTTCTGTCATCTCACAGTCTGAACGCTCCGCGTGTGCGCACGTCGCACAGCGTGTGTGATCGCCTGCTCACCGATGCTCGTAGTTTTTGTTGCAACTTGCAAAGGGCGGATCTGCCGGAAACAACGATGCGTGTCGTCCTTGGATACGGCACCCGCGGCTGATATGGCCGCGATCCGCCTAGATCGGGGGTTATCGAGCCATGCAGTGGACCGTCCATCGGCCGTTCGTCCCACCGGCGCTTGTCGACCGGCTGGACCGGATACGCCTGCGCCGGGCCGCGATCCGGTACGCCGAGCACGGCTGGCCGGTGACGCCCGGTGCCCGGCTGACCGGTCACCGGTTCCTCTGTGGCCGGCCCGGCTGCCCGATCATGACCTGTCACCCGGCGCTGGAGTCCTGGGAGGACAGCGCGTCGACCGACCTGGGCCGGGTGCACTCCTGGTGGCGGCACGGCGCATACACCGTCCTGCTCGCCACCGGCTGGCGGTTCGACGTGCTGGAGGTGCCGGCCTCGCTCGGCCTGCGGGTACTCGGCACGTCCCGGCTGCTCGGTGCCGGCGCCCTGGGGCCGGTCGCGGTCACCGCGGCCGGTCGATGGATGTTCCTGACCAGGCCCGGCAGCCCACTGCGATCCGAACTGGATCATCGGCTGGACGTGGTGCGGCACGGGCTCGGCTCGTGGATCCCGGCGCCACCCACCCGGATGCTGGAGGGCCCGGTGCGGTGGGCGGTCCGCCCCGAGCGGACACAGTGGCGGCTGCCCGAGGCCGAGGTCGTGCAGTCCCTGCTGGTGGATGCCCTCGGCACGGTGCGCACCCCGCGCCTGACCGTGCCCCGGCAGATGTCCACCGCCCGCCGGGCCGTTTGACGGCGCCGACGACCCACCGGCCGCCGAATCGTTGACGCTGGTAGCGGACGGTTCACGGGCATGGGCGGGGGCACGCATGTCGTCAGACAAACTAATGGCATTCCAGGTGCAGGTCGAGTCGCACAATGGAATGAATCCGCGCGGCCGCGGGGCCGGCACCGGGCCCCGCGGCTCGCGACCGGCCGGCTCCCGCCCACCGGGAACGCCGCGGCGCTACTGACCTTCAGGCTGCTGGGCCTTCCTGGGCCGGGCCCGCACGTGAATCCGCGCCCCCTGCTGGTCGAAGATCGTCAGGAACTCCACCGGACCGCTGCCCGCGCTGCCGAACCAGTGCGGCACCCGGGTGTCGAACTCGGCCGCCTCACCGGCCGGCAGCACCAGGTCGTGGGCGCCCAGAATCAGTCGCAGCCGGCCGCTCAGCACGTACAGCCACTCGTACCCCTCATGGGTTTTAGGGTCCGGTTCCTGCCGGGAGTCGGGCGCGATGATGTGCTTGAACGCCTGCGGCCCGCCCGGGTTGCGGCTGAGCGGCAGAATGGTCTGACCGTGGTGGGTGATCGGCCGAGCATAGACCCGCGGATCACCGGTCGGCGGCGCGCCGACCAGTTCGTCGAGCGGCACCCGGTAGGCCCGGGCCAGCGGCAGCAGCAGCTCGAGGGTGGCCTTACGCTGACCCGACTCCAGCCGCGAAAGCGTGCTCACCGAGATGCCGGTGGTCTCGGCCAGCGCCGCGAGGGTGGTGCCGGCCTTGGTGCGCAGGGCCCGCAGCCGCGGACCCACCTCACGCAGCACGTCGTCGTTTGCCGTCATGGCAACCATTGTTGCTCTGGCCGCGGCCTAACCGAGCTTTTCGAGCTCCCGGTAGGCGGCCAGCACGGCAGCCGTGCGGTCGGCCAGTTCCGGCGCCGACTCGGCCGGCGGCGCGCCCACGGTGAGCCGGCTCAGCGCCCGCTCGGCCCGCCGCGCGGTGTCGCTGATCCGCTGCTCGTGCAGGAACGTCTCGCCGGCCAGCGCGGCCGCGTCGATGCTGCGCAGGATGCGGTTGGCCTGCTCGGCGGTCTCCAGCCAGAGGCGTTCGGCGTGCTCGCGCTGCGCGTCCAGGGCGGCCAGCGCCGGGCTGTCGTCCGGCACGGCCTGCTGCGGCACGCCGGACAGACCGGCCCGCAGCCGGCGCAGCTCCTGCCGGCGCACCAGCAGGGTGGCCAGGTCGTCCAGGGCATGGGTGAGCGACCGGTCGGCAAGCACCGGGTCGATCATGCCGGGCAACCCCGGCCAGGTCCGCCGCACCCGGCGCGAAACCCCGACGGCCCGCTGGTATGCCGCCCGCTCCTCGGCGGTACGCAGCACCCGAGCGTCGCCGGGCACCGCAAAGATCGTCTTCTGACTGCGCCGGGCGTCCCGTCGCCAGGCCAGCCCGAGCAGCCCGGCGGCACCGCCGGCGAGCAACCAGGCCGGAACCCCGGCGGCATAGAGCACGGCAACCGTGAACAGCGTGGGCAGCGTCAGCCTGGCCAGGAAGGCAACCCGCACGTCCCGGCTGCGCCCGCTGGGCGGCACCGGCAGACTCTCGGTCACCGTTCCGGTGCGACACCGTCGCGCACGCCCGGCCCGAACGCGGATGGCACCCGCCGAAACCACAACTTTCTCGGCATCAATGCCGATGTGCAGTTCGGTCGCCATCGCTCGCCCCTAGCCCCGGGTTTCCGGGCGGGCACCGATCGCCGAGGGGAATCCGACCGGTGCCCGCCCACCTGCGGTATCTCCCGCAGGTGCCACAAGGAATCGGCTCCGGCCCGGGTCAGGTTAAGGTCCGCCCGGTTGCCATTCGGTCTCCACGCCCCAGGCCCCGGCCGGTCTCGCGGTAGCCTCGCGGCGTGACGCCGGTGGATCTCGTGCTGCGCAAGTTCGACGGCCGGCCGCACCGGCAGGTGACCGGGCGCCTCCTCGGCGAGGACAGCTTCGGCACCTGGATCGCCACCCCCGCCGGCAGCCGGGTCACCTTTCACTACGGCGGCAAACGCCCCCGGCTCACCCGTGCCGACGCGGTCCGCCTGTTACCGGTCGGCGGCTGGTGGATGGCACTCTTCCTGGCCGAGCCGGACGACCGGGACCTCTACTGCGACATCGCCACCCCGGCCCGGTGGACCGGCCCCGGCGAGATCACCGTGGTCGACCTGGACATCGACCTGGTCCGGTACCGCGACGGCCGGGTGGCGGTGGAGGACGAGGACGAGTTCGCGCGACATCGGGTCACCTTCGGCTATCCCGGGGACGTGGTGGCGGCGGCGCTGGCCGCGACCGACGCCCTGCGCACGGCCCTGACCGCCAACACGGAGCCGTTCGCCGGCCACTACCGCACCTGGCTGAACCGCGCCGGTTGAGCCCGCCGCCAGCCCCCGAAAACTGTCAGAGGCCACCCCTACCCTCACCCCATGAACACCACCGCACTCCAGTCCTCGCCCATCACCCTCGACCGCCGCCTGCTCCTGGGCGAGACCGATTACCAGGTCACCGCGTTCCCCACCGACGACCACCGGATCGACCTCTGCATAGTCAGCAGCGACGGCGACGGCCGCGTGGTGAGCGAGATCAGCGGCGGCCTCGCCCCCGCCGACCTGGTCGGCCTCACCGACGTTCTCACCTCGACCCTGGCCGGCCTGATCGCCATGACCCAGCCGGCCCTCTCCTCCCGGGTCGCCCCACCTCCCGAACGCCGCGGCCGCCACCCCAACCAGGGCACCCGCTGGACTCCCGAGGACGACGAAACCCTGGTGGCGCGTTACCGGGCCGGCGCCCGCCCCCGCGACCTGATGACCGAGTTGGGCCGCAGCCACGGCGGCATCCGCTCCCGCCTGGAGTTCCTGGGTGAGCTGGCCCCCGGCGCCCGCTGGCGCCCCACTCCCGAGCCCGAGCCCGAGCCCCCGGCGCCCACCCGCACCCCCGCGCCCGCATCCACCTCCGACACCCCCACCGCCCAGGCCTAGTGACCGCCTTCCTCCCGGCCCGGGTCCGCCCGGGCCGGGCCGGGCCACCTTCTTGTCAGACCCGTCTGATATCTCTACGCCCATGAGCTTGCGGAGCAAAAAGCAGTGGTGGGGCGTCACATTGGACGCCCCCGACGCCCTCGAACTGGCCCGCTTCTACGCCCGCCTACTCGACTGGCAGCTGTTCCCCGGCGGCCCCAACAACGCCTCGGTCGCCCCGTCCCCCGACGCCGGCTACAACCTGGGCTTCCAAACCGAACCCCACTACACCCGCCCGGTCTGGCCGGCCACCCCCGGCCACCCCCAGATGTCCATGCACCTGGAAATAGAGGTCGACGACCTACCCACAGCCGTAGCCCACGCCCTGTCCACCGGCGCCGAGCTGGCCACCCACCAGCCACAAGAGAACGTCCGCGTAATGCTCGACCCCGCCGGCCACCCCTTCTGCCTATACCTCGACGACTAAACTGATCGAAGCACTACAGCCGAGGAGTCTTGGTCAGGGCTTCACACAACCGCGAACCCGAACTCGGATTCGCCCGGGGCGGCTAACTTCTTAGTTCGAAGCAGTTCGAGGACGAAGGAGTGCTTCCAAGGTCGGCGAACTGGTCTGGATGGCGGCGGCGTCGAGTCACAAGGTTTCCCAGGGTCCTTGTGCCCCAAGGCGTATCGGCGCAAGCTGCTCGGCCTCGTCGTGGTCGCTCGGCTTGCGCCATTGACCGTTATGCACGTTATGTGACAGCACCTCGGCCGAACCCGGAGCGGCATTCCTGTTTCCAGCCCACGGTCCCTGGCAGCCGAATGCCGAACAGCCGTGGCCGTCATCCCGGCAGTGGACGATCGCTCCCGCCAGCCGTTACCTGGCCGCGACAAAAGCCACCAAGCCGCCTATAAGGTCGCACCGCCGGTAGACCTTGTCGAGTTCCTGTTCCCCCGGAACTTCCCAAGATTGCGACCCGGAGCCACCATCGCCTGGCGGCCGTGGGGCAGCCGCGCGCTGGCGACCCGTTAAGCGTGCCCAAACCGAAACGGCGACCGCGGCGTCCCAGATCAGCGCAGATGCCGAAGTGAATCGTGCACTTGCTTGGTCAGCGGGGTCCCAATATTCGCAGCGTGATCGTCAGGCATCGGTGTGACCTGGGCTGACGCTAGACGTGGTGGCGCGCAACGAACCCGAAGAACGGCGAAATTCGAGGTGGTCGAAATGGCCATGACCACCAGGTATCAGCACCTCGCGCCCGAGCTGGCGGGCGGCATCGCCGGGCAGGTCGAGGGGCTGCTCTGGCGGACCACCTGAGACCGGAAACGAGACCGGCCACGTCATGTTTGCTCCGACGCCAGAACGGCCACCGCACCGTGGGCCGTCCGCGAGCTCGGCCAGAGTCACCACCGCACCGTGGGGCGTG
>NZ_BOMV01000050.1 GCF_016862375.1 Paractinoplanes rishiriensis | reverse complement strand
GGGGGCTCGGCCCCCGGAGCAAACATGACGCGAGCCCTCGGTCCGCGCAGTTTGCGGACAGGGGACTCCGACTCGCGTGGGCGCGGCAGGTTTCGAACCTGCGACCCCTCGCTTGTAAGGCGAGTGCTCTCCCACTGAGCTACGCGCCCGGCTCGGCGATCTAGCCGGAGTGGTCATCGTACCCTGCCCGGCGGTCAGGGCTTCAGGGCGGCGATGGCCTTCAGCCAGGCGGCCTGGTCGCGGGTTTCGCCGGGGCCGGCCTCCTCGGCGAAACGGATAAGTCCGTCTTTGTCTACCAGGAAGGTGCCTCGGTTGGCGAAGCCTGCTTCCGGGTTGAACACCTCGTACTGTTGGGCTACGCCGCCGTGTGGCCAGAAGTCGGCCAGCAGGGGGAATTCGTAGCCCTGTTGCAGGGACCAGACCTTGTGGCTGTAGACCGAGTCGACGCTGGCTGCCACGACCTGTACGTCTTCGTTCACGTAACGGTCGATATTGTCGCGGATTTCGGTTAGTTCGCCTTTGCAGGTGCCGGTGAAGGTCAGGGGGTAGAAGACCAGCAGCACCGCCTTGTGGCCGACGAAGTCGGCCAGGCGTACCACCTGATTGTTCTGGTCTTTGAGCGTGAAGTCGGGGGCCCGGGTTCCGACAGCTAGCGGCATGAGCACACCCTAGCCGGACCGGCGCCGACGGGGCGCCGGCCGGGCAGGCGGACGAAGCAGTGCGCTACTTCCTTTTCGCACCCCTGGGGGAGACGAGCCGTGCACCCGTCCAGTCCTTGCCGGCGTTGACCGTCGAGGTCTGCTGCAGACCCGCCGTGGGGGCGGACTCGCTGATCTCGCTCGGCTCCACATGGCCGTCGCGGCCGGCCTTCGGGGTCAGCAGCCAGACCACGCCGTTGTCGGCGAGGGGGCCCAGGGCGTCCGTGAGCAGCTCGAACAAGTCACCATCGCCGTCGCGGTACCAGAGCAGTACGGCGTCCACGACCTCGTCGGTGTCTTCGTCGACCAACTCGCCGACGCGTTCGGTCAGGCCGTCACGGAGGTCCTCGTCGACATCGTCGTCGTAGCCCATCTCCATGACCACCATGTTCGGCTCGAAGCCGAACCGGTCCGCCAGGCTGCGTACGCCGTCGGCCTGACCAGCGGTCGCGCTCACTGTCTAAGTCCTCCTAGCCGGAAATATTGCTGGAAACCTGGGGGTAGTCCACACACTTGTGCGCCCCGGCGCAAGTGGCGCACCGAGTGTGTGGCAATTTACCGTGCCAGCAGGGCATGGGCACCCTGTGTGATGGCATCCTCCCCTACCAGCACGTGTTGTGCGGCCGGACCGAGCGGAATCAGCGAGTCCGCCGAGGCGATCCGGCGTGCCGCGCCCACAAAACCGCCGTCCACCAGGGCCGCGAGAATGCCCTCGCCGACCCCGCCGGAACGCCTCGTTTCGTCGACGATCAGCACCCGGCCGGTGGCGGCGGCCTCCCGGACCAGGTCGGCGGCCGGCAGCGGGCTGAGCCAGCGCAGGTCCACCACTCGGGATCCGTAACCGTCGGCGGCGAGCCGGGCGGCGACCCGGAGCGACATCCGCAGGCCGTTGCCGTACGTCACGATTGTCAGGTCTGTCGCGTTTCCGACGGGGTAGGTGCGGGCCCGGCCGACCGGCACGTGCTCGCCGGACCAGGTGTTCGGCGCGCCGTAGGGGGCCAGCCACTCGTTGTCGCCCTGCTCGTACAGGTCACGGGTGTGGTAGAGCGCGATCGGCTCGAGGAAGACGCACACGCTGCCGTCCGCCGCCGCGGACGCCAGGCAGGACCGGAGCATCGGCGCGGCGTCGGCCGGGCGGGAGGGCACGGCCAACACCAGGCCGGGTACGTCGCGCAGCACCGCCACCGAGTTGTCGTTGTGGAAGTGGCCGCCGAACGACTGCTGGTAGGCCAGGCCGGCCACGCGTACCACCATGGGGTTCCGGAAGGCGCCGGACGAGAAGAACGACAGCGTGGCCGCCTCGCCCCGCAGCTGGTCCTCGGCGTTGTGCAGGTACGCCAGGTACTGGATCTCGGGGACCGGGAGCCGGCCGTCCATGCCGGTGCCGAGCGCCAGGCCCAGGATCGTGGTCTCGTCGAGCAGGGTGTCGAAGACCCGTTCGGCCCCGAACCTCTCCTGGATCCGCTTGGTGACCCCGTAGACGCCGCCCTTGCGGCCCACGTCCTCGCCGAACAGCAGCATGGCCGGGTTGGTGACCATGGCGTCGGTCAGCGTCGCGTTGATGGTCTGCGCCAGGGTGAGCGGGCCGGACTGCTCGGGCAGCTTGCCGTCGAAGGCCTTGGACCGGGCCGCGGCGCCGGGACCGACCGCCCGGGTGGCCGCCTCGGTGATCTGGTGGGCCACCCGCAGCGGGCGGCGCGGGGCGAGCGGCGCCACGATCTCGGCGACCGAGGCCAGCTTGGGCTCGCTCAGCACCTCCTCGGCGATCTTGCGCACCTGCCAGCCGATCTCGTCGTAGCGCGCGATCACCTCGTCCGGGCCGAGCAGGCCGGCGGCCACCAGCAGCCGAGCCGTGCCGACCAGGGGATCGCGCTCCAGGTCACGGTTGATCTCGTCGGGGGCACGGTAGGCGACCTCGGCGTCGGCTCCGGCATGACCCATGAGCCGTACCGTGGACAGGTGCAGCACGGCCGGCCGGCGCTCGCGGCGCACGAAGCCGGCCGCCTCCACCGCCGCGTGGTAGGTGCCCGCCAGGTCGCAGCCGTCGGCCGAGGTGTACCGCACGCCGGGGCGGGACCGGAGCATGGCCGCCAGCCAGCCGTCCGGGCTCGGCACGCTCACTCCCAGACCGTTGTCCTCGCAGATCAAAAGCAACGGCAGGCCGTACCGCCTCGACTCCAATCCACCATGCAAGAGGCCCGAATGCTCGAACCAGCCGGCGGCGTTCAACGCGGCGGTGGCACTCGCGTGGTTGGCCGAGGCGTCGCCGAAGGTCGCCACCGTGATCGCGTCGGCCGGCCAGCGCCGCTCGCCCTCATGCGGCCGGGCCAGCGAGAACGCCAGGCCCACGGCCCGCGGCAGGTGCGACGCGACGGTCGAGGTGGTGGGCACGATGTTGAGGTCGGCGTTGCCGAAGACCTTGTGCCGGCCGCCGGCGATCGGCTCGTGTGCCGAGGCGACCACGCCGCGCAGCACGTCCCGGGCAGCGTCGGCGAGGCTCTTGGCCCGGGCGCAGAAGAACGCGGCCGAGCGGTAGTGCAGCAGGGCCGGGTCGGTGGGCAGCAGGGCGGCCGCGACCGCCGCGTTGCCCTCGTGCCCCGAGGAGCCGATGGTGTAGAAGCCCTCGTTGAAGCTGCGCAGCCAGCGGGCGGCCAGGTCGAGGTGGCGGCTGGCCAGCTGCGCGTCGAACAGCTCGAGGGCGAGGTCGCCGGTGAGCAGGGCGCCGTCGTGGACGGCATCGGCGGGCGCGCGCCGGGCGTCGGGCGCGGGCAGCGCCGACACCGCGTCGCGGAATCGCTCGTCGAGGTTTTGCGGGGTGGTCACGAAGCCCAGCATTGCGGACCGGGGCCACCGCTGCCACGTGAGAAGTCAGCAATTTGCATCGATCTCGCTGCGAAGCGTATGGGTGCGCTGCTCTAATCCAGACATGATCTTGCGACGGGCCGCGCTGGCCTCGCTCTGGCTCGGCTGCACCGCGGCCCTGTTCCTGGCGCTCGACCTGTACACATAGGCTCGCCGGATGCGCACCGAAGTGATCACCGTACGGACCGGCGGATCGCCCGTGGTCCGCGACATCACCGCCGAGGCCGCCCGGTTCGTCCAGTCCGAATCAGACGGCCTGTTGCATGTCTTCGTCCCGCACGCCACCGCCGGCCTGGCCATCATCGAGACCGGCGCCGGCTCGGACGACGACCTGCTGACCGCCATCGACGACCTGCTGCCGGCCGAGGACAAGTGGCGGCACCGGCACGGCTCGCGCGGGCACGGCCGCGACCACGTCCTGCCGGCCTGGATCCCGCCGTACGCGACACTGCCGGTAATCGGCGGAAAGATCGCGTTGGGTACCTGGCAGTCGATATGCCTGGTCGACACGAACGGCGACAACCCGACCCGGCAGGTGCGGTTCTCCTTCTTGACCGGTTAGGTAGACGTTACTGGTCAGTATGTGTGTCTCGGATCGCGGACACCCCGGGTAGGCGTGACGATGCCGTACGCGAGGGGGCAGGATGGAGGTACTTCCGAGCGACCCACACGATAGGCCGCCCGGTCCCGACACCGACCAAGAGGATTGCCTGTGGCCACGGAGCGCAAG
>NZ_BOMV01000049.1 GCF_016862375.1 Paractinoplanes rishiriensis | reverse complement strand
CTTTAAGGTTTGAGCGGGTCAACGCGGAACCCGCCGCGGCCTCGGCTTAGACCGGAAATGAGAACACCAAGACATCCGCATCGACAAAGTCGACCATGTCGCTTACGGTGCTCGGGTGATCACGCTGACCGATCGGCTGTCGCCCCTCTGGAACAGAGTTAAGGCACGGTACGCGCGGTGGGAGCAACGGTGCGTGGCCCGGTTCGCTCACTGGCCGGTCGGCCGGCGTTGGGTGACGTTCGTTCTCCTGCCGACCCTAGTTCTCTGCTGCGGTGGCACGGTGGTCGGAGTTCCGACGGTGTGGGTGCTGCGGGAGACGGTCGAGGCGAGCAGGGGTGCACCCGCGCCGGACGCGGCTGCCAGCGAGTACTTAATGGCGCTGGGCTACAACAACGATGAGGGTCTGCTGGCGATCCTGGACAACGACCGCCAGGACGAACTGTTGGCGGGATGGCGCGCCTATCGCAAGGCCATGGACACCACCGACCCGCCACCGGCACGACTGGACTTCGCAGGCTTGACCGTGGGCCCGGTAGATGACGATCAGGCCGAGGTGACCACGGACGTTTCCGCGACCTGGTGGCACACCGAGGGCCGGGCGCAGTTCTACAAGAGTGAGGCGCACACCTGGCGATTCAAGACCCGGGAGGATAACGGCTGGCAAGTGGTCGCTGTCCAGGCGCCCGTCTGGTGCGGCGGGTACGTGCGGCTCGATGCCTGCGAACAGGGCTGAACTCCCCCGCACAGTGACTCTGAGCGTGATTGACGGACCTGCTCCCCGGGACTTCCGCTTGTAGTTGAGGTTCGTCGTGTCATGCCTCGCAAACGCAAACGCACGCGCCGGACCGCAGGGCTGCCCCACGCGTAGACGAGGGTAAATTCCTGGTCGTGTCAGAGACAAACCGCAGGTCAGGCTCATTGCCGGAGCTGTCGAGGTGCGGGATGGCCACTGTAGTGAAGGACGCCGAGTTCGAGACCCTCCTCGCGCAGCGGCTGCTCCTGAGTCCGCCGTTGCGTCACGTTCACTGTGAACTCGTGGTTGGCCACGAGGACAGTCATGTCGCTTTCGTGTTGGCGGCAGAATACGGCGAGCGATGGTGGTGGGTGAGATGGGATAGCACCCGTCACGAGGTCCTTGCACTCGGTGTGTGCCCCTACACGGAGCCTCAGGAACACGACGACTGCTTGTTGCCGGTGGGCCATGTCGGCACGCACGGGTTTCAGCTTGTGGTTACTTGATGCGAGGAGCGTCTGCGCCCGCCGGCCGAACCACAGCTGCGGTCGGTGAAGACGTGGTACTGCGGACAGACTGTCGTCGCTGATGTTGTGGTCGGGACCGCCGCGACGACTGGCGTCCCCAACGCGGTTCAAAGCGCCCGATCCGCCATAGCCCCGGCTTACTCAGTTCCGGGCCAGCCAGCCGCTAACGCAATCCGCCGCACGGCCTCATCTTTGGTAAACCGGCCGAGCATGATGCCGGGGTCGCCGTTCTTCTTGCCTCGGACGTAGGCGTTCCATTGGTCGCCGATGCTGGCGTGAATCCATCCGATGAAGATGCCGTTCCACTCGACGGCCAGGCCGCCGAGGTCATTGCGGCTGAGGGTGATCCCCTTCGGGAAAAACTCGCGTGACACGTTTGGGCCTTTCTCGGTGAGCTGAGTACGATCCTTGGTCTCTGCTTGTACAAGGTTGTCCTTGGACGTACAAGTTTGTAGATATGGGTTTCCGGTCAATGACGTTCGTTTAGGTTCGGGGCGTGATTGAGTCGGATGGACCGGTGCCGCCATACCTCCAACTCGTCGAGATCCTCGCCGAGCGGATCGAGCGTGGCGACTGGCAGCCAAACCGGCCTATTCCAAGCGAGTTGCAGCTAGTTCAAGAATTCGGCATTGCGCGGGGAACAGTGCGCCGTGCGGTTGCCGTTCTCCGCGAGCGCGGCCTGGTCTTCACGGTGCCGCAGCGGGGTACGTTCGTGGCGCCGTCATCCGCCGCGTCCACCGAGTGACTCTTGTTCTTCGCAACTCCTGACGAGCAGCTCGGCGATCGATCCCATGCTCGTGATCACCACGTCGGCGCCCGCTTGCCGGAAGGGGTTGGCCTTTTGTGGCCGGTTGGCGTAGGCGATGACGTGGACTCCGGCGGCCCGGCCGCCCTCGATGTCAGACAGCGAGTCGCCGACGAGAACGCTTCGTTCCGGCGGGACGCCGAGCAGGCGGACGGCCCGCGAGATCGGCTCAGGGTTGGGCTTCATACGGTCCGGATCGGCATACGCGCGGCCGATCACCGGAGCCACATGCCCGGCGAGCCGGTGCTCGGTTAGGTAGGCGGTCACTGCGCCGGCCGAATTGTTGCTGACAACCGCGACCGGTAGCCCCGCCTGTCGAGCGGCCACGATGACCTCCCGGCCGTACGGCGTGGGCGCCGCACTGGCCACGGCCTGAAGCTCTGCCTCGCAGAGGGCATCCTCAACCGATCGCGTGACCGCGTGGTCGCAGGCTGATCCGGTCCACCGCAGCACTTCCAGCGGATCCGTCTCGCTGGTCAGGTACGGGGGCAGGTCGACACCGTGGCGGTACAGAAGCTCCACCAGTTCAGCCGCCACATCGCGCGCCGGGTATCCGGCGAAGATTCCGCACACGGGGCCGTCGAAGTCGAGCAAGACGGCGTCTACCTCGGCGAACAGCCGATCGAGGTCGGTGGTCATCGGTCGTACCGGTAGGCGATCGTCGACCACATCGAGTCGAACCATTGGCGGGACGCTTCGACGAACTGGGTGCCGTGGGAGGCGTCGTCGTCGGTCACGGCGTAGTGGAACAGCGGCACGTCTTTGCCCATCAGGTCGTAGATCGCCATCGGCTCGCCTTTGATCGCCACCGTGCGCTCTACGACGGGGTAGAAGCCGTAGAAGACTTCTTCGTTGTTGAGGATGTAGAGCTTGAACAGCGGTGATGCACGGTGCATGCGGACCTCGACGGTGGCGGACCGGATCAGGCCGAGGTCGCCCAGCTCGGCGACCTGGTCGATGATCGCGTCTGCTGCGCGGCGGGTGATCCGTTCGGCCCGTTCCCGCACGGCGGGATCGTCGGACTGGGTTTCGGCGCGGGCGGGCAGCGCGACGGGTGTGGTCATGTCGGAGATCAGCACGCGTACGGCGATGCTCTCCGGGGCGAGGCGGCCGACGCGGACTTTGTCGAGTGCTTCGGCGATCGCATCCCGCAGCGTTTCGCCGGAGAAGCCGGCGAAGTCGATGGAGACGTGCGGGCGTTCGAACGCGGCTTCGATGTGCGGGCGTAGCTCGACCGCCCGTTGGGTTTGGGCGCGGACGAACGCGCCGCTGCCCTGGCGGGTCACGATCAGCCGTTCGGAGCGCAGCACTTCGAGCGCGCGTTTCACGGTTTCCCGGGCGACGCCGTAGCGGGCCACGAGATCGGGCTGCGACGGAAGCTTGTCGCCCGGCTGTAGCCGGCGGGTGAGGATCGCCGCGCGGAGTTTGTTGGCGATCTGCTGCGACGCCTGCTTCGGGTCGTCTGGATCAAGTTGTCCCAGGTAGTCAAGGTCTTCAGTCACCCGACCACCATACATCTGACTAGCCAAGCCGGAAAGGCTTCCGATTTAGGGGTTGACTTGACTAGCCAGGGCGCCCTACGTTGATCTCAGATCGCATGGCTAGCCAAGCGGTCCAAGCCGGTCGGTAGGGCGGGAACGGCGGCACCTGGTTGCCGTACGCCATGACACCACCGTGTCCGGTCGCTTTTTGAGAACTGAATGCAGTGGGCCGCGCCTCCCCGTAGCGCAGATCTTGCGCCGAAAAGGTCGCCACGCACGGCTCAGGTCCGTGCACCCCATTCCTGTTTCCGCTGGTCGAGGCGGCATCCCGCATTGGTGCGCTGGTGCCGCGTCGACCTCGTTCCCGGAGGAAATCCCGTGAGCAAGCTTCACCGCATCACCGAAGAACCGACGGCGGCCGAGCTGGACGCGATCGAAGCCGAGTGGCCCCTGATCGCCGCTGAGCTGGACGTGTTGGACGCCGAGATTCACCTGATCAACGCCGCCGACCACGGCGGCCCGACTGACTTGGACTGGCGCCGCCTGCGTCGGGCCGAGGCCCGAGTTACCCGCGTTGCCGTCGAGTTGGCGGCGCGTCCCGCCGTTCGCAAGGCGGTGGCCTGATGCGCAAGCCTTCCGTTTCCGGTCGTGGTTGGGCCTACATCGGTGCCGCCCTCGGTGGCTCGGTGTCGATTGCTGCGAACGTGGCTCACTCGTACGTGCCGCCGGTCGGAGCTGCGGCCGGTTGGACGCCGCAGCCGGGCGCTGTGGTCGGTGCGATCTTTTGGCCGCTCGCCTTGTTCGTGGCCACGGAGATCCTGGCCCGGGTGGCGTGGCCGTCCGGTCGCGGATGGACGGCCTTGCGTTTCGGTGGTCTGCTGCCGGTCGCTCTGGTCGCCGCGTTCGTGTCGTACAAGCACCTCGCCGGACTGCTGGCCTTCTACGGCGAGGACTCGCTGACCGCGATGCTCGGCCCGCTGGCCGTTGACGGCCTGATGGTCATGGCAACCGGCGCGCTGCTGGCGACCGGCCGCCGCGCCACCGACACCGCCGCGGACGTGGCGCCGGTCGTCACTCAGGCAGTCATCGATGCGGGGCCTGATCGTGAACAGCTCGCACCGGAGCCGCCCGCCGCGCCTGCGGCAGAGCCGGTTGCACCGGTCACGAAGCCGCCGGTCAAGCGCGTCACGCCGCGTCCCGCGTCGGCAGCCAAGGTCGCCAAAGCGGCCGCGAAGATGCCCGGCGCGTCGGCCGCCGCGATCGCTGAGAAAGCCGGTGTCTCACCCTCGACCGCGCGTCGCCACCTCGCCGCGCTACGCGCCACCGACGCGTCACCGATCGCACCGGTAGCTGCGCAAACCCCGGACCTCATTGCTGCCTAGCTCCGCCCGGCGGCACAGCCCCAAGCCTCGCAAGCAAGCGCTGTGCCGCCGGTCCCTCCGCGAGTCCGCTAACCCACAGGAGAGAACCTGATGGTCCCGCAAACCCCACCGCCTGACGACCACAACTTTGACTGGACAGCCGCCGAGGCCGACGTCAAGAACGTCGTTGACCTGGACAAGGCCCGCACCACCCGGCGCACCGAGTCGGGAGACACCCACTTCGAGGTGACCCTCGACGAGACGCCCGAGCGAGGCGGGATGCCGGTGGAGGCGCCGCCGTCCGGGGCAGCCGGTCGGGTGCCGATCGTGCCGGTCGGCTGGTCAACCTGGCCGAACATCAAGCACAGCATCCGGCAGACCCTCGCCGTGTTCGGCTACCGGTGCGGCTTCCACGCGCTGCGCTCGCCGAAGTACGCGATCCTCGCCGCGTTCTGGGCTCTGGTCGGAGCGTTCCGGCTGGCCGGTCGGCAAATCAAGTGGTGGTGGGTCACCGAGCAGTACTCGCTACGGCAAGCCACCGCCGACGCCAACGATCCCGCGATGTGGCTCAAGCTGCACCGGGAGGTCAAAGCCACCCGCACGTGGCGGTTCATCGTCCTGACCACCGAGGCCCTGGTCATCGCCGTCGGCGGCCCGATCCTCTACGCGACCGCGCCGTGGTGGGCACTCGCCCTAATCCTTGTCGGTGTGGTGGCGTTCCTGGCCCACTACGGCCGCCCGGACGACCGGCCAATCATCACCCCCGCCACCGTCGCGGGACGGTTCCGGCGGGTCAACCCGGACATCATCCTCCGCGCGTACTACGCGGCCGGTCTGGGGCATCCGGACAAGCCGCACCAGCAGATCAGCTTCGGCTCGACCATGGCCCGCGACCCCTCCGGCACCGGTTCCCAGGTGTCGATCGATCTGCCGTACGGCAAAACGTTCGACGAGGCCGTCAAGGCCCGCGGCGCTATCGCGTCCGGCTTGGATGTGGCGATCTCGCAGGTGTTCATCACGCGGGACTTCAGCAGCCATCGGCGGCACACGTTGTGGGTGGCTGACCGGGATCCGCTGTCACAGGGGGCCGGCCGAACGCCGCTGCTGCGGTGCAAGCCCACCGATATTTGGCAGCCTGCCCCGTTCGGCTTGGACGAACGCGGCAACAAGGTCGAGATCCTGCTCATGTGGATCTCCATCATGATCGCTGCGCAACCTCGGCAGGGTAAGACGTTCGCGGCCCGGCTGCTGGGCCTGTACGCGGCGCTCGACCCGTACGTGAAGATCACCGTGTTCGACGGTGGCGGCAAACCCGACTGGCGCAAGTTCGCCCTGGTCGCCGACCGGTGCGCGTTCGGGTTGGCGATGACCCGCGACGGCGACCCGGCAGAGATCGTGCTGGAGGCGTTGCGGGAGATCAAAGCCGACGTGCAGGACCGCTACGAGCGGCTCTCGAAGCTACCCGTGGACGTCTGTCCGGAGGGCAAGCTGACCAGGGAGATCGCCCGGGACCCGAAATACAAGATGCCCGTGCGGATTGTGCTGCTGGACGAGTTCCAGGAGTACTTCGACCTCGGCGACACCTCCAAGGAGATCGCGAGCCTGTTGGTCTACCTGGTCAAGGTCGCCCCGGCGGCCGGGGTGATCTTCGTCGACGCCACCCAGCGCCCCTCGGGCGTCGGTGGCGGGCAGGTGGCCTCCCAGTTCATCAGCTTCCGCGACAACCACCAGGTGCGCTTCTCCCTGCGCACCGGATCGTGGCAGGTCTCCGATCTGGTACTCGGTTCGGGTGCCTACTCCGAGGGACACGACAGCTCCACGCTGCTGCCGTCCTACAAGGGCGTCGGCATCCTGCGCGGCGCCTCGGACGCCACCCCCACCGTCCGCACCTACCTCGCCGACGCCGACGACGCCGAGAAGATCCTGATCGAGGCTCGCAAGCTCCGCGAAGCCGCGGGGACCCTGACCGGAATGGCGGCCGGGGAGGACGTCGCCAGGGCCGCCCGGGACGTGCTCGCCGACGTGCGCAGCGTGATCGAGCGCGGCGAGACCGGCGCCCAGTGGGAAGAGATCGCTACCCGCCTCGCCGGCCGTCTGCCGGAGGCGTACGCGGACACCACGGCCGAGGCGATCTCGGCCCAGGTCCGGGCGTTCGGTGTACGCAGCGTTGACATCAAGCGGGCCGGGAAGGCGCTCAAGGGCGCCAAGACCGACGACATCGACGCCGCGATCACCCGGCGCAAAGCCGCCTGACGGTCGCGGCACTCCCGCGACCGGTCGCGTTCACGCGACTCGACCCGCGACCGGCCTGGTCAGGCCATACATCGGCCGGTCGCGGGTCGCCCCAACCCCAGCTCAAGCCGCAATCCTTGCCCTTGGAGGCTTTCCGTGGCCACCCTCGCCGCGACCGCAACCCAACAGACCACCCTGATCGGCGCTCTCGTTCTCGCTGCCTTGATCGCCACGCTGTGTTACGGCATCGGCTGCTGGATCTGGCCCTTCGGCGCCTGCCGCAAGTGTCACGGCAGCGGCAAACGCCGCTCCCCGTTCGGCCGCGCGTTCGGGCTGTGCCGCCGCTGCCACGGCGACGGCCGCCGGCTACGGATCGGCCGCCGGATCATCAACTCGCTGCGGGAGCTGCAAGACAAGGGCACCCGCTGATGGCCCGCACCATCGTCCGCATCCAGCGGGCCGAGACACCACACACCACCTGGTGCGCCCGCGACCACCGCTGCGGCGGAGTCGACGTGCACCGGTCGCCGGACATCACCGCCGACGACATCGGCGGCCGGGCCTGGCTCACCCGTGTCCGCGCGGGCGATGTCGAGTACATCGAGATCCGCGCCCGGATTCCCTTGCACAGCAACGACAACGTTGCCCGCTGGCAGCTCGCTACCGCGCTGTGCCTGATGCGCGAACTGCTCGCCGAGGTCGCACCACGGCTGGCCCGGCTCGCGGGCCGCGACCAGCAACGCGGGATCAGCCGCCGCGCTGCCTGAACCGTTTACCGATTTGAGAGGAGTCGCGATCGTGGCTCAAGCCCGGTACGACCTGGCCGCCGAGCAGGCCGTCATCGGTGCCGCCCTGCTCGCTCCCGCCCTGATGGCCGACCTCGCCGCGACGCTGGCCCCGGCCGATTTCGGGCGCCCGGCACACGTCGTGTTGTGGGAGGCGATGTGCGGGATGCATGCGGCCGGTATCCCCTCCGACCCGATCACCGTGACCGCCCACCTCGCCGAGTGCGGGATTATCGGCAAGGTGGGCGGCGCGGCGTACCTGCACACGCTGACGGCCGACGTTCCTACCGCCGCCCACGCCGCACATTACGCGGGCATCGTCGCCGACCTGGCGAAACGGCGCAAGGTCGCCGACCTCGGCAGCCAGCTCTCCCACCTCGCTACCTCGGTCACCGACGCCGCCGACATGCTCGCGGCCGGGCGGGCGCTACTCGACGACGCCGAGGTACCCGGCGGCTGGTCGCCGCTGATACCCCTCGGGCGAGGGCGGCACCTCCCGGCGTTCCCCGCCGACATGCTGCCCGGATGGCTGGGCGACCAGGTGCGGGCGGTCGCCGAGTTCACCCAAACCCCGCTCGACCTCGCCGCAAGCCTCGCCCTGGCCTGCCTGTCCACCGCAGCCGGCGGCCGGGCCGAGGTCGAGGTACGCGGATCGTGGCGGGAACCGACCAACCTCTACACCGTTGTGGTGTTGCCGCCCGGCTCCCGCAAATCGGCGGTGTTCGCGGCGATGGTCGGCCCGATCCTGGCCGCCGAAAAGGCCCTGATCGAGCGCACCGCACCCGCGATCATCGAAGCGGACCTCGCTGCGAAGGTCGCGACCAAACAGGCCGAGAAAGCCGCGTTAGCTGCGGCGAACGGGGACGGTCCCGGTCGCGACACCCTGATCGCCGAAGCGACCGCCGCCGCGATGAACGCCGAAGCGATCACCGTTCCGGCCAAACCCCGGCTGGTCGCCGACGACATCACCAGCGAAACCGCCGCGTCGCTGCTCGCCGAGCAGGGCGGCCGATTGGCGGTTCTCTCACCCGAGGGTGGGATCTTCGCGACCATCGCGGGCCGCTACTCCGGAACCCCGAACCTGGAGGTGTTCCTCAAAGGCCACGCGGGTGACCTCATGCGCGTCGACCGGCGCTCCCGCGAAGCGGAACACGTCGACAAACCCGCGCTGACCATGGGCCTTGCCGTGCAACCCGAAATCCTGCGCGACATCGCAGGCATGCCCGGCTTCCGAGGACTCGGCCTGCTGGCCCGGATCCTGTTCGCCGTTCCGGAGAACACCGTGGGACGGCGAAAGATCGGCGCCGACCCGATCCCCACCCAGGTCGCGGCGGACTACCACGCCCACCTGCACGCCCTGGTCCTCGCGCTCGCCGAGTGGACCGATCCAGCCGTGCTGGTCCTGACCCCGGATGCCAACGATGTCGTCCTCGAGATCGAACGGCAGGTGGAACCGAGGCTGGCGCCGGGCGGTGCGTGGTCACACATCGTCGATTGGGGGTCGAAGTACACCGGGGCCGTGGTGCGGATCGCCGGACTGATCCACCTCGCCGAGAACCTGCACGACGGGTGGGGCAAGCCGGTCGACGCCGACACCGTGCACCGGGCCGCACAGATTGGGGAGTACTACGCGGCTCACGCCCTGGGCGCGTTCGACGACATGGGCGCCGACACCGCCGTTCGCAACGCCCGAACCCTGCTCGCCTGGATCGAACGCACCGGCATGACCGCGTTCACCAAACGCGAGGCATTCCGGGCCGTCCAATCCACCCAGTTCAAAACCATGGCCGACCTCGACCCAGCGTTGGCAGTCCTGGAAGCCCACGGCTACCTCCGCCAACTCGACCCGCCCCCACCGAAACGGGCCGGGGGCCGGCCGCCCTCACCGAGCTACCTCACCAATCCCGAAGTACACCGACCCGCCGCGACCGTGCACCCGCTCGCCGCGCGCCGCGCCTCATAACCGGCCTGACAGAACTGACAGAACTGACACAACCCCCATCCGACCCAGGTTCTGTCAGTTCTGTCAGTTCTGTCAGCCGCCCATCCGTGACCGGGCCGCCGTCCGGGCGCGCCGACCCCGACACGCTGAGAACCCCCACACACATCGGTGCATCCCTTCATCCCAATCACCACGAGATCTTGGCTCAACGCAGCTCTCAGCGGGCCGCGCTGCGCCCTTCTAGGCCATCACCCCCGCACCCCTGCCCAGAGGTTCCCGACCCGGGAACGGTCCTCAGCGGGCCGCTGGACGGGACGCACCCCCCTCGCCGCATTCGACCTACGGGGAGATAAATCGTCATGGCTACCGACGCCACGCCTCTTGTTCTCACCGTCGAGCAGGCTGCCAACCGCCTCGGCATCGGCAGAACGCTTATGTACGCACTCGTCACAAGTGGAGAAATCGAATCCGTCACCATCGGCCGACTCCGCCGCATTCCCGCCGAGTGCGTAACCGAATACGTCAACCGTCTCCGTGAGCAGAACACCCAACTACCGGCCGCCGCCTGAAAGGAACCACGATGTCCCGCAAGCCTAACGGCGCATCCAGCATCTACCAGGGCAGTGACGGATCGTGGCACGGTCGGGTCACTGTCGGCATTCGCGACGATGGCAAGCCGGATCGGCGCCATGTCCGAGGCAAGACCGAGGCTATCGTTACCCGCAAGGTTCGTGAGCTAGAGCGAGATCGCGACAAAGGGACCGTCCGCAGGGCTGGCGAGAACTGGACGGTCGAGAAGTGGCTAACGCATTGGCTGGAGAACATCGCGATCCCGAATGTCCGCGAGAACACGGCAGCAGGCTATCGCGTCGCGGTTAGGGTTCATCTCATTCCCGGCCTTGGCGCCCATCGCTTGGAAAAACTCACCGTGGAACACGTCGAAAAGTTGACGCGCAAGATGCAAGAAAACGGCAGCAAGCCAGCGACAGCACACCAAGCCCTACGGACGCTGCGTACCGCGCTCAACGCGGCTGTCCGTCGCGAATACCTCACGAAGAATCCAGCGAGCCTCGCCAAGCCGCCGCAGATCGGCGATGAAGAAGTGGAGCCGTATTCGATCGAGGAGGTTCAGCGTCTCCTCGTCGCCGCTGCTGAAGAGACTCGCAATGGCGCACGTTGGGCTGTCGCCCTGGCCCTTGGACTGCGGCAAGGCGAGGCACTTGGGCTCAAGTGGGAAGACGTCGATCTGGACAAGGGCACGCTGATAGTTCGTCGATCCCGGCTACGCCCACGGTGGCGACACGGATGCGCCAAGCCGTGCGGTCGGAAGATGGGCGGACATTGCCCTGATCGGGAACCCCTGCGCACCGCTACGGCCGACACGAAGTCCCGAGCCGGCCGCCGCCGCATCGGGCTTCCCGACCAGCTTGTGTCGCTGCTGCGGCAGCACCAGCGCGCGCAAGATGCCGACCGAATCAAGGCCGCACAGTTGTGGATTGAGGGCGGATGGGTGTTCACGACACCGACCGGCGGCCCGCTGAATCCTCGGACGGATTACACCAAGTGGAAAAGCCTGCTCAAGACAGCCGGATTGCGTGACGGACGACTGCACGACGCGCGGCACACCGCCGCGACCGTGCTGCTCGTCCTGGAGGTCGCTCAGCGGGCCGTGATGGGCATCATGGGGTGGTCGGACGCGAGCATGGCTAAGCGCTACCAGCACATCACCGAACCGGTGCGGAGGGACGTTGCCGAGCGGGTAGGCGGTCTGCTCTGGCAGGCGCCCGACTCGGCCGACAAGCCGGACGACGGTCCGGCAGGGGTACCCGTCGCGGCATAACTGAGACCAAAACTGAGACCACACACAAGAAGGCCCGGTGACTCGCTGAGAGTCACCGGGCCTTCTTGCTGCTCAGAGCGGTGGTGAAGGGATTTGAACCCTTGGAGGGCGTAAACCCTCACACGCTTTCGAGGCGTGCTCCTTAGGCCGCTCGGACACACCACCGCGAAGTAGATTACCGGACGCTCCGGCGCGCTCGCCGCCGGGTCACCCGTTGCCGAGCTCGGGCCGGGCGAACGTCGCTGACCTGGCAGGATCGGCGGCATGACGACGCGAGCAGAGGAGCACCAAGGATGAGCGTGCATATCGGCGCGCAGCCGGGCGACATCGCCGAGCGGGTTCTGCTCCCCGGCGACCCGATGCGGGCCAAGTGGATCGCCGAGACGTTCCTACAGGACGCCAAGTGCTACACCCAGGTCCGCGGGATGCTCGGCTTCACCGGCACCTACCAGGGCGTTCGGGTCTCGGTGCAGGGTTCGGGCATGGGCATGCCGTCGGCCTCGATCTACACCCACGAACTGATCAACGAGTACGGCGTGCGGTCCCTGATCCGGATCGGCTCCTGCGGGGCGCTCGCGATGGACCTCCAGCTGGGCGACGTGATCGCGGCGATCGGCTCGGCCACCGACTCGAACATGAACCGCACCCGCTTCGACGGCCTGGTGGACTACGCGCCGGTGGCCGATTTCGGTCTGCTGCGCACGGCCGCCGAGGTCGCCGAGCGGCACGGCACGGCGCTGCGGGTGGGCCCCATCCTGGCCGCCGACGCGTTCTACACCGACCGGCCCGACCTCTACGACACGCTGGCCGACTACGGCGTGCTGGCGGTCGAGATGGAGTCCGCGGCGATCTACACGATCGCGGCGCGGTACCGGGCCCGGGCGCTGACCATCCTCACCGTCAGTGACCACCTCAAGACCGGCGACAAGATGGACTCGGCCCAGCGTGAGCAGGGCTTCAGCGCGATGGTGCGGATCGGCCTGGACACCGCGATCGCCGGCGCGGCCTGATCCCGCGGCCGCGGCACCGGCTCAATGGCGGCGCCGCGGCCGCCGCCATTATTTGCAGTCAGCGAAAGAAATCTCGCACCAGCGCGGCGCACTCCGCCTCGAGGACCGACGAGTAAACCGCCGGCCGATGATTCAACCGGCGGTCCCGCACCACGTCCCACAGCGAGCCGACCGCGCCGGTCTTGGGCTCCCAGGCGCCGAACACCAGCGTCGACACCCGGGCCAGCACCAAAGCACCGGCGCACATCGTGCACGGCTCCAGGGTCACCACCAGCGTGCAACCCTCGAGCCGCCAGCTGCCGGCCAGCACCGAGGCCCGGCGCAGCGCCAGGATCTCGGCGTGCGCGGTCGGGTCGCCGGTGGCCTCCCGCTCGTTGCCGGCCGCGGCCAGCTCCTGCCCCTGCGGGTCGTAGAGCACCGCGCCGACCGGCACGTCCTCGGGAAACGCCGACGCCACCTCGATGGCGCGGCGCATCCACTCCTCGTGCTGCGGCGAGGCCCTCACGCCTCGCGCAACTCTTCCACCTCGTCACCGCACCCGATCCGCTGGCAGATCTCGGCGGTCACGTCGGACGGCAGCATGCCCTCCCGGCCGCACAGGCCGAGCAGCTTGTGCGCGTTGATGCCGAGGTCGCCCAGCAGTTCGGCGTCGCCCACCGGGTCGGCGTCGGGATCGGCCGCCGGGCGGTCGGTCTCGTCGTCGTCACCACCAGCGGTCAGATCGTCGATCTCCAGGGCCGGTGCCTCGACCTCGCCGAGCAGCACCGAGCCGATCCGGGACTCCTCGGCGAACGCCGAATCGGACCCGAACACCCGCAGGTCCTCACCCTCGTCCAGGCGCAGCACCGCGAGGTACTGGTCGTCGCTCTCGACGAACAGCAACGCCAGGTCGGCGTCTGGTTCGACGTCACGCAGTGCGTCGACCACCTCGTCGATGTCGGCGAGCGCGGACAGGTCCAGCTCGGACGCCGTCCACCCGTTCTTTCCCCGTGCGGCGGCGGCAGCGAAAGTCGACAAGATTTCCCCCCACGCGACTTTTGTCTTCAGCGAGTGACGGTAGCGGGAAGAACGGCGGGCGCGGCGCGCCACGCCCCTAACGGGGACGTAAGTCAGTTAGCCAGGCGACGGCGCGTGGCGATGAGCTCGCGGAGGCGGGCTCCACGGAGCCGGGCCGGACGGGCGGTCTCCCGGGCCGATTTGGCATCGGCGAGAGCCGCCAGCAACTCCAGACGGCGACGGCGTCGATCGGGGTCGAGCCGTGGCGGTGAGGGGGCCATGGTGCCGAGGTTGCCGACCGCCACGGGGGTTCGTCAAGCCCGGAATTCCGGCCTGTGCGCACCGCTACGAGAAGGGCACATCCGGTCGCCGACAATGCCGGCAAAATCGGACAATCACCACAGCGGCCAGTCGTACGTGGTGATCCATCTGGCACCCACGAAACCGACCGCGATCGATAGGCCGAGCCCGCTGGCGAGCGCAATGCCCACCGCCACACCGCGGTCGCCGATCAGGGTCAGCACGAGCGCCACGGCCCAGGCCGTGACCGCCGCCACAATGGTCCACCAGGCGTAGCCCGCGAGGCCCTCGGCCAGGCTGCCGAAGAGCCCGAACCAGAGCAGCGTGCAGCCCAGTCCGGACAGGACCGGCGCGGCCGCGATCGGGTGCGGCTCGCGATAGACCGGGCGCGGCGGCATGCCCGGGAACAGGCCGGACGGCGGCCGGGTGACCGGCATCGGCACCGCCGCGGAGGCCGCCGACGACGGCACCGGCGGCGCGGACACCGGCCAGGGCTCGTGTCGTTCGGTCACGGCCGCAACCTCCATCCCTCGATCAACCCTGCCCTGCCAGCCTAACCAGCACGGGACGGCGGGACCGGGCGACTTCTGCCAGGATGGCTCGGTGCGCGTGCTTCGAACCCTTGCCGGCCTGTCCGTCTCGGCCATCTTCCTGGCCGCCTGCGGAGGCAACCCCGGCGGCACCTCGGCGGCCGCCACCCCGCAGTTCGTGGCCCCCTCGGAGGTCTCCGCGGATCTGCCGGACGAGTCCCTGAGCGCGGCCCCACCGACGTCCGCCTCGCCGTCGGCGTCGCCCTCCGTGTCGCCGAGCAAGTCGGCCACACCGTCGCCGTCCGCCTCGAAGAAGCCGGCCACCAACGTCAAGTACGTGTTCCCGGTCAAGGCGTCGAACGTCGACTACCACCCGACCCACTCGAAGTACCCGGCCACCGACATCTTCGCCGACTGCGGCGAGCCGGTGGTGGCCACCACGAGCGGTGTGGTGCTGGAGGTCAGTTTCAAGGACACGTACGTCGAGGGCGCGCCGGACGGCCCGGCCAACGGCGGCCTGTCGGTGTCCATCGGCGGCGACGACGGCGTCCGCTACTACGGCTCACACCTGAGCAAGGTGCAGTCCGGCATCAAGGCCGGTGTCCGGGTCACCGCCGGCCAGCGTCTCGGCCTGGTGGGCAAGACCGGTAACTCGAGCGGCGTCTGCCACCTGCACTACGGCATCTCCCCGCCGTGCGCCAAGACCGGCGACTGGAAGGTGCGCCGCGGCGTGGTCTGGCCGGCCACCTTCCTCGATTCGTGGCGGTCCGGCGGCAAGAAGAGCCCGGTTGCCACCGTCGCCGCCTGGAAGCGGTCGCACAACTGCAGTGCCTAGCAATGGGGTCCGCCTCCCGGATCGAGTCGGCGGCGCGGCGTGGTCCCAGACGCCGGCGCCCATCGATCCGAGAGACGGACGTTAATGGCACGGGGCCGCACCCTCGCCCAAGAGATGCGACCCCGTACCGCCGGGAGAAAAGTCTCAGCTGAACTGGGCGAAGCGCTTCTGGGTGCGACCGTCCACCACGGTGAATGCGCCACCCATCGCGACCGTGCCGAGTTCCGGGTTGCTGGCCAGGGCGAGGACGCCCTCCACCCCGTTCGCGTCGGCCCGCCACTCCAGCAGGTGCCCGTCGGACACCGCGAGCGCGGCCAGCTTGACCCGGTCGTCGGCGCCGTCCACGCAGGAGCCCTGGCTGCCGGTGCGGGCGGTGGAGCAGGCGCGGTCGAAGTGCCCGCCGGCGTACACGGTGTCGCCCAGCACGGTCACCGCCTGCGCGTTGCCGTCGAAAGTGGCCGACCAGCGCAGTTGACCGCCGACGGTGTACGCGCTGACCCGTCCGCCCTTGCCGCCGTGCGCCGAATAGACGCTGTCGGCGGTCACCGCGAGCGCGTACGTGATCACCGGCGGCCGGGGTTTGAAGCCGGGCACCAGAGCGGCCGTCGCCGGATCGAGCGCGACCAGCCGGTCGTACCCCCCAATGTTGTTGACCTTGTGGAATTTGCCGCCGACGTAGACCCGCCCGCCGCCGGCCGCGATCGTCTCGACCTGGTCGTCGACGGTCGGCGTCCAGCGGGTGTCGAGCGCGCCGGTGGTCAGGTTGAACGACGCGAGCCGGCCGCGGGCCTTCCCGTTGACCGCGGTGATCGCGCCGCCGACGTAGAGCCGGTTCCCGGCCGCCGCGATCGCGTACGGGCGGCCGCTGATCGTGTGCTTGAAGGTGCTGGACACCGCGCCGCTGGTGGCGTCCACCCGGGCCAGGCTGTCCCGCTTCTGCCCGCCGACGGTGCCGAAGTCCCCGGCCAGGTAGATCGAACCGCCGGCCGCCACCAGTGACTTGACCCGCCCGTCGGCCATCGGCGCCCAGGACAGCAGGTTGCCGGTGCGGGCGTCGATCGCGGCGAGGCGCCCGCGGCTGACCTGCTTGCCCCGGACGATCGCGGCGGTGAAGTCGCCACCGAGGTAGGCGACGTTCCCGACGTAGGCGACGGTCAGGACGGTGCCGTTGAAGCTGGGCATGCCGTCGGTCATCTTGGCCTGGGCGGGCCCGGCGACGGCGAGCGCAAGGGTGGCCGCGGCCAGTCCCGTGCTGAGTGTTTTCCCCCGGTAAGTCACATGATCACCGTATTGCCGGGATGGCTCGATCAACTAGGCGCAAAACGGTCATAAACGGCTGATGGGACGGCGGATGCTCTGCTGCCCGAACGGCTGATCTTGGCGCCTGTGCGAGAGTTCCGGCATGAACGTGGCGATCGTCGGGCTCGGGCTCATCGGCGGATCCGTGCTGCAGGCGCTGGCGGTGGCCGGGCATCCGGTCACCGGGTACGACGCCGACCCGGCCACCCGCGATCTGGCCCGGGCCGGCGGCTGGCCGGTCGCCGACTCGGTTCCGGCCGCCGTCGCCGGCGCCGACCTGGTGGTGCTCGCCGTGCCGCTGCCCGCCCTGCCCACGGTGCTCGATGACCTGGCCGGCTACGACGGCCTGGTCACCGACGTGACCTCGGTGAAGGGCCCGGTCCACGACCTGGCCGCCAAGCACGGCCTGCGCCGGTTCGTCGGCGGGCATCCGATGGCCGGCAAGGAGACGTCCGGGTTCGCGGCGGCCGAGGCCGGGTTGTTCGCCGGCTGCGCGTGGGTGCTCTGCCTGGAACCGGACGAGACCGACCTGGCCGACTGGCTGCGGCTGGCCCGGCTCTGCACCGCCCTGGGCGCCCGGGTCGTGCCGGTCACCGCGGCCGAACACGACCGGGCGGTGGCCCAGATCAGCCACGTTCCGCACCTGCTCGCCGCCGCGCTCGCCTCGACGCTCACCGAAAACCCGCTGGCCGCCACGCTGGCCGCGGGCTCGTTCCGGGACGGCACCCGGGTGGCCGCGACCCGCGCCGAGCTGATCGCCGCGATGTGCGGCGGCAATGCGGCCGCGGTACGCAGCGTCCTGTCCGCTGTGCTCGGCGACCTCGAGGCGATGCGGGTGAAGCTGGGCCTGGACGACCCGACCGGCGCCTTGATCCCGGTGCTTCGCCCGGCGGTCGACGCCCGTCGTCAATGGCCGCCGCGCCCCGGACCGAGCGATGAGACACCGGCCGAGGTCGGGGAGCTGCTGGCGCTCGGCCGGGATGGTGGCTGGATCACCGCGGTCGCCGAAAACGGCGCGACAGTCTCGTCATTGCGGCCAGAAAGTGGCCGCAATGGCTCCTAGCGTTAGGTGCATCGCCACTCGCGTCTAAGGAGTCATCAGATGCCCGCTCAGGTCGGCCCCATCGCCAACGAGCAGGAGGGCCTGCTCGCCTACCTCGCCCAGATGCGGTACGGGATCCGCCTCACCGCGTACGGCCTCACCGACGAGCAGTTGCGGGCCGCACCGAGCGCCAGCGAACTCAGCGTCGGCGGCCTCATCAAGCACTGCGCGTCGACCGAGGAGGGCTGGATCGCGCTGATCCGCAACGAACCGCAGGATGTCGACTACGAGCGGTACGCGGAGAACTTCCGGCTGCTCGACGGCGAGACCATCGAGGACGTGTTCGCCCACTACGACCGGGTCGCCGAGCAGACCGAGAAGACCATCACCGAACTCGGCAACCTCGATGCGCTGGTCGAGATCGACCACTCGGTGCCGTGGAACCGCAAGGACATGACGCACTGGTCGGTCCGCTGGATCCTGCTGCACCTCATCCAGGAGACCGCGCGGCACGCCGGGCACGCCGACATCGTCCGCGAGACGGTCGACGGCGCCACCCAGTACCCGCTGCTGGCCGCCGCCGAGGGCTGGCCCGAGACGCCCTGGCTCAAGCCCTGGAGCAAGGCCTAGGGTCTAGGGCCGGTCACCGCGGTCGAGGCGGATCACCCGGCGGTCGGTGACGATCGCGGTGACCAGGTCGTGCGGCGTGATGTCGAACGCCGGGTTGGCCGCCGCCGACCACGCGGTGATCTCGGCGGCGCCGCGGTCCTCGATCGGCACCGCGGCGCCGTCCGGGGTTTCCAGGTCCACTGTCGACTCCGGCGCGACCACCACGAACGGCAGGCCGGCCCGGCGGGCGCCGAGCGCGTGCGCGTACGTGCCGATCTTGTTGACCACATCGCCGTTCGCGCAGATCCGGTCGGCGCCCAGGACGACGCCGTCCACCTCGCCGCGGGCCATCAGGAACGGTCCAGCCGAGTCGACCGCGACCCGGTGCTCGATGCCCCAGCGGGACAGCTCCCACGAGGTGAGGCGGGCGCCCTGGAGCAGCGGCCGGGTCTCGCTCGCGATCACCCCGCCCAGCACGTGGCGCTCGTGCAACTCGCGGACCACGCCGAGCGCGGTGCCCAGCACCACCGCGGCCAGGCCGCCGGTGTTGCAGTGGGTCAGCAGCCGCGGGCGGGCGCCGCACAGCTCGACCAGCAGGTCGGCACCGCGGGCCGCCATCGCCTCGGACGCCGCGACCTCCTCGTCGCGGATCGCGCAGGCCTCGGCCAGCACCGCGTCGGCGCCCCGGGGCAGCAGCGCCGCGGCCCGCCGGGCGCCCCGGGCCAGATTCACCGCGGTGGGCCGGGCGTGCTCGATCCGGTCGACCGCGGTGGCCAACTCGTCCGGGTCGCCGGCGTGCAAGCGGGCCGCCAGGGCCACCCCGAAGGCACCCGCCACACCGAGTGCGGGCGCCCCGCGTACGGCCAAAGATTGAATGGCCGCAATCAGCCCGGGCACCGTTTCCAGGCGCAAGATCCGCAGCTCACCCGGCAGCGCCGTCTGATCGATGATTTCGACGGCACCGTCCACCCAGTCGATCGTCCGCACCGCGCGAGCCTAACCTTCGTAGTCTTGCCGCATGGCATCTCGTGATCCGGTCGCCGACCTCCGCAGCATCGCCTTCCTGCTGGAACGCGCGAACGAAGCGACCTATCGGGTCAAGGCGTTCCGCTCGGCCGCCGCGACGGTTGCCGCGCTGCCGGCCGACGAGCTCAGCACCCGGGCCGCGGCCGGCACGCTGAGCGAGCTGACCGGCGTCGGCGACGTCACCGCCCGGTGCATCGCCGAGTCGCTGGCCGGCGAGGAACCGGTCTATCTGCGCCGGCTCACCAGCACCGAGGGCACCGACCTGCCGGCCGCGGCCCAGGACCTGCGGGACGCGCTGCGCGGCGACTGCCACAGCCACTCGGATCAGTCCGACGGCGGCTCGCCGATCGAGGAGATGGCCCTGGCCGCCGCCGAGCTGGGCCACGAGTATCTGGTGATCACCGACCACTCGCCCCGGCTCACCGTCGCCAACGGGCTGTCGCCGGCCCGGCTGCGCCGCCAGCTCGACCAGGTGGCCCGGCTCAACGACGCGCTGCCGGACGGCTTCCGCATCCTCACCGGCATCGAGGTCGACATCCTCGACGACGGCTCGCTCGACCAGGAGGACGAGCTGCTGGCCCGGCTCGACGTGGTGGTCGGCTCGGTGCACAGCAAGCTGCGCGACGAGTCGCCCCGGATGACCAAGCGGATGCTGGCCGCGATCGCCAACCCGCACCTGGACATCCTCGGCCACATGACCGGGCGCAAGGTCGCCGCGGCCGGTGCCGGCGACAAGGGCCACCGGGCCGGGCGCACCCGGCCGCCGAGCAGCTTCGACCTGGACAAGGTGATCGAGGCCGTGCTCGCACACGGCAAGGCCATCGAGATCAACTCACGGCCGGACCGGCTTGACCCGCCCAAGCGGATGCTCACCGTCGCGGTGGAGGCCGGCTGCCTGTTCAGCATCGACACCGATGCGCACGCGCCGGGCCAGCTGGACTGGCTGCACTTCGGCTGCGAGCGGGCCGCCCTGTGCGGGGTGCCGGCCGAGCGGGTGGTCAACACCTGGAGCATGGAACGCCTGCTGGAGTGGACCGCCGGGCACATGTGAAATCCCGTAGGGTCGGGCCGTGGGAAGAATTGATGACCTCGCTGACCGTTACGTGGCGGACTGGGCCGCCCTCAGCCCGACCGGCGCGACCTATGTCGGTATCGCCGGATTCGACGACAAGACCGATGACCTCTCCCCCGAGGGCTTCGACGCTCAGGCCGAGCTGGTTCGGCGCGCCATCAACGACCTCGACGTCACCGAGCCCGAGCACGAGTCCGAGCAGGTGGCCAAGGACGCCATGATCGAGCGGCTCGGGCTCGAGCTGGCCACCTACGACGCCGGCTACACCAAGAGCGCGGTCAGCGTCATCACCAGCGGGCTGCACGGCCTGCGCGGCGTCTTCGACGTGATGGCCACCGAGGGCGAGGAGGCGGTGGCTAACATCGCGGCCCGCCTGAACGCGTTCCCGCGGGCCATCGAGCAGTACCAGCGGACCCTGCGCGAGGAGGCCGACGCCGGCCGGGTGAGCGCACGGGCCCAGTTAGTGGCCGTGGCCGAGCAGTGCGACGCCTGGACCGACCCGGGCCGCGACGACTTCTTCCCCGGCCTGGTCCGCCGCCTGGAGGCGAGCGGCGCGCTGGCCGCCGACCTGGAGCGGGGTGCCGCCGCCGCGGCCGCGGCCACCGCCGGGTTCGGTGCCTTCCTGCGCGACGAGCTGGCGCCACGCGGCCGCGACAAGGAGGCCGCCGGTCCGGACCGCTACGAGCTGGCCTCGCAATACTTCCTCGGCGCCAAGGTCGACCTCAACGAGACATACCTCTGGGGGTTCGCCGAACTGGCCCGCCTGGAGGGCGAGATGGCAACGGTCTCGGCGGCGATCGCCGGCGCCGGCGCCTCGGTGGACGAGGCGGTCGCGGTGCTGGACGCCGACCCGGCCCGGCGCATCCCCGGCAAGGAGGCGTTCCGCGACTGGATGCAGGCCCTCGCCGACAAGGCGATCGCCGAGCTGAACGGCACCCACTTCGACATCGCGCCGCCGGTTCGCAAGATCGAGTGCTGTCTCACCCCGACCAGCGACGGCGGCATCTACTACACCGGCCCGAGCGAGGACTTCAGCCGGCCCGGCCGGATGTGGTGGGCGGTGCCGGAGGGCGTCTCGGCGTTCTCCACCTGGCGCGAGGTCACCACCGTCTATCACGAGGGTGTCCCCGGCCATCACCTCCAGGTGAGCCAGACGCTGCTCCAGGCCGACAAGCTCAACCGGTGGCAGCGCCTGCTCTGCTGGTGCTCGGGCCACGGCGAGGGCTGGGCCCTGTACGCGGAGCGACTGATGGACGAGCTGGGTTACCTGGAGGATCCGGGCGACCGGCTCGGCATGCTCGACGGCCAGGCCCTGCGTGCGGCCCGGGTGATCGTCGACATCGGCATGCATCTCGAGCTGGAAATCCCCCGGGACAACCCGTTCGGCTTCCACCCGGGGGCACGGTGGACACCGGAACTCGGCTGGGAGTTCCTGCGCGGGCACACCCGGATGGCCGAGGAGGTGCTGCGGTTCGAGTGGAAGCGGTACCTCGGCTGGCCCGGTCAGGCCCCGTCCTACAAGGTCGGCGAGCGGATCTGGATGCAGGCCCGCGAAGAGACCAAACAGCGCAAAGGCGCGGATTTTGACCTGAAGGCCTTCCACCGCGATGCCCTCAATCTGGGCTCGCTCGGGCTCGACCCGCTGCGCAAGGCGCTGGCTCGGATCTGACAATCCGGACCTTTCTCCTTTTCCACAAAAGAGAAAGGTCCGTTTTGTACGCCGGCTGGTGCTACTAAACGCCACCATGCAATCGCATGACTACTGAGCGTTAATACGTGTGGCGAACCATAATCGTTATCTATTGTGAATCTTGTATCTTTTGGTGCGGGCTGACTACCGCTAGCATCTCCGCCGTGGCTTTCCGCGTTCTCCGGTCCCGGTCCGCCGTGGCACATCCGGGCTCTGAGCGTGCGTTACAGCCGCCGCGACGCGCTGCCGTATCCCCCGATCAGCCGAACAAATTCTGACCCTTGGAAAGGGTTCGCTTGAGGATTTCTCGGATAGATTGGCCCGGATCCGTGCGGCCATACGGCTACTCACAGTAGCTAAAACCCCGAAGCTCATCGCGTGTGCATGGCGGAGGAACGAAAGCATGAACAGCCAGCGAACCCGTTTACGCTCCCCCCTAGCGGTGATCTTGACGGCTTTGGTCCTTTTGCCGGTTGCAGTCCTTTTTGCCCGAGTCTGGCAGGAAAACTCGGACCAACGCACTCAAACTGACCTTGAGAAAAAGGGCATCGAGTACATCACCGCGCTGTCCCCGTTGATCAGCGCACTGACCGAGGCACAGTCCTCCGCCCTGCAGGGCGTGAACGGTACGCCGGAGTCGCTCACCGCGGCCGTGACCAACGTGGCCGCCGTCGACCAGCGACTCGGTGCGGACCTCAAGACCCGGGAGCGGTGGGCCGACCTGCAGAGCAAGATCGCCAACCTGGCCAACGTCAGCGGCGGCGGGCTCGCGGTCTACCAGGCGCACGTCGAGGTAACCGACCTCACGCTGGCGCTCTACGGCGCGGTCCGCCGCAACGCCGAGCTCAGCCTCGACCCGGACAACGACATCTCGGCCCTCCAGCAGGCGGTGACCGCCGACATGCCCTCGGTGCTGGTGCTGGTGAGCCAGATGGGCGACGTGGCCAACCTGCTGCAGACCGCCACCGGCACCGCCCGCGCCGCGCTCTCGCTGGAGTTCGGCGAAAAGGTGATCGCCGTGGAGAAGGCGGTCAACTCGCTGACCGAGAGCCTCCAGGCCGCGGTCGACAGCACCGACAGCACCACGCTCAGCGGCAGCCTGGTCAACACCCTCGACTCGTTCCGCCGCGGTGTCGAGACCATGACCCGTGGCGCCAACCCGGGCGGCCGGCCCAACATCGGCACCATCTCGACAGCGCAGACCGCGCTCCAGTCGTCGCTGAACACCCTGGCCGGCGTCACCCTCAAGGAGATGGAGGGTCTGCTCGACGAGCGGATGGACGGCCTCGACTACCGGCGCGGCGAGGCGATCGTGATCGGCCTGCTGGCGCTGCTGCTGGTGCTCGGCGCAGTGCTGTGGCCGATCTTCGGCCGTCGCTTGACGGCACCGCCCGCCGCCGCACCGGACGAACCCGCCGCGAATCGCACCCCCGGTGCGTACGGCCCGCAGTACGACCTCCAGCCGAACTTCGGCGAGTTCGACCCGACACGGCGGGAGCGGTCCGGTGCTCTTCGGTAAGTTCCGCATCCTCGGCAAGCTGGCCTTGCTGATCATCGTTCCGCTGGTCGGCGTCGTGGCGCTGAGCGTGCCGGTCATCGTGACGCGTATCAACGACGCCCAGGACGCGCAAAAGATCTCAGACGCGGTGCAGACCGCCACCCGGGTCAGCACCGCGGTGCAGGAGCTCCAGGAGGAGCGGCTGCTCTCCATCGGCTATCTGTTCGGCCTCATCGAAAAGCCGGAACTGGTGTTGCAGAGCGCCCGCGCCACCGATGCGGTGGCCCGGGTCGCCGACGGCGGCGACGAGGAGCTGCCCGACGGCCTGAGCAACGCCCTGCGCGGGGTGACCAACCTGGCCAAGACCCGGGACGGGGTGATCAACCGGACCATCCGGCCGGACCTGCTGATCTCCGACTACACCAACGTGATCCTCCCGATCATCAACGGGCTGGCGCTGGCGTCGACCTCCGACCTGACCACCAGCGTGGGCCGCCAGGTCTTTGCGCTCGAGCAGGCGCTGCGCACCGACGACCTGATCAGCCAGGCGTCCGGTTATTTGACGGTCGCCACGATCACCAAGAACTCCGGGTTCGTCGGGCTGTTCTACGCCGACCTCCTCAAGCTCCAGCAGCTGATCGTCAACGCGCAGCCGTTCTTCACCGACGAGCAGTACCGGCTCTACCTGGGCGCCCAGGACGCGTTTGCGTCCCGGGTCGGCGGTAGCTTCCTCACCGAGGCCGCGATCAACCCGGGTGCCGCGATCGCCAAGCTGAACATCCGGACCCTGTACCCGTCGCTGCGGTCGGTGCTGGTGCTCGGTGGCTTCGTGGAGAAGCGGGTCGCCGCGGACGTGGACCAGATCGTGACCAAGAACCGGGACACCGCCCTCCGGGACGCCTTCCTGATCGGTGGCGGCTCGTTCCTGCTGCTGCTCGTGGTCATCGTGCTGAGCCTGTTCATGGCCCGCGCGGTGGCCCGGCCGCTGCGCCGTCTCACCGCGTCCGCCGACCGGATCGCCCGGGCGGCCGAGGCGGAACTGGAACGGGTCGCGGACGACGACGCCGACGCGGTCCGGCCGATCCGGCTCGACCCGGTCGACGTCGAGGCCCAGGACGAGATCGGCGACCTGGCCCGCGCGTTCGACCGGGTGCAGACCACCGCGGTCCGGCTGGTGGAGCGGCAGGTGCTCGGCCGCCGCAACGTGGCCCAGATGTTCGGCCACGTCGGACGGCGTACCCAGAACCTGGTCGGCCGCCAGCTGGCACTGATCGACAACCTGGAGCGCAAGGAGACCGACAGCGACCGGCTCCGCGAGCTGTACCGGCTCGACCACATGTCCAGCCGTCTGCGCCGGAACGCGTCGTCGCTGGTCGTGCTCTCCGGTGGGGCCGGCGCGAACGAGCACACGGCACCGCTGTCGCTCACCGACGTGGTCCGGCTCGCCCTCGGTGAGATCGAGGACTACACCCGGGTCGACGTGGACCTGCCGGACGACATCATGGTGGTGCCGGCCGTGCTGGCCGACCTCACGCTGGTGCTCGCCGAGCTGATGGAGAACGCCACCTCGTTCTCCCCGCCGCACACCCGGGTTCTGATCACCGCGAGCCACATGCGCGGCGGCATCCGCCTCGCGATCGTCGACAACGGCCTCGGCATGACGCCGGAGCGGCTGGCCGAGGAAAACTCCCGGCTCACCCGCCGCGAGCGTCTCGACCTGGTGCCCAGTGAGGTGCTCGGCCTGTTCGTGGTCGGCCGGCTGGCTCGCCGGCACGGCATCGAGGTGACCCTCGCCGACACCCCCGCGGGCGGCGTCACGGTCATGCTCGACCTGGCCCCGAAGCACCTGGTCGCCCCGGCCCAGGACCTCCTGTCGGTGCCGGTGCCCGCCTTCCCGGCCGCGATCGGCACCCCGCCCGGCCACCACACCGCCGAGTTCGCCCAGGTGCTCGCGGGTTCGGCGGCCCGCGCGTCGGTGCCCGGCAGCCTGCAGCCGTTCGACGCGACCATGTTGCAGCGGGCCACCCACACCCTGTCGTCGGCCCGGTCCTGGAACGCGTTCGCGGCCCCGGTCCGGTCCGAGGCCGGCCCGGCCATCGCGGCGCCGGCGGCCGACGGCGGCACGGTGTACGAGGCCGAGCCGGTCTACTCGCCGAACCCGGTCTACCAGCAGCCGGTGTACGACATGGGCGCACCGGTCGCCGGCCGGGTGCCGGCCGCGCTGCCGGAACTGCCCGCAGCCGGTCAGCAGACGCCCCGGGCGGACTGGAACGTCAGCCCCTCCATCCCGGCCATCCCCCGCCAGCGGGTCGAGGAGGACTACCGGTACGGCACCCCGACCACCCGGACGTACGGCGCTCCGCCGCCGCAGGTGTACGGAACGCCGGCGCCGGACCCGTCGTCGGCGACCCCGCTGCGGCGCCGGGTGCCCGGCGAGCAGCTGCCGGAAGAGGCCGGCCCGACCCTGCCGGTCACGCCGCCGTCCCCGGACGACGCGACTGCGGCCCGCGCCGCGTTCGACGCCTTCGAAGCCGGGGTCAGCCGCGCCCAGTGGGACGCGGTGGAAACCACCATGACCGCACCACCCTCCGCCGGTCATGCCCCCCTCGCCCGCCGGGTTCCGGGTGCCACCCTGCCGGTGGACGCGCAGAACACGCCGCCCCCGCCAGCTCCGGCGCCTCCGCTGGATCCGGATGCCGCCCGAGCCTTGATGGAACAGTTCGAGTACGGAGTCGCACTCGCACTGAACGAAACTCAGCCACAACCCGAGGGACAACCGCGATGACTTCCCCCTACTCCACGGACACAGGCAACGGTCAGAATTTCGCCCAGGCGCAGCTGAGCGCCGAGGCCAAGACCTTCAACTGGCTGCTGGACTCGTTCACCTCCGGAACCGCGGGCGTGATCGAAGCAATCGCCGTCTCCTCCGACGGACTGCTCATGGCGATGTCAGCGATCAAGGACCGGCCGAACGCCGAACGCCTTGCCGCGGTGGTCTCCGGGCTCACCAGCCTGGCCGGCGGCGCCGCCAGCTGGTACCGGCTGGGCTCGCTGAACCGGGTCATCATCGACATGGCCGAGGGGTACCTGCTGGTCACCGCGATCAGCGCGGGCTCCGTGCTGGGCGTCATCGCCGACCGCTCGGCCAACCTCGGGACGCTGGCGTACGAGATGACGCTCTTCGCGACCCGGGCGGGTGGCGCGCTCAGCCCGCGCCTGATCGCGGAATTGAAGAACGCCGTCCAGCAATGACCTATTCGGACCCCGACGACCCGGAACACCCGGCTCGGCCGAGTGTCCGACCTTTCCTGCAATTCGGCCCGCAGTCGGCCGGCGGATACCTCCCCGCACCCCGGAGCGAGGCACCGCCGGCCGAGGAGCACAACACCCTGCGCCCGTTCGTCATCACGTCCGGGCGCACCGACGGCGACGATCCCGAGATCGGGATGGAGACCCAGGTAACCGTCAACCCGACGGCAATGCCGATGCGGCTATCGCCGGAGAAGCGGGCAATCGTCTCGCTCTGCGCCGAACCACACTCGGTTGCCGAGATCTCCGCCCGGCTGCGCCTGCACCTCGGTGTCACCCGCATCCTGGTCGGCGACCTGCGCGCCACCGGCCAGCTGGACGTCCACGCGGTGGACAACGAGACCCCCGACCCTGAGACCATCATGCGAGTGATCCGTGGACTTCGATCAATCACCTGACAACCGCGTACTGGGCACCGCGCGGGTGGGCACCGACCGGCCGAAAAAGGCCCCGGTCCCCGTAAAGATAATCGTGGCCGGCGGGTTCGGCGTGGGCAAGACGACGACCGTGGGCGCCATCTCCGAGATCTCGCCGCTGACCACCGAGGCCGAGATGACCTCGGCGTCGGTCGGCATCGACATTCCCGGCCAGGCGACCTCGAAGACCACCACCACGATCGCGATGGACTTCGGGGTCCTCACCATCGACCAGACCCTGAAGCTCTACATCTTCGGCACGCCCGGCCAGTCCCGGTTCGCGTTCATGTGGGACGACCTGGTCAAGGGTGCCCTGGGCGCGCTCGTGGTGGTGGACACGGGCCGGATCGACGACTGCTACCCGGCGGTCGACTACTTCGAGCGGGCCGGCCTGCCGTTCGTGGTCGGCGTCAACACCTTCAACGGGCAGATGAACTACAACCTCGAGGAGGTGCGCTGGGCTCTCGCGGTACGGGAGGACGTGCCGGTGCTCTCCTTCGACGCACGTTTCCGGGCGTCGGTCAGAGACGCCCTGCTCGTCGTACTTGACCAGGCCCTCGATAAAGCCATCCGGGCGAGGTCCACGTAGGGTATGCGCCGGGTCGCACAGATCGAGGTTTCCAAATCGGCCTCCGAGCGGGCAGAGTTGTTGTCGACGACCCGCGACGGAAGGACGGTGACGTGCGAGGCGGACTTGACGACGCGCTCGACAAACTCGCGCGCCGCGACGAGCTGCGCAGGCGCGCCAACGGGGAGGCCCCGGGCACCCCGCAGGCCGTGACCGAGCTGGTCGAGGCCATCGCGGCGGTCGTGGCGCGCCACCCGGAGCTGGGCGTGACGGTGGGCGCCGAGGGCGCCGGCGAGCCGATTCTGCTGCACTTCTTCTTCACCGACGGCCAGGTGCAGGTCACCGCCGACAACCCGCCGGTGTCCGAGGAAGTGACGACACCCCGGCACGCCGACTTCGAGATCGACGTCGAGGAGCCGGCCGAATCGCCGCCACCGGCGACCGCCTACGGTTATCCGCGCGACCCCTACTACGGCGAGTCCGACACCGCGGAGCGTCTCTACGGCTCGTTCGACGGGCCGCCGCCCGACCCGCGCTATCCCGCCCACGACCCGGGCGAGAGTTCCCGCGATCTCGGCGCACGCCTGCGCGACCTCGGCATGGCCTCCCGCGTCCCGGTGCCACCGCCGGCATCGCCACCACCGCCCGCCGACTACCCGCCGCCGGCCGAATACCCGCCGCCCGCCGACTACCCGCCGCACCCGTTCGCGGCGACCCCGCCGCCACCCGTGCCGCCGCAACGGCAGGAGATGCCCGAGTCGGGCCAGGCGACCCGCCGCATCCACGCCGAGCACCACCGGGCCCCGGCCGAGCCGTCCGCCGCCGAGCGGGCCGCGCCGCAGCAGCGCAACGGGATGCCGGCCCCGCTGGCCAAGCCCATCCCGCTCAAGGTCGAGCGGCCCGAGGAGACCGAGATGGCGGCCCGTCGCCTGGCCGCCCTGCTTCGCGACGATCCGTCACTGCTTAACCAGGCACCTGACTGAGCGTAACGCCCGGACCTGCTATAACGGCCGTTCGGCTACTTTGCGTTGTCAGATCTTGTTTCACGCTGTGTAACAACCTAGCGTCCCTGGCATGTCGTTGCCCGAAGTCCACCTGGTCGGTGGGACCTGCGCCGAGGCGCTCCGGCTGGCGCCGGTGGCGGCCGCCATGCGAGCCCAGGGCCGGCTGACGCCCGTGCTGCTGGCCGGGGGTGCCGATCCGGCGGCCGTGGCGCGCACGTTCGCCGCGTTCGGCCGTCCCGCCGACGTCGCGCTGCCGGCCACCGACAGCCGGGCCGCGGCTGTCCGCCGCCTCGACCAGCTGTGGGCGGTCCGCACGCCGTCGGCCGTGCTGGTGCGCGGCGACAACCTGGCGGCGGGCCTGGCCGCGTACTGGCGACGCATCCCGATCATGCACCTGGACGCCGGCCGGCGCTCCGGCTCACTGCGCTCCGACGACCGGGCCGAGGCCGACCGGCGGCTGCTGACCCAGGTGGCCACCGTGCACCTGGCGGCGACCCCGCAGGCCGCCATGAACCTGCTGGACGAACGGGTGGTGGCCGGCGACGTGCTGCTCACCGGCGGCACCGCGGTCGACGCCACGGCCGCGCTGGCCGCCCGCGGCACGACCCCGGTCAGCCGGACGAACCCGCTGGTCCTGGTCGGCGTCGGGGCCGCCGCCGACGACGCGGTCGGCACCGCGATGCGCCGGCTCACCGCCGAGCGGCCCGAGGTGGACGTCGCGGCCGCGGCGCCGCTGCCCTATCCGGATCGCACCCGGGTGCTGTCGGCGGCCTATCTGGTGCTCACCGACGACCCCGACCTGGCCGAGGAGGCGCTCGCGGCCGGCACCCCGGTGCTGGTGCCGGGCGACGGCGGCGGCCACGCCGAGGCGCTGCACGCCGGCGGTGCCCGGACGGTCGAGCCGGTGGCCGAGGCCATCCTGGCGGCGATCCGCAGCCTGCTGGAGAGCCGGCTGCGCCGGGACGTCATGGTCACGGCCGGCAGCCCGTACGGCGACGGGCTCGCGGCCGGCCGGATCGCCCAGGCCACCGCCGCCCTGCTCGGGCACGGGCAGTTCCCGGAACCGATGCCGGCCCGCCCGCTGATCACCACCCCCTGAGGAGTACGCATGGACGTCGTCGGCTTCTGGACCCGGTCGTGGACCAGTGACGACCCGGCCACGGTGCGGCGCCTGCTGGCGCCGGACGTCGAGGTCGAATGGAACCTGGACGCGCCGGTCGACGACGAGGAACTGGTGCAGGTGCAGCACCGGATCGCGGCGTTCGCCGACTCGGTGGCCGTGCTGGACAGCACGCTGGCCGACGACGGCGCCACGCTCGTCTACGACCTGGTGGCGCCGTTCGGCTCGGCCCGGATGGTGGAGTTCCTGGTGGTCGCGGACGGCCGGATCACCGAGGTCCGGCAGATCTACGATGTGACCGCGACCGACCGCTACTTCCCCGGCCTGTACGCGAACTAGCGCCCGGCCCGCTCCAGCAGGGCGAACAGAGTGGTCCAGTGCCGCTCCTCGCCCTCGGCGTGGTGCATCGCGCTGTCCGACATCGTGAATCCGTGCGGCGCGCCCGCATACACCTCCGAGGTGTAGGTGACGCCGGCCTCGTCGAGCGCCGCCTCGAGCGTCTTGATCTGCTCGGCGGTCATCGACCGGTCGTTGTCGGCGTGCGCGAGATAGACCTCGCCGGTGATCGTGCCGACGCCCAGGTGCGGGCTGTCCGGCTGGTCGGTGACCGTGCCGCCGGCGTGATAGCTGGCCAGCACCCCGATCCGGTCCGGGTGGGCAGCGATCGCGCGCAGCCCGTTGCGGCCGCCCATGCAATATCCGACCAGCACCACCGGCCCCGGCCCGACCGGTGGCTGGGCGGCGAGGAAGTCGAGATAAGCACCGGTGTCGGCGACCACCCGCTCGGCGGTCAGCGCCTGCATCATCGGCCCGAGCCGCTCGAAGGCGGCACCGCGCTTCTCCGGGTCGGCCAGTTCGGCCGGCTCGATCAGCGGCGGTCGCGCGCTGCGGTAGAAGAGGTTGGGCACCAGGACGGCGTAGCCGCGCCCGGCGATCCGACCGGCCATCTCGGCGAGCCGCGGGCGCGGGCCGAACGCGTCCATGAACATCAGCACCGCGGGGAACGGGCCGTCGCCGTCGGGCACCACGAGATAGGCGTCGGCCGAACCGTCAGGGGTCGTCACCTGCACTGTCGTCTGCACACCGCGAACCTAGCATCAACCGGGGAGACGTCCCCGTTCGTCGTACGCTGTCCCTCATGGCAAACCGTCTGCGCGCGGACGCGGAACGCAACCGGACCGCGCTGCTGGCCGCGGCCCGCGAAGTCTTCGGCGAGCAGGGCCTGGACGCCTCGCTCGACGAGATCGCCCGCCGGGCCGGGGTTGGCAACGCCACCCTGTACCGCCGCTTCCCGACCCGCCGCGAGCTGATCGCGGAGGTCTTCGCAGGTCAGATGTCGGAGTACGTGGCCCTGGCCGACATGGCGCTGCAGGAGCCGGACGCGTGGGTCGCGTTCGTCGGGTACCTGGGCCGGCTGTTCGAGATGCAGGCCACCGACCGCGGCCTGTCCGAACTGCTGGTGACCTCCAACTTCGACGACGACGAGCGGCTGGCGGCGCTGCGGGTGACCGCGCAGCGCGGCGCCGACGAGGTGATCGCGCGGGCCCAGGCGGCCGGCCGGCTGCGGGCCGACTTCACCCGCCGGGATCTCAGCCTGCTGATGCGGGCCAATGCCGGGGTGGTGACGAGGGCGGCCGAGCCGGACTCCTGGCGCCGCCAGCTGGAGCTGCTCGTGGAGGGTCTCACATTTAAGGATGTTTAAGGTCGGGTCAAGGTGGGCCAACAACGCCGGGACCAAGAATCGACGTACATCCCCAACAGATAGAGCGCGGCTCCGGGCCCCCACCCGGAGCCGCGTTCATCGGAAGCCACGGCCAGCCGTCGCGAGCGTCTCGCGCGCCAGGTCACCGAGGCTGGTGCCGGGCGGAGCGTCCAGCCAGAGCGCCAGCGCGACCCGCAGCGACACCAGGAAGGTCGCGGCGGTCATCCGGGCCCGCACCCCGCCCGGATCAAGCTCGGCGGACCGGGCCGCGACCTCGGCGGCCAGGTCGCGTTCCACCGCGGCGAAGGTCTGCACCTGGGCCGCCAGCAGCGTGGGGTGGCGGCGCACCAGGCGGCTCCGGGCCACCCACTGCGGGTCGAGGTCGCCCAGCTGGCGATAGAACTCCGCGGCGGCCGCGGTGAGCGCGGCCCACGGCGGCTCGCCGACCGGCCGGGCCCGCACCGACGCGATCAGGCTGCGGACCCGCTGGAGGTCGCCGTGCATGAGGGCTTCCTCCTTGCTCCCGAAGTAGTTCGAGAACGTCCGCCGGGAGACACCGGCCTCGTCGGCGATGGCCTCCACGGTGATCCGGTCCGGGCCGTGCTCGATCGCCAGCCGGACCGCCGCGTCGTGCAGCGCCTGCCGGGTCGCCGCCTTCTTGCGTTCGCGCAGGCCGGGCTCCGCCGTCGTGCTCATCGGCCGAGCGTACCGGCGTGTGATTCGCTTCTCAAAGAGAAAACTTGCGCAATGGGAAAGCTTTGCCGAACGTTGGAGGTAGCACAGACACCATCCCGGGAGGCCGCGCATGAGCGCACCCAGCAGCACCATGCCCCATCGCCAGGTGATGGAGGCGCTCTCCGGCCTCCTCCTGGTGCTTTTCGTGGCGATGGCCAGCTCGACCATTGTCTCCACCGCGCTTCCCAAGATCATCGGGTCGCTCAACGGCAGCCAGACCCAGTACACCTGGGTGGTCACTGCCACCCTGCTCACCGCCACGGCCTCTACCCCGATCTGGGGCAAGCTCGCCGACCTCTACAGCAAGAAGCTGCTGATCCAGATCTCGATCGTGGTGTTCGTGCTGGGCTCGATCGTGGCCGGGCTGAGCCAGACCGCCGGTCAGTTGATCGCGGCTCGCGCGTTCCAGGGCCTCGGCATGGGTGGCGTGCAGGCACTGGTCCAGGTGGCGATCGCCGCGATGATCCCGCCCCGCGAACGCGGCCGGTACAACGGCTACCTGGGCGGCGTGATGGCGCTGGCCACGGTCGGCGGCCCGCTGCTCGGCGGCCTGATCGTCGACACGTCCTGGCTGGGCTGGCGCTGGTGCTTCTTCATCGGCGCGCCGATCGCCGTGATCGCGCTGGTGGTGCTGCAGAAGACGCTGAACCTCGCGGTGGTCCGCCGGGACGACGTCAAGGTCGACTACCTGGGCGCCACGCTGATCGCGGTGGGCGTGAGCATCCTGCTGATCTGGGTGTCGTTCGTGGACAGCTCGTTCGCCTGGCTGTCCTGGCAGACCGCCGCAATGGTCGGTGCCGGCCTGGTGATCCTGGCCGCCGCGATACGGGTGGAGTCCCGGGTGGCCGAGCCGGTGGTGCCACTCGACATCGTCCGGCAGCGCACCACGGCGCTGGCGATCATCGCGAGCCTCGCGGTCGGCATGGCCATGTTCGGCGGCGCGGTCTTCCTGGGCCAGTACTTCCAGATCGGCCGCGGCTACAGCCCCACCGAGGCGGGCCTGCTCACCATCCCGATGATGGCCGGCGTCCTGGTGTCGTCGACGATCTCCGGCCGCATGATCAGCAAGTCCGGCCGCCTGAAGCCGTACATCGTGACCGGGACTTTGATCTTGGTGGTGGGTTTTGCCGGCCTGTCCGTGCTCGACCACGACACCCCGCTCTGGTATGTCGGCACCGCGATGGCCCTGGTCGGCGTGGGCGTCGGCATGTCGATGCAGAACCTGGTGCTCGCGGTGCAGAACACGGTGTCGCTCAAGGACATCGGCGTGGCCAGCTCGTCGGTGGCGTTCTTCCGGTCGCTGGGCGGCACGATCGGCGTCTCGGTGCTCGGCGCGGTGCTGGCCAACCGGGTGACCGCCACGCTGACCCAGGAACTGCCGGCGGCGGCGTCCGGCTCGAGCGGCACCAGCAGCCTCAACCTGGCCGCCCTGCCGGAGTCGGTGCAGCACATCGTGCGGGCCGCCTATGGCGACGCCACCGGCCACATCTTCCTGATCTCCGCGGCTATCGCGGTGGTCGGGGTGATCGCGGCGGCCCTGATGAACCCCACGGCACTGCGCTCCACGGTGGACCTGCCGGAGCCAGCCGCCGAGCGCGAACCCGCCCTCTCGAACTAATTAGGGGTGGGGCCGGCCGGGCGGCCTGGCACGGGGGAACCAGACCGCCCGACCGGGGTCGGGCGGCGCGCTTCGTCGGCGCGCAACGAGTGTTACAACGTCACACCCGCAAACGCGGGCGCTTCCGGGCCATCGGTGCGGGCAGCCGTTCCTCGCGAATCAGCAGGCGGCGGAAGTCGCCCTTGCGGCCCAGGACGTCGATCTCGATGGCCTCGGCGGCCAGCCACCGGGCCCCGTCGCGGACGATCGAGGTCGACCATTCGACGTACACGATCCTGAGCCGGAGCGTTCCGGAGCCGTGGCGATAGTCCGACTCGGCGAACTCGTGCGCGGGCCAGCGGGGCTGGCGGGGCAGGAGCCGGCCGTTGCGGAAGATCAGCGCGGTGGGCACCGGGACCGGTGGGCCGGGTACGTGCCCGGCTCGTCGACCCCGCGCGCAACGCACCAGCTCACTCGCGCGCGTCGGAATCACCCTCCTCCGTCGGCGGCTCGGGATCGACCGCCGGGGCGTTCGGGCGGCTCAGTGCATACCTGACGCCGCCGCCGAATCGGTGGGTGACGGAACTTGCTCGGGCCGTTGCGGCCGTCACGTCGTCCGTCAGCGTCTCGCCTCGGAAGGCGAGAGCTGGGTTTCCTCGGCGTGGTGTCTCCACCGCGTCGGGGTCGCCCGAGTCCGCGTGCTCGGGTCCGATGTTGGGAATCGACATGGTCTCCACCTCTCGCTCGTACGCCCCCGCCAGGGAGCCTCGCGCCGAGGCCGCAGACGCCGTTTCCGCGACCGTCCCGTCACTAAAAGATGTCACCCTAAGTGACACCCATAGAGATGTGTACGTGCGTTATCATGCTCACAATCCCGTGAGTACGCAAGGCCAAATGCACGTGCATTTGCACCCCGCGTGAGGCAGCGATTACGAGAGACCACCTGCCTCCGGACGATCCCCGGCCGGAGCAAACCTAGGGAGCAACAAATGACGCACGCGGTCAACGGCACCCCAGCCGGCCAGTTGGACGGTGTCACCTGGCAGAAGAGCCGGCGCAGCAACCCCAGCGGCAACTGCGTCGAGTGCGCCGTGCTGCCAACTGGTGAGGTCGCCGTTCGGAACTCCCGGGACCCCGAGGGCCCGGCCCTGATCTACACACCGGCCGAGATCGAGGCCTTCCTCCTGGGAGTCCGCGACGGAGACTTCGACAACCTGCTCGGCTGAACTCCCGACCGGCCGAACAGAATGCACCATGCAACGGGAACGGCGTGCTCATGTCCACGTCGGAGCCCGTACCCACTGACCAACTGACCGGGCCTCTCCCCAGCGCCCGTCGCCCGAGACGGGGCGGCTGCCCGAAGCTGCCCGCGCTGGGGGGAGACCCCGGTTGTCGCCGGACCGCCATCGGCGACAGCCGAGTGCGGCGGCCGGCATCTGCGAGCCGGCCGCCCACCGGGCGGAACCCCGGGCTCCCGCTATTCGAGACGCGAGTTCGGCTCACCGCGATCGCGGAAGATCGGCTTACCTGCACCGTTCGTGACTGTCCGCATACGCGACGGCTGGGTGCGAGATTCTCAGTGACTATTGACCAAGTGCAAATAAGGCCAGGTCAAAGGCATTTCCCGGTACGCCTTCGGCGCGCGCGGGCCTAAGCGGGCCGGCCGACCTCGTGCAGCAGCTTGCCCAGGATCTCCTGGGTGTGGCTCGGCGGGTCGGCGTCGATGCACACGCGCTCCATCGCCATCGCGTACTGGTCGACGTCCTCGCGCTTGTCCAGGTAGATCGCGCTGGTCAACTGCTCGACGTACACCACGTCCGGCAGTTCCGGCTCGGGGAAGCGCAGGATCGCGAAGGGGCCACCCGCAGCGGCGTGGCCACCAGCATGAAACGGGATAATCTGGAGCCGGACGTTCGGCCTCCTGGCCGCCTCGATCAGGGCCTCGATCTGCGCCTTCATGACGTCGACGCCGCCGATCGGACGGCGCAACACGGCTTCGTCGATGACCGCCCACACCTGCGGCGTGTCCGGCCGGTCGAGGATCTGCTGGCGCTGCCGGCGCAACTCGACCCGCCGGTCCATCTCCTCAGGGGTCACGCCGGCGTGGCCGAGCATGATGACGGCTCGTGCGTACTCCGGAGTCTGAAGGAGGCCCGGTACGAACTGGATTTCATAGGTGCGGATCAGCGACGCGGCGGCTTCCAGACCGAGGTACGACTGGAACCAGCCCGGCATGATGTCGCTGAACTGCTGCCACCAACCCGGGTTGTTCGCCTGACGGGCCAGGGCCAGCAGGGCCTCGCGCTCGGCCTCGTCGGTCACCCCGTAGAGGGTCAGCAGGTCGGCGACGTCGCGCTCCTTGAAGCTGACCCGGCCGAGTTCCATCCGGCTGATCTTGGAGCCCGAGGCCCGGATCTCCCACCCGGCATCCTCACGGGTGATGGCCTTAGCTTCGCGCAGACGCCGGAGCTGGGCGCCGAGCAGGATGCGCAGCACTGTAGGGCCGCTGCCCGGTGCCTCCTCCTGCGAACCCGCGCTCACCTGGCTCCTCGTCATCGCCGTTCGTCATCGCCGTCCAAGGGCTGCCGGCCGCAGTCCCTACGCATCCTAAAGGGGAGATCGTCCACAACGAAACAGCACTAGCGTACTTCCGGACGGTAACCGTCGGAGCATTTGCGCGATGCGGATGCACGTGCAGACGGCCTTGCGGACGCACTTGTTGGCGAGGATGATAGCTGACAGACACGCACTGCCCGCTGACACAGCGTGCTGGAAGTTCGGCCTCCCGGCCGAAGCCCGGCTTGGTGGCAAACACGCCGCCCCGACGACCGAGTCCCCGAGACCTGGGAGGGCCATCTCGATGTCAACGGCACAGTCGTCCCCGGCACCCTCGTCAACGCCCACCGCCGCACCACCACAGCGTGACCCGGCCGACGTGGCACCGGCCGACAGCTACCACCCGTCCGACCCGGTCTGGGTCTACCGCGACGGTTGGCGCGCCGGCGTGATCGAGGCAGCCTCACCGCGAGCGGTCACTGTTACCTACCGCCCAGGCGCCCACCGAGGCACCGGCGTCGACACGTTCACCGCGCCCTACGTGTCGGCACGCTCCGACGAGGACCCGGCCCTGGACCGTCGCGACCGTGGCGGCCGGGGCCACGTGACCGCCAAGGGCCTCCCGGTACGGGACTCGGCCGCATGACCGGCGCCATCACGGTCGCCGCGATCGTCGGCCTGCTGAGCCTGCTGGGTGGGGTGGCCCTGGGCTGGTACCTGCGCCGCACCAACGACTGGTGCCAGGCCTGCGGCGAGCAGTTGGCCTGCGAGGGGTGCGGCTCGGGAGCGGCCTGGCCACGGCGCCAGGTGAGCTCGTCGACCGGCAGCTGACCCCCGGGTCTTCGTCACGCACTGAGATGGCGCCGCGCTGCGCGTCTGCGTTCCGGTAGCCGAACTCGATCCCGGTGAGTAACGGTGCCGAGCCGGCGAGCGTAGGCACCTGCCGATGTGGACAAACGCCAGCGCCGGCCGCGGGTGTGGCCAGGGTCTCGCCCCGGCCGTCCAGCTAGGACGCCCGGTTGAAGCGGCCCCCGCAAATCGAACCCGGCCCGTGGGCTGCCCACGCGACCCGGCCACCGCTCGCAAGGCAGACGCGACATCGCCACCGCGCGCCAGGTAAACGACGCCACCGCGCCAAGCAACCACCCCTGACCGGAGGTCAGGCGGTCCCCGAAAGCCGGTCCAGCAAGCCTCGGGCGGGATTCGTTCTCAATTCACAGGATGAGCGACCACTCCGATCGGCCGAATTCCAGGCAGCGGACGTCTCGGCGGCCGCGGCCGGAGTGGTGTCAACCTGAGCTGGACCGAGGCGTGAACCTTCCACAAGGGACCTTTGGCCCGCCCACCCGCACCCGAATGGGTGAATCGTCAACCAACGCCGCAGACAATTTGCCATGTAATCACGTGAATGCGTGCACTACCCTATATGCCCCGGCCAGCACTCCGACCTGCAAGAACGCTCCACTCGCCTCGGCGACCCACCACGCAGCGTGAGCACCCGGCGCAGAGCGACCTAGAGATTGGCACGTGCCGTACCGTCCAACCGCCCTCGATCCGATTAGGACAAAAGGCCCGCGAATTCATCACCGACCGTATAACTTTAACGATCAACCAAGTGGGATTTCACTCTGGGGAGCGAGAGCTAATCACCCAAAGGGTCGATATTGAAGTTGTCGCGGAAGACGTTTGTGGGGTCGTACCGCTTCTTCAAGACCCGCAACCTGGCCAAAGTGGCCGGTGGCCACGCCTCCGCCAGCCGCTCCGGGCTCTGGTCGGTCTCGAAGGAGAGGTACAGCCCGGCGAAATGACGGGACATTTCCGACCAGGCGTCGTCCAGTCTGGACTTTGATGCACCGAATGCCACCACCGAGAAGTTTGCCGATCGGTGCGAATACGCCGTCGCGTCGGCAGGTACGTCGGCCACCGCTCCGCCCACCGAGCGGATCTGGAAGAAGTAGCTCGCACCCGACGTCAGCAGGTCGGCGGCCGCCGCGGCGAACTCCGGCGTGATGTGCTCGATCAAGCCGGACCGGGCCACCGGATCGCCCTGGCCGGCGTGCGCGGCGTCCGGCACGTTCATCACCCCGGCGTACGGCACCAACTGCACCTGCTGGTCGAGCAGCGGCGCGATCTGGGCGAGCGGCGTGAACCGTTCGATGATCGTGTCCGGATCGGCGGCGTTGGCCACCCCGTACACCTGCGCCAATGCCTGCCCCCGCCGCGGCGGGCCGACGATGATGTTGGTGGTCAGGTCGCGCGGTGCCGCCTCCATGGCCGCGCCCCACCGCTGGAGCAGCCCGGCCGTGTCCGTGGCGTCGAAGACGAACTGCCCGAAGCCGACGTCGCCCACCTCGTCGACCTCGAACTCGAAGGCCGTCACGATCCCGAAATTGGCTCCCGCCCCGCGGATCGCCCAGAACAGATCCGAATTGTCCGAAACAGACGCGCGCACCACCGACCCGTCCGCAAGCACGATCTCGGCCGCCCGCAGGTGATCGAGCGTGAGCCCACTCTGCCGCGCCAGCCAGCCGACCCCGCCCGCGGTGGCCAGCCCTCCGACACCCACGCCGCCGTAGTCGCCACTGCTCAGCGCCCATCCGTGCGGCGCCAGCGCCGCCGCCACATCCTTCCAGCGAGCCCCGGCCTCCACCCGCACGAGCCGATTTTCCACGGATATAACCGAAATGTTCCGCATGGCGGACAGGTCAATCACGACTCCGCCGTCGTTGGTTGACCGGCCACTGATCCCGTGCCCGCCACTGCGAACCGCGAGCGGCACTTCCTGATCACGGGCGAAGGCGAGCGCGGTCACCACCTCGCCCACGTCCCGCGGCTGGATGACCAGACCCGGCGACCCGCCACGCATGTAGGTCGAGCGCACCTTGGCGTACCCGAAATCACCCGGTTCGATGGCACGCAGACCGCCCGGCAGTCCGTCGTAGTCGATGCCGTCCCGCCGCTGGGCCAGCGTCGCCACGCTCCGCACCGGCCCGGCCAGCACGCCCGCCGCCGACCTGGCGCGCGCCACCTCCTCGCGTACCGCTGGAATGATCTCGGCCGCAAACCGCTGCAGCTCGCCCGGATCGTCAGACCCGAGAATGAGCGTGCCGATGCCGTCCTCCACCACCAGCGGCACCAGCTCGTCGACCCACTGCGCCGGCTCCTTGGCCGGGTCACCGAAGACGTTGAGCAACCGCCGCACCTCGCGCGGATCACGCCCCGCCGCCACCGCCGCCTCGTCGATGATCGCGTTGCCCCGGGCCAGGTCACCGGGCTTCAGGTAGGACAGCGACGGCAGCCATCCGTCGGCCTTTGCCCCGATCAGCCGCAGCATCCGGGGCCTGTAGGCACCCAGCCAGATCGGGATCTCGTGCGCCGGCGCCGGCCCCCGTTTGGCCCCCTTGAGCTGGTAATACTCCCCTTCATACCGCACTTGCGCCCGCTCGTCGGCCCGCCAGAGTTCGCGAATCACGTCGATCGCCTCACGCAATTGATCAACCGACTCGGCCGGCGTCCGCCGCGTCACCCCCATCGCCGACATCGCGTCCCAGAAGCCACCCGCGCCAAGCCCCAGCGACAGCCGACCCTCGGACAACAGATCCAGCGAAGCAGCCGCCCGCGCCAGCACCGGAGCCGGCCGCATCGGGATGTTCAGCACATTCCCGGCCAGGCGAATCGTCAACGTCCGCGCCGCCACCCACGTCAGCAGCGTCCAGGTGTCCAGAAAGCCCGGCTGATACGGATGATCCTGAAACGTGACCAGATCAAACCCGAGCCGCTCACTGAGCTGAGCCCGAGCCACCGGCGCATCCGGCGCGTCGTTGACCGGCGTGATGAACGTCCCGAACTCCAGCGAGTGCCCGTAATCCACGCCTTGACACTAGGTCGGCCGGCACCCGCTCCACCTGCGTCTTACACCACAAACCACGAGGAGGTACGGGCGACGGCCCGCCGGCCACCCGCAGCGGCCGCGAACCCGGTGCAGCGGCACGCCGCCTGCAACACCGGGCCATACCCGGCCGCCGGGCTGTCCCGGTGGGCCGAGCCGAGGCCGCGCCCGGTGCTTTCCCGCCGACCGTTTTGATCGGCAGATGGCGCAAGCCCATGTTTCGCGCCCGTACGCGTGGGTAGCCAAGGCCCCGTCCGCGTGCCGCAGGCGGAGGTGATCCCGGTGCTGGACCCGAACGAGAAGGCCGTGTTCGACGGCATGGTGACGCAGTTGCGTGCCGACGATCCACGGCTGGCCCAGCGCTGGGATCGCTTGTGCCGCCCGAAGCGCCGCATCCGCACCGCGCTCGCTTTTCTCCTGTGGACAACGGCGCCGCTGTGCATAGTCTTCGGCGGTTGGACCGGCCTGATCGTGGCCGTCGTCGCCGCGGCCTACGGCGCCGTCCTCTACCTCAAGCGCGGCCCCGGCACCGGCGAGACCCTTTGGCCGTCGCATCGCAAGCCGCGGGTAGCCGACTGATCTACCGCCAGGTGTCGCCGGTCAGCCGCTCGTACACCTCGATGTAGCGGTTGCGGGTCGCCTCGACGACCGCTTCCGGGATTTCCGGCCCCGGGTCGGTGCGGTCCCAGTCGGTCAGCGTGCCCGACCAGTCCCGCAGGAACTGCTTGTCGAGATACCGCTGTGTGCCGCCCGGCTTCCACTCGTCGGCCGACCAGAACCGCGACGAGTCCGGCGTCAGCAGTTCGTCACCCAGCTTCAACGTCCCGTCGGCCGCGAACCCCAGCTCAATCTTGGTGTCCGCGATGATGATCCCGTTGCCGGCCGCGATCTGGGACCCACGCCGATACACCTCGAGCGTGATCCGCCGCAGCTCAGCCGCCACGTCCGCGCCAACCGCCGATTCGACATCGGCGTACGTCATGAACTCGTCGTGCCCCTCGCCCGGGGCAACCTTGGTGGTAGGCGTAAAGATCGGCTCGGGCAGATCCGACCCTTCAATCAGTCCCGGCGGCAACGCCACCCCCGAGACAGCCCCGTCCCGCTCGTACTCTTTGAGCCCTGAACCCGCCAGATAGCCCCGGGCGATGCACTCGACCATGACCATGTCCAGCCGCTCACACCGAACGGCCCGCCCAGCAAACTCGGCAGGAACGTCGGTGCTGCTGATGACATGATTGGGCACCAAGTCAGCAAGCTGCTCAAACCACCAGAGCGAGAGCTGAGTGAGAATCTTCCCCTTCTCCGGCACCGGCGTAGGCAGGATCACGTCGTAGATCGAAATCCGATCCGACGCGACGAGAACGATGTCCCCGCGGTCGGCGTAGACCTCCCGGACCTTCCCCGAGTGCAACAGCTCCACGTCGTTCCCCTCACGAGTCCTTCAGCAGCCTCACGCTACCGAACGGCCCGGGAAGAAGCTGGGTCGACGGTTGTAGGGACATTCCCAGGTAACGATGTATTTACTTAGCTAGCAAAGATCTGTAGCATCATACACATGTTCGATCATCCAGCGATGAGGCCACACGCTCCACTGAAGAATCAACGGACTCGTGCTCCCAGATTCTCAGCACCGTCCACCCGGCACCCGACAGCAGCTCGTTCGCCCTCTGGTCACGCTCCATATTGCGACGCAGTTTGGGCGCCCAGTACCACTCGTTGATCGTCGGCTGACGGCCATGCTCGGGGCATACGTGCCAGAAGCAACCATCCACAAACACCGCTACCTTCCGACGAGTGAAGACGATGTCCGGACGCACACGCACGTCAGAAATCTTGACCACGAAATCTTTTCGGAAGCGGTAGCCCAGCGCATGAAGCGCAGCGCGCAGCCGAACCTCGGGCTTCGTATTTGCCCGGCGATTCGCCCGCATGTTGCGCGAGCGCCCTTCATTCAAAGGTGCAGGATAAGGGCGAGAAGCACGAGCCTCACTCAGCGCTTCCGCCTCGTCACGCATAGCCACGTCAACACCCCGGGTACCTATACTTTCCGCTCTCCAACTTAGGGCAAGATACTCGCATCAGCGGAGAGCCGCTCGCAGGACAAGGAGGAAGTCTGTGACCAGCTACGAGGTAGTTGAGATCTGTGCTGGCGCCGGCGGACAGGCTCTCGGCCTTGAGAAGGCCGGCTTCAACCATGAGCTTGCAGTGGAGCTGGACTCCAACGCCTGCACCACGCTAACGGAAAACCGGCCGGCATGGAAAGTAATTCCAGGCGATGTCGCCGACCCGGATACGTGGGACCCGCGGGATTATAAAGGAGTTTCGCTTCTGGCAGGCGGGGTTCCTTGCCCGCCATTCACTATCGCAGGAAAGCAGCTCGGAGCAACCGATGAGCGCGATCTCTTCGCGTGGGCGGTTGGCCTAGTCGGAACGGTTAAGCCGAAAGCACTCCTCCTCGAAAATGTTCGCGGACTAAGCATGCCCCGCTTCTCAGGCTACAGGCAACATGTTCTCGATACCTTAGCTTCGCTCGGCTATATTGCAGAATGGAAGCTGCTCCAAGCGTCTGACTTTGAGGTTCCCCAGCTTCGTCCTCGTTTCGTATTAGTTGCGCTTCAGGAGGAGTACGCTCCCTACTTCTACTGGCCAACCCCCTCCCAAACCATTGTGACGGTCGGGGAAACACTTCGGGATCTTATGGCATCCAAGGGGTGGGAAGGCGCCGAGGAATGGGCGCTCAAAGCTAATAAAGTCGCCCCGACCATCGTCGGTGGCTCCAAAAAGCACGGCGGCGCCGATCTAGGGCCCACCAGAGCTAAGCGCGCCTGGGCCGAAATTGGCGTCGACGCTCTTGGTGTGGCGGACTCGGCACCACTTAGCGGTCAGCGGTTCCCGGTCGGCCCAAAACTCACGTGCGAAATGGTCGCCCGCATTCAAGGCTGGTCAGACGACTACCCGTGGACATTCACCGGGCGTAAAACCACGAGGTACCGCCAGATTGGCAACGCGTTTCCGCCACCAGTCGCTGAGGCAGTCGGACGATCCGTTATGAGAGCCTTGCGAAAAGAGGGCGTCGGAGCCGAACGGACTCTCGCGAGTCACGATGCGGTCTACTTAGCACTTCGCGCCGCCGGTGGTTTTGTGTCCGCTACGCGCCTGATGAAAGCCGAACCTAAGGGAATCGAGCCAGCTGAACTAGAGCGACGCATTAGCTTGCTCAAGCGGGATTTTGAGATCGAAGTTACGGAACACTCCTCCGGCGCCCAGTATAGGCTCGGCAGTTTCAAGGCTTTCGTTGGTCAGGCTGATCACATCAGAAATGACCTTTTTGCCAAGAACAAAAGTAAAATTAGCTAGTACGACCTGGGACGCAAAGGAATGACGGACGGCGTCCGATTTTGGTGGCCGGGCCGGGCAGTAGCCGGCCATCACGACGAACAGGCGAGGGAACGAGTGCACGACACCCAAGTTCAGTCCCTCCCGCTTAAATGCGCCAGCAAAGCACGGATGTCAGCTGCGTCCATACCGCCAATCGCCGAAATGTCCTCTTCTTGGAGGTCACCGAGTTGGCGAACGGCGTGATCATCAAGGATTCTGCCCATGAATTCAAGCTTCTCCTCTAGGCGGCGTGTCACTACCTCATCGACAGTTCCTCGCGCAGCCAGCACAGTTACGCGCGTCTCCGTCTCTGGAGCGAGGCCGAGCCGGTGTATACGGTCGAGGCTTTGCAGGAACCGCCCCGCCATGAAATCTCGGTCTACGTAGAGAGCATCATGACACTCATGGTGCAGGCTAATTCCCTCACCAAGGGTCGCCGGATTCGAGATGAGCACCATGCATTCCGGATCATCCCGGAACCGACGAATTTGCTCCTCGCGATCTGGGGTTCCGCCGTGCACGACCGCCGGGCTAAAACGTCCAAGGAGACGCTCCAGCGTGGTAATGCTGCGCACGAAGGTCGTCCAAACTAGCGTTTTCCTCCCCATCGCGGCATTCTCAGCAACAATCTTGATGGCAGCCTCGTACTTCGGCGATAACTCGTACCGCGGAAGATTCTTCAACAGATTGCCGAGCGAGTCACCAGGGGAAGCTTCCAAAGGCGGAACCTGATAGCTGAGCGGCTCGTACCGCGTACTGCCCTCGACTAGCAATGCGGGACTAGTGGCTGCCATGAGCATTCTCAGCATCGCCTTGCCGAGCGCTTCGATGTCTCCAGACCGGGCTGTGGGATTTCCCTTAAGCGCCTCGTAGATTTCTTGATGTAGTGGTGGCAGTTCGACGTAGCGGATCCTGGTGCTAACCGGCGGGAGCCCGAGCTCAGCCTTAGTCGTGCGCGTAAAGAGAGGGCGCAGTACCGAGCTTGCATACGCTAGATTGCCGCCACCGACTGCATCAGCGACAACCCTCTTCCCATGGCCAGGCCAGACAAATGACAGCAGGCTCTCAAGATCCTTTGCGCCATTTGGCGCTGGGGTCCCTGTCATTATTAATCTTCGGCTGGCCAATGGGCCAAGAGCCAGACATGCGGACCCATACGCACCACTCGAGCCGAGCTTCATACGGTGCGCCTCGTCAAGAACAAGCATTGTTGGTGACGCCCTCAGCCAAGCGGATAGTGCGTTGACGGCGCGCCCAAGCCGCTCGTAGTTGACAATGAGGAGCTCAGCGCCGGCCTCGGGACTCGTTCCCATGATCGATGTTCGCAGCAGGTTGCCGAAACACAAGGCACCTTCGAATTCCCAGGCTTCGTAGGCGGACTTTGGACATATGACCAGCAGACGCTGCGCCTCACCGCGCTCCCGCATGGCAGAGAACAAGGCAAGAGCGACGCGCGTCTTGCCGGCCCCGGGAACGCTGAAGTTCGCTCCATGGCGCAACGACAACAGGCTCGCGATATCGCGCTTCTGAAAACTCGTCAGTTCGCCCGTCCATCCTGCGCCGAGCAGCTTTTCAATATTCTCGCTCTCGACGGAGTCCAGGTCTGCGACTGCGTCACCGCCGGTCAGCCGCCTCTCAGCAATGTCGGCATCGTCGAGAACGGCGGTCACCAGGCTGGCAAGCGCGTCCTCCCATCGGACGTCGTCGTCAGTCCACGACGCGAGCTCACCTACCCCCGCGAGGAAGTCGTCGAGGTCGATCTCGGCGGTAAGGGGTCCAGTCTGGCCGCCCGCTGCGACCCTGCCTATCAAGATGGCAAACTCCTCGCGGAAGCTGTCGCGCGTCCGCATTACCACTCTCGTGCGAGTAACGTCGAACGACAGGTGCAGCGAAGCATCGGGCGTAGGCGGCGTAGGGGTCATTTCTCGCCCGCGACCGCATTCAGCCATGCGAGTCCTTCGCCAGGAAGTTCGATCGTCTTGCCAGCCTCAACAGCCACCCGGCCGAGAATATCACGCAGCTTTACCAGCGCGTCATCGAATGCCTCCTGATCGAGGCTTCCACTGCCACGAGCCATCACGAGATCGGTAACACATTGCTCGAGATCCTTACAGGCATCGGCGACGCGGTCGGGGGCAGCCTGCCGCTTCTTGCGCATCCGGAAGTCTTTGCCGGCGAACTCAAGCGCATCATCAAAGGCATCGACGAGATGCTTCTTGACCCTGGAGGCCTCGGCTAGCGCCACCGGTTCAGCATTTTCCCCTGCTGTTTCGATAGCCTTCACCTTCAAGACAGTGTCCGTGAGTGCCTTGGCTGAAGCAACCGTCGGTGCGGACATAGGTGCGGCCCTATTGAGGCCGGGGATTGTCTTGGCAGCTGCCACTGTCACCGCAGGTTTGAGTTCCTCGGGCAGGCGCCGATCGAGGAAACGGCTTTGGAAATCCGCCCCAATGTATCGGACGTCAGTCTTGGCGAAGTCGAGCGTGATGGCGGCCAAGCGTGCCTCCTTTAACAGATCGGCCTTCTCCGCATTCCGCTCTCCCTTAACACTCCGGTACAGCTCGAAAAGTTTTTCCTTTGCGTTTTCGAAGTCCATCAAGCGCAAGGCGAATCCGCCGTTAGAACTCCGCCGCACGAGATCCCGCAGATTGCTGAGGATCCATACATCGCGCTCGAGCGCTTGCGATGTCGTGTGGAACATGCGGGCGATGTCGGACAATTGCCGGCCAAGTGTCATCTGCTCATCGAGTGCCAGCAGGTGATTGATGTAGGAATAGTCGCGGCGATGATCCTGTCGCAGCTGCAGAGTAAGCTCTACTGCGTGGATGTCTTCCCACGTGCATGTTGCCGGCAAAACTCCGACGCGGATAGAGGGAAATCCGAGCTCCTTTAAGGCGGCCCGGCGAGTGTTCGCATTGACCAGGATGCCGTCGCGAGTAATCAGACCCGGTTCAAGCTGCCGGTACTCGCGTAGGCTCTCCTTAAGCTCGTCGAAGCGCGGATCACGGCGCGACGGATCCGCCGGTTGCGTGGTTAGCAGGTAGTGCAGGTACTCCTGACTCTCATCGGTCCACGGATCGGCACTTAATACCGCATCCTTGCCAGGGTCATGGCTCCGTTGCGCTCGGATGCGGTGCGTTCCCGGGTTATAAAAGAGGTTCATCACCGGCATGTCGATAACCTGGACGTTCATCGGTCCGCCGCGGAACTCAACCTTTAGCGTCTCGGCCACACCACTGGACCTGTGAACCTCTGCCAGCCGCTCCTCAACTTGCGCGCGGACCGCTGCGGAGGTCGGCGGGAGGCCGAAGTCAGTCGTCATCCTTCAATCCTTACAGTCGGCGTTGATGCGTTGCGGCGTATCGAGAGTGAAGCGCAATAAAGCTAGGTTCACGGAAGCTCAGAACGAACCACTTTGCGCGCTTCGAGAGGCAACGTGCGGTAGTCGGCCCAGATTTGTTCAACTTCGCTAAAGGTTCGCGCGTCCTCGTCAATCCAGCCGGCCAGCATCCTCTTCTCGATCATCGGCAGCTCCGCCGCCTTCGCCAAGATGGTCTGCAGGTCGGCGATCAGGTCACGACCTCCCACTCGGCAACGGTTGCACTCAACCACCAGGTCGGTTTGGAGCCGGCCGTCTGGCATCCGAACACGCCTCCTGGCGATGTCAAGCTGCGACGTAGTCTCCATGCCCGCGTACTTCTCGCCCGGACCAACACCACAGCTGCGGCACTTATAACCGTCGCGCACGAGGATCTCCCTGCGCTGGCTCGGCGTGACGGCTGAGGCATCGCCACGTGTGGCCTTGCCCGGCTCCCAGACGGGGATGCCCATCTGAGTGAACCGTTGCTCGTTGGAGTCCAGGCTCACATCCTCGCGGTTTGTGTCGATCTTCCAGCCAAAGTCGCGCAGATCGCGCATGCGACGGTCAATCTGCGCTGTGCTGGGGAATGCATCGCGAAGCTGGCTCTTCGTGAAGACGTTACCCTCGCCGATCACCTGGACGAGCCACAGAGCCGCTCGTTTCATAGTGCCAAGACGTTCGTCGCTCCAGTCAGGCAGAGTCATCAGGGAACCCTCACTCACTTCTAGGCGTGGGCAAGGCACCCACGCCAACGATCGATGCGATCAAGATCTTCGGCGCCTGCACCGATCATTCTCGGGCGAGGTGAGCCGGGACCTCACCAATCAACCCCACAAACGGCCTAGTGGGAAGGATCCGTCTGTCCCGAAAAAATTCGGGACAGACGGGGACCGGCGGTACGCTCATTCGAGCGGCAGAATGCAGGTGCGAAGGCTCGGAGGGACCCCCCACAAGCTTGGAGGGGTCACACACTCACGCCGTGGACTGGAGTCGCAAATTGCCCAAATTGGGACACCGTACCCAAAAGGAACTTCCGCCTGGTGCGTTGCGCGACCTTACTCGAGCAATCGGTGATTGCTTCGACATCCTGAGTGACAGCGGCATCTCTCAGCGGGCGATAGCTCACGAGTGCAACGTATCGAAGTCGCTCGTTTCGGACCTAGTTCGAGGAAAGCGGAAACGGCCTCACGTCGACTTGGTGATGTCGATTCACCAGCTGGCAGCGAGATACGCGGGCAGGAGCGACCGTGTTCTGCCACCTGATGACGTTGTCCGGCAACTGTGCGAGGAGGTACGCACGGCCAAGCCAGGAGCGGCCTGCCCGACTTGCGGCCTGTCCGGCAATGGGCCGTCGCTAGGAGTTCCAGCGGAGCCGGCTTTCGCCTCTGTCCGGCCGATCGACCAGGACACGGCGCTGCCGGTCCCCCCCGAGCCGGGGGACCGGCAGCGGCGATGGGCGGTTATTGAGGACCTCAGTTTGAGGTTGGCTGCTAACCAGGTAGCCGACGCCGCCGGCATCGTGCGCCACATAGGCCGGGCCGGGAGACCTGCCGAGGTAGCGGCCGCGATTGCCGACTGCCGTCAAGCAGCACTGCTTGACGAAGCGTCCGCAATCATCGTGTATGCCGCTCAACGGATGGATCCGGATCACACACGCATCATGATGGAACTTCTTGACATAGGGGAAACTGACGCCGTACGGGAGCTCTTGACGCGAAGGCTGGAGCGGCGGTGAAGGGACTGACCCTGGGACCGGGTGACTTCTGTATCAACATCCGTGGCGGAGCGCATCGGCTAGAGCATCCTGCCGCTGACAAGGAGCTGCGTACAGCGCTGGCTTGGTTACGTCAAAGCCCTTCGTTGTCCAAAATTTTCGGTGAAGCCATCCAGTCCTCCGTCGATTACGTTCTCGATGGAGCAAGAACCGGAAGGTTCGATCTTGCTTCTCCCTTAGTTGACAGCGATGAGCGGCGAACCGTCGGCACGAAACTTCAGTACCACCTGCTCGACGCATTGGGGCTCCCAAAGCTCCGAAGTCCGGACACACTCATCAACGACGTTCCAGTCGACATCAAGGGCACCGTTGGGGAGAACTGGAGTATCCCGCGCGAGGGGCAGTGTGAACTGTGCATCCTTGTGAAGATCAATGTTGCGGGAGATAAGCACTCCGCCTGGCTAATGAGGACACACCGCGCCTGGTTGCACGGCGGGCAAGGTAACCGGGACCAGAAGCGGGGAGTGATCGTCGACGCACTCAGGAAGTACGCTGTTCCGCTCTACCCTGAAACAGCTATGTCAAGGAACCCTTTACGCCTTCTAGATGCGGCAGGCGTGGCTGCCGTATTCGATCCTTACGCCGGCCTGGTAATCCGGCTGACCGCCCTATTCACGCGCTTACCCAACACCATGTTCCCCCGCCAGGTGATCGAGACCGTGGGTTTCCAGCTGGCCGACCCGCTACGTCGGGCGCGGCAAGCGAAGGAGGCGATCCGGCAAGCCGGGTTCGAACTGCTCGTCGAGACGTGGGTCGAAGAACGTGAGAAGGCTAAGCGCCTCGGGTTCGAGCTTCCGAAGGGAGCATGGGTTGCGGTCCCGCTCAACCGGAGCTACAGAGGTTGAAAGGCTGGGGTTCGCGTTGTCATACCGGTTCCGGTTCGAGGGGTCATGCCGGTGTTGGCGAAGAAGCCGGCGAGGAGATCGGTGTGTTGCTGGCAGGCGCGTAGCCGGCGTTTGGCGAGGTGGTTGACGCCGTGGGCGGCGATGTTGGTCAGTCCGCGTTTCATTCACCGCCAGACGCCTTCGGCCCGGTTGAGGTCGGGCGTGTAGGACGGTCGCCGGATCACGGTCAGCCAGGTCCGGGCCGCGATCAACGTGTGCAGGCGGCGGCTGACGTGGGTGTTGAGGTTATCCCAGATCAGCACGATCGGGGCCTGCAGGCGTTGGTGGGCCTGGTCGAGGATGGCGATGTAGTCGTCCTCGCTGAAACTGCCCCGTTCCCCGGCACGGCCGCGGTGCAGGCGGGTGCGCCACATCAGCCGACCGCGGTGTCCGGGCTTGAGGCAGACCAGCCCGGCGATCGACACGCGGCCGGAGCCTTGCCGGAGATCTGGACCACGGGGGTGTGCCCGCGGCGCGCCCAGGTCTTGGCCACCGGCGGACGCAGCACCTGGCCTGCTCGTCCTGGAAGCAGATCCACGCATTCCGCGCCGCCCCTAACCTCTTACCGACGGCCACCGTCGGCGATATCAGTTCGCGATCGCCTCCGGGTCACGTTCGATCGCCCGGCATATGGGGACCTGCTGGCTGTAGCCCATGCGGTGCAACAGATAGGACACCCCGCGCAGGGTGCAGGAGACGCTGAAGCGGCGTTCGATCAGCTCCGCCACCCGGGCAAGGGTCCGGCGGGCGTCGTCACAGCCGTGCACAACCGGCCCGGCGTCGAGCATCTCGGCGAGTTGTTTCTGCTGGTCGGCGACGAGGCTATAGTCCGAGCCACCCGGCCCGGCCGACGCGAGGGCGTCCGTTGTTCCGGCTGCCCATCTTCTCCCCCACTCCCGCACTGACTTCGCGGAAACCCGCAGCTCAGACACGATCTGCGCAGTCGATCGGGACGACTCGAACATGGTCGCGG
>NZ_BOMV01000048.1 GCF_016862375.1 Paractinoplanes rishiriensis | reverse complement strand
AGCCGCCTCACGATTGTTTGCCTAGGCGCGTGGCTGGATAGGGTGCTGCCGTTGACCGTGAACAGGCGGCCGCCCGCGATTACCTGCTTACCGGCGAACGGAGTGCCGGCCGCGACCATCGCCCCCGTCACGGGATTCAGGACTGCGCCGCCCGTGAAGAGCAGACCGCCCGCCCGCACCGGCTGATTAGGCTCGGTGGGTTGTTGGCGGGACCACAACAGACGCCCGTTGGCCGCCGACACCGCCTCGATCGTGCGGCCCGAAGCCCGGTAAACCCTACGGCCGTCGGTGGCCAGCAAGTCAGCGGCCTTACCCGGAGCCGTCCAGGCGATCGCGCCGGTGGCGGCGTTGACGGCCAGCAGAGCCATGCCCTCGGTGACCAGGAAACGGTCGGCGGCCGGGGTGGCGCTCTGGCTCAGCCATTTGCGGGACTTCGTCCATAGCGCCGCACCATCGGCAACCGCGACCGCGGTCGTGGAGTTGCCCTTGTTGAGCAGCATGCGGCCGTTCGCCGAGACGCTCGACGCCAGGTAGCCCATCTTTCGCCAGACCTCCTGGCCGTCGGACACGCGGTAGGCGAAGGTGCCCAGTTCGTCCGACATCGACTCGCCGGAGATGACCAGCAGGTTCTTGTCGACCAGCGCGCTGTAGATGGGGATGTCCACCTCTTTGGTCCAGCGCGGGCGGCCGGTGGCCAGGTCGAGCGCCGTGAGCGTGCCGTCCGGGTCGCTCGCCGAGTTGCAGTCCGAGTTGGCGGCGATCACGACGTTGCCGGCGACGCCGAGGTAAGGAGTGTCCGAGTCCAGCGGGTCCGGCCAGTTGTAGCGCCACGCCAGCTTGCCGGTCAGAGCCTGGTAGGCGCTGATCCCCAGGTCATCCGTGGCGATCACGCGGCCGGTGGCGACCAGCGGCGCGGACGGGCCGGGGCAGGATTCGTGCTGGCGCAACTGCACCGACCACCGCCTGGTCAGGTGCGGCATGCTGGCCGTGTTGATCGCCGACTCGCCCGGATTGTAGAAGCTGTCCTCGGCGTCATAGCCGGGGTGCTCCCAACCGGGCACGGGAAGACCCAAGGTCAAGATCAATGCGAGGGTACGGAACACAGCAGGCCCCCTGGAATCCGGTGATTTGCGGGCATAACCTACGCCGCGCAAGCCGACAAAAGGGGCCGAATGCCGGAACGGGCGGACGGCCGAGAAGGACCGCCCGCCCGCTGGCAGCTGAACCGGGCTAGCCGTTCATCAGTTTGAGCATCTGCTGGATCTCGCCCTGCCTCGAGTCGCGGACCCGGGTGGCGAAGTCCTTCGCGGCCTGGTTGGCGCCCTTGCCAACCTCCTGCTGGGCCATCTCCACCGCGTTGTGCTGGTGGGCCAGGAACAGGTTGAGAAAGGCGCTGTCGAACTGGGTCGCCTTGACCGTCCTGAGCGCTTTGATCTCGGCAGCGCCGGTGCCGGGGAGGCCGCCGTGGTCGGCGTGCAGGCTGGTGTTCGTGTCGACGTCCACCGGCTTGTTCCACTGTTTCAGCCAGGACTGCATCATGGCCAGTTCGTCCTTCTCGGTGGCCTGCACCGCCTCGGCCAGCACCTTGAGCTCCGGGCTCTTCGCCCGCTCGGCGGCCGTCGCGGTCATCTCCAGGCCCTGCTTCTGGTGGTGGACCATCATCTGCAGGAACATCACGTCGGTGTCGTTGAACTCGGCGCCGGCCTGGATCTCGGCCACCGACTTGACCGCGGCGCTCCCGGCACCGGACGACGTGGCGGCGGGTGGCGACGCGGTACCGCAGGCGGTCAGCAGCAGCGGTGCGGCCAGCGCGAGGAGTACCCGGCGCTTCACAGCGGCAGCCAGAGGGCGAGGGTGTAGATCGACGGCTCCCAGCTGTTGATCGACGTGTGCGACTGCCGGCACTGGTAACGGACCCCGTTGAAGGTCACCTCGTCCCCGGTCCGGTAGGAGGTGCCCGCGGCCCAGGTCCCCGAAGCCTTCGCCGGAGCGGACGTCGGTGCGGCGGTCGGTTTCGTGGCAGTCGGCGCGGGAGCAGGCGCGCCAGTGGTCGGAGCAGCTGTCGGAGCAGCTCCGGCTCCTCCACCGACGTTCAGGTCCACGCAGCTGTAGAAGGCGTTGATCGTGTCCCCGATGTTCCACACCGCGAGCACCGTCCGCCGCCCCGGGAACTTCGACATGTCGACCGTGTGCGTGACGACCGCATCCGGCTGGGCGTTGCCGCCGTCGAACCGGGCCACCTGCGTACCACCGACGAAATACACAAAGTCGGCCGTACGATGCCGCGCCGTCAGCACCCAGGTGAACGTGACCGAGGAGCCCACCGGCCGGGCCGGCCAGTTACGCGACTCGTCGGACAGGACCGACCACTGCTGCACCCCGCCGTCGCAGCGGTTCGCACCCTTCGGCGCCTCGACACTCTGCGGCTCGAACTGGATCGGCCCGCAGTCCTTGACCGTGCCGGCCGCACACAGCGCCTGCCTGCTCGGCGGCGTCGAGACGTATCCGTGCGCCAGCACGGGCGACGCCACCGTCAGCGTGGAGCCGACCGTCATTCCGAGCGCGACCAGGGGGTAGGCGATCTTCCTGCGCATGGCTGCTCTCCGTAGCTTTCGGGGCCAGGTACGGCGAGCACGCTATGGGGCGGAGCCATAAAGGTTCCTTAAAGAAGCCGGAAGGGATCATGAAACCGCGGACCGGGCGGCGAACAGGATGCCGACCCGGGCGCCGCCCAGCGGGCTGCGTTCGATCACCAGTTCGCCGCCGGACTCGGTGGCGGCCCGGCGCACGATGTCCAGGCCCAGCCCGGTCGAGCCGGCCCCGCTCACCCCGCGCCGCACCGCCATGGCCGGGTCGGCGATGCCCGGTCCGGCGTCGTCCACCAGCAGGCCGTCCGGCGAGACCGTGACCCGGAACGCGACCCCGTCCGGGGTGTGCGAGAAGACGTTCCCGAGCATCGCGTCGACCACCAGGATCAGCTCGCTGCGCGGCAGCGGCAGCATGACCGGCACCTCGCCGCCGACCACCTGCCAGGGCCGTTCCTGGTCCTCGGCCAGCACCGACCAGAACGCCAGCCGGTCGGCGAGCACCTCGACCAGGTCGGTGCGTTCCCGGCCGCGCGCCTCCACCCCCAGCCGGGCGCCCGTGATGATCGCCTCGAGCTCCTCGTCGAGCAGGTCACAGGCCTGGCGCATCCGGTCGGCCACCGGGCCGGGCGGCATCGCCTCGGCGTCCAGCCGCAGCGCGGTCAGCGGCGTCCGCAGCCGGTGGGACAGATCGGCGGCCAGCTCCCGCTCCTTGTCGAGCAGGCTGCGCAGGTCGTCGGCCATGGTGTTGAACGCGGCGGCGGCGTCCCGCAGCTCGCGCGGTCCGGCCGGCTCGACCCGGGTGGCCAGGTCGCCGCCGCCCAGCCGCCGGGTCGAGGTGGCGAGCTGCCGGGTGGCCTTGACCAGTTGGCTGCCGAGCCGGTCGGCGAGCAGCGTCGAGCCCGCCACCAGCACGATCGCGAGCCCGCCGAGCACCAGCCAGGCCGGCCACACCCCGCGGCGCGTCTCGGCGTCCGGCACGAACACCTCGACCACCACGGTCCGGCCGTCGGTGAGCACGGTCGGCTGGAGGTAGGCGACGCCGTCCGGCACGGTCGCGAGCGCAGACCTGCGATCCTGGGCGGCCCCGGCGACCTGCCCGGCCACGGTGTGCGAGACGCCGATCGGGGCGACATCGGGCAGGTGCACGGCGAGCCGGCCGCGACTGCCCGCGGTGGTGCTGGCGACCGCGTTCGTCAGCAGGGTCGGATCGGCGTCCACCCCCAGCACGGTCACCAGTGAGGTGGCCTGCTGGCGCGCGTCACTGATCGCCCGGTCGTACGCGATCTGCCGGGTGGCCAGGGTGAGCGGCACCAGGAACGCCAGCGCCACCATCGAGGTGATCGCGAGGGCCAGCCGATTGAGCGCCCACCTCACTGGGCCCACCTCACTGGTCCCACCTCACTGGGCCCACCTCACTGGGGATCGACCATCATGACGCCGACCCCGCGGACGGTGTGCAAGAACCGCGGCTGCGCGGCCGTCTCGCCGAGCTTGCGCCGTAACCAGGAGATGTGCACGTCGATGGTCTGTTCCTCGCCGATCCGGGCCTGGTTCCACACCTCGTTCATCAGCTCCCGGCGGCTGATCACCTGCCCGACGCGTTCGGCCAGGTAGGCCAGCACGTCGAACTCGCGCCGGGTCAGCTGGAGCGCCTGACCGGCCAGTTCGGCCCGGCGCTGCCGCGGGTTGATCACCAACTCGCCGACGGTGATCTCCTGGGGCGCCTGCTCGGGCGCGGTGCGGGCCCGGCGCAGCACCGCGTTGATCCGGGCCAGGATGTGCCCGCCGGAGAACGGCTTGGTCACGTAGTCGTCGGCACCGGCGCTGAGCAGGCTGATGATGTCGGCCTCGGAGCGGCGGGCGGTCGCCACGATCACCGGTACGTCGGAGACCGAGCGCATCATCCGCAGCGCGTCGGTGCCGTCGATGTCCGGCAGCCCCAGGTCGAGGATCACCAGATCGGGCCGTTCCGCGGAAACGATCTTGAGGGCGTCGGCGGCCCGGCCCACCGGCCGCACCACGTGCCCGGCGTCGGTCAGGGCGCGGGACAGGGCGGCCGTGATGATGCGGTCGTCCTCGACCAGCAGGATCAACGCCATGGCGTACACCATAGGTGTAAGTGAGACGATAACTAGATGGGAAGTTTCCGGTTGGCCCCCGTCGCCGGTTGGTGCGCCGCCACGGCGACCAGCATCGTGCTGGGCAGCGTGGCGATCCTGCCGGTGCTGCGCACGAGCGAGCCGGCCGACACCGCGCTGGCCCAGTTGCCGGCCGCGAACGCGACGAGCTTCCCGGCACCGTTGCCCAGCGTGACTGGCCCCGGTGACGCTCCGTCGCGACCGACGACCGCCCCGACCTCTCGCAAGCCGCGCACCACCGCACCCACGCCGACGTCCGGCTCCGCGACCACGTCCGCGCCGGGCCGCGCCACCACGCCGCCGACCACCACCGAGGACGGCTGGACGGTCACCACCGCGGCGGACGGCCTGCGCACGTTCGTCCGCTCCTTCAAGGTCGAGGGCGGGCAGGCGGTGATCCGGATGACCTCGGACGGGGTGGTCGAGTTGGTCACCGCGACGCCCGCCGACGGGTACGCGGTGCAGAAGGTCCAGGACTCCCCGGACAACATGGCGGTCTACTTCAACGAGACCGGGCACAGCTTCATCATTCACGCGACCTGGTGGGATGATCGTCCGTTTTCCCAGGTCAGCGAGATCGGCCAGTAATCGGGTCGATTACCTCCTGTTTTGCCGGGTAAAGGGATCGGCAGAAGGAGGGATGCACGCATGACTACGCACACCGAGCACCAACCGACTTCGGAACTCGTGAAGCAGCTGGGCGAGCAGGTTTCGACGCTCGTACGGGACGAGCTGACGCTGGCCCGGATGGAGATGGTGGAGAAGGGCAAGCGCGCGGGCACCGGGGCCGGACTGCTCGGTGGCGCCGGCGTCCTGGCGCTGTATGGCCTGGGCGCGCTCCTGGTCACCGTCGGCGCAGCCCTGGCCCTGGTGCTGCCGGTCTGGGTCGCGGCCCTGGTGGTGACCGTGGTGCTGTTCGCCGCGGCCGGCATCGCCGCGCTGATCGGCAAGAGCCAGGTGCAGCGCGCGCTGCCGCCGGAGCCCAAGGACGCGATGGCCAGCGGCCGGCGCGACGTGGAGGCGGTCAAGGCCGCGATCAAGGAGGGACGCCGCTCATGAGCGCCGAGAACCGGACCGCCGACGAGGTACGGGCGGAGATCGCCGAAACCCGGGCCGAGCTGCAGGAGACGGCCGCCGCGCTGGCCGCCAAGACCGACGTGAAGGCGCAGATCAAGCAGGTCGCCACGGCCAAGAAGACCCAGGTCCAGAACGCAGCGGCGGACGTGAAGCAGGCCGCGGCGGAGAAGGCCGCCGAGGTGAAGGACAAGGCCGCCGACGTCAAGCAGGCCGCTGCCGACAAGACCGCCCAGGTCAAGGAGGCCGCCGCCGGCAAGACGGCCGCGGCCAAGGGCGCCGCCGTGCAGAAGGCAGCCGAGATCAGGGACGCGGCGACCGCCCGCACGGCCGAGGCCAACCGGGCCGCCGCCGACTCCGGCACCAGGACGGCCGAGGCCAACCGCGCCGCAGCCGCGGCCGGCACCACGCACCGCGCAACGGTAGCCGGGGTGCAGCAGACCACCACCGAGACCGCGTCGCGGGTGGCCGAGTCGGCCGCCGAGGCGGCCGATCGGGCCAAGCACCAGTTCACCGACGGCGACCCGGCCACCGTGGCCCGCCGCCCGCTCCCGTTCGCGGTGCTCGCCGCCGCGGCCATGGGCATCGCGGCCATCGCCGCCACGATCCTGCGCCGCCGCCGGTAATCGGTAGCCGGCAGAGAAGCACCGGACGGCCCGGCCCGCGGTGACGGGCCGGGCCGTTACGGCATCTGATCGGCGGGGTGCGTCTGGAACAGCGCGTCCTCCAGCACCCCGTTGAGCATCCGGGCGTACGTCGCGGACAGGTGGAACCGGTTGCGGTAGACCACGACGTTGCCGATCACCGGGGTACAGACCGCGCTGCACAGCCACGGCAGTACCGGGATGTATCCCGAGCCGGTCGCCTCCGCGGCCGCCTTGTCGGCGTCGTTCCACACCCGTTCGGTGGCCTTCGCCCTGGTGGTGAAACAGGCCGCGAGGTTCGCGCCGTGCGCCGCCAGGCAGTCCGGCGCGCTCTCGTCCAGCACCGGGGTGTCACCCAGCACGATCACCCGGGGTACCGCCCGGCGCATGGTGGCCAGCGTCTGCCGCAGCCCCTCCTGCCACTGCGACGCGGTGATCGGCTCACCGCGGTCGAGTTTGCGGCCGAAGCTCTCGTTGGTCACCACCACGAGATCGGGCGGGTCGGCCTGGAACCGGCTCAGGACGAAGTCGCGGAAACGGTCACACTCGGTGAACGGACGCCGCTCCTGCTCGTTCCAGAACGTTACTTTCGGTGTCGGGCAGGCCGGCTTGCCGTAGAACTCTAGGCGCCACTCCCGGCGCTGGGCGATCGGCATCATGGCCGGCAGCCACATGCCGGCGTGCGAGTCGCCGTACAGCACCACCCGGAACGCGCTGGCCGGGTCGCCGAAGACGCACGGGTCGGGCATCCGGTCGACCTGCGGCGCGACCTCGCACTTCTCGTTGTCGAAGCCCATGTCGTCGCCGGCCGTCGCGATGGACGGCGTCAGGTCTGGCGGCACGGTGCGGATTGCCGGCGCCTTGCGGACCGCGGCCAGGACGGTCGACAACTCGACCCGCGGCGCCGGCTGCTCAGTGCTCGTACCCGTCGACTGCTTCTCGCCGCCGCAGCCGACCGCACCCGCGACCAGCACGGTGAGCAGGACGAGCAGGTAGGGCAGACGACGACGGGGCTCAGGGCTGGACATGTGGGAGCGGCGCTCCTAACCGGGGTTGATGCTCGGCACCACCGCCCGCGCCGGCGGGCGAGGTGATCGTGGTCAGTTGCGCCACCGCGAGCGGCGCCAGGATGAGCAGCACCGCCACCACCGCCGTACGCAGGTGGGAGCGCCGCAGGTGCCGGCTGTGCCGGACCGGGTTCTCGATGCAGGCGTAGGTGATCGCGGCCAGCACCACGCTGAGCAGAACCAGCCAGAACCGGGCGGGCCCGGACAGCGGACCGTACGCCTGCTCGGCGACGATCAGCACCGGCCAGTGCCAGAGGTAGAGCGAGTACGAGATCCGCCCGAGCCACTGCATCGGGCGGACCGCCAGCAGGGCGTCCCCGCGGCCGGCCAGCACCAGCACGGTCGCCACGATCGGCAGCGCCGCCGCGTACCCGGGAAAGGGTGTGGTGCTGTCGAAGCTGAGCGCCGCCACCACGATCCCGGCCAGCCCGACACCGGCCATCGCGGCCGCGATCCGGGGCGGGATCCGGGTCAGCCGGCCGGCTGCCAGAGCGAGCAGGCAGCCGGCCCCCAGTTCCCAGGCCCGGGTGGCCGGGGAGAAATACGACCAGGTGGTGCCGGTCTGCCAGATCGAGAAGCCCAGCGAGGCGGCCACGGCCAGGCCGAGCACGACCGGGGTGGCGTGCCGCAGCCCGAGCCAGATGAGCAGGGCCAGCAGGGCCGGCCAGACGAAGTAGAACTGCTCCTCGACGGCCAGCGACCAGAAGTGCTGCAGCGGCGACGGCGCGGCCTGCGAGGTCAGATAGTCGACACCCTGCTGTGCGAAGTTGAAGTTCGCCGCGAACAGCGCCGCCCAGCGGGCGTCCGAGGCGATCTCGTCGCCGCGCAGGAAGCCCAGCCAGTGGTAGCCGGCCAGGGTCACCGCGATCAGCACGACCGTGGAGGCCGGCAGAATCCGCCGGGCCCGCCGGGCATAGAAGCGCAGCAGCGACAGATTCCCGGTCTCGTGCACCTCGCGCAGCATCAGCGTGGTGATCAGGAAGCCGGAGATGACGAAGAAGACGTCGACCCCGATGTAGCCGCCGCCGATTCCGGGGACGCCGGCGTGGAACAGTACGACCACGGCGACCGCCACGGCGCGCAGGCCCTCGACGTCCGGACGGAACCGGAGGGACGGCCCGGCCGCGCGGTCGTGCGCGGCCGGGTGACGTACCTCGGTTGTCATCTGCATCATCGCCGGGAACGCTAATCGCCCAGACAGGCGGAAACGGGCCTTTTGGCACTGGACCCCGCGTTCAGCGGACCTTTCTCCGAATTGCAGCGAGCGTGTGGAATTCGTGCTAGCGCGCATTGACCCGGCCTGTCACCATGGGGGCCGGCAACACGGGGAACGGGGGCACGAACAGGCAATGGGCGGGTTCTTCGAGGCTGCGTTCAGCTTCCCCACCGTGCTCTTCACGCCGCTTTTGGTAATTGTGGTGGCTTATTGGTTGGTGGTGATCACCGGCGGCGTCGACCCGGAGGCGGTCGGCGACGACAGCACGCTCGACTTCGCCGGTCTCGGCGGCGTGCCGGTCACCGTTCCGCTCTCGCTACTCGTCGCGTTCGCCTGGTTCGGCAGCCTGGCCGGCGCCGAATTCCTGCCCGGCTGGGTGGCGCTGATCGCCGCCCTGGTCGCCGCCTGGCTGCTCACCCGGCTGGCGACCCTCCTGATCGGACGGTTCCGGCCGGTCGGCATCAATCCGTCCCGCGCCGACTTCGTCGGCCACACCTGCATCATCCGCACCGGGCGGGTGACCGGCACGTTCGGACAGGCCGAGGTGCACGCCGGCGACGGCTCCTCGGCGATCGTCCAGGTGCGCCAGGCCGGCACCGACGACCTGCGCGCCGGCACCGTCGCACTGCTCTACGACTTCGACCCCGAGGGCGAGTTCTTCTGGGTCATCCCCGCTGATATCGCAACGAAGGATATTTGATGGACGTAATCTCCACCGGTTTCGGCATTCTCGTCGCAGTCATCGTTCTGGTCGCCATCGGTCTTGCGCTCTTCCTGAGTCGCATGTTCCACAAGGTCGAACAGGGCAAGGCGCTCATCGTCTCCAAGGTCCGCCGGGTGGACGTCACCTTCACCGGCGCGGTCGTCCTTCCGGTGCTGCACAAGGCCGAGGTCATGGACATCTCGGTGAAGACGATCGAGATCTCACGTACCGGTCGAGAGGGTTTGATCTGTCGCGACAACATCCGGGCCGACATCCGGATCACGTTCTTCGTGCGGGTCAACAAGACCACCGAGGACGTCATCAAGGTGGCCCAGGCGATCGGCACCCAGCGGGCCAGCAACGAGATCACGCTCCAGGAACTGTTCAGCGCCAAGTTCTCCGAGGCGCTCAAGACGGTCGGCAAGCAACTCGACTTCGTCGACCTCTACACCAAGCGCAACGACTTCCGTGACCAGATCATCTCGGTGATCGGCACCGACCTGAACGGGTACAGCCTCGAGGACGCGGCTATCGACTTCCTTGAGCAGACCCCGCTGCACTCGCTGGACAGCAAGAACATCCTGGACGCCCAGGGCATCCGCAAGATCACCGAGCTCACCGCGATCGAGGCGGTCAAGACCAACGACTACCGGCGCAACGAGGAGAAGGAGATCACCCGGCAGGACGTGGAGGCCAAGGAGGCCATCCTCGAGCTCCAGCGCCGGCAGGCGGACGCCGAGATCAAGCAGCGCCGCGAGATCGAGACCATCCGGGCCCGCGAGGACGCCGAGATCGCGCTGGCCCGGGCCGAGGAGCGGCTGCGCGCCGAGGGTGCCGAGCTGCGCACCGCCCAGCAGCTGGGTGTGCAGCAGGAAAACAAGGCCCGCGAGATCGCGGTCGCCGAAAAGAACCGCGAGCGGGTCATCGCCATCGAGACCGAGCGGATCGAGAAGGACCGGATGCTCGAGGTCATCGCCCGGCAGCGCGAGACCGAGCTCACCACGATCGCCAAGGACAAGGAGGTCGAGGCCGAGAAGCGCTTGATCGCCGAGGTGATCCGGGAGCGGATCGCGGTCGAAAGGACCGTGGCCGAGCAGGAGGAGAACATCAAGAAGCTGCGGGTGATCGAGGAGGCCGAGCGCACCCGCCAGGCGGTCATCATCCAGGCCGAGGCCGAGGCGCAGGAGTCCCTGGTCAAGGACATCAAGGCGGCCGAGGCGTCGGAGACCGCGGCGAAGTTCCGGGCCCGCGAGGAGCTGCTGCTGGCCGAGGCCCGGCAGCAGGCGGCCGAGCTGGACGCCCGCGCCAAGATCCGGCTGGCCGAGGGTGTGCAGGCCGAGGTGGCCGCGGCCGGCCTGGCCGACGTCCAGGTCCGCGAGCGCAACGCCGAGGTGGTGGAAAAGACCGGCCGCGCCGAGGCCGTGGTCGACCGCGAGAAGGCGCTGGTCGCGGCCGAGGCGATCAAGGCCAAGCTGCTGGCCGAGGCCGAGGGTCTCACCGACAAGGCCGGTGCCATGGCGGCCCTCGACGAGGCGTCCCGCGAACACGAGGAATACCGCCTGCGCTTGGAGATGGAAAAGGAGATCCGGCTGGCCGGCATCCACGTGCACAAGGAGATCGCCGAGTCGCAGGCCATGGTTCTGGCGGCCGGCTTGGAGAAGGCCGACATCGACATCGTCGGCGGCGACTCGATCTTCTTCGACAAGCTGCTCGGCTCGATCACCCTGGGCAAGAGCGTGGACGGCTTCGTCGGCAACTCGACCGTGGCGCAGGCGCTCGGCTCGCGCTACTTCGACGGCAACGGCGACTTCATGGGCGACCTGACCCGGGCTCTCGGCTCGGTCTCCACCGGTGACGTGGCCAACCTCAGTCTGGCGGCCTTCCTGAGCCAGCAGATCAAGGCCGGCAACGGCGACACCGGCAAGCTGCGTGAGCTGCTGGCCACCGCGAAAGAGATGGGCATCGCCGACGCGAAGGTGCCGGCCGCCCGGTGAGTGAAACTCTGGACGCCGGCACCTACGAGGTCCTGCGCGCCCGCCTGGGCGCGCAGGCCAAGGAGCTGGCGGCGCGCGCCGAGGCGCTGAACGACAAGCGGATCGAGACGTTCGGCGGGCAGCAGATGCGGCTCGCCGGCACCGAGCGCATCCGCACCGAGAACAACTGCGTTCCGCGCGACGTCGTGCACGTGGGCGGCACCATGCTTTTCGGCTACAACGTCTTCATCGGGCTCAAGTCCGAGACAGCGGTCGCCGACGTGTTCGCGGTGCACGACTACGCCGACGGCAAGTTCACCGCGGCCACCAAGCCCGGACTGCTCGACGACGAGGGCTTCCAGCGCGACTTCGCCGAGCTGTACCGGTACTACCGGGAGACCCGGCTGCTCCAGTTGCGCCGGCTCGAGGGACTGCTGCTGGCGGTGTTCCAGACCGGGGCGCGGACCGACGACCTCAAGGTGCTGCGCTGGCGGGTGGCGACCGACGGCAATGTGTCATATGTGGACAGCCGCGGCGAACGGGACCACGTCTTCCCGCCCCAGCACGACTTCGAGTGGACCCTGACCACCCGGGAGAACCACATCCTGGGCCGGCACCCGCACGTGTCGATCCTCGACCAGGTCTTCGTCGAGACGGTCGGTGGCAACCTCACGGTCAAGGTGGAGAACAACACCGAGGACGGCGCCGGCGTCTTCAACGAGCCGGTCACCGAGCCGCTGCAGAGCCTGGCCGACGCCGAGATCGCGTACGCGGTCGTGGGTCCTTTGATCCTGTTGAAAATCCTGCCGTACAAGGAAACCCAGCACCGCTACCTGGTCTTCAACTCGCGCACCCGGGACGTGCAGCGGCTCGACGGCATCGGGCAGGCCTGCCAGCGGCTGCCCGAGGACCAGGGGATCATCTTCCCCGGCGGCTACTACCTGGCCACCGGCGTGGCCAAGACGTTCGACGCGGACACCGCCGATCTGGAGTTCGAGCGGGTGGTGCGCTCGGTCAACGGCGAGGACGTGCTCTACGTCTTCCACGCCCGGGCCGCCGGCCGCTACCTGCTGCTGCCGTACAACGTGATCCGCAAGGAGGTCGCCACCCCGATCGCGTGCCACGGCTACTCGCTGTTCGACAACGGCACCCTGATCGCCTTCCGGCACGACTCCGACGAGCCGACCCGGGTCCACCCCATGCAGATCTGGCAGACGCCGTACGTGTCCGACACGTTCGCGGCGGCGCAGCCGGCCGGCACCGGGCCGCTGGAGCGGATCGGCAACGCCGACCTGGTGCGGGGCATCGCCGATGCGCTGACGGTGACCCGGATGGTCGACGAGATGACCCCGTCCGGGGCGGTGTTCGAGGCGATCATTGCGGCCTGCACCCGGCTGTTCGACCACTACTTCTGGCTCGGCGAGTCCGACCTGGAAGATCTCGCCACCCCGCTGTCCGAGGTCCGCGCGACCGCCGAGCAGGTGCTCGACGAGTTCGAGTCGGTGCAGGCGCTCACCGCGCAGGCCACCGCCGCGGTCGACGAGGCGCAGGCTGGCGCCACCGCGCTGATCCGGCGCGCCCGGGCCGACGCGCCGGCCGGCACCGACGGCTGGATCGGGCTGCTCGCCGCGCTGCGCCAACAGCAGGGCCACGCCGTGACGCTGCGCGAGCTGCGCTACGTCGACCTGGCCCGGCTCGACGCGCTGGCCGCGGAGCTGTCCGCCGAGGTCGACGCCACCGCGCGCCGGGCCGTTGAGTTCCTGCGCCGCGAGGACGCGTTCGCCGGCTATCAGCAGGCCGTCGAGCAGCTGGTCGCCGACGCCGCGGCCATCCCCACGGTGGCCGCCGCCGAGCCGGTCGCGACCCGGCTCACCGAGCAGGCCGACGGCCTCCAGGTGGTCACCGATGTGGTGGGCGGGCTCGACATCGCCGACGCCACGGTCCGGGTGGCGATCCTGGAGCGGATCGGCGAGGTGCTCGGCGGGGTCAACCGGGCCCGGGCCACGCTGGACGCCCGCCGCCGGGAACTGGCCGGCGTCGAGGGCCGGGCCGCGTTCGCCGCCGAGTTCGCGCTGCTCGGCCAGGCGATCACCGCGGGGCTGGCGACGGCCGACACCCCGGACCGCTGCGACGAGCAGTCGGCCAAGCTGATGCTGCAGGTCGAGGCGCTGGAGTCGCGGTTCGGCGAGTTCGAGGACTTCATCGACACGCTGGCCGCCAAGCGCTCCGAGCTCTACGAGGCGTTCGCGGCCCGCCGCCAGGGCCTGCTCGACGAGCGGGCCCGGCGCGCCGACCGCCTGGTGACCTCGGCCCAGCGCACCCTCGCGAGCGTGCAGCGCCGGGTCGCCGGCCTGGCCACGCTGGAGGAGGTCAACACCTACTTCGCCACCGACCCGATGGTGGGCAAGCTCCGCTCGGTGGCCGCCGAGCTGCGCACTCTGGGCGACGCGGTGCGGGCCGAGGAGCTCGACGGCCGGGTCAAGGCGGCCCGTCAGGAGGCCGGCCGGTCCCTGCGCGACCGCCTCGACCTCTACGGCGACGGCGGCACCACGATCCGCCTCGGCCGGCACACGTTCGCGGTCAACACCCAGGCCGTCGATCTCACGCTGGTGCCGGACGGCGCCGAGCTGGCCTTCACGATCACCGGCACCGACTACCGCGCGCCGATCCGGGACGCCTCGTTCGTGGCCGACACCCGCCCGTTCTGGGAGCAGTCGCTGGTCTCCGAAAATCGGGAGATCTACCGGGCCGAGCACCTGGCCGCCGCGATCTTCGCGGCCGATCCGGCGGGTGTGGCCGTCGCGCTGGCCGACGGGTCCTTGCGTGACCTGGTACGCCGGGAGGCCGAGTCGCGCATCGACGAGGGCTACGAACGCGGGGTGCACGACGCCGACGCCACCCTGGTGCTGGACACCGTGATCCGTCTGCACGCGGCCGCCGGCCTGCTGCGCTACCTGCCGTCGGTGCGGGTCGCGGCCCAGCTGTTCTGGGCCTTCGACGCCACCGCGGAGCAGCGTTCGGCCTGGACCGTACGGGCGACCTCGCTGGCCCGGGCCCGGCAGGCGTTCGGCGCCGCCGACGGTCTGGCCGAGCTGGCCGCCGAGCTTGACACGGCGGCCGGCGGCACGGTCGGTGGTCATGGGGTCGGTGGTCATGGGGTCGGCGAATACCTGGTCGAGGAGCTGGCCGCCGGCCAGGCCGGGTTCGTGACGAGCGCCGGCGCGCGCACATTCCTCGACCGGTTCCACCGCACCGACCGCGGATACCTCGACGACCTGCGCGGACTCAGCACGGTGGCCGAGCGGCGACAGCTGATCACCGGGTGGCTGTCGGCGTTCCGGGCCGCGCACCCGGGGAGCGGCACCGCCGACGACCTGCTCGAGGCGGTCGCCATCGAACTGACCGGCAGCCAGCTCACCCGCTACGACTCGGCCGCCGCGCTCGACGCCACGGTCGACGGCCTGCTCGGCGTACACCCGAAGATTGCTGGCCGAAAACTGCCGATCAGGCTCGACCGTTTCCTGGCGGAGACACGCCGGTTCCGGGAGACCACGGTGCCCGCCTACCGGGCGTACCAGAAACGACGGACCGCCCTGGCCACCGCGGAGCGCGACCGCCTGCGCCTGGCCGAATACCAGCCGTCGGTGATGACCACCTTTGTCCGCAACCGGCTGCTGGACGAGGTCTACCTGCCACTGATCGGTGACAACCTGGCCCGCCAGCTGGGCGCGGCCGGCGACGCGAAGCGCACCGACCAGTCCGGCATGCTGCTGCTGATCTCACCGCCCGGCTACGGCAAGACCACCCTGATGGAATACGTCGCGAACCGCCTCGGCCTGGTCTTCGTCAAGATCAACGGGCCGGCACTGGGGCACGACGTGACCTCGCTCGACCCGGCCGCGGCGCCCAACTCGACCGCGCGGCTGGAGGTCGAAAAGATCTCGTTCGCGCTCGAGATGGGCAACAACGTGCTGCTCTATCTCGACGACATCCAGCACACCTCGCCCGAGTTGCTGCAGAAGTTCATCTCGCTGTGCGACGCCCAGCGCCAGATGGAGGGCGTCTGGGCGGGCCAGACAAAACGCTACGACCTGCGCGGCAAGCGATTCGCGGTGTGCATGGCCGGCAACCCGTACACCGAGAGCGGGCAGCGCTTCCGAATCCCCGACATGCTGGCCAACCGGGCCGATGTGTGGAACCTGGGCGACGTGCTGGCCGGTCGCGAGGAGGCGTTCGAGCTCTCCTACCTGGAAAACTCGCTCACCGCGAACGCGGTGCTGGCGCCGCTGGCCACCCGGGAACGCGGTGACCTGCCGCTGCTGATCCGGCTGGCCGAGGGCGACGAGTCGGTGCGACCGGACCGGCTGGCGTACGCGTACTCGGCGGCCGAGCTCGAGCAGGTGCTGTCGGTGCTGCGCAAGATGCGCCGGGTGCAGCGGGTGGTGCTGCGCAACAACCAGGCGTACATCGCCTCGGCCGGCCAGGCCGACGAGTCCCGCACCGAGCCGCCGTTCCGTCTCCAGGGCTCCTACCGCAACATGAACAAGCTGGCCGAACGCATCGTCCCGGCGATGAACGAGGCCGAGTTGGAGGGCGTGCTCGACGACCACTACCTGGGCGAGGCGCAGACCCTCACCTCGGGCGCCGAGGCCAACCTGCTCAAGCTGGCCGAGTTGCGCGGCCGGCTCAGCCCGGCGCAGGAGGAGCGCTGGGCCGAGGTGAAGGCAGCCTACCTGCGGGCCAAGGCGCTGGGTGGCGCCGAGGACGACCCGATGACCCGCGCGGTCGGCGCGGTCGGGCTGCTCGCCGACCGGGTCGGCGACGTGTCCTCGGCGATCACCCGCCTGCACCGGTAGGCGGCTCAGACGGAGCGCAGTGCCTCGGTGGGGGAGAGGCGGGCGGCCCGCAAGGCCGGCACCAACCCGGCAATCGCGCCGATCACGATGGCCGCGACAATGCCGCCCGCCCACGCCTCGACCGGCACCACCACCTGCCACGACCTGCTTCGGGCATAGACCACGGTGGACAGCACCCCGGCCGCCACCCCGGCCGCCCCGCCGATCAGGGTCAGGAGGATCGCCTCGGCCAGGAACTGGCCCCGGATCTGGCGGCGGGTTGCGCCGAGCGCCCGTCGCAGACCGATCTCCGAGCGTCGTTCCAGCACGGAAATGATCATGATGTTGGCGACGCCGACCGCGCCGACTATCAGGGCCACCACGCCCAGGCCCAGGAACAGGCTGTCGAAGGCGCCCTCGGCGGCGGCGCGGGCGGTCAGGGCGTCGGAGGGCTGGCTGACGTCGACCTCGTTCGGGGACTGCGGGTTGGCGGTCTGCGCCAGCACCGACTGCACCTGCGCCACCCGCGCGGTCTGCGCCCGGACGTAGAGCGTGCCCGGCGGCCCGGCCCGCGCCGCACCCGACGCCACGGTGACGTGGTCCAGGTAGCGCTCCGCCGCCCGGTAGCCCACCAGGGCACTGGTGTCCAGTTCGGACGCCAGCAGGGTGGGCCGCAGGATGCCGGCCACGTAGAACCACTGGCCGCCCAGCCACACCCGCTGGCCCGGTACCACCCGGTCGAAGCCCAGTCGCCTCGCCGCCGTGGCGCCCAGCACCACCACCGGCTCGGTGGCGGTCGCCTCGTTCAGCCACCGGCCCTGCGCGATGCCGGTGGCCACCACCTCGGGCAGGTTGAGGCTGGCCGCGCGCACCTGCAGCGCGTTCGTGGAAACCGCCGGGATCAGCGGGGTGCGGTAGACCTTGGCGTCGTCGATCGCGGCGGTGTGTGCCACCTGTTCGACCGCCGCCAGGTTACCGACCCGGGCCGGGGCCTCCACCGGCAGTTGCGCCTCGGCGCCGGCGAACGAGCGGCCGCTGTCGGCGGTGAGCAGGTTGGTGCCCAGGCGGTCGATCTCGGCCAGCAGGCCGGCCTGGGACGACGACGAGAGGCCCAGCACCGCCACGATCGCGGCCACCCCGATCGCGATGCCCAGCGCCGAGAGGGCGGCCCGCAGCTTGCGGGCCCGCACACCGACGCTGGCCACCCGGGCCTGGTCACTGAGGCGCAGCCGCACGGGTCATCACCTCCTGGCCGTACGGAACCTGCCGGCCGTCCAGCACGTGCACCTGCCGGGGCAGGGACGCGGCCAGCTGGTTGTCGTGGGTGATCACCAGGATGGTGGCGCCCTCGGCGTTCAGTTCGTGCAGCAGGTCGACGATGGTGGCGCCGGCGGCACTGTCCAGGTTTCCGGTCGGCTCGTCGGCCAGCACGATCGCGGGCCGGCCGGCCAGGGCCCGGGCGATCGCCACCCGCTGCCGTTCCCCACCGGACAGCTTGGCGGCGGTGAACCGCATCCGGTGGGCCAGGCCGACCCGGTCCAGCGCCTCGGCCGCGCGGCGCCGCCTGGTCCGTACGTCGGCACCGGCGTACAGCATCCCGTCGGCCACATTCTCCAGCGCGGTGGCGTGCGCGCTCAGGAAGAACTGCTGAAACACGAAGCCGATCCGGCTCGCCCGCAGATCGGCCAGCCGCCGGTCGTCCAGGCCGGCCACGTCCACCCCGTCGATACGCACCACGCCGCCGCTGGGGCGTTCCAGCGTGCCGATGACGTGCAGCAACGTCGACTTGCCGGAGCCGGACGGCCCGACGATCGCGACCAGTTCGCCGGGGTCCACGCGCAGGCTGATGCCCCGCAACACCGGCTGGTCACCGTACGCCTTCACGACGTCGACCAGTTCCAGGACCGGCCCGCTCACGACGACGGCACCACCACTCGGTCGCCGACCGCCAACGGCCCGGTCACCTGCACCATGCCCGCCGCGTCGTCGAACTGGCCGAGCTTGACCGGCACGGTTTCGCGTACCCCGGCCGCCGTGACCCGCTCCACCCCGAAGCCGCCGCCGTCCACCCCGATCAGCGCGGTGACCGGCACGATCAGCGCGTCCTTCACCCCGGCCGTGGTGATCCGCACCCGCACCGGTGCGGCGTCCAGCGCGCCCGCCTCCCGGGGCTGGTCCAGGGTGAGATAGACCGGCACGGTCGCGCCCTCGCCCTCCTTGCCCGCGGTGGCCACCGCGCCGATCCGGCTCACCCGGCCCGCGGTGACCCGGTTGTCCGGCAGCGTGATCCGGGCCCGGTTGCCGACCTTGACCTGGGCCTGTTGCGACGCGTTCAGCTCGACCACGACCTGCCGGGCGGTGGTCACGGCCGCACCGATCCGGCCGCCCGGCTGGGCCCGGGTGCCCAGGGTCGCGGTCACCTCGGCGATCCGGACCGGGCCGGGCAGCACGACCGCCGCGCCGACCCGCAGCGTTCCGGTCTCCTCGGCGCCGCGGTCCTCCTGCAACTCCGCCAGGGCGTTCCCGGTCTCCCAGGTGAACTCGTCGCCGTCGAGGGAGAGGGCCCGGTTCACCAGTGCCACGTCCCAGCCCTCGCGACCCTCGTACAGGTCGCGGTAGAGCGGGCGGTTGCCGCAGAGCAGCAGCACCGGGTCGTCGTCGACCCAGTAGAGCACCTGCCCGCAGCCGATCACCTGACCGGCCGCGGGCAGCTTGGTGTAGAGGCCGGACGCCTGGTTGACGATCGGGTAGTCGCTGCCGTCGGCCCGGGCCGCGTACGACAACGTGCCGGTCTGGTTCACCTGCCCGGACAGCGCACCCTGCCGCACTTCGACCGTGGCGGCGGAGACGGCGGCCGGGGCCGGCGCCTCGCCGGACGCCGACCGGGACCAGAAGAGCCCGGCCAGACCGACTCCGGCCAGCGCCACGCCCGCCGTGATCCAGCGGCCCGTGCTCACCGCATTCCCGCGGGCATCTGGTCCCGGCACTTCGCCTGGGCGTCCTGGAACGCCGGCGACTCCGGATCCACGCCGCCGCCGTCCGGGCCGCCGATCAGCATCCGGCCGTCCGGCTGCGGGTCGGGCATGTTCGGTACGCCGTTCTCCCGCATACAGGCCACGAACTTGAGCATCTGGGCCTGTTGGGCCCCGTTCGCCTGCTGCTCGCCGAGACCTGCCGGGGCGTACGGCTTGCATGTCTCTTGGGCCTTTTGGAAAGCCTCGCTGTCCGGGTCCAGGTCGGAACCCTTGCGGATCTGGATCTGGAGTCGCCCGTCAACGGGATCGGGGAAGCTCGGCACTCCGTTGTCCCGCATGCACTGCGAGTACTTCATCGCCTGCGACTCGCGTTCGTCGGCGGAAGGCGCCGCCACAGGTTCCTTGTCGGCACAGCCGCTCAACAGAATCAGCAGGCCGGCCACCACCACAATCTTCATTCGCATGCCGCAGATTTCTACGGACGTGTCGGTCACAGCCCGGTCCGCGAGTTTGTGACCGCGACGTGACGCCGGAACCGGCAGGCTGGTCGGATGCGGGTGCTGGTGGTGGAGGACCAGGTCGAGCTGGCCGACTCGATCGGGCGGGTGCTGCGGCGCGAGGGCATGGCGGTGGACGTGGTCTACGACGGCGGCGAGGCGCTCGAGCACACGACGGTGACCGGCTACGACGTGATCGTGCTGGACCGGGACATTCCGGTGGTGCACGGCGACGACGTCTGCAAACAGGCGCAGGGCGGTCCGGCTCGGGTGCTGATGCTGACCGCGTCCGGCACTGTCGCCGATCGGGTCGAGGGTCTCAACCTCGGCGCCGACGACTACCTGCCAAAACCTTTCGCGTACGCGGAACTGATCGCCCGCGTCCGGGCCATCGGCCGGCGCTCCCAGCCCGCCCTGCCGACCGTGCTCGCACACGACGACCTGGAGCTGGACCCGGCCCGGCGGGTGGCCACCCGGGGCGGCGTCCGGCTGCCGCTGACCCCCAAGGAGTTCGCCGTGCTGGAATACCTGCTGACCGCGCGGCCGCGGGCGGTGCCGGCCGAGGAACTGCTGGACCGGGTCTGGGACGAGGCCGCCGACCCGTTCACCACCACGGTCAAGGCGACCATCAACCGGCTGCGCGGCAAGCTCGGCGACCCGCCGCTGATCGAGACCGTGCCGCGCAGCGGCTACCGGATCTGAGGCCGCCGTGCGACTGCCCACCGGAGTCCGCGCGCGGCTCACCCTGCTGCTCGGCGTGCTGTTCATCGCGAGCGGCGCGGTCCTGCTGACGATCACCTATCTGCTGGTCGCGAACGCTCGGCAGCGGTTCCTGTTCCGCACGCACCAGAGCGGAGCCGGCCCGATGCCCGTGCCGACCGAGCTCGATGACGTCACCCGGCGGATGACTGAGGAGGCGCAGCGGATGCGCGCCGCCGACCTCCAGGAGATGTTCAGCTGGTCGCTGGTCGCGCTCGCGATCATGGCGGTGCTGACCGTGCTGCTCAGCTGGGTGCTGGCCGGCCGGATCCTGCGCCCGCTCCGCACGATGATCACTTCGATCCAGCGGATCTCGGCCCGCAACGTGCACGACCGGCTCGCCGCCACCGGTCCGCGGGACGAGCTGCGCGACCTCTCGGACACCGTCGACGGCCTGCTCCAGCGGCTCGAGACCGCCCTCGACGCGCACAAACGCTTCGTTGCCAACGCCGCCCACGAGTTGCGCACCCCGCTCACCGTGGAACACGCGCTGATCGAGGAGATGCTCACCGACCGCACCGCGACCCTGCCGCAGTACCGCGCCCTCTTCGAGCGCCTCCTCGACCTGCGCCGGCAGCAGGCTGCCATGCTGGAGTCGCTGCTCACCCTGGCCGGCAGCGAACGCTGCCTGGACCACCGCGAGCACGTCGACCTGGCCGCGATCACCGAGCGCACCCTGACCGCCTACCGGTCCGCCGCGAGGTCCGCCGGCGTCCGTCTGGACACCAGCATCGACCCGGCCTGGACCACCGGCGATCCGGCCCTGGTCGAGCGCCTGGTGGCCAACCTGGTGGACAACGCGGTCGGCTACAACGTCCCGGGCGGCAAGATCAAAATAACCACGGGGGTACGCACGGGCAGCGCCGTGCTCCGGGTCGAGAACACCGGCGCGGACATCCCACCGGACCGGGTGGCCGACCTGTTCGAACCGTTCCAGCGGCTGGACCGCACCGCCGGCCGGGAGGGTCACCACGGCCTCGGCCTGTCCATCGTGCGGGCCATCGCCGCTGCCCACGACGCCACGGTCGAGGCCGACCCCAGGCCCGGCGGCGGGCTGGTGATGACCGCGACGTTCGGGATCTCCGCTGGTGCGGCGCGGCTTGAGCCCGCCGCACCAGCGCATTGATCACCGGGAACGTACCGGCTCAGCCGGCACCGGCACCTCAGCCGGGGTGCGCCGCAGCGCCATCGCCGCCGCACCGAACCCGCCGATCAGCAACACCGGTCCGACCACGCCGAGCGGCCCGATCCCCAGCAGCAGGAACGCGGCCATCCCGGCCACCACCAGCGCCGGCACCCACCACCGCAGCACCCGCTCGACCCCCGCGGAGATCGCCACCGCGACCAGCCCGACCAGCGCCAGCGCCATCCCGGGCAGCGCCCAACCGGCCGTGAACAGCACGTACCCGCCCATGATCTCGCTGAGCCGGTCAGCGTCGGCGGCGCCCAGCACCTGCCGGTTGGCCAGGTCGACGTAGTCGCCCACCATCAGGCCGCTGAAGTTCAGCAGCCCCAGCACGGTCACCCCGGCGATCACCCGGGTCACCCGGCCGGCGCGTCCGGCGATCGCCAGCACCGCGGGCACGAACAGCACCCACGCCAGGTGCAGGAAGAACCCGCTCGCCTGGGTCAGCCCCGGGTGGCCCACGATGTCGTCGCCCGGCGGCACGGTCGCCATCCCCACCGCGAACGACACCGGCGCGGCCACCAGGCAGACGAGGCCGAACCGGCGCCGGAGAGCGCCGAAGGTGTCCGGCTCGGCGGTCCGGTCCGGGCCACCGGCGAGCAACTGCTTGGCGGCGATCCCGTACGCGACCACGAGTACCACCGGCCCGGTCAGGCTCAGCGGCACCGGTGAGATCGCGAACAGCAGGTAGAGCACCGTGCCGGCGAGAACCGCACCGGCCACCCACCAGCTGATCACCCGGGCCCGGGCCGCGGCCAGCGGGGTGACGATCAGCGACAGCGCCCAGCCAGCGAGGCCCGGCACCTGCCAGCCCCAGGTGGCCCAGCCCAGCTCGCCGAACTGGTCGTCGACCGCGGTGAGTTGCGCGTCGGTGAGCCCGTGCTGCTCGCGGGCCAGCAGCGCGAAGTCCACGGCCATCAGCGCCGCGAAGGTGGCCAGCCCGATCATCACCGACACCCAGGCGACCGCGGCCAGCACCGCGCCCCGCTTGCGCACCGGGCCGAGCAGCCCGAGCAGGCCGGGCACGAACAGCACCCAGGCCCAGTGCAGCAGCAACGAGTGCCACTGTGTCGCGTCCGGGTGCGCCCGGTAGATCCCGTACCCCTGGTCATCCCCGAGCGCCGGGTCCACGCCGGTCGCGATCGCCAGGGCGATCGGGGCCAGCACCAGACTCGCCGCGGCAGCCTTACGCCACATCGAAAGTCCCTCCTCAAAGCCGTGGTTGGCATCCGGTCCGGGACGCTACGAACCGGCGGCGCTGCGGTAACCCGCATCCGGGCGGAACCCGGGTCCGCCTCGAGGCGGACGGGAGTGTCATCCCGCAGACGGGTTCGGCGAAGGCCGGTCACGCCGTACCGTCGGCGGGTGATGCGGGAACGGCTCGGGCTGGTACGCCCGATCGACGTGGCGGTGGCCGCCGGCTTCGCCGCGTTCGGGCTGGCCGAGGAGTTTCTGATCCGGATGCCCGGCGCCTGGTGGCCATACCTGCTGGCGCTGTTCTCGGCGCTGATCGTGGTGCGCCGGGTGATCCCGCTGATCGGGATGGTGCCGCACGTGATCGGCCCGATGAACGCGTTCTACACCGAGGCGTGGGTCGGCCCGGAAAAGACGGTCAACTTCCGGTTGTGGCAGATGGTGGCCATGATGATCGCGGCGTACACGGTGGGCCGGCACGTGCCCCCGCTCGGCGGCGACCGCCGGTGGCGCGGCCTGGCCGGCGCGGCGCTGGTCCTGGTCACCGCGGTGATGTATCTCTCCGCCGACCCGACCGACCCGATGGCCGCGCTGTTCTTTCCGGCCGCGCCGTACAGCCTCGGGGTCGCGCTGGCCGTGCAGGCCCGGCGCACCGCCGAGGCGGCGGCCGAGCGGGCCGCGATCCGCGAACGGCTGGCCCGCGAGGCGGTCATGGAGGAGCGGGTCCGGATCGCCCGCGAGCTGCACGACATGGTGGCGCACAGCGTGACCGTCATGGTGATCCAGGCGGGTGCGGTCCGGCGCCGGCTCGCGGCCGGGATGCCGGTCGACGCCGAGCTGCTGACCAGCATCGAGGAGTCGGGCCGGGACGCGGTCGGCGAGCTGCGGCGCACTCTCGGGCTGCTGCGCGGCGAGGGCTCCGACGCCAGCCAGCCGCCGGTCGGCCTGGACCGGCTGGACGAGCTGATCGGGCAGGTCCGCGACGCCGGGCTGGACGTGTCGGTGCGTCGCGAGGGCGAGCCGGTCACGGTGCCGCCGGCGGTCGACCTGTCGGCCTACCGAATCGTCCAGGAGGCGCTCACCAACGTGCTCAAGCACGCCCGCCCGGCGCGGGCCGAGGTGGAGGTCGCGTTCCGGCCGGACGGCCTGCACCTGGCGGTCACCAACGACGGCCCGCCGGCCGCGGTTCCGACCGCCGGCCCGGGCACCGGCGGCGGCCAGGGCCTGATCGGGATGCGCGAGCGGGCCGCCCTGTTCGGCGGCGACCTGACCGCGGCGCCGCGGGCCGAAGGCGGCTTCGCGGTCCGCTGCCGCCTCCCCCTGCCGGCGGGAGCGATCCGATGACCTGTCTCGTCGGCGGGGCCGGCCGGTGAGCATCAGCGTCGTCATCGCGGACGACCAGCGGATGGTTCGGGCCGGCCTGCGGATGGTGATCGAGACCGAGCCGGACATGACGGTGGTCGGCGAGGCCGGTGACGGGGCCGAGGCGGTGGCGCTGGCCCGCCGGGTGCGTCCGGACGTCGTGCTGATGGACATCGCGATGCCGCGGCAGGACGGCCTGTCCGCGACCAGCACCCTGCTGGCCGGTCCGCACCCGCCACGGATCATCGTGCTCACCACGTTCGACACCGACGAAAACCTGTATCGCGCGCTGCGCGCCGGTGCCAGCGGCTTCCTGCTCAAGGTGTCGTCGCCGGAACACCTGATCGCCGCGATCCGGGTGGTGGCCGGCGGCGAGGCGCTGCTCGACCCGGCGGTGACCACCCGGGTGATCTCGGCGTTCACGGCGCAGCCCGGGCCGCGGCCACCCACCGAGATACCCGCTCTCACCCCACGGGAGGCCGAGGTGCTGCGGCTGGTGGCGCGCGGCATGTCGAACGCCGAGATCGCCGCCGCGCTCGTCGTCGGTGAGGCCACGGTCAAGACCCATGTGGCCCGGGTACTGATGAAACTCGGCCTCCGCGACCGGGTGCAGGCCGTCGTCTTCGCCTACGAATCCGGCCTGATCCGAGCCGGTTTTCCAGACTCCGGAACTTGACGGCCAGCCTGGCCGGCGTCGTGGCTTTGGCCGCCGCCCTGGTCGTGCCCACGACCCCGCGGGCAGCACCGCCAGGGCTGACGTAATCCCTATTGCCTACTCTATGCAATAGCTAAAGCCCCTCATATGCTGGCGTTGTGCGGGCCGCCTCGGCCCGGTGCGGCGTCGGGAGGCGGCATGGAAACGCAGGCGATGCACATCGCCAACGGGATCGTGAACGGGCCGGTTTCGGCGATCTTCGTGGTCGTTGTGGTGGTGGCGCTGGCCTACTGCGTGCGGCGGGCCCGGGTCGACCTCGACGATCGGCTCGCGCCGATGGCCGGGCTGGTGGCCGCGTTCATCTTCGCGGTGCAGATGCTCAACTTCCCGGTGCTGCCGGGCGTCTCCGGGCATTTGCTCGGCGGCGCGCTCGCGGTGGTCCTGGTCGGCCCCTGGGTGGGCGCGCTCTGCATCGCCACCGTGCTGTTCGTGCAGTGTCTGCTCTTCGCGGACGGCGGGCTCACCGCGCTCGGACTCAACATCTTCAACATGGCGCTACTCGGCGTCGCCGTCGCCTATCTGGTGGTGGTCGGCCTGCTCAGGGTGCTGCCCAAGACGGCGTACGGGGTCGGCGTCACCGCGTTCATCGCCTCCGTGGTCAGCGTGGTGGTCGCGTCGCTGGGCTTCGTGCTCCAGTACGCGCTCGGCGGCACCACCGAGCTGTCCCTGTCGACGATCGCCGCGGCCATGGCCGGCGTGCACACGCTCATCGGCATCGGCGAGGGCCTGATCGCCGCGATCACCGTGGCGACCGTGGCGCGGGTGCGGCCCGACCTGGTCTACGCACTGCGCAGGTTCCGCACCCCGGCCAAGGTTGGAGCGTACGCGTGAAGAAGAAGTGGTTCCTCCTGGCCGGCCTGCTGGTCTCGCTCCTGCTCGCCGGCGTGGTCAGCAGCTTCGCCTCGTCGAGCCCGGACGGACTGGACGCCACCGCCCGCGACGGCTGCACCTTCAACGCCGACGACGAGATCACCGGCGGCACCTGCATGCTTCAGCAGGAGCAGGAACATCAACTCGGCGACAGCCCGCTGGCCGACTACGGCATCCGCGGCATCGACAACGAGTTCCTCTCCACTGCCGTTGCGGGGGTGACCGGCGTGCTGATCACCTTCGCGGTCGGCGGCGGCCTGTTCTGGCTGGCCCGCCGGCGCGAAAAGGAAGACGCCTAGGGTGGGCGCCGGCCACGCGCATCCGCTCCACCTGGACCGGGACAGCGTGGTGCACCGCCTCGCGCCCGAGGTGAAGATCGTCGCGACGGTGCTGTTCACGATCGTCGTGGTGCTCACCCCGCGCACCGAGTTCGCGGCCTTCGCCGGATACGCCGGGCTGCTCGCCGTCGTGGCGGTGCTGGCCCGCGTGCCGGCCTGGTGGCTGCTCAAGCGGGCCACCATCGAGCTGCCGTTCGTGCTGCTCGCGGTGGTCCTGCCGTTCGCCGGGCCGGGCGAGCGGGTCGACTGGCTCGGCATGTCGCTCTCGATCGACGGCCTGTACGGCGGGTGGAACATCGTCGCCAAGGGCACCCTGGGCGTGCTGGCCTCGCTGCTGCTGGCCGCCACCACCACGATGCGCGACCTGATCCTGGGCCTGGACCGGCTACGCTGCCCGGCTGTGTTCACCCAGATCGCGACGTTCATGCTGCGCTATCTCGACGTGCTCGCCGACGACGCCCGCCGGATGCGGATCGCCCGGCTGTCCCGCGGCTACGACCCGCGCTTCCTGTGGCAGGTCAGGGCGTTCGCGGTCGGCGTCGGCGCGCTGTTCCTGCGCACCTACGAGCGCGGCGAGCGGGTCTATCTGGCCATGGTCTCCCGCGGCTACTCCGGCCGGCTGCCGCAGCTCACCGAGCATCGGGCACCGGCACACGAGTGGGTGGCGGCCGCGCTGCTGCCGGTGGCGTCGACCGGGATCGCGCTGGCGGCGGTGCTGTCGTGACGCCGTCGCTGCGCGTGGCCGGCCTGCATTACGCGTACCCGGACGGCAGTGTTGCTCTTGACGGTGTTGATCTCACCGTGCACCCGGGCGAACGCGTCGCGCTGCTCGGGCCGAACGGAGCCGGCAAGACCACGCTCGTGCTGCACCTGAACGGCATCCTGCACGACGGCGCCGGCAGCGTCGAGATCACCGGCGTCCGGGTCGATCCGGCCGACCGCGCCCGGCTGGCCGACATCAGGCGCCGGGTCGGCCTCGTCTTCCAGGACCCGGACGACCAGCTGTTCATGCCCACGGTGGCCGAGGACGTCGCCTTCGGCCCAGCCAACCTCGGCCTGCGCGGCCCCGAACTGAACCAGCGCGTCGACGAGGCACTGGCCGCGGTGGGCATGTCCGAGTTCCGCGACCGCGCCCCGCACCACCTGTCGTTCGGCCAGCGGCGCCGGGTGGCGGTGGCGACCGTGCTGGCCATGCGCCCCGAGATCCTGGTGCTCGACGAGCCGTCGTCCAACCTCGACCCGGCCAGCCGCCGCGAACTCGCCGAAATCCTCGAGTCGCTCCCCATCACGATCCTGATGGTGACCCACGATCTCCCGTACGCACTCCAGCTGTGCCCCCGCGCGGTGATCCTCGACCGGGGCCGCATCGCCGCCGACGGCCCGACGCCCGACCTGCTGGCCGACACCGACCTGCTGCACCGGCACCGGCTGGAGCTGCCGTTCGGTTTCGCCCCGACCCGCTGAGGTCCGCAGGATCAGGAGTTCAGATGCCGACGGCCCGCGGGCAGGCGGGCCGTCATGTCAATCGACTTCGGCACCCTTCACGATCCCGAGGAACGAGCGACAACGTGGAGTACGTCCAGAACGGCGTTCGACCTCACTGATGTGAGGGAGATCACGCCGTCTGGCCAGTGGCTCCGGCTTTTCGAAGTGTCGACCCTGCCCACTTAAGACTTACTTAAGGTCGATTCGCAAGTGGATAGCGGCCAGCCACCCTGCAGGACGTGTTGTCCCTGGTGTACGTACATCCCGCGCGGTTCGCTCAGCGATGTGACAAATATCATCGTCGATCGGCGCCGGATGTTTGATCCCGCCCAGATGGACGGTGCGTACCCAGCGGCATGAGCAGAGTCAGAGCCGGCCCGGCCGGTCGTAACCAGGCGTTCGTAGTAGCAGCGACGGTTTCGCGGGCAGGCGGGCCGTCATGTCAATCGACTTCGGCACCCTTCACGGTCCCACCAGGAGACAGCATGGCTAAAAAGCCCAAGAGCATCGAACAACAGCCGAGGCAGCCAGCGAGCAATCACGACGGTCATGTGGGAGTCATCAAGACGGCCCTCGGCGTGGCAGGTGGCTCAGCGGTCGGCCTCGGGGGCATCTTGACCGCGGCGGGTCCGGACTCCATGGACACCTCCACCGCATTGGTGGTCGCGATCATCGTCTTTGGCGTGATCATGGTCGGCGCACTTGCCGTTGCGGGCGCGTACGCGCTTCGACGGCCCTAGATGACCTTGCTGCGGGCGGGCTGGTTCAACATGGCTCGCCCGCACAGGCCGACAGTCATTGAGGTTCTTCGCAGCCGCGGGCGGCGTGGATGGGTCGGCGACGGGAATCTCACACGGACCCAGCCAGCAGGCCCGCGGGTGCGAACCCGTGCCGAGAGAGTCACGGCACGGAAGGACATCCACCATGACGGTCAACCCGACGACGACGCGGGGACGCCACGGCTCCCGGCGCCGGCGGGCGGCGGCCGCGCTCGGGGTGAGCGCGCTGCTTGCCGGCTCGGTGTACTGCCTCGGCCCCGGGGCTGCCACCGCGTCGAGTCACCGGGAGGCGCCGCTGATCGCGGCGGACCCGGCGGTCGACAACACCGACCTGTACGCCTTCGTCAGCCCCGAGCGGCCCGACTACGTCACGTTCATCGCCAACTGGCAGCCGTTCTCCGAGCCCAACGGCGGCCCCAACTTCTACCCGTTCGCGACCGACGCGACGTACAACATCAAGGTCGACAACGACGGCGACGCCAAGCCGGACGCCGAGTTCCGCTGGTCGTTCAAGAGCATCGACAAGCGGGGCAACAACACGTTCCTCTACAACAACGGTCCGGTCACCTCGCTCGACGACGACAACCTGCTGTTCCGGCAGACCTACACGCTCGAGTCGCGGTTCAACGGCGAGTCCTGGAAGACCCGGGCCCAGGGTGCGCCGGTCGCGCCGTCCCGGGTCGGTCAGGCGTCCATGCCGGACTACGGCAAGCTGCGCCAGCAGGCGACCCGGCAGCTGCCCGGCGGCTGGAAGGTCTTCGCGGGCCAGGCCGACGACCCGTTCTTCCTCGACCTGCGGGTGTTCAACCTGCTGTACGCCGGTGACCTGAGCGAGACCGGTCAGGACACGCTGGCCGGCTACAACGTCAACACCATCGCGCTGCAGGTCCCGTTCAAGGACGTGGCTCTGCGGGGCGACGCCAAGCGCAACCCGGTGATCGGACTGTGGACCACCACCGAGCGTCCCCGGCTGCGGGCCGCCGACGGCACGTCGTCCGGCGGCCGGGTGCAGGTTTCCCGCCTGGGCAACCCGCTGGTCAACGAGGTGGTCCTACCGGCTGGGCTGAAGGACACCTTCAACTCGCTGTCGCCGGACAAGGACGCCGGCATCCCGGCCGTGGTCAAGCGGGTCACCAATCCGGAACTGCCGAAACTGATCCAGGCGATCTACAACATTCCGGCGCCGGCCGAGCCACGCAACGACCTGGTCGAGATCTTCCTGACCGGCATCACCACCAAGGCGAACGGGCCGATCAAGGCCGACCTCAACTCGCAGCTCAACAACGCGGACGTGCAGGCCAACCGGTTCCGCCCGTCCGAGATGCTGCGACTGAACCTGTCGGTGCCGGTGGCCGGGCAACCCAACCGGCTCGGCGTGCTCGGCGGTGATCTCCAGGGCTTCCCCAACGGCCGGCGGCTCACCGACGACGCGGTCGACATCGAACTCCAGGCCGTGGTGGGCGCCGCGCAGACCGGCAAGCTGGTCGACGCGCTCGCGGCCGGCGACAAGGTGGACGCCAACGACCAGCAGTTCGGCGACCGGTTCCCGTACGTGGCCCTGCCCAACGGGGTCGCCGTGAACACGGCCGGCGGTGGCAGCGGTGCGCCGGCAGCCCCCGCCGCTCCGCAACAGCAGCAGCAACAGCCGGGCCCGGCGGATGCCGGTGTTCCGGACACGGATCAGTCCCCGGTCGGCAGCATCACCGGCATCTCGATGGCCGACCAGGGCGAGAGCTGGACGACCAAGCCGGTGGCGTACGCGACCGGAGCCAGCACCATCGGCGCGCTGATCCTCGCGTTCGGTCTCTGGACGTTCCTGCGTCGCCGCCGCCGGCCCGCCGCGGTCGTCGCGCCGCCGCGGCCGTACCAGGACCCCGACACCACCCAGCGGCTGTAACCGGACCGGGTGGGTGCGCCCTCAGCGGCGCACCCACCCCCTTGTTGGAGGACCCACCCATGCGCCGTACGCTCATCCGCCTCAGCCTGCTGGCCCTGCTCGCGGTCGCCGTGCTGGTGACCGCCGGGGTACTGGCCCGCCCGCGCACCACCCCCGACTCCGCGGCCGCCGCGGCCCGGCCCGCCGACCCGCTGACCACCCGGATCGCCCGCACCCAGCAGCGCCTCCGCGAGGTTCCCGGCGACTGGTCGGCGTGGGCCACGCTCGGCGGCGCCTACCTGGAGCGGGCCCGGGTCACCGCCGACCCGGAGCTGTACCCGCAGGCCGAACAGGCCGCGAACCGCTCGCTGTCGGTGCGCCGGGACGGCAACGGCGACGCGCTCGTGGTGCTCGGCGCGCTGGCCAACGCCCGGCACGACTTCGCCGGCGCCCGCGACCGGGCCCGCGCCGCGCTGCGGGTGGACCCGGCGGACGCCGATGCGTACGGCGTCCTGGCCGACGCCCTCACCCAGCTGGGCGACGCCGCCGGCGCAACCGGCGCGGTGCAGCGGATGCTGGACCTGCGCCCCGGCCTGGCCGCCTATGCCCGGGCCTCCTACGACCTGGAACTCCGCGGCCGGCTCGACCAGGCCACCGGCCTGATGACGCGGGCGCTGACCGACGCGCTCGACCCGCACGACGTAGCTTTCTGCCGGGCCCAGCTGGGTGATCTGGCTTTCGGCCGCGGCGAGCTCCAAACTGCCCAGACCGAGTACGCTGCGGCGCTCGCCGCCGACCCGTCATCGGTCGCGGCCCGGCGCGGCCAGGCCCGGGTGTCCGCGGCCCGCGGCGACCTGAGCACCGCGATCACCGGGTACGCCGACCTGACCGCCCGCCTGCCCGGCCCGTCCTACCTGCTGGAGTACGCCGAACTGCTGCGCGTGGCCGGCCGCCACTCCGAGGCCGACCAGCAGCTCGCGCTGGCCACCGCGGCCCACCAGCTGTTCACCGCGAACGGCGGCACCGACGGCCTGGCCACCGCCGCGCTGGCGCTGGCACAGGGCAAACCGGCCGACGCGGTCACCGCGGCCCGAGCCGAGTGGTCCCGCCGCAAGCACCCCGACGTGGCCGACACCCTGGCCTGGTCACTGCACGCGGCCGGCCGGGACAAAGAGGCTTTGCCGTACGCGGAACGCACCTCCACCGGCCCGGCCGGCTACGCGTTCCACCGCGGCGCCATCCACCTGAGCCTCGGCCGGACCGACCAGGCGCGCACCGAGTTCGCCCGCGCGCTGGCCGTCAACCCGTACTTCTCGCTCACCGACGGCCCCACCGCCCGCCGCGCCCTAGCCGCCCTCGGAGGCCCCCGATGACCATCCGCCGGATCGCCGTCCTGGCGGCCGCCGCAGCGATAGGTGTGCTGGCCCTGCCGGCCGGTCCCGCGCAGGCCCACCCGCTGGGCAACTTCTCGGTCAACACCTACACCGGCCTGACCCTGCGCACCGACCGCATCGACGTGCTGGCCGCCGTCGACTTCGCCGAGATACCCACCTTGCAGGCGAAACCCCAGGTGGAAGCGGACGGGGTGGCCGGGTATGCGACCGCGGAGTGCACCCGTCTGGCCGGCGCGCTCACCGTCGACGGTCTGATCTGGACGGTCACCGAGCCCACGTACCAGCTCACGCCAGGCTCGGCCGGCCTGCCGACCAGCCGTCTGGGGTGCCGGCTGAGTGCACCCGCCCAGCTCACCGAGCCGTTGACCGTACGCGTCCAGAACGCCTACCGGTCCGGAAGCATCGGCTGGCGCGAGATGACCGCCAAGGGTGCCGGCGTACGCATCGAGGAGTCCACGGTCCCCGCGGAGAGCATCAGCGACGAACTCCGTACCTATCCCCGCGACCCGCTGACCTCCCCACCGGACGTGCGCGAAGCCACCATCCGCACCGGCGGCGAGGGCGTCACCAGCTCCGTAGCGACCAATCAGGCCGCACCCACGGCGCCCGGTCCCGGTTGGCTGGCCGCCGCCCAGCGCCAGGTGGAATCGGCCCTGGGCGGCAAGCTGACACCCGTCGTGGTCACCCTGGCGTTCCTGCTGGCCATCCTGCTGGGCGCCGGCCACGCGGCCCTGCCCGGCCACGGAAAGACGGTGATGGCCGCCTACTTCGCCGGCCGCCGCGGCCGAGTCCGCGACGCCCTCACGGTCGGCGGAACGGTGACCTTGGCCCACACGGGCGGCGTGCTGCTAGTCGGCTTGCTGCTGAGCACCTCGACGGCCCTGGTCGGCGAACGCCTGCTGGCCTGGCTGGGCGTAGCCTCCGGCGTCCTGGTGGTAGCGGTCGGCGTCGGAATGCTGGTGTCGGCCTTGCGAAGCCGGCGCTCCCCCGCCCACGCCCACGGGCACGGGCACGGTTCGCACCACCACCACGGCTTGTTCGGCCACCACCACGGCCACACGCACGACGATCACCACACCCACGACGGCCCGCACCACCACAGCGACTCAGCCCACGGCCACCCCCACACCCACGGTCACGACGGGAACTCAGGTGGGCGGCCGGGCGGGCGGCTCGGGCTGGCCGGGATCGGTCTGGCCGGTGGGCTGGTGCCGAGCCCGTCGGCGCTAGTGGTGCTGCTGGGCGCGATCGGCCTGGGCCGCGCCGGTTTGGGCGTGCTGCTGGTACTCGCGTACGGCATCGGCATGGCCGGCACGCTGACCGCGGTGGGCCTCCTGCTGGTCGTGGCCCAGCGCCGGCTGGGCCACCTGATCTCCCGCGGCGGCACCACCGCCCGGGTCAGCGGCCTACTGGCCCGGCTCGGCGGCCGGATCTCGGCAAGCGCGCCGACCGCCACCGCCGCCCTGGTCGTCCTGGTCGGACTCGGCATGGGGGTGCGAGCCGTCGCCTGACCAGGACCAACACTGCCGGCTCACCCCCGTGGCCGGCACGGCTGGCCCTCCCGGCCGCAAAGCCGGGAGGGCCAAGCTGCCGAAGAACGAAGCCGGCCCCACCCGAGTCGCCTCGAATCGCGCCGACACCCCGCCGCCAAGCCCCGATCTTGTCGAGTCGTTAACCTTGGCGGGCCATGGCGAATCCGATCTCCCGCATCGCTCCCCTGCCGGCCGTCACGGCGGGGCTGTTGGCGACCGTGGTGGGCGTCACCAGTTCGGCGGCGATCGTGTTCAGTGCGGCCCGGGCCGCCGGGGCCGATGACGCGGTGCTCGCCTCCTGGATGCTCGCGCTCGGCGTCGGCATGGGGCTGACCTGCATCGGGTTGTCGCTGCGCTTCCGGGCGCCGGTCGTCACCGCCTGGTCTACGCCGGGGGCCGCGCTGCTCGCCACGGGGCTGGACGGGATGTCGCTGCGGGAGGCCACCGGCGCGTTTCTGATCTCGGCGGCGCTGATCACGCTGAGCGGGGTCACCGGGTGGTTCGCGCGGATCATGGATCGGGTTCCGTTGCCGCTGGCCGCGGCGCTGCTCGGTGGTGTGCTCGTGCAGTTCGGGATCGGCGCGTTCGGGTCGATGGAGGGTGACTTCGCGCTGGTGTTCGCGATGTTCGCCACGTACCTCCTCGGTCGTTGGATTTTGCCCCGCTATGCCGTGCTGGCCGCACTCACTGCGGGGGTCGCGGCGGCCGCCCTCGAGGGGCAGCTCCGGGCGGTTGAGTTCGCCTGGGCCGCGCCGGTCTTCACGATGCCCGCGTTCTCCTGGCAGGCCGCGATCGGGGTCGGTGTGCCGCTGTTCATCGTCACCATGGCCTCGCAGAACCTGCCGGGCGTCGCGGTGCTGCGCAACGACGGCTACCGGGTGCCGGTGTCGCCGCTGATCGGCTGGACCGGGGCCACCAACCTCGTGCTGGCGCCGTTCGGGGCGTTCGGGCTCAACCTGGCGGCGATCACCGCGGCCATCTGCACCGGACCGCAGGCGCACCCGGATCCGCGGCGCCGCTACCTGGCCGGGGTCTGGGCCGGCGTCTTCTATCTGGTGGTCGGCGCGCTCGGCGCGACCGTGGGCTCGCTGCTGGCCGCGCTGCCGGCGGCGCTGATCCTGGGCATCGCGGGCATCGGGCTGCTCGGCACCATCGGCAGCTCACTCACCTCGGCGCTGTCCGACGACCGCTGGCGGGAGGCGGCCGTGGTCACCTTCCTGGCCACCGCGTCGGGGCTGAAGCTGCTCGGGATCGGCTCCGCATTCTGGGGCCTGCTCGCCGGCCTGCTCACGGCGCTGGCCACCGGCGCATTCAAGAAGGCCGGCGCATTCAAGGCCGGCGCCGAACAGCAGCGCGCGCCCGCCCCGGAGGACGAGCGCGCGCCGGAGGATCGGACGGCTCAGCGGCCGTAGCGGCTCTTCAGGTGCCGCCACCAGTCGCGGAACATCCACTTGTCGAACTCGGTGATCTGGCTGGCGCTGCCGGCCTTCATGATGAAGCCCTGACCGGGGGTCGGGTCCCAGTCGTAGAAGTCGTCCAGGCCGTAGGTGTGCCCGAGTTCATGCAGGAAGATATGGATGTTCTCGGAGTTCACCGCGCCCATGAAGTATTCGCGGCCCATCCGCTGGCCCCAGTCGCCGCCGGCACCGCCGCCGAAGCCGTCGGTCAGCCACAGCGAGTGGTCGTAGTGCCGGGCCACCCCACCGGGGCAGTTCGGGTAGTTGCCGCTCTGGTTGAAGAAGCGGCCGCACGGCTCACTGCACTGCGGCGCGTTCTCCCGGATGTTGTTGACGTAGATGTCGACCGAGGTGTCGGTCCACTCGAGCTGGGCCCGGTCCCGGACCGCCCAGCCGACCACCTTCACCGGCACCTGCTTGTACGGCCAGTTGTTCCAGCCCTGGCCGTTGTCCAGCATCGCGTCCATCCACTTCTGGTACTGCTTCTGCAGCGCGGCGTGGATGGAGTCCCGCTGGGCGGCGGTCACCCGGGCACTGGAGTCCCAGCGCACGCAGTAGTTGATGCTGCCGTTGTTGGCGAACAGCTGGTCCCAGCCGTAGTTGCGGAACGCGTACAGGTTGCCGTTGTTGTAGGTCGACTCCTGGTGCGACCAGACCTGAGCCAGCGGGGAGACCAGGTTGGACGGCGGGCTCCACGGCTCACCGGTCGGCTGGGTGGTGGGCTGCGTCGTCGGCGGCGTGGTCGGTGCGGTCGTCGGCGCCGTGGTGGGAGCGGTGGTGGGCGTCGTGGTGGGAGTCGTGGTCGGGCCGGTGGTGGGCGCGACCGAGCCCGTGCAGGTGGTGCCGTTCAGCTGGAACGTGGCCGGCACCGGGTTGGAGCTGGTCCAGGCGCCGTTGAAGCCCAGGCTGGTGCTGCCGTTGGTGCCGAGCGCGGCGTTCCAGCTCGCGTTGCTGGCGGTCACGCCCTGGCCGGACTGGGTCCAGGTGGCGTTCCAGCCCTGGGTCACGCTCTGCCCGGCGACCGGGAAGCTGAAGGTCAGCCGCCAGCCGTTGAGCGCGTCACCGAGGTTGACGACGGTGACCGAGGCGCCGAAGCCCCCGGTCCACTGATTGGTGACCGCGTAGGTGACACGGCATCCGGTAGCCGCGTAGGCCGGCTTCAGCATGACCACGAGCGAGGACACGGCCAGGAGTGCGGCGCCTAACCAGGCGACACGACGTTTCATCGATTTTTCTCCATCCGGAGGGGAAAACGCAGGCAGAAGGAGCAGCCGAGACAGCCGCCGATAATTCGCCCTCGAGGAAACGCGTGACACCGTTTTCCCGGCCACAGGCTACGTCCACCATCAATGACCGTCAATCGAGCTGATCACGTACGCCGGCCAGCTCGCGCGACTGCACAGCCGACGCACCAGCCCGGGCCGCCTCGCGCAGGCACTCGGTGAGACCGGCGCCGCGCAGCCGGGCAGCCAGGAAACCAGCGAAAAACGCATCGCCCGCGCCGTTGGTGTCGACCACCTCGTCGACCGGTTCGGCCGGCACCCGCACCAGGTCACCACCCCGCTCCAGGGCGACCGCGCCGTCCGCACCGTACGTGCAGACGGCCAACCGCGCCCCGGCCGCCACCCGCGCCCGCAGGAACCCCTCCGGGTCGGCCAGCCGGTCGGCACTGACGAAGATGTGGTCGGCGCCGGCGAAGTCCCGGTGGTAGTCGCTCACCCCGTCGTAGTCGTGCAGATCGCACCAGACCTCCCGGCCGGCCGCGCGGGCCCGGCCCAGGATCGGCCGGGCGTACGAGGCGAGATCCACCACGACCGCGGCTGCCTCGGCGATCGCGTCGTCGGACACCGCGAGCGGCTCGACCGGATCCGCCTTGTTCAATTGGATGGACAACCGCCGCCCGCACCCGTCCATCAGGTTGCAGTGCTGCTCCGAGCCGGTGCGACTCGGCACCGCCCGCACCTCGATGCCCGGCCGGTCGAGCGCCGCGGCGATCTGCCGGCCCGCGTCGTCGTCGCCGAACGCGGTGGCGAGCGTGACCGGCACGTCGAGCCGGGACAGGTTGAGCGCCTTGCCGGCCGAGGTGCCGCCGAGCGTCTCGTACCGGCTCCGGGCGTAGATCGAATGCGGCCGTGGCTCCGGGAACTCGTCGACGTGCACGACGAGGCACCAGAGGACCGGACCGGCGATGAGAACGGGCTGCATTTCGCCATCCTGCCCGCCGTACAGTCACGACATGCGCTACCAGCACAGCGTCCTGATCGAGGCGCCGGTCGACCGGGTCTGGCAGTTGACCACGGACGTCGCCGCCTGGCCCACGTTCATGCCGACCATGCAGAGCGTCGAGCGGCTCGACCCGGGACCGCTGCGGGTGGGCAGCACCGCACGGATCAAGCAGCCGGCCCAGAGCGCGGCCGTCTGGACCGTGACCCGCCTGGTGGACCGGCAGGAGTTCGCCTGGGAGACGCACCGGATGGGCCTGCGGATGATCGGCAGCCACCGGCTCGAGCCGGTCGACGGCGGCACCCGCAACACGCTCGGCATCGAGGTCATCGGCCGGGGCGCCGGGTTGTTCGGCGCGATTCTCGGTCCCGCTCTGCGGCGGGCCATCCAGCAGGAGAACGCGGCGTTCCAGCGCACCGCCTGAATCGACGGGGCCAATCGACAGGGCGCGATACCGTCCGTGCGTGCGGATTGATCGACTGACGTCAGCGGCGGTACTGGTCATCCTGGTCGCGGCCGGCGTCGGCGCCTGGCTGCTGACCGGGGCCGGCGGCGACGCCGAGCGGCGTCAGGTCACGGTCGCCGGGGTGCCGCTCGACGAGGTGCACCCGCCGGCCGGCGGGCGCCGGCCGGGCGTGGTGGTGGCGCACGGCTTCGCCGGCTCGGCCAAGCTGATGGCCCAGTTCGGCGACTCGCTGGCGGCCCGCGGGTACGTGGTCGTGCTGCTCGACTTCTCGGGGCACGGCGCGAACACCCGGCCGCTGCCGGACAGCATCGCGAACACCGACGACTCGACGGCGGCGCTGCAGCGTGACCTGGACGTCGCGGTCGGCCGTCTGCGCGGCCTGCCGGACGTCGACCCGGCCCGGATCGCGCTGGTCGGGCACTCGATGGGCGCCTCAGCGGTGACCCGCTACGCGGTGGCGCACCCGGACATCACCGCGACCGTCGCGATCTCGCTGCCCAGCGCGTCGGCCCTGGCAGACGACCGTCCGTCCCGGCTGCTGATGCTGGTGGGTGCCCTGGAGTTCCCCGGCTTCCACGCCGAGGCCGAGCGCGCCGCGCAGCTCGGCGGTCCGGACCGGTCGCTGGTCACGGTGCCTGCGGTCGAGCACATTTCGATCCTGTACGCGCAGCGCACGCACCGCGAAACCGTCGAGTGGCTGGACCGGAGCTTCGGGATGCCGGCCGCCGACGGGTCGGTGCCGTCGCCGGTCCGCCGGCTGTCCGGGTCGGGGTTCCTGCTGCTGGCGCTGGTGGTGGGCCTGTACCCGGTGGGACGGCTGGTGCTCGGTGGCACGGTGCCGGCCGGGCCGCGGCCGGGCTGGGGCCGGCTCGGGCGCACCGTCGTGCTGGCGGGCGCGGCCACCGTGGTGGCGGCCCTGACCGCGGTGGTGCTGCCGACCAACCGGCTGCCGCTGGCCGTCGCCAACTACGTGATCGGGTACACCGCAGTGGCCGGCGCGCTCCTGGTCGCGTACGGCAAATGGTTTGGATCCGGGGTGACCACGACGGCGCTGAGCCGGCGCCGGCTCGCGCTCGCCACCCCGCTGCTGGTCCTGTACGCGGCGGTGACCATCGCGGTGCCGGTGCACCTGGGGCTGACCAACGCCGTGCCGGTGAGCGCGCGATGGTGGCTGTTACCGCTGGTCTGGGCCGGTTTCGCGGTGCTCGCCCTGGGCGCCGAGAAGGTCACCGGCGGCAGCTTCGCGGGCGTGCTGGCGGTGTACGCGGTGGCCGTCGTGGTGCTGACCGCGGCGGCGGTCGCCGGCCTCACCCACGGCTTCATCATGCTGGTGGTGCCGCTGCTCGCGGTGCTGCTGCTGTGGCAGGCGGTCTGGAGTGCGGTGCTGCACCGGCTCGCGGCGCCGACCTGGCTGATCGCGACGGTCGGCGCACTCATCGTGGCCTGGCCGATCGTCTGCACCCTGCCCGTTTCGTCCGCTCGGTAACGGTAACCGGGCGCTTCCGTGCGCCCGGCGACCGTATACCGCCCCCGTTACGGATACACCATCGCGGATGCCGCTGGTCCGAGCGCTTGTGGAATTCTTGTGACGCGACGGCCGAGGGGCGATGGGGGCCAATTGATCGAGTTTCGGTTGCTCGGGCCGACCGAGGTGTGGGCGAACGGACGACGCGTCGACGCGGGTCAGCCGCAGCAGCGGGCGGTGCTGGCCGGGCTGCTCGCCGACGCCGGCCGGTCGGTGCCGGTGGACACGCTGATCGACCGGGTCTGGGGGCAGGACCCGCCACGCGGCGCCCGGCCGTCGCTGCAGGCGCACATCACCCGCATCCGGCAGATGCTGGAACAGGCCGGCGAGCCGGGCCGGCCGCCGGTCCCGCTGGTCTTCGCGGCCGGCTGCTACCTGCTCGACGTCGACCCGGGCCAGGTCGACCTGCACCGGTTCCGGCTGCTGGCCGCGCAGGCCCGCGCCCCGCAGTGCCCCGACGAGCTGCGCGTCGACCTGCTGCGGCAGGCGGTCGAGCTGTGGCGCGGCGAGCCGCTGGCCGGGCTGCGCGGCCCGTGGATGGCTCAGTCCCGGCTGGCCTGGCAGCGCGAATACCTGGCCGCCGCGGTGGACTGGGGCGACGCCGAGCTCAAGGTCGGCAACCCGGGTGCAGCCATCACCCTGCTCAGCGACCTGACCGCCGAGCATCCGCTGACCGAGTCGCTGGCCGTGGTGCTGATGCGGGCGCTGGCCGCCGCAGGACGCCCGGCCGAGGCACTCACCCACTACGAGTCGATCCGCCAGCACCTGGTGGCCGAGCTGGGCACCGACCCGAGCGCCGAGCTGCAGGCCGCGTACCGGTCGATACTGCAGGGCACCGAGCCGGCGGCCGAGCCCCGGCCGGCCGAGGCCGCGCCCGCCCAGTTGCCGGCCGACGTGTCCGGCTTCACCGGGCGTACCGAACATCTCGACCAGCTGGACGCCCGTCTGCGGGAGACCTCGACGGTGGCCATCGTCACCGTCGCCGGCATGGCCGGGGTCGGCAAGACCGCGCTCGCGCTGCACTGGGCGCACCGGGTGGCCGACCAGTTCCCGGACGGCCAGCTGTACGTGAACCTGCGCGGCTTCGACCCGGCGGGCCGGGTGATGGACCCGGCCGACGCGGTCCGCGGCTTCCTGGACGCGCTCGGCGTCGCGCCCGGCCGCATCCCGGCCACGCTGGACGGCCAGGCCGCGCTCTACCGCAGCCAGCTGGCCGGCAAGCGCATCCTGGTGGTGCTCGACAACGCCCGGGACGCCGAGCAGGTGCGTCCGCTGCTGCCGGCCACCGCCGGGGCGGTCGCCGTGGTGACCTCGCGCAACCAGCTCACCGCCCTGCTCGCGGTGGAGGGCGCCCGGCCGGTGCCGCTCGACGTGCTGCCCGAGGAGGAGGCCCGCGACCTGCTGCGCCGCCGCCTCGGCGCGGACCGCACGGACGCCGAACCGGGCGCGGTCGCGGACATCATCGCGGCCTGCGCGCGCCTGCCGATCGCGCTGGCGATCACCGCGGCCCGGGCGCTGCAGAACAGCTTCCCGCTGGCCGCCCTGGCCGCCGAGCTGCACGAGACGGGTGCCCGCCTCGACGCCCTGGACACCGGAGATCCAGGTGCGCAGGTACGCGCGGTGTTCGCCTGCTCGTATGCCGCGCTCAGCCCCGCGACCGCCCGGCTGTTCCGCCTGCTCGGCCTGCACCCCGGCCCCGACGTCTCGGTCGCGGCCGCGGCCGCCCTCGCCGGCCTGCCCACCGCACCGGCCCGCCGGCTGCTGGCCGAACTGACCCACGCCAACCTGCTGCTGGAACGCGCGCCCGGCCGCTACGTGTGCCACGACCTGCTGCGCACCTACGCCGCCGACCTCACCGAGACGCACGACCCGGACGCCGTCCGCCGCGCGGCCACGGTCCGCCTGCTCGACCACTACGCGCACTCCGCGTACGCGGCCGACCGGGTGCTCTACCCCGTCCGCGAACCGATCGAGATCCCGCTCGGCGACCCGGCCGCGGACAGCCACCCCTTCGCAGACCACCGGGCCGCGATGGACTGGCTGACCGCCGAGCACCCGGTGCTGCTGGCCGCGGCCAAACACGCGGCGGACAACGGCTTCGACACGTACGCCTGGCAGTTGGCCTGGGCCATCGACACGTTCCTGTTCCGCCGTGGCCACTGGTACGACCGGGTGGCGATCTGGTCGAACGCCGAGCGCTCCGCCGACCGCCTGGACAACCTGAACGCCCGCGCGCTGGCCTACCGCGAGGTGGCCCGCAGCAACATCGACATCGGCCGCCCCGCCGAAGCCCGCCCCCACCTGCACCGGGCGCTGGAACTGTGCGTGCAGAGCGGCAACCGCGCCGGCCAGGCCAACGTGCACAACAACCTGGCCTACCTGAACGCCCGCGAACAGGACTACCAGCAGGCCCTGGCCCACACGAGGGAGGCGCTGGCCCTGTACGAGGCGGCCGGCAACCTGCGCGGCCAGGCGATCGCCCTGAGCGGCCTGGGCTGGTACAACGACATGCTGGGCGAATACGAAGAGGCCATCGTCTATTGCCGCCAGGCCCTGGAACTCCAGGCCCAGGTGGGCGACCGCCGCGGCGAGGCCGACGTCTGGGACAGCCTGGGCTACGCCCATCATCACCTGGGCAGGTATGCCGAGGCGGCGGAGTGCTACGAGCACGCCCTGGAGGTGGTACGCGAAATCGGCGACCGCCACGCCGAGGCCGAGATCCTGGTCCACCTGGGCGACACCCACCAGGCGTCGGGCCACCCGAACGACGCCCGAACGGCGTGGACAGCCGCGGTAACAATCCTCGGCGAACTGGAACACACCGACGTAGACGAGATCACCGCCAAGCTGGCGGCGCTGCCGGCAGAGCCAGCGATGCGACTGCCCTCACAGCTGTGACACCACCCAGGCCGCGCGGAGGAAACCCGTACTGCGTACCCGGCGAGGGATTCGAACCCCCAACCTTCCGACCCTGAATCGGAAATGGAGGCGCCATTCAGCGGCACCATTGCGGGAATTAAAAAGCCGCCCGGTCCTCGGCTCGAGGTGGACGGCGTAGACGCGGACGCTGCGTTCTACCCACTCCACCGCACGAACTCGCTGCCACCCTCGCCGCCGCGAAGGGGCAGCTCAGACGGCAGGCAGGGCAGGGAGAGTGCCGAGTATGAGCAAACGCGATGCGACTTCATTTCCGGACTCCCCTCAAATACTCGGTGCGGTGTTGGACTTCTAGGATCGTCGACTCCGCGGCCCTCGTCAACGCTTTTATGCGGCAGTTATTGGGTGCGCCCGCCGACTTTCTCGCCGAGTGCCCGATACAGCTCGGCGAAATCGCCGCCGACGTGCTTTGCGGCGGTGAGGGTGTTCATGTCGGCCAGCACGTCGGTGATCCGGGCGATGGCGTTGCGGATCGTCTCGTACAGGTCGAGTTCCTCGCGGATGCCCTGCAGGTTCTCCTGACCGACCGCCCGCATCGCCTGGTCGAGTTCGACCCGCTTGTCCTCCCAGTAGCGCACGTACTCGAGCCGGCCGATCGGGTCGAAGATGTTGGCGTCCGGCAGCACGATCGGGAACACGGACTGGCGGAAGTCCTCGCGGTCGGCGACCTCGGTCAGCTCGAACATGCAATTTTTCGAGCGCAGGTACGCGTCGTCGAGCAGCACGATGACCGCCTTGCCCGCGCCGAGGCGCCGCATGAACTGCTGGATCGGATCGCGATAGCGCAACTCGTCCCGGTCGCGGGTGACCACCAGCCCGCGCGCGGCCAGCTTGCCCTGCATCTCGTCGACCATGTCGTCGGCGTCCCCGCCCCACTTGTACGAGACGAACACCTCGCCCGGCCCGGACGCCCGCCGCGACGTGCCGCCGTCGTCCGGCTGCCACAGCTCACTGAGCAGGCCGGACGCGTCGACCAGCTGATGACTCGTACGGCATTGGATGGGGTGTCCGGCCCTGGCGAAGTCGACCAGCTCGCGCATGCTGAACATGGTCGGTTCCTCGGCCGCCACGCAGGCCTCGCAGTTGCACGGGCGCAACCGCTCGACCTTGAGGTCCGGATAGGACTTGTGGATCATGTTGAGGGCCCGGTCGACGACCGAGAGCATCACCCGGGAGTTGCGGGCGGCCAACCGGATCTGCAGCCGGCGCCGGCGGTAGTCCTCGATCACCTCGGCACGGCCGGTCTCGTACTGGAAGACCACGCCGGTGTGCCAGACCGCCTCGTCCTCGATCAGGTCGTGCAGCTCGACGATCAGCCGGTGCACGATCCCCTTGGGCATCACGTCGTACAGGTAGCGCAGGGTCAGGTCGCTCGGCTCGTCCCACGGATAGGTCGGGCGCACCTTGGACAGCAGCTGCGGCGCCACGTACCGGTCGGTGGCCCGGACCCGGAAGCACAGCGAGAACTTCGCCATCAGCCGCACCAGCTCGTCGCGGACCGGCTCGTAGATCGGCTCGTGCCAGATCCGGCGCAGGTCGTCGGCGTCGAACACGCCCCGGTTGGCCATGATCTGCGGGTCGTCGAGCACCCGGTAGACCGCGCCGGTGCCCCACTCCGGCTGCAGCACCACGGTGCGGCTCAGCAGCGGGTCCTCCTGGAAGTACAGGCAGATCCCGAGGTCGTGCAGGAAGCCGCCGAGCTGCTTCATGTCGGTCTGCCGGGTGAACCCGTGGTCCTCGCAGATCCGGAAGAACTCGGTCTCGGTGATGTACTCCCGGTCGTCCGCCTCCAGCGCCATGCGTACGTCCTGCCATGTTTTGGGCAGTGCCGTGCCGATGTGCGGGAGCAGCTCGAGTTCCCGGCGCACCCGGGCGATGGTCGGGCCCAGCCCACTGTTGTCGGACAGGTCTACGCTCAGCGTCGCGACCAGGTTCGGGTATTCCTGGCGCAGGGTCCGCACGTCCAGCTCCTGCATGCGGCCCTGCTTGCGGTTCTGCACGATGATCAGCGGGCTGCCGTCGCTGAGCAGGTTGACCACCTCGAGCCAGTACCGGAAGTCGGTGTCCTCCTTGCGCTCGTCCGAGACCAGGACGTAGACGGACCGTTTGGTCAGGAAGAACTGGTGTGTGGAGTGATAGATCTCCTGCCCGCCGAAATCCCAGATGTTGACCCGGAAGTCCCGTTCGAGCACGCGCTCGCCGTCGGCCTCGGCGATCCGGACCGCGGAGGCAAAACGCCAGGAGAGTACGGCGATGCCCTGCGTCGATCCTTCACCCACGTTGAGCGGGTACGACGGATGCAGGATCTTCTTGGCCAGCGTGGTCTTGCCGGCACCGGCCTCACCGACGATCAGCAGCTTGGCCTCGGACAGGTAGTCCATGCCGGAGGCCCGTTCCTGCGTCCAGTAGCTCTTGATCGCATCCAGCCCCCGGGCGGTGACCTCGGGCGGCGGCACGGTCAGCTCCGGCCGGGTCTCGTCGACCCGCAGGTCAGTCAACGCGGTCAGCTTCAGGATCTCGGCCGGTATCCGCTGGATCGGGCAGCCCCACAGATCGAGCGACGCGAGCCGCTCCAACTGCCACACCTCGTCCGGGATCTCCCGCAGCGGGTTGTAACTGAGATCGAGCTCGGCCAGCCGCTGCGCCCGCCCGAGCGTCTCCGGCAACCGCGGCAGCCGGTTGTGGCTCAGGTCGAGCGCCACCAGTGCGGGCAGCTCGAACAGCCAATCGGGCACCTCCTCGGGCAGCACCGCGGACAACCGCAGATTGCTCAGATGGCGCAACCGGCGAATCGGCTCCGGCACCCGGCCCAGCGGACAGTCCACGATCCCGAACATCCGCAGCCGCGGCAGCCCCGCGATCAACTCGTCCAGGTGCCGGTCCACCTCCGCGAGGTTGGCCCAGGTCGCCGACGGCATCCCCCGCGGCGTCTCCACCACCAGCTCGGTCAGGCTCAGCCGGCGCTCACCGATCAACCGGCCCAGGTGCGCGATGGCCGGGGCGTCGTCACCGGGCCCGATGGCCGCGCCGTACACCCGGCCCGGGTCGATCAGCCGGCGGAACGCGTACAGCTTGCCGGCGTCCAGCGCCCACCGCACCCAGGGCATCGGCGGCATCTCCTGCAGCGGGCACCCACGCGCGTCGATCGTCTCCACCGGCAGCTCGGCCAGCCAGCCCGGCAGCGCGGTGAGGCCGCTGCCGCCCAGCCGCAACGTACGCAGCCCGGTCAGTTGGCGAACGGCGGCGGGTAGTTCGCGGGGCGCACCATAGTGGTAACTGCGGCCGAGATCGAGCGTGTCCGATCGGCCGTCGGCGACGGCCTGGATATCCTGCTCGAATCGGGACGAGGACGCCCAGTCATCTACCACCCACCGACCGTACCGGTGACTGTCCACATGCATCGGCCGCCCTCATCCACTTGTCGTTGCTTGACAGTCGGCGTGATTTGCCCGATTGGCCGACATCGCGGGGTTGCGGGGGACGAGTGTCCGGGCGTTCAGTACCGGAGACCAGGCCCTTCCCGGCCCGGCGACCCCCCGTCCGTCCACCACAGGACGTACCGAAGGAGCCGAACGAGGGTGCTCTGGGAATCGCTCCGGTTCTGTTGCGAACCGAGATCGAAAAGGCGGCCGGAAAGATCGGCAGCAGAGGGAAAAGTCCTGGTCGGGACGGCAGGAAGCGTGCCCGGCCAGCGAAGTGATCAGCGCCACCAAAGATCGACGGCGGTCAACGGAGACGTCCTAATCGCTAACTGCCGAAACTTTACGGGCTGTCGTCGGAACGCTCTCTTGTGGAATGCTGCTTTTCAGAACTTGACAGTTTCTGGCACGGAGTGGCGAGGGCGGGCAATCCGCTCCTCGCAACCGCTGACGAGCGGTGGTCCGGCGTGGCGGGCGGGCGTACTTATGGGGAGCGTGACAGGTGCCGCATGAAGATCTCGTTGCGCAGTTACGCATTCTCTGGCGGGCCGCCGGTCAACCGTCGTACCGCCGGATCAGCGGTGAAATCCGCGATCGGGACGAGATGACCGAGAAGGTCAGCCACGAAACGGTGAACGGTCTGCTGAGCGGCACCGCCACCCCGAAATGGAGCAAGGTGGAGCCGGTGGTCCGGGTGCTGGCCGAGATGGCCGCGCACCGTCCCGACCCGCAGGCCGAGGTGCAGCGCTTCCTCGCCCTGTGGAACGAGAGCCGGGCCAGCGCGCCGCCGAGCCCGGTCGCCACTGTCGAGCCCGAGACACCGCACCCGACGGAACTGCCGAACGGTTCGGTGCCGCCCCGCAAACCCGGCTTCACCGGCCGCGAGGACCTGCTCGAACGCATGAAGTCCGCGCCGGAGTCCGACTCGGAGTCCGACTCCGAGTCCTGGCGGCCGATGATCCTGCACGGCCTCAGCGGTGTCGGCAAGACGAGCCTGGCCGCCGAGTTCGTGCACCGCGAGGGTCACCACTACGACGTGGTCTGGTGGATCGTCGCCGAGCAGGTGGCGCGGACCCGCTCGGCGCTGGCGGCGCTGGCCGACCGCCTGTCCGAGACGGTCGAGATCAGCCAGTCCGACATCGGGCAGACCGTGCTCAACCTCCTCGGTGCGCTGGAGAGCGCCTCGTTCAGCTGGCTGCTGGTCTACGACAACGCGATCGGGCCGGAGCAGATCCGCGAACTCCTGCCGACCGCCGGCCGGGGCACCGTGATCGTGACGACCCGCGACGGCAGCTGGAACGAGTACGGCCGCACCGTGCCGGTCGGCGTCCTGCCCCGGCAGGACAGCATCGCCCTGCTGCAACGCAACAGCCGGATCAGCTTCGACGACGCCGACCTGCTCGCCGACCGGCTGGGCGACCTGCCGCTGGCGCTCGAGCAGGCGTCCGCGATGCGAGCGGCCACCAACGTCTCGGTGCCGGAATACCTGCGACGGCTCGACCGCCAGGCCACCGCGGTGCTGAGCCAGGGTCAGGCACGGGACTACCCGGAGACCGTGGCCGGCGCCTTCGGCCTCGCGTTCGACGAGGTGAAACGGGTCTCGGCGGGTGCGGGCCAGCTGCTCGCGATGCTGTCCTGCCTGAGCGCCGAGCCGGTTTCGCCGGCCCTACTGCGTACCGCGGCGGAGCACTCCATCCCGCCGCCGCTGGGCCGGGTGCTCGCCCAGGACGCCCAGCTGGAGGCGGCGCTGCAGCTGCTCGAGCGGTACGGCCTGCTCACCGCGGCCGACGGCGGCCAGAAGGTGCAGGTACACCGGCTGGTCCAGCTGGTCGTCCGCGACTCGCTGCTCGGCCCGGACCGGCAGCTCGCCTACGACAACGCCCGCCGGCTGCTGGTCGCCGCCAACCCGCACGACCCCGACGATCCGCTGACCTGGGAGATGCACGCCCAGATCGGCCAGCACATCGGTCCGACCGGCCTGGTGGAGAACGCGGCTCGGCCGATGCGCCGGGTCGTGCTCGACCAGATCCGGTACCTGTACCTGCTCGGCGACTTCGACGGCAGCCTGCGGCTGACCGCGGAGGCCCGGCGCGCGTGGGCCGGCCCCGGCGATGTCTGGGACGACGACGAGACCTTCGCCTGCATCGACCGGTACGCGCTCAACCTGGTCGCTCTCGGTCGCTACGCCGAGGCCGAACGGCTCTACGACATGGCCTGGACCCGGCTCAACAACCACGAGAGGTTCGGCGCCAACAACGACCGGACCGCCCGGACCGCGAACGGCGTGGCCATGGTGAGCCGGATTCTCGGCAGCTACGGCAAGGCCGCCAACCTGGAGCGCTACCGCATCGAGTACTACCAGCGGACCCGCGGCGCGAACAACGTCGAGCTGCTGCGCGCCCGGAGCAACATGGCCCTGTGCCACCGCGCGATCGGCGAGTTCGACAAGGCTCGGGAGATCGACGAGGACCTGGTACGCCTCTGGCGGCAGGCGCACGGCGAGAACGACTACCGCACCCACTTCGCCATCTCCAACCTGGCCCGCGACCTGTTCGGCCTCGGCAAGTACGAGCAGGTGCTGCAGCTGCAGGAGGACATGCTCCCGGCGATGCGCGACCAGCTGGGCGAGCGGCACCCGAGCGTGATGCTGGCCGCGCGGACGACCGCGATCGCGCTGCGTAAGGCCGGCCGGATCGCCGAGGCCCTGAAGGCCAGCCAGCAGCATCACCTGATCTGCCAGGGCGAGTGGGGCTCCGAGAACGGCAACACCCTGGCCGCCGCGATGTCGTACGCGAACGCGGTCCGGGTTGCGGTGGCCGCCCGGCTGCCCGATGCACCTCTGCTCACGTACACCACCAGCCTGCGCACGGTGAACACCTATCGCGCCCGGTTCGGTGAGACCAACCCGGTGGCCCTGGCCGCCGCGGTCAACCACGCGATCATCCTGCGGATGATGGGCGAGCGGAACACCGCCCGCCGCACCTGCGAGTCCGCGTACCGGCAGCTGCTGGACGGGGTCGGCGTCAGCCACCCGTACGTGCACGCCGCGGCGGTCGGGCTCGCGAACGACCTGGTGGTGAACAACGACGTCGAGGGGGCCGCCCGGCTGCTGCGCACCACGCTGGAGAACGCCCGCGCGGCCAAGCGCGACCAGCACCCCGACATGCTCATCTGCGCGATCAACCTGGGGATCATCACCCGGGAGCAGGACCCGCAGGGCGCCAACGCGCTCCTCGAGCCCGCTCTCAACGCTCTGCGTACGGCGCTGGGCCCGGAGCATCCGCAGGTGCGGGCGGCGGCGCGGGGGGAACGTGGGGAGTGCGACATCGAGCCGCCGCCGTTCTAGCATGGACCGCCGCCCGTAAGCTCTAATCGGACGCCGACGGCCAGAGAGGGACATCATGCCCACCGAACGTTCCTCGGTGCTGCCCCTGGTCACCGGGGCATCCGAGTGGCCGTTCCGGGGGCTCGACGTCCCGGCCGGGCACACGCCGGTCCCTTTCCGGGACGTGGTGCTGAAGGTCCATCAGCGCTGCAATCTGGCCTGTGACTACTGCTACGTGTACGAGATGGCCGACCAGTCCTGGCGCACCAAGCCGGTGTTCATGGCGGAGCCGGTCTGGCGGGCGGCCGCCGACCGGATGGGCGCGTTCGCCCGCACGCATCGGCTCGACCGGATGCGGCTCGTGCTACACGGTGGGGAGCCGCTGCTCACCGGGATGGACCGGCTGGCGACCCTGATCACCGGCTTCCGGACCGCCTGCGACGGTGTCGATCTGCGGGTCCAGATGCAGACGAACGGCGTACTGCTCGACCGGGCCACCCTGGACGCGCTGCGGGACCACCGGGTCGAGATCGGCGTAAGCCTGGACGGCGCCCGGGCCGATCACGACCGGCGGCGACGCCACGCCAACGGGCGGGGCAGCTTCGACGCCGTGGACCGCGCGCTGCGTCTGCTCGCCGGCGAGGAACACCGCGACTCGTTCGCCGGGTTGCTGTGCACGATCGACCCGGCGACCGATCCGATTGCCACCTACGAGGCGCTGCTCGACTACCGGCCGCCGACACTTGACCTTCTGTTGCCGCACGCCAACTGGCAGACACCGCCGGCCCGCCCGCCGGGCGCCGGGCCCACCCCGTACGCCGATTGGTTGATCGCCGTTTTTGATCGGTGGTATCGGGCGCCGCGGCAGGAGGTCGGCATCCGCCTGTTCGAGGACGTGCTGGCGCTCCTCCTCGGCGGCACGAGCCGGTCCGAACAGGTCGGTCTCAGCCCGGTCGCGGTCGTCGTGGTCGAGACGGACGGCGCGATCGAGCAGGTCGACTCGCTCAAGTCGGCCTTCCCGGGCGCCTGCGACACCGGACTGAACGTGCTGACCGACTCCTTCGACGCGGCGCTCGACCACCCGGGTATCGTGGCTCGCCAGATCGGTCTGGCCGCGCTCGGCGACACCTGCCGCGCTTGCCCGTCACGTGAGATTTGTGGCGGCGGTCACTACGCGCACAGGTACCGAGCCGGACGCGGGTTCCGAAACCCTTCCGTCTACTGTGCTGACATGCTCGAGCTGATTCGGCACATCCGGACGTGTGTCATCGCCGACCTGGAACGGCTTCCCACGCACGATCCGGCGTGAACGACTACCACCGCCTGACCTCGGATCAGCTCGCGGCACTGGCCGGCGGCGCCGGTGACGTATCGGCGATCGCCGAGCTGAATGCCAGCCGGGTCAGCATTCACCTGCTGCTTCTCGTCCACATCGTCAGAAGCTGGCTCGGCGAGCCGGCGGAGCGCGACACCGCGGTGGCCGTGCTGGCCGCCTGCCAGGACGCCGACCCGGACCGGATCGCGCGGCTGATCGGCGACCCGATGGTCGGCGCGTGGCTGAGCCGGACAAGCCGGGAGAAATCTCGTCCGGGGGAATTCCTCCAGCTGGGCAACCTCGCCGCGGCCGCCGCCGTGGAGTCCGGTCGCGGCTGCCGGGTGACCGGCTGGGCGCACCGGGGCCGGATGGTGCTGCCCACCCTGGGTACGGCCGTTCTCGACGACGAGGCGTCCGGGCCGGTCCGCATCGACACCTCGGGCGGCCTCACGGTGACGAGTGCCTCGGGTGTCGCCACCGCCCTCGTCGAGGGCGTCACGTGGTGGCCGCTGCGCCGGTTGCGCGCCCGGCACGGCGGACAGGAGTGTTCGGTACGCCTTGAGGACGCGAGTCCGTATCGCGACGGCTACCACGCGCCCCCCAGCGAGCGGCTCGACGACGCCGAGGCCGCCTACTGGCAGGAACAGTTCGACCGCGCCTGGCAGCTGATCTGCCGGTACCTGCCGGAACGCGCCACCGAGATCGCGCTCGGGTTACGGGCCGTGGTGCCGCTTGCCGACATGCGCGACCGGTCGTCACGCAGCGCGACAGCCCGCGAGTCGGTCGGCGCCATGGGGGTGAGCCGGCCGGCCTCAGCCGAGGACTTCGCCGTCACGATCGTGCACGAGTTCGCCCACTCCAAGCTGAGCGCGGTGATCGACGTCGAGCCGCTCTACCGGCCGGGCGGTACCGAACGGCACCACGCTCCTTGGAAGAAGGACAAACGACCCACCTCGGGGCTCTTCCAAGGAGTCTTCGCCTTCCTGCACGTCGCCGAGGCGTGGCGGCGCCTCGCCGCCGAGCCCGACTTGGCCGAGGTGGCGTGCGCCCAGTTCACTGAACTGCGCGAGCAGGTAAGCGTCGCCTACCGGTCACTGGCGGCTTCACGAGAGCTGACCGTGGCCGGCGCCGAGTTCGTGGAGGTCCTGGGTACCTCATTGCGACGGCTTCTCGACGCGCCGGTCACCCCCGGGCGCGCCGGGCCCTGCTGATCGTTACCCAAGCGGCAACACCAGAAGCAAAACGTGCGTCATCCTTGTGATCTAGCACGTCGGCCTCTTCGTAGCTGTGTACATCGAGCGTCCCGGATTCCCAGAGCCGGAACGCCTTTCATACGACCTCGTTGTCCGGTCGCCTGCACGGGCGATCGCCGAGCTCGGAAAGGATCATCGTGTCATCTTCCGACCGTCCCCTCGACGATGAGGTGACCGCACTCCCGCGACTACTTGACGTCCCGCTGGAAAACCTTATCGACCGTAAAGACACCGCGTTCGACAGGGCGGTTGAGCGGGTCCGGCAAGAGGCGTCGTACGGGGCACAGAACTACGCGGCGCACAGCAGCAGTCCCGTTATGGATCCGACCGAAACACCGGATCAGGCGAGGGGTGGGAAAGAGCTGAACGTCAAAGTATCGTGGGGTTCGGAGTCGGACGGGTCGCCACGCTGATGCGATGCCGCCAGGTCTCCGGGCGGCGGTTGCGTCGCAGTCGGGAGGCACATCGCGCCGGCATTCGCCGAGGTCGCCGAGGTTGTCGGGTGTTGAGCCGCTGGTCGCCGCAAAGGCAGTGGAGGCAGCATGTCCGAAAACGTTCCACCGTCGCCGGAATCGAACGACTCCCCACGGCTTCTCAACGTTTCCGCCGAATCTTTACAAGAGTTACTGAATAACAGCGGCGACGTCCTCGGGAATTCTGTACGCCGCGTGACCGAAGAAGCAGCGAAGGACGAGAAATACGCAGCGTTCGGCAACGCGCCCTGATTTCTGGCTGGTCACCCCGGGCCTGACCGATCGGCCGCCTACCTCGGTAACGCTGGGTAGGCGGCTTCACGGTGACGCCCTGCACCGCCGGCACGGGCCGGCACGCGGAGGTCGTCCGCCTCAGCGGTCACCACGCCCGTCGGTCGCCCCTCGCGGCGCGCCGTTTCCGCCGCCCCGGCCCTGATGGATGCCGGTGCCGATGAGGGCTGCGAGGAGGGCTCCCGTTCCGGCGAGGATCGCGCCGATGTCGGTGCCGCTGAGCCCGAACGCGGTGCCCGCGACCACCACGAGGACCACGAAACCGAGGGTGATCACCAAGGTGACCACCTGCCTCTTGTGGTCGTTCCCTTGGCTCGGGTCATCCTGTTTCGATACCGTGCCCATATTCCGTCCGTATCTTGTCGACTGGTCTTCTGCGGGCCTTGTCATGGATTCGTGCGGACAGGGAGCGACCTCCTGGCCGGGGGGTCGCTCCCGTCCATCGGGAGCTGGCGCGCCAAAGCGTCGCGGTCAACCTCAGCGGCGGATCACACCGCTGGACGCCTCAACCAATTATCCAATATGGATCATGAGGCAGGAACCCCGCGAAGCGCACATGCTCGTCCGCGACCCGCATATGCGCAGGTGGGGACGGCTTCGCGAGAGGGCAGCCTGGCGGCTTCCGCATTCCTGGAAGTCGGCAGCGCTTGAGCGATGGAACGGGTCCGTAGCGTCGTTACGGACCCGTGAAGCGGGCGCGATGAGGTCCCGCAGGCCGGATCAGCCTGCGGGAACGTCGCGAACGGCCGTCAGGTGGGCGGCGGCTCGATGTCGCACTCGGCGCGCCGGCCCATCCGGGCGTCGAGGGTCTCGGGGTGAGTGGCACCGAGCAGTTCGCCCAGCGCCTCGACCGCCGTGGCCAGGTCTTCCTCGCCCTCCGCGGCCTCGCCGACCTCGATCCGGTCGAAGGCGGCGTTTACCGCGCACAGCAGCGTGTAGGGGTGGTCCGGACCGCGCGACTGCTGGGAGATGCCCAACGTCTCGCTCGACCAGCGGTAGGCGCCCTGGACATCGCCGACGAGGGCCAGGTCGTTGGCCAGCCCGCTCGCCGCGCACAGCGTGTAACCGTGGTTGACACCCAGGATGTCGGCCATGGCCTCGTACGCGTCCCTGTCGAGCTTTTGCGCCTCGGCCAGGTTTTTCATGCTGCGCTGGATCACCGCGGCGTTGACCTGCGCCACCAGGGTCAGTGGGTGCCGGTCGCCGAAGGTCCGGCGGTATCGGGCCAGCGCGTCCATCGCCAGGCCGCGGGCCTCGCTCAGGCTGCCGGCGACACGCAACGTGTTGGCGTACGTCATCGTCGCGGCCAGCGCGTGCTGGTGTGCCTCGCCGTACCGGGCCACGCAGTCGCGGTAGTTGTCCCGCGCGACCTGGAGGGCTTCGTCGTACTTACCGGTCTTGCGGAGCGCCATGGCGAAGGTGCGGGTCGCGAGCAGGACCTCCGGGTGCCGGTCGGTCATCGTCCGGCGGTACGTCGGCAGAGTGCGCCGCTGCAGCGCCAGTGCCTCGTCGTACTTGCCCAGGCCGTAAAGGTCGCGCACGAGGTTGGACTGGGCGAACAGCAGCGGACGGGCCTGCTCGGTCAGCGTCTCGTCGAGCCGCTGGACGATCTCCTCGTCGATCTCGAAGGCGCCCTGGAAGTCGCTGAGCATGCGCAGGTTGACCGCGAGGTTGCCCCGGTTACGCAGCGTCTGGACGTCCTCGGCGCCGAAGACCTCCACGTACAGCTCGACGTTCTCGCGTTCGAGTTCGAGCGCCTTCTGGAACTCGCCCGCCACCCGCAGCGCCGCCGAGACGGTGGCCGCGGTCCAGAGCGTGTGCTCGTGGTCCGGTCCGAAGTCCGGATTGTTGCGGAGCCGGTCCAGGGTCGATTCCGCCAGCTCCCGCGCCCGGTCGTTGATGCCCAGGGAGAGCAGCGTGGTGCTCAGGTGCCGGGTCGCGAGCAGCGTCAGCTCGCCGTCCGGGCCGAGATCGGGCTGGTCGGCCCGTTCGCGCCAGGCCTTGACCGCGGCCTCGCCCAACCGGCGGGAACCCTCGTTGTCACCGATGATCCAGAGGTACCGGATCTGGTCGAGGGCGATGCGGCGGCTGTCCTCCTCGGCCGCGTAGATCAGGCCCGACGGGTTGACGTGCGGGGCGATCTCGGCGTGCAGCTCGAGGGTGCTGTCGACGTTCGGGTCACCGGGGTTGGCCGCACCGAGCAGCCGGTGGACGTTCGTCCGGGCCCGGTTGAGCCGCTCGCCGTCGAGGACGTCGCGCAGCGCCACCTGCAGCAGGCGGTGCACCTGGATCCGGTTTTCGACGTCGACCTTGGCGAGTCCGAATTTTCGCAGGTCACGAGCCATCCGGTCGAGCCTGGTCGAGTCACGCAGGGCACGGCCGAGCGGTGGGGCGATGTCACCGAGCCGGCCCCGGCGCAGCAGGCCGACGGAGACCGGCTCGGCACCGAACACCGCAAACATCTCGAGCAGCTGGGCGAGCGCCGGCGAGTCCCGTTGCAGCCGCTCCAGCGCCAGCTTGACCAGCGCGGCGATGCTGACCGGGTAGTTGATGTCGCGTCCGCGCGCGACCAGCTCACCGTGGTGCTGGTCGAACAGGTCGAGGTATTCGGTGATGGTCATCCCGGTGGCGGTCTGCCAGGACGCCGCCTGGTCGAGGGCCAGCGGCAGGTCGCCGAGCTTTTCGGCCAGCCGGTCGGCGTCCGCATCGGTGATGTCGGTGCCCCGGCGCTGAACCAGCTCGATGCTCTCCGGCCGGTCGAAGACGTCGACCTTGACCGCGTCCCAGACGTCGAGCCACGCCGGGTTCCGCGACGTCAGGATCACGTGCCCGCCCGACGACGGGATCAGGTGTGCCAGCTCGTTCGGGTCGTTCGCGTTGTCGAAGACCAGCAGCCAGCGCAGGTCGGTGCGGGCCAGCGCCTCGATCACCAGCGAGGCCGCCTGGGTGAACTCCTGGGTGCCCGGGATGCGCAGTTTCTGGCCGAGTTCGGCCAGTGACTGCAGCACCAGCGTCTGTTGCTCCGCCGGGATCCACCAGACCAGGTCGTAGCGCTCACCGAACCGGTACGCGAACTCGACGGCCAGCTGGGTCTTGCCGACCCCGCCCGAGCCGTGCAGCGCGTGCGGCAGCACCGACGCCTTGGATTTGGCCTCCAGGGAGCGCTGCAGGTTGAGCAGAAGGCTCTCTCGGCCGGTGAAGTCCGGGTTGCGCGGTGGGACGTTGCCCCAGATGCGCCCGGAGTCCGACTGCTCCACCGCAGCGGTGGCGGAGCCGGAAATCGTGCTGAGGGGTGACACCAAGTCCTCGCTCCGCGAATCTATGTCCGTTTTATGGCCTTTAGTAGGATAACCTTCTGCGGTTGCGGACAGGGCGGGATCGGGACTTCGACTCGCGGGACTTGTTTCGGCGTACAGCTGCCGGACCCGTTCCTCGCTCATGCCGGCCTCACGCCCGGCCGCGTCGGCCCAGCGCCCGAGGCCTACCGCGTCCAGCCGCCCGACCTCGTGCGAGAGGCGCGTCGCATAGGCCACCAGCGGGGGCACGCCGGTGAACGGCGGGTCCAGCGAGGCGATCTTGTCAACGACGACCCGGCCGTCGGTCCAGTCGAACGCCGCTGGGAGTGGCAGGAACGGGAAGATGTCGCGCGCGACGGCTGCCAACTGGGCTGCTGGAACTGCGGCCAACAGGCGCGCCAAAGCGTCGCGGCCGGCCTCAGCGGATACTCGCGCCGAGTCTTTCACCCGATGAGTATCCAATTTGGATCATGATTGAGGGAACCCCTGAAAGGCTCTCCTTTTTGTCCAGGTCGGTGACTACTCGGCGGTACAACGGGTCGGGTACCCGAAAGGATGCGCCTGACCTGGCCTTTCGCGTAACCCGTCCAATTCTCTACTGTGGACAATCTGACAGCCGCCGGCCGGGGCCCGCTCGTGGCAGGCTCCGGCCGGCGTGACCCCCCCCCGGCCGGTCAGCCGCAGATCTCCGCGCCGTTCACGCGGTTGGGAACACCGGTGTCGTTCCCGGTATCGATCGCGCCCGTCCCGCACGATCGGGTGTTCGGGGTGTAGACCTGCCGGGACCACTGGCTCACCGCGCCCGAGTTGGGCCGCCCGTTGTCCTGGTACGAGATCGCCCCGCCGTCGGCGCCCGCGGGCCGCCGGACGCGAGCCATGTTCGTGCACGGGTCGCCCGAGCAGTCGGTGATCCGGCTCGTCACCCGGATCCACTGGGTGCGGCAGGTGCGGCTGTAGCGCATCTCGATCGAGCCGACGTCGTCGCCGGTACGGATGGTGATCATGCGGGCCGAGGACAGCGTGATGGCGTTCGCGGAGCAGCCGGTGGCCTGCGGGTCGGTGCCGTTGCAGCCGTTGCCGGAGCAGGTCGCGGCGCTGGCCGGGCCGGCCGTGGCGACGACGACGGTGGTGGCGGCGGCCCCGGCCATGGCGAGACAACTGAGCAGAGCGAGCGGTAGGCGGAACCACTTCATGGTGGTGTTCCCCTCACGAGTCGGCGGAACCCCCGTGGCTCCGCCGATGTAAACCTTGCGACGGATGTGTGGGCCGAACGCTTGACCATTTGTTAACTATCGATGGGTGAGGATGGATTTCCGGATTCTGGGCCCGCTTGACACCCTCGTGTGCGGTCAGGCGGCGCGCCGGCAGCAGCTCGCGGTGCTGGCCGTCCTCGTGGTCGACGCCGGGCGGGCGGTGCCGGTCGACACGCTGGTCGACCGGGTCTGGGACGGGCAGCCGCCGCCGCAGGCCCGCCGGACGCTGCACACGCACATCACCCGGATCCGGCGGTTGCTGGAGGCGGCGGCGGACGGTGCCGAACCGGTCCGGCTGCTGCGCGGGGCCGGCGGCTACCTGCTCGACACCGAGCCGGACACCGTCGACCTGCACCGGTTCCAGCGCCTCGTCGACCGGGCACGCCGGCTCGACCCGGACGATCCGGAGCGCGCAGTGCTGCTGCGTACGGCATTGGATCTGTGGTCTTCCGAACCTCTCGCCGGACTCACCGGAGCCTGGGCCGACCGGATGCGGGAAAGCTGGCGGCAGCAGTGGCTGGACGCCGTCGTGGACTGGGGACCGGCCGAGACCCGGGCCGGAAACCCGGGCGCGGTGATCGCCCGGCTGAGCGGGCTGGTCACCGAGTATCCGCTGGTGGAGCCGCTGGCAGCGGCCTTGATGCGGGCACAGTACGCGGCCGGGCGCGCGGCGGAGGCACTCGACCACTACACGACCGTCCGGCAGCAGCTGGCCGAGGAGCTGGGCACCGATCCGGGCACTGAGCTGCGGCAACTGCACCAGGCGATCCTCCGCGGCGACCTGGAGTCGCCGGCGAAGCCCCGGGCCGACGTGCCCGCCCAGCTGCCGGTAGGCGTGCGGGGGTTCACCGGCCGCACCGAGGCGCTGGCCGAGCTGAACGCGGTCCTGGCCGGCAGCACGCCACCCGCCGTGCCGATCTGCGTGGTGTCCGGCACCGCGGGCGTGGGCAAGACCGCGCTGGCCGTGCACTGGGCCCATCAGGTCGCCGCGCGTTTCCCGGACGGGCAGCTCTATCTGAACCTGCGCGGCTTCGACCCGGGCGGCTCGGCGATGCGGCCGGCCGAGGCGGTCCGCGCCTTCCTGGACGGCTGGCAGGTGCCGCCGCAGCGGATCCCGAGCTCGCCGGCCGCGCAGGAAAGCCTGTACCGCAGCATGTTCGCCGGCCGCCGGGTGCTGGTGGTGCTGGACAACGCCCGGGAGGCCGAGCAGGTCCGCCCGCTGCTGCCCGGCACGCCCGGCTGCCTGGTCGTGGTGACCAGCCGCGACCAGCTGTCCGGGCTGGTCGCCATCGAGGGCGCGCACCCGGTGCCGCTCGACCTGCTGCCGGCGGACGAGGCCCGGGAACTGCTCGCCGGCCGGCTGGGCACGACTCGCGCCGCGGCCGAGCCGGAAGCCGTGGACCGCATCGCCGCGTCCTGCGCGCGACTGCCGCTGGCCCTGGCGATCGTGGCGGCCCGCGCGGTCACCAACCCGGTCCGGTCGCTGGGCGTGCTCGCCGCGGACCTGGGTGGGCTCGACGCGTTCGACGGCGGCGAGCGGGTGGCCGACGTCCGCGCGGTGTTCTCCTGGTCGTACCGCATCCTCAGTCCCGCGGCCGGCCGGCTGTTCCGCCTGCTCGGGCTGCGGGCCGGCCCCGATCTCTCGCTCGCCGCCGCGGCCAGTCTGGCCGGCGTTCCGACGAGCGAGGTGCGGCCACTGCTGGTGGAGCTCACTCGCGCTCATCTCGTGGCTGAGCATTCCCAGGCCAGGTACGCGATGCACGACCTGCTGCGCGCCTATGCGACCGAGCTTTCGGGGTCGCTGGACGCCCCGGCCGACCGGCTCGCGGCGCAGCGCCGCGTACTCGGTCATCTCCTGCACTCGGCAAGCGCGGCCACCATGCTGCTCAATCGCCACCGGAATCAGATCGCGCTGGTGGCGGCCGACCCCGGCGTGACGGCGGAACGCTTCACGGACCACGCCGAAGCCCTGACCTGGTTCGTCGCCGAGCGCGCGGTGCTGCTCGCCGCGGTGGAACAGGCCGCCGCGATCGGGCTTCCCGTGCACTCCTGGCAGCTCGTCTGGGCGCTGGCCACCTTCATGGAACGCCAGGGCCACTGGCAGGAATGGTTCGCGGCACAGCAGATCGGTCTGGCGGCCGCCCGCGACGCGGACGACCGGACCGGCCAGGTGCACGGGCACCGGTTCCTGGCCACCGCGGCGATCCGGCTCGGCCGTCTCGACGAGGCCCGTACGCACCTGCGGCAGACCATCGCGCTGGCCGGTGAACTGGGCGCCGGCCCTCTCGCCGCGTTCGCGCACATGACGCTGGCGCACAGCTATGCCGAACAGGGCGAGTACGACACGGCGCTGGACAGCCTGGGCCAGGCGATCGCCCTGTACCGCGCCAACGGCCGCCGAGCCGGCGAGGCGGACGCCCTGAGCGCCGCCGCCTGGTGCCACATCCAGCGCGGCGAGCACGAGTCGGCGCTGACCATCTGCAAGCAGGCCCTGGTCCTGGACGAGGAGATCGGCAACCTGCCCGGCGCGGCCGCGACCTGGGACAGCCTCGGCTACGCCCGGCACCACCTGGGCGAATACCCGGATGCGATCGCCGACTACGGCCGGGCCATCGACCTCTACCGCCGGCTCGGCGACCGGCGCGGCGAGGCGGACACCCTGGACCGCCTTGGCGACACCCACGACGCGGCGGGCGACGCCAAGGCGGCCCGGGTGGCGTGGCAGGCGGCGGTGGACATCCTCGACGAACAGGACCAGCAGGGCGCCACCGACATCCACGTCAAGCTGAGGTCCAGCTTCTAGCAACAAGCCTCGTTGGCAATACGATGGGGAAGTGCAGAACCTCGACGACCTCGACGCCCTGGCCAGCCTCACCGACCGGGTGCGACGGCAGGCGTACCAGGTGGTCGCGGACGGCGCCGGACCGGTCGGGCGCGACCAGGTAGCCGAGACGCTCGGCGTCGGACGCACGCTCGCCGCGTTCCACCTGGACAAACTGGTGGCGGCGGGGCTGCTCGAGGTCTCGTACGCCCGAAGGTCCGGAAAGACCGGCCCCGGCGCCGGCCGGCCCGCCAAGCTCTACCAGGTCGCCGCGGCGGAGCACGCGGTGAGCGTGCCGCCGCGCGCCTATCGGTCGGCCGCCGAATTGCTCGCCGAGGCGATCGAGCAGGCCGGCGCCGAGGAGACCCTCTACAAGGTGGCGCGGCGGCACGGCCGCCGCACGCCGGCCTGCCCCGAGGTGACCGAGTTGCTGGCCGGGCGGGGCTACGCACCGGTGGCGGCCGGCCCCGACCGGATCGAGCTGCGCAACTGCCCGTTCCACCTGCTGGCGGAGCAGTTCCCGCCTCTGATCTGCGGCATGAACCTGGCCATGATCGCGGGCCTGCTGGACGGCGCCGGTCTGGACGACACCTGGGCCGCCCGGATCGAGGCGGCGTCGGGCCGCTGCTGCGTGACGCTCTCTAAAAAGTAATCCCATTGACAATAGACCGGAGGGCTGGTGAGCTGAGCCGATGAGCGACTTCCACCTGGCCCAGATGAACACCGCCCGCCTCCGAGCCCCGCTGGAAGACCCCTCGATGACCGATTTCGCCGAGGGCATCGCCCTGATGAACGCCCTGGCCGACCGCTCACCGGGCTTCGTCTGGCGCCTGACCGACGAAAACGGCGACGGCACGATCGCCGCACCCACCGACCCGAGCCGGATCTACACCCTGTCGGTCTGGGAATCCCCCGAACACCTGCGGGCGTACGCCTACCAGTCCGATCACCTCGATTACCTGCGGCGCCGGCGGGAATGGTTCGTCCCGCACGGCCACCACGCGTCGCTGGTCCTGTGGTGGATCCCGGCCGGCAGGCTGCCGACGCTGCGGCAGGCCATCTCCCGGCTGGGCCGCCTGGAGGCCGACGGCCCCACGCCGGAGGCGTTCCACCTGCGCGAGATCTTTCCGGCGCCGCAGCTCAGCCGGCGCTGATCAGGCGCCGTTTTCTTGCCGGCTTTCCTGCCCGCGTCGGTAGTCCTCGTTCTGCCGGAGGGCTTCTTCCAGTTGGTCCTCGAGGATGATGATCCGGCAGGCGGCTTCCAGCGCGGTGCCGCGCTCGACCATCTCCCGGGCCCTCGCGGCGAGGCGCAGCTGGTAACGGGAGTAGCGGCGGTGCCCGCCGCCCGATCGGAACGGGGTGATCAGTTTTGCCTCGTCGAGCCGGCGCAGGAAATCCTGCGAGGCGCCGGTGATTTCCGCGGCACGGCCCATCGTGTAGGCCGGATAGTCGTCGTCGCCAAACATGTCATCGGGTTGCGCCATACACATCTCTCCATGACGAGGGCCCCGGCGCAGAAGCGCCGGGGCCCAGGGCTACGGGTTAATACACCATCTACCGACAAGTTCGTCGGGTTGTCATATCCGCACCAGCCGCGATCGGCATGCGGTGCGAGGATCGCTTAAGCGTGACCGGAGACCACCTCTCGTTCGATGGAAACTGCGGTGACCGCCCAGGGCCGGAACTGCGTCCTGAAAGCGGGCGATCCAACGGTGTCTAGCCCTCCCTTTCCTCTGCTTCCAACATCTGTCGTGCTGTCGTGCTCTTGTACTGCGGTCTTGCAGTGCTGCGGTCTTGCGGTGCTGCCCGTCGGTGTCGAAGCCCCACGCAACTTCATGGCCTCGAACACGTGCGACAGGCCCCCTGCCAGGCAGGGTCTTAACCTCTCAGCGTGCCGAGCGAGCCCGCGACATGGGTCCGGGCCCTGCTTGACGCTCGGTCACTCTCGTCGGCGTCTCCACACGATCTCGTTGTCAACACCAGGAACATTAATCGGTCCTGGCGAGAAAGTCTAGTGACTTGGCCATAGATTTTCTCGGCCTGGTGCCGAGCTCCCGATTTCTTCGACTTGCATGTTCCATGCTCCTAGCGCAGCAGCGGAGGTGACACTGAGGAGATGGACTTCCGTCCAGTACCCGAGCGCGGCGTCCTGATCGACGAACCAGTGTCGGCAGAGGTCCCTGCGCCGGTGATGGAGATGACCCCTGGGGGCATGTCGCGAGTCGCTGCGGACCGCCTGGCCGCGTTGACCGAGGGCGGGGCACGAGCGGCGTGCGCGATGATCCACCTGGCTGAAGGCCGCAACATGCGACTGATCGGTGGGCACAACCTGCCGCCGGGCTTCGAGCCGATGCAGCAGGTGCCGATGTCGTCCACCTTGGCGGGACTGCTCCTGCGGACCGGCTTCCCCTTGGTGATCAGCGACGTGGAGGCCGACGACCGCGTCCCGCCCGACGCGCCGGTGCGAGCCGTGGGCATCCGCTCCTACGCGGGGTTTCCCGTACGCGACCCGGCCGGAGAGATCGTCGGCGTCTGCGCCGTCATGGACTACCAGACCCGGCACTGGCAACCCGACGAACTGACCGCCGTGGACAACGGCGCCCAGGCGTGTGCCGCGTTCGTCGCCGAACAACGCGCCCACGAAGCCGAACACCAGCAGCGCCGCTACCTGGACACGATGCTGGACAGCCTCGACACCGGCGTCGCCGCCTGCGCCGCCGACGAGCGGCTCGTGCTGGTCAACCGCTCCCTGCGCGAGCGCCTCAACCTGCCCGCGGAGGTGACCGACCTCGAGAAATGGGCCGCGTGGCTACCGATCACCACCCCGGACGGCAACCCGGTCGACCGAGCTCAAATGCCTCTCCGGCGAGCGCTGTACGGCACCGACGTTCGCCGTACCGAGTTCGCGCTGCACACCCGTGACGGCCGCCGCCTGGTGCGAGTCAACGCCCACCCGATCACCGACCGGCAGGGCGGACGCCTCGGCGCCGTCGCGGTCTTCCACGACATCACCGAGGCCCGCCACGCCGAACACCTCCAGCAGATGCTCAGCCGCGCCAAGGACGAATATCTCAACCTGGTCGGCCACGAACTCCGCACCCCGGTAACGATCATCGCCTCCTACCTCGAGCTGATGAGCGCCACCGAACCTGACGCCCCCGCCGCCGACCTGTTCCCGATGATCGACGCGGCCCGGCGCGGCAGCGAACGGCTGCGACGCCTGGTCGAGGCCCTACTGGACCTGTCCGCCCTCGACGCCGGCCGCACCGAGCTCACGGTCGCCGACATCGACCTGATCACCGTCGTCACCAGCGCCAGCTGTGCCGCCGAGGAACACGCCCGGGCCAAAGACATCAGGCTCACCCAGACCACCCCGGCTCGCATGCCCATGCAGGGTGACGCGCGCCGGCTCACCCAGCTGACGACCGAGCTTCTGGACAACGCGATCACCTACACCCCGCGGGGCGGTGCCGTCAGCGTGACCGTCTCCGGGAATGACACGACCGCCGTTGTCGACGTCACCGACACCGGGCTGGGAATACCGGAGCACGAACGCCCGCACGTGTTCGACCGCTTCTACCGCGGCGCCGTGGCCACCGACCTGGCCATTCCCGGCGCGGGCCTGGGACTGGCCATCGCGAAACTGATCGCCGAACGCCACCACGGCACCATCACGATCAGCCCGGCGGACGGTCGTCCCGGTACGACCATCCGTGTCGAATTACCTCGCAACCCGTCCCACCGCAGCTAGTCCGGTCCCGTCCGCTACTACGATGGCGCTATGCGAAGCTCTCTCGAACGCCACGGTGCATGCTTTTCGGGTGGCAGCGACCGGGGCGTGCGATGACCGTCGGCCCGCAGGCGACGTTCGTCGTCGAATACCCTTGTGATCAGTTTTGCCGCATCGAGGTGGAACTGGTCGGCGAGCGCGACGAGGTCACCCTGCGGCAGCTGCGGGAAAAGGCTGACGGGCTGCATCAGCGCGTGCACGAACCTGAGTCAGAACCAGCCGATGCGCCGGCCCCGGATCGAGACGCGGCGCGGCGACCCGCGGCCACCGTGTTTCGCGCTGCGCCTGGACGAGGTGTTGACCGGCGACGCTGATGTGACCGTCGGCCGCTGCAGATCTCCAACAGCTCGCCGGAAATGCCGAAACGGCGGCCCGCTGAACCAGTCGGGTCGCCGTTCGGCAGAAAGTGAATCAGATCACGCGGATGTTTTCCGCCTGCAGGCCCTTCTGGCCCTGGGCGATGTCGAACTCCACGCGCTGGTTTTCCTCGAGGCTGCGGAAGCCGCTCGCGGAAATCGCCGAGAAATGGGCGAAAACGTCGGCGCCGCCGCCATCCTGGCTGATGAAGCCGAAGCCCTTGTCGCCGTTGAACCACTTCACGGTACCGGTAGCCATGTCTGCTCCTTCGCAGGCTGTCAGAGTCCGCACCGTACGGACTCTTTCGCCGCCGCGTTGATCACCCGCGTCGGAACCGACACGAAAAACGAAAAGCGCCTGTACGGGTAGTGATAACCCATCAGGCGCCGAAAACGTCTACGGAAATCAAAACTGCAACGCGACCAACATAGCACAGCCGCGTCGGACGCGTTGGCTGACGGCGCATCAGCACGCAGACCGCTTGAATTGACCTAGGGCAGGAGCAGCCCCCAGTACACGGCCCACGGGACGAAGAGCACTCCAGCCGTTAGCGGGAGCAGGAGAACGCCGTCGCGCCGGTCGCGCCAGTAGTGGACACCGAGCACGAGCGTCGCGAGGACGGCGACGACGGCCACCGCCTGCAGCATCAGCCATGAGACCGGGCGGCCGGCCAGCATCGGGCCCGGGTCGAAGGTGCGGCCGCGCGTCGCCTGCACGAAGCCGAGGTAGGAGAGGCCGCCGAGCATCGCGATGAGGCCCGCGCCAGCAAGCAGCTTGGCCGAGCGCGGGGCCGCCGATCCCCGGCGGCGCACCGCACGCCATCCGGTGACCAGCCAGAACCCGCCGAACCCGGCAAGCATCACGACGAGCATGCCCATCTGCACCCACGCCGACTCGTACCAGGCCAGCGGCGGCACCTCGGTGGTCGGGCTCGGCTGGTCTCCGGTGCCCGCCACGGAACTCGGCGGGGCGGCGCCCGCCGCGACGGCCACGACCCAGGACGTCACGAGTTCGATATAGCCCGGCGCGAAATCGGTGCCCTTGTCGAACCCGGTGGCCGTCGTCCGCACAGAATGTTCGGCGTCGGCGAAGGTGCGCAGGGTGTAATGCCGGTTCCCGCCGGCATCGAGCGCAGCCCGGAAGCCGGCGACGCTCTCGACCGGCGGCGTCAGCCGGTCTTTCGCACCCCAGACGCCGAGCAGGGGCACGGTCAGCGCCCGCATCGGCGGCGCCGGGTCGTGGTACGGCTCGGGGAACATCCCGAGGCCGGAGATCATCCGGTAGAACGTGCGTGTGCTCGCGTCGACGAGCGAGCCCTCGACGCCGGCGTGGTGCATCTTGGCCACGTCGGCCCAGGTCTGCTGGCGCAGCGGTGCCACCGCGTTGGCGCCGACGACCACGACGAACGCGGTTTCGGGTGCCCGGGAGGCGGCGAGCGGGGCAACCCAGCCGCCTTCGCTGAACCCCCAGATCCCGACGGCGGACGGGGCCACCTCGGGCCGTCCGCGCAGCACCGCGGCCGCTGCGGCGGCGTCATCTGCGAGCTGTTTGTAAGAGCGCTGCATGAGCGAGTAGCCGGCGGTGCGTTTGTCGTAGGCGAGCGTCGCGATGCCCGCCCGCGCAAACGCGACGGCCTCCGCCCGGTACTTCTCGCGCGGGCCGGGCCCGGCGCCGTGCACGAGGACCAGGCCGGGCCTGCCCGACGCGGCCTGCTCGGGGACGTACAGCGTCGCCGCGAGCGTGAGCCCGTCGCTGGTCGGGACGCTCAGCGCGACCTCCGCGACGCCTGGTGCATCCGGCGAACGGGCGGGCACGGCGGGCGCCAGCGCCAGCGTCAATGCCGCGAGTGCCACTCCGATGGGCAACATGGCCGTCCTTCCACAGAGGAATATTTGCAGAGACTTCTTTGCAAATATGATTCTGCTATCGTGAGCGCGATGGCGGATCAGGGAGAACCCCGAGAACTCACCGATCCCGCCGCCCTGAAGGCGCTCGGGCACCCGATCCGGCAGCAGATCCTCAGGCGGCTGCGGCGCGACGGGCCGGCGACGTCGACCTCCCTGGCGCGGGCGCTCGCCGAGAGCACCGGCACCACCAGCTACCACCTGCGACGCCTGGCCGAGCACGGTTTCGTGCAGGAGCTGCCGGAGCGGGGCAACGGGCGGGAGCGTTGGTGGGAGGCGCCGAGGCAGGACATCCGCTTCGGGCGGCGCAGTCACATGAGCGCAGCCGCCCGCGACGCGTTCGCCGAGCTGGGACGGCTGGAGGTGGCCGCCGACGTCGAGGCGTTCACCCACTTCCAGCAGCGGCGCGACACACTGGGCGAGTGGGGCGACGCGCTCCTCTTCGCCCGCGGCGCGCTACGGCTCACGCCCGAGGAACTGCTGCGGTTTTGGAACGACTACATGGCGCTTTTCCAGCGCTACGCCGACGAGACGCGGGAGCCTGCAGACGGGGCCCGGCAGGTGCTACTGCGGTTCCTAGCCTTTCCCGACGTCGACGAGGATGCCGCCGCGACCAGGCCGACCGACGGCGACAACTAACGCCGGCGGGCAGGACGATTGTGGCGTCACCGATGCGCTGGAAACCACGCACATGTGGTGTCTGCGCACGATCGTGCGGCAGCCGGGCACGTTGCGGGCCGCCGTTCGCTAATGCGACGAGCTGGCGGCCCTATGGTAGAGCGACCGCCTCGACCCGCCTCGACCGCGTGCGCGACGCAATCGCGGCTGGTCCACGCCTGGGTGTGGCGCTCAGCGCCGTCGAGCGGCGCCGGCATGAACACGACCACTGAGTTGCGAGGATGAAGCCGACGACCTGGCGTGGGCACCGTCCGGCGTCAGGAGAGCGTCACCCTTGTCGAGGGCGTCGGCGCGTTCCAGAAAGGATGGTCCTCCGTTGTGGTCGAGCGCCGGCCGCCGATGGTGAGGGTGTAGAGGGCGTCGTTGTGGACCCAGACGTGGGTGATCTTGCGGAGGGCCCTCTTCGCCGGTTTCGGGGTCGATGTACTAGACGTCGTCGCCGACTTCAGGTCTTTGATCTTCTACCCTGCAAGATCTACTCGGGCACTCCAGCATCGTGGTCACCGCCGACACCTACCAGCGTGCTGCCCGATTCGCAGCGCCGCTGCGCGGACGCCACCGCCGCGCTGGTGCTGGCCGCAGCCCGGCACACGCAAACGCATCAAGGAGAAAGCCGCCAAGAACCGGCCCGCAGGACGTGGCGAAAAGAAACACCCTCGGAGAAACGACCCACCGGCAAGAAGCGAAGCCGCAGGTCACGAAGCCGCTGCCACTCGTACCGTCACGTAAGGTGACGACACCCATTTGCCACCCACACGCCACCCAACCTCCACACAGGCCGGACAACGCGAAAGGCCCGAACCACGTTTCCGCAGTTCAGGCCCCAAACAATCAAGCGCGCCCGAAGGGACTCGAACCCCTAACCTTCTGATCCGTAGTCAGATGCTCTATCCATTGAGCTACGGGCGCTCAGTGCTCCGCCAGCATACACACCGGCCGAACACGCGGAGACTCCGGGATTCGAACCCGGGAGGGGCTTTAAAACCCCAACCGCATTAGCAGTGCGGCGCCATAGACCAGACTAGGCGAAGTCTCCCCGGTGGCCCTGGGACCACCGACGCTTGAGGATACCGGACCCGTTGCGGGCCGCACAAAGAGGTTAGGGGTCCGCGCGTCGCCGGGTTTGGGGAGCGCCTCCAACAGGTGAAACGCGGTCGAAACGGCTAGGCTGCCACGGCATGGAGGAGAAGCCGCCCTCGGAGCGCCGTGGCACGCCGCGCGCTCGTTCTGCACGGCCCGCGTTCAGCGCTCCCGAGCAGTCCGAGCCGGAGGAGAAGCCGGCCCAGCGTGCGCCACGCCGCGCCACCAAGGCGGCGCCGGCGGTGACTTTTCAACCGCCGAGTGCCGAGGATCACCCCGATCGGGGGACGGCACCATCCCGTCCGCGCCGAGCGCCGGAACCCGCCCGCGCGGCCGACCCCAAGGTCAACCCCCGGAAGCCCCGGGAGCAGGCCCCGGCTTCCGGCACGGACGCCGCCGCGCCGCCTCGGGACATTCCGGCTCAACCCGCCCGCCGCAGCCCCAAGCCGCCGGCCCCGGCACCCGAGCCCGCCGCCAAGCAGCCGCCCGCCCCGGCACCGAAACCTGCCAAGACGCAGCCGCCGACCGCTGATCACTCCGCCACGCAGCCGCCCGCCCCAGCGTCCGAACCCCCCGCGCAGTCGCCCACCCCGCCGGCCGAACCCCCCGCGCAGTCGCCCGCCCCGCCGGCCGAACCCGCCGCGCGGCCGGCGGCCGGCGCACAGCCGCCCGCCCCGGCGTCCAAACCCGCCGTGGAGAACTCCGCAACGCCGCGAACCGGCGACGCGACTGGGACAGAGCCGGCGAAATTGTCCGCGGAACCGATCAAGGCCGCCGCACCCAGCCGGGCTAGGAAGAAGGCAGCCGCCACCGAGGCGGGCAGCGCCCCTATAAGTAAGGCCAAGAAGGCGACGCCCGCGAAGCGCACCCCGCGGAAGGCAGTCCCGACCGACGCGACGCCGCCGGCGCCTACCCCGGTAGCCGCAGCCGCCGTCGGGCCAGCCCCTGCCCCAGTGGGAGAACCCACCCCCGCCGAAAGACGGGAAAGCCCGACACGTCCCGACTCGGCCGCAAAGATCCCGACCCAGCCCGAGGCGGCCGTAGAGGGTGCCGTCCAGCCGGAAACGGTCGAGGAAAGCGCCGCCAGGCCGGACGCCGTCGCGGAAGACACCGCCCAGCCGGAGGTCGCAGCGACGAGGCCGGCAACGGTGCAGGAGACCGTGGAAACCCCCGACGACCCCTGGACCAAGCTCCTCGCCGACCCCGGGCACGCCCCCGAACTCCTGGCCCTCGCCGCGGTCCAGGTCCTCGGCCCCCGAGCCCAAACCTGGGCCGCCAAGACCAGGCACTCCTACCCCACCGCCACCCCCCAAGCCTTGGCCCGCCTGGCCACGGAGCAGTTCACCCGGTTCGGCAGGCTCACCCGCGTGCTCGGCGCGGTGGCCGGGTCCGTTGCGCCGGCCGCCCTGGTGGGGACGGCGGCTCTCACCCACGCGGAACTTGTTCTGCACCTCGCTGCGGCGTACGGGCAAGACCCCACCCACCCGCAGCGAGCGGCCGACCTGCTGGTCATCACGCGGGTCCATCCGACTCTGGCGGATGCCGAGGCGGCCCTCGCCGCTGCCAGCCGGCCGCCCTACGAGGACGAAAGTGGCGTATCCGGCGCAGTGTGGCGGTTCGGGCGTCTGCTGGCGGTTCAGACCGGTGCGTGGACGGTGGTTCGGGTGGCTAATCACTACTTCCCGGGCACGAGTCTGCTGGCGGCCGCCCTCAGCGGTAACGCCTCGGCCCAAGCCGTTGCGGCGAGAGCCCACGCCCATTACAAAGTCACAGCCAGGTGAGCCAGGACTTCGGCAGGAGGGTGTAGCCGACGAACGCCGCCACGTCGAGGATCGTGTGGGCGACGATCAGCGGCATCACGCGCTTGTACTTCAGGAAGAAGAGGGCGAACACCACGCCCATCACCGCGTTGCCGACGAACGCGCCGAAGCCCTGGTAGAGGTGGTACGAGCCGCGCAGCACGGCCGAGCAGACGATGATCCAGCCGATCGGCACGGTCATCTCGCGCAAACGGGTCATCAGGTAGCCGACGACGATCACCTCTTCCAGCACCGCGTTCTCGACGGCGGCCAGGATGAGGACCGGGATCGCCCACCACACCTGCTCTAGCGCGGCCGGGACGATCTGCGCGTTGACGCCCAGCGCGGACGCCGCGTACACCAGAAGCAGCCCGGGAATCCCGATGCCGGCGGCCAGCAACGTGCCCCAGCCCGCGTCGAAGCCCGGTCGATCGGCCGTGAGGCCGAGGGTGCGCCACGGGTTGATGCGGTCGCGCATCAGCAGGTGAATTGCCAGCGCCACCGGCACCAGGGAGAAGAAGATCCCGAGCAGCTGGTACGTGAGGTCCAGGTACGGCCGGGACGACTGGGACGCGTTGAGCACCGCGGACTGCTGGCTCAGCGGCTTGTCGGCGGTGAGCTTGGCGATCAGCGACACCACCGCATAGAACGCGGACTGCCCGAGCGAGAGCAGCAGAACGATGACGATCTCGGCCGAGAGGAACCGGCGGCTGACGGCAGCAGTCACGCGACAACTGTAGGGGTGATCACCCGAACGGGGACGGCCGGCTAAGCATAAACGGACCTATCAGGGCAAGCGACGCGCCGCAGACTGAGACGAGTCGCACTTTTCGTGCGTCGTGCTTCTGACTGTTGTGACCACCCTGAATGCATGGGAGACCTCGCACGCTTGCTCAAAGAGAGCTGGAGTCTCGTCGAGGAGCATCAGGACAAGGTAGCCGGATATTTCTACGCGCGGATGTTCCTGTCCCGCCCCGACCTTCGCGATCTGTTCCCGGTCCACATGGATGTGCAGCGCTCCCGGCTGCTCAGCGCGATCGTGACCGCCGTGCAGACCCTGGAAGACCCGGAGAAGTTCGACGACTACCTCAGGGGCCTGGGCCGGGATCACCGCAAGTTCCACGTGGAACCAGATCACTACGAGGTGGTGGGTGGAGCCTTGATCGAAGCGATGCGGGCGTACGCGGGCGAGCAGTGGGGCGTCGAGTACGACCAGGCGTGGGCCGACGCGTACGCGGTCATCGCCGCACGCATGATGGCCGGCGCCGAGGCCGACACCAACCCGCCCTACTGGTACGCAGAGGTGGTGTCGCACGAGCGCCGGGCCAAGGACATCGCGGTCTTCACGGTGCAGCCGATGCAGCAACTCGAGTTCCGCGCCGGGCAGTATCTCAGCCTGGAGTGCCCCAAGTTTCAGCCCCGGCTGTGGCGCACCTACTCGGTGGCCAACGCCCCGCGCCGGGACAACACCCTGGAGTTCCACGTACGCGCGCTGGGCGCCGGCTGGGTGTCCAGCTCCCTGGTCCGCCGGTTGCAGGTCGGCGACATGGTCAAGCTGGCCGCTCCGATGGGCACCATGAACCTGGACCGGCGCTCCACCCGGGACGCGGTGTTCATCGCCGGCGGCACCGGGCTGGCCCCGATCAAGTCGCTGCTGGAGGAGCTGACCCGGTACAACAGGACCCGCTGGGTGCACGTCTTCTTCGGGGCGCGCAACCGGGAGGACCTGTACGACCTGGCCGACCTGAACCGGCTCGCGGCGCGCTACCCCTGGCTCTCGGTGGTGACCGCGTGCAGCGACGACCCGACCTTCCCGGGCGAGCAGGGCAACATCTCCGAGGTCGTGGCGCGGTACGGACCGTGGAACGACCACGACTTCTTCGTCTCGGGGTCCGGCCCGATGGTCAAGGCGACCCTCAAGACGCTCGCCGAACTCCAGGTGCCGTCGATCCGGATCCGGTACGACAGCTTCTCGGAGATGGGCTAGTAATCCCAGGGCCGCCCGGACTGGTGGTAGTTCGCGACCGGCACCAGGTTGGACTCGGCGGTCATCCGGTCCACGTACAGCCGGCCCTCCAGGTGGTCGATCTCGTGGGCCACCAGCCGCGCCATCGCCCGGTCGAACGTCGTGATCACCCGGGTCCCGTCGTACCGGGCGTGCTCCACCTCGATCCGCAGCGGCCGGCGCACCAGCCCCCGGTAGTCGAAGAAGGACAGGCACCCCTCGTACTGCTCGTCCCGGTCGGCCGACTCACCCACCACCCGCGGGTTGAGCAGCACCACCGGGTCGGCGTTCCGGTCCGGCGGACGCACCACCGCGGCGGCCACCGACCGGCCGATCTGCGGCGCCGCCAGGCCCACGCCCTTGCTGAAGTCGTGCAGTTCCTCGAGCCGGGTCAGCGAGGTGAGCAGCGCGGTGACCGCCTCGCGGGCCGCGGCGTCCTCGCGTGGCAGCTGGAAGTGCCGGGCGCGTTGCCGCAGCAGGTCGGAGCCGCGCTGCACGATGCCGATCCCGCGCATCCGGTGCGAGGCCCGGCGCAGGTTCGGCGACGCGGGCGCCACCTCGGCGTACGACGGCGCCCCCACTCCGCGGAACCGCCACTCCAGCCGGTACCGGGCGTTCAGCAGCGGCGCGTCGGTCGACCACTCGAAGATGGCCCGGTCGTTCTCGCGGTGCCGTTCCAGCGGCGAGCGCACCGGCACCTCGGCCGCCAGCGACGTCTCCACGCCCCACACCTGCGGGTCGAAGCTCTCCGGGAAGTCGAGCCGGACGGTCAGCCTCCGCGTGGGCAGGCGCACGGCGCGCTGGAACCACTGGCCCCACTTCTCCACGCCGACCGTGTACGCGTACTCGATGACCGTGCGCTGCCCCGGATAGAGCGGGAACTGCCCCCGCTCGTTCGCGAACAGCAGCCACACCTCCTTGGCCGCGTCCCGGTCGAGCTTGATCCGGGAGTGCATCGGCTCGACGGCGCCGCCCTCGCCGGCGAACGCCTCCAGGGCCATCTCCTCGAAGGTCAGCGGGTGCTCCCGGTGGTGCCGGTTGGAGCCGGCCGGGTCGTGCGGGTAGCGGTCCACCGAGATCTTCACGAGGTAGCGGGTGACCGGCTCGGCGCCGGCGTTGTAGAGCGAGCGCCGCACCCGGCAGCGGTAGCCGCCGTCCGCGTAGGCCAGCTCGGCGACCTCCTGCTCGACGATCAGCCCGGTGCCCGGCGGCAGCCACTGGACCGGCACCGGCGGGTCGCGGTGCAGCGTCGAGCCGCGCGCGTGGCGCAGTTCGTCGTACTCCTGGAAGCGTTGCCAGATCAGCCCGCCGGCGCCCAGGACCGCCTCGGCCCGGCGGGCGAAGTCCTCGGTAGGCTTGTGCCGCCGCCCTTCCACGTGGCTGACATAGGAGGGGTCAAAACCCATACGCGCGGCAAGCTGCTTCTTGCTCATTCCGCGCTCGACCCGCCAGTGCGCCAGCGCCGTAACAAATTGGTCAGCGGCCCGCTCGACGGGTGAGGTGGTCATCATCGATGTCCCCTTCGCGACGAGAACTTCAGTGTCACCGCCGCCCGATGTCCGCAAGGTGCTAGTAGCGCGTTGCCGACAGATACCTTGACGAATCCGGCAACGGCTCAACTCACGGTTAGGTAACCCTGGCCGAGGGTATTCGCCCGAAAGTTCAGGCTTCCTGGGTTGGTTAGGCTAGCCTTAGAGGTGTACGGTGAGTCGTCGTTGGCGGCTCGGGACACAGTGGTCCCGGACGAAGGTATGGCGAGGTGAGAGCGGTGATCTGGAACACAGAGTCACCGCGGAGTGGTAGCCGTCAGTGACCACCGCCCTCGTCCCCCTGACTCGTCCCACCGCCCCCCAGCTCCTGGCACCGGTGACCGCCACCCTGCGCGCCATGTTCGGCACCAGCACCGAGCTACCGGGCCTGGCTCCCGACCTCCTGGTGCACGACCCCACCGGTTGGCAGCCCGCCGCCCGGCTCGCCGAGGACCACCTCGATCTCCTGCTCTCCGGAGCCGGCCGCCGCTGGAACGCCCAGCCCCACGCCGCCGCGGCGCTGGCCTGGAAGGCGTACACCTATTGGTTGGCCCTGCCCGCGGTTTTGGGTTTCGCCTCGGCCCGCCGGGTTCCCCTGATGACCGGCGCCGACGTCCTGATGCACTTCAACGACCCCCGCCCGCTGGTCACCCTGGGCCTGCGCGCCGACATCCCGGTGGCCGTCCTGCCCACCGACCCCCTGGCGCTGAGCGGCCTGCCGCAGGTGCGCGTGGTCCCGGACGAGCAGACCTTGCTGGCCGAGTTCCGCCGCACCCTGCTCGACGAACACCTGACGCCGCTGCTGAACGCCATCCACACCCGGGTCCGGCTGGGCACGCGCACGCTGCTGGGTTCCCTGTCGTCGGGCGTCGCCTACGGCGTCCTCCGCTCCGCCGACGCCCTGCCCGGCCCGTCCGCCGAGACCATCGACCGCCTGCTCGAGGCCCTGGGCGTGGCCGACCTGATCGAACTGGTCCCGGACCGCAGCGGCAAGCTGGATGTGCAGCGCAAGACGTGCTGTTTGGCTTTCACGCTCCCGCAGCCCAAGGTTTGCAAGGGCTGCTGCATCAAGCCTTAGAAGGTACGGGTAAAGCCGGGCCGGACGGTCTCTCGCCCGGCTAGCTGCATCGCCGGCTCCGCGCGCAGCCACCGGGCTGTGCCCGACCCACCAGCAGCCGCCCGCCCCCGGCCCACAACCGGATCGTGGCACGCACACCACCGAAAAGGTCGGAGGGCGGTCCGGGGACCGCCCTCCTCAGCTGATGTCGGGGCCGGTCAGGACCGCGGCCGGGTCGTCGACAAGCTGGCGGACGTCCCAGACCCAGGCGCCGCCGATCCAGGTCGGCTCGACGCCCAGCAGGCCGGTCATGGCGCGCAGCATCTCCGTGTCGCGGGGCTGGGGGGTGAGCATGATGGCGCCGGCCTTCCAGTAGCGGAGGTCGGCCAGGGTCATCTCGCGGCGGGTGTCGGTGATCTCGGGGATCGGGTTGCCCTGGCGGATCGAGGCCATCAGGCCGCTGGTGGGGCGCCACGGCGGCGAGAACAGGGCGGTGCGGTCCGCGGGGTTCAGCGGGTTCTGGTTGGGCAGCAGGGCGTAGGCGCCGGCGATCCGCATGTCCTGGCCGGTGGCGGCGCTCCAGCGCAGCGGGTCGGGGTAGCTGGAGTCGGGCAGCGGCAGCGTGACGACCGTGTGGTTGTCGTCGACGTACCGGCGCCACTCGCCGGAGGCGATGAACTCGGGCGCCTGCACCTGCGGCAGCGTGGGCAGCGGGGTCGGCACCAGCGGGACCAGCGCCATCGCCACCGCGGTGACCATCGCCACCCGGACCGGGCCGCGGGCCGCCGGCTGCGACTTGACCAGGTCGACGGCGCGCTGGACGCCGAGCGCCAGCAGGATGCCGACCGCCGGCGCGATCGCCATCGCCCAGCGGGTGGGCACCGCCGAGTTGAGCACCGGGACGCTGTGCAGCAGCGCCCACGGGCCGGTCACCCCGGTGTTGATGCCGTCCATCATCACGCGCGGGCCGAGCGACATCGCGGCGAAGATCAGGGTCACCAGGCCGACCGCGAGGACCGCGGGCGTGCGGCGCATCCAGACGATCAGGCCGAAGAACAGAATGACCAGACCCCACCCGAAGAATGCGTTCTCCTCCTGGGGGTTCTGGGCGAGCCGCTCGGCGAGCACCGCGTCACCCGCGATGGACCGGGTCGCATAAGCGGTGAACGACGCGAGGTCGGCACCGAAGTTGCGAACGAACTCCGGAAGTCCGTGGTAGGCCTGCGGGCCGAAGAACTGCACCGAGAGCGGATACGCCAGCACCGCGACGGTGACCGTGCCGGCCACCAGAAGAGCACGGAGGAATGCGCGGATCTCACCCCGGTGCCGCTTACGCCGGGCCAGTGCCATGAACGCGCAGAAGAAGCCGAGTCCGACCGCGGTCATGAACAGGATTTCCAGGTTGATGAACGCCTGCCAGATCAGCAGCGCGGCGAGGATCAACCCGTTGCGCAGGGACCGTCCGGGGGCGCGCAGCCGCAGCGTACGCCAGATGATCAGCGGGACCAGGAACTGCGAGACGATATTCGGGTGGCCGCCGGCGTGCGACACCATGCTGGGTGCGAACGTGCAGAACATCGCACCGAGCCAAGCGGCAAGTCGCGAGCCGACGAACTGACGCGAGAGCACGAAATACCACGAGATGCCGGTGAGTGCCAACGCAAGAGTAAGAAATACGTTGAACGCCACATGCGGACCGAAGAGCAGAGTCACCGGTGTCATCGGGATGGAAACGGCCAGCACCGAGGTGTTGGCCATCATGTTCACCCCGTCGGGGTAATTCATGCGATCCGAGAAGAACGGATAGGCGCCATCCGTGACGACCCGAGCGCCGTGCGCCAACATCCACTCAAAGAAAGCCTGATCCTGCGGATCGTCGGCCATCCCGTGACCAAGGTTGGACCACAGCGGCCACGTGAGGTAGAGCGATACAGCGATGAACGTCGCTATCGCAACCGCGTCCCGCCAAGTGAGCGAACGCCACGCTCGGCGTTGCGTTGGTGGCTCCGTGTGCTGCTCAGGGGCGACCTCGACGGCGGGGACGGGCGAGACCGGAGCGGTCGTCGCGACGTCGTCCCTCAGGCTCCGAAGCTCGGCGTCCAGGTCGTCGGTCTCGGTCACTTGACGGGGCGGCAGAACGTTGCCGCCGGCCGACTGGCCTGTCGAGTCAATACCCGTAATCGTCATAGCATCGGCGAGCCTAACCGAGGTTGGTAACGTTGTTGTGTCGAGGAGCCAAGGCGTGATCGAGCCGATATGAACGTTGTATTCCGGGCATCGGCAGCGTCACGGACATGGACAGAAGCTCACCGAGTACCCCGACCGCCTATGTCTCAATCAGGCAAATAATGGGCGGCTAGGGGCCGCTCAACTTTCGGTTACGCGTGCCGGATGGTTAACTCGTTCGGTCCCGCTGTCAGCGATCGGCAAGACGAGGGAACCTTACTTATGGCAGACATCACTGGAGACCAGCGGATCCAGTCCGAAGTGCTCGAAGGCCTTGCCACGGCCGTGAACCACCGCCGGTGGTTCGTCGAGCTCGCACTCCCGTACCTCGGGGACAACCCGATCGAGATCGGGAGTGGTCTGGGTCTCTACGCGCTCGAGTGGGCGGAGCACCTTCCGCGGTTCACGGCGACGGAAGCCGATCCAGACCGGCTGGTGCAGCTCAAGGAGCGCATGGCCGACCACCCGAACATCGACGTCCGGCAGATGCTGCTGCCTTCGCCGGACGCCAACGGGGAGTACAGCGCCGCCGTCTCGTACAACGTCCTCGAGCACATCGAGGACCACGTCGGGGCGCTGCGCAGCATGGCCGACCTGGTCCGCCCCGGCGGGCGGGTCATCCTGATCGTGCCGGCGTTCATGTTCGCCATGAGCCAGGTCGACATCGCGACCGGGCACATCCGGCGGTACACCAAGAAGACCATGCGGGCCGCCATGGAAGAGGCCGGCCTGCAGATCGAGAAACTGCACTACGCCAACGCCCTCGGCCTCATCGGCTACTACGGCGCCACCAGCATCTTCAAGCTGGCGCCCAAGGAGGGTCCGATGGTCAAGGTGTACGACTCGCTGGTGCTGCCGCTGACCAAGGCGGCCGAGAGCATCGTGAAGCCGCCGTTCGGCCAGTCCGTCTTCGTCGTGGCGCGGACGCCCGGCTGATCGCGTACCGGCTGATCCCGTACCAGAAATGTCAGAGGCCGCCGGGCACCTGCCCGGCGGCCTCTGCGTGACGGCTCAGCCACCCACCTGAAAGGTGGGGCGGATCGTTGCCCGGGCCACGGTGTGGAAGGCCAGGTTGAAGCCCACGTACGCCGGCGAGGCGTCCGGGCCGACCTCGAGCTTGTCGACGTCGATCGCGTGCACCGCGAACACGTACCGGTGCGGGCGGTCGCCGGGCGGCGGCGCGGAACCACCGTAGTTGCGCTCGCCGTAATCGTTGCGGACGCAGAACGCGTCACCGGGCAGCGGGTCGGCGCCGCGGGCCAGTTCGGTCACGGTGGCCGGCAGATTTACCAGCACCCAGTGCCAGAAGCCGCTGCCGGTGGGCGCGTCCGGGTCGAAGCAGGTGACCACGAAGCCGCGGGTCTCGTCGGGGAAACCCGACCAGGAGAGCTGGGGTGACAGGTTCTTGCCGCCGGCGCTGGGGTGCGCGAACACCTCGTCGAGCGGCTGTCCGTCCGTGACGTCCGCGCTGGTCACGGTGAACGACGGGACCGGCGGCAGCAGATCGTACGGATCGGGGGCGAGTGGGCGGTCGAGACTCATGGCGAAGTCCTCCGGCGAGGTGGAGAAGATCTTCTCTGCATTCGGAAACCAACGCCGAGAGTAACCGGTCGGTAGGTTCGCCGCCGGGCAGGCAGCCGGTCACCCGATCGGGGAAACGCACAGATGGTGCGCACGGGTTCTGAGGGGCCGGGCGATGCTTCTGTCTGACATCCGACCGGGTGCGTGTGGCAGAGATCCCCGTGCCCGGTGGCGATAGGTCGCTACGGCCAGCAAGTCGGCACTCGTTCCCATCGGGCGGGTGCCGACTGCTGTCTGAGGGAATGCGGCCATCGGTCAAGCCCGCGGTGGGAGCATTTGGGAGTGAAAGCGCCGCTGCCCGCTGACGAGCACGCCCGGCTGGCAGCGCTGCACGAGGCCAACGTGCTCGACACCGCGCCGGAGGAGGACTTCGACGACATCGCGCTGCTCGCCTCGGAGATCTGCGGAACCCCGATGGGGCTGGTGAGCCTGGTCGACGAGAACCGGCAGTGGTTCAAGGCCAAGGTCGGTGTCGATCTCGACGAGACCCGGCGCGAGCTGTCGTTCTGCGCGTACGCGATCCACGGACACGAGTTGCTCGAGGTGCCGGACGCGACGGTCGACCGGCGCTTCGCCGACAATCCGTACGTCCAGGCGGAGGAGGGTATCCGGTTCTACGCGGGGGCACCGGTGGTGCTGGACGGCACGCACGCCGTGGGCACGGTCTGTGTGGTCGACCGGGTGCCGCGTGAGCTCAGCGACGCACAGCGGCGCGCGCTGCGCAGCCTGGCCCGGCATGCGGCCGTACAGCTTGAATTGCGTCGTTTTGCTCGCCATGCCGGGGACGTCGCGGACCGGCTGCGTCAGCTCGACCGGATGAAGGACTCGTTCCTGGCCACCGTGAGCCACGAGCTGCGCACGCCGCTGTCCACCATCCGCGGCTACCTGGAGATGCTGCTGGAGAGCGACTTCGACCAGGAGACCTCGCGGCGGTTCCTGTCGGTGATGCAGCGCAACTCGGACCGCCTGCTCCGGCTCATCGACGAGCTGCTGCTGGTCGCCCGGCTCACCGAGGAGAGCATCGAGCTGGAGCCGGCCGAGCTCGACCTGGCCGAGCTCGTCCACCAGGTGATCGCCGCGTGCCGGCCGCTCGCCGAGCACAAGGAGGTCGGGCTGCACGACCGCAGCGGGGGGCCGGTGCCGGCCCGGGGCGACGGGAAACGGCTCGCCCAGGCGCTCAACCACCTGGTGGTGAACGCGATCAAGTTCACCGGGGCGGGCGGCGAGATCACCATCGACGCGACCACGGACGGCGAGCCGCAGCTGATCATCACGGACACCGGCGTGGGCATCCCGTCGGACGACCTGCCGCACGTGTTCGACCGGTTCTACCGCTGCCCGTCGGCCGAAGTGATGGCGGTGCAGGGCCCGGGGCTCGGGCTGGCCATCGTGAAGTCGATCATCGACGCGCACCACGGCAGCGTGCATCTCGACAGCAAGCCGGGAGTCGGCACCACCGTACGGCTCACCCTGCCGCGTCGCTGATGCCGGCCTCGCTCGATGCGAAGCCGGCATCCCGCACTATTTATCGAATCGCCGTAATTTCCCCGGCTGTTCCTAGAGGCGCCCCACGCTGAGCCCGGAATAGAGCTTTCGATACACCACTCCGGTGCGGCGGTTACCCGCGTCGATCATCATCCCGTTGCCCATGTAGATACCCACGTGCCCGCGGCCGACCACGAGATCTCCGGGCCGTGCCTTGCCGCGCGCGATGCGCTTGGCGCGGGCCGCCTGACCGCCGGACGAATGCGGCAGGCGAATACCGGCTTGGGCGTACGCGCGCTTGGTGAACCCGGAGCAGTCGAAGCCGCCCCGGCCCTCCCCGCCGCTGACGTAGCGCGCGCCGACCTGGGAGCGGGCGTACGCGATCACCGCGGTCATGTTGCCCAGCCGCATCACCTTCTGGGTGCGTGGCTTGGCGGCGGGCCGGGTCACCGTACGGGCTCGGACAACCGTGCGCTTGACGGTGCGGGCCTTGCGGACCCGGACCGTGCGGTGCGTGGCGCCGGCGCGGGCCTCGTCGGCCGTACGCCGTGCCGCCGCATTCCGGACCGGCTCGCTACGCCTGGTCACGGCCGCGGTGGCGGCATTACGCGCGGGCCGGGCGGGAGCCGCGGCGGGACGGCGGGGTGCCGTCGGTGTGACCGGGCGGACCCCGGTAGCGCGCCGGATGACGGCACGCGAGGCGCGTTGGGCGGCTATCGCCCGCGCCGAGAATGCGGAGTCGGGATCGAGCGTGGCGACCTCGGAACGGGCCGGTTCGGTGACCGACTCGGTGTGCACCGGAACGGTCGCGGTGGCCTGCTCGACGGGTTCAAGGGCCGGCGTGACGACAGCCAGCGCGATGGCGCCGGCGGTCAGTGCCCGGCTCGCGGACGGACGGTGCAGCGTTGCCTCCGAAATCGGCCCGGGGCACTCGCGCGAATCCCGTCCGGGTTGGCCATTACTGCTGCCGCGCCGGTGCCGACCGTCATTGGACGGCATTGGGAACCCGGACTACTCGTCATTTCCGTCGACCATGCCAACACAGATCCGGAATGCTTTGGGGGATGTTTCACACAATCAACCCCGGATATTTTCGAAAAGAATGAGCTTTGAGGTGTCGATCGCCGCATTTCTATTTCCGAGATTTTCCTGTGATCGTCCCGTGATCAGGACAGGGAAACCCTGGTCCCGCGGCTGCCGGGCGACTCGTGCACCACGAGCGTGGCCAGCCTGGTCCCGGCCGGCACGTCGAACGGCAACACGCCGGTGACGGTCGCTCCCGGGGCGATCTCCTCGAGCAGGGTCGGGTTCCGATCGTTCACGAAGGCCGCGGCCCGATCATCGACCGGGTACGCTCGGCCCTGGGTGTCGACGGCCCGCTGCGCGCCGCCGTCGAGCAGGTGCGCCTCCCCACCGGCGTTCTCGGCGGAGACCTCCACCAGGCAGAATTCGCCCTTGGCCGGCTGCCGCAGATCGGCCGGGCCGACCTCCTCGACGCCGCAGCGCACGCCGGTCACGGTGACCATGAAGACGCCCTCGGCCCCGGTCCGGTCCAGCGTCGCCAGGTCGGTGCCGGACTCGAGCTCACCGGCGCCGCCCCCGCTCGCCGCCGCCGACGGCATTCCCGCCGGGGTTGCGGTGGGTGTGTCGCTCACTCCGCGCATGGCGTACGCGCCGGAGCCGATCGCGATCACCGCAAGTGCACCGGCCAAGGCCCAGGGCCAGCGAGGCCGCCGCGGGCGGCGCGCTGGTTCCGCGGATGGCGTGTGGTGTGGCGGCAGGGCGGGCACGGTGGCTCCCGAACCGGGTCGGCGACTGCGGCGGACGGGCTCCCGGCTCCCCGAGCCCGAACGCGGCCACCATGCTCGGCGCACTCCGGGTGCGACGGCGGTGCGACGCGCCGCAAATCGGGCTAATCAGTGCGTAAACTCCGCCTTAAAACACTCGAAAGTGGTACGTTACGGCGGTCAGGGGAGCAACAGGATCTTGCCGAGGTGGTCGCTGGACTCCATGAGGCGGTGCGCGTCGGCGGCTGCGGCCAGCGGCATGGTGGTGTGAATGACCGGCTTCACCGCGCCGGCCTCGACCAGCGGCCACACGTCACGGCGTACGCCCGAAACGATCCTGGCTTTGTCGGCCGGAGGCCGGGCCCGCAGGGACGTCGACGAGACCGAACCGCGCTTGGCCATCAGAGCGACCAGATCGAGCTCGGCGGTGCGGCCACCCTGGAAGCCGATCACCGTGATCCGCCCGTTCGGCGCCAGCACGTCGATGTTGCGGGCCAGATACTTCGCGCCGACGATGTCGAGCACCACGTTGGCCCCGGCACCACCGGTGAAGTCCTTGGTGGCGGTCACGAAGTCGGTCTCGGTGTAGTCGATGACGAGGTCGGCGCCGAGCGCGCGCAGCCGGTCGTGCTTGCCGGCCCGGGCGGTCGCCACCACGGTCGCGCCCAGCGCCTTGCCGAGCTGGATCGCGAACGTGCCGATGCCGCTGCCGCCGCCGTGCACCAGCAGGGTCTGGCCCTTACGCAGCCGGTCGCGGTCCACCACGTTCGACCAGACCGTGCAGGCGACCTCGGGCAGCGCGGCCGACTCCTGCACGGACAGACCGGCCGGCACCGGCAGCAACTGGCCCACCGGCACCGCGACCCGCTCCGCGTAGCCGCCGCCGGACAGCAGGGCCGCCACCCGTTCGCCGACATGGTGCTCGGTCACGCCCGGTCCGACCGCGCCGATTACGCCGGCGCACTCCAGCCCCGGCAGCTCCGAGGCACCCGGCGGCGGCGGATAGTGGCCCTGCCGCTGCGACACGTCGGCCCGGTTGACCCCGGCCGCGGTGACGTCGACCAGCACCTCGCCCTCGCCGGGCACCGGATCGGCCACCTCGCGCGGAACCAGCTGCCTGTCTTCGATCGTGATCGCCTGCATGGGTTCAGCTTGCCAGCTGGATTACCCCGGTACCGTCCACCGCTGGTTTGCGGCTCCCGTACAGGACCAGATCTGGAGCTTCGCCCCGTTCGCGGCATTGTTGTCCCGGACGTCCAGGCACTTGCCGGACGCCGCGTTGACCAGCGTGCCGCCGGTGGCCGTCCACCTCTGCGAGGCCACCGCGGGCAGACAGTCCCAGAGGTGCACGGTCGCGCCGTCGGCCGTGGAGTTGTTCGCCACGTCGAGGCACTTGCCGAGGCCGCGGATCGTGCCGTCGCCGCCGGCGGTCCACTGCTGGTTGGTGTTGCCGGCGGTGCAGTCCCAGAGCTGCGGCTGGTTGCCGTTGGCGGTGGAGCCGTCGGTGACGTCCAGGCACTTACCGCCGAGTCCGGTGATGCTCGTTCCGGCTCCGGTCTGTCCGCCTGCCCAGGTGAAGGTGGCCGAGGTTTTCGTGGGGAGGCTGTACGTGAACGACTGCCCACCCCAGTTGACCTTGACGTTCTGCGTACTGCTGCCGGTGTTGTAGGCGATCAGCACCTTGGACCCGTCGGGGTTCCGGAACGCGACGTTGGGCACCGTGCCGTTGGCCGTCGAGTCGATCCGCACCGCGCCCGGCCGGACGAACTTGGTCAGGTGGCCCATCGTGTAGTACTCGATCGTGTAGTCGACCTGCCCGCGCCGGCTGTCGTTGCGGTGCACGGTGATCAGCCCCGTACAGGTGCCACATCCGCCGTTGTGCGGCCCCCGCGCCTCGTCCACCGCGAGCGACCACTTCGTCCAGCTGCGACCCCAGTTCCGGAAGTACTCGATCAGGTCGAGCATGTCCTCGGTCTGCTGGTTGCTGACCCAGGTGCCGCCGGAGTGCTCGGTGAAGTACTGGTTCACGCCCGGGAACTCGTTGTGCACAGTGGTCATCGTCGACGGGCTGCCGCCGTAGTCGTGCCACCCGACGCCGCCGAAGTTCGGATGGTTGCGGATCGCGGTGTCGGAAAGCAAAGGCAAAACCCAGGTCTGGTACGTGTCGAAGTTCCAGTCACCGACCAGCACCTTGGTGTTCAGCCCGGCACCCTGCAACGCTGGCAGCAGGTTGGTCTTGGCGAAGTACTGCAGGCCGGCGGTGTTCCACTGCATCGACGGGTAACCGGCACAGCAGGTCGGCTCGTTCTGCTCGGTGACATATCGGATGGGTACGCCCTGAGCCTGGTAACCCTGGATGTACTTCACGAAGTACTGGGCGTACGTGCCGTAGTACTGCGACTGCAACCATCCTTGGCTGTACGCGTTGTTGTCCTTCATCCACGGCGGCGCCGACCAGGGCGAGGCCATCACGAACATCGACGGGTTGAGCCCGAGCGCCTGCTTGGTGAGCGCCATGATGTCGGCGTCCCGGCTGAGCGAGAAGTCGTTGAGGTCACAGCAGGTGACGTCGTACGAGTAACTGTTCTGCGCCAGATCGGACGACCCGATGACGTTGCGCAGTGCGCTGACCCCGATGCCCGCGCTAGGACTGAACAACTTGGTCAGCACGTCGTTCTGGGTGCCGGCGGCGAGGGTGCGAATATTGAACGCCGCGGTGTCCGTCATGGACGCACCGGCGCCTTCGAACGGCTGGTAGGTGGTCTGCTCGTTGACGGTGATCGTCTGGTTGCCGGCTCCGCTGCTGCTCGCGAACGCGATCGGGGATTGTTGCTGCAGCCCACGCGTGACCGTGCGGCCGCCGCTGTCGCTGGTGGTGGTGAGATAGACGTCGACCGTCTCACCGGCCGCGAACGCCCGGGGAGCAGCGACCGCAACACTGGCGACGACGATGACAACGCCCAGGAGCGCCTTCTTCATGGTTGGGGACTCCCTTGCCGTAGGTGGGGGCCATAGGCGGGACTGGTAAGACAGTGAACAATAAACACCGAGGTCGATCGGCTGTCAACCACCGTCCGCCCTCGTTGCAGCCATGTTTGCGCAGGCCAGCCACCTTTTAACGCGCTTAATTCAAGTTTTGTTGCAGACGCCGTGCCGACGCCTGGAGGCGGTCTGGCAAACTGGGACCGCAGCACGGGAGGGCTCGCCTAGTGGCCGATGGCGCCGGTCTTGAAAACCGGTATGGGGAAACTCATCGTGGGTTCGAATCCCACGCCCTCCGCTCCCCGACGAATCGCAGAAACCCCCGCCGACCTGCGCGAACGCAGATCAGCGGGGGTTGCCTTCGCTAAGCCGTCAGTGTCATTCGATCTCGCGGCGGACCACTCGATCTCGCTCGCTGCGGCAAATACGCGGCAAAGCTCGGCTTACTCCCCCCGTGCTCTCCCCTGCTGAGCGCGGCGGCGATCCCCAGCCGCGCCGTCCGGCTCGGCTCGGCGCATCGTTGCCTTCGGTTCCTCGGCGGCGACGGTTGAGAATGCCGCCGCGCTCAGCGCGCTGAGGTGATCAGCGCGCTGAGGTCGGGCGTCAGGCGGTGAAGCTTGTGCGGCGCCGACGGGCCACCACCAGGCCGAGGACGCCGGCCAGCACCAGCGCGCCGCCGACGGCGACCACCGCGGTGGTTGCGCTGCCGGTGATGACGAGTTCCTCGGGCGTGCCGGGGGCCGCAATTGCCGGGCCGGAGGACGACGGCGCCGGGGTGGGTGACGACGGCGTGGTCACCAGGTTGGTGTGGACGAAGATGGCGTGGCTCGTCTCGGCCGGGATGGTCATCTCGGCGGGGGTCAGGGTCAGGGCCGACTCGGTGCCCGCGGCGGGAGTGGTGCCCTGGCCGCTGTGCTTCTTGGCGATCTCGGCTATGCCGCCCTGCCTGTCGGACCACTCCTTGGGGAACCACTCGACCTGCGTGGTCTTGGTGGTCTTGGCCTCGGCGTCAGCGGTGGCGGCCACCTTGAACTGCGTCAGGGCGTACGTGCTGCGGTCGGCCGGGACGGTCTGGGGGAACTCGCACCACGCGCCCTCCAGGTTGGCGTCCACGTAGTACTGGCAGTTGGTGAACAGCCTGGGTAGGTCCAGGTCGTCGTAGGCCCGGACGCGGAGCACCACGCCCTCCGCGGGTGCGGTGCCGAGGTTGGCCACGCCCAGGTTGAGGCCGATCGTCTCGCCCCGGCTGATCGGGTAGACGAGCGGCTTGCCGGCGGCGTCGCGGGCGTTCAGGGCGGCCAGCCTGGTGACCATCAGCTTGAGGTCGGTGAAGCCGACTCCACTGGGCGCGGCCGGGATCGGCAGCGGTCTCGGTGCCAGCGTCACGGCTCCGCCGCCCGTGCCGGGACCGGGCTTCGAGGCGCCGACGTTGTCCAGCTCGGCCAGCTTGGCGATGCCGCCGCGCTCGTCCGCGTAGGACTTCGGGAACCAGCGGGTGATGACCCGGGACCAGTTGGCCGGATCGGCGGACGGCGCGGCGGCCACCGCGAAGTCGGTCGCGACCGTTTCGCCCTTGACCAGTTCGCGGTCGAACTCGCACCAGGCGCCCTCGACGTTGGCGTCCACGTAGTACTGGCAGTTGGTGTAGACCCGCGGAAGGTCCATGTCGTTGAGCACGCGCACTTCCACCACGACGCCGGCTAGCGGCTCGTCGGCGAGGTTGACGACGCCCAGCACAGCCTTGCCGGTTTCGCCCGGCTTGACCGGGTAGGCGACCGGCTTGCCGGCGGCGTTGAGTTCAGTCACCGCCGCCAAGGTCACGGATGTAGGTGCGGCCTGCGCCGGGGCCGGAACCGCGAATGCGACGACGGACGCTGCGGCGGCCGCCGCGCGCATCAACAACTTCATGACGAGAACTCCCCGTGGTTGACAGCCGCGACACCTTATCGAGTGGAGTCACTGCACGGCAGCCCCGTGGATCACCGTCAGGTCACGGGTTGAGGAACGCCTGTGGGCCGGCGCCCAGCTCGGCTAGCTGGTCGGACGGGTTGATCAGGTGGCAGCGCTGGAGCGACAGGCAGCCGCAGCCGATGCAGCCGGTGAGCTGGTCGCGCAGCCGTTCCAGCAGCGCGATCCGGTCGTCCAGGTTGCGGCGCCAGTGTGCGGAGAGCCGGGCCCAGTCGGCCTTGGTCGGGGTGCGGTTCTCGGGCAGTTGGGCCAGCGCCGACCGGATCTCGTCGAGCGACACCCCGACCTGCTGGGCGATCTTGATGAAGGCCACCCGGCGCAGTTCGGACCGCTCGTACCGCCGCTGGTTTCCGCCGGTCCGGGTGGATCTGATCAGGCCCTCGCGCTCGTAGAAGCGCAGGGCCGAGGGGGCGACACCGCTGCGCGCCGCGAAGTCGCCTATGGCGAGAGTCTCCATCCGCACCCTTGAGCTGAAGTGAACTTTAACTTGCAGCCTATCCGCATGACTCTTACCGCGAACCGGACCGACCGGCTTGAACCGCTGCTCCGGCGGCTGACCGGTGACGAAAAGCACCTGCCCAGCGCCAACTCGACGCTCGACGTGCTGTGGGTGCTCTACGACCGAATACTGCGGATCAGCCCGGAGAGCGTCGACGCACCGGACCGTGACCGCTTCCTGCTCTCCAAGGGCCACGGGCCGGCCGCCTACTACGCGGTGCTGGCCGCCAAGGGCTTCATCCCGGTGGAGTGGCTCGACGACCTGGGCGGCTGGGACAGCCCGCTCGGCCACCACCCGGACCGGATCCGCATCCCGGGCGTCGAGATCGGCACCGGCTCGCTGGGGCACGGTCTCGGCATCGGGGTCGGTGTGGCGCTCGGCCTGCGCGCCCAGGGCCTCCTCGGCACCCGCACGTTCGTCCTGCTCGGCGACGCGGAACTGGACGAGGGCAGCAACCACGAGGCGATCGCGTACGCGGCGGCGATCCGGCTGCCGCTGACCGCCATCGTGATCGACAACCAGTCGGCGACGCACGGCTGGCCGGGTGGCATCCCGGCCCGCTTCCCGGACTGGGTGGTGTCCGTGGTGGACGGACGCGACCGCGATCAGATCGAACGGGCGCTGGCCAGGCGCCACCACGACCGGCCCAACCTGGTCGTGGCCACCGTCGAACCGAAGTGGAGCTGACCGGCATGATGCGCGAGACATTCGTGGCCGCCACCACCGAACTGCTGGCCGAGGACCCGCGGACCGCGCTGGTGCTGGCCGACATCTCGGCCGACGCGTTCGTGCCGGCCATGCGGCGGCATCCCGACCGGGTGCTCAACGTCGGCATCCGCGAGCAGCTGATGACCGGGGTGGCCGGCGGGCTGGCGCTCACCGGGCTGCGCCCGTACGTGCACTCCTATGCGCCGTTCGTGGTCGACCGGGCCTACGAGCAGATCAAGCTGGACCTCGGCCACCAGGACGCGGGTGCGGTGCTGGTCAGCATCGGGGCCTCGTACGACGGCGCGTCCGCGGGCTACACCCACCAGTCGCCGGGCGACGTGGCTCTGCTGGACACCCTCGACCACTGGACCGTGCACGTGCCCGGCCACCACGACGAGGTACCGCCCCTGCTGCGCGCGGCGGCCCGGCATGACGACCGGGTCTATGTACGCCTCAGCGTGCAGGAGAACGACCGGGCCTATCCGGACAGCGGCCGCCTGCGGGTGCTGCGCCGGGGCGGACCGCTCGTGCTGGCGGTCGGCCCGATGCTCGACCCCGTGCTGGAGGCCACCCGCGGCCTGGACGTCACGGTCGCCTACACGAACACCCCGCGGCCGCTGGACGCCGAGGGCCTGCGCCAGATCACCGAGAGCGAGATCGTCGTGGTCGAGCCGTACCTGGCCGGCACGTCGGCCCGGCAGGTTTCCGACGCGCTCGCCGGCCGGCCGCACCGGGCACTGCACCTGGGCGTCGGCCGGGCCGAGATTCGCCGCTACGGCACCTGGCGGGACCACGCGCGGGCGCACGGCCTGGATCCGGCCGGCCTGCGGGCGTCGATCGACGCGTTCCTTTAGGCGACGGCGGCGCGCGGCGACCGGAACACGTGCTGGAGCAGCGAGTCGAAGCGCCAGACGGCCTCCGGCTCGGCCAGCCGCAGCCGGAACCGCTCGCGCACCCCGTCCACCGCGGTCGCCGTGACCTCGACTGCCGAGCGGGTGGCGTCCGGGTTCCAGGTGACGTTGCTGAGGTGCCGCAGGTTGGCGTTCAGATGCAGCCGGAGCCGGTGGAACACCTTGGTCTCCTGGGTGACCACCAGCCGGCGCCGGGTCAGCAGGAGGATGAACTCGCCGGAAAGCGGGGCGTCCGGGCGGTAACAGCGGCTCACCAGCACGGTGGTGTCGTCCGGCTCGACGCAGCGGCGGAAGATCGGCATGTGCCGGCTCACGGTGGGGATGGCCACACCGGCTTCGGCGGCGGCGGGGAGGAACGTACGGGAGAACACGTCCATGTGGCGTTTAACGGTGGCCGGGCGGGGAAGCATCGGCCACCGGGCGATGAATGTCAAATTACAGAAGCTCGACAATTGTTGCGTTGGCCATTCCGGCGCCTTCGCACATGGTCTGCAGCCCGTACCTGGTGCCGGTCTGTCGCATGTGGTGCACCATCGTGGTCATGATGCGCGCGCCCGAGGCGCCGAGCGGGTGACCCAGCGCGATCGCCCCGCCCCTCGGGTTGAGCCGGGCCGGGTCGGCACCCGTCTCCGCGAGCCAGGCCAGCGGCACCGGCGCGAACGCCTCGTTCACCTCGTACACCCCAATGTCGCTCAGGGTGAGACCCGCCTTGCGTAACGCCTTGGCAGTGGCCGGGATGGGCGCGGTCAGCACGATCACCGGGTCGTCGGCGGCCACCACCGCGGTGTGCACCCGGGCCAGCGGACGCAGGCCGCGCGCCGCCGCGTGCTCGGACGTGGTGACCGCGAGCGCCGCGGCACCGTCCGAAATCTGTGACGCCGACCCGGCGGTGACCACGCCGCCCGTCTTGAACGGCGCCTTGAGGCCGGCCAGCTTTTCCCGGGACGTGTCGCGGCGTACCCCCTCATCGATTTTGACCCCGGCGATCGGCTCGATCTCGGCGTCGAACTCGCCGGCGTCCTGCGCCCGGACCGCCGCCGCGTGACTGGCCAGCGAATAGTCGTCGAGCCGGGCACGGGACAGCTGCCACCGCTCGGCCACCATCTCGGCGCCGACGCCCTGGTCGAACGAGGTCACCCCGTAGCGTTCCCGGATCGCGGCGCCGTACGGGTCCTGGCCGATCGCGCTGGAGCCCATCGGCACCCGGGTCATCGACTCGACGCCGCCGGCCACCACCAGGTCGGCGTGCCCGGCGAGCACGGTCGCGGCCGCGAAGTGCAGCGCCTGCTGGCTGGACCCGCACTGCCGGTCGAGCGTGGTGCCGGGCACCGTCTCGGGCCAGCCGGCCGCGAGCACCGCGTTGCGGGCCACGTTCCAGGACTGCTCGCCGACCTGCGACACGCAGCCCCAGATCACGTCCTCGACCTCGGCCGGCTCGAACCCGCTGCGCTCGGCGAGTGCGCGCAGCACGTGCGCGGAGAGCGCCACCGGATGGATCTCGGCCAGGCCACCCTTACGCCGGCCGACCGGGGTTCGGACGGCGCCGACGATCACCGCATCGCGCATGTTCCGACGGTAGCCCGAAATGCCATCATGTTTCGCATGCAGTGGCGTATCAAGCCGGTCCTTCCGGTCACCAAGCTGATGGGTGCAGTCGCCGTGATCGTCCTGGCCGTGGCCTTCAGCGGGCGCGATCCGGTGCGCTGGGTCCTGGCCGCCGTCGCCGCGGTCGCGCTGATCGTGTGGGCGGTGCGCGACCTGATCGCGCCGGTCCGCCTCGCGGCGGACAGCACCGGCGTCACCGTGATCACCGGGTTCGCCCGGCGCCGGCATCTGCCCTGGCCTCAGGTGGAGCGGGTACGCGTGGACCGCCGCACCCACCGCGGCCTGCGCAGCGAACTGCTGGAACTCGACGCCGGCGACTCGATCTATCTGTTCAGCGCGCACGAGTTGGGGGCGCTGCCGGAGGATGTCGCCGCCGAACTCGCCGACCTGCGGCTGACCTCGCTTTGAAGAAGGGCTCGCCTTAGAGAAGGGCGGCGGTACGCAGGGCGGCCACCACGATCAGGAAGACGAAGACGGCGGAGCACCCGACGGCCTGCACCATGGTGCGGCGACCGGCCGGGGCGTACGCCAGCACCAGCGCGACCACGCCGCCCACCACCAGCCCGCCCAGGTGCCCGGCCACCGAGATGTTCGGGATCGTGAAGGTGAAGAGCAGGTTGACCACCAGCAGCGGGATCAGCGCGCTGATGTCCAGCTTGAGGCGCCGGTTGATCACGAACATGGCCATCACCAGGCCGAAGATCGCGGTGGAGGAGCCGGCCGCCGGCTGGTTGGGGGCGGTGAAGACGTACGCCGCGACGTTGCCGCCGAGACCGGCCAGCAGATAGAGGACCAGGAACCGGAGCGGGCCCAGCTTTTCCTCGAGGTAGTTGCCCAGCTGCCAGAGCAGCATCGAGTTGAGCAGCAGGTGCAGCAGGCCGTAGTGCAGGAACATGGCGGTGAACAGCCGCCACCACTCGCCGGCCGCGATGCCGTGCACCTCGCCGCCGAGCACGTACGGTGCATACCCCAGTACCTCACCCCATCGGGTGACCTCGGTGCCGGAGCCCATCAGACCGAACCACCCGCCGGAGCCGGCCATCGCCCGCGAGCCGCCGACGATCGCCGACAGCACCATCACGGCGATGTTGATGCCGAGCAGCGTGCGGGTCACATAGCCGGCCCGGCCGGCGCGGCTGCCACCGAAGGCTGTCCGCGCCGGCCGCTGGCTCTTTTTGCCCTCGGCGACGCATTCCGGGCACTGGTGACCGACCGAGGCCTCGTGCATGCAGTCGGGGCAGATCGGCCGTTCGCAGCGGGTGCACCGGATGTAGGTCTCCCGCGACGGATGGCGGTAGCAGACCGGAGCCGTCGAGGGAGCCTCACTCATGCATCAAAGGTACGTCAGCCGGCCACCCGGTCGATCTGCACGCGCTCGATGACGACGTCCTCGATCGGCCGGTCACCCGGGCCGGTCTTGGTGGTCGCGATCGAGTCCACGACCTTGGCCGACTCCTCGTCGGCGACCTGGCCGAAGATGGTGTGCCGGCGGTTCAGGTGCGGGGTCGGGCCGACCGTGATGAAGAACTGCGAGCCGTTGGTGCCCGGGCCCGCGTTCGCCATGGCGAGCAGGTACGGACGGTCGAACGCCAGCGCCGGGTGGAACTCGTCGCCGAACTGGAAGCCCGGGCCGCCCCGGCCGGTGCCGGTCGGGTCGCCCATCTGGACCATGAAGCCGGCGATCACCCGGTGCGAGATGGTGCCGTCGTAGTACGGCCCGTTGCCCGGCTGACCGGTCCGCGGGTCGACGTAGTCCTTCGTGCCCTCGGCGAGCCCCACGAAGTTGCGCACGGTCTCCGGGGCGTGATCCGGGAACAGCTGGACCCGGATCGGCCCATGGTTGGTGTGCAGGGTGGCGTAAAGCGTCTCGGCCACGGGTACTCCTGTCTGGTGTCGCGGTCGCTCCCGAATTACCTCTTGGGAGCGATGGGACAGTTCCTTTTGCATTTCGGATCCTCCCCCATGTGTCTGATCCGGCAGCGCGGGGGTACCGGTAGAGGGCAACATGACGGTGGGAGAGAACCACAGGGAGGTGGGCACTGGTGTTCGCAACGATGCGCCGCAGGAGCCGTAGCCGGCGGATGAAGAATGAGCTCGGCCAGTCCGTTGATCACTTCAAGCGCGCGGCTTCGCTCGCGGCTCAGGAGACCAGCGCGACCGTGGGGCCCACGCTCGCCGCTGCGGTCGACCGGGTGCAACCGGCCGCCGTGAAGGCGAAGGATGCCGCGTCCAGCGGCTGGGACAGCGCCCTGGCAACGCTCACGCCGCTGGTCGCGGCCGCGACCGACAACGTCCGGCAGGCCGGCAAGGTGAGCAAGCGGTCGGCCAGGAAGACGGCCAAGCAGAACAAGAAGCAGGCGAAGAAGCTCCAGAAGCGGGCCAATGCCGCGATCGGCCGTAACAAGAGCAAGCGGCGCGGGTCGCGGCTGCTCGGGTACGCGCTCCTCGGCACCGCCCTGGGCGTCGGCGCTGCCTACGTGGCCAAGCGCCGCCGGGCCGCGCAGTGGGACGAGTACGACCCGGCCCCGATCAGCTCGGACCCGGTCGGCGGGGCGGACGACGCCGCGTTCGAGCCGGCCGAGCCCTCGGCGTACACCACGCCGAACGGCACGGTGGCCGACAAGGACCAGAAGGCCCCTCGGTAAACACGGTTCCCAGCCGGGCCCGCAGCGCGCTTACTGGAGCGCGGTGCGGGCTCGCTGCGGATCGAGGGACGGGCCCTTGGGCAGCAGCGTCATCAGCTCGGCCGGGATCTGCCGGGGCTTGACCCCGCCGTATCCCAGCTTGGTGATGAGGGTGCGGTTGGCCAGCGGATAGCCGAGCCCGGTGTCGGTCACGACGGTGGCCGTGCCGGTGCTGACCGGCGCACTGGGCGAGGCCGCCGAGACGGCGAGCACGCCACGGCCGCGGGCCACGTGCACGTAGTCGGCCAGCACGCTGTTCGGAGTCTCGCGCTCGGCGGTCACCAGGGCACCGGCCGGCACGGTGGGATTGATCCGGATGCCGTCGCCGGTCTTGGGGTCGACCGGCAGCGTCATGCAGACCCGCGCCGGGGTGCCCTCGGTCAGCGCCGGGATGTCGGCGGGCAGGCCGTCCGCGCTGTTCGCGTCGCTCACCCGGGTCTTCGACTCGGGGATCTGGACGAACTCGGCGCCGATCTCCTCGACCCGGCCGGCACCCGCGGCCTGCATCAGCTTGGCCTGCATGTCGGTCAGCGCCGCGACGCCGTCGCGCAGCACCACGTAGTACTGGCCGCCGTTGTCGACCACCAGCTGCCCGACCGCGAACTCGGCCGCGTCCGACTCGTCACCGAGGTCGGGAATGCCCGGCGCGGCCAGGTCGGGTCCGCGCGGCACGGCGTTGGCCCAGGCCACCGAGACCGCCCAGGGCTGCTGGTCGGCCCAGCCCAGCGCCCGCAGCGAGGCGACCAGGCGATCGGCCGGGATGACGAACCGCCGGTTGTTGAAGACCAGCGACGTCTGCCCGCTCGGCTCGCGCACCAGCAGCGCCTTGCCGGCGGTGGCCGCCACGGTGCCGTCGGTGATCTTTTCGCCGACCAGCAGGGTGGCCCGCGGCGCGCCGTCGTCGGCCTGGTTGTCGGTGCAGACCGACCAGCGCTCGGTGAGCAGCGCGTTCTTGCGCGGCAGCGAGTCGGGCGCGTCCGGGATGCCGAGGGGCGGGCCCAGCGGGACACCGGCCAGCTTGTCCGCCGAGATGCTCTTGAGCTGCGGTGCCTCGGAACCGGCCAGCAGCAGTCCGGACGTGTAGTTGAGCACCGGGTGCAGCTTGTCGTCCGAGTCGAGGTAGACGTAGCGCGCGCCGGAGCCCTTCTCCTGGAACACCACGTTCGGGTCGGTGGGGTTCACATTGGTGTGTCCGGTGAGCAGGCCGTAGATCGCCGCGGCGCCGACCGCGAGGGCCGCGATCAGCAAGCTGACCATGGCCGTCATGCCGGCCCGGCGCAGCGGCGACCGGGACGGGTCGGGGTCGTGTGTGACCAGCGCAGCCACCACCCGCTGGAGCGAGTACTGGTATGAATGCAACTGGTCCTGACGCGACGGCACGGTGTCACTCTAGGGGTCTACGTCGATGCGCAGGGGGCAACCCTCACAGCCAGCCGTTGCGCCGGAACGCCCGATAGAGCAGCACCGAGACGCCGAGCATGACGGTCAGCACGCCGGGATAGCCGTACTTCCAGTCCAGCTCCGGCATGTATTCGAAGTTCATGCCCTCGATGCCGGCGAACGCCGTCCAGATCGTCGCGATGGCCGCCCACGCCGCGATCTTGCGCATGTCGTTGTTCTGGTCGACGGTCACCTGGGCCAGCCGGGCCTGCAGGATGGAATTCAACAGATCGTCGTACGAGGACACCTGCTCGACCGTACGGGTCAGGTGGTCCTGCACATCCCGGAAGTACTTGCCGATCCGCTTGGGCACGATCGTGACGAGCATCGCCAGTGGACGCTGGAACGGGACCACGGCCCGGCGGAACTCCACCAATTCCCGCTTCATCTGGTAAATCGCCTGGATCGGGCGGCCCTTGTCGCGGGCGAACACGCTCTCCTCGATCACGTCGAGGTCGGCCTCGACCTGGTCGGCGACCGCCAGGTAGTGGTCGACCACCCGGTCGGTGACCGCGTATGCCACCGCCCACGGGCCCTGCTCGAGCAGGTCGGCGCGCTCGGCCTCGAGGTCGGCCCGGACCGAGCCGAGTTCGGACGCGTCGCCGTGCCGCACCGTGATCACGAACTGCTCGCCTACGAAGATCATCATCTGGCCGGTCTCGACCACCTGCGACGTCTCGGTGAGCTCGGAGTGCGGCACGTAGCGGGCCGTGCGCATGACCAAGAAGTGGACCGTGCCGAACTGCTCCAGCTTGGGCCGCTGCTCGGCCTTGACCGCGTCCTCCACGGCGAGTTCGTGAAGGTTGTAGGTCTGCGCGAGGGCGGTCATCTCGTCCAGCGAGGGCTCGTGCAGGCCCAGCCAGACGAACGCGTCATCGCGCGCGCAGGCGACCCGGAGCGCCTCGTCGGGAGTGAACTCGCCGGGCAGCCGGCTGCCGGCCACGTAGATGGCACAGTCGACCACCGCGGGGTGGGCGCCGGCGGCCGAGCCGGCGTCGCCGGAGCCGTCGGCGGGGCTGCCGAGGATCCTGTTCATGGCCCGCACCGGAGCGGCGAACGCCCTGGACAGCGGCTTGTTCCGGCTCCAGCTGCTGGATTCGCGCTCGCTCACCACTACCTCCCACACACCGACCGGCCCGACGGGCCCGGGGCAGGCTACTTCACCCTCGCCCCGTTCGGCGCCGGGCGCGCTGTCCGCTTGCCCGGCGCCGGGGAGATCAGCCGCGCACCTCGTCGATGGCGGCGGCCAGCCGGCGTACGCCCTCATCGATCTGGTCGGCGGTGACCGCCGAGAACGCCAGGCGCACCGAGCTGCGCCCGCCCTCGAGCAGGAAGTCGGTGCCCTTCACGATGGCCACGCCCTTTTTCATGGCGGCCGGGAAGAGCTTGTCGACGTCCACGTCGCCGGGCAGGTCCACCCAGAGGAAGTACCCGCCGTCCGGCTCGGTGAAGGTCGCGCCCGGGATGTGCTTGCGCAGCGACTCCGCCAGCACCTGGGCCCGCTCGCCGAGCGCGGCGCTGACCGTGCGGACCGACCGCTCGATGTCGCCCGAGATGCAGAACTGGTGGACGATCGCCTCGGACACCATGCCGGGCGAGATGTAGAGGTTGGTGGCCTTCTTCGCGATCGCGTCGATCAGCGCGGCCGGGCCGACCAGGTAACCGACGCGGACGCCCGGGCACACCGTCTTGGTGAAGCTGCTGGCGTGCACCACGGCGTTGTCACTGTCCATGGAGAGCATCGAGGGCAGCGCGTCGCCGCGGAACCGGATGTCCACGTACGGGTCGTCCTCGAAGATGGTGAAGCCGAACTCGACCGCGAGGGCGAGCAGTTGCCGGCGCTTCTCCTCGGACAGCGTGAGGCCGGCCGGGTTCTGGTAGTTCGGGATGACGTGCGCCAGCTTGGGGCGGACCCCCGACTCGAGCAGCGTGCGCAGTTCGTCGACGTCGATGCCGTCTGACTGGAGCGTGACCTGGTGCACCTTGGCGCCGAGATTTTGCAGGCCGAGCAGGGTGCGGTCGTAGGTGGGCTTTTCCACCACCACGTCGTCGCCGGGCTGCACCAGGTGGTTGAACAGGAAGGCGTCGGCCTGGAGCGAGCCGTTCGTCACAATGACCTGGTCGGCCGAGACGCCGTGCTTGTTCGCGATCCACTCGCGCAGTGGGACATAGCCGACGGACGTGCCGTAAGCGGTCATGCCGGCCGGGTCGGCGTCGAAGGCACGCGCCGCGGCGGCCTTCAGGCCCTCGACGTCGATGATGTCCAGCGACGGAGCGCCACGGGCGAAAGAGATCAGCTGCTCAGCGGTCATGCGCAACAGCTTACGAGCAGCCTCTATAGAATTTTTCGGTGCCTTGGGCGGTCCGGCCAATGAGACACGGACCGTTATCCTCGCGGGGCACCCCCAGCGACAGGAGAAGCACCCCATGATCGGACTCGTACTCGCCGCCGGCGCCGGCCGCAGGCTGCGTCCCTACACGGACACCCTGCCCAAGGCGCTCGTCCCGGTCGACGGCGACACCACGATCATGGATATCTCGCTCCGCAACCTGGCCGCCGCCGGGCTCACCGACGTCACCATCGTGGTCGGTTACCGCGCCGAGGCCGTCGAGAAGCGGCAGGCCGGTTTCGAGGAGAAGTACGGCGTCCGGATCAGCCTCGTGCACAACGACAAGGCCGAGGAGTGGAACAACGCGTACTCGCTCTGGCTGGCCCGCGACCACTTCGCGCAGGGCGCGCTGATGGTGAACGGCGACACGGTGCACCCGGTGAGCGTCGAGCAGACCCTCCTCGCCGGTCGTGGTCCGAGCATTCTGCTGGCCATCGACAATCTGAAGAAGCTGGCTGACGAGGAGATGAAGACCGTCTTCAATGCAGATGGCCAGCTGACCAAGATTACGAAGCTGATGGAGCCGGCCGACGCGTTCGGCGAGTACATCGGCGCCAACATCATCGAGGCGTCCGCCGCGGCCGATCTGGCCGACGCGCTCAAGACCACCTGGGAACGCGACCCGAACCTGTACTACGAGGACGGTTTCCAGGAGTACGCGAACCGCGGTGGCGAGGTCCGCGCCGCCACCATCGGCCAGGTCGACTGGGTCGAGGTCGACAACCACGACGACCTGGCCAAGGCGCGGGACATCGCATGCCGTTACTAGCCCGCAGCATCCAGACCCCGCTGCACATCGACGTGCGCCGGGGCGCGGTGGCCGACCTGGGCCGGATCCTCGCCGACGGCCGGGTCTCGGCCGGCGGGGACGTGGCCGTGGTGGTCGGTCCGGGCCTCGGCGAGCAGGTGGCCGAGCTGATCCGGCCGACGCTCGGCTCCGCGGACGTCTACACCACCACCGGCGGCACCCTGGACGCGGCGCTCGAACTGGCCGCGAAACTGCGCGCCCGGTCCTACGACGCGGTGGTCGGCATCGGCGGCGGCACCACCGTCGACACCGCGAAATACGCCGCCAACCGCTGGGGCCTGCCGATGATCTCGGTGGCCACCAGCCTGGCCAACGACGGCATCGCGTCCCCGGTGGCCAGCCTGATCAACGACGGCATCAAGGGCTCGTACGGGGTGCACATCCCGTTCGGCGTGATCGTCGACCTGGACTTCGTGGAGAACGGCCCGGACCGGGTCAACCGCGGCGGCGTGGGCGACGTGATCAGCAACATCAGCGCGCTGGCCGACTGGGAGCTCGCCCGCGAGGTGCGCGGCGAACCGGTCGACGGCCTGGCCGCCTCGTTGGCCCGGATGGGCGCCGAGGCGATCCTCAACATGCCCGGCGACATGAGCGACGACGCGTTCGTCACGGTGCTGGCCGAGTCGCTGATCTCCAGTGGGCTGGCCATGGCGGTGTGCGGCAGCAGCCGGCCGGCCAGCGGCGGCTGCCACGAGATCATGCACGCCATCGACTCGCTCTACCCCGGCACCGGCTCGCACGGTGAGCTGGCCGGTCTGGGCGCGCTGTTCTGCACGTTCCTGCGCGGCGACGAGCGGCGGTTCGCCCAGATGTCCGACTGCCTGGGCCGGCACCAGCTGCCCCGCCTGCCCGAGGACGTCGGCCTGGACGCCGACCAGTTCGCCAACGCGGTGGCCTTCGCACCGCGGACCCGACCCGACCGCTACACGATCCTGGAGCATCTCGCGATGACCCCCGACGAGATCCGCCGAAAGCTGGCCGAGTATGTCCACGCCGTCGCCGAGCGCTGAGTCGGGGCGCAACCCCGGCACCGGGTCGGTCTACTCGACCGGACAGACCCCCGGCACACCGCCCACCGCCGCCGACTACTACGCGGTCAACCGTGGTGGCGGGCTGTTCAGTGAGGGCCTGAGCCAGCACGTCGGCGCCCGGATCGCGGTGCTGGCGCACAAGAAGTCGATCGCGCCGACCGTCCTCACGGTCGCCAACCTCGGTCTCGGCTGCCTGGTCTCGTTCGTGGTGATCGCCACGGCCGGGCCGGTGGCCGACGGCCGGGTCTGGGCCTGGCCGATCGGCCTGCTCGCGCTGGCCGGTTGGCAGTTGGCGTACGCGTTCGACTGCGCCGACGGTCAGCTCGCCCGAGTCACCGGGCAGACCAGCCTGGCCGGTGCCCGGCTCGACATCCTGTGCGACGTAGCCGTGCAGATCTCCCTGGTCTCGGCGGTCGCCGCGGTGGCCGCCGCCCAGGTGCCGGACACTCCGGCCTGGCTGCTGGCCGCGTTCGCCGGCACCTGGATGGTCAACCTGGTCACCTCGGTGATGCAGACCGGTGACAAGGCGGCCAGCATGGTGAGCAGCCGGTCGCTGCCGGTCCGGCTGGTCAAGCTGGTCCGCGACTACGGCGCGGTGATCGCGCTGGCCGGCCTGGTGCTCACCGTTTCGCCACAGTGGACGATCTGGTTCATCGGCCTGTTCACCCTGGTGAACGGCGCCTTCCTGGCGGCCAGCGCGATGTTCTCGGCGCGCGAGTCACTGCGCGGGCACTAGACCCGGACCGGGATGGCCGACGAGGTGCCGAGCACCTTGCCGTTCGCGTCCAGCGCATCCACCACCACGTACTCCGGCGTGCCCTGGACGGTGAGCGTGGTTTCGAAACCGGTCCGGTCGGCCTCCACCGGTGCGCCGGCGAGCGCGCGCGGCTGGGTGCCGGAGCGGGCCCGCCACTTGCTCACCCGGGTCGAGCCGTTCCAGCTCGCACTGACGATCACGTTGCCGCCCTCGACCCGCAGGCCGAGTGCCGGTTGGTCGAGCGGGGTGCCGGCCCACTCCGCCTTGTAGGCGCGGTAGGACTGGTTGTCCAGTGGCAGATGACCGGCCAGGCGTACGGTCCCATCGGTGTTGTGCTCGGTGAAGTGCGGCATCTGGCCCCAGCCGACGAACGACCCGCCGTCGGCCAGCTCCCGGAAGCTGCCCTGGGTGGGCGCCGAGATCTTGTCCGGGTGCACGTACTCGGCCACGAAGGTCGCGGTGCGGGCGCTCTCGTCGAGACGCAGCACCAGGCCGCGGGAGTATTCGCGCTGCTTGGTGATGCCGGCGCCGTTGTCGAACATCGCGTACGTGCCGTCCCGCCGCTGCCGGATGTCGTGCTGCCAGGAGAAGGTGGACCGCTCGTCCAGCGGGAAGTCGGTCTTCTTGCCGCCCAGCCGCCAGATGATCTTCCCGGTCCGGCTGTCGATCTTGTAGCAGCCCCAGGTGTGCCGGGCCGAGACGATGATGTTGCCGTCGGCGGCGAGCCCCACCGAGTTGGCGTGGAAGTAGTCGTACGGGAGATGCGCCGACTCGCCCTGCGGCAGCGGCGCGTACGACTCGTCCAGGCCGACGTGGTCGCGCGCGCGCCACTCGAACAGCTTCCGGCCGGTGGCGATGTCGATCTCCTGGATCACGCCGTCGTGCAGCACGCCGTCGGCCGGGCCGCCCAGCTTGCTGAGGTCGTACGGCACCGGGTCGTACACCCAGAACAGGGCGCTGCCGCGCGGCGTGACGACGAAGTCGTGCTGGTCGGCCTGCTCGGTGCCGGCCGCCCGGACCCGGGCGATCTCCCGGTATGACTGGTCGGCGATCACGAACTCGCCCTGGCCGACGCCCTGGCCGCCGGTGCCTCCGATGGTGCCTTCCCACCAGGTCAGTACCGGCCGGTTGCGGTACTGCTGCACCTTGAAGTCGATCGCCACGGTGGCCGGGTCGGGCACCTTCTTGAACCAGACCGGCGAGCCCTTCTCGTCCACCACCAGCGGTCCCCACAGACCGGCGCCGGAGGCGGGGGTGAGGAAGATGAGGCCGGGAACCGTCCCGTTCGCCTGCGTGGTGATCGTAACGTCGGGGAGGGTGCGCAGGTCGGGGCGCGATCGGTATTTGGGTGGTCCGGCGTCGGCGGCCGTGGTGGCGCCCTCGGCCGTTTCTGACTGGTCAGTTTTGGCGGGTTTGTTGCCCAAGGCGTAGCCGATGCCGCCGCCGGCCACGCCGACGAGAGCGGCGCCACCCACGCCGAGGAGCAGATTCCTGCGGGAGACCCGGGGAGATTCCGTCACCCGCCCAGCCTTCCCGATCGGCCGCGAAATCTAACTGGGCGAATGATTGGAGTTTGCTGTGATCTCGCTATAGATGTCGATCAATCGGGCGGTCAGCACGTCGGGGTGGAAGTGCTGGAGGTAACGGTCCCGGGCCGCCTTGCCGCGCCGCCCCGCCTCGGTCCGCGCCACCGGCAGCGCGGCAGCCAACGCCGCCGCCTCCGGCGCCACCACCCACCCCGCGGCATCGGTTCCGAGCAGATACGGGATGCCGCCCACCGCCGTCCCGAGCACCGGGCGACCGCTCGCCATCGCCTCCAGGATCACCGTGGGGAGCACGTCGTTCCAGGTCGGCACGGCGATCACGACGGCCGCCGCGCGCCGGGCGGATCTCATCCCGTCCTGGTCCAGCACCCCTAGATAGCTGACGTCGGCGCGTTCGGCGGCCGCCTGTTCGGCCAGCGGCCGCAGATCTCCGTCGCCGGCGATCCGGAGCGGGCCCAGCGCGCCGTCCGGGTGCCGGCGCCAGGCGTCCAGCAGCAGGTCGAGGCCCTTCTCCGGGGACAGGCGGGCGGCGTACAGGAAACCCTCGCCCAGCGGATCCGGTTCGCCGGGATCGGGCAGGCCGTTGGGTTTGATCACGATGCGCTCGTCCGGGATGCCGTAGTCGCGCAGGTGCGCCGCGATCCGGTCGGTCAGCGCGATGAAGCGGTCCACCGAGCGCCAGGTCGGCCGGTGCACCGCGAGCGTGGTGGCCATCAGCGCGCTCTGCGCCGCCGAGCCGCGGTAGCAGCGGTGCTTGACGGCCGGCCAGCCCACCAGCCGGCCCTTGCAGTCCTGGCAGTTGTGCCCGTCCCGGAAGTACAGCCCCGAGGCGCACACCTGGCGATAGTTGTGCACGGTCTGCACCACCGGCACCTGATGAGCGTGGGCAGTGCGAATGACCCAGGGCGACAGGAGCGGGTACGGGTTGTGCAGGTGCAGCACGTCCGGCCGCTCCGTGGTGAGCAGCCGGGCCAGGTCGCGTTGCGCCTCGCGGCCGTAGATCGGGGCGAGCGGCAGCAGCGCCTTCTGGGCCGCCGGCAGGTCGCCGATCGAATCCGAACTGCGCTGGAACGGCAGCACCTCGACGCCGGCCGCCCGCAACTGGGCGATCTCGGTGTCCACGATGACGTTCTCGCCGGACGGGATCGCCTCCCGGTACCGGTTGTGCGCAACGACGACCTTCAGCCGGTTCACGCGAGGAACGCTACCGTTGACCGCGTGCCGGAACTTCCCGAGGTCGAGGCGCTCGCGGCCTATCTGCGCGAGCGGGCGGTCGGCCACACCGTGGAGCGCCTCGAGGTGTCCTCGTTCAGCGCGCTCAAGACGTACGATCCGCCCGCCTCGGCCGTGGCCGGCCGGCCGCTGACCGCGGCCGGCCGACATGGCAAGTTCCTCGACATCGGGTTTTCGACTGGGGTTGCATCGGGTTTTCCGCCGCGGGAGGGTCCAGCGGACGACCTGCACCTCATCGTGCACCTGGCCCGGGCCGGCTGGCTGCACTACCGCGACACCTTCAAGTCGCCGGCCCCGCTCAAGCCGGGCAGCGGCCCCATCGCGCTCCGGATGCGGCTGGACGACGGCTCCGGGTTCGACCTCACCGAGGCCGGCACCCAGAAGTCGCTGGCGGCCTACCTGGTGCGCGACCCGGCCGAGGTGCCCGGCGTGTCCCGGCTCGGCCCGGACGCGCTGGCCGTCACGGCCGACGAGTTCGCCGCCCGGATCCGGTCCCGGAACGGTCAGATCAAGGGCGTGCTGACCGACCAGGAGGTGCTCGCCGGCATCGGTAACGCGTACTCGGACGAGATCCTGCACGCGGCCAAGATGTCGCCCTTCGCGCTCACCGGCAAACTGACCGACGAACAACTCCATACGCTGTACGAGGCGATGCGCGTGATCGAGACCGACGCGGTCGCCCGGTCGGTGGGCCAGAAGGCCGCCGAGCTCAAGGGCGAGAAGCGGGCCGGCATGCGGGTGCACGCCCGCACCGGCCTGCCCTGCCCGGTCTGCGGCGACACGGTGCGTGAGGTCTCCTTCGCCGACAAGAGCCTGCAATATTGCGCTAAATGCCAGACCGGCGGAAAGCCGCTGGCCGATCGCCGCCTCTCGAAGCTGATTCGCTAACCGTCCGTAAACGACCCACTCGGGGCGGTATAGCGCGACCGACGTACGCTCCCTTACGCGCGTTCCATCGGTATAGTGGCTCGGTCCCAGGCGACCAGCGCGGCGCGGAAGGGTGGCGGCCGACCCGGGCCCGACCCGAAAGCTCGTGGCGGTGCGTAATCTTTTCCGGATGCGGGAGGACGTAGGCGACGTGACGACAAGCCTGCATCGCCCGGTTACCGACAGCAGCCGGAGCAAACCCGTGCCGTACGACAGCTTCGAGTGGCAGCAGGACCCGCCGCCGAGCAACGGGGTACCCCGATCCGCGTGGAACCGTCAGCACAAGCGTCTGTCACGCTGGCATCGCCCGTACACGACGATCCTGATTTTGCTTGATCTTGTTTCGGTCCTGCTGGCCAGTTATCTCGCCGAGACCTTCCTGGAGAAGGCAAAATCCGGCTTCCAGAACCGTGACCTGTTATTCCTGCACGACGCCGAACTGTTCTACGTCTTCGCCTACATCGTCCTGCCGCTGGGTTGGCTGGCCCTGCTCTGGGCCAACGGCACGTACGACCGCCGCTACCTGGGCCTGGGCAGCGAGGAGTTCAAGCGCATCGTGCGCACCTCGGTCACCGTGGTGGCCTGCGTGTCGCTGCTCGCCTTCGCCACCAAGACCCAGCTGTCCCGTGGCACCGTGGCCCTGGTCTCGATCAGCGCCCTGATCTTCCTGCTCTTCGATCGCGTGATCGCCCGCCAGGTGCTGCACCTCGCGCGCCGCCGCACCGGCCACGGCGCGCACCGGATGGTCCTGGTCGGCACGCTGCCCGAGGCGCTCGAGGTCTACACCGCGGTCACCCGCAGCCCGGCGGCCGGCCTCATCCCGGTGGCAATCCACCTCACCGACGGCTATGCGGCGGCCCGCGGCATCGAGACCCCGGTGCCCGTTTACGCGGGACGCGACGTGCTCGCGCTGGTACGGGAAGTAGGCGCGGACACCATCGCTGTGTGTGGTTCCGCCAGCGCCGAACCCGGAGAGTTGCGGCGGCTCGCCTGGCAGCTCGAGGGCACCGGCGTGGACCTGGTGGTGGCGCCGCAGCTCACCGACATCGCCGGCCCCCGGGTGCACATCCGGCCGATCGAGGGCCTGCCGCTGCTGCACGTCGAGGAGCCGACCCTGTCCGGCCCCGGCTGGCTGGTGAAAAACCTGCTGGACCGGGTGGCCGCCGGGCTCGGGCTGCTGGTGCTCACGCCGTTCCTGCTGGCCATCGCGATCGGCATCCGGATCTCCGATCCGGGCCCGGTGTTCTTCCGGCAGCCCCGGGTCGGCCACGAGGGCCGCACCTTCCGGGTGTGGAAGTTCCGCACCATGTATGTGGACGCCGAGGAGCGCAAACGCACGCTGGAGGAGCTCAACGAGTCCGACGGCATGATGTTCAAGATGAAGGAGGATCCGCGGATCTTCTCCTTCGGCTCCAAGCTCCGGGCCACCTCGATGGACGAGCTGCCGCAGCTGATCAACGTGCTGAAGGGTGAGATGTCGCTGGTCGGTCCGCGGCCGCTGCCGGCCGACGACGGCGATTACCTGGGCGACGTGCGGCGCCGGCTGCTGGTGCGCCCCGGGATGACCGGGCTCTGGCAGGTCTCCGGGCGCTCCGACCTGTCCTGGGACGAGGCGGTCCGGCTCGACCTGTACTACGTCGACAACTGGTCGCTGACGTACGACCTGGGCATCCTCTGGCGGACAATTTGGGTCGTTCTCAAGCGCAAGGGTGCTTACTGAACGGTCACTTTGCGCAGACATCCATCTAAATATGTTCGCGCTGAGTCACGGAAGATAACGCTTCGGTCAACATGATCGGTGCACCTGGTGACGAGTGATCCAAGTCACTGAAAGCATGTCGCGCGGTGGGCAGTACAGCACCCTCCGGAGGCCGGCATGTCGAATTTGCGATCCGGGCCGCCCCAGTGGCCGCTCTCAGTACCGACCCAGGAGCAGGTGGGCCGCACCCACCGTCCGGGCCCACGACACGCCACCGGGGAGTGGCGCACCGTTCCAGGCGCTCGTCCGGCGCCACCGCCCGCGCCACCCGAACACGGGCTGCGGCGGTCCCGTAAACGCGAGGACGCCAGCCGCTGGCACTGGCTGCTGTGGATCCCGATCGTGCTGCCGCTGGTGCCGGCGCTCTACAACCGCATCGAGCCGACGTTCATCGGCATCCCGTTCTTCTACTGGGCACAGCTGGGCTTCGCGTTCCTGGCCAGCGTGATCATGACGTTCGTGCACCGGCGGGTGAAGTGACATGTCGGTGCAGCTGACGGTCTTCGTCCTCGTCTTCGGCACCGTCACGATCATGGGGTTCGCCGCGGCCCGGTGGCGCAAGCCGGACTCTATCCACAGCCTCGAGGAGTGGGGCCTGGGCGGCCGGGCGTTCGGCAACTGGGTGACGTTCTTCCTGCTCAGCGGCGACGTCTACACGGCCTACACGTTCGTGGCCGTGCCCACCCTGGTGTACGGCGTCGGCGCCGCCGGGTTCTTCCCGGTGCCGTTCCTGGTCATCGTCTATCCGATGCTGTTCGTGGTGCTGGCCCGGTTCTGGTCGGTGTGCCACGTGCACGGCTTCGTGACGCCGGCCGAGTTCGTCCGCTCCCGGTTCGGCTCGCGCGGCCTCGGCACCCTGGTGGCGGTGCTCGGCATCGTCGCCACCATGCCCTACATCGCCCTCCAGCTGATCGGCATCGAGGCCGTCTTCGAGGTGATGGGCCTGCCCAAGGGCTGGCCGCTGACCGTGGCGTTCATCGTGCTGGCTCTCTACACGTTCAACTCGGGCCTGCGCGGCCCGGCACTGGTGTCGATCATCAAGGACGCGCTGGTGCTCTGGGCGGTGCTCGCCGTGGTGCTGATCGTCGCGATGATCCCGGGCGGCTGGGAGCCGGTGTTCCGGCTGGCCGCCGACCGGTACGCCGCCACCCCGCGCACCGACGACGGGCTGCTGCTCTCGTCGGCGAGCCAGCTCAACTACGTGACGCTGGCACTCGGTTCGGCGGTGGCGCTGTTTCTCTATCCGCACACGCTCACCGGCGTGCTGGCCGCCCGGAACCGTGGCGTGCTGCGCCGCAACCTGGCCGCACTGCCGCTCTACACGCTCACCCTCGGCATCCTCATGCTGCTCGGGTTCGCGGCGCTGTTCAGCAAGACCGCCCCGGTCGGCGGCAACAGCAACACGGTCGTGCCGCAGTGGTTCAACGACAACGCCCCGGACTGGTGCGCCGGGCTGGCGTTCGCCGCGATCGGCGTGGGTGCCATGGTGCCGGCCGCGATCATGTCGATCGCCGCGGCGAACCTGTTCACCCGCAACATCTATCGCGAATACATCCGGCCGGACGCCACCAGCAAGGAGGAGACGTACGTCAGCAAGACCGTGTCGCTGACCGTCAAGTTCGGCGCGTTGCTGGTCATCCTGCTGCTGAACACGCAGTTCGCGATCGACCTCCAGCTGATCGGCGGCGTGGTGATCATGCAGACGCTGCCGGCCGTGGCCCTCGGCCTCTACACCAACTGGTTCCACCGGTCGGCGCTGGCGGTCGGCATCGGCGCCGGCCTGGTGACCGGTCTCGTGATGCTCTGGCAGGTGCCCAAGTACGGCGGGGTGGACGGCCGCGAGGTCGTGCGGGAGCACTTCGGCGGGTCGGCCTGGCCGCTCAGCAACCTGGGCATCGAAAGCGAGGCCAGCATCTACGTCGGCATCGTGGCGCTGGCGGTCAACCTGCTGGTGGTCGTGCTGGTGACTCCGCTGTTCCGGCTGATGGGGGTGCGCGACGGCCGGGATCACACTCGCGAGCACGACTACGTGGCGGACGAGGGCGATCCCACGGTGCGCCGGATGACCGAGATCCTGGACGGCGAACCGGTGACTCCGGCGGCTCCGCCGGGTGGCTCGTTCTTCGTCCCGATCGGGCCGCGGCACGGCAACGGCCGGCCGCCGGCCGACGACCCGTCCCGAAACTCCTATCCACGGCTATGAGAAAGGGCGGCCCTGGCGACGGGGCCGCCCTTCTCCTTTCAGATCAGGAGTGCGGGCAGGTCTGCCGCCACTCCTGGATGGCCGTCCCGGTCGGTGCCGGGCAGAGGAACTGCTCGTAGCGGGTGTCGTTGTCGATGAACCGCTTGAGCCACGAGATGCTGTACTTCGCGACGGTCACGTTGGTGGAGGTCGGCGCGGAGTGACTGGCGTTGTTGAGTTCCAGGTACGCCTTGTCCAGCGTGCTCGGCAGGCTCGTGTAGAACGGCTCGGAGTGCGAGGTGACCGAGGCCACGGTGTCGTTCTCGGCCCCGATGATCAGGGTCGGGGTGCGCACGCCGGTCCAGCTTTTGGTGCCGTGCCACGGCGTCAGCGGGATGGCCGCCTGCAGTGACGTACGGGTGCGGGCCGCGGACAGGCTGCCGCCGCCGCCCATTGAGTGACCCATCACCCCGAGCCGGGTGCCGTCGATCCGGGTGCGGACCGAGCTCTGCCCGGTGAGGTAGTCGAGCGCGGCCAGCAGCTGGGTGCCGCGGCTGTCCGGCTGGTCGTAGACACTGTTCGTGTCGATCGTGATGACGACGAAGCCCTGTGAGGCGAGGCGCGGGCCCAGCCACGAGACGGCGGACTGCGACGAGGTGAACCCGGGCGAGATGGCGACCGCGCCCCAGGTGCCGTAGGCGGTGCTGGTGGGGTAGTAGATCGTGCCGCCGCCGAATCCGCTCACGCTGGACCGGGCGACGGTGACCTGGGCGATGGCGAAGGATCCGCGGGACGCTTCGATGCTGGCGGTGGTGGGCGCGGGGCCGCGCTCGTACGGGTTGGCCGCGGCGAGGGCCGCCGGTGCCGACGCGACCGACCCGAGGGTGAGGGCGGCGACGGCGAGCAGGGAGACGAAGGCTCTCCGGAATGTGGTGGAAACGGACATGGGCACTCCCCAGGGGTGTGGGTGTGTGAACCGGAGTCCGCAACGGTGGGTGAGGCCCGCGCGGACAAAATTGAACTTCATGAATTATTGATGACCTTGTTACTGCGCGGTAATACCAATTGGCTACCTGCCAACAAGGTATGGACGACTGGACGCGACCCGCCTCACGCGCCAATATCTGCTGCGTGGCGAGTCAGGTCGGAAGCGTGTTGGCGGTGATCGCCGTCCTCGCCGGCGTCGCCGCCGCGGTGGTTGCGGTGCTCCGGCTGCGGGCTCGGCGGGGCATCGCCACGGCGATGCAGCGGGCCACGTACGACGTGCTGCACACGGCCGCGCTGGCCGCCGAACCGCTGCGCTCCGGGCTCACCCAGGCCAGTGCGGGCAAGGCCGTACGCCATCTGCGGGCGCTGGTCGGCGCGGTCGGCCTCACGATCGTCGACGAGGACACCTGCCTGGCCTTCGACGGCCGGGGCAGCCACCACGGCGACCAGTTCACGGCCGCCTGCCAGCGCGCGCTCAGCACCCACCGGACGGTCGTGCTGACCCCCGCCGACCTGCCCTGCGACCGGGTGGACTGCGCGGTCCGGGGTGCCGTGGTGGCGCCGATGTCCGGCCCCGACGGCCGGGCCGCGGCGGCGCTGGTGGCGGTGGCCGACGACCAGCCGGCGCCCGGCCTGGTGCAGGCGACCGCCGAGGCGGCGCGCTGGGCGGGCTCACAGATCGCGCTGGCCGAGCTGGACTCGTCCCGGGAGCGGCTGGCCCGGGCCGAGGTGCGGGCGCTGCGGGCACAGATCAGCCCGCACTTCATCTACAACGCGCTGACCGCGATCGCGTCGTTCGTGCGTACCGACCCGGAGCGGGCGCGCGAGCTCATCCTGGAGTTCGCCGAGTTCACCCGCTACTCGTTCCGGGCGCACGGCGACTTCACCACGCTGGCCGAGGAACTGCGCTCGATCGACCGGTACCTGACCATCGAGCGGGCCCGCTTCGGCGACCGGCTCCAGGTCCGGCTGCAGATCGCGCCCGAGGTGCTGCCGGTCGGCCTGCCGTTCCTGTGCCTGCAACCCCTGGTCGAGAACGCGGTGCGGCACGGACTGTCCCGTAAGCCGGGCGTCGGTATGGTGAGCATCGAAGCCCGTGACGCGGGCGCGGAGTGTCACATCACGGTCGAGGACGACGGCGTCGGGATGGATCCGGCGGTCTTCGCCCCCGGGCTTCCGGAGACCGACGACGGCCAGCATGTCGGCCTGACAAATGTGGATGAGCGGTTGCGTTCGGTCTTCGGCGACCATTTCGGGCTCGTCGTGGAGACGGCGCCCGGCGCGGGTACGAAGGTGAGCATGCGGGTGCCGAAATTCCATCCCGGGGTACGGGCATGAGCCTGGTGGTCCTGGCCGTCGACGACGAGCCGCCCGCCCTGGACGAGTTGGCCTATCTGCTGAACGCGGACGGGCGGGTCGCACACGTGCACCGCGCCGGCGACGCCACCGAGGCGCTGCGCGTGCTGCGCGACACCGAGGTCGACGCGGTCTTCCTGGACATCCGCATGCCCGGCCTGGACGGCATGGAGCTGGCCCGCATCCTGCGCCGCTTCGCGCGACCGCCGGCGATCGTTTTCGTCACCGCGTACGACGACGGCGCCGTGGACGCTTTCGACCTGGGCGTGACCGACTACGTCCGCAAGCCGGTGCGCGCCGAACGCCTGGGCGAGTCGCTGCGCCGGGTCGCCGGGGTGCGTCTGGCCCCCGTGGCCACTCCTGCCGTGCCCGCCGAGGAGCCGACGATCCCGGTCGAGCTGGCCGGCACCACCCGGATGCTGCCCCGGTCGGCCGTCCGCTGGGTGGAGGCCCAGGGCGACTACGCCCGCCTGCACACCTCGGACGCCTCACACCTGGTGCGGGTCTCGCTGGCGACGCTCGCGGAGCGCTGGGCCGATGCCGGTTTCGTCCGCATCCACCGCTCCTACCTGGTCCAGTTGCGCCTGATAGCCGAGCTGCGCCTGACCAACTCGGGTTACGTGGTAGGCGTCGACGGCGTCGAACTCCCGGTGAGCCGCCGCCACACCCGAGAGCTGAAAGACAAGCTGATCAGGGCCGCCAAGAACGACTGGACCCGCTAATCCACACGCTCATCCACAGCCAAACCCGCTTCTCCACAGACTTATCCACAGGCAACCCTTCCCGGCCCCGACCCCACCGCCCTCGCCAAGAGCTCGGGTTCGAGCGAGTCTTCTCCATGGTGCGGTGGCGTCGCGATGCCAACTACCCGGCAAGACGGCCATTGTCCGTTCGCGTGGGTTATGCGCGGTGATCGCCGCGGGCGCGCTCCACGAGCGGCGCGTCTCTTGTCCTGCCGCCGGACACCGCCACCGCATGCCGGGAGCCGCGCCGGGGGTGTCGGGGGCAAGATTTGGTGGGTCATCCTCCACAGGTTGTTCACAAACTGCGCGCCGTGCCTGCACCGGTGATCAATAGGCTGCTGCCCGGGTCGGTGGGCCACGGGGGCGCATCGGCGACTTGCGGGCGCTCGGTTAGATGCGGCGGGGAGGTGTCGGGTGGAGGCAGCGCAGCGGCGGGTTCTCGTGGTTGAGGACGAGCGGACCATTGCGGATGCGGTGGCGGCGCGGCTGCGGGCCGAAGGGTTTGCCGTGCAGGTGGCGGCGGACGGGCCGGCGGCGGTGGCGGCGGCCCGGAGCAACCCGCCGGACGCCATGGTGCTCGACGTGATGCTGCCGGGGTTCGACGGGCTCGAGGTGTGCCGGCGGATCCAGGCGGAGCGGCCGGTGCCGATCCTCATGCTGACCGCGCGCGACGACGAGACAGATCTGTTGGTGGGGCTCGCGGTGGGTGCGGACGACTACATGGTCAAGCCGTTCTCGATGCGGGAACTGGCGGCCCGGGTGCACGCGCTGCTGCGCCGCGCGGCCAAGAGCACGCCGGTGCCGGCGGGGCCGCCCACCTTGCGGTTCGGGGACCTGGAGATCAATCAGGCCGAACGCCGGGTACTGCGCGCCGGCGTGGAGGCGCACCTGACACCGACCGAGTTCGACCTGCTGGTGCATCTGGCGGCGCATCCGCGCACGGTGCTGCCGCGCGAGAGGCTGCTGGCCGACGTGTGGGGATGGGCCGACGCGTCGGGTACCCGCACGGTGGATAGCCACATCAAGGGACTCCGGCGCAAGCTGGGTTCCGATCTGATTCGTACGGTGCATGGCGTCGGCTACGCACTGGAGGTGGAGAAGTGATCCGCCTGCCCCGGCCCCTCGACCCGGTCCGGTCCATCAAGATCAAGATCGGCATGATCCTGATCGGGGCCGGTGCGGCCGGCATGACCTGGTTCTCGCTGTGGCTGGGCTGGTTCCCGTTCTGGACCTCGGTCACCGCCATCGTCGTCGCGCTCGTCACGCTCCAGTTCCTGGCGCACGGCCTGACCTCCCCGCTGCGCGAGATGACCACCGCGGCCCGGTCCATGGCGCAGGGCGACTACACCCGCCGGGTGCGCGCCACCTCCCGCGACGAGGTGGGCCAGCTCGCCGAGGCGTTCAACCAGATGGCCGCCGACCTCGCGGCCGCGGATCGGCAGCGGCGCGAGCTGATTGCCAATGTCTCGCATGAGTTGCGTACGCCGATCACGGCGCTCCAGGGTCTGCTGGAGAACATCGTCGACGGGGTGGCCCACGCCGAACCCGAAACGATGCAGACGGCGCTGACCCAGACCGAACGGCTCGGCCGCCTGGTCACCGAGCTGCTCGACCTGTCCCGCCTGGATGCCGGGGTGGTGCCGCTCACCCGTACGCCCATCAATGTCCCTGATTTCCTGGACGGGGTGGTCCGGGAAGCGCAGGTCAATGCGGCCGGGTCGGGACGGGACGTGCAGTTCGAGATCTCCGCGGCGGCCGTGGTGCTGCGCGGCGACCGCGAGCGGCTGCACCAGGTCTTCGCCAACCTGCTCGACAACGCGGCCCGGCACAGCCCGCCGGGCGGCACGGTCCTGGTCCGCGCCGAACGCCGCGACGACCACCTGGTGGTCGCGGTCGCCGACGAGGGCGAGGGCATTCCGGCGGCCGAACGCGACCGGGTCTTCGAACGCTTCAACCGCGGCGAACGCCCCGACAGCGGCGGCACCGGCTTGGGGCTGGCCATCGCGCGCTGGGTGGTCCAGCTGCACCGAGGCACCATCGCGGTGGTCGACCCGGACCGCGACCGCGGCGGCTGCCACATCCAGGTAGCCCTACCGCTCCAGACCACCTGACCCTATTTCCCGTTTCCGCCCGGTTCCCCCCACCCGGGCCGCTCAGACCTGCCCACAAACGGAGGCCGAAGTGTCCGAAGTGCCGAATGACCCGCAGTCACACCAACCCTCTCCCCCGCCCTCGGCCCAGCCAGCGCCGGATAAGTCGGATATGGCCAGCGCGGGCACTGCGGGTGGAGCGGTGGGGGTTCCGGGACCGCGGATGTCCGCCGCGTCGGCGGGAGTGGCGGGCTGGGGGGACGGTGCTGCGGCGAAATCGGCCGCCTCGGCCACCAACGTGACGGCTGCGGATCGGGTCGGTGGGGTGGGTACGGCGGTGGTGACGTCGCCAGTGCGGCCGGTCGGGGCGGTGGGGGCGCAGGCCTCGCCTCTGCCGCCGCTGCATGGGCCCTGGCCGTCTACCGCGCTGTGGGGGAAACGCTGGCCCGGTGCCACGCGCGTGCCCGGCCGGGTCACCCTGGTGGCGATCGGAGTGGCCGCGGCCGTAGCGGCGGTCAGCCTGCCGTTGGACCGGGCCGGTGTGGGGTGGCTGGTCACCGCCGTTGCGGGGACCGTTGCGCTGGTCGTTGCCAAGGCCCTCGACACCGGGACCGCGGCCGGCGTTCCGGCACCACTCGTGGTTCGGGGAGCTGCCGGGGGCAGCGCGGACCGGTTCGGGTGGGCCGCTGCCACTGTGGTGCTGCTCGGGGTGGGGACCGTTCGGGCGGCGGAATGGCTGTTTGTGCTCTGCCTGCTCACCGCTACCCTCACCGCCTCGCTCGCGCTGGCGGGTGGGCGGTCGCTGCGCGGCATCGCGGCCGGGTACACGATGCCGCCACTTGCTGCATTCCGGGCCATGCCCTGGCTGTCGCGCGGGGCACAGCGGGTTCGAGGGCGGGCCGGGTCGGTGGCGAATGTTCGGGTGGTGGCCACCATCGCGACGTCGGTGGCGTTGCTCACGGTGTTCGGCGGGCTGTTCGCCTCGGCGGATGCGGCGTTTGCGGATGCGCTGTCGCGGATTGTGCCGGACGTCAACGTCGGGACCGCGGTTCGGTGGGTGTTCGTCGGCACGGTGACAGTCCTGGCGCTGGGTGGGGCCGCGTTCCTCCGGGCCGCTCCGCCCGACCTGTCGGGTTTGGACGCTGCGGCGGGGCGCCGGGTCAACCGCTACGAATGGGCCGTACCGCTGAGCCTTTTGGTTTTGCTCTTCGCGGCTTTTGTGACTGTGCAGTTGACCGTTTTGTTCGGCGGGAACCGGCATGTGCTGGAGACCGACGGGCTCACCTACGCGGACTATGCGCGCGGCGGGTTCTGGCAGCTCTCCTTCGCGACCGGGCTCACGCTCGTGGTGCTGGCCGGTGCGGCTCGATGGGCGCCGCGCGACCGGCCGGCCGACCGGGTGCTGATCCGGGTGCTGCTCGGCGCGCTGGCCGCACTGACCCTGGTGATCGTCGGCTCGGCACTGCAAAGAATGGATCTGTACGCCGACACGTACGGGCTGACCCGGCTGCGTCTCCTGGTGGCGCTGTGCGAGGGCTGGTTCGGCCTGGTATTGCTGCTCGTGCTCGGTGCGGGCATCCAGCTGCGGGCGCCCTGGCTGCCGCGGGTGGCTATCGCGGCCGGCGTGCTGGCCCTGCTCGGATTGTCCGCCGCCAACCCGGACCGGATGATTGCCGAGCACAACATCCGGCAGGACCGCGCGGTCGACCTGATCTACCTCGGCAACCTGTCGCCGGACGCGGTGCCGGCCTTCGACGCGCTGGACCCGGAGCGGCGCGACTGCCTCTACACCCGGGTCGGCCTGCGGCTCGACGAATATCCGGACGACTGGCGCGGCTGGAACCTCGGCCGGGACCGGGCCCGCACGATCATCGCCAACGATCTTTACACGCCGAACTGGCGGTGCTCTTGACATCCGGCGCGCGGCGGCGAGACTCCGGTGATGAGCGGCGAGACTCCGGGGTTGACCGGTGAGGAACCGGGGTTGACCGGCGAGGAACCGCCCCCGCGTACCCGGGTGGTGCTCGGTGAGGTCGCGGCCCGGCGCCGTCCCACCGACAGCACCCGCGCGGACCTCGCGGAACAGACCCCGCTGGGTGAGGCGCTGGTCAAAGGTCTGGTCCGCGCCCAGCTCGCGCTCGCCCTGCGCCTCGCCCTGGTGGTGGTGACCAGTCTGGGCGCGTTGCCGCTGCTGTTCGCGGCGGCACCCGCGGTCGGGTCGGTCAAGGTGCTCGGGATGAACCTGCCCTGGGTACTGCTCGGCGTGCTGTCGTTTCCGTTCCTGGTCGGCGTGGGTTGGGCGTACGTGCGCTGGGCCGAACGCAACGAGCAGGACTTCATCGCCGTGATCCGCAGGCCCGAGCAGTGAACCCGTACCTCGTCCCGGGCCTGATCCTGGTCATCCTGGTGACCGTCGGCATCGGCGCCTACGGCCTGCGCTTCGCGCGTACCACCTCGGATTTTCTGGTTGCCTCACGCTCGGTGAGCCCGTCCTGGAACGCCGCCGCGATCAGCGGCGAATACCTGTCGGCCGCCTCCTTTCTGGGGGTGGCCGGCCTCATTTTGCGGTACGGCGTGGACGTGCTCTGGTATCCAGTCGGGTTCGCGGCCGGCTACCTGGCGCTGTTGCTGTTCGTGGCGGCACCGCTGCGGCGATCGGGCGCGTTCACCCTGCCCGACTTCTGCCAGCTGCGCCTGCGTTCGCGCCGGCTGCGGCAGCTGGCCAGCATCTTCGTCGTCTTCATCGGCTGGCTCTACCTCCTGCCGCAACTCCAGGGCGCCGGGCTCACCTTCACCACGGTCAGTGGTGGCTCGTACGTCTGGGGCGCGTTGCTGGTCGGCGTGGTGGTGACCGCGAACGTGGCGCTCGGCGGGATGCGCGCGATCACATTCGTGCAGGCCTTCCAGTACTGGCTGAAGCTGACCGCGCTGGCCGTTCCGGTGATCTTCCTGGCCCTGCAGTGGCAGCACGACGGTCGGCCGGCCGTGAACCCGCCGGCGGGTGCGGTGTTCCCGGCCGCCACCACGGTGGTGATCGAGAAGGAGGCGGTGGTCGGCGGGGTCACCGTGCAGCCGGGGCAGGAGTTGCGGTTCGAGGCCGGCGATCCGGTGCCGGTGGTGAGCACGGTTGACGCCCAGTTCGGGGCCGACTGGCTGCTGCCCGGGGGAGACTTCAGCCTGTTCGCCACCTATTCACTGATCCTGGCGACGTTCCTGGGCACCATGGGGTTGCCGCATGTGCTGGTGCGCTTTTACACCAATCCCGACGGGGCATCGGCTCGGCGCACCACGCTGGTCGTGTTGGCTCTCGTTGGACTTTTCTATTTATTTCCTACTTTGTACGGTGTGCTGGGGCGAATCTATACGCCGCAGTTGCTGATGACCGGGCGCACCGACGCCGTGGTTCTCATGCTGCCCGAGGCGGCGCTCGGCGGCGGACATCTCGGCCGGCTGCTCGGCGCCCTGGTCACGGCGGGTGCGCTGGCGGCCTTCCTGTCCACGTCGTCGGGGCTGCTCACCAGCGTGGCCGGGGTGGTGTTCACCGACGTGCTGCACGCCGACCACCGGAGCGGCTCGGTGCGGGACTTCCGGCTGGCCACGGTGCTGGCGGCAGGCGTACCCGTACTCTTGTCGCTTTATGTCTCTAATATGGACGTTTCTCGGGTCGTCGGCTTGGCGTTTGCGGTCGCGGCCTCAAGTTTCTGTCCCCTGCTGGTGCTCGGCATCTGGTGGCGCGGGCTGACCGACTGGGGCGCGGCGGCCGGCATCCTGATCGGCGGCGGGGCCTCGATGGTGGCGGTCCTGGTCACCGTGTTGGGGGCGCCGCTGGACGGGTGGATGGCCGACTTCATCGCGCAGCCGGCCGCGTGGACCGTGCCGCTCGCCTTCCTAGTGATGATCGTCGGGTCACTGCTGACCAGCCGGCGGGTGCCGCACGACGTGGGCGCGACCATGCTCCGGCTGCACGCTCCGGAGTCGCTCCGCATTTAAGGATGTTTAAGGTAAGACCCCCATCCCGGGTTCGGGACGCCGTCGTAGTCAACGGCAACCGAGCGAAGGAGTGGGCGTCATGAACCGATACCGGCGGAACCGGAGCACCGGCCGAACCCGCAAGATGATCATCGGTGGGGTCGCGGTGGCGCTGGCCGGCGGGGCGTGGGCGGTCAGCACGGGGATCAGCAGCGCGGGCGAGAACTGCGCGGGGCTCGATCAGGCGCTGCGGCAGAATCTGCAGTTCATCGCCGGGCAGCGGGCCGATCCGGACGCGCTGGCCGAGGCCCGGATCGCTAATCGGCAGGCCGTGGTCGATCTGATCAACCAGAGGCGGGCGGCGGCGGGGTGCCGGGCGGACGTGTCGGTTCCGGGAGCCGAAGCCCCGGCCCCGGAAGCTCCCCCGGCCCAAGCTCCCCCGGCCCAAGCTCCCCCGGCCCAAGCTCCCCCGGCTGCCGGCTCCGGGGACGTGGTTTGTCAGGGTTCGACCGTAACGCTCTCCGGCGAGGCCGGTGCTCCCGCGGCCGCCAGCGGCACCTTCCCGATCGGCACGGTCCTCAAGGTCACAAACCTGGACAACAACAAGAGCATTACCGTACGGGTGGCGACGCCGTCCGGCAGTTGCGTGCTGCTCAACAACGCCGCCTTCGAGGAGGTTCGCGAACCGGGCAAGTTCCTCATCCGGCGCGCGGTGATCGAGCGGGTGAGTTAGGCGAGCCGCCCGGATCACCCGGTGAATGGGGTGGTCCGGGCCATCCCCCGCCCGCTACGGTCTGCACATGACGGTGCCGGCCCAACGCGCAGGTGAGCAGGTCGCGGCCATGTCGCTGCGCCGCCTGGTCAAGCATTTCGATACCAAGCTCGCCGTCGCCGACGTGAGCCTCGAGGTGCCCGCCGGCTCCTTCTACGGGCTGCTGGGTCCGAACGGTGCCGGCAAGACCACCACCCTCTCGATGGCAGTCGGCCTGCTGCGACCCGACGCCGGCGAGGCGATCCTCCTCGGCCACGACGTCTGGGCCGACCCGGCGGCCGCCAAGGCGCGGCTCGGCGTACTGCCCGACGGGGTCCGCCACTTCGACCGGCTCACCGGTCCCGAGCTGCTGGCCTACCACGGGTTGCTCCGCGGGATGGACTCCGACGTCGTCGACCAGCGCGCCCACGAGTTGCTCGACGTGCTCGAACTCGGCTCCGGCAACCGCACGCTCGTGGTCGACTACTCGGCCGGCATGAAAAAGAAGATCGGCCTGGCCTGCGCCCTGCTGCACGCTCCGCGCCTGCTGGTGCTGGACGAACCGTTCGAGGCCGTCGACCCGGTCTCGGCCGCCCTGATCCGCGACATCCTCCAGCGGTTCGTGAGCGGCGGCGGCACCGTGGTCTTCTCCAGTCACGTGATGGAGGTCGTCGAGCGGCTCTGCGACCACGTGGCGATCATGTCGGACGGCGTGCTGCGGATGCACGGCCCGCTCGACAAGGTGCGCGGCGACCGGTCGCTGGAGGAAGTGTTCGTCCAGGTGGTCGGCGGCCGGGTGGCCACCGGTTCCGAGCTGGCGTGGCTGTGACCACGACGGCACCGCCCCCGGTCCGGGTCTGGCCGTTCGTCCGGCTCAAGCTGCGCCTCACCGTCAACGGCCTGCGCGGCCGTCCGGTCCGGATCGTCCTGTTCATCCTCGGCGTCATCATGGCCGGCGTCTTCGCGATCGGCGGCTACGCCACGTTCGCCATCCCCGGCGTCCTGGACAGCCCGCGCGCCGCTGCCATGCTCTCCACGCTGGGCGGCGCGTCCCTGATGCTCGGCTGGCTGTTCCTCCCGCTGATCTTCTTCGGCGTCGACGAATCGCTTGACCCGGCCCGCTTCGCCCTGCTCCCGCTGCGCCGCCGCACCCTGGTCGTCGGCCTGTTCGCGGCCGCCCTGGCCGGCCTGCCCGCGCTGTCCACTCTGGCCGCCACGGCCGGCATGGTCGACACGGCGTCCCGGCTGGGCGGCCTCGCCGCGGCCGGCGCCCAGTTGGCCGGCATCATCGTCGGCCTGTTCCTCTGCGTGGCCATCAGCCGAGCGGTGACCAGCGCTTTTGCCACCGCGCTCCGGTCCCGCCGCTCCCGCGACATGGCCGGCATCCTGCTGGCCGTCTTCGCCGCACTGATCGGCCCGCTCCAGTTGGCCGCCCTGGCCGGCGCCCAGCGAGCCGACTGGGACACCGTGGCCGCCCTGGCCGACGTGATCGGCTGGACCCCGCTGGGTGCCCCGTACTCCCTGGGCACCGACGTGGCCGCGGGCCGGGCGTGGGCCGTACCCCTGAAGCTTTTGATCGTCCTCGGCACCCTCGTGGTGCTCCTGCGCTGGTGGCATACCACCCTGGAAAACGCGATGCTGGGCACCGCGGCCGAGGGCGCCCGCCGCCAGACGTCTCCCGACCGCACCCCGGTCGACCTGCTGCTGTTCCGGGCGTGGCCGCGCACCCGCTTCGGCGCCCTGGTGGCCCGCGAGATCCGCTACTGGTGGCGCGAGACGAGACGCCGAGCCGCCCTGATCACGTTCTCGATGGCCGGCCTGTTCCTGCCCGTGTCGCTGACCCTGAGCGGCGGCACCCCCGGCGCCATGACCATGTTCGTCGGCGCGCTGGCCGCGGTGGCGCTGGCCAACCAGTTCGGCTTCGACGGCAGCGCCTACGCGGCAAACGTCGTGGCCGGCGTCCCCGGCCGCGTAGAGGTCCAGTCCCGAGCCACCGCCCACGCGGTATACGTGCTCCCGGTCCTGGCCCTGGTAGCCGTGGTAGTCGGTGCCCTGGCCGCCTTCCCGGCCCGCATCCCCAGCACGTTCGGCCTGCTGGTGGCCGCCTACGGCGTGGGGATCGGCCTGGTCCTACCGGTCTCGGTCCGGGCCGCGTACGCCCTGCCCGACTCGACCAATCCGTTCGCCCTGTCCTCGGGCGGCGGCCCCGCCAAGGGTCTGCTGGCTTTCGGCGTCCTGTTCGGCGCCATCATCGCCACGGCCCCGCTGCAGATAGTGGCGTGGGCGCTAGGCGACGTGTGGCTGTGGATAGGTCTGCCCGCCGGCATCGCCTACGGCGCAGCCGCCTACTTGATCGGCTCCTCAGTAGCCGGCGACGTCCTGGACAAACGAACCCCGGAACTGCTGGCCGCCATCACCCCCAACCGCTGACAGATACTTACGCCGCCCGAGCGATGCCAGGCTGCACGCTGCGAGCCGCTTCCAAGATCGCTGCCGGCCCTGGAAGCACGGATCCCGCGGCGGCCATTAGGGTTTGAGCTATGAGGCTCGAGCTCGATCCTGGGCTCCGTATTCGGTGACAAATACGAAATAGGCGGAATAACGCTGCTGTGCGCTTACTTTGCGAGGACCGCGCACCCTGGGCGCGCAGAAGGTGGGCACCCTGGGCGCGAACCCGAGGCGCACGCCGGACCGCAACACGCAAACCCAGCCAACCCGACTGCGCGGCGCGCGATTCGCCGCGCAGCTCCGAAGGCATGCGAATCTGGACGGCACGGCCTGGTGAGACGAGCGATCGACGCGCCGATCGTGGACCTTGGCGAATTCAGCACCCGACACGACTACCCCGACACGACGACAGATCGACGCAACGGGCCACCGTCATCCACGACCTTGAAGAACTCGGTACCGGGCAAGACCGCAACCCCACAAGATCGACTGCAAGGGGCCGCCGCGGTAGGGGCCGCCGCCGGTCGACGGCCCGCACGACTCCGCGCCGGCGTGACTGCGAACCTGCAAGATCTGGGAGCAATCGGGTCGACGTTGCTCGCGACACCGACCAAGGTCATGGGCATCGGGCCGCGCTCGACCAAACCGACCGGGGCAGCACCGCTACGGGAGCTGGGGATCTAGGCGGGGCGGGGGCCCTTGGTCAGGTCGAGGATGCAGATGGGGTTGTGGAAAGGGTCGGTCAGGGCGGCGCACCAACCCACCGGGATTTCGAACGGAGGGCGGGAAATCGGGCGGCCGGCCTCGAGCCAGGATTGGACTGTGGCGCGGACGTCGTCCACCAGGTAGTGGACGGACCACTCGGGCGGCAGGTCCATGGTGTGCAGGACCACCTCGGCGTCCGTTTCGGGTAGGCCCATGCCCAGCGACGTCTCGTCTCGCCACAACACCCGCAAGCCCAAGGCATCGGCGTAGAAAGCGGCGCCCGCGGTCAGGTCGTCCACTCGCACCAGGACGCAGTCGATCTTCTTCAGCAACGCGGGCCTCCCAACAGGCCGGGCCGGAAGGGGGGAACGGCCCGGTGTTGCAGCTGGCCGGCCGTGCGCCACGGTTCGCGGCAGATGCGGTTGTTGCAGCCGATATCGCGTACCTTCAAAGGTTTTATCGCTTTTTAATCAAGCCGTCTCTCCGGACGAAAATTACTCTGCGTTCTAATGCGTCGCCATTGGGGCCCAGGACATAACCGTCTATCCATATCCAACCGGTATAAGTCAGGCGGGGGTCTACCCGGATCACGCGGAAGGTCAGCGCTCGGTCGCCCTGGAACTGGACGCTGGCCGCGCCGCCTACGAGGAGAACGTCGCCAGGCTGCGGCAACGCCTCAGTCATCCGCGTGCCTCCCCACATCGTCGGGTACGTGCGCGACTACGGACGGGATTACGTTACACAAATTGTGTAATGGCTTATAGCCGTAAGGTGACGGTCCACAATGATCGGAGCGCACCGGAACGGAGGGTCATGAGCAACCCCTACGTCGTCGCCGGGTCGGGCGATGCGTGGTCGGCCGAGGCTGCGGCAGCAGGGCGGCGGGGCACTCAGCGACTTCTCGACGTTTCCGTCATTTCACCCCATGAGGGGGTACGGGCGGCGCTGAGCACTCCGGATGACGGGCAGGTGGTGTGCCGCAGCCGGCTCATGCTGCTCGACGGCGTGCCGGTGGAGATCGCCGACTCCTTCTATCCGGCGGAGGTGGCCGTCGGCTCGCCGCTCGCGTCGCCGGGGAAGATCAAGGGCGGGGCAGTGGCGGCGCTGGCCGAACTGGGACACGCGGCGGCCGAGATTGCCGAAACGGTCACGGCCCGTTTACCGGATAAATCCGAGATGGACCTGCTGGAGATCGCCAGCGACGAGCCGCTGCTGGTACTCAGCCGGATCAGCTTCGACGCGGCGGGAAGGGCCGTCGAGTACGCGGTCAACCGCATGATCGCCAGCCGCACCAAGCCCCTCGCCTACCGGATGCGGGTGAGCCGGTGACCGTGCCCGACGACGGCCTGCGCTCCCGGCAACGGCAGCTCGCCGGCGACCTGCGCGCCCTCATCCTCTCCGGCGACCTCGCCCCCGGCCAGCGCCTGCCCAGCACCGCCGAGCTGCGCGAACGCTACGGCGTGAACAACATGACGGTGACCCGCGCGGTGGCCCTGCTCAAGGCGGAAGGTCTGGTCGAGGGCCACCGCGGCAAGTCCGTCCTGGTCACCGGGCGGCGACCGGCGACGATCCGGGCGGCGCACCAGCCGCCGGTCCGGACCCGCACCACCCGCCTGCTCGAGGTCGGCGAGACGCCGGCACCCGCGCAGGTGGCAGATGCTTTCGCGATCGCGCCGAACGACCCGGTCCTGGTCCGCTACCAGCTCGCCCTCGCCGACGACGAGGACGACGAACCCGCCGAACTCGTCTGGAACTACTACCCCACCGACCTGGCCCGCGGCACCCGGCTGGCCGAGCCGCACCTGCTGCCCGGTGGCTCCCCCGCGGTCCTGGCCGCGCTCGGCCACCCGGTGCAGCACGCCGTCGACCACGTCTCGGTACGCCCGGCGACGGTGGCCGAGTTCGTCGCGCTGGCGCTGCCGGGCGACGTCCCGGTGCTGCGGCAGTTCCGGGTGGCCTACTCCGAGGAGCGCGCGGTGGAGGCGACCGTGATGATCAAGTCGGGTCAGCGGTTCGAGATCCGCTACGAGGTGCCGCTGACCGACGAGAATGAACGACCGTGACAGCTGACGTGCCCGGCGGCCGGATCCACGCAACCGACCCCTTCGCCACCCCCGACCACCAGAGGTCCCCGGTCCGCCGGCTGCGCGGGCGCCTCGCCGCGCCGGTCACGCTGTGGACCGCGCCCGGGCCGGCCGGGCTGACCGTCTCGTCGATGCTGGTGGCGGACGGCGAGCCGGGCCGGGTGCTCGGGCTGATCGACGAGGAGAGCGACTTCTGGGATGCGGCCGAGCGCGCCGGGCGGTTCGCGGTGGCCCCGCTCGGGCCCGCCGACCAGCAGTTGGCCGACCGGTTCGCCGGGTTGCTGCCGGCGCCGGGTGGTCTGTTCGCCGCCGGCGAGTGGCAGGGTTCCGAGTACGGTCCGGTGCCGTCGACGGCCGGCACCTGGGCCGGCTGCCGGCTGGAATCGTCCCGGCCGTGCGGCTGGGCGCTGCTGGTCGAGGCCGTGATCGAGGTGGTCGAGCCGGGACCGCCGGTGCCTCCGCTGATCCACTACCGGGGTCGATACGGCGAGCTGAGCGGCTGACGGCCGACCCACTCGGCGCAGGTGGACGGCCACTCGGCGCAGGGGTTGACCGCCATCCTGCAAGTGGTCACAGACCTTCGTACGTTCCGGGAAAGTCAGCCTCCACGAAGGTGGTGAAAACCCGGTGACGACAGAAGTACCTTCCTCGTCCTCCACGGAGAAATACCGGGCCGTACAGCAATCCGAGGATTTCCAGCGGCTCCGCCGCCAACTGCGCAACTTCATCTTCCCGATGACGGTCGCGTTCTTCCTCTGGTACCTGCTCTACGTCCTTCTTTCCGCATACGCCCGCGATTTCATGAGCATCAAGGTCGTCGGCAACGTCAACATCGCCCTGATCTTCGGGCTGTTGCAGTTCGTCTCGACCTTCCTCATCGCGTGGTACTACTCGCGCTTTGCCGCCCGCAAGATCGACCCGCAGGCGGACGCCATCGTGGCGAAATTCGACCGTGACGGTGACGCCGAGTCCGGGAGCGCCGAGTGATGCAGAGCCACTTCAACCTCGCCGCCGAGGCCTCGACCTCCACGTCCCGCGGGCTGACCATCACGCTGTTCCTGGTCTTCGTAGCGGTCACCCTGGGCATCACGGTCTGGGCCAGCCGGCAGACCAAGACCGCCACCGACTTCTACGCCGGTGGCCGGCAGTTCTCCGGCTTCCAGAACGGCATGGCGATCGGCGGCGACTACATGTCGGCGGCCTCCTTCCTGGGCATCGCCGGCCTGATCGCGCTGTACGGCTACGACGGCTTCCTCTACTCCATCGGCTTCCTGGTGGCGTGGCTGGTGGCACTGCTGCTGGTGGCAGAGTTCCTGCGCAACTCGGGCCGGTACACGATGGCCGACGTGCTGGCCTTCCGGATGCGCCAGCGGCCGGTGCGTACCGCCGCCAGCGTCTCCACCATCGTGGTGTCGATCTTCTATCTGATCGCCCAGATGGTCGGCGCCGGCGCGCTGGTCTCGCTGCTGCTCGGCATCAAGCCCGGCACCACGTTCCTGGGCATGGACGCCGACACCGCCAAGGTCGCCACCATCATCCTGGTCGGCGCCCTGATGATCATCTACGTGACGGTCGGCGGCATGAAGGGCACCACATACGTCCAGATCGTCAAGGCGTTCATGCTGATGGGCGGCGCCCTGATCATGACGCTGCTGGTGTTCGCGCACTACAAGTTCAACCTGTCGAACCTGCTCGGGGACGCCGCCGAACAGTCCGGCAAGGGGTCCGCGTTCCTCGAACCGGGTCTGCGCTACGGCGTGGAGACGGCCGGCGACGCCGCCAAGACCTTCTACAGCAAGATGGACCTGCTCTCGCTCGGCATCGCGCTGGTGCTCGGCACGGCGGGTCTGCCGCACATCCTGACCCGGTTCTACACCGTGCCGACCAGCCGGATCGCGCGCAAGAGCGTGCTCTGGGCGATCGGCATCATCGGCACGTTCTACCTGTTCACCCTGGCCCTGGGCTTCGGCGCGGCGGCCCTGGTGGGCGGCGCGAACATCACCGCGCAGGACAAGGCGGGCAACACCGCGGCACCCCAGCTGGCCCAGGCGCTCGGCATCGACTACCTCGGTGGCGAGACCGGCGGCGCGATCATGCTGGCGGTCATCGCGGCGGTCGCGTTCGCCACGATCCTCGCCGTGGTGGCCGGCCTGACGCTGGCGTCGTCGTCGAGCGTGGCGCACGACTTCTACGCCAATGTCATCCGGCGCGGCCAGGCGTCCGAGCGGGACGAGGTCAGGGTCGCCCGGATCTCCGCCCTGGTGATCGGCGCGGTCGCGATCGCGTTGTCGATCTTCGCGCAGAGCCTGAACGTGGCGTTCCTGGTGGCGCTGGCGTTCGCGGTGGCCGCCTCGGGCAACCTGCCGGCCATCCTGTACAGCCTGTTCTGGAGGAAGTTCAACACCTCCGGCGCGGTCTGGGCCATCTACGGCGGCCTCGGCTCGGCGGTCTTCCTGGTGTTCTTCTCGCCGGTCGTCTCGGGCTCGGCCACGGCCATGTTCCCGGACCAGGACTGGCACTTCTTCCCGCTCTCCAACCCGGGCATCATCTCGATCCCGCTGGGCTTCCTGTTCGGCTGGATCGGCACGAAGCTCTCGAAGGAGGAGGACGTGGACAAGTACGCGGAGCTCGAGGTCCGGTCGCTGACCGGGCACGGCGCGCACTGATCCACCCCCGGGGGGCCCGCCGTGGCCCCCCGGGATACTCTCCCCTGTTTGTGCCGAACGGGTGTCGGAGCCCCGGCGGCAGGGGAAGTCGTACGTAACCTTGGTTGCATGTCTGCGACCACCTCCCCGCACGGACGTTCCTCCGGACGAGCCTCCGTCCCGTCACCCGGCGCGAACCGGCGCGAGGACTGGTCACCCCCGCAGGGGCCGGGTAAGCCCTACCGCAGCAAGCCCCGCCCGCGCTGGGGCCGGATCGCCCTGCTGGCCGGACTCGCCGTGCTGATCATCGCGGTCATCGCCGGCATCTCGCTGTACGGCTACGCCAGTAACCTCGACGACGACCTGAAGCGGACCAACGCGTTCGCCGGCCTCACCGGCGACCGGCCGGTCAAGCCGGTCGAGGGCGCGATGAACATCCTGCTGGTCGGCAGCGACTCCCGGGACCCGGATGCCAAGGCCGACGAGGCCGGCGCCTGGCGCGCCGACACGCTGATCCTGATGCACGTGCCGGCCGACCATAAGTCCGCGCAGCTCATCTCGATCCCGCGGGACCTGTGGGTGGTCGTTCCCAAGAGCAACAGCGCCGCCTGCAGCGACGGCAGCCGCGCCAAGATCAATGCGTCGTTCGCCTTCGGCGGGCTGCCGCGGGCCGTGCACACCGTCGAGTGCCTCACCGACGTCAAGGTCGATCACGTCATGGCGATCGACTTCGGTGGCTTCAAGGAGGTCACCGACGCGCTCGGCGGCGTCGACCTCAAGGTGGACCAGTCGATCACCTCGATCCACAAGCCCTACCGCAAGTTCACCAAGGGCATGATGCACATGAACGGCGAGCAGGCCCTCGACTGGGTGCGCCAGCGCTACCAGTTCCCCCGCGGCGACTTCGCCCGCATGCAGCACCAGCAGGAGTTCCTCAAGGCCCTGATGGACAAGGCGGCGAGCAGCGGCACGATCGGCAACCCCGGCAAGCTCAACGACTTCCTCAAGGCGGTCACCGCGGCCGTGACCGTGGACGAGACCTTCTCGCTCACCGATATGGCAGTCGAATTCCGCAACGTCCGGGGCGAAAATCTCACCTTCATCACCAGCCCCAACAAGGGCAGTCAGACCATCTCCGGCCAGTCCGTGGTGGTGTCCGACCGGGAGAAGGCACTGGGCCTCTACCAGGCCGTGGCACAGGACAAGATGACCGAATGGATGTCGGCGAACCCGAAGAAGTAGCGCACCCCTTAGTCTGAGTGCCGTGTTCGGACCCCAAGTGCCCAGCGTGACCGCCGACGAGGTGGCCACCGACGCCTACCTGATCGACGTGCGCGAGCCCGACGAGTGGGCGGCCGGTCACGCCCCCGGCGCGCACCACCTGCCGATGATGGAGATCCCGGCCCGGATGTCCGAGGTGCCGACCGACCGGGAGGTCGTGGTGGTGTGCCGCTCCGGCGGCCGCTCCGGCCAGGTCGTGGCCTACCTGATGGGCAACGGCTGGGACAACGTGCACAACCTGGACGGCGGCATGCAGTCCTGGCAGGCCGTCGGCCGCGACGTGGTCAGCGAGAACGGCCAGCCGGCCCAGGTGCTGTGAGCGACTACCGGCCCCTGGTCTTCGCCCACCGCGGCGGAGCCGACGCGCTTCCCGAGCACACCCTCGGGGCCTACCTGCGCGCCATCGAGGAGGGTGCGGACGGGCTCGAATGCGACGTCCGGCTCACCCGCGACGGCCATCTGGTGTGCGTGCACGACCGCCGGCTCAACCGCACCAGCAACGGCCGCGGCCTGGTCAGCAACAAGACCCTGGCCGAACTGGACGCACTGAACTTCGGCTCGTGGCACCCCGGCTATCCGGCCGACGAGGAACTGCCCCACCTGAGCCGGCTGCTCACCCTGGACCGGCTGCTGGAGGCGCTGCGGGGGTGCGGCCGGCCGGTCCGGTTACTCATCGAGACCAAACACCCATCACGGTACGGCGCGGAGGTCGAGCGCCGGCTGGTCGGACTGTTACGGCGGCACGGCCTCACCGAGGGCCGGCCGGACGCACCGGTGTCCGTCACCGTGATGTCGTTCGCGGCACTGGCACTGCGGCGGGTACGTGCCCTGGCGCCGGCCATCCCGACCGTCTACCTGCTCGAGATCCTGCCACCCGGGGTCGGCCGGGGCCGGCTGCCGTTCGGCGCGCGGATCGCCGGGCCGGGCGTCGGCCTGGTGAAGGCACGTCCCGGGCTGGTGCCGGCGATCAAGGCGGCCGGCCATCAGGCGTACGTCTGGACCGTCAACGAGCCGGACGACCTCGACATCGTGCTGGAACACCAGGTGGACGGGGTGATCACCGACCGGCCCCGATTCGTGCTCGAGCGGCTGGCCGAGATGTGAGGTCCGACACGGTACGGTGAATCCCCCCAAGATCCGTGGCGACCCATCTGCCCAAAATCGAGGAAGCGAGGCACACTCGCAGACATGCCGGAGCGACCCGACTACGCCGCGCTGACCCGGGGTCAGATCGCGGTCCTCGACCGGATCAACGCCGGCGAGACGGGCCTGCCAGTGGTGCAGCGAATGGTCCGGCTCGCTCAGGACGTGCTGGGCGGGCGCGGCGCCGGCTTCGTCGAATACCTGCCCGGCCACGGCCGGATCATCGCGGCCACCGGTGCCTGCGCCGGCGCGATCGGCCGCCGGGTCGACCGGGCCGACTCCCGGCTCCGCGGCGGCCGCACCCTGCTGGTCCCGCTCAACTCGCTGAACGACGAGTTCGCCCGGCAGATCGAGGGCGGCGACCTGCACCGCATGCTGGGCGCCCGGTGCGAGGTGGGCGACACCATCGTGGGGTCGCTGCACGTGTACTTCGGCGAGGACGACGAGGAGCCGGGCACCGAGCACCACGCCGTGCTCGAACTGCTCGCCACCCACCTGGGCCGGCTCTATGCGGTGCAGCCCGACCTGCCCGTGGCCGGCGACGCCGACCAGGCCCGCCGCCAGGAAAATCGCGACCTGTGGGTGGCGGTGACCAGCCATGAGCTGCGCACCCCGGTCACCGTCATCAAGGGATACGCGGACACCCTCAAGAACCACTGGGACTCGCTCGGCGACGAGGGCCGCCAGGAGGCGGTCCGGGTGATCGGCGCGCGGGCCGGTGAGCTGGCCCGGCTGCTCGACCGGCTGCTCTCGGCCACCAGCGAGGACGGCGAGATCGGCGGCGGGCCGGCCGGTCCGTTCGACCTGCCCGAGACGCTGCGCAGCGCCGTCGACGAGCTGCCCGCCGACCTGCGGCGCCGGATCGTGCTGCACGACGTGCCGGCCGAGCTGCCCAAGGCGTACGGCGAACGCGACTCGATCGCCACCATCGTCACCGAGCTGGTGACGAACGCCGAAAAGTACTCTCCGCCGGACACCCCGATCGAACTGTGCGCCGCGCTCGACGGTGACACGCTGCGGTTCCGGGTCACCGACCGGGGCATCGGCATCCAGCCCGAGCACGTCGAGCACGCGTTCGAGCGGTACTGGCAGGCCGGGTCCGCCGACCGCCGCCGGCACCCGGGCGCCGGCCTCGGCCTCTACCTGGTGCGCCGGCTGGTCGAACGGCAGAACGGCTGGGTGTCACTGCGCCCCCGGGCTGGCGGCGGCACCACGGCCGAGGTCCGGCTGCCACGCGCCTGAGGCTTCTCCTGAGCGAGCCGGACGCGACACGCGAACGTTCACCGCCTAGGCTGTCTCGCCGTGAGCAAGCGTCGCAACCAACGCCAAACCGCACCGAAACGCGAGAAGGTGCGCGACATCTTCGTGGCCCGGCCGTTCGAGGGCCTCGCCGACGAGCCCGAGTGGATCGCGCTGCGCGAGCTGGTCCCGGCCGCCTCGGCGCCGCTGACCCTCAAGCCCGAGGTCGTCGAGGAGTACGGCGACCGCCCGGTCACCCTCTCGACCGTGCTGCCGATGGCGTGGCCGGCGATGACCCGCTCGGACGGCCGGGTCTTCATCGGCCTGCAGCGGCACGTCCAGTCCGGCGACGTGTCCCGCGACCTCACGGTGGCGATCCTGGCCGCGCTGCGCACCGAGCCAGGCGACACCGTGTCGGTGCCGGCCCTGCCCGGCGAGGGCCCGCGCCTGCAGGACATCCTGGTCGACGGCCCGCTCGAGGTCACCATGCACGAGGGCTTCGAGTACTGGCTGGACGCCGAGCAGGCCGAGGACCCGAACGTGAAGGCCTCGCTGGAGCGCGCGAACGCCTCGATCTACCCGACCGTGCGGCTGGCAGCGGCCCGGGCCGCGTACTGGTGCCGGGTGGCGCCGGAGAAGGGCCATGTGCGCTGGGTGCTGCCCGAGGGTGAGGACCAGGCGCTGGACGCGCTGGCCCGGCTCTCCGCGTCGGGTGACCTGCTGCTCGGCGAGAACACCAAGTTCGCGGGCATGTTCCGGGCGCATGGCCTGCTGGTGCCGGTATGGGACATCCCGGGCGAACCGGAGGCCGCCGACTGGGAGGCTCCGCTGGCCGACTTCGCCAAGCGGTACGCCGAGGTCCTGTCCGAGTCCGGCCCGCTGGACGCCGACGCCCGGCGCGCCAAGCAGGGCCTCATCGGCCGGCAGCTCACCCTGCGTTAATCGATGGAACTCACGGAGCGGTTCGAGGCGGCCGAGCTGGACCGCTCCGTGTGGGTCCCCTGGTACCTCCCGCACTGGAGTTCCCGGGCGGCGTCCGCGGCGTCGTACCGGGTCGGCGGCGGCGAACTCGTCCTGAGCATCCCGCCCGGCCAGCCGCTGTGGGCCGAGGGCATCCACGAGTCGCCGCTGCGGGTGTCCGGCATCCAGAGCGCGAACTTCTCCGGCCCGGTCGGCAGCACGGTCGGCGGCCAGCCGTTCCTGGCCGGCCAGCAGGTGCGCGAGGAGCAGGGCGAGTTCTGGGGCTGCACGCCGACCTACGGCCACATCGCGATCCGGGCACGCGGCGTGATCAGCCCGCGCTCGATGGTCGCGTTCTGGCTTTCCGGCATCGAGGACCGGCCCGAGCGGTCCGCCGAGATCTGCGTCATGGAGATCTTCGGCACCGCCCCGCATGGCGTCGGGATGGGGTTGCACCGGTTCCGCGATCCGCACCTCACCGAGGACTGGTCGGTGGTCGATCTGCCGATCGACGTCGCGGAGTTTCACACGTACGCGGTGGACTGGCGGCCCGGTTCGCTGGTTTTCTCGGTCGACGGCGACGCGGTTAAACGGGTCGGCCAGGCTCCCGATTACCCGGTCCAGCTGGAGATCGCGGTCTTCGACTTCCCGGACAAGGCGGACCTCGTCGACGGCCCGGTGCCGATCCCCTCGCTCGTCGTCTCGGACCTGACGGTGCGCCCCTACGGCTAGGCCAGCGGGTCGCGCCGGATCGGGCAGCTCATGCAGCGCGGGCCGCCGCGGCCGCTACCCAGTTCCGAGCCCCGGATCGGGACCACCTCGATGCCCGATCGCTCGAGCTGGGCGTTCGTCTCGACGTTGCGCTCGTACGCGACGCACAGGCGGGGCGCGATCGCCAGGGTGTTGTTGCCGTCGTCCCACTGCTCGCGCTCGGCGGTGACCGGGTCGAGGCCGGTCTCGATGGTGCGCAGCCGCTCGATGCCCATCGCCTCGGCGGCGGCCTCCAGGAACGGGCGCGGCGCCCGGGCCCGCGGCTCGCCGTCGGCATCGGCCATGACCGGGAACGCCCGCAGGGTGTCGGCCAGGTTCGGATACATCACCACGGCGTCGACGTCGACCATGGTGCAGACCGTGTCCAGGTGCATGGTGGCCCGCTCCTGCGCGATCGGCACCGCCAGGATGGTGTGCGCCAGGCCGGCCGCGAACACCCGCCGGGCCAGCCGCTCGGCGCCGGCCGGGGTGGTGCGCTCGCCGACCCCGATGGCCAGCACCCGCGGCGCCAGCACCAGCACGTCGCCGCCCTCGACGTGCTCGAGGCTCGGGTCGTAGAGCAACTCCCGGCTCACGAAGCGCGGATGGTGCCGGTAGATCGCCCGGGTCAGCGTGGTCTCCCGCCGCCGGGCCGGCATGGCCAGGCTGGTGACCGCGACCCGGTCCCGCACCCAGACCGACGAGTCCCGGGTGAACAGCAGGTTGGGCAGCGGGTCGATCACGAAATCCCGGGGGTCCATCAGCTCGTAGACCAGACCGCGGGCGCCGGGCTTGAGCTCCTCGTGGGCCAGGCCGGCGGTCAGCACCTCGGCGAGCCGGTCCGGGTCCTGGTCGGCCAGGTAGCGGCCGACCGCGTCGCGCAGGGTGTCACCCAGCCGGCGGTCGTCGAGCACGCCCGCGACCAGTTCGGCGCGGGCCGCCGGCACGGCGAGCGTCTCGGCCAGCAGGTCGCTGAGGTAGAGCACCTCGACGCCGCGCTCGGTGAGGGCCGCGGCGAACCCGTCGTGTTCCTCCTGCGCCCGGCCCACCCACGGGATGCCGTCGAACAGCAGCGAGTCGTTGTTGCGTGGGGTCAGCCGGGCCAGCTCGGCGCCGGGACGGTGGAGCAGGACCGTACGCAGCGGGCTCACTTCGCTGTCGACGTAGTGCTCCACCGGTACTCCTCGCATTCAAACGATGACGTTCTGACTAGATCATGGGACATCGGTGCACGGCAGCGAAGGTGAGGCTAACTTTGTCTTGAAGCTGCCGAAACCGGGGAGATCGAAGCCGACATGCACCATCCGCAAGAAGTAGTTGTGCGTGAATGCGGCATTCATCCCCACTCATTCCCCTTTCTTTCCCACCCGGTGACTTGCTTCCGTATGGGGTCGAGCACTTACGGTAGTGAAAAGAGAGCCCGAAGGACCTTTTGCCGGAGGTCGCAGTGACTGTCTTCCCAGCACGCTCTGCCCTGCCTGTGCCCCACAAGGGCCTACCGCACTTCGATCGTCACCCGTCCACCGCGCTGGAGGCGCCAACCCGTCAGTCTCCCGCCGAGTGGGCCCGCCGCCGCCGTGCCGAACGGGACGCCCGCCGTCTCGAAGCCGCCGGCGCACGCGCGCTCACGCGCCTCGACCGCCTCGGACCCAACTGGCACATCGTGGACTGGCCGCGCACCGACGCGCAGGGCTTCTACGAGCCCGACCTGGCCGACGACCGCGCCGGCTTCCTGGCCATCGGCCCCGGCGGCGTTTACGCCGTGACGGTCGCCGACCACGGCCGCTCCCGCGTCCTGATCGCCGGTGACGTCGTGCAGATCAACGGGAAGCGCCCACAGTACGTGTCCGAAGCGCGCCGCGAGGCCCGCCGGGCCAGCAAGGCCCTGACTGCCGCGGTCGGCCTGCGGGTCCCGGTGACCCCGGTGCTCACCTTCGTCGGCTCCGGCGTGATCAGCGTGCACGGTCTGCCCAAGGAGGTGCTGGTCGCGACCGACAAGGAGCTCGACCGGCTGCTCATCGCCGGCGGGGCCCGCATCTCGCCGTCCACCGCCAACAAGCTCTCGGCGGTTGCCAACCACCCCGCCACCTGGGCAAACGCGCCTTACCGCCCGGCCGGCGACTACCGTTGGCACCCCGACGGACAAACGCCCGCTGACAAGCGGACGGCACGCCGGTAACGTTCCTTGCGTGTAGTCGACGGGTTGACGCCGCGGCTGCCGTCCGGAACTCCGGGCCGGCCCGCGGCGCCCTCCCTCGACCCGAAGGAGCGAGGAGGACCGGGTGGCACACGTCGAGCTCTCCCTTTCGGGAGCGTTCGTGCCCCAGGCGCGGACACCGGCTGAGGCCGAGTTCGTCCCGAGTGTCGACCGCTGGACATCCACGGTGGCAGCGGCCGCCGAACCCTGCCTGGTGATCGACGGCTCGTCCGTGATCCTGGCCGTGTCGGTGTCCTGCAGCGAATTGTTCGGGCTGGGCAAGCCGATCGAGGCGATCGGTAAGACACTCGTCGACGCCATCCGCCTGATCGACTTCACCGCCACCGCGGGCGAACTTGACGACTCTGACGTGGACAAGATCCCGCCGCTACTGGCCATCCGCAGCGAGCGACTGGCCCGCGGCCTGCTGCGGGTGGTGCCGAGCCCGGGCGAGGGCCCGCTGACCGTGGACGCCATCGCCACCCCACTGCTCGACGGCACCCGGGTGGCCGGCTCGCTGACCTTCTTCTCGCCGGTCCGGTAACAGCGCGTGGTGTGGCGTTCGCCGCACCGCATTGGTGGGGCATCGACGGATCGGAAACCGTAGTCTGCCCTCATGCTCGATCTAGATCTGCTACCAGAGGAGTACGCGGTGTGCCGGCTGCCGGCCGGTTCGCCGATCCCGCCCTCGCTGGCGGCCGGTCCGGACGACAAGAGCGTCATCTCGCTGAGTTGGGCCCCGGACGAGCTGTCGATCATCTGCCCGGCCGACCGGGTGCCGGACGACGCGGTGGCCGACACCGCCTGGCGCTGCCTGCGCGTGGTGGGCCCGCTCGACCTGGCGCTCACCGGGGTGCTGGCCTCGCTGATCGGTCCGCTGGCCGACGCCCGGGTCAATATCGTCACATTCTCCACATACACCACGGATTACCTGCTCGTGCCGTCGGTGCGGCTGACCGAGGCGGTCGACACCCTGACCGCAGCCGGGCACCGTATCGCCTCCTGACCAGGTCCGCGCCTAACATGTCCGCGTGTCCCCCCGCACGCGACTCATCCCCCTCGGCGTGCTCGTGCTGCTGGCCGGCTGCGGCGAACCGCCCCGGCAGCTGCCCGAGTCTCCGCCCTACGTGACGCCCAGCGCCCCGCCGATCTCGCTGGCGCCGTCACTGCCGCTGGTCACCCAGCCGCTGCCGCCGCTGAACTCGAACCTGGGGACGTACCCGTCCTATCCGGTGCCGACCACCACGACGGCCACCACGGTCCCCGCCACGCCGACCCCGTCGCACGCGTCGCTCTGCCCGGGCCCGCCCACCAAGGCTCAGATCATCACGCTGATCCGGGGCAAACCGGGCATCCCGGACGCGCCACTCAAGGTGACCGACGGCCCGTACTGCTCCGGCGACTGGTCGTTCAGCCAGGTCGTCCTGTCCGACGAGACCGCCGACGAGGACGAGGCTCTGCTCGTGGTCAGCACCGGCAAGGGCGCGACGCTGGCGCTGGTGGAGGCCGGTTCGGAGGTGTGCACCCCACAGGTGGAGCGGGACGCGCCACCCGGCATCCGGGTCCTGGCCTGCGGCGCCTGACGCATAGACTGCCGACATGCCGGGAACACCGCCCACTCGCTTCGTCTACCTCGGCCCGGAAGGCACCTTCACCGAGGCCGCCCTGCGCACCATTCCGGCCGCCGCGCGCGGGGTGCGCACGCCGGCCCGCAGCGTGCCCGAGGCGCTCGAGGCGGTTCGCAGCGGCGAGGCCGACGCCGCGCTCGTCCCGCTGGAAAACTCGGTGGGCGGATCCGTACCGGTGACCCTCGACGAGCTGGCCACCGGCAGCACCCTGCAGATCACCCGCGAGGTGGTGATCCCGGTCGAGTTCGTGCTGGCGGCCCGGCAGCTCGTGCCGTTCGCCGGGATCCGGTCGGTGGCCGCGCACCCGCAGGCGTCCGCGCAGTGCCGCAACTGGCTGCTGGCCAACCTGCCCGACGCCACCGTGGTCGACGTGCTGTCCAACGCGGCCGCGGCGATCAGCGCGGCCGCCGGCGAGCACGACGCGGCGATCTGCGCGCCGATCGGGGTGCCGCGCAACAACCTGACCGTGCTGGCCGACAAGGTGGCCGACCACGCCGACGCGGTGACCCGGTTCGCGCTGCTCACCCGGCCCGGCCCGCCTGCGCCGCCGACCGGCGACGACGTCACCTCGCTGGCCGTGTCGATCCGGCGCGATCAGGTGGGTGCCCTGCTCGCGGTGCTCACCGAGTTGGCGGTACGCGGGATCAACCTGTCCCGCATCGAGTCCCGGCCGACCGGCGAGCAGCTCGGCACGTACGTCTTCTTCCTGGACTGCGCCGGCCACGTGGCCGAACCCCGGCTCGGCGAGGCCCTCCAGGGCCTGCGCCGGATCTGCGCCGACGTCCGTTTCCTGGGCAGCTACGCCCGGCACCGGCTGACCCCGGAGGCCCCGGTCGCGTCGCCGCCGGGGCTCTCCAACACCGATTTCGCCGACTCCGCCGCCTGGCTGGCCCGGATCAGGGCCGGCGAGGTCAACTAGTCGTTCAGCAGGTTGCCCAGGAAGCCGCCGGACTGCTGCTGGCCGCCGGCCGCACCGGCCAGGCCACCGGGCGGCTCCTCGGACGGCTGCACCACCACGAAGCCCTGGCCCGCGAAGGTCATCGTGAACCGCTCGCCGGTGCTGCGGCCCAGCAGCGTGCCGATGCCGAGCTGCTCGGCGCGGTGGTAACCGGTCTGCAGGTTGGCCGACCAGCAGATCGCGGCCTGCGGGTCCACGTACGTCGGCTGGTCGATGGTCAGCACCACGGGCGTGCCCTTGGTGGTGATCGCGATCCGGCCGTGGCCGGAGAACACGCAGTTGAACAGGCCGGAGTTGGACATCATGCCGGCGCCGCCGACCATCTTGATGTCGTACGAGAGCGTGGAGTCGAACGCGAGGACGTTGGACCCGTTGATCGACAGGGCGTCGCCCGGCTCGAGGTCGATGAGGTGGACGTCGGCCGCGTTCTCGGCCAGGAAGACGTCACCCTGGCCGCGGACCCGCATCAGCGGGACGCCCTCGCCGGTGAGCTTCTGCTTGATGAACTTGCTCAGTCCGCCCGAGCCGAGCGCTTCGAACTGGACCTGACCCTGGTAGGCGACCATCGAGCCGACGCGCGCCATGAACTCGCCGTTCAGCTCGGCCTTGAGCAGCTTGGAATTCTGAAGACGCAAACCGGGCTGGGCCGACTCCTTCTCCAGGTTGTCCGCCGAGAAGAGCTCGCTGCGCATGTGCGTCCTCCTGTGTGGTGTTCTGGCACCCCAGGGTAGGTGCCGGTGCCAAAGATCAGCCCCAGCCGAGCTCGTGCAGCCGATGGTCGTCGATGCCGAAATGGTGTGCGATCTCGTGCACCACGGTGATCGCCACCTCGTCGATGACGTCGGTCTCAGTCTCGCAGACCCGCAGCGTGGGCAGGCGGTAGACGGTGATCCGGTCGGGCAGCACCCCGGCGTAGTCCCAGCCGCGGTCGGTCAGCGCGGTGCCCTCGTACAGGCCGAGCAGGTCGCTGCCGTCGGGCGGGTTGTCCTCGACCATGAAGACCACGTTGTTCATCAGGGACAGGAGCTCGACGGGCACCTCGTCGAGGGCCTCACCGACCAACTCCTCGAAACGTTCACGACTCATGTCGACCGGCACACCGACCATTGTGCGCCAGTCGCCTCGTGGGGGGCGTGGGCAGGCCGGGGCGGCCGATGCGGTCAGGGACCCGAGATCCCTGCCGCACCGGCGGTGTGTGCGGTCCCGGTCAGGCCAGCGTGGCGTTCAGCGTGATCTCGGCACCGGGCTTGAGCAGGCGGGAGATGGGGCAGTTCTCCTTGGCCCCCTCGGCGATCTTGAGGAACGTGCCCTCGTCGATGCCGGGGACGTTGCCGACCGTCTCGAGGTCGATCCGGGTGACGCCGAAGCCGGCGTCGGTCTTGTCGAGGTGCAGCTTGGCGGTGGTCTCCACCGAGGTCGGCGTGAAGCCGGCGTCGGCCAGGCCCTTGGAGAACGCCATCGAGAAGCAGCCGGCGTGGGCCGCCGCGATCAGCTCCTCGGGGTTGGTCCCCTCACCCTCCTCGAAACGGGACTTGAAGGAGTAGTTCCCCTGGTAACCGCCCTTACCGGTCTTGATCTTGCCGGAACCCTCGGTGAGGTTCCCTTCCCATTGAGCCGAAGCAGTGCGAATAGGCATGTTCGAAACGCTAGTCCATGGAACGGCTGCTGGCCGCTCGACCAGCCACGGGCCATCATTGGTGCCATGCCGGAGTCGCGACCCATCGACCTGACCCCGCCACCGGAGTCGGTGGTGGAGTTCGGCGCCGCCGATGACCGGCCGCGCCGGCGCTGGAGCACGTCCGGTTTCGGCCGCAACCTGGTGGCCGACCGGCGGCTCGTGCCGGTGGCCGCGGCACTCGGTGCGGTGGCCCTGGTCGCCTCGCTGGTCTCCGAGTGGCAGGTGACCATGGTCGATGCGTCGCTGGACGGCGTGGGCGACCGGATGCTGCCGACCGACGTCACCGACCTGGGCGCGCTCGGCAGCGCATACCTGACCGGTCTTTTCGCCCTGGTCGCCACGGTGGTGCTGACCATGTCCGGCCCGCCGGCCGGCCGGCGCTACGTGCGACTGGCCGGGCTGAGCGTTGGCGGCACCCTGCTCGGCGTGCTGTTCGCGCTGGCCGCCTCGCTCGGCAACCGGAGCCGGGTGGTGCCGCAGATCTACCTCCTCCAGCTCGACGACGACGAGTTCTCGATCGGCTACGGCCGGGGCCTGTGGTGCGCCTTCGCCGGCGTGACGCTCGCCGTCCTCGCCCTCTACGTCGCCGACAAACACCTGCCCGGCGAGGACCCCGGCGAGCCGGACGACGACGAGGAGGCGACCGCGATCTGGACCTGGCGACGGCCGCCCGCCGAGGAGCCGGCCGCCAGCGACCAGCCGCTCGAGCTGACCGTGGCGCCGGCCAAACCGTTCACCTCCAGCAGCGAGGACCGCGACAAGCCGAGCTGATCGACCCAGCTGATCGGCCGGGCTGAGCGGGACGGGGGATATCCGGATGAGGACCGGACCAGGTCGCCGGTAGCCTTGACACTCGTGATTGACCTGCGTCTGCTTCGCGACGACCCCGAGCCGATCCGCGCCAGCCAGCGACTGCGCGGCGAGCCCACCGAACTGGTGGACGCGCTGCTGCGTGCCGACGAGGAGCGCCGAGCCGCCACCCAGCGGTTCGAGGCGCTGCGGGCCGAGCAGAAATCGCTGAGCAAGCAGGTGCCGCGGGCCTCCGGCGACGAAAAAGCGGCGCTCCTGGCCCGCACCAAGGAGCTGGCGGCCGAGGTCAAGACCGCCGAGGCGGCGACTTCGGTGGCCGACGAGGCGCTGCGCCAGGCCCACCTCGCGGTGCCCAACCTGGTCGAGGACGGCGTCCCGCCCGGCGGCGAGGACGACTTCGTGGTGCTGCGCGAGGTCGGCGACCGGCCGCAGATCGACAACCCGCGCGACCATCTGGAGCTGGGTGAGGGCCTGCGGGCGATCGACACCGAGCGCGGGGCCAAGGTGTCCGGCTCGCGGTTCTACTTCCTGACCGGCACCGGTGCGCTGCTCCAGCTGGGCCTGCTCCAGCTGGCCATCGCCCAGGCCGTGGAGTACGGCTTCACCCCGTCGATCACGCCGAGCCTGGTCCGGCCGGAGTCGATGGAGGGCACCGGGTTCCTGGGCGCGCACGCCAGCGAGATCTACCGGCTCGAGGCCGACGACCTCTACCTGGTCGGCACGTCGGAGGTGCCGCTGGCCGCGTACCACTCCAACGAGATCCTGGATCTCGAAGCCGGACCGATGCGCTATGCCGGATGGTCGTCGTGTTACCGCCGGGAGGCGGGGTCGTACGGCAAGGACGTGCGCGGCATTCTCCGGGTGCACCAGTTCGACAAGGTCGAAATGTTCTCGTTCTGCAAGCCCGAGCAGGCCGTCGACGAGCACCGCAAGCTGCTCGCCATGGAGGAGGAGATGCTGGCCAAGGTCGAGATCCCGTACCGGGTGATCGACGTGGCCGGAGGCGACCTCGGGTCGAGCGCGGCGCGCAAGTACGACTGCGAGGCGTGGGTGCCGTCGCAGGGCCGGTACCGCGAGGTGACCTCGACGTCGAACTGCACGACGTTCCAGGCCCGGCGGCTCAACATCCGGTACCGAGACGCGGACGGCAAACCGCAGACCGCGGCCACGCTGAACGGCACGCTCGCGACCACCCGCTGGCTCATCCCGATCCTGGAGAACCACCAGCAGCCGGACGGTTCGGTGCGGGTCCCCAAGGCGCTGCAGCCGTACTTGGGCGGCCGCGATCTCTTGGAACCCCCGTCCAACCACCCCGCCAGCCGCCCGTAGAAGGACTGAAGACCTTCTCGCTAACACGATCGACACCTACTGGCTACCGGAAGTCATAGCCGCTGCTAGCCGCACGGGTGTACCGTTTTCCTTCCGCCCTCCGCGGGGGTGAGCCCCACCCTCGGAGGTACTGATGGTCAAGCCTGGACTCCCCAAGCTGATCGCCACGGATCTCGACGGCACACTCGTGCGCAGCGACGACACCGTGTCCGCCTACACCCACGAGGTCCTCGATCGGGTGCGGGCGGCCGGCATCCGGATCGTGGGTGCCACCGGACGCGGGCCGCGGCTCACCTCGCTGACCCGCAACGACATCCGGGTCGCCGACTTCCTGGTGCTGGCGCAGGGCGGCTGGGTGCTCGACCAGGCCGAATCAACCTATCTCCGGCAGTCCCGGCTGTCCGGGCCGGCGCTGGCCGAGGTGCTCGCGGCGCTGGAGACCGAGGTGGGCCGGCTGTCGGTGATGATCGAGGCGCTCGAACACGACGACGCGCCGCTGTGGGGCGACTACGACCCGACCTGGCGCTACCCGGTGGTGCTGGAGCAGCGCCCGCGGGCCGCCTGCCTCACCGGCGACGTGATCAAGGCGTTCGCCCGCTCGATCGACTACCAGGTGGACGACCTGCTCGCGGTGGCCGAGCGGATCGTACCGGCGGACGTGGCGTCGGTCACCCAGGCCGGCCTCGACTACGTCGAGATCTGCCCGGCGAATGTGAACAAAGGCACCGGCCTCTCGGTCGTCGCCGAGGCGGTCGGCGTCGACCCGGCGGACGTCCTCGTCTTCGGCGACATGCCCAATGACCTGCCGATGTTCGCCTGGGCCGGGTGGGGACGGGTGGCCGTGGCCAACGCGCATCCGGCGCTGCTCGAGGTGGCCGACGAGGTGACCCTGACCAACGACCAGGACGGGGTGGCGGTCTATCTCGACAAGTTACTGTCGAGGTGATGCCGAACCCCTTTCGCCTCGTGGCCTCCGACATCGACGGCACCCTCATCCGCGGCGACGGGAAACTGAGCCGGCGCACCCTGGACGTCATCGACGCTCTGCCGGTGCCCATGGTGCTGGTGACCGGGCGGCCGCTGCGCTGGCTCCACCAGATCTACGACCAGATGCCGCAGCCGCTGCCGGCCGTCTGCGCGAACGGCGCCGTGGTCTACGACCCGGACACTGACGAGGTGGTGCGCGCCGATCCGCTCTCCGTCGACCTGCTGCTCGACGTGAGCAAGCAGCTGCGTGAGGCGATCCCGGACATCGCCCTCGCGGTCGAGGTCGAGGACGGCCGGTCGTTCCGGTACGAGGAGGCCTGGCCGCTGCGTTTCGACGGCGGGCACCACACGGTCCGCGTGGTCTCGACCCCCGACGAGCTCAGCTCGGTGCCGGCCGCGAAACTGCTGGCCCGCTCCGCCAGCCACCAGCACCCGGACGACTTCTACGAGCTGGTCAGCCGCACGCTCGGCACCCTGGCCGAGGCCACCCACTCGTCGTCCAGCGCGCTCGTGGAGATCTCGGCGGCCGGCGTGACCAAGGCCGCGGGGCTGGCCTGGCTGTGCGAGCGGGAGGGCATCACGGCCGACCAGGTGATCGCGTTCGGCGACATGCCGAACGACATCCCGATGCTTACCTGGGCCGGCCGCTCGGTGGCGATGGGCAACGCCCACCCCGCCGTCCGCGAGGTCGCCGACGAGGTGGGCCGGACGAACGACGAGGACGGCGTGGCGCTGTACCTGCGCGAGCTCTACGACCTCTAGCTAGAGGTATTGACCGGTGCGGCCCTCGCCGGCCGCCTGCTGGCCCGGCAGACCGCCGGGGAGCATGCCGCCGGCGCCCATCGGCAGAGCCGGCCGGCCACCGCCGGCGCTGCCGCCGCGCATCTGCTCGAGCTGGAGGCGGGCGGCCATCTGCTGGGCGACCAGCGCCGCCTGGATGCCGTGGAACAGGCCCTCGAGCCAGCCGACCAGCTGGGCCTGCGCGATCCGCAGCTCGGCCTCGCTGGGCGGGGTGTCACCCTCGAACGGCAGCGAGAGCCGTTCGAGCTCCTCGCGCAGCTCGGGGGCGAGCCCGTCCTCGAGCTCGACGATCGAGCGCTGGTGGATGTCGCGCAGCCGGCCCCGGCTCGCCTCGTCCAGCGGCGCGGCCCGCACCTCTTCGAGAAGCTGCTTGATCATGCTGCCGATCCGCATGACCTTGGCGGGCTGCTCGATCAGGTTGCCCGGCTCCTCGGGGCTGACCGTGCCGTCGGGCTCGACCGTTCCCATCGGACGCCCGTCGGGTCCCACCACGATGACGGAGCCGTCTTCCTGCTTCCGGGAGTTGTTGTCGTCGGTCATGCGGTCCATCTTCCCGCACCGGTTCCAGTCATTCGTCACCGGCGTTGCCGAGCTCACGGACGCAGTTCGGCCACCGCGCACTTGACGCTGCCGCCGCCGCGCTTGAGTTCGGTTAGTTCGACCGGAACCGGTACGTAACCGGCCGCGCGCACCTTGTCGGCCATCGCCGAGGCCTCGGTGTTCAGTATCACGTTCCGGCCGTCGCTGACCAGGTTGAGCCCGAACGCCTCGGCGTCGGCCCGGTCGGCCAGCACCGCGTCCGGGAACAACTGAGCGAGCACCCGCTGGGCGGCCGGCGAGAACGCGCCGGGATAGTAGGTGACGTTGCGGTCGTCGAGCGCGGCCAGCGCGGTGTCCAGGTGGTAGAAGGCCGGGTCGATCAGGCGCAGCGACACCACCGGACGGCCGAGCACCTCCTGCGCCTCGGCGTGCGCGGCCGGCTCGGTGCGGTATCCGTACCCGGCGAGGATCAGGCCGCCGTACGCCGCCGGCAGGTACGCGAAGTCGCCCTCACCCTCGTTGACGTGCTCCGGGCCGGCGAACCGCCAGGTGCCCACGGTGGCGTAGAAGTCCTGGTGGGCGAGCGCCTCGGCGGCCCGCTGCGGATGGCGGAAGCGGGCGCCGTAGACGGTGCCGTCGACCGAGAAGGCGCCGTTGGCCGCGTACACCATGTCGGGCAGGCCGGGCACCGGGTCGAGCACGTGCACGGTGTGTCCGAGTCCGTGGAGCGTGGTGCGCAGCAGGTCCCACTGCTTGACGGCGAGCGCCGCGTCGACCGGGACGGTGGTGTCCATCCATGGGTTGATCGCGTAGTCAACCGTGAAGTGCTCGGGCGGACACATGAGATATGTCCTGTTTCGCGGCAAGCGCTCCGTGTGGCTCATGAGGTAGAGCGTAGGTAGGCTTCAGTGCACGAAACAGCGAGAAATCTTGTGCGTTGGAGGCGAATCGTTGCAGATGGACGCGGTTGACCAGCGAATCATTGCGCTGCTGGTGGCCGATGCGCGCGCGTCCTACGCCGAGATCGGCGCCAAGGTCGCCCTCTCCGCGCCGGCGGTGAAGCGACGCGTCGACCGGCTTCGATCCGGCGGAGTGATCAAGGGCTTCACCGCGGTGATCGATCCGGCCGCCGTGGGGTGGACAACCGAGGCGTTCATCGAGCTGTTCTGCACCGGCCGCACCACGCCCGCGCAGATCACCGTGGCCACCCGGCGGCACCCCGAGGTGGTGGGGGCGTACACGGTCTCCGGTCAGGCCGACGCGCTCGTGCACCTGCGCGCCGCCGACATCGGCCACCTCGAGCAGGCTCTTGAGCGACTGCGGGCCGAGCCGTTCATCACCTCGACGCGCAGCATGATCGTGTTGTCCCGGCTGGTCGAGACCCCGACCGTGGTGCCCGCACCGCAATAGTCCGGAACCGCGGCGCGCATGGCGGCGTCCAAGCCGCCATGCGCCGTCGACACTGGATCTGCGTTTTCGCCGCCCTCCCGCTCGCGGCCTGCACCGCCGCGCCGGGACCCGCGCCCACCAATACGAACTCGGCCCGCCCGGCGCCCGCGCTCCGGCTCGTGGCCTTCGACTCCTGCCAGGAACTGCTCGCCGACCTGCGCGCCGCCGCCAAGGAGAGCGTCGGCCCGTGGGGACTGCCAGGCAACATGGGCATTCCCGAGTCGTGGTCGGCGATGAAGGCGGACAGCCGCGCCGCCGCGCCCGCGGCCGGCATGGCACCGCCGCCGGCCGTGCCAGACCACTCGACCACCAACGTGCACGAGAAGGGCGCCGACGAGCCGGACATCGTCAAGACCGACGGCCGCCGGATCGTCACGGTCGACGGCGGCGTGCTGCGGGTCATCGACCCCGCGACCCACACGCAGACCGGACGCCTGGATCTCGGTGCCGACGCCGGCGGCGAGGCCGACCTGCTGCTGTCCGGCGATCGGGCACTCGTGCTGGTCCGCGGCGGTGGCTACGCGATCGCCGACAAGCGGGCGTTCCTGCCACCCGGCGGCAACGCGCAGGTGCTGCTCGTCGACCTGACCGGTACGCCGCGGGTGCTCAGCCGCTACCGGGGCGCGGGCGCCGTGGTCGACGCCCGGCAGACCGGCACGACGGCCCGGGTCGTTCTGGCGACCGCGCCCCGGCTGCGCTTCCCGCTCACCGCCACCACCGATGCCCAGCTGCTCAAGCAGAACCGCAAGGTGATCGACGACGCCACGGTGGACGCCTGGCTGCCGACCTGGGAGCTCACCACCGGCTCGACGACGACCGAGGGCAAGCTGGACTGCTCGGCGGTCAGCCGCCCGGACGCCTACTCCGGCGCCACGATGCTGAACGTGCTCACCTTCGACCTGGCCCAGCCGGCCCTCACCGACGGCAGCCCGGTCGCGGTGCTGGCCGACGGCAACCTCGTCTACGGCACCGCGGACAGCCTCTACGTAGCCAACAACCAGTTCTGGCGGGCCACCGCCGCGATCTCCCGGGTCCGGCCGCCGGAGAACACGGACATCTACAAGTTCGCGCTGCCGCCCACCGGCAAACCGGTCTACACCGCCGGCGGCACGGTGCCCGGCACGGTCCTCAACCAGTACGCGATGTCCGAATGGGACGGTCACCTGCGGATCGCCACCACCGATCCGGACGGCAAGGCCTCGACCGTACGGACCTTCCGTGAACGGGACGGCAAGCTGACCCAGGTCGGCGAGGTGGGCGGGCTCGGCAAGGACGAACGGATCTACTCCGTGCGCTTCATCGGGCCGCGCGGCTACGTGGTGACGTTCCGGCAGACCGACCCGCTCTACAGCCTCGACCTCTCCGATCCGGAGAAGCCCCGGGTCACCGGCGAACTGAAGATCACCGGCTACTCGGCGCATCTCCAGGCGATCGGCGAGGACCGGCTGGTCGGGATCGGCCAGGAGGCCACCGAACGCGGTCGCCCGGTGGGCCTGCAGGTCTCGCTGTTTGACGTGTCCGACCCGGGCGACCCGCGGCGGCTCGCCCAGCACGTGGTGCCCGAGGCGAGCTCGGAGGCCGAATTCGATCCGCACGCCCTGCTCTGGTGGCCCGCCACCGGCCTGCTGGTCGTGCCGGTGGCGAGCGGGCGGGGCAGCGGTGCCCTGGCGCTGCGGCTCACCGGCGACCGGTTGACCGCGGCCGGCGAGTTGAAGGTGCCGGGCGAACAGTACTCGCCGGTCCGCCGCTCACTGGTGGTCGGCGACGAACTGTGGATGCTGTCCTACTCGGGCCTGCAGGCCACGAACCTGTCCACCCTGGACCGCACCGGCTATGTGCCGCTGCGCTAGAGATACATCCCGGTGCGGTGGTCTTCGGCGGCGGGCTGCTTGGCCGGCGTGGGCTTGTCGCCCTCGCCGAAGAAGCGCTTGCCGCCGAACTCGCCGTGCAGCCGGTCGTCCAGCTCGTCGGCCAGGCCGGTCATCACCTGCACCGCCAGCATGAGGTGGGTGGCCTGGAAGTTGCGGCCGAACACCGGGATGGACGCCCACACCGTGTCCTGGGCGCAGTAGAGCCGGCCGATCGGCATCCGGTTGGTCAGCTCGGAGAGCTTCACGTACAGCTGCTCGGTCGGCTCGACCTCGGTGAGGATGGGCGAGAAAACATCCACCAGGGGTGGGTTGTCACGAACCCGGACGAACACCATGGCCGAACCGGCCCGGATGCCGATGTCGCCGTCGGTGTCCACCTGCAACTGATCGACCGTGGTCTTCGACATGGTGGCCACCACGGTGCGGACCCGCTCGTCGAGCGGGACGGTCTCGGCGGCGGCACCCAGCGCGGCCGAGAGCGCACCGTCGTCGTCCAGGTCGCCGATGTCCAGGTCGCCGTCGATGCTGGGCTCGTGCCGGGCGGTGGCCAGCGGCGCGGTGTCGATCGGCTCGTCGTCCTCGTCGTGCACCAGGTAGACCAGGAATGCCGGGTGCGGGGCGCCGTAGACGTCGCGCAGCGTGCGGGAGACCACAGTGGCCAGCTGGGTCGACTGGTCCTGGCTGGAGCGCAGGCCGAACGAGTCGCCCGAGCCGGGCAGCACGCCGGGCGGCGACCAGCCGAGCGCCACCAGGTCGGCGACCGCGGACCGGTCCATCCGGTAGCCCTCGGGCAGACCGGCGTTGCCGACCGCGAGCGCCTCGACCTCGCCGTCCGGCAGGATCCGGATGCTCACCGAGTAGACCGCGAGGCCGGTGCCGGACGCGGTCGGGTCGAGGGTGACGTCGACGTGCGAGCCCGGCATCAGGGTGGGCACCAGCGTGGCCAGGGCCGCGGCGAACTCACGCCATGCCTCGGTCACCTTGGCCCGCAGGTCAGCCGTGGTCGGCTCGTCGAGCAGGATGCCTTCGTTCGACTCACCGCCGGCGCTGTCTGCCGTCATGATCGTCACCTCCGTTCCCGCCACCCTATCGAGGATCAGGGGGTCGGATCGGACCAGGCTAGAGCGAGCTCGCTGAGCCGGTCGGCGACCTCCGCCGGGTCGGCGCCGCGGCCCACCGCAACGCCCATCAGGTAGGCCGTGACCGGGGCGGCCGGGCGCACCACGCCGTGCGCCACATCCCGGGCCACGTCGAGCACCGCCTTGGTCGGCACCTCGGCCGGGTCGAGCCCGAGCTCGCGGCCGGCCGCCGCGAGCCAGCTGTCGAGGTCGCCGGTCATCGCGCCCACTCCTCCGCCGTCCGCAGGTCGTCGTCGGTGTCGCAGTCGAACCAGGGCGGCGGGCCGGGCCGGCGCCAGGACACCTCGGCGACCCGCAGGTGGTCCATCAACTCACGGACCGAGGCGCCGTGCAGGTGGCCGCGTTCCTCGCCGAGCCGCCGCACCGCGTCGCGCAGGGCCTGGGTGCGCCAGACCCCGCACAGCATCTGCCGGCGTCCCTCGGCGTCGCGGTAGACCGCACCCTGCATGGGCGCCGACTCGGCGGTCAATCGCAGCACGTCGATCGCCTCGCCGGTGAGCAGGGGCAGGTCGGCGGCGAGCAGCGCGGTGAAGGTGACGTCGTCGGGCACCAGGGCCAGCCCCGCGGAGGTGGCCGCCACCGGACCGCCGCCGGGCGGTTGCTCACGTGTCGAATGCACCGGAACCGGCAGGTCAGGCGGCACCGGGCCGACCACGATCCGGGGGTCGGCGTCGTGCACCGCGGCCAGCACCCGGGTCAGCATGGACTGCCCGCCGACGGGCAGCGTCGGTTTGTCCGCGCCGCCCATTCGCCGCGCCGCTCCACCGGCCAGCACCACCGCCGCATATCCCCCCACGTACGTACCGTATCCCGAGCGGGTGTCGAGCGTGACCGGGCGCTCACTTCGCGGTCGTGATCACCTCCGGCGCGACATACGCTCGGACCTATGGCGCGCACCACGACCCGGCGACCGGTCACCAGGATCGACCTGGCGGCACCTGGTGCGCCGCGCCGCCAGCCCGACGAGCTGGCCGCCGAGGAACCGCTGGAGATCCGGGTTCGCAAACAGCCGCTCGCGGTCACCATGCGCACCCCGGGCCACGACCTCGACCTGGCGTTGGGCTTCCTGCTCAGCGAGGGCATCATCGGCACGGCCGGCGACGTGGTGACCGCCCAGTTGTGCGCCGGCACCGACACGCCGAACACGTACAACGTGGTCGATGTGGTGCTCGGCCCGGACGTACCGCCGCCGGTCACCGATCCGAGCCGGAACTTCTACACCACCAGTTCGTGCGGGGTGTGCGGCAAGGCCAGCATCGACGCGGTCCGCACCCGGTCGCCATACCAGGTGGCCGGCGACCCGCTGGTGCTGCCGGCCGGCACCCTCGCGACGATGCCCGACCGGCTGCGGGCCAGTCAGCGCACCTTCGAGCGGACCGGCGGCCTGCACGCGGCCGGGCTCTTCACCGCGGCCGGCGACCTGATCGTTCTCCGCGAGGACGTGGGCCGGCACAACGCGGTCGACAAGGTGATCGGCTGGGCGCTGCGCGAGGGCCGGCTGCCGCTGACCGGTCACGTGCTGCTGGTGTCCGGGCGGGCCAGTTTCGAGCTCACCCAGAAGGCGTGGATGGCCGGGCTGCCGATGCTTGCGGCCGTGTCGGCGCCGAGCACCCTCGCGGTGGAACTGGCCGAGGAAGCCGGGATGACACTCGTCGGCTTCCTTCGTGGCGAGACCATGAACATCTACACTGCCGCACAGCGCGTCACCGCCTGAACACGCGGGGTTCCTCGAGACGTAAGGCCGACCGCAATCAACGGTCATCTATGGTCGCGAGGCTCCCCCCATGGTTCTCACAAGACGGTCCCTGCTGCTCGGTACGGCCGCGGCCGGTGTCACCACGACCTGGTCCTCGGCCGCCCTCGCCGCGCCGCCCCGCGGTCCGCTACGCCGCGACCCGTTCACGCTCGGCGTCGCGTCCGGCGACCCGGACCCGGACGGCTTCGTGCTCTGGACCAGGCTGGCGCCCACGCCGCTGGCCGAGGACGGGCTCGGCGGCATGCCGGACCGCGACGTGCCGGTGGAGTGGGAGGTCGCGGACGACGAACGATTCCGCCGGGTGGTGTGCCGGGGCGCCGCGGTCGCCCGGCCCCGTTCGGCGCATGCGGTGCACGTCGTGCTCGGCAACCTGCGGCCCGGCCGGGAATATTTCTACCGGTTCCGGGCCGAGGGCTTCCTCTCCCCGGTGGGACGCACCCGGACCGCACCGCCGACCTGGGCGAACGTCGACAGCCTCGCGATGTCGTTCGCGTCCTGCGCCCAGTACGAGCACGGCTGGTTCACGGCGTACCGCCGGCTGGCCGAGGACGAGCCGGAACTGATCCTGCACCTCGGCGACTACCAGTACGAGTACCGGGCCGGCGACTACGTGATCGACGGCGGCAACCCGCGCGACCACCAGGGCCCGGAGACCGTCACGCTGGCCGGCTACCGGCAGCGGCACGCCCAGTACAAGAGCGACCCGGACCTGCAGGCCGCGCACGCGGTCGCGCCGTGGGCCGTGGTCTTCGACGACCACGAGGTCGAGAACAACTGGGCCGACGAGGTGCCCGAGCAGCCGGACGCCGCCTTTCTGGCCCGCCGGGCCGCCGCCTTCCGGGCCTACTACGAGAACATGCCGCTGCGCCGCACCTCGATCCCGAACGCCATCGACATGCAGCTGTACCGGCGACTGCGCTGGGGCCGGCTGCTCACCGTGCACCTGCTCGACACCCGCCAGTACCGCAGCGACCAGGCCTGCGGCGACGGTTACCGGGAGTGCGCCGAGGCCGCCGACCCGGCCCGCTCGATCACCGGCGCCGAGCAGGAGCGCTGGCTGCTGGACGGGTTCCGCCGGTCGACCGCCCGCTGGGACCTGCTCGGCCAGCAGGTGTTCTTCGGGCAACGCGACAACAACTCCGGCCCGGCCGTGGTGACCAGCATGGACGCGTGGGACGGATACACCGCGTCGCGGGACCGCATCACCCGCGGCTGGCTCGACGCCGGCGTCCGCAACCCGGTGGTGCTCACCGGCGACGTGCACGCGCACTGGGCCGGCGAACTCAAGCTCGACTACGCCGACCCGACGTCCCGGACGGTCGGCACCGAGCTGGTCTGCTCGTCGATCACCTCCGGCGGCAACGGCGTCGACCGGGTGCCCGGCACGCACGCCTGGGCGGCCTGGAACCCGCACCTGCGCTTCTGGAACACCCAGCGCGGATACGTGCGCACCCGGATCACGCCCGGCACGCTGACCGCGGACTTCCGGGTGCTGCCCTTCGTCACCACGCCGGGGGCGGCCGCGCACACCCGGGCCACCTTCGTGATCGAGGACCGGGTGGCCGCGCTGCACCAGACGGCCGACAACCCGACCCCGGCGGTGGCCGCCGCCCGGAGCGCCCCCGCCGCCGCCGACACGGTGCGGCTGGAGACGGAACGCCCCTGATCACGCCGGCGGGGCAAGCCGGACCAGTGCGTCCGGCGGGACACCGGCGCGCAGCAGGTCGTCGAGCAGGACCGCGGTGTGGTGCTCGGGGTCGTCGCGCAGGGCCCGGTCGATCGCGACCCGGGCCAGCGCGCCGTCACCGGACCGCCAGGCCGCGAACGCCAGCAGGCAGGCCGGGCCGGCCGCGTAGGCCCGGTCAACCCGGCGCACCGCGTCGGCCCACAGCGCGATCCGCCAGTCCTGCTTGCCGTGCTCGGTGCGGTCCAGGGCGTATCCCAGAACGCCCTTTTCCATCAGCACCACGCCCAGCCAGGCCACCTCGTCGGCGGTCGGCACCGCGCCGGCCCGGCCGGTGACCTCGGCCTCCCGGATCGCCCGCCGGCCGGCCCGCCGCACCCAGCCGCCCGAGCGCACCGCATCGAGGTCGTTGGCCCGCAGGTCGGTGAGCCGGTCCCGGGCGCGCTCAGTGGCGGCGGTCATCTGCTTGCGGGCCGCACCGCGCACCGGCGCCACCCGGGCGACCAGCGCCTTGCGGTCGGGCAGCGCCACCCGGCCCTGATAGACCGCCGGTGCGGCCAGACCCGGATCGATCGGCCGGCCCTCGGGCGGGCAGCAGGCCCGATCGGTGCAGCAGTAGGACCACCAGCGGCCCTCGGCGACCCGGACGGCGTCGGCGACCAGCACGCCGGCCCGGTCGAGAGCGGCGCACATCCGCGCGACCGCCAGGGGCAGTTCCTCGGACCGGCCATAGCCGAGCACAACCGCGTGCGTCAGCCGCTGACGCAGCACGATCCCGGCGATGCCGGCGTCGTCATCGTCGGCCGGCGACGGCAGGTCACACCGCATGCCAAAGGTGATCATGCCGTTCGCGAGGCCGATCACGACGACACTGTCGGTGGGGTGGAAGCCGATCACATACGGGGTGGCGGCCACGATCGCGGCGGAGGAGCGGGCGGTGATGCTGCAGTCCGGGGTCATGGCGGCGAGCTTGGCCGCTGCGGGACCGTCGGCGAGTGCCAATCGGCCGGCCTGTGGACGACACGCGGGGCCGTCCACAGTCCGGCTATGAGCGGAACGGGAGTTCGTGCAGCTCGAGGCCCTCCTGCTGCCACTCGTGCTCGTGGCGTTCCAGGTCGAGGGTCAGCTCGATGGAGGAGAGCACGTCGTAGCCGGCGGCGTGCAGGCTGCGGATCGCGTCGACGTTGCGTGACGAGGGCGAGATGGTCAGCGCGGTCATGTTGCGCTTACGGGCCTCGGTCTGGACGTGGCGCAGCAGTTTGCGGCCCACGCCCTTGTGCCGGTGCGAGGCGGTGACCACCACCGGCTCGACCACACCCGCGCGCCCCCGCATGATCAGGCCGACCAGCCCGATCACCCCGTCGTCCGCGTGGTCGGCCACCCACAACCCCGACAGATCGAGGCGGGTCAGGTATTCCTCGAACCCCTCGCCCGCGTCGTTGGTCGGCTCCCCGTACATCTGGTTGTGCTGGTTGGTCAGCTCGGACCACAGGCGACGACCCGCGGAGTGGTCACTCGGACGGTACGAACGCACTGTGACAGGGCTCATGCCGACATTTTGACTCCGATTCCGGGCGTCCGTAAGCCGAAGTGGAAGATAACCCCGTGGACCAGGCGTACTTACGCGCGCACCCCGAGCACCTCCCGACATTTCTCACCCACCAGCGCATCCGCGAAACACCGGTAACGGGCGGCAGCGTGGCGACGGCGAGCCGGCTGACCTTGGACGACGGCACCTCGGTCTTCGCCAAGACCTGGCCGTCCGGCGCCCCGCCCGAGGGTTTCTTCGAGGCCGAGGCCGCCGGCTTGGCCTGGCTGCGCGAGGCCGGCGCGCCCACCCCCGAGGTGCTCGTCGTGCTGCCCACCATGCTGGCGATGGAGTGGCTGGACGCCGGCGACCCGACGAGCGGAGCCGCCGAACGCCTGGGCCGCGACCTGGCCACCCTGCACCGCTCCGGCGCCGATCACTTCGGCGCCGGCTGGCCGGGTTTCATCGGCCCGCTCCCCTTGGACAACACCCCCGGCAACGCCGGGTGGGGCGAGTGGTTCGCCGAACGCCGCCTGCTCCCGTACCTGAAAACCTCAGCCGACCGCGACGCGCTCACCCCACCCGATGTGGCCCTGCTGGATCGCGTCCTGGACGCCCTGACCCACCGGGCTGAGCACGAGCCCCCCAGCCGGACCCACGGCGACCTGTGGCCCGGCAACATCCTGTGGACCACCGACGACCGCCCCCGCCTGATCGACCCCGCCGCCCAGGGCGCCCACCGCGAAACCGACCTGGCCGAGCTGGCCCTCTTCGGCGGCGCGCCGCACCTGGACACGATCATCGCCGCCTACCAGGAGGTGCACCCGCTCGCCGACGGCTGGCAGGCCCGCGTCCCCCTGCACCAGCTGCACCTCCTGCTGGTGCACACCGCCGCCTTCGGCGCCGCATACCGGGGGTCGGTGGTCACTGCCGCCCGCGACGCACTCCGGGCGTTCTAAAAGAGGAGGTACGCATGACGGCCCGGCCACCCGCACAGCCGCGAACCGTGGCACACGGCCGGCCACCTGCAACGAAATGCCGTTCCCCGCTGCCGGCCCATCAGTGCGGGAGAGAGTCCGCAGGGTGCTGAGTCTCGCCAGTTCCGGCCTGCCGGCGGCGCGTGTCGCCGCCCGTGACATCAACGCCAACTCCCGATCATGCGGAGTGCGTGTTCCTCTCGAGTTTCGCCATTTGCTTGATGCGCCGGTGGTGGCTCCGGGTCGCGATCTTGGAGAGTTGGTGTCCGGCCGAACAGAAACTCGCCACCATCTATCGGGCGCGGCATTTTAGGGTGTTACATGGCTTTCACTCCGCCTGGTGTCCCGGCGGGTGGATGATCGTCCGCGAACTGAGTCGACCGATATATCCGAAATATCCTTACCGGTCGGCGCCCGACTACCCGCCCGACCACCGCAATCTTGGAGAGTTCGCGTTCGAGGCGAACAGAAACTCTCCACCATCCCCAGTTGACCCGGCGTTAGGGCCACCGCGCGGCTTTATCCGGTCGGAGTTGGGGAAGCGGGCCAGCGCATGCCGGAAAAGGTCGGAGCGTCGCTTGATCGTCCACCTCTCGGGATCTCGGCCGCGATGCGGGAGCGGGCCCCGGCATGCGGGGGCGGTAATCAACGGCCCACGGCTGGCGGCTCCCGGCTGACGGCTCCCCGGCTGACGGCTCCCGGCGCGCGGCTCCCGGCGCGCGGCTCCCGGCGCGCGGCTCCCTGCCCCCTGCCCCCTGCCCCCTGCCCCCTGCCCCCTGCCCCCTGCCCCCTGCCCCGGCTCGTGGACCGCGCTGCGGTGCGGTTGTCAAGTCGGGGGCGGCCGACAATCGGGTTGTTGTGGGGATGGCTGGGTGGTTGGGTCGCTCGGGTGAAGGCGTTTGAGGATCTTGTGGCCGAAGGCTGTGCGGTGCCCGTGGACGGGTGGGACTTTTCTTGGTTTGCGGGGCGGGCTACTGAGCAGCGGCCGTCGTGGGGATACCAGCGGCTCATGGGTGAGCGGATGGCGCGGGCCTCTCGGGCACTTGATGTGCAGACCGGTGGGGGTGAGGTGCTGGCCGGGATTCCGCAGGCGCCGCCGGTTCTGCAGGCCACCGAAGGCTGGGCGCCCAACGTGGTGCTCGCGCGGGAGCGGCTGGCGGCGCTGGGTGCGGAGGTGGTCGAGGTGGATGAAAGGGCCGACCTGCCGTTTGCGGACTCCTCCTTTGATCTCGTGGTCAGCCGGCACCCGGCCACCGTGCGGTTCGACGAGATCGGGCGGGTGCTGGCGGCGGGGGGCACCTACTTCGCCCAGCACGTGGGGGCGGGGTCGGTGTTCGAGCTGGCGGAGTTCATGCACGGTGGGCCGCTGGAGCCCAATCTCGCCCGGGACCCGGAGCGGGAGCGGGCGGCGGCGGCCGCGGCCGGGCTTCGGGTGGTTGACCTGCGGCCGGAGGCGCTGCGGATGGAGTTCTTCGACGTCGCGGCGGTGATCGTGTTTCTGCGGAAGGTGATCTGGACGGTTCCGGATTTCACCGTGGAGCGGTACCGGGACCGGCTGCTGGAGCTGCACCTCGGCATCGAGCGGGACGGGCCGTTCGTCGCGCACTCGCAGCGGTTTCTGATCGAGGCCGTCAAGGCCTGACGCCGGGCCGGCAGCGGGGAACGGCCGGTTGTTGCAGCCGGCCGATCGTGCGCCACGGTTGGCGGCTGTGCGGTTGGGGCACCACGGCGCGCGTACCTTCGCATGGTTTTGAGGTCTACCGCACGAAAAACGGTGGGGGCGGTCGGCGCTGGTAGCGGATAGATTCGAGAGGTGCGCAAAGCGACGAATCTCAGTGCGGTGGCCTGACCGTGCTCGCCGACCGGTTCGGGCGGGTGGCCACCGATCTGCGGGTTTCGCTCACCGATCGGTGCAATCTGCGCTGCACCTATTGCATGCCGGCGGAGGGGCTGGCCTGGCTGCCGCGCGAAGAGCAACTCACCGATGACGAGGTCAACCGGCTGGTCCGGATCGGGGTGGAGCTGCTCGGGATCACGGAAGTGCGGTTCACCGGCGGCGAGCCGTTGCTGCGGCGCGGGCTGGTCGGGATCATCCAGGCGGCGGCCGCACTGACACCGCGACCGCGGCTGATGGTCACCACGAACGGGATCGGGCTGGAGCGGATGGCGGTTCCGCTGCGCGAGGCGGGACTCGACCGCATCAACGTCTCGCTCGACACGCTCGACGCCGAGCGGTTCCAGGCCCTGACGCGCCGTGATCGGCTGGCCGACGTGCTGGTCGGGCTCGAGGCAGCGGCATCGGCCGGACTCACCCCCGTCAAAATCAACACCGTGCTGATGCGGGGGATCAACGAGGACGAGGCGCCGGCTCTGTTGCGCTTCGCCCTGCGGTACGGATATCAGCAGCGCTTCATCGAGCAGATGCCCCTGGACGCACAACACCAGTGGGACCGCCACGAAATGGTCACCGCCGAGGAGATTCTGGCCTCGCTGGCACCGTTCGGTCTCCAGGCCGACCCCGTTTCACGTGGAACCGCCCCGGCCGAGACCTGGCTGGTGCCGGGCCACCTGGACGCCGCCGGCGAGCCCGCCCGGGTGGGCGTCATCGGCAGCGTGACCAGGCCGTTCTGCGGCGACTGCGACCGCACCCGGCTGACCGCGGACGGGCAGGTGCGCAACTGCCTGTTCGCCACCGAGGAGAGCGACCTGCGCAAGCTGATGCGCGGCGGGGCCTCCGACGACGACCTGGCCGAGGCGTGGCGGGTCGCGATGCGTGGCAAGCGTGCGGGGCACGGCATCGACGACCCCAGCTTCCTCCAGCCGGCCCGGCCGATGTCCGCGATCGGGGGCTGACCGTGCTGACCGTGCGTTATTTCGCGGGCGCCCGCGCCGCCGCCAACGGGAACTCGGCCGAGAGTGCCGAGGCCGCGACCCTGGCCGAGCTGACGCAGTTACTCACTGACCGGCACGGTGAACGGCTCGGGCTGGTGCTCAAGGCCGCGAGTTTCCTGGTCGACGGACTTTCCTGCCACGATCGTCTAGCTCCGCTACCGCACGGTGCGACAGTGGACATCCTGCCCCCGTTCGCCGGCGGCTAGCTTCCCGGTTGGCCGGCACGGCGGTCGGGGTCACTGAGGAGGAAGTTGTGCTGGCGTTCGTCGGGGTGGTCTTCGGGGTCATCGCGCTCATCCACTATTACCTGTGGAAACGGCTGGTCAAGGACACGTTGCGGCCCGGCCGGGCGCGGCGGGCCGGGACGATCGCGGCGGTGGTGCTCGCGATCCTGGTGCCGGTGACCATGGCCGGGGTGCGCAGCGGGGAGATCGCGTTCCTGGCCTGGCCCGGGTACATGTGGCTGGCGCTGATGTTCTATCTGCTGGTGACGCTGGCGGTGCTCGAGGTGCCGCGGCTGGCGCTGTCCCTCTGGCTGCGCCACCGGAAGCATGCGCCCGAAATGTCGCCGGTGACAGCGGCGGGCGAACCGGCCGCCGTGGACGATCTTCCGGCGGAGGCCGGCGACACCGTCACCAGCCGCGCCGCGTCCCGCATCGAGGCAGGCTCTGACCAATCCGGCATCGAGCGGCGCCTGCTCCTCGCCCGGGGTGCGGCGATCTTCGCGGGACTCACCGCCGCAGGCATCACCGGCTACGGCGTCAAGACCGCGCTCGGCGGGCCGCAACTCGACCGCGTCCAACTGCCGCTGGCCAAGCTGCCGCGCGCGATGGACGGCACCCGCCTGGCGGTCGTCTCCGACATCCACGTCGGCCCGCTCGCCGGCAGCCGGCACGTCAGCCGGATCGTCGACCTGATCAATTCGGTGCAAGCGGACATGGTGTGCGTCGTCGGTGATCTGGTTGACGGCACCGTTGCGGAGCTGGGCCCGGCCGCGGCGCCGCTGGCCGGCATCAGGTCGCGGCTCGGCGCGTACTTCGTGACCGGCAATCACGAGTACTACTCGGGCTACGAACCCTGGTTGGAGGAGGTGACACGGCTGGGCCTGCGACCGCTGCGCAACGAGCGGGTCGAATTGGACGGGCTGGACCTGGCCGGCGTCAACGACATCGGCGGCGAGCAGTTCGGCGACGGGCCGGACTTCGCCCGGGCGCTCGGCGACCGCGATCCGGCCCGGCCGGTGGTGCTGATGGCCCACCAGCCCGTGGCGGCCGTGCAGGCGGCCCCGTTCGGGGTCGATCTCCAGGTTTCCGGGCACACCCACGGCGGCCAGATGGCACCGTTCAACCTGCTGGTCAAGCTGCAACAGCCGGTCGTTTCCGGCCTCGGCCGCGTGGACGGGGTTCCGGTATACGTGACCAACGGCGCCGGGTTCTGGGGACCACCGGTGCGGGTCGGCGCGCCGCCGCAGGTCACCGTCATCGAGTTGCGGACGACATGACCTGTTCCAGGTATCAAGATCCGTAAGTTTGTTGCCGCGTGGCGATTAGTTAGTGGACCGGAGGCCGTGACAGGATGCAGCGCGTGCCCTCGGACATCGCAGGGTCCTCGGTCGCCGCGGACGCATACGTCGCGGATCTGCACATCCACTCCCGGTATTCGCGGGCCTGTAGCCGCGACCTGACGCTGCCCAACCTGGCCTGGTGGGCGCGGCGCAAGGGCATCGCGCTGCTGGGCACCGGCGACTTCACCCACCCGGCCTGGTTCGACCATCTCAAGGAGAGCCTGGTCGACGACTCGCCCGGCCTGTTCCGGCTGGCCGACGAGACCGAGGTGACCCGGCGGCTGCCCGGCTCGCTGCAATCCACCCGGCCGGCCCGGTTCCTGCTCAGCGTCGAGATCTCCACGATCTACAAGCGCGACGACCGGACCCGCAAGGTGCACCACCTCTGCTACGTCCCGGATTTCGCGGCGGCGACCAGGTTCAACACCGCGCTGGGCCGGATCGGCAACCTCACCGCGGACGGCCGGCCGATCCTCGGCCTCGACTCCCGCGACCTGCTGGAGATCACTCTGGAGGCCGGCGGATACCTGGTGCCGGCGCACATCTGGACCCCGTGGTTCTCGGCGCTGGGCTCGAAATCCGGCTTCGACGCGATCGCCGACTGCTACGCCGACCTGGCCGGGCACATCACCGCGGTGGAGACCGGCCTGTCCTCCGACCCGGAGATGAACTGGCGGGTGTCCAGCCTGGACAGATACCGCCTGGTCTCCAACTCGGACGCCCACTCGCCGGCCGCGCTGGCCCGGGAGGCCACGCTCTACACCGGCGAGCCCGACTACTTCGCGGTCCAGCACGGCCGCGGCCTGGCCGGCACCCTGGAGTTCTTCCCCGAGGAGGGGAAATACCACGCGGACGGCCACCGGGTCTGCGGCGTGAACTGGGAGCCGGACCGCACCCGCGAGGCCGGTGGCCGCTGCCCCGAGTGCGGCAAGCCGCTGACCGTGGGCGTGCTCAGCCGGGTCGAGGACCTCGCCGACCGGCCGGTGGGGCACCGCCGCGACGACCACGTCGAGCACCTCATCCAGCTGCACCAGGTGCTCGGCGAGGTGCACGGGGTCGGTGCCAAGTCCAAGACCGTCGAGGCACAGCTCAACAACCTGGTCGCCACCCTCGGCCCGGAGCTGGACATCCTGCGCAACGTACCGCTGGACGCGATCGGCCAGGCCGGCGGGGACGAGGTGCGCGAGGCGATCGACCGGCTGCGCCGCGGCGCGGTCCGGCGGGTGCCGGGCTACGACGGCGAGTACGGCGTGATCACGCTGTTCGAGCCGGGCGAGCTGCGCAACCGGTCCAACGCGCCGCAGGTGGAGACGCTGTTCGACCTGCCGCAGCAGCGCAAGCCGGCGGTGATGCCCGCGAAGCCGAAGCCCGCCAAGGCCGTCAAAGAGGTCAAGGTCCCGCCGCCGCTGCCGGCGCCGGTCAGCCCGCACGAGCCGTTCGAGCCGATGCTGGCCGGGATGGAGGAGGTCGGCACCGGGCTGCTCGACCGCCTCGACGCCATGCAGCGGGTGGCCGCCTCGGCGCCCGGCGGACCGCTGCTGATCGTGGCCGGACCGGGCACCGGCAAGACCCGGACGCTGACCCACCGGATCGCCTACCTCTGCGCCGAACTGAGCGTCTTCCCGCACCGCTGCCTGGCCATCACGTTCACCCGGCGGGCCGCGGCCGAGTTGCAGGAGCGGCTCGACGCGCTGCTCGGCGACGTGGCCGAGGACATCACGGTCGGCACGTTCCACTCGGTCGGGCTGGCCATCCTGCGGGACAACGCCAAGGCGGCCGGGCTCGGCGCGAACTGGCGGATCGCCGACGAGGCGGAGCGGGCCGAGGCGCGCGAGCAGGCCGGCGACGACGATCTCGCGTACGCGAAACTGCTCCGCCAGCAGGATCTGGTCGACCTCGACGACCTGATCGCCCTGCCGGTCGCGCTGCTGCGCGACGAGCCGGCTCTGGTCGAGAAGTACCGCCGCCAGTGGCAATGGATCTTCGTGGACGAGTATCAGGACGTCGACGAGGTCCAGTACGAACTGCTGCGCCTACTCAGCCCCGCGGACGGCAACCTCTGCGCGATCGGCGACCCGGACCAGGCGATCTACTCGTTCCGCGGCGCGGACGTGAAGTACTTCCTGCGCTTCAACGAGGACTTCGTGGACGCCCGGCTGGTGCGGCTGACCCGCAACTACCGGTCGTCGGCGCCGATCCTGGCCGCCGCGGTGCAGGCCATCGCCCCGACCTCGCTGGTCAGCGGCCGGCGACTGGACCCGGCCCGGCTCGACCCGGAGGCCGCGCTGGTGGGCCGCTATCCGGCCGGCAGCGTCGCGGACGAGGCCGACTTCGTGGTCCGCACCATCGACGACCTGGTCGGCGGCCTGTCGCACCGGTCGCTGGACTCGGGCCGGGTGGACTCCCGGTCGGCCACCGCCGGCAATCTGTCCTTCTCGGACATCGCGGTCCTCTACCGCACCGACAGCCAATCCGGTCCGATCGTCGAGGCGCTGTCCCGGGCCGGTGTGCCGGTGCAGAAACGCTCGCACAACCGGCTCCGCGACCGAGCCGCGGTGCAGGTGATCGCCCGGGAACTGCGGCACGCCGGCGGGCTGGGCGGTTCGCTCGCGGCCCGGGTCAAGCTGACCGCGCAGGTGCTGGCCCAGCGGTTCGCGGCGCCCACGCTGGACGCCGAGCAACTCGCGCCCGAGGACATCTGGGCCGCCGCCGACCTGCTGATGCCGCTCGCCCAGCGCATCGGCGACGACGCGCCGCGCTTCCTCCAGGAGATCGCGACCGGCGCCGAGGTGGACGCGCTCGACCCGCGCGCCGAGGCGGTCAACCTGCTCACCCTGCACGCCGCCAAGGGCCTCGAGTTCCCGGTGGTGTTCCTGGTCGGCTGCGAGGACGGCCTGCTGCCGCTGCGCTGGCCGGGTAGCACGCCGACCGACGACGACGTGGCCGAGGAGCGCCGGCTGTTCTTCGTGGGGGTGACCCGGGCGCAGGACCGGCTCTATGTCTCGCACGCGGCTCGCCGGTTCCGGCACGGCAGCGAGCGGGAGCAGTCGCCCACGCCGTTCCTGGACGTGATCGACTCGGGGCTGTTCGAGCGGCTCGGCGACACCGTGCCCGCCCGGCCGAAGGATCGTCAGCTCAGGCTGTTGTAATCGCGATCAGGGCGCCGGCCAGCAGCGCGGGCCCGAAGGGTATCGCCCGCCGAGGCCCGGTGATCAGCCGGAACATCGCGACCGGTCCGATGATCAGGTGCGCGGTCAGCACGCCGGCGAGCACGGCGTCGGTGCCGGTGAATCCCAGGATCAGGGCAAGTGCGGCGGCCAGCTTCACGTCGCCGAGTCCGAGGCCGCGCCAAGGCAACAGAGCAATGATCCCGTACGCGACCAGCGCGCCCACACCCGCAGCGAGCGCCGTTCCGATCTGCTCGGGCCGCAGCACGCCGAGCGGGACACCCGCGATCACGACAAGTGCCGCGACCAGTGGGTCGGGCAGTCGCAGGCAGCGCACGTCGATCATCGCGAGCAGCAGCGCCGGCACCGCCGCCAGCAGATAGACCGGCAGCAGCGGGAGCGGCCCGACCGCAACGGCCAGGGCGGTGGCCACCGCCGCACCGGTCGACACGACCCGCAGGCACCCGCCGGTGCAGGCGCACGCCGCTCCCACCCGTACCCAACCATGCATGCCGGGGGAGAACGGCCGTGAGCAGACCGCGCAGCTCTGCCGGACGCCCTCGCCGTTACGCACCGCGAGGCGCTCGGCGAGCCGGGGGAGGAAGGCGGCGGTTGCCGCGCCGAAGACGGCGGCGGAGATCACGAGGAGTGGCGACACGACCGTGCAGGGTATCGGCCCAGGTGTGTGACGTGCGGGTCGTGTTGCCGACAACCCTGGCGATTCCGTGCGGGTTTGCGTACTGTCCGCACGCTACGGTGGCAGGCAGCGAAGACCGCTTCCGGAGGATTCCCAGATGTCGCAGAACGGCCCGTACTCCGGCCCGCCGTGGTCGCAGGGGAGCTCCGACGAGCCGTACGCCGAACCCGCCGACCCATGGGGCGAACACGGCTCCACGGTGCCCGACCCAGCCTGGGGCGCGCATCCGCCGTCGGTTCCGCAACAGCCGGTCTCGTACCACTCGGCGCCAGGCTGGGCCAACCCGTCTCCACCGGCGCCACCGAAGCGGAACACCCCGATGATCGCGCTGGTGGTGACCCTCGGCGTGCTGGTCTGCGTCGGGCTGGGGGCAACCGCGTGGCTGCTCAAGGAGCGCAGCGACCGCGGTGAGCCGCAGACCCTGTCGTCGGCCGCGCCCTCCAACAAGCCCGGCGCGGCACCGGTCGGCAGCGAGGACGCCCGCTTCAACGTCAAGGTGGGCGACTGCGTCGTCAACGAGGGCACCGACGAGCAGCCCGAGATGCGCGCGATCGCCTGCACCACCGGCAGCTTCGAGGTCCTCAAGCGGGTGGCCGGCCGCACCACGGGCGAGAAGGACGCCGAGTCCAAGTGCTCCGACGTGCAGGGCTATACGAAGTGGTACTTCTACGACAGCCCGTTCGACGAGCTCGACTTCGTGCTGTGCCTCAAGGAACATAAGCAGCTCTAGCGGACTCTAGCTGTAGAGCTAGATCTTGGTAGACGACCCACGAGAGCTTTTAATAGTGGACTCTAGCTATTTCGCTAGATGACCCGATACGGTGCTATCCGTGGATCCGGTACGGAATCCCTACGCCCCCGGCGCCGGCCAGCGCCCGCCCGAGCTGGCCGGGCGCGGCCGCGAGCTGGACGCGTTCGACGTGGTGCTGGAGCGGGTCGCCCGCGGCCGCCCGGAGCGCAGCCTGGTCCTCACCGGCCTGCGCGGCGTCGGCAAGACCGTGCTGCTCAACACCCTGCGCTCGGCCGCCATCGGCCGGCTCTGGGGCACCGGCAAGATCGAGGCGCGACCCGACCAGTCGCTGCGCCGCCCGGTCTCGGCCGCCCTGCACATGGCGATCCGCGAGTTGGCGCCGCACCACCGCAACCCGGACCGGGTCGACGAGGTGCTCGGGGTGCTCAAGGCGTTCGCGCTGCGGGCCAACGACCCGAACGGCAAGATCCGCGACCGCTGGGCGCCCGGCATCGACGTGCCGCCGGCCCGCGGCCGGGCCGACTCCGGCGACATCGAGATCGACCTGGTCGAGCTGTTCACCGACGCCGCCTCGCTGGCCACCGACGTGGGCACCGGCATCGCCCTGTTCATCGACGAGATGCAAGACCTCGGTCCGGCCGACGTGTCCGCGCTGTGCGCCGCCTGCCACGAGCTGTCCCAGCTGGGTGCGCCGCTGATCGTGGTGGGTGCCGGACTGCCGCACCTGCCGGCCGTGCTGTCCGCCGCCAAGTCGTACTCCGAACGCCTCTTCCGGTACCAGCGGATCGACCGCCTCGACCGGGTGGCAGCCGATCTGGCGCTGTGTGCACCGGCCGCCCGCGAGGACGTGGAATACGAGGCGAAGGCGCTCGACCTGCTCTACGAGAAGTCCGGCGGATACCCCTACTTCGTGCAGGCGTACGGGAAAGCCACCTGGGACCACGCCCCGCAGTCCCCGGTCACCGACGCCGACGTGCGGGTGGCCGCCCCCGAGGCCGAGGCCGAACTGGCGGTCGGTTTCTTCGGGTCGCGCTTCGAGCGGGCCACCCCCGCCGAACGCGAGTACATGCGTGCGATGGCCGCGCTTTCCGGCGAACCGGACAACGACATGGACGCCGCGGTACCGACCGCCGAGATCGCCACCGCGCTCGGCCGCAAGCCGGCCAGCCTCTCCCCGGCCCGGGACGCCCTGATCAAGAAGGGTTTGATCTACTCCGGCGAGCGCGGCACGGTCGCCTTCACGGTCCCGCACTTCGGCAGGTACCTGCGAACCCAGCCGGTGTGATGCCCGTCTGACGGGTATAACCACTTCATGAAGCCCGTACGCACCGCGGCCCGCGCCATGCTCGCCTCGATCTTCGTGGCCGGCGGGATCCGAGTCCTCCTCAACCCCGACGCGTCCGCCGCCACCGCACGCCGGGTCACCGATCGCGTCGGGCCGCTGCTGGAAAAGGTCGACCCGCGCATACCCACCGACGCCCGCAGCCTCGTCCGGATCAAGGCGGTCAGTGACGTGGCGGCCGGCCTGGCGCTGGCCACCGGACATTTCACCCGGCCCGCGGCGGCGCTGCTCGCGGCCGGCCTGGTGCCCGCCACGGTGGCTGCCGGCCGGCAGGACGCCCTCCGCAATCTCGGCCTGCTCGGCGGCCTGCTGCTGGCCGCGGTCGACACCGAGGGCCGCCCCGGCCTGCGTTACCGCACCTCGCACGCGGTCGACCGCTCGCAGCGCTCGATGCGGCGGGCGGTCCGGTCGGCTAAGCGGGACGCCAGGATCGCCGCGATGTCCGCATCCGCCGCGCGTAGATTGCCCGGTTAGGCCTGTCCTTAAGGCAACTTTTGTCGCGATCTTCCCGTTAAGCGGACGAGGGGCCGCGCGGTTGGCCTGCGCCTTCTAAGCTCGCTTTCGCCCGGCCGCGGGCCGTGCCGTGCCCGGGGACGAGAAGCGACGGGGGTCGCGCCATGCAGGCGTTGCACGCGCACGCGCGGATCAAGAGGTCCGCCGTGGTCACTCTGCTGTGCCTCGGCGCCGGCCTGGCGATCCTTCTTTACCAGCAGCGGTACGCGTTGAGCTGGCTCGGGGTCGACCACGCGGCGATCCGGGACTGGTGGCAGGGCGAGGGCCTGTACGCGTACCGCTCGCCGGACCACCGGGTCGGCACCGCCCTGTCCCCGGTGGCCGCGCTGCTGCTGGCCCCCGCGGCCCGGTTGCCACTGCCGGTCACCGGCTGGCTGCTCGCCCTGGCCGGCCTGGCCGCCCTGGTGCTGGGCCTGGTCGCGCTGGCCGGCCCGGTCGCCCGCCGCTACGGCAAGCCCCGCGGCCGGACCGTCCTGGTCGCCGCCGCGCTGGCGCTGCTGACCGAGCCGGTCCGCTCGACACTCGGCCTCGGCGCCCTCGACCTGCTGCTGTTCGCACTGGTCACGGCCGACGTGGTGGCGCTGCGCCGGAGTGCCTGGGCGCGCAGCCGGGCGGCCTGGTGGCCGGGACCGCCCGCCTCCCAACCGGTACGTTCGTCGGCCTCCGCGCTGCGCCGCGGCTGGGCCGACCGATCTCCCGTTGCCGTGCTGCGGCGCGGCTGGGCCACCGGGACCTGGGCCGGCGTCGGCATCGGCATCGCCACCGCGCTCGCGGTGAGTCCCGCAATCTTCCTTCTCTACCTGATGGTGAGCCGGCAGTGGCGGGCCGCGCTGATCGCCCTCGGCACCACCGCGACGCTGCTGACCGGGGCCGCCCTGATCGCGCCCGGCACCACCGCGGCCTGGTTCGGCTCGGTGCTCCCCCAGATCGACCGGTCCGGCCCGCCGGACGCACCGGCCAACCAGTCGCTGGCCGGGGTGCTGGACCGGCTGTACGACACGGCCGGCACCCCGGTGCTCATCTGGCTGTCGTTCGCCGTACTGCTGCTCGCGGTGGGCCTGATCCGGGCCCGCTCGGCACACGCCGACGGCGACGAGATCGCGGCCTTCACCCTGGTCGGCCTCACCGCGGCGGCGATCGGCCCGGTCAGCCGCATCCACGAGCTGATCTGGATCCTGCCGGCCGTGCTGATCCTGGTGGACGCCGCGGCCCGGCAGCGTTTCCCGGCCCGCCGGCCGCTGCGGCCGCGCCGGGTGCCCGGTGCCGGCTACGCGGTCGCGGCCGCCCTGATCTATTTGCTGCTGGTGCTCGATCCGATCTGGACGGCCGGCTGGAACGGGTACGCGTTCGTACTGATCCTGCTGCTCAACGTGCTGCCCTGGCGGCCCGGTGTGGCGTCGGCCATCCCGGTCCGGCGCGGACCGGCCCCGGCCCGCCGCACCCCGGCCATCCCCGGGCCTAGGGGCAGTTGACCCATTCCTCGGTGCCGTCGGAGAAGACCTGCCGCTTCCAGATCGGCAGCCGTGCCTTGACCTCGTCGACGAGCCGGGCGCAGGCGGCGAACGCGGCGGCCCGGTGCGCGGTGCTGACCGCGGCGGCCAGGGCCACGTCGCCGATCGCCAGCGTCCCGATCCGGTGCGAGACGGCGATGGCGTAGACGTCCGGGTCGGCCGCGATCTCGGTGGCGACCTCGCGCAGGATCGCCGCGGCGCTCGGGTGTCCCTCGTACTCCAGCAGGGTCACCCCGCGGCCGTGGTCATGGTCGCGGACCACGCCCTGGAAGGTGACCACCGCGCCGGCCCGCCGGTCGGCCACCGCCTTTTCGTGCGCGGCCAGGTCGAGGGGCACATCCAGCACCTCGGCGATCGCGATGATGCCGGTCATCGGCGCTCCCCGGGAGTCAGCGGCAACGGCAGGAACGGGACCAGATCACCGGCGGCGGCGCTGGTGCCGGGACGGACCGCGACGAAACCGTGCGAGGTGGACAGTCCGCGCAGCATCGCCGAGCCCACGTGCCCGGCCGGGGTGGCCGACCGTCCATCGTGGCCGAGCGTGGCCAGCGCGAGGTGGGTGAAGTCGCCGCGGCCCGGCACGGCGGTGGCCGCCTCGACCACGGTCAGCGCCGGCAGCGCCCGGCCCTGCAGGCCGGCCAGCAGCGGCACCACCAGGGTGATCAGGGCGATCACCGCGGACTGCGGGTTGCCGGGCAGCCCGGCCAGGAACCGGGGCCGGCCGTCCGGACCGGGCACCCGGGCCAGCAGCATCGGGAAGCCGGGGCGGACCGCGACGGTGTTCACCACGTACTCGGCGTTCAGCTCGGCCAAGGTCGGGTGCAGGTGGTCGACCGGGCCGTGCATGGTGCCGCCGGTGGTGCAGACCAGGTCGGCCGTGGCCAGCGCGCCGCGGACCGCGGCGAGATGGGCCTCGAACGTGTCCTGCACCGGCCCGGCGATCGCGGCCGGGTCGACGGTGGCGCCGCACCGGCGTAACCAGCCCGGCACCTGCGGACCGAGCGAGTCGCGCACCCGGCCGGCGCCCGGCGTGCCCGCGGTGAGCAGCTCGTCGCCGAAGACCAGCAGCGCCGCCCGCGGCCGGCGGTACACGGTCAGCGTCTCGTACCCGCAGGTGGCCGCCACCCCGATCACCGCCGGGTCGACGGCCGTCCCGGCCGGCAGCAGTTCCTCGTCCTTGTGTGCCTCCTCGCCGGGCAGCCGCCACTCGGGCGTCTCCCGCGGCGTCCCGCTGACCAGCCCGGCATTGTCGCGAGTGGACTCCTCGACGCGCAGCAGGGCGGCGGCACCGGCCGGCACCATGGCGCCGGTGGCGATCTCGACGCAGGTGCCGTCGGCCTCCAGCGCGGGCGCGACGCCGCCGGCCAGCACCCGGCCGACCGGCCGCCACGGCTGCGGGCCGCGCACCGCCCAGCCGTCGATGCTCGAGGTGGGGAACGCGGGCAGATCGGTGAGCGCGCGCAGGGGCTCGGCCAGGGTCCGGCCGTCGGCGTCCGGCAGCGAGACCACCTCGGTGGCGCCGGCCGCCTCCCGGCCCGCCGCGTAGGCCAACTCCCGCGCCTTTTCCCAGTCCACCGGGTCCACGTCGTCACCGCTCACCGGTCGAGCCTATCCACCCTGCGGGTGATCGCCGCCGTTGATCTGGTCGACGGTGTGCCACAGCACCGGGCCGAGGACCGCGAGGCCGTCCTTGGCCCCACCGGCCGAGCCGGGCAGGTTGACGATCAGGGTTCGGCCGGCGACGCCGGCCAGGCCACGGGACAGCGCGGCGGCCGGCACCCGGTCGCGGCTGTACGCGCGGATGGCCTCGGCGATGCCGGGCACCTCGAAGTCGAGCAAGCCCCGGGTAGCCTCGGGCGTCCGGTCGGTCGGTGTCACCCCGGTGCCGCCGCTGGTCAGCACGACGTCGTAGCCCTCGGCCACGGCCGCGCGCAGGGCGGCGCTGACCGGTTCGCCGTCCGGCACCACGATCGGGTCCCCCACCTCGCAGCCGAGGTCGCGCAGGCCGGCCACCAGGCGGGGGCCGCTGGTGTCGGCGTAGACGCCCGCGGCCGCCCGGTTGCTCGCCACGATCACCAGCGCTCTCACGGCCGGTCCTCCGGGCGTACCCACTCCCCGGTCTTGCCGCCCTCCTTGCGCAGCACCCGCACCCCCTCGATGCTGGCTGCCGGGTCCACCGCCTTGATCATGTCGATGGCCGCGAGGCCGGCCGTGGCCACCGCGGTGAGCGCCTCCATCTCGACGCCGGTGCGGTCGGCCGTCTTGGCGGTCGCGGTGATCTCGACGGTCGACTCGGTCAGTTCGAGATCGACCACCACGCCGTGCAGCCCGATCGGGTGACAGAGCGGGATGAGGTCGGGCGTGCGCTTGGCGCCCATGATGCCGGCGAGCCGGGCCACCGCGAGGGCGTCACCCTTCGGCAGATCATCAGCGCGTAGCAGTGCGATCACCTCGGGTGTGGTGACCACCCGTCCGGCGGCCACCGCTCGCCGGACACTTACCGCCTTAGCCGAAACGTCTACCATGCGGGCTGCGCCCGTCTCGTCGACGTGAGTGAGCAGGGATTCGTCGGGCATACCGGGAGTTTATAGAAGGTCCAGTTCGCTCTTACGCTGCGCGGGGCCCACAATTCATGTACGACAGTTTTCATGATCTATGCCCAGGTCAGAGAGCCCAGAGTCGCTACGGATAAGTGAGTTGATTTGTCAATCCGTAGCGTTATACAAACAGCACACTCTGCTATGTGGACACGACGACCAAATCGTCGATTCGGGTAGCTCTGAGTTCCCATTCCGGGACGCCGTGTAACGACCGGCCGGGCGATTCTCGCTTTCTGCGCATACCGACACGAATCGGTTGGACGACCATGCATGCTCACATATCGTTCCCTGCGTCGCGACGAATCACCCGGTCCACCAGGCATCCGAGCTTCCCTTGGGTCCCGCTTTGCGAGGAGAAGAAGAATGAAGACTCTCGACTGGGAGTGAGACGTCGCGCTACGGCGCGTTGATGAATACGCTTGAGCCCGGACCCTTCCGCTGCGCTCGGCGACAGGACGACTACTTTGCGGTTGATCCCGAGTTCCAACGACGACGCGACCGATCGGCAGCTCCGGCTGCTCATCGGTCTCGTCGTCGTTTTGGCCCTCGGTGCCGCCGGGCTCAATGTCTGGTATGCGGTGGCCAGCTCGCTCCCCCTGCCGAACCCGGTGTTACTGCTGCTCATCTACGCCGGCTCGGTCACCGCCAACCGGTTCAAGGTCTACGTCCGGTTCGGTTCCAGCAAAAATGCGACCACCTGGAACGAGATCCCGGTCCTCGTCGGGCTCGTCCTGCTGCCCGGGCCCTGGGTGGTGCTGTTGACCGCGGCAAGCCTCGCCACGGTCAAGATCTGGACCCGCGTCGCCCCGCACAAGGCCGTCTTCTCGGTGGCCAAGGAGGTGCTCGCGGTCAGTGCGGCCGGCACCGTCCTGACGCTCGTCGGGCAGCCCCAGCCCACCGCCGGCGCCGTGATCCTGGCGTACCTGGCCTTCTGGCTGGTCGACGAACTGCTGTTCCACCCGGTCATCGCGCTCGCCTCACGCACCGGCCCCATCAAGGCGTTCCGCCAGGACCTCGGCGGCCGGGTGCTGACCAACCTGGTCCGGCTGGTCACCGTCGTCTACATCATCGAGGTGGTGCTCTCCGACGCCAACCTGCTGCTGCTCGGCTTCGTGCCGCTGCTGGTCGCCTGTCTCTACCTGTGGCAGTCGAGCCGGCTGCGCACCCGGGAGGAGCGCAGTTCCTGGCGGCAGCTGGCCGACATCACCGACGAACTGAGCTCGGTCGACCTCAACCACGTGCTGTGCGTGGCGGCCACTCAGGGGGCGCGACTGTTCTCGGCCGATGAGGTGGAGATCGACCTGACGTCGTCCGGATTGGACAGGGTGGTCCGGGCGAACGCCGGCGGTGTCACGTTCGACGGCCCCGGCCCGCGGAAGTACGACGATCCCACCGCCACCACCGCCGATCTGGAGACCCGCGACCGCAGCTACCGGGCCGGTCTGCTGGTGCTCGGCTTCTACGGCAAGGTCAAGCTGACCGAGTTCGAGCAGTACAAGCTCAAGACGTTCGCCTCGGCGGTGTGCACCGCGATCCGCAACGCCTCGGCGTACGCGGAACTCCAGCGGCTCAACGAGCAGAACGCCTTCGACGCCGCCCACGACCCGCTGACCGGCCTGGCCAACCGCCGCGAGCTGTACGAGCGGGCCGACGCCTACTTCGCCGGCCACACCGAGGACGGCCTGGTCGCGCTGCTGCTCATCGACCTCAACCACTTCAAGGAGGTCAACGACACGCTGGGCCACGGCGCCGGCGACGAGGTGCTGCGGACGGTGGCGCATCGGCTCGGCAGTGCCGCGGCCCCCGGCGACCTGGTGGCCCGGCTCGGCGGCGACGAGTTCGCGGTCCTGCTGGTCAACCTGCTGACCCCCGCGCTGGCCACGCACCGCGCCGAGCAGATGCTGACCGCGCTCGAGGGCAGCCTCGAGGTCGAGGGCATGCAGATCACCGTCGAGGCGGCCGGCGGCATCGCGCTGGCCCCCGGCAGCGGCGGCGTCAACGAGCTGATGCGTCGCGCTGACATCGCCATGTACCAGGCCAAACGCGGCGGCCAGCGCACCGCGACATACGCGCACGCCCAGGACACTGCCGACGTCGACCGGCTCATGCTGGGCGGCGAGTTGCACCGCGCGGTCGCCGAGCACGAGTTCGTGGTCGACTTCCAGCCCATCGTCGACCTGGGCAGCGGCGAGGTGATCTCGGCCGAGGCGCTGGCCCGCTGGCAGCACCCCGAACACGGCTACCTCACCCCGATGCAGTTCCTCGAGACGGTGGAGCGCTCCGGCCAGCTGTCCGCGTTCGCCGACGCCGTGCTCGACCAGGCCCTGTCGGCCGCCGAGATCTGGCGCGAGGCGAGCTTCGACCTGCCGGTCGCGGTCAACGTGTCGCCGCGCAGCCTGCTCGACCCGCGGTTCCCGGCCACCGTGCTGGCCCGCCTGGAACGGCACGGCACCCCCGCCGACCGCCTGGTCCTCGAACTGGCCGAGACCCTCACGATCAGTCAACTGGACGTGGTCGGCCGCGCACTGAACGAACTCCGCGAGGCCGGCGTCCGCCTGGCCCTGGACGACTTCGGCACCGGCGTTTCCCCGCTCTCGGTGCTGTCCCACATCCCGGTCAACCAACTCAAGATCGACCAAGGCTTCGTCGGTACGGTGGAAACCTCCTCCGAGGCCGCCGCGGTGATCCGCTCCACCGTCGACCTGGCCCGCAGTCTGCACCTGACGGTGATCGCCGAGGGCGTCGAGAGCGAACCCCAGCGCCACGCCCTCTGGGAGCTGGGCTGCGTGGCGGGCCAGGGCCACCTCTTCGCCCGCCCGATGTCGTCGGCCCGCCTGCTCGGCACCCTCCAGCGCGGCTCCGGCGGCCGCCCCGGCGCGCTGGCCGCACCCCTGCACGACGTCGGCGCCGTGGTTCGCATGCAGCGCCGCAGGTCCCCGGGTTCCGGACGGACTCTGCCACACTTGCCCGCGTGACCCACCTGCTCACCCGCCTGGACCGAGCGGCCGGCGGCCTGGCAGCAGACCTGGCGCTCTATCTGATCTCGGCGGCCTTCGCCGCGATCACTGCGCTGACTTCGACGCTGCTGCCGCACCGTGCGTGGGGCGCCATAGCCGCATGGGCGTACGCGGTGGCAACCGTCGTCGTGATCACCCAGCTCACGCTCCGCACGCGCTTCCCCGAGGTGGCCGGCACCCGGGTCCGGGCGGCGCTGGCCTGGGCCACGTGGGCGGGTGCCGCACTCCTGCCGCTGCTGGTGCAGTCCATCCAGCGCGCCGGCGGCCGCACCGACCGCGCCCAGGAGGAGGTCCTGGTGGTCGAGCACATGGGCGCCCGCCTCCTCGACGACGGCACGCCCTACCTGGGCCGCTCCGCGATAGCCGGGTTGCCGCTCGACGAGCGCCTGATGGGTTACAGCCCGTATCAGCCGGCCATGTCAGTTTTCGGCCTGCCAAAGGCGGTTTTAGGCGATTTCTGGTGGACCGATGCCCGCATCTGGTTCGCCGCTGCCACCGCGGCGGCCCTCCTGACCGCGATCCACCTGCTGCGCCCTGGCCACTCCGTGCACTCCGCACCCTCCCAGTCCGCACCCTCCGAGCCCGGCGCGCCCTATCCGTCCTCTGCGGCGGGCCCCCTCGGTGCTTTTCCGCCGTTGCTCGTGCGGGCCATCCAGGCGGCGACGGTCGTGCCGGTCTGTGCCCTCACCCTGGCCACCGGCGGCGACGACATTCCCGTGCTGGCTCTCTGCCTGCTGGCGCTCGCGCTCGTAGCGACCGGCCGGTTCGGGTGGGCCGGCCTCGCGGTCGGTGCCGCCGCCGCGATGAAGCTGTTCGCGCTGCCCGTCGTGGCCGTCCTGGTGATCCTCGCGATAGCCGACCGCCGCGCCCGCCCGCTGCTGCCCGGCGCGCTCGGCCTGCCCGTACTCGTCCTCATCGCTCCGCTGCTGGTCGACCCGGACGCCCTGGTCGAGAACGTGCTCCGCTTCCCGCTGGGCCACGGTCTGGTGACCAGCCCCGCCCAGTCGCCCTTCCCGGGCTACCTGATCGCCCAGCACGCCCCGGCCGGCCGTTTGGTTGCGCTGGGTCTGCTGCTCACGGTCGCGGCATTCATTGGCGTACGGATGGTGCGCCGCCCACCGACCACCGCGGCGGCCGCGTCCCTGATCTGCGGGTGGGGCCTGCTGGCCGCGATCCTGCTGATGCCCACCACCCGTTTCGGTTACGTGCTGTACCCGATCGCGTTCCTGATCTGGGCCCCCGCCCTGGTACTCAGGAACCACACAGCCGGACGCCGCCCGGAAGGTGACACAGCCTTGTACCGTCTGTGAGATGCAGATGACCTGTCCGAAGTGTCACGGCGAGATGCGAGTGTACGAGCGCAGCGGCGTCACGGTCGATCAGTGCACCGAGTGCCGCGGCATCTTCCTCGACCGCGGTGAGCTCGAAAAACTGTTCGAGGCCGAGGCCAGCTTCAACACCCGGCAGGCTCCCCCTCCGGCCCGCCCGCAGGCCGCCCCGCCCGCACCCCAGCCCGGCGGCTACGCCCCGCCACCGCCCCCGCCGGCCCACGGCGGCGGCTACGCCCCACCCCCCGCTCCGGCCTACGGCCAGCCCGCCGCCCACGGCTACCCGCCGGCCCCGGCCCCCGCTTACGGCCACCACGGCCACTACCGCCGCCAGCCCGGCCACCACGGCCACTACCGCCAAGGCCGCCGCAAGAGCTTCCTGCACGACCTGTTCGACTGAGCACCACAGCCCACCAACCCACGCCGGCGAGGCCCCCGGCGTGGGTTTTTCATTTCCGCTCCACCCCGATCAAACAAACTCCCAGCAACACGGGCAGCCACGAGCCACGAGCCCCGCCCACCCGCAACCAATCCGCCAAGATCCGCACAGGCACGCGCCAGCTCAGGCTCCTGGTGGGGCGACTCAAGGTCGTCCGGAGGCGCGCGAGTCTGTCCCGTGCCCCGCCGACCGCGCCGCCTTGCCGAGGAATCCGCGCCGCCTTGCCGAGGAATCCGCGCCGCCTTGCCGAGGAATCCGCGCCGCCTTGCCGAGGAATCCGCGCC
>NZ_BOMV01000047.1 GCF_016862375.1 Paractinoplanes rishiriensis | reverse complement strand
GAGGAATCCGCGCCGCCTTGCCGAGGAATCCGCGCCGCCTTGCCGAGGAATCCGCGCCGCCTTGCCGAGGAATCCGCGCCGCCTTGCCGAGGAACTCGCCGTGGATCTTGGCTTGAGTGCGTAGCCGCTGCGGTGATGATCGCGGGGCGGGTGGTGTTGGGCTCTGCGAGGGCCGGACCGATACGGCGGCTCGGGCAGCCGCCTCGGAGCCGTAGTCATGCGACCCGGGATGCGCGGCTGGGAGGGCGGCACCCCGAGCAGGACCGCCACCAGGCCGGATGCGCGCAGACCTCGAACCGGAAGCTGTCTGGCGGCGGCAAGGACATCGGCAACAGACAGCGACGGAAGGGGCGACGCCAGGTGGCGCGACGCCGTGCGGCCGCCGAGCGGGTGGCGGCCGGGCCAAGCGACCAATGAGTCGCCACCAGGGATCGCCACGCCGCAACGGACCATCCGCTGAAGGCGCGGCGCCGCACGCCGCGCTTCCCGATTTGTCTGCTTTAGACGATTGCCATGTCGACGAAGCGGGACAGGTGCAGCTGCGCGGCCACCGTCACCGTGTCGGTGGGGCCGTTACGGTGCTTGGCCACGATGAAGTCGGCCTCACCGGCCCGGGGGGACTCCTTGTCGTAGTAGTCGTCGCGGTGGAGCAGGATCACGACGTCGGCGTCCTGTTCGATGGAGCCGGATTCGCGCAGGTCGGAGAGTTGGGGGCGCTTGTCGGTGCGCTGCTCGGGGCCACGGTTCAGCTGGGAGACGGCGATCACCGGGCACTCGATCTCTTTGGCCAGGAGCTTGAGGCCACGGGACAGGTCGGCGACCTCCTGCTGGCGGCTTTCGGTGCGTTTCGGTGAGGTCATCAGCTGGAGATAGTCGATGACCAGGAGTTTAAGGTCGTGGCGCTGTTTGAGGCGGCGGGCCTTGGCGCGGATCTCCATGAGGTTCATGCTCGGGGTGTCGTCGACGAAGATCGGGGCCTCGCTGATCTCGCCCATCCGGCGAGCCAGTTTGCTCCAGTCGTCGTCGGTGAGCTGGCCGGAGCGCAGCACGTGCAGCGGCACCCGGGCCTCGGCCGAGAGCAGACGCATCACCATCTCGATTTTGCTCATTTCGAGCGAGAAGATGGCGCTCGCGCAATTGCTGCGAATGGCTGCGTTGCGGGCGAAGTCCATGCTCACGGTCGACTTACCGAGACCGGGCCGGCCCGCCACGATGATCAGCTGACCGGGGTGCAGGCCGTTGAGCAGACGGTCCAAATCGGAGAAACCGGTCGGCACGCCGGTCATCACGCCGCCCTGGGCGCCGACCGCCTCGATCTCGTCGAGCGTGGGTTGCAGCATGTCACCGAGAGCGGCGAAGTCCTCGCTCACCCGCTTCTCGGTGACGTCGTAGATCGCCTGCTGCGCCAGGTCGACGATGTCATCGACATCACGTCCACCGTGGCCGCCCGAGCCGTACCCGAGCTGAACGATCTTGGTGCCCGCCTCGACCAGGCGGCGCAGGATGGCCCGCTCCGAGACGATGCGCGCGTAATAAGAGGCGTTGGCCGCGGTGGGCACGCTCTCGATCAGCGTGTGCAGGTAGGGAACGCCGCCGATGCGTTGCAGATCACCCGAGTCGGCCAGCGCGGCCGCCACGGTCAGCGCATCGGCCGGTTCGCCCCGCCCGTACAGGTCAAGAATGACGTCAAAGATCGTGGCGTGCACCGGCCGATAGAAATCATGTGGCTTGAGGATCTCGACCACATCGGCGATGGCGTCCTTGGAGAGCAGCATGCCACCGAGTACGCCCTGCTCAGCGGCCACGTCCTGCGGGGGTGACTTGTCGAACGAGCCGCCGCCCGAGCCCGGGCCGTCGCCACCGGTGCCGCCACCACCCGACCCCCCGTTGCGCGGCGGGCCGCCGGCGGACGGCTGAGCCGGCGGCCGTGACTCCGGCCGCGTGTCGTCAGTGATCGACACCCGGTTCCTCCTCCGCTCGGCGTACGTGCTTGCCGTGATCAAACAGCCTGGGTATGACACTTTTGGCTGAACCCGCGCCATGATCGGGGAAATTAACGTGATCAAGACCGCACGCGCGGCGGCATCACTCTACGAACCCGGCCCCCACCTGCCCAACTACGCCGGTGGACGAGCCTCGGGACAACTTGTGGACATCACGGCACATCCTGTGGGCAGCCCTGTGCACAGCCTGTGCACAACTTTTCGAGATGGCCTAGATAGCCCTTATCCAGCAGCTATTTCACCGTCCCCACCTGTGGAGAGCGAAAAAGCTGCCCGGCGTGAGCAAGCCATCGCCCGGAGGCGTTGCGGTTCGGACTCGCGCACGTCACAGTTTTCAGGTGGACCAACGGGAATGGGACTACGGCGCCCGCATGCCGCGAGACCGGCGCGCGGGCCAGCCATGGTCTTCCCAAAGTCCGGAACGTTCTGATTTCGCCGAGCCTGAGCCCAAATGGGCGTCATTGACCGACACCGGGAGCATGCAGCCCAGCGCCGAGGCTCTCGCCTGGCAGCAGCGGGCCGACGACTGGGCTCAGCAGGCGGACTCCGACCAGAGCAACGCGGTCGAGCCGGCCAACCGATGGTCCGAGGTCGCCTCCACCGGCCGCACCGCGTTTCCGGCCGACGGCGTCGGTTGGCGCAGCGAGACCGCCGAGTGGCGCGCGACCGGCGCCCGCTGGCGGCAGACCACCGAGTGGCGTTCCACGACCGGATCACACGGCTGGCGCTCCACCACCGAGGCCTGGCAGACCGGCGGCAACAGCAACTACCCGCCGCAGGCCGAGACGCCCACCTCGCAGCCGGCCCTGTCCAGCACCGCCTGGACCCCGCCCGGCTCCGACCAGGTCGGCTCCACCACCGGCGACAACGGCTCCCGGCCGTCCTGGCAGCAGTTCACCTCGCCGTCGTCCGAATCCGAGCCGTCGACGAGCTGGCAGACACAAGACCCGTCGACGAGCTGGCAGACCCAGGAGCCCTCGACCCCGAGCTGGCAGCAGGAAGGCTCCAGCTGGCAGCAGGAAGGCTCCAGCTGGCAGCAGGAAGGCTCCAGCTGGCGGCAAGAAGCCCCGAGCTGGCAACAGGAGCAGGCGGCTCCGAGCTGGCAACAGGAGCAGCCGGCCCCGAGCTGGCAACAGGAGCAGCCGGCCCCGAGCTGGCAACAGGAGCAGCCGGCCTCGAGCTGGCAACAGGAGCAGCCGGCCTCGACCTGGCAGCAGGAGCCGTCCACGCCCAGCTGGCAGCAGCCCGCACCGCGTCAACCGGCCGAGAGCCAGCCGTCCTGGCAGCAGCTGGTCGACAACGGGGGCACGCCCGACCCGCCGTCCTGGGGTTCGAACGGCCGGCCCGCCTGGCAACGCGACGCCATCGAGGGCACCGCGACCTGGAACGACACGTCCGGCGCCCGCTCCGCCAGCCACGCCGGCCGGCAGGACTCCGAGTCGATATCGAGCTGGCTGCGCATGGAAGACCCCGCCCAGCAGCAGCAGACGCCGAGCTGGCAGTCGTCGCGCGACGACGGCCGGCACATGGTGCGCGAGGATGACCGCGCCGCCTGGCGTCGCGGCACCGAGCCGGGCGATGGGTCACCCCCGGCCGGCCGGCGGCGGGCTCCCGATGGTGGGGCACGCAATTTCGGCGGTACGGGGTGGACCGGGCGCCCGGAATCGGACGGCTGGGCCGGACACACCGACACCGGCAACATCCAGATGTACCCCAACGGTTCGGCCGCCGCCGAGGCCCCCACCTGGAACCAGGGCCAGTCCCGCCATGGCGCCGACGCCACCGGCCGGCACGACTCCGCCTCGACGGGCCGGCGCGCCCTGTCCGCGACGCCGTACGAGACGCCGCCGCCGACCCAGTACGACACCCCCGGCCGCACCACGCCCTTCGACACCCCGGGCGCGAACCCGTACGACACCGGCACCCGCGCCAACCCCTACGACGCCGCCAACCGCGCGAACCCGTACGGCGCAGGCAACGGGGCGAATCCGTACGACACCGGCGTCCGCGCGAACCCCTACGGCGCCGGCAACGGCGCCAACCCCTATGACGCCGGCAACAGCGCTAACCCGTACGACGCCGGCAACGGCGCTAATCCGTACGACGCCGGAAACCGCGCTAACCCGTACGACACCGGCGTCCGCGCGAACCCCTACGATGCCGGCACCCGCCCGAATCCATACGGCAACGGCAACCAGGCCAACCCGTACGGCAACGGCAGCCAGCCGAACCCGTACGACACCGGCACCCGCACCAACCCGTATGACGCCGGCACCGGCACACCGCCCTACGACGCTCCCGGCCGCGGCGCGTACGAGGCCCGCCGAAACCCGTACGAGACCCCGGGTCAGGCCAACCCGTACCCGGCCTACGACGCCGGCGCCCGCCAGGAACCGCCCAGCCGGCACGCGACCCCGCCGGACGAGCCGCCCCGCCGCAACCGCCACGACGACGCCGCCCGGCCCCTCCCGGTCACCGACTACGGTGCCCCGGCGACGGGTGCCAGCGCCGCCGTGCCGCTGCCGATCCGCTACGACGGCGCGTCCCGGCCCGCCAGCGCACCCGCCGCACCCCCGCCACCGACCACCCCGCGCCGTGGCCGCTACGCCGACGACGTCCCCGCCAACGGCGAGCCGGCCTCCGGCAGCTTCGGCGTCGGTGCCGCCTACCCGCTGCCTGCCGCCCCGACCAGCGGTTTCGGCCGCCGCCGCAGCCGCGACGAACCTGACCGCGGATCCGCCGAGATGCCCCGCACGCTGGGCGAGCCGAGCCGCGACCCGGACCTCAACCGCGGCACCCCGCCCCGCGCCCCCGAAATGCCGCGCAGCCTGGCCGAGCCGCCGGCCCGAGGCCCGCGAGGCTTGGACCGTGTCCCCGAGCGAGGCCCCGAACGTGGCCTGGACCGTGGCCCGGACCGCCACCACGACCGCGGCATGGATCG
>NZ_BOMV01000046.1 GCF_016862375.1 Paractinoplanes rishiriensis | reverse complement strand
AGTCCCGACCGCGGCGTGGCCGCACCTCAGGGCCGCGCCGCCCGCCGGCACACCGAAGACCGCACGGTCGGCTCGCCGAGCGCCCCCGGCGGCCGCCGCACCCGTGGCGATCTGCCGCGCTCACCGTCGAAGGGCAAGGCGCGCTACGGCGGCGGTGGCGACGACTGGCGTGAACAGACCGGTTCGTGGGCCGCCGAGCCGGACACCAGCAGCTGGGTCCGCGACCCCGACACCGGCCAGTGGAGCCGGTCCGAGGACGACCCGCGGGTGGAGGCCTGGCGCGCCGAGGCCGCCCGCCGCGAGGCCGGTGGACGACGTGCCCTGCCGGCCGGCCCGTCCGCTGCGGAGCCTGCCCCAGGACCCCGACGGCAGCCCGACTCCGACGACGACTGGCGCACCCCGCCGCGCGGCGGTGGCGGTTTCTCCGGGTCGGCGAGCGCGCCGCGCAGTTCGACGCCGTACGGCAACGGACAGCGCCGCGAGCTGCCGAGCGGCCGCGCCCGACTCGACCCGGACGAGGGCGGCGAGTACGACGACGACCCGCCCTACGACGACGGCCCCGACGACGACTACGGCCCCCCGCGCGGCGGGGGTGGCTTCGGCGGCCCGCGCGGCGGAGGCGGCGGAGGCGGCGGGGCCGCTTACGGCCCTCGTGACGACGGCTACGGCGGTCGCGGCGGCGCACCGCCGCGCGGCGGTGGCGACCCGTACGGCGGCGGTGGCGGCGGCGGTGGCGGTGGCCGCCGGCGTGGCACCGCCTATGGCAGTGCCCAGGTCAGCGCGGTTCCGAGCACCGGCAGCGCCGTGGTTCCCTACAACGCCGACGCGGTCAACGGCGACGGCCCGTCGACCGGCGGCCTGCGCCGCGCCGCCGCGGATCTCGGCTACGAGCCCGCGGTGAGCCCGGAGGCCCGCAGCCCGGCAGTCGCCGAAAAGCCGTCGCGGGCGCTTCCCGCCGGCCCCTCCGCGCCGCCGGCCGAGCAGCCGTCCTGGACGCTGAGCGGATCGGGCGGCGGATCGGGCGGACAGCCGGACAAGGCATCCTGGGGCCTCGGCGGCCCGGGTGCGCCGCAGCAGCCCGACAAGTCGTCCTGGGGGCTCGGAGGGTCGGCCGGCGACCAGCCGTCCTGGACCCTCGGCGGACCGGACGCGCAGCAGGAGGAGCAGTCCTGGACGCTCGGTGGACCCAAGGCCACCGGTCGCGCGCGGCCCGATCCGAGTTCATGGGGGCTCGACGGGTCGGACGCCGCCAAGGGCGCCGCTGTCTATCGCGAAAGCGGCGGTGCCGACTGGCGGCGGGATCTGTCCGACGAGAGCGATCTCGCCGACGGCGAGTCCCGGCGATTCGGCACCGCGGACTACATGCCCTTTCGGTCGAGCGGCTCAGCCGCTGTCCCGCAGGCCTCCAACCTCTCCAACACCGCGACGTCCCTCCTCGCACCGGCCGCGCCGCAGCGCGAGTCGTGGGCCCGGGCGAGCGGTGCCTATCCCAGTCTGACCGGCGCCTACGAGCGGCGTCCGGTAGCCGGCGGCTTCCCGATGAGCCGGCGCAGCGACCTGCTCGATCCGGACGACGAGGAAGATGATCAGGGCTCCGGCGGCCCGCTGGCCGCCGTCGGCTACACCGTGATCTGGTACGGCGTACCGATTGTCCTCTTTGTCCTGTACATGCTTGTGGTGAACACCGGCTCCCGGGCCCAGGCGTTGAGCACACTGGCCAGCGCCGCCCCGCAGTTTCTCATCTCGCTCGTGTTGAGCGTGCTCGTCGCGATCGGCATCCGCAAGGTCAGCGGCACCTGGAAAGCGATCAGCGTCGGCCTCGCTGCCGCGGTCGTGGGCGGTGGTCTGGCCACCGTACTGAGTTCCGCCATCACCGGCAACAGCCTGAGCTAGAAGCTACGCGAGCGATACCGAAACGAAAACAGCGCGCCGGGCCGGAGCCCGACGCGCCGTTGACGCGTGTAGCGGAACTACTTGGCCGACACCACGTTGACCGGGAAGGTCGCGGTGACCTCGGGGTGCAGCTTGACCTGCACGTTGTACGAGCCGGTCGTCTTGATGTGACCGGGCATCTCGAGACGACGGCGGTCCAGCGACGGACCGCCGGCGGCCTTGACCGCGTCGACGATCTCGGCCGGGGTGATCGAGCCGAACAGGCGGCCACCGTTGCCGGAACGCGCGGACAGCGTCACCTTGAGGCCGGCCAGCTGCGCCTTGACCTCATTCGCCTGGCCCAGGTCGCGGATCTCGCGGGCGTCGCGCGCCCGGCGGATGACCGCCACCTGCTTCTCGGCGCCCTTGGTCCACTGGATCGCGAAGCCCTGCGGCAGCAGGTAGTTACGGCCGTAGCCGTTCTTGACCTCGACGATGTCGCCGGGGGTGCCGAGACCCGACACCTCCTGGGTGAGGATGATCTTCATTTCGCCGACCCCCCTCAGCGCGCCGTTGCCGTGTACGGCAGGAGCGCCATCTCGCGGGCGTTCTTGACCGCGCGGGCGATCTGCCGCTGCTGCTGGGAGGTCACCCCGGTGACGCGGCGGGCACGGATCTTGCCCCGGTCGGAGATGAACTTGCGCAGCAGCGCGGTGTCCTTGTAATCGATGTAGGTGATCCCGTCCTTGTCGAGCGGGTTCACCTTCTTCTTCGGCTTGCGAAGCGCCGCAGCCTTAGCCATTGCTCTTACTCCTGAACTCTTTGCAGCCCGCATGGGCTAGAAGGGAGGCTCGTCGTCGAACGAGGAGTTGCCACCGCCGGCGCCGCCACCACCGCCGGCACCGCCGGAGCGGTTGCCGGAGGCCGGGGCGGCCGTCGCCCACGGGTCGTCGAAGTTGCCTCCGCCGCCACCGTTGCTGGGCTGCCGGTTGCCACCGCCACCACCACCGCCACCGCTGGAGGCGCCGAAACCACCGCCACCGCCACCGGAGCGGCTCATCCGCTGTACCTTCGCCGTGGCGTACCGCAGCGACGGGCCGATCTCGTCGACCTCGAGCTCGTAGACGGTGCGCTTCTCGCCCTCGCGGGTCTCGTAAGACCGCTGGCGCAGCCGGCCCTGCACGATCACCCGAGCGCCGCGCTGCAGCGACTCGGCGACGTGCTCGGCGGCGTCACGCCAGATGTTGCACGCAAGGAAGAGTGGCTCGCCGTCTTTCCACTCGCCCGACTGCCGGTCCAGGGTCCGCGGCGTGGACGCGATGCGGAACTTGGCAACCGCCGCACCCGACGGGGTGAAGCGCAGCTCGGGATCGTCGGTGAGGTTACCGACGACCGTGATAACGGTTTCTCCTGCCATGATCTACTCCTCGCCGCTGTTCGTTCGTTGGAGGCTCTCAGAACCCCCTGACAAAAACGAGGCTCAGCGGGTCTCGGGCCGGATGATCTTGGTACGCAGGATGTTCTCGTTGAGCCGCAGCTGACGGTCCAGCTCGGCGACGGCCTCGGGGGTCGCCTGAAGGTCGACGACGGCGTAGATGCCCTCGGCCTTCTTGTTGATCTCGAACGCGAGCCGGCGACGGCCCCAGACGTCGAGGTTCTCCACCGAGCCACCCGCGGTCCTGATCACGTTCAGGTACTGGTCGAGCGACGGGGCGACGGTGCGCTCCTCGAGCGACGGATCGAGGATCACCATGAGTTCGTAATGACGCAAGACGTTCTCACCTCCTGTGGGCTGAACGGCCACGGTCTCTCCGTGGCAGGAGGTCTTGTGTCGATCGCACTGCCGGAACTCCATAAAAGAACCGTGGGTGCGAGCCCACGGCCGACACTGCGAACCGAGCAAGCATACCCAGGCGTTCCAGCTGCCCAAAAAGGGACCCCGTCCGTGGACGGGGTCCCTTTTCTGTGGAGCCGCGGGGCGCCCGATCCGCTTTCGCTGGGTGGGACCTGGGGAGGAACGACCACACCGATGAGGTTGGACGCGGCCGCCCCGCGGAGCTTGGTGGCGATAGCTTACGCCATTTTTGCCCGATTTGCACGCTCCGACACGATTGCCCGAATAGCCGCCGCGCCCACTCCCATCACACACACCGCGGCGATCAGCGCCAGCAGCCCGATCGGCGTGCTGTCCGGCATCGGCCGCATCGCCGCCACCGGCTCCGCCGCGGCAATCTCGCTGGGTTCCGGGCTCACTGCCCCGGGCGCGGCTTCCTGGGTGGCCGGGGTCGCATCCAGCGGGGGTACGCCGGGGAGCAGCTTCTTCTGTTCACCCGGGGGCATCCCGGCGAACGCGGGCAGCGTGCCGCCCGTGGTGCGCGGCTGCGTCCGAGTCTTGACCCGCGAGGTGCCGCTGCCCTGCGGCATCGCCTGCGCCGCGGTGGTGGCCGCCTGGGCCACGGCCGAGGTACGCAGCACGACCGGCCCGCGCGTTCCCGTCGTACCCGTGGAAAGAACCCGGTGGGGACGCGAAGCCGGCGCCGAGTCGGGAAGCACTGCTCCGGAGGCCGGCCCGGAGGGCGAATCCGCCGCCGAAGGCGCGGACGACGGACGCTCCGCAGTCGCCGCCGTCGCGGGCGCCGGATCGGGCAGCACGCCGGCCGACGGGGACGCGGTGACCATCACCGGCATCGCGTCGTCGCCGAGCGCGCAGTTCGGCTCGAGCAGCACCGACGTGGTGCCCCGGCGGAAGACCACCTCGGTCACCGCGTCGTCCGGGAGCACGCCCTTGGTGTCGCCGCTGAGCATCAGCTTCGCGCTGTACCCGGTGCGGTTGACCACCCGGACGGTGCTCTCCGCGGGCACCACCATCGACTCGACGTCCGGCCGCGATCGGCAGGACAGGCCGAACATCCCGCCGCCGCCCTCGAAGACCACCTGGCGGCCGCCCTCGGCCACCGGCTCGGTCTGCTCCGCGCTCGCCGTGCCGTTGGTCAACAGCGGCGCCCCGAAGATCAGACCGCCCAGCACCATCGCCGTGACCCGGTATCGGAACTGCCGCGACATGCACCATCTCCCTGTTCGGACCGGCCGCGCCGGTTGCCGTCAAGCGTGATCAATGGAGCTAACGAGGCCTGGCGCGGCCCGGTGACGCGGGGCGAAACCGTCGTACCCGCGTCGTAGGCTCAACCCATGCGCATCGGAGCCCATGTCGATCCCGCCGATCCCCTGGATGCGGCCGTCGCCCGCGGGGCCGACGCCGTGCAGTTCTTCCTGACCGACCCGCAGGGTTACAAAACCCCCAAACCACGCGAGGACGCCGCGATCCTGCGCGAGTCCGACGTGGACATCTACATCCACGCGCCGTACATCGTGAACGTCGCGTCCCCCAACAACCGGATCCGCATCCCCAGCCGCAAGCTGCTGATGGCGCACGCCCGGGCCGCCGCCGAACTGGGCGCGAAAGGCTTGATCGTGCACGGCGGCCACGTCGGCCGAGATGCCGATCTGGCGGCCGGGTTCGAGAATTGGCGCAAGGCCTTCGAATACGCGGAAAAGGACGGCGGACTGCCCGTGCCGATCCTGATCGAAAACACTGCCGGCGGCGACAACGCGTGCGCCCGCCGCTTCGACGACCTGGCCCGCCTGTGGGACGCGGTCGCCGGCTTCGGCGCGGGCTTCTGCCTGGACACCTGCCACGCCTTCGCCGGCGGCGAAGACCTCGTCGGCATCGTCGACCGGGTCAAGGCGATCACCGGCCGGATCGACCTCATCCACGCAAACGACTCGAAGGGCGGATTCGACTCCGGCCAGGACAGACACGACAACCTAGGTAGTGGCAAGATCGGCACCGACTTGGTGGTGGCGGCGATCCGGGCCTCCGGTGCACCCGCCGTGGTCGAGACGCCGGGCGGCGTCGAGGGCCAGACCGCCGACATCGCCCTCCTGCGCGAACAGGCGGGCCGCTGACGCGCCGGCATTGGGGGCGCCGGTACTGGGGAGGACCATGACCACCGACCAGCCGCAGCCTCCCGCGGGTCCGTCCCAGCCTTCGGCCGCCAACCAGCCAGCCCCCGACGACCCCGGCAGCGCCCAGCCCGCGGCCGGCAGCGCCCAGCCCGCGGCCGGCAGCGCCCAGCCCGCGGCCACCCAGGTCTCGCCCGCCGCCGCCGACCCCGAGCGCGATGACGCCCGCCCGGGCGAGGCCGGCCCCACCCCGATCCGCCCGCCGAAACCCCGGCGCGGCGGCTCAGCCTCCTCATACTTCAACAGCGACCTCCGTCAGGTCTACGGCCGGCCCGAGCCCACCACCGCCCCAGCCTCAGCCCACTCCGGCGATTCCGAGCCCACCACCGCCCGCTCCGGCGATTCCGAGGCCACCACCCCCCGCTCCGGCGATCCCGCGAGCGGCCCGGGCCGGCCCGGGCACCCGCCACCGCCCGGCGACGCCCCGGCCACCCCCGATCAGCCTCGCGTCGTCCGCCCGCGTCCCGCCGCGGACGATGCCCTGTACCGCCGCCCGACCCCAACCTCTGCCAATGACCAGCCCGCACCGGCACGTAATCCCCACCAGCCCACCACACCTGCCCGCACCGCCGATTCCACGCCGCCGCCCTCGGCCAGTCCTCCGCCAGCCAGTCCTCCGCCAGCCAGTCCTCCCTCGCCCGACAAATCTGATTTGTCGGGCAGTGAGCGGGCCGGCAGTCGTTCCGTCTGGCCGCCGGGCACGCCAGTGGGCGAACGGAAACCGCTGACTGACCGGCAACCCGGCAGCCCCCGGCACGCTGGTGCCGGCCCCCAAACTGGTGGCCCGCAAACTGGTGGCCCGCAAACTGGTGCCCGGCAACCCGCCGGTGACTCGCAAGTTGGAGATGGCCGGCAACCCGGCGGCGCCCCGCTTTCCGGCGGTCCCCCGCAAGCTGGAGGTCCCCCGCAAGCTGGCCCCCCGCAAGCTGGCCCCCGGCAAGCTGGAGGTCCCCCGCTATCCGGCGGCGCCCCACAAGCTGGAGGTGGCCGGCAACCCGGCAATGCCCCGCAAACTGGAGGTGGCCGGCAACCCGCCGACGCCGCGCACGGTGGTGGCGCCCCCCAAGGTAGGGGTGTCCTGCACAGGGGCGCCCGGCAAGCCGGCGGCGCGGCGGCCGCCGGCATGGCTGCCACCGGCGCGGGTGCAGGCGTCGGCGCGGGCGCGGGCGCGGGTGCGGGCGCGGGCGTGGGTGCGGGTGCGGTGTCGGCGGCCGAGCCCGGCTGGCGGCGCTTTCTGACCTGGGGAAAGCGGCTCCTCCGGAAGCGGCAGACCCCCATCCCCACCACCACCGAGTCCGGTATGCCCATTGTGGCCGTTGTCATCCAGGGGGCGGACGCGCCGGTTCGGCTGAAAGAGCCGCTGCCCAGCGAGCGCCCGGCCGATGTGCCGCAGGATCCGTGGGCGGCGTTTGCCGCGGCCACGGAACGTGGGCCGGGACGGATCCGGCTTGGGCTTCGGGCGTTCATGTCGGCTTTTGTTCATGAGTATGCGCTGGTCACGTACGCCGCTCTGGTTGTTGCGGTGGTGATGACCTGGCCGACGTTGCAGTATCCGCTGCACACGCTGCCGCAGGACCTCGGTGACCCGGCGCGGCAGGCCTGGCAGATCGCGTGGAGCGGGCACATCCTGCTGACCGATCCGGTGAAGCTCTGGCAGGCGAACGCGTTCTATGCCGAACCCAACAGCTTTGCGTTCGGGGACAGTCTGCTCGGTTATGCGCCGTTCGGCATGATCGGTGAGGGGCCGCTGGCCGCCACGCTGCGGTACAACATCCTTTTTGTCCTGGCCCATGCGCTGCTGCTGATCGGTGCCTATGCGCTGGTCCGGCAGCTCGGTGCGGGGCGCACCGGGTCGGCCGTGGCGGCGGTGGCGTTCGCGTTCGCGCCCTGGCGGCTCGCGCAGGAGGGGCACCTCGACATCATCTCGGCGGGTGGCATTCCGCTGGCGCTCGCGATGCTGGCCCGGGGGCACGGCTGGTCGCTGCGGCGCGGCTACCGGCGGGACCGGCGCAACGTGGGCTGGGCGGCACTCGGGTGGCTGGTGGCGGCCTGGCAGGTGTCGCTCGGCTTTTCGCTCGGGCTGCCCTTCCTCGGCGTACTCGGACTGATTTTGATCGTGCTCTTGATCTGGGCGCCGATCCGGTGGCTGCGCCGGCCCGCGGAACGCCCGGTGCTCGGCTGGCGGCTGCTGGTCACCGATCTGCTCGGGCCGCTGATCGTGGTCGGCATCGGTGCGCTGATCGCGGTGCCCTACTTCAAGACCGGCGGCACGAGCACGGCCACGTCGGAGATCCGGTTCTTCTCGCCGCCGCTGCGCAGCCTGCTGATCGGCCCGGCCGAGTCGCGCATCTGGGGCGCGCCGCACGAGGTGGCCCGGTCGTCGCTGAGCTGGCCGGCCGAGATGTCGCTTCTGCCGGGCTTCGTGCTGTACGCGCTTGCGCTCGCCGGCCTGGCGTTCTCGATCTGGACGCTCCGCCAGCGGCTGCTCCTGCTCCTCGGCCTGGCCGCGACGATCGTGCTGGCGCTCGGCACCAACTTCTTCGATGGCCGATGGACCTACCTTCCGCTGTTCGGCCATCTGCCGGCTTCGTTGGCCGTACGCATCCCCGGTCGCCTGATGCTGTGGACCACCCTGCTGCTGGCGGTGCTGGCGGCCGGGGCCGTCGCCGAGTTCGTCCGGCGCGCCGAGCACCTGGCCGAACAGCGCATCCCGCCGTGGCCCGGCCCGTGGCTGCGCCTGGCGACCTTCGTCCCGTTCGCGCTGGTCCTGGTCGAGGGCTGGAACGCGACCGCACATCCGGTGGTGCCGGCCCAGCCCGCGGCGATGCGCACGGTGACCAACCCGATGCTGGTGCTGCCCACCTCCGACCTCACCGACCAGATGATCATGCTGTGGTCGACGAGCCGGTTCCAGCCGATAGCCAACGGGGCTGGCGGTTTCGCCACCGCCCGGCAGGCCGAACTACGCCGTAACGTGGCCGGCTTTCCCGACGTGGCGAGCATCGAATACCTGCGCTCCGAGGGCGTCAACACCGTGTTGCTGCTGCGCGACTACGTCCCCGGCACCAGTTGGGAACAGGCCGGCGACATCCCGGTCGACGCGCTCGGCATCAGCCGGGAAGACCTCGACGACGCCGTCCTGTTCCGCCTCAACCAGCCGCCGAACACCCAGCAGCCCGGCGGCGGCCTCCCGCCCATCGACCCCAACCTGCCCCCGAACCAGCCGACGCTGCCGCCTCTGCCGGGCAGCAGCACGACGCCGACGTTCCCGGCGCAGCCCGGCACCCAGCCGTCACTGCCCAACCAGCCGACGTTCTTCCTGTCCCAGCGGTAGCCGGTCAGGAACTCGCGGACATCACAGGTTCCGGGGTGGAAGGCGTCTCGGGCTTCGGCGTGCGGTCCACCCGGAAGCTGCGCCGCAACGAACTGATCCACGGCGCGTCCGGGCGGTTGAGGGTGCCGGCGTCCGGATCCTCGTCGCCGTAGGTCTTGCGGACCTCGTCGAGTTCGGGGCGCCAGATCTCGCGGATCACCAGGCCGCACAGGATCGCCACGGTGATCAGGCGGAGCGACGAGGCCAGCACGAACGTACCCTCGGGGATCACCGGCTTGCCACCGGCGCCCAGCAGCTCGGCGTAGAACGCCGTGAAGTAGCCGAACTCCGCCACCGTCCAGGCGATGATGGCGCCCCAGCGCGGGCGGGCCAGCACGATCAGCGGCAGCAGCCACAGCACGTACTGCTGGGACCACACCTTGCTGAAGATCAGGAAGGCCGCGACCACCAGGAAGCTGAGCTGGGCCAGGCGGGGCCGCTTCGGCGCCAGCAGGGCCAGGATCGCGATGGCGATGCAGGACAGGCCGAACAGCCCGTACGTCAGGTAGTTGAGGTGCGGGTCCACGTGGTTGCTCAGCCATTGGAACGGGCCCTGGTCACCGGGGTTGCCGCTGTTCCACTTGCCGTCCAGGTAGCGGCCGATGTACCAGAATGTGCCCCAGTCGATCGGGCGTTCCGAGTTGAGGCGGAAGAAGCGCAACCAGCTCTCGTGCCACAGATACCAGACCGGGAAGTTCGCCACGGCCCAGGTGGCGGCGGTCGCCATAAAAGCTTTCAACCAGGGCACGTACGACTTCGTGCGCATGGCGAGTACCAGGATCGGGCCGAGTATGAACAACGGCCAGAGTTTCGCGGCGGCGCCCAGTCCCAGGAAGACGCCGGCCCAGACCGGATGCTTCTTCGCCCACAGGTAGAGACCGATGGCGGCCAGCCCGATCGCCAGGAAGTCCCAGTTGACCGTGGCGGTGAAGAAGATGATCGGGGACAGCGCGAAGATCGCCGCGTCCCATGGTCGGCGGCGGCGCAGTGCCAGGATCACGGCGGCGGTGGCGACCGCGAAGATCGAGAGGATCAGGGCGTTGATGTTGTAGAACCAGGTGCCCTGGTTGATCTCGGGATTGTCCTGCCCGTACGCGTGCACCGGCAGGCCCAGCGCGCCCATGAAGTAGCCGGTGACCACCGGGTACTCCACCGGCCAGTCCTTGTACGGCACCTTGCCCTCGTTGAGGTGCTCGGCGTAGTACAGGGCCAGCACGTCGGTGTAGCAGAACCGGGTGTACTGGACGTTCTTCTGCCAGTCGCCGCTCTGACACGGCGACTTCTGCACCCAGGACAGCGCCAGCGTGAGGCACACGAGCGCCAGGATGATCCGCTTGGCCGACCAGAACCTGTCGGGCCGCGAGTCGGACCGGACCGCGTGCTTGCCGAGCGGGCCGCCGATGGCCTGGGACAGACCACGCACAAAACCGTCCCCCGTCGCCGGTTCGGCCGGAGCCGGGCCGTCGGGTCGGTCGATGTCCTGGGACGGTTGCGTGCTCATGACATCGCATCATGCCGTATGGCGAGCCGCACTACGGGACGACCTCCGGCGAAAAAACGGCCGGCGTGTACCCGGTGCGGGCACACGCCGGCCAGGAGAACCGGTCAGGGCAGCTAAGTGCCTGGTGTTGTGGTGTTGAACGGGAATGTCCCGACGTTGCCGTTGTCCTGCTGGTCGTCGTTGCCCTGGCCGCCACCGTTGTTGCCCGGGCCGCCGTTGTTGCCGGGACCGCCGTTGCCGGGGCCGTTGCACTCGATGCCGATCAGCTGGAGCGCGCAGTCGTTCTGCGGCGCCGGCGGACGCTCACCGTTGCCGAACTTGGCCGGGTCACCGGTCGGGATCCGCTGCGGGAAGTCGACCTTCTTGAGGTTCATCGCGTCGGTCGCCTCGTTGAGGAATTTCTCCCAGATGCGCGCCGGCGTGCCGGAACCGAACATGTCGCGCCCGTTGTCCTTGAGCTCGACCTTGTTGCCCTTGCCGCCGACCCACACGGTCGCCGACAGGTTGGGGGTGCCGCCGACGAACCAGCAGTCACCGCTGCCGACGTCGTCGTCCTTCTCGTCGTCGAACTCCCAGGTGCCACTCTTGGCGATCGCCTCGCGGCCGTTGTCCAGGTTGCGGTTGTTGGTCTGGACGATCTTCTTCATCACGCCGGTGAGGTTGGACATCTGGTCGGCGTCGAAGACTCGCTTGCCCTCAGCCTTGTCCTGGCCGAAGACCTCGGTCTTGCCGGTCTCCGGGTTGACCCGCTTCACCTGCTTGATGAAGTGCGCCTTGTGGTGCACGCCCTGGTTGACGATCGTCGAGACGCCCTCGGCGTGTTCCAGCGGCACCACTCGGTACTGGCCGAACGCGACCTCGTTGTCGAAGGACTTGCCCCAGGTCGACGCGTTGGTCTTGGTCAGGTCGATCATCTTGCCGTCGTCGTTGAACATGTGCTTGACGCCGGCCGACTTGGCCGCGGAGATGACCTTGTCACGGCCGATCGTGTCGGCGATCCAGTAGAACGGGAAGTTGTACGACTTGATCGTCGACGTTTCCAGGTCGCAGAACTTGATCTTGCCGCTGCAGATCCGGCCCGGGTCGGCGCCGGCGTTGTTGATCTCCTTGCCGTTCGGCCGCTTCAGCTCGCCGTTCCAGATGCTGTCGAAGGACAAGCCCTCCTTGAGCCCGGCCGCCAGGGTGTAAATCTTCATGGTCGAGCCGGGCGACTGGCCACCGAGGATCTTGGTGCCATCATCGGAGAGGTAGCCGCCATAGTCGTAACCGGTGGGGTCGTCACCGGCGTAGTAGCCGAGCACCCGCCCGCTGGTCGGGTCGATGCCGATGACCGCCGCCTGGTAGGACTTCGGCTTGCCGTTCATCGGCGAGGTCTTGCTGGACCGCGAGCCGGCCCGCTCAGCCGCCTTCTGCACGTCGGGGTCGATCGTCGTGGTGACCGTCAGGCCGCCGCGCTCGAACTCGTTCGCGTCGATGCCCATTGCCGCCAGTTCGGCCCGGACGTGCCGGATGACCATGCCGACCGCGGTGTCTGCCGCACAGGTCTTGCAGGTGCTGGCGCTGCGCGGCTTGGGCTTGGGGAAGACCCGCTTGTCGTACTGCTCCTGGGTGATGGCACCCAGGCCGAGCATGGCCTTCATGGTGTATTCCCAGCGGTCCTTGGCACCGGTGGGGTTCTGGGTGGGGTCGAAGCCCTTCGAGATCTTGTCCGGGTACGGCTGCTTGATGATCCCGGCGAGAACCGCGGCCTCGTACGGCGTGACCGCGTTCTTCTCGTTGATCGGGGTGAGCGTCGACTTGCCGAAGTAACCCTGCGCCGCGGCCTCGATGCCGTAGCGGCCCGAGCCCATGTCGACGTAGTTCAGGTAGAGCCCGAGGATGTCGTCCTTGCTGTACTGCGACTCCAGCTTGCGGGCGATCACCGCCTCGCGCAGCTTGCGGTTGATGCTGATGTCCTTGAGGTCGGCGACGTGCCGCGCGTACTGCTGGGTGATCGTCGAGGCGCCCTGGGTGGCACCGCCGGTGAAGTTGTTCCACGCGGCGCGGACGATGCCCTTCATGTCGATGCCGTGGTGATCGCGGAAGTTCTGGTCCTCGGCCGCGATGACCGCGTCCTTGACGTACTTGTTGATCCGCGACTCGGGCACGACCGTACGGTTCTGGTCGCCGATCTTGGCGAGCGGGGCGCCGTTGCCGTACTGGATGACGTTGGACTGGTCCTCGGTCTTCGCGGCCGGCAGTTCGACGCTGTCGAAGAAGTAGGTGCCGCCGACCACGCCGGCGCCGAGCAGGATGACCACCACGGCGGCCGCGGCGGTCAGGATGTTGGCCCGGCGGCGCTTCTTGGCCGCCTTCGACCGCTCCAGGCTCGGGCGGCCGGGGCTGCCTGGCGACTCCGGCCCGTCGAGGCCGGGACGCACCGAGGCGCGGGCGCCGACCCGGGCCGAACCGGTGATGCCGCCGACCGGGGCGTTGCCGACCGAGGCGCGGCCGCCGACGCGGGCCGAGCCGGTCGTGCCGCCCACCCGGGCGGAGCCGGTGGTGCCACCCACGGACGCGCTGCCGACCGGGGCGCGACCCGCCGATGCCGAACCGACCGAGGCGCTGCCCACGCTGGCACGCCCGCCGGCACCGCGCCGATAGGCGTCGGGGGCTGGACGGCTGTCGTCAGGCGGGGAGGCACCGGACCCGGGCACGCTGGCCCGGGCACGCGGAGACTGCGAATCGCCGTACGAGTTCATTCGGTCACACCTCGGTCGCGGTGGCGCCTGCCGGAAGAGCCCTGGAGGGGCCCCTGCCCGCACGGCCACATGCGGTCGATTTGGGCTGCGTACCGGCAGCCGCCCTGTCGGATGTCGTCATTGACCGTTTGCTGCGCTGGATGCGCCAGTCGGTCGGAGTCGTCGTTTCCACGGTAACGAGATCGAGCCACATCAACGGCGGCCCTCCCTGCCATGTGACGACGACCCTGTCCCGCGGTGGCGGCCCGCGGCGGACGAGGCCATGGCCTCGCCCCGATCAAGTTCGTCGACGTTCAGCGCGTCCCGGCCCAGCATGTACTGCTGGATCAGGTGATTCCACGCGCACGAGCGGCACACCTCCACGACGAACACCTGAAACTCACGCAGCGTCATCGCCAGGACCGGTAGTTCGGCCAGCTTGCGGGCCTGTCCGGCGGACTGCTTGAGCTCATCGCCGTAGATGTAATGCACCAGGGTGAGATTGTCCCGGCGGCAGACCGGACAGCGGTCGTCGGTCGGCTCGCCATGGAAGCGAGCAGCGTTTTTCAGGTACGGCGAGGCGTCGCACACCTCGAGCGTCCCGATCCGGCCGCTCTGCACGTCACGCAGCACTGCTCGCTTCTGTAGCGAGTAGTCCACGACCTGCCGCTGCGTGCGCATGGCGAAGAGAGTACGCGGTCAGCGCGCGGGCGGCGACAGTCATCACGCAGCGTGGCGCGGTGCTCCCGTCTTCGTCATCATGTTGCGCCCTGGCAACCGTGGATCTACGGTAGCGATGTATCGGCCCGATACATCGGGGGCAGAAGGAGGGGGTGGCCGATGTTGGAATTGGCGATCCTGGGCCTGCTCCAGGAAAACCCGATGCACGGGTACGAGCTGCGTAAAGAGCTCGCGACCAAGCTGGGCACGATCCGCGCGGCGATCAGCTACGGCACCCTGTACCCGACGCTCAAACGTCTGCAATCGGCCGGATGGATCACCGAATCCGCCTCGGATCCGTCGATCATTCCCCCGATGACGAGCAAGCGCGGCCGGGTTGTCTACAAGATCACTGCCGAGGGCAAGGAGCGGTTCGCCGACCTGCTCGCGCAGGCCGGCCCGGAAACCTACGACGATGCCGGTTTCGGCGTGCATTTCGCCTTCTTCTCCCGTACCGACCGGGCCACCCGGTTGCGCATCCTCGAAGGCCGGCGCCGGCGGATCGAGGAGCGGCGGGAGGGCTTGCGCGAGGTGCTGTCCCGCGCCGCCGACCGGCTCGACGCGTACACCCTCGAACTTCAGCGCCACGGCCTCGACGCTTGCGAACGCGAGGTCCGCTGGTTGGAGGAGCTCATCACCAACGAGCGCTCCGGCCGCGCGCCGGCGGGTCCCGCCGGTGCCATCGACATCCCCACCACCGAGCCGCAGAAGCCGGTGGCCGGGGACGCATCCCCCGAACCCCCGCGTCCGCACCTGGACCGGCCGTGATGAACAAACAAGGAGGCAAACGCGATGGGCTCCGTCCGCGTCGCCATCGTCGGTGTGGGTAACTGCGCCTCGTCCCTCGTGCAGGGTGTGGAGTACTACCGGAACGCCGACCCGAACGACCGCGTCCCGGGTCTCATGCACGTGACCTTCGGCGACTACCACGTATCCGACGTGCAGTTCGTCGCGGCGTTCGACGTGGACGCCAAGAAGGTCGGCATGGATCTGGCCGAGGCGATCGTCGCCAGCGAGAACAACACGATCAAGCTGACCGACGTGCCGCCCACCGGCGTCACCGTCCAGCGTGGACCGACGTTCGACGGTCTGGGCACGTACTACCGGGAGATCATCGAGGAGTCCCCGGCCGAGGTCGTCGACGTCGCCGCCGCCCTGCGGGAGGCGCAGGTCGACGTGGTCGTCTCCTACCTGCCGGTCGGCTCCGAGCAGGCGGACAAGTACTACGCCCAGGCCGCGATCGACGCGGGCTGCGGGTTCGTCAACGCGCTGCCGGTCTTCATCGCGTCCGACCCGGTGTGGGCGCAGAAGTTCACCGACGCCGGCCTGCCGATCGTCGGTGACGACATCAAGAGCCAGGTCGGTGCGACGATCGTGCACCGGGCGCTGGCCAAGCTGTTCGAAGACCGCGGTGTCGAGCTGCTGCGCACGTACCAGCTCAACTTCGGCGGAAACATGGACTTCATGAACATGCTGGAGCGCAACCGCCTGGTCTCCAAGAAGATCTCGAAGACCCAGTCGGTGACCAGCCAGATCCCGCACGAGATGGTCAAGAGCGACGTGCACATCGGCCCGTCCGACCACGTGCCGTGGCTCGACGACCGCAAGTGGGCCTACATCCGCCTGGAGGGCCGCTCGTTCGGTGACACCCCGCTGAACGCCGAGCTCAAGCTCGAGGTGTGGGACTCGCCCAACTCGGCCGGCGTCATCATCGACGCGGTCCGGGCTGCGAAGATCGCCAAGGACCGCGGCATCGGTGGCCCGATCCTGTCGGCGTCGTCCTACTTCATGAAGTCGCCGCCGGTGCAGTACAACGACCACGACGCGAAGGACGCCGTCGAGGCCTTCATCCGCGGCGAGATCGAGCGCTGACCTGCGTAAACGAGAACAGCCGGGCCGCTCCGCGGCCCGGCTGTTCCTTGCTGTCCGGCTTTTCAAGCAACCTAGAAGAATCGCTGCCAGGAATCGCCGGTGTTGCAGGTGGCCAGGTGGATGCCTTCGCGCACCCCGTTGGTGACGAGTTTGCCGGCAACGCACAGATGCCGGCCACCCTGCTGGGTATAGGCCCCCCGGCTCTTGAACACCACGAAGCTTTCACCACCGGACGAGACGTTGAAGACTTCCCATTTCTGGTAATCGCCGCTGTTGCAAGCCTGAACCCACACCGAGCCGCCGGCGTTATTGCCGTGGCTGTCGAGGCAGCCGGCGGCGGGCCTGTCGGCGGACTGCAGTCGGACGATGCCGTGTCCGTTCACCGAGCCGACGGAGTAGACCGTCCATGCGGCGTTTCCGAACTGCTCGAGCCAGGCCGGTGCCGCCGCGTTGGAATCGCAACACGAGAGCATGAAGCCTCGGCGAAGATACGCGTTCTGGAAGGTCTGCACGCTCTCCGCCCTTGCCGGGGCAGCGGGCGCTACCAGAATCAGGGCCGCCGAACATACGGCCGCCAGAGCCGCAATGATCGATTTGCGGGTCACGAACAACTCACTCTCCCCCATTTGGTTTGCTGTTCATTAGGCAGCATCGTAACCATAGAAATACATTGATGCAACTGAATATATTGATGTCGGATTGTCGACCCTGCCGCCGTCCGGGTCGCATACCTGCCCATCCGGTCGTTCCGATGCGCCCGGATGCGACTATGGGCGAATGATCGAGGACGAAGGTCTGAATCGTCTGGAAACGGCATGGCGTTCCCAGGGTGCACCAATCGCAGACAATCTCGCGGCCGGGCTGCCGGCCGCGGAAATCGACGCGTACGAGGTGGAGCATGGCCTGGTTCTGCCCGCCGAATTGCGGCAATGGTGGGGCTGGCACGACGGCGCCGTCACCGGAAAGGCCAGTGGAGGCCCATCGGCCGTGGGTGCCGGGCCCTGGACGCTGATGTCGCTCGCCGAGGCGCTGGACGAGCGCAGCTTTCAGCTCGACATGAACGACCGGCCCTTCGACCCTGACGATTGGGATGGCGAATGGTCTCCGTCGTTCCTCCCTGTGGTCACGGTCGGGAACGCATGGCTCTTCGCCGACCTGTCGGCCTCGGACGGCGATCGTGCGCCGATCCACCTGTGGGGGCACGCACCTGACAACATCTTTGCCGTGGCCGCTCCGAGCTGGGCGGACGTCGTCACGACCTGGACGAGGACTATCGAAGCCGGGGTCTTCACCTGGTCTCCCGCCGAAGGCCGCTGGGTGCAAGCCGGTGCGGTGCCGCCGGAGTTGCGGCCGCTGTTGTGACACCGGCCCCCAGCCGTTCGCGGCCGGGGGCCCCTCTCGGTGCCGTTGATCAGCAGACGTAGAAGGTCTTGTTGCCGACGTTCGCCTGCTCGTCCACCAGCGGGATCGTCAAATACCAGGATCCGTTGGTGAGCAGCTGGTTGGTGTGCCCGGCAGCAACGATGTTCTCCCAGGTAGCGCTGGTCATGTTGCACTCGACTTTGTGGTACATCGCACCGAGCAGACGGCCCTCGGTGCCGTTCTCCGTCTTAGGGATCATGAGTAGGCGGGTGCTCAGCGGCGAGTTCTGGCCTCCCGTCCACCTGTCCCACGCTCCGCCCTGCTCGGAGCTGTAGAAGGGGAACTCGTCGCACTGGTCCTCCGGACGCTGTTCGGGACAGGACGTCTGCCCGTATTGGGGGTTCATGTACCAGTCTCGGCTGCTGACATCGTTCTTCTTCGCGGCCTCGCTGGCGTAGTTGAGCGCGACCCATGCCGGATTTGCATCGATTGCCTGGTCGTCGTTGCGGGCGGCACCCCGGGCGTCGTCCGCGGTCGGGAAGAAGATCGGCATCTTGAGGCAGGGATCACCGACCACACCACCGCGCCGGGTCAGGTCCAGGCAACGCTGAGCGGCGAGCATCGCCTGGGTGTCCGTGATCGTCCACCGTGGGCTGTGATCACCGCCCCGGCTCTGCACGTATGCGATGATCCGGTCGGCGATGTGCCGTGCGTCGTTCGGCTTCGTGTCGAAGACCCGGTCCTCGGCGATGGCAATGCTCATCAGGTCGGCGAGCGCCCGGTGACCCGCGACAGTCGGATGCCAGCTGCCCGTGCCGGGGGTGTTGGTGCCGCTTCCGTCGGTGGTCGGTGCCGTGATGCCGTTGATCCATTGCTTGCCGCTGGTGCCGTCACAGGCCCAGTGCTTGTCGCCGTCGGCACCGATGCGGAACTTGAGCGACGGATCGACGTACCGGATGTCCACACCCTCCGCCCGCACCTCGTCGACCGCCTTCGCCGTGGTGATCGACAGCCGGCCCGCCAGGACGTTGATGAACAGCCGCGCGCTGGACCCGATGTTCCAGCAGGCGTTGTTGCCCTCCTCGTCGGGAAACATCTGCGGGTAGCCCATCACCACGATCTGCGCGTTCGGCGCGGCCCGATGGATGGATCGGTAGACGGCCTTGAGCTTGGCCGGGAGCCAGTCCCGGATCACCTTGGTCTCGTAGTCGAGCAGCGGTTCCGGATCAACCACGCCGTTGATCCTGGTCAGCCGGTAGCCTGCGCCGTCACAGGCGCTCACCGACGCTATGCAGCCCTTCATGATGTCGGTGAATCTGACGTCGTTGCCACCGATCGAGATCGAGACATAGTCGGTGTCCTCGTCCAGCCAACCCTGCTCGACCTGGGTTAGCTCGCCCCATTGATACTTCGCCGAGCCCCAGTCGGTGTGGCCGCCCTGATCGGAGGCGGCCGGCGGGCTGTTCACCGCGTCGGTCGTGATCGCCGTCGTCGTGGCTCCGGAGCAGGCGATGAAGCCGAACGTCCCCCCTTGCGCCAATATCGAATCGTCGTACGGGTCGCGCACGAGCGTCGGCCAGGCCCCCGACTGGGCCCGGTGACAGGCGTTCTTCGAGCTGCCCCGGGTGCCGTTCGTACGCTCCAGGTCGCTGTTGCGGTCGTACGGCGCCAGGCCTTCACCGGAGGAGTACGAGTCACCCATGGCGACGTAGTGCCGCCCCGCTCCAGTGCCCCGGTAGTGGAAGGAGACGGCGTCGAAGATGACGCTGTCGTCCCCGGTTCCGTCCTTGGCCACGGTGGTCAGCGAGACGGCCGGCCGGTCCGTGAACGAGAGATGCCCAGACTGATCCACTTGTTCGCCTGCCACGTCTGGTTTATCACGCGGTACCGGGTCTTGCCGCCGCCGAGGTGAATCGTGTATTTGGCCTGTTCGGTCCAGGCGCCGAACTCCGGTACGGAGATCTTGACTTCGTAGGCGCCATACCGCCACGTGCTGCCCAACCGCCAGGTGCCGGTCACCTTGAGCTTGCCGCCCTGGGCCGCCTCGGTGCGGGTACTGCCCCGCCAGTAGTGGCCCTGCCAACCGCCGCCGACCTGATGAAAATCGATCTTCGATGGGTACGTGCCGTTTGATTCGCCGGCGAAGGCCAGGTCGAAGGTGCCGGCAGTGGGTGTCTTGGGCCCGCACGGCCGCGGTGAGGGAGCGTCGGCCGGTACGTTGTCGACAATCTCGTCGCCGATCTCCGCGGTGGAGACGGAACAGGCCGGCGGGTAGCTGATCCCGTCGCTCTCGCAGCCGGTCTGCCCGGCCGTCGAGCACCACGGATAGCCGGGGTTGAATCGGAGCTGCTCGTTTCCGCAGGTGTTGCATGGACTTCCGGCCGGCGCCTTCCAGCCGACCGGTGAGTGCGCCCAGCACTTGAGGTCGTACAGGCCGGACGCATTCTTGTTCAGGCACGGGCCCGGCTTCTCGTTGACGACGTCGGGATCGTTCGGCTGAACCTTGACATTCGGGTCGCATTTGTTGTCCGCCGTGCAGAACAGCTCCAGCGGCGGCTTGACCTTGGCCTTGTCCTGGTCCGTTCCCCACCAGGCGTAGTTGTAGCCGCGCAGCTCCACGCCGGGCGACTCGGTCGCGGTGATCGGGTTGCCGGCCCAGCCCAGCACCTTCTCGGGGTAGGGCCAGTTCTGCGGGGTTCGCGCATCTTCATAGACCGTCATGAACGGGTGCCGCAGCGGGTCGTACCTCGGGTTGACCGGGTTGTTCAGCCAGCCGACGCCCCACGGGGATCCGTCGTTCTTGTTCGGATAGAAGCCGGAGTTGTAGGCCCACACCGCAAAGAACCAGTTCTCGATCGCGGACGGGTCGGCGTTGTGTACCCGGAGACCGGCCGAGTAGGTCTGGTTCCACTTCTCGTGGAGGATCTTGAGGCCGTACGCGATGTTGGCGGTGAAGTCCACGGCCACCGCACGCTGCGTCTGATAGGGCAGCGCGATCTCGACCTTGTTCCCGTTCTCGTCGGTCTTCTCGTGGCCCGCCAGCCGCATACCGTCCGTCGCCTGGGTCAGGCCGTACCCGCAATCGGCGTCGGCCCAGTTGATGTCCCAGTCGTCGGTTTCCGTCGAGTTGTAGATGTCACGGCCGTAGAAGTTGCCCATCAGGGGATTGGCCGGCACACCGGGCAGCGCGTACCTCGCCGCCTGCCACATGTTCGACTCCTGGGCGATGATGCCCAGCATGATCTGCGCCGGCACGCGTCCGGCCGGCAGCAGGGCCGGTGCCGGGAAGAGCGTCTGTGGCGCGTAGGCGGGCATGCCGTAGTTCTTCCAGTTCGCCGGCCGCGACGCCACCTGGTTGAGAGTCCCGACGATTGCCTGGTTGACCGCCCACTCCACGTTGCGCGGCTTGGGTTGGACCGCCTGGTTCGCGACATCGTTGCGGGGCACCGAGCAGTAGCGTTCGGCCTCCACCGGGTTGGTCGGCGAGCCGGCTTCCGCCGCGGACAGGCCCGTCGTCCGGGCGGCGGCGCCGAGCTTCGGATTCGCCGCCCGGCCCGCGATCGCTTCCGGGCTGGCCACCTCGGGAGTCATCCGGAAGCTGAGGTGCTTGCCGGAGGCGGTCACCGTCGCGGTGACGTCAACGGCCCGGGCCACGGCGGGATCGTTGGCCTGCAGCCTCGGATCACTCGCCGCGACCCGCTGCACCGCGAGCTCACCCCGGGTCGACAGCTCGCTTCCAGGGGCAACGGCAATCTGGCGTACGGTCGCGGGCAGCGTCGAAACGTGTGCCGGCCGGCCGGTGATGAAGGCCCGGCCGCCGTCGCCGCGAACGAGGCCGAGCTCGGCCGTGGTGCCGCGGGCCAGCTCGGTGACGGCCCCGCCGGCCGCCCGCTTGACCCGTGCCTGGTCGTCCGCACGGTCCATGAAGACCACGGCGCCGGATCGGTCGGGCACCAGCCGGAACGGCACGCCCGTCGCCGCTGCGGATCGGGTCACCTTGCCGGTGGCCGACACCGTCACCAGTCCTCCGGCCGCCGCCGCGGTGATCCCGTCACCCACCGGGACCGGCGAGCTGAGTTCGGTCGCCAGATGGATCGGCTTGGACAGCTTCCGTGCGGCCGCGTCGATGGTGAACAGCCGGCTCTCGGTGGTGGTGTCCTTCGGATCCTCGCGTGTCTCGCCGTCGAACTGTGAGATCACGGCGGTCTCGCCCGCGCCGCAGCCCGGGTTGAAATAGGCCAGCGACGACTGCACCGGCAACTTGGTGACCTGGTGGGTTTTCAGGTCCACGACCGCGGTGAATCCGCCCCGGTCGAACAGGTGTGCCTTGTTGGTGAAGGTACGTGGCGCGTAGACCACGACCAGCCGGCGGCCGGATCCGGTGACGCAGGCGTTGCCGATCCACCGGTCGGTGTCGAAGCCCGGCTCGGACAGGCTGGCGGCGGTCTCCCAGGTGTAGCCCGAGCTGGCGGTGGCGGTGAGCACATGGAAGCCGTTGGCGTCGCCGGACGTCGTCCAGACCCGGTCGGCGGAGGTGCGCCATCCCTGAGCGAGCAGTTTGTCGCGATCGGCGGGCGGGACGCGGTCGGCTGGTTCGGCCTGCGTCGGCGCGGAACCAGGCGTTGGCGGTGCTCCCGGTGCGGCGTGGGCGGTGCCTGACATCGCCGGGCTGGACAGGAGCAGAACTGCCGCCGCCATCGCGAACGTTTTTCGGGCAGGCTGAAGCGTTAGTTGTGCCATCGATCCCCGTTTCACATCTGATGCCATCAATATCGACTGGCACTGGCGAGGGCCAGGATATCGATAGTCACCGATGCTTGTCTGTCCCGTTCAGCACAGCCGGGTCAGGTGGTGACGGTCACCGTGAGGATCCCGACCAGGTGCTCGCTGGGAAGGTTCTGCGGCGTTTGCACACTCCAGGTGATCTGCACCGTCTCGCCCGCGGCGGCCTTGGCCGGCACCTCGGCGACCATGTCGAAGCGCAGCTCGTCGTGCGCCGCGATCTCGGACACCGGCCGGCAGTTCAGCCGGTACAGCTGCGAGGTGGAGGCGGTCACCACGCCGTTCGCCGAGGCACGGACCTCCTGCAGGTAGCCCGGGCACGGTAGGAGGCTGACGGCCTCGGCCGTCGGATTGGTGAGGGTGACGGTGTAGTTGATGCGCCCGCCCGGTCGGGCGGTCGCCGGGCCGCTCACCGCGGCCCGCAGATCCCACAGCGGCGAGCGAACCGCGGCCTGCGGGTCGGTCGGCGTGGGCGTGGTGAAGGCGCCGACCGACAGGATGGACTCGGCGTTGCCGCTGCACGCCGGATGCTCCCGCGGCCGGACCGGCGCCAGGACCTCTCCACCCTCCGCCGGAAGGCGCACCCGCAGCTCAAACGGCGGATCGACGGCGGCGCAGAACGGTCCGGACCAGGCCACGCGCAGGAGCGCGGAGGAGCCTGCCGGCACCGGCACCACCCGCCTGTGCGCCTCCTCACCGGCGCTGCTCAGCCGGCCGACCGGCACCTCTGCGCCCTTGCTGAACAAGCGGACCGCGGCCGAGCCCTGCAACGTGCAGTCGGTGGCGGAAGTGTTGCGCACGACCACCTCGCCGATCAGCTGTCCGCCGAGCGGCGCGTCGCCGGCCTGCTCGGTCGACCGCGGTTGCCACCATCTGTCCAAGCTCCCGGTCAGCTGAGCCGCCTCACACGGGGCCGTGCCCGGCGCCACCGTCGGCGCGGCGGGCTGTGGGTGGACGCTCTCGATGGGCTCGTCGGCCCAGGGAACGGCGCCGTCCGCCCGCAGTGAGAACGCCTCGGACGGAATCGGCACCGGCCGCTCGGACTCGGCGGACTGCGCACAGCCGGCAGCCAGCGCGGACGCCAGAACGGTGACGGCCCATCGGCGGCTCGGCACCGCCGTCAACTCCACGCCCGGGTCAACGTCACCCGGGCCTCCAACTCGAGCAGGCGGCGCTTGCGGTCGAGGCCGCCGCCGAAGCCGACCATCTTGCCGCCGGCGCCGACCACCCGGTGGCACGGGACGATCACCGGCACCGGGTTGTGGTTGCAGGCCGTGCCCACCGCGCGCGCCGCGCCGGGGTCGCCCAGGGCGGTGGCGATCGCACCGTAGGTCAGCATTTCGCCATACGGAATTTGGGCGATCTCGCGCCAGACCGCCCGCTCGAACTCGGAGCCCCCGCGCATCTCGACCGGCACGGTGAACTCGGTGAGCGTGCCGGCGAAATAGGCCGTCAGTTGCTCGGCGGCCGGATGGGCGCCGGCCGCTCCGGGCCGCGCGCCGAAGCGCACGCCCACCACCGTCTCTCCCTCGACCGCCACACCCAGCGGCCCGATCGGCGACTCGACCACGAACATGGCCCCGATTGTGCACCGAGGGTCTGACAGAAAGTCGGTCAGGCGATGTGTCCCTGATCGCGGGCCCACTTGAACAGCTCGGCCTCGGCCTCGTCGTGATGGAGCGGGCCGCGGTCGAGCCGCAGCTCCTTCAGATAGCGCCAGGCCTGGCCGACAATGGGGCCGGGCGGCACGCCGAGCAGTTCCATGATCGCGTTGCCGTCCAGGTCGGGCCGCACCCGGGCCAGGTCCTCCTCGGCCTGCAGCCGGGAGATCCGCTCCTCCAGCGCGTCGTAGTCGGCGGCGAGGTTGGCGGCCTTGCGGCGGTTACGGGTGGTCACGTCGGAACGGGTCAGCCGGTGCAGGCGGGTGAGCAGCGGACCGGCGTCGGTGACGTACCGCCGGACCGCCGAATCGGTCCACTCGCCCCGCCCGTACCCGTAGAAGCGCAGGTGCAGGGCGACCAGCTCGACCACGTCGGCGGTGACGTCCTTGGGGTATTTCATCGCCTTCATCCGCTGCCTGGTCAGCCGCGCACCGACCACCTCGTGGTGGTGGAAGCTGACCCGGCCGTCGCGGCCGACCGCCTTGGTGGCCGGCTTGCCGACGTCGTGCATGAGGGCGGCCATCCGGAGCACGAAGTCGGGCTCCTCGTCGCCCTCCAGCCGGATCGCGTTGGCGACCACGATCAGGGTGTGCTCATACACGTCCTTGTGCTGGGCGTGCTCGTCGATCTCGAGCTTGAGCCCGGAGATCTCCGGGAGGAACCGGTCGGCCAGGCCGGTGTCGACCAGCAGCCGCAGGCCGGTGATCGGGTCGGCGGCGCACATCAGCTTGGTGAACTCGTCGCGGATCCGTTCGGCGGTGATCCGGTCGAGGTCGGGCGCCATGTCGCGCATCGCGGTGATGACGGGCTCGTCCACTGTGAACCTGAGCTTGGCGGCGAACCTGGCGGCGCGCAGCATCCGAAGTGGATCATCGCCGAACGACTGGGACGGCGCGGCGGGCGTCCGGATCAGCTGGGCGGCGAGGTCGGCCAGGCCACCGTACGGATCGGTGAAGACGTGGCCGGGCAGCGACACCGCCATCGCGTTGATCGTGAAGTCGCGGCGGGACAGGTCCTCGAGCAGCGAATCGCCGTACGCCACGATCGGGTTGCGGCTTACCCCGTCGTACGCCTCTGCCCGGAAAGTGGTGATCTCCAGTCGCAGGCCGTTTTTCTGGATGCCGATCGTGCCGAACTCGCGGCCGGTCTCCCAGATGGCGTCCGCCCAGCCCTGCACCACGGCGAGCGTCTGCTCGGGCCGCGCGTCGGTGCAGAAGTCGAGGTCGTCGCCGAGACGGCCGAGGAGTGCGTCGCGTACCGAGCCACCGACCAGGTGCAACTCGTGCCCGGCGGCGCCGAACCGGCGCCCCAGCTCGTCCGCGACGGGGGACACGCGGAGCAACTCGGCGACCGCGTTCTGCTGGGCGGCATTTAACAGAGACATGGGATGACCAGGTTATCGAACGGCCCGTCCGCTCCTGGGTGGTGGGCCGGTGCCTGGCAGGATGGACGGGTGCCCGTTTCCGAGGCCGTGCGCCGCCTCACCGAGGACCCCGGTTTCTGGACGGGCGACGCCGCCACCGACGTCGATGCCGAAGCCCGCGCACTGCGCGTGTCCTTCCCGGTCACCGGCGGCTATGCGCTGGTGCTCGATCTCGATCCGGCCACCGGTGAGCGGGCGCTGGGTCTGCGCGGCCCGGCCTCCTCCGAGCCGGTCCAGCTGGGCTGGACGTCGGCCGGTGGGCCGTGGCCGGCCGCGTTGCGCTGGTGGGAGCTCGACCTGTGCGCCCGGGTGATCGCCCTGGCCGATCCGACGCTGCCGCACCCCGGGCTGGTGGTGGCGCTGCTGACGCCGTTCGCGCCGGCCACCGCGGACGACGACGAGCGCGCCGTGGCCGCGATGCGCGCGGCCGCGTTCCGCTCACTGCTGCGCGACGTGCCGCCGCCGGTCACGAACGAGCCGGAGCAGACGCCACTGCCGCTGTTCGCCGGCGCGGACTGGTGGCCCGATCCGCCGGCGCTGTCGCCGCGGGTGCTCGACGACGCCACGATCGGGGTGCTCACCCGGCCGGCCGGCGCGCTGCTGGAGGTGCGGTCCGGGTCCCGCTTTCCGCGGGAGGATCTGGCTGAGCTCGTACGCCTGGCGGCCGCGCACCTGGACCGCGTCCCGCGACAGTCCTGGTACGCCGAGACCCGCCCGCTGGCCCGGCACATCCTCGCCACCGGTGACCTGGCTCCCGTTCCCGCGCTGCTGGGTGCGCTCACCGAGGCGGGCTGCGATCATCCGACGGTGCTGGACGCGCTGAGTGAGCCGCTGGTGCCCGCCGAGGCGTACTGGATGGTGGAGACGCTGGCCGGCGCCGAGCCGGGCACCCTCCTGCGGCGCACGCTGTGACCTACCCCTTTATGGTGACTGCAATGGTGGGACAAGTCGGGAGGCTCGGGTGAACGGCGGCCTGTACCGCAGCGCGCATGCCGCGCCGGACGGCGAACCGCAGGCGACCGAGGACGGGGTCACCCTGATCTCGGTCGACGCCCAGGTGGTGCCGGGCGCGGACGCGGCGCAGGAGCAGGCGCTGCCACCGGAGTCGACCGGCGCCGTCGCCACGGGGTCCGGGGGCGGCACGGCGGGCCAGAGCGCGATCATGGCGGTCGGCAGCCTGGTGAGCCGGATCATCGGCTTCGTCCGCAACGCGCTGATCGGTATGGCGCTCGGCACGGCGGTCGGCAACGCGTACACCACCGCGCAGTTCCTCCCCGGCCAGATCTACGAGTTGCTGCTCGGCGGCATCCTCTCCAGCGTGCTGGTCCCGTTGCTGGTCCGGCGGCGCAAGGCCGACCCAGACGGCGGCGAGGCGTTCACCCAGAAACTGCTCACCCTCGCCGTGGTGGCGCTCGGGGTGGCGACCCTGCTGGTGGTGGTGATCGCTCCGGTCATCACCGGCATCCAGGTGGGCGGCGACAACACCGAGGCGTACGGCGATCTGGTGACGCGGTTCGCGTACCTGATCCTCCCGATCATCTTCTTCACCGGGCTGTCCGCGCTGATCGGTGCGGTGCTCAACGTGCGCGGGCACTTCGCCGCGCCGATGTGGGCGCCGATCCTGAACAACCTCGTGGTGATCGCCACCTGCGGCCTGTTCATCGCAATCTTCAGCGGCGACCGGATCACCGCGGAGAGCATCAGCCCCGGCGCGGTCCTGCTGATCGGTGCCGGCACCCTGCTCGGCATGGTGGTGCAGGCACTCGGCCTGCTGCCGGCGCTGCGCAGGGTCGGCTTCCACTGGCGGTGGCGCTGGGATCCGCGCTCGCTCGGCCTGCGCGAGGTCGGCACGCTGGCCGGCTGGATGCTGTGCTACGTGGCGGCCAACCAGGTCGCCGTGTTCGTCGTGGTGCGCATCCTCAACCGGGTGGCCGGCGAGGACAGCGCCAGCGTGCTGGCCTTCAACAACGTCTTCCTGCTGACGATGATGGCGCACGGCATCATCGGCGTGTCGGTGATGACCGCGCTGCTGCCCAAGATGAGCGCGGCCGCAGCCGACGGCCGGTACGCCGAGGTGAGCGCCGACCTGAGCCGCGGTATCCGGCTCACCGCGGTGGCGCTGGCCCCGATCGCGGTGGTCTACGGCGTGCTGGGCGCGCCGATCGCGGTCTTCCTCTTCCAGGGCGGCCGGTTCACCAACGCGGACGCCCTGGCCGCCGGCACGGTGCTGGTGGTGGCCGCATTCGCGGTGCTGCCGCTGTCGATCAGCTACCTGTGCACCTACGCCTTCTATTCCCTGCAGGGCAACAAGACCGCCGCACTGATCAACCTGCCGGTGGTGGCGGTCCGGATCGGCGCCTACTTCCTGCTGGCCGCCGTGCTCGACAGGTCGCTGTCGGCGGCCGGGATGACAGCCGCCAACGCACTCTCCTATCTGGTATCGGCACTGATCTCCCTGGCCGTGCTGCGCCGCAAGATCGGCCGGCTCAATCTCGGCTCGGTGGCGGTGGCCCTCGTCAAGGTGCTGGTCGCCGCGGCGGTCGCGGCCGGGGCCGGCCTCCTCGTGGTGCGTCTCATGCCGGGGGCGGGCGAACCGGACGGAAGGGGCGAGGCGATCCTCCAGTTGCTGGCCGGCGGCTCGGTGATCCTCGTGGTCTACCTCGGTGTCGCGGCGTTGCTGCGGGTGCGCGAAGTGAGTCAGGTGATGGGGATGGTGCGCCGCAAGGTCGGCCGGTAATGGGCCGAGCTGGACAAATTCCCCCTTTTCGGCAAGCCGGACGGCCGAACGGTGGGTCGGCCGGAGGTGCCGCGCCGGGGGGACGACCTGCCGTACCGTGGCCGAGGGCGGGTATGGTCGGTGTCGGCATGTGCTCCTCGCACATCGTCATTCGCACCCAGCACGCGAGCCCAGCATTCGGATCGAGCATGCGAATCGAGCTTGGGAATCGTGCGCGGAGCACCGAGGGAGGACCGGGTGACCCAGGTCGGCGAAGGCCACGAGACCGCGGCCGATGCGGACGGGCCCGTCATGACCTTCGGCGCACCCACCGCCGGTGAGATCCTGGCCGAGCGCTACCAGCTCGAGGTGCACGTCAACGACGACAGCGCCGGTCGCCAGGTCTGGCGTGGGATCGACGTGGTCCTCCGGCGGCCGGTCGCGGTGGTGCTGCGCTACCCGGGTGGCGACTCCGCCACCGAGATGCTCCAGGCCGCGGTCGACGCGAGCCGGGTGATCCACCCCAACCTGGTCGGCGTCTACGACGCCATCGACGAGGGCGCCCGCGCGTACGTGGTGCGCGAGTGGGTCGACGGTGAGTCGCTGCGCGAGATGGTCACCGAGGAGGGTCCGCTGGACCCGGCCCGGGCCACCGCGATCGCGCACTCGATCGGCGACGCCCTGGCTGCGGTGCACGCCACCGGCATGGTGCACGGCAACGTACACCCCGGCACCGCGCTGATCGCCGACGACGGCCGGGTGGTGCTCGCCGACGCGCGCGCCGACTCCGCCGATACCACCGAGACCGACATCCGCGCGGTCGGTGGCCTCCTCTACTACGCGCTCACCGCGCGCTGGCCGCACACCGAGGTGGGCCAGTCGGCGGTGCCCGACGCGACCCGGGACGCCAGCGGTAACCTGGCCGCGCCCCGGCAGATCCGGGCCGGCGTGCCCGCCTACCTCGACGACCTGACCATGGACCTGCTCGACAAGCGGGTCGCCGCCCCGGACGCCGACGCGCTGGCCGCTGAGATGGCCCGGCTGGACGCGGCCGACGACGACTACGACGACGTCGGCCCGCTGCGGTTCACCCAGGGCAACGGCACGGCCGAGGCGCCGCGCAGCACCTCCAAGATCATGCTGGGCGTCGCCGCGCTGCTGGTCATCGCCGTGATCGGCCTGATCTTCGGCATCCGGGCGATCACCAGCTCGAGTGGTTCGTCCGGCGGTCCCACCCAGGCCGGCCTCGGAGCCGACAAGCCGAACACGTCCGACAGCCAGCAGGCCGTCCCCGAGCCGCAGAAATTCAAGCTCACCGAGGACATGGTGCGCATCGTCGACCCGCCGCCGGGCGACCGCTCCGACTCCGACGAGGCCAAGCTCGTGGTCGACGACAACGGCGAGACCGCGTGGGAGACGCACCGGTTCAACACGGCCAAGTTCGGCAACCTGAAAAAGGGCATGGGTGTCCTGATCAACCTGGGCGAGCCGCGCAACCTTTCCGAGATCAGCGTCGAGACGTCCTCACCCGGCGTCGGCATGGACATCCGCACCGGCACCAGCGACCCCGGCAACAACAGCAACGGCGACAAGAAGGTCGTCGAGACCTTCAAGCGGCTGGGCGAGGCGGACGCCGACTGGAAGAGCGACGGCACCAAAGAGGTCTTCTCGGTCTTCGACGCCAACACCAAGTACCAGTACGTGCTGGTGTTCATCACCGAACTGCCGCGCGCCGACAACGGCGACCGCTTCCAGGTGAGCGTCAGCGAGATCTCGGTGTTCGGGTACTGACCGTTACCCATCGGCTCGCACCGCTCGGTTAGATTGCTCGGGTGACTTCCGGGGACGCTTCGTCCGGTGTGCCCGGTGCGGATCAGACCGCACCGGACGACGCCGCGCTGTTGCGCGCCCACCTCGACGGCGACCCGCAGGCGTTCGCCGAGATCGTGCGGCGGCACCGCGACCGGTTGTGGGCCGTCGCCCTGCGCACCGTCGGCGACCGCGAGGAGGCCGCCGACGCGGTCCAGGACGCGCTGCTGTCGGCGCACCGCAACGCCGCCCGTTTCCGCGGCGACTCGGCCGTCACCACCTGGCTGCACCGCATCGTGGTAAATGCCTGCCTGGATCGCATCCGGCGCCGGCAGGCGCACCCGACGGTGCCGCTGCCGGACGGCAACCGCAACGACGACGACCGCCCCTCCGGACCCGAGCCGGCCGCGCCGGCGGTCGACCACGACACCGCGCTGGTGGTCCGCGAGGCGCTGGCCGCGCTGCCGGTGGAGCAGCGCGCCGCCATCGTGCTGGTCGACGTCCAGGGCTACCCGGTAGCCGACGCCGCCGCGATGCTCGGGGTGGCCGAGGGCACGATCAAGAGCCGGTGCGCCCGCGGCCGGGCCCGGATGGCGCTGGCGCTCGGCCACCTGCGCACCGGTGGAGACGCCGGTCACCCGAGCGGTGGGAACCGATCCGCCGCGGAAACCGTCTCATCGGGACCCGCGCCGGCCGCGAAACTGCCGGCGACGGGCGATCGGAGGGAGCAGAGGTGACCGGGGCGGAGTTCGGTGCGCTCGGCGGTGGGGTCGACATCGACCTGCTGGCCGACTACATCGGCGGTGCCTTGACCGGTACGCCCGACGAGTCCGTGGTGGCCACGCTGATCGCCGACGACCCCGCGTGGGGCGACGCCTATCGCGAGCTCAGCGCCGGCATGACCGCGGTGGGCGCCGAGTTGGTCCGGCTCGCGGCCGAGCCGATGCCGGTCGACCTGGCCGAGCGGCTCGACGCCCTGCTCACTGTGCCGGTGCCGGCCACGGCTGGCGACCCGATCGCGGCACCGGCGCCGATCCCGGCGGAACTGGCCGCGCCGCCCGTGCCCCATCTCACCGCGGTGCGCGGTGACGGTGCTCACGGCGTACCGGAAGAAAAAACGACGCAGCGTGCCCGCCCCACCCGAGCCGGAGCCCGACGGCGCATGCGCTGGGCCACCCCGATCGCCATCGCGGCGGGGGTGGCGGCGTTCGCCGGATTCGGCCTGGACTATCTCTCCGGCCAGAGCGCCGAAAACTCGGCCGGGTCGGCCGCTCAGTTGTCCGAGTCGCAGCAGCGGGACAGCGCCGCCGACGACGCCGGTGTCCCGCCCGCTGCCGCCGCGGCCGATCTGCGGATCCTCGAGAGCGGCATGGATTACACCGAGCAGACCCTCCCCGACGAGCCGATCGCCCACGCACTGTCGGCGCCGGACAGCGGCTCCGCCAGCAAGCAGACCCGCGCGGCGGCGGAAAGCCAGGCGCTGGCCCGGCTGCGCGGTCGGCCGGCTTTGCAAGACTGCCTCGACGCGATTCAACTCGAGAACGCCGGCGGCATGATCTCGGCCCTGTCGGTCGACCTCGCCAGGTATCAAGGCGCTCCCGCGATCATCGTCCGGTTCACCGCCGACAACGGCACCTGGGCGTGGGCGAGCGGCCCGTCCTGCGGGATGCAGGGCGTCGGCGCCGACACGCTGAAGTCCCGGCCGGTACGCTGAGCGGCACTCCTCGTGAGGTCCGCCACGGGCCGGCGGAGAGGGAATGGCGTGTGCCTAGCATGGCGTTCTAGCGTGCAGTGTCTCCGGGTGTTCTCCCCGGCGACGTCAGACGACAGGAGTCGGCAGTGGACGAGGTCCGCAATCTGATCATCATCGGTTCGGGACCGTCCGGATACACCGCGGCGCTGTACGCGGCCCGGGCCAATCTCAAGCCGCTCGTGATCGAGGGCGTGCAGTCCGGCGGCGCGTTGATGACCACCACCGAGGTGGAAAACTTCCCCGGCTTCCGGGACGGGATCATGGGTCCGGAACTGATGGACAACATGCGTGCCCAGGCCGAGCGGTTCGGTGCGGAGTTCATCACCGACGACGCGACCCGGGTCGAGCTCGGTGACAAGCCGACCGAGCCGGGCACCGAGGGACTCAAGACGGTCTGGGTGGGCGACAAGCAGTACTTCGCCCGCGCCGTAATCCTCTCCACCGGTTCCGCGTGGCGGCCGCTCGGCGTGCCCGGCGAGCAGGAGCTGCTCGGCCACGGCGTGTCCTCGTGTGCCACCTGTGACGGCTTCTTCTTCCGCGGCCAGCACATCGTGGTGGTCGGCGGCGGCGACTCGGCCATGGAGGAGGCCACCTTCCTCACCCGGTTCGCCGAGACGGTCACCATCGTGCACCGCCGCGACTCGTTCCGGGCCAGCAAGGTCATGCAGAAGCGGGCCCTCGACAACCCGAAGATCAAGGTCGAGTGGCACTCGGTGGTCGACGAGATCCTCGGCGAGGACGGCAAGGTCGTCGGTGCCCGGCTCCGCAACGTGCAGACCGGCGAGACCAAGGTCCTTGACGTCACCGGCGTGTTCGTGGCGATCGGTCACGACCCGCGCAGCGAGCTGTTCAAGGGCCAGATCGAGCTGGACGACGAGGGCTACGTCAAGGTCGACGCCCCGTCCACCCGCACCAACCTGCCCGGCGTGTTCGCCGCCGGCGACCTCGTCGACCACACCTATCGTCAGGCCATCACGGCCTCCGGCACGGGATGTGCCGCGGCGCTGGACGCCGAGCGATTCATCGCATCTTTCGTCGAGCTGTAACAGACCTGGAGGGTCGTAGTGGGAGCAGGCAAGGCGGTCACGGACGCCACCTTTACGAGCGACGTACTGCAGTCGGACCGGGTGGTGCTGGTCGACTTCTGGGCGGAGTGGTGCATGCCCTGTAAAAAGGTCGACCCGCTGCTCGCCGAGATCGCCAACGAGATGGGCGACAGGGTGGAGATCGTCAGCCTCAACATCGACGAGAACCCGGAGACCACCCGCGCCTACCGGGTTATGTCGGTGCCCACACTGACCCTCTTCAAGGGCGGCGAGCCGATCAATTCGGTGACCGGCGCCAAGCCCAAGAGCGCCCTGGTGAATTTCATCGAATCGGCCCTCTGAGCTGCTCCGTACCGACGCCCCGCGCCCCGTTCGGGCGCGGGGCGTCGCTGTACTACGGGTGGATTTGCCACCCGGTGGGTAGAGCGACTGGAGGGTACGCTCTCGTTTTGCCAAGCTCGTTCGTTTTACCAAGCTCGTTATGCCAAGGGAGTCGCGCGTGCGTTCGATCCGACGTGGAGACAGCGGCCCAGCCGTTGCCGAGATTCGATCCATCCTGGTCGGCCTGGACCTGCTCGACACCGCATCGGACGTCTTCGACGACGCCATGGACGGCGCGGTCCGCGCCTTTCAGCAGAGCCGGGGCATCGGCGTGGACGGGTTGGTCGGCGACGAGACCTGGGGCGCGCTCGACGCGGCCCGCTGGCGGCTGGGCGCACGCACCCTCTTCCACTCGGTACCCGACGCGCTGGTCGGCGAGGACGTCCGGACGCTGCAGGAGCGGCTGCTCGAGATGGGGTTCGACCCCGGTCGCGCCGACTCGATCTACGGTCCCCGCACCGCCCGCGCGGTAGCCCAGTTCCAGCGTGAGGTCGGACTCACCTCGGACGGCTCGTGCGGACCGCAGACCATGAAGGCGCTTCGCCGGCTCGGCCGCAAGGTGGTCGGTGGCCGGCCGCAGTGGCTGCGCGAGGCCGAGGCGTTCCGGCAGGCCGGCACCAACCTGGTCGGCAAGACGATCGTGATCGACCCGGGGCACGGCGGCGGCGAGGACCTCGGCGTGGTGGTGCCGGAGGGCCCGCTGCGGTGGACCGAGGCCGACCTCGTCTTCGACCTGGCGGCCCGGCTGGAGGGCCGGCTCGCCGCGGCCGGCATGCGGGTGCACCTGACCCGTGGGCCGCAGCCGGCGAAGGCGATGAGCGGCGCCGATCGGGCCGGGCTGGCCAACAGCCTCGGCGCCGACCTGCTGATCTCGCTGCACCTGGACGGTCAGGAAAATTCGGCGGCGCACGGCGTGGCGACCTACCACTACGGCACCGGCAGCGGGCTCAGCTCGACCGTGGGCGAGCGGCTGGCCAACCTGGTGCAGCGCGAGATCGTGGTGCGCACCGGGCTGCGCGACTGCCACATCCACGCCAAGACGTGGGAGTTGCTGCGGCTGACCCGGATGCCGGCGGTGCGGGTCGACCTCGGCTACCTGACCTCACCGGACGACCGCGACCGCCTGGTCAACCCGCTGTTCCGGGAGCAGTTGGTGGAGGCGATCCTGGCCGCGGTGCAGCGCATGTACTACCCGGTCGAGATCGACGTGCCGACCGGGTCGATCGACGTGCGGCAGCTGCGGGCCGCGCTGACCAACAGCCGGACCTAATTTTCCACGCTGCGGGTCGCGGGGGCCGGCCGGACCGGGCGCAACAGCGTCTCCGGGCTCATCGAGCCGAGGAGCTTCTCGAGCGCGTACTCGACGTCGGACTTCCACGAAAGGGCGGTGCGGAGCTCGAGGCGAAGTCGCGGATAGCGAGGATGCGGGCGTACGGTCTTAAAGCCGACGGACAGGAAGAAATCGACCGGTGCCACACAGCCACCGTGCCGTTCGTCGTCATCCGCCTCGCCGAACTTCGCGTCGCCGAACGACTCGATCGCCTTCACGCCCCGCTTGGTCAGATCACGGGCCACGCCCTGCACCAGCATCCGGCCCAGGCCGCCGCCGGCGAATGCGGCCACCACGTGCGCGGTCATCAGCAGGGCGGCGTCGGCGCTCACCGGCGACGTCGGAAAGGCCATCGAGCGAGGCACGTACGCGGGCGGCGCGTACATGACAAATCCGGCGGGCATGCCGTCCACGTACGCCAATTTGCCGCAGGAACCCCACTCCAGAAGCGTCTGCGACACCCACGCCTCCTTCTCCAGGCCCGGATCACCGGACGCGCAGGCCCGCTCGGCGGCCACCGGGTCGAGTTCCCAGTAGACGCACTGCCGGCACGGCCGGGGCAGATCCTCGAGGGTGTCCAGGGTGAGGTTGACGAGGCGTCGCGACACTGCAATCCCCCTAGAGCAGGCGACCAGTTTCGAGCACGGTCCTGTCCACGTGCCTAGCCCGCGCCCCGGCGTGATCCTACGCCGCAAATCCCATGAACGGGACCAGGTCGGGCATCTCGACGGGGTTAACCCGGAGACCTCGATGCCCACGCCGATTAGGATCGACCTACTTCCTTCGTTTCGAAAGGTGAGGTGAGAGCCGGATGACCGGCACGACCCAGGACGACTACACCGATTTGTACGCGCGACGTGTGCGGGGGATGACCACCTCCGAGATCCGCGCACTGTTCGCCGTCGCCAGTCGTCCCGAGGTCGTCTCGCTGGCAGGTGGCTCCCCGTACATCTCCGCCCTCCCGCTCGACGCGGTCGGCGAGATGCTCGGCCGGCTCGCCGCCGAGCACGGCGCGTCCAGCCTCCAGTACGGCATCGGCCAGGGCACGATCGACCTGCGCGAACGCATCTGCGAGGTGATGGCGCTCTCCGGCATCAACGGCGCCTCCCCGGATGACGTGGTGGTCACGGTCGGCGGTCAGCAGGCGATCGACCTGCTGGCACGTCTGTTCCTGGACCCGGGTGACGTGGTGCTCGCCGAGGGACCGAGTTACGTCGGTGCACTCGGGGTGTTCCAGGCTGCCCAGGCACAGGTCGTGCACGTGGCAATGGACGACGAGGGACTGATCCCGGCAGCACTCGAGGAGTCGATCGCCGCGGTGGCCCGCTCCGGGCGCCGGGCCAAGTTCCTCTACACGATCCCGACGTTCCAAAATCCGGCCGGCGTCACCCTGTCCGAGGAACGCCGCGAGCAGGTGCTCGACATCTGCGAGCGGGCCGGTCTGCTGGTGGTCGAGGACGACCCGTACGGCATGTTGTCGTTCGAGGGCGACGCGCCGCTGCCGCTGCGGGCCCGCCGGCACGACGGGGTGTTCTACGTCAGCACGTTCTCCAAGACGTTCGCGCCGGGTCTGCGGGTGGGCTGGATTCTGGCCCCGCACGCCGTACGGGAAAAGCTTGTCATGATGAGCGAGGCCAACGTGCTGTGCCCGAGCGCATTCGCCCAGGGCGCGGTAACCCAGTACCTCACCAACATGCCGTGGCGCGAGCAGGTCAAGACGTATCGCGAGCTGTACCGGGAACGCCGCGACGCGCTGGTGACGGCCCTGCGCGACCTGATGCCGGCCGGCACCGCCTGGACCCATCCGACCGGCGGCCTGTTCGTCTGGGTGACGCTGCCCGAGGGTCTCGACTCCAAGGCGATGATGCCGCGGGCGATCGCGGCGCGGGTGGCGTACGTGCCCGGCACGGGCTTCTACGCGGACGGCACCGGCACGGGCAACATGCGGCTCAATTTCTCGTACGCGACGCCCGAGCGGCTGCGTGAGGGCGTGCGCCGCCTCTCCGGCGTGATGCAGCAGGAACTCGCGATGCGCGCGGTCTTCGGCACCGCCGCGCCGCACCACCGCCGCCGGGGCGCGGTCGCCGCCGATGCCCCCGGCCCCGACTTGGCATGATCACTTCCATGGGTGTGGGTGACGAAGTGCGCGTGATGGTTCTGGCCGGTGGCCTCTCCTACGAGCGGGACGTGTCGCTGCGTTCCGGTCGCCGGGTGCTCGACGCGCTGCGCGCGGTGGGCGTCACGGCCGAAATGCGCGACGCCGACGTGTCGCTGCTGCCGGCCCTCCAGGAAGACCCGCCGGACGCGGTGGTGATCGCCCTGCACGGCGCCACCGGCGAGGACGGTTCGCTGCGCGGGGTGCTGGACCTCTGCGGCGTCCCGTACGTGGGCTGCGACGCCCAGGCGGCCCGGATGGCCTGGGACAAGCCGTCGGCCAAGTCGATGCTGCGCGAGGCCGACATCCCGACGCCCGACTGGGTGGCGCTGCCGCACGACAGGTTCTCCGAGCTGGGCGCCGTGGCGGTGCTCGACCGCATCGTCAACCGCCTGGGCCTGCCGCTGATGGTCAAACCGGCCCAGGGCGGTTCGGGCCTGGGCGCCGCGGTGGTCCGGGAGGATGCGGCCCTGCCGGCAGCGATGGTGGGTTGTTTCGCGTACGACTCAACGGCGCTGGTCGAACGTTACGTGCCCGGCGCCGACGTGGCGGTCTCGATCGTCGACCTGGGCGCGGGCCCGCAGGCGCTCCCTGCAGTAGAGATCGTCCCGCGCGACGGCGTGTACGACTATGCGGCCCGTTACACGGCCGGCCTGACCACGTGGCACGCGCCGGCCCGGTTGGACGAGGAGGTCGCGGCCAGGGTGGCGGAGACGGCGCTGGCGGCCCACAAGGCGTTGGGCCTACGCGACCTGTCCCGGGTGGATCTGATCGTGGCTGAGGACGGTTCACCGCAGGTGCTGGGCATCAATGTGTCACCGGGCTTGACGGAGACGTCGTTGCTGCCGCTGGCGGTGCAGGCGGCGGGGATGGATCTGGGACGCATCTTGGCGACGCTGGTGGGGCGGGCGGTGGCGCGCTCCCGGGAAGGGTAGGGCCGGCCTGTCGCGGCACTGGGCCGCCCTTGGTGCACGCGAGGCTTCGACACGATCTGCCGAGCGCGGCGACGTTCCCCACAGCGAGCCGTCCAGCACCGCGTTATTCCGATCTCGCCGGATAAGCCTCTACCGCCGCCGTCCTTAGGTATACCGAGCCAGCCCGCATCCCCCGACGCGCCGACACGCCTGGTCCCCACACAGCGCTGTAACCGTCCCACGCCGACCGTCTGATTCCCACACCGCGCTGTCACCGCGCCATGCCGACTGGGCCGGGGCCTTACTGCGCACTTCCCGGCTGGTGTCGCTGAGTTTCGGCACCAGCCGCGGGGACCGTTTGGCTGCGGCTGAAGGCGAGCCACGTTGTCCAGTGGAGTAGCTGATCTCGTTGGCGCCGTCTGGCACGTCGCAGGGAGCCGAAGTCAGCCAGGGCAATGTCGAGGCGGCCGAAGGTGACCTCAGGCCGGGAATCAGGCGGTTCTGTCCAGCCGTTGACGTGGAGGATCAGGCAGATCCACGAAGCCTCTGGGGAACCCTCGTAGAGGTAAGGGAGCACGGCGAATGTCTCCCCACCTTGTGGGTGGAGACCCTTCGCCGTGCGGCTGAACCCTCGCCGCTTAGCGGTGCTGATCAGTGTCACCAGTTCGTCGCTGGAAACGAGGCGCAGGTCAGCAGGCACGGAACATCCGAACCATGACTGCACTGACTTCCGCTTGATGCCACGACCACGCAGCCGGATCAACCATGCCTCCCTGATCGACACGTATATTCTCGCGCTGCGGATCGCGCGCATGGGTTCTCTCCCCCATCCACGCGAGCTCGACGCACTCCTCCGCGCCAGGGACATACACCGGCGGACCCGGCTGGCTGATCGACATGCTCGCACTCACCCGCCAACGCCTGGAAAGCACGGCCGAACACGGCGGGTCATAGCGCCGGCAGAGACTTTGACTCGCGACGGGGTGGCTCTCAAACACACCGACATTGATCATGCCGAACCACCTGGGTTGGCTCTAAAACTCGCCTACAAACGGCTCCCGTGCTCACCAGCAAAATCGCCCTGTGCGGCCGCGCCAGCGCCTACCGATGCTTCCGCGCCGGCCTCTAGGTTGTGGCCTGCGGCTGTCGCTGCGGCGTCGGGGGGCGCGGATGGGGCACTGTCGCCGGGTTTCCGAGGTCGCCTAGCGTGGCCGGCCGGCGGTCGTCTACCGCGGTCGACTCGCCGTCCGTAGCTGTGCCCTCGTCACGGTCTCTTACGACCGTCGCGTCGGCACGGGGCTCACCTTCCACCACAGCACCGACCTCCGTATTGGCCGCGTTCTGCGTTCCTGGTTCCGCGTCCCGAGCCCCAACGCCCGGCCCGGTTATATTGCTGGATCCGGCTTCATTGCTGGATCCGGTTTCGTTGCTGGGCCCAGCCTCATCGCCTATCCCGGCCATGCCACCGAGCCCTGGCCGACCACCCGACTCGGCGTCCGCTTGCGGCCCAACCTGCCCACGACCACGTTCATCCGAACCCTCGCCCGTTCCAGGGTCGGCGTCAGTCCCGGGATCCACGTCTGCTTCTTGCTGCCCAGCGCCCCCTTGCCCCGTTCCGAGATCCTCTTCGGCGTCAAAGCCAGCTCCAGCCGCCCCGGCATCCGGCGAGACGGTGAACGTCGACGGCGCCTGCCACTGAATGTGCGGCGGCTCGGCAATCGCCTGCCCACCGAACTCCGCCAACCAGGCCGCCACCAATGCCAGATTTTCCCGCCACTGCTGCTCCGGAATCACCGGCAGAATGTCGTCCCACAGCGACAGGAACGTGCCCCGCAACTGCAGCCGGCCATAGGGCCGGGCGAGGAACCAGAGGTGCAGGTGCGCGGACCCATCACCCCATCGATTGACGTGTACGCGGGCGACGCCGTCCAGCGATCGAATCGCGCGCTCGAGTCGGACCGTCATGACACCGAGTTCCGCCGCCAGCAGGTTCGGCAGGTCCCCCAGGTCCAGGTGCGAACGGCACTCCAGGATGAGAACCATCGGTAGCCCGGTAGGGCGATCCATCGTGCGGACGCGCCACCGCTCAGAAACCCAGATGTAAGAGCCGTCGGGCGTGCCGCACGCAACGCACTCGGCGGCGTCCTCACCGCTTCGCGGCGGCTCGACTTCGACCGGGGCAGCGAGCGGCTTGACCCTCATGTCCCCTTCAAAGGGAAACGACGGCCAACGCGTGAAGTCGGGCAAGGGAACCGTGTTGTCGCGCACGACGTGACCTTAGCCCAGGCCAGACCCACTGTCCCGGGTCAATTTTCGACACTGTGGGTAACACCCGGTCAGCCGATCGAGCGACCAGATCAATGTCGATACCCATCACCGTCCGTGGGCACCGCACAACTCGCAAAGTTATCCACAGAAGTTATCCACAGGCTGGCTCGTTTCACGTGAAACGCGACGTAGAACGCGTGCAGCCCCTGTGGATACACCCGTGGACGACGTCCACCACATCGGCGCCGTTTCACGTGAAACGGCGCCCACCCGTTTCTCACAGGCTTTACCCACAGCCTGTGGATAAAGGCCCTCACGGATGCACCACCCCTCGACATGCAGGCCGAGAAGGCACATCACCCTGCCGCGTCGCACACCGGTATCGGTCTCCTCGGGAACGCCGGCCAGATGGCCATTACGCCACACCCGTCTGAGATTGGCTCACTTTCACATCCGCACCCAAGCGCGAGATGAGACGTCCTCACGGCCGTTTCCGGGCCCCTCAATGCGACCATCCCCTGGCCCTACGCATGTCCCAGTCCTGCCCAGCCTCGAGACGTCAGCACCAACCTACGGCTGGCCCTTTGGGCACCCTTCGAGCGGTCACGGTGGCAGACGACGCCGACAACATGGAGCGCGACGCAGGCGGAAGTTGCTCGGCGGAGACGCGTAGTTCCTATAGGCCGACCGCAGCCTCCATCTGCGCGGTGCGCCGGCACCGAGGCGAAGAGGCGTCGACAGACACCTGTCGGCCGTCTTCTTCAGGTCCGGTCAACCCCGCCAGGAGCGTTCGGCGACGTCGCGCTAGCGCCCGCCGCCTAATCGCGCAGTGGAGAAAGTCGCTCGTGTACGCCGCGCCGCGCCGGCACGAGGCTGACCCCACCCCCGCATAGCCCGATAGCGACCCAGGACAGGCTGCGCTCAGGGGTTGCCCCGCCCGTCGGCAGTCCAGGTTTGCTTACCAATGGCCGATCCCAAACCCGCTCACGCCCGCCGCCTCAGCGCCTACCGAGTCACGCATAACGGGTACGGCGCTGACGCACTTGGCCGCCGACACCGAGACCCGGCGACCTGCGCAGGACTGGCCCGGACACCATGCCCTCCACCGCGATCGCCGACGCCCGGGCCACCGCAGCCGCCCGCCATCGATCGGTGGTGTTCCGCCCAGTGCGTCGCACCCTGATATCCCCGTCGTCGGGGTGGCCTACATTGCCTCCCCCGTTCTCCTCGCGATCATCCGGCACAACCCGTTTCATCGAACACGATTGCGCGCAGGTGCTTGCCTTGGGCGCCTGTGCGACCACTAGTGGAACAGCGTGAACCCCCACGTCGATTTGCCCGATGGTTCAGCGAGTGCGCACCGGCCCGATCGTGATCTGGGATGTAGGTAGCCAGCAGACCGGCCGAGTTCTACCGGCGGTCAGATACGCGTTCATCGGAGCCGCTGCGAGTGCCAGCCCGCCGATCCCGCCCAAGGAAGCAGACCGCTACCGCGCTCCAGCCGTGGTGACTCTCACCCCGAGTGCACGCCAGCATCGGAGATCGGGCGCCGCCCATCCCACGCACCTCCAGTGCCGCACGGTGCGGCTGGCTCGGCGTCAGCTCTCGCCACCACCGCTGCGAGGGCTCAGGCCACCAGTTCCAGAGGCCAGGATTTCGTTGCCTATCCTGGCCGGCCGGTCCGCATCTGCTTCGGGTATGCGGACCACGGGTTGACCTTCGCAGCCCTGCCGGCCCGCCCGCGAATCGCTGCTGCGACCACCAGCACAGCCCCCGTTCGCGTCCCGGCAACCTCGCTTGAACAGACACTTGGGTGGCGGCGATCGAAACCTCAGAGGCCTCGCGTCTCGGCACCGCTAGAGCGAGCCCTGAACTCCGACCGGACATCGCCATCTTGGAATCGCATCCTTACGATCCGGGCAAGTCCGCGCCGATCGCGGCCTGGTACCTCGGATCCTCGCGCCACACCCGAGTTCCGACGTTGACGGCATGCGGATCTGATCCCGCACCGCTCTCGCACCGCCAATTCCCAGCGACCGCCCGGCGCAGTGCTGTCCTTCGCGATGCGCCGGGCGAGGATCCAGCTCTCTTTTTCGGGGCCGTCCAAATCCGCGGTCAGGTGCCGGCACGAACTTCCCGCGGACCAGGCATCGGGTCACCCACACACGTAGTCGCCAACGAACGATGGCAGCTAACGGTCATGCCTGACCTAATTCGCGCGCGACGCCTCGCCCCCACGCCACTGACGGGCGGCATGTCCCGTCAGCAACTGACACCCAGCTTCGCGGTGCGTGCGACAGGCATGGCCAACCCAGCTCCGCCCAGGACTTCCCTCAACAACCTGCCGATACAGGACTCGGCCAGAACAGCCACACAGACACCAGCGCGCCCCGAAGATCCACGGCCGGCTTATCGGCATTCCCCTACCGCCCCGCGGGGCTGTGCCGATCACGCATGTCGAGCCATGATTGCCAAGCTAGACAAAATCCCAGACCCATATTTCTCTCACCGCCGGACGGCCAAACCGCGCGCCGCTCCCCACCCATCGGACCGCGCACTACTCCGCGCCCGGACATACACCCAACCAGAACCTCTGCCGTACCCCATGACGCGCTGATGCTTCCGCGCGCGGGCCAACCAGCTACAGCATGCCCGGCGGACGCCCCGCGCTAGCCAACTACTTTCCTTAGGCAGGTCGCCTCGGCCGGAGGATGTGACACGCGCCCGCGAGCTATGTCGAAGCTGCCTATGTCGTGCCCCGCTGGACAACGGCCGGCGCCCGCGGTCACCAACGCAAGAACCCCCTTGAGATTGAAGGTCCGTTCGAGCGCGACCGCGAATCGCCGAGGGCGGTTGGCCGGTCTCCGGGTTCGAGTTTGGGGGCGCAGGGACGGAACCGGAGCGACTCGACGGCCACTACGAGGTTCGGCCGTTTCACGTGAAACCGGCTCCCGGCTCCCGGCTCCCGGCTCCCGGCTCCCGGCTCCCGGCTACCGGCTCCCGGCTCCCGGCTCCCGGCTCCCGGCTCCCGGCTCCCGGCTCCCGGCTCCCGGCTCCCGGCTCCCGGCTCCCGGCTCCC
>NZ_BOMV01000045.1 GCF_016862375.1 Paractinoplanes rishiriensis | reverse complement strand
CCCGGCTCCCGGCTCCCGGCTCCCGGCTCCCGGCTCCCGGCTCCCGGCTCCCGGCTCCCGGCTCCCGGCTCCCGGCTCCCGGCTCCCGGCTCCGACGGATTCTAGATGCCAGCGTTTCACGTGAAACAAGGCACCCGGTGAAGTAGGCGGATGCCCCGGGACCGCACGGCCCGCCAAGGACTGTCGGCGTCATGCGGGTGCCCGGCCCAGAGTCTCCTTTCCTGGAGGGAATCCTCAGCCGTTCGGGTCAGGCACCGGCCTCGCTAGATCGCGTGAGGAACCTTCTGGAGGCTTGCAGTCTCGACACCCTGTCCACCTTCCTCGAAGAGCCCAGGGTCGCCAACGTGCCGATCCTCGGTAGAGGGTCAGGCTGCCCGCGCAACGCGGGTCCCGCCAAACTTCCGCTTGGCAGCGGCCCGCTGGCCAAATCAGGTTTCACGTGGAACCAGCCTCATAGACGCTAGGTCGCCCCATCTCTCGAAATCGCGTCGACAGCACCGCCACGCGGGCACCGCCACGCGGGCACCGCCACGCGGGCACCACCACGCGGGCACCACCACGCGGGCACCACCACGCGGGCACCACCACGCGGGCACCACCACGGGAATGGAAGGCGGCGCCCGCCCCGGTCCAATGCCTGTCGTTGGGCCGAGGGGAGTAGGAAGACCATCGTCGACCCTTCGTTTCACGTGAAACAGCCGCATGCCCCTGACTCGAACTGGCGGAGGGCTGAACTCGGCGGTGCAGTTGGCGCGCTGGCGGTGAGCTGATCGCCGGCCTAGCTGTTCCGAAGATGGACGCCGGACCTTAGTCTCGGCGCCAAGGAAGGGCACAGAATCGCCGGGTTGCTGACGTTGAGCCCTCGGAGGCGTCGAGGTCTTGCCCTCGATCGGGATTGCTACCCCGTGGGTTTCAGTAGGCAGCCTAGGTCTGAATGACTCGTTACCAAGCCGACCCGTGGCCGGCGTCGGTGGCGATCCGCTCTCTTGGACCGGCGGCGTGGTTCGGGCCGTTCATTCCGCAGGGCTGGGGTCCAGGCTCTCGTGGCCCGGCCCGTGGGGTGCAACCTTGGACTGCTTCAACTTCTCTCGTGCGAAGCTGATTGTTGGTCGCTTGGGTCTCTGGTCCCGAGTCCTCGGTGGCAGCCCGCGGTGCAGCTAACCCGAACCGCCAGCGGCACCCATACAAGGCGGAAATCCGGCGGCGGTGCGAACGGGTCGCTTCACGTGGCTCCGCATTGTGCGGTCAGTTGGTAGGCCTTGGAAGCCTTTCGTATCGAGCTAGTCCGCGTTGCCACCTCGAATCTGACGGTCATGAGAGGGCCGCAATATTCCGTAGGCTCGAGCCGGGCATCGTGGGGCGGCCGTTTTACTTGCTCACAGATGATGATCCGGTCCAGTGATGCGCCAGCCCTTGCATCAACCAACGGATTGCACCGTGCACAGTCGAGGAAGATCCGGATCACGCGGTTCCCGCGACCCTTTCGTTTCACGTGAAACGAGGAGACGCGGCAGAACCGCACAGGCAGTTTGAGGAGCCCTAGATCGATCCGCACGAACCAGGCTTCACTCAGCCGAAGGCCCGACACCCCCTCGCCCGCGGCAGACGTGGGCATGTTCACGCCCAAGTCATCGCACCGCCTGGAGCTGGGAGCGAGCTCGACCTTCGAAATGCCGACGTCGGCAACGATCGGACCATGACCTAGACCGACGGATTCGAACGCGCGGTCTCAGTGCACGGCGGCCAGCACGATCTGGTAGGTCGGTCAAACACCGCGCTGCAACCCCAAGCACAGACGCAACATGAGTTCGTTCGTTACGCAAGCCGTGCCCACCCAAAGCCACTGGACCCCGAGTCTTTCAGCGGAGTGTTAAGTTGGCGCTTCGAAGACTCGGACGGGCCAATACCCTCCAAATCCTCAACGGTCGACCACAGTGAGAGTATGGCGATCAGCGAATTGTGGCTATGCGCCAGTGAATCAGCCAGGCCATCGACCAAGATCGTCCACGCCGTCCGGGCCCACACAGAAGGACTCGGGTACATGTACAGCATAATGTACCAACGTAGGATTGATCAGGGCGAGGCTCAGACCCGGAAACGCTCCCCATTTCGGTTCTGTCAGAGCGATTCTCCTGGGATTTCTGGATCATCGAAATCTCCGTTGGGGACCAAATCAGACGTATGAAAGCGGCCCCCAACCCAGAAATGACAAAGGCACGCGACCCAGTCGCGTGCCTTGATCCAACCCCCGGACGTCAGTCCTCGCTGCCGCCGGAGCCTTCCTCGTCCACCCCGATCATCCCCACGATCCGCTCCAGATCATCCACCGTCGCGAACTCTATGGTGATCTTGCCCTTGTTACGCCCTATGTCGACCTTCACCCGGGTGTCGAAGCGATCCGACAACCGCTCAGCCAACTCGTTCAGCGCCGGCGCATGCACCTTCGCCCGCCGAGTGGGCGCCGCCTTCTTGGCCGGCCCCTCCGAGATCGCCAGCGAAACCAGCTCCTCAGTCGCCCGGACCGACAGACCCTCGGCAACGATCCGCAGCGCCAACTTCTCCTGGGCCTCGCCGTCGTCCAGGCCCAGCAAAGCCCGCGCATGCCCGGCCGAAAGCACCCCGGCCGCCACTCGCCGCTGCACCGGCGCCGGCAGATTCAGCAAACGGATCGTGTTGGAGATCTGCGGCCGGCTGCGCCCGATCCGCCGCGCCAACTCCTCGTGCGTGGCGCCGAACTCCTCAAGCAACTGCTGGTACGCGGCCGCTTCTTCCAGCGGGTTCAGGTTGGCCCGGTGGATGTTCTCCAGCAGCGCGTCCCGCAGCATCGCATCGTCGCGGGTCTCCCGGATGATCGCCGGAATCGTCTCGCGCCCGATGGCCTGCGCGGCACGCCACCGCCGCTCGCCCATGACCAGCTCGTACCGGCTGTCGCCAAGGTCGCGCACGACGATGGGCTGCAGGAACCCGACCTCGTTGATCGAGGTCTTCAGCTCCTCGAGCGCTTCCTCGTCGAAAACGTGCCGCGGCTGCTTCGCGTTCGGCTCGATCGCGGTGACCGGCAGCTCGGCAAACCGCGCACCCGGCACCGGCGCCAGATCGTCAGCGGCCGGAGCGGGAGCCGGCGGAGTGACCGGAACCTCATCGAACGGCGGCGCAGCAGGCGGCGGAATCGGTGCCGGCGAAGGCGCCACCGGCGGGGAGGGATCGACGGCCGGAGCCGTGGGGATCAGTGCGCCCAGGCCGCGGCCCAGGCCGCCCCGTGGACGGTTCTTCATGCCGTGCCTCCCGTGTTGACGCCACGCATCGCGATCTCCAGGGCGGCCTCGAAGTAGCTGGTTGCGCCTCTAGAACCCGGATCGTAGGTCATCACTGATTGTCCGTAACTCGGAGCCTCCGACACCCGAACATTCCGCGGGATAACGGCGTTCAGCACCTTGCTTCCGAAGTGGTTCCGCACGTCCTGCTCCACCGCGTCCGCCAGCCGAGTGCGCCGGTCGTACATGGTCAAAAGAATGGTGGAGACGTCGAGCGTGGGGTTGAGGTGCTGGCGTACCAGATTGATGTTGTTGATCAGCTGATTCAGACCCTCGAGCGCGTAGTACTCGCACTGGATCGGAATAAGTACCTCCTGCGCCGCACAGAGCGCGTTGACCGTGAGAAGGCCGAGCGACGGCGGGCAGTCGATGAAGACGTAGTCGAACTTCTCCGGGTGCGCAGCGATCGCCCGAGCCAGTCGCGACTCGCGAGCAACCACCGAGACCAACTCGATCTCCGCACCGGCGAGGTCGATCGTGGCCGGCACACACCACAGGTTCGGAATGCCCTCGACCGCCTGCGCCACCTCGGACAGCGGCACATTGTCGATCAGGCAGTCGTAAACATCCGGCACGCCGGCGTGGTGGGGCACGTTGAGACCGGTGGAGGCGTTGCCCTGCGGGTCGAGGTCGACGACGAGAACCCGGTTGCCATGCAGCGCCAGGGCGACCGCGAGGTTCACGGTTGTTGTCGTCTTACCGACGCCGCCCTTCTGGTTCGCGACGCAGAGCACCCTCGGGTGGTCCGGACGCGGCATGGTGATCTCGCCGCTCGGGTTGAGGATCTGCACAGCTCGCAACGCTTCCATGGCTAGCGGCGGATCGTCTTCATCCTGACCCGGCGTTTCACGTGAAACATGCTCGTCAGCGTGGAAAGAAGGACTCGCCGGTCCGAATGACGGACCCGGAGGTGGTACCGGCGCCCCGGAGGTGGGTGCGGGCGCCCCGGAGGTGGGTGCGGGCGCGGAAGATGCCGGAGCAGCGGAAACCGGCACCGGCTCACCCATCGCGGGCGGGGCCGACCGTGGCGCGGGCGCGGGTCGGCGCGGCTCGTCGGAGTTCGGCGGCTGGGCCGGCGTGCCATAAACCTGCCCCGCCGAGGCTTCCGGAGGCTGATATCCGCCGCCCGCACGCGGAGCTGGCACGCCCGAATCGGTGGAGAACCCGCCACTGGACCCGCCGACGCTTGTTCCCGACGGCCAGCCAGGCCCAAGAGACGACTCGGTTTCACGTGAAACACCGTACTGATGCACCGTTTTATCCCTGTTGGTGAGGAACGGGTCGGTAGGCGACACGTGCGTTCCGGCGGCAGAAGACCGGTCCACACTAGCGACGCCCGGCCAGCCTACGACCGTCGGGCGAGCCCCGCCATGGCCATCCGCCTGTTGAGGCGAGTGCAACGTAGACGGATCATCCACAGGCGGCACCGCGAAGACCATCATGCCCGGCACCAGCCGCAACGCAGCACGCTCGCCACTCAGGCCTTCCGACCCCCATTCCCCATCAATGCTCCCAAAAGCCCCCGCGGCCTCAGCGTTATCCACAGGCGAGGGGGGCGAGTCCGGCTTTGTCGCATTCTTTGCCGTACGCGACCAGGCCGTTGATTCCCCATCCCCGGCAGCTCCCGCCTGTTGAGCAACTACCGGCCGCCCGATGCGAACCTCAGCGTCCACGGACAACGTCGCAACCCCACCCCGCCCCCGCTCCGCCGCAACTGGCCGCCCGAAGACCCCCGTCACTTCAACAACGTCGATCCGTTCCCCCGGGTTGCGCCCGCCCGACCCCCCAGCAACGGATTCCACCCCCAGCGCCCCACCCTGCTCCGGAACGCTCTCCACCGCCTCAACCGCACCGTCCCACCGAATGGTCACCCAGTCCCCGGCCGAAGCCCCCCGAGCCAGCGGAAGTACAAACCCGGTAGCCCCCGACCCCCCAACCGGCGGCCCGCCGTTTGCCGCCGAGTTCCCGCCCCCAAACCGACCTCCCCGCTGATTCCCGCCCCCCGATCGCCCCCGCGACTCCCGAAACCGACCGCGGTTCGCCCCACCCAGACCGGTCTGCCCGTGCTCACCAGGCCCGTCCGAAGCCCCACCGTCCCGATCCCCACAAACCCGGTCCGGGCCGTCGCCAGCCCCCGCCCGACCCGCTCCGTCACATGAAGCCGGCAGGGATCCCGCCCCAGCCTGACTGGAACCCACCCCCAGCCCGACCCCTTCGCCGTTCAGGGCAAGCCCAGTCGCCGCAGGCCGATCAAATCCAGCCGTCGTCCCAGCTGTTCCATCGCCAGAAGGTGGCTGAACCAGCCCGGCCTTTCCGACCCGCGAAGCCGGGACGGCAGAGTCATCCCCAGCCGTCAATTCCACCGCGGTCTCACCGTCCCCGCAGCTGGACACAGCCCGCCCCTCAACCCCTGGCGATCCCGCATCCACAGCATTCGAAATGCCGTCGAGCGCCGACTGCGAACCGCGCAACGGCGGCTGGTCGATCACTGAACTTTTCGATCCGGCCGGACACGCATCGGATGCGTCGGTTGCAGCAGCCCCGCATCCCGTAGCGAGCGGTAGCAAGGCCTCACCCGGCCGCCGCGGCGCTCCGTCCATCTGCTTGGCGGCGGATTCTGCCGGCCCATCGCCGGCAGGCTCGCTGCTTGACCGGGCATCAGGCCCGCCGCCGGTAGCTAGACCGGTCTGACCCGCGACCCGCTGCCGACCGGACGACGTCTGCCCAAGGGACTCCGTGCCCGCTGGAGCAACCGCCGCGAGACCGGAAGCACCAGACTCGGGGCTCGGCGCAACTGTTCGCAACCGAGCCGCCGCCAGACCGCGGTCCTCGGATGCATGACCCGGTCGATCGACCGCGTCATCCCGGCGAAGAGCCCGGCCCACGTGAGGCTGTGCCGCACCGGGGTCACACTCAGGCCCGGGAGCGCCGTAATCATCCACAGCGCCCGCGGACCCGGTAGAGACCTGATCGGGACGTCGGTTCCTGACGTTTCTCTTCCGCGCGCCCCGCCTGGCCATCTATCCCCTCCGCGTTCTCCCTCGCCCGGAGCCGCGCCCGCCGGACTTTCCGGCCGCGTCGCGCTTCGGGCCGGCCGCCCGGCTGGACGGCTTCGGCCGTGATGGCACGAAGTCCCGCTCCTTGACGATCTCCACGACCGTCGCGGGCGGGTCGATCAGGTCGGTTCCGCAGAGCCGGACGACCGGATCCGCCCCGCCCAGGCCGGCGACGACCGCCCGGTGTTCCGCGATCTCGTCGGCGGCCGAGGCGCCCTTGAGCGCCAGCAGCCGGCCGCCGGTGCGGGCCAGCGGGAGGCACCAGCCGGCCAACCGGTCGAGCGGGGCGACCGCCCGCGCAGTGACGACGTCGGCGCCGGCGGGGGGTCCGTCGACGACGTCCTCGGCGCGGCCCCGAACGACCGTGACGGTCGACTCGAGGCCGAGAGCGGTCACCGTCTCCGACAGGAAGGCGGTTCGTCGTGCCAGCGGCTCGACCAGGGTGATGCTGAGATCCGGCCGGGCCACAGCCAGCACGATACCGGGCAAACCGGCACCAGACCCCACGTCAACGACCGAAGCGCCGATAGGGATGATCTCGCCCAGAACGGCACAATTAACCAGATGCCGCTCCCAGATGCGCGGCGTCTCCCGCGGTCCGATCAGTCCGCGCACTACACCGTCGGTGGACAACAGGCGCGCATACTCCGCCGCCAGCCCCACCCGCTCCCCAAAGACCCGCTCCGCCGCCGCCGCTACCTCCGCGGAAGGCAGGAGCCCGTCAATCCCCAAGGCCGAGGACACAAAGACTGGGGATAGGGAAGCCCAAGAGGTGGAGTGCGAGGAAGCGGACACCGACGGGAAGGCAGAGCCGGGAGCCGGAAACTCCGAAGCCGCAGAGGTGGGAGTCGAGGACAAGGAAGCCGCGGAGGCCGAAGCCGGAGGCACAGGATCCGCGGAGCCTGAAGCCGCAGTCTCGGCAGCCGGCGACATCGGAGCCGCGGGAACTGGAGCCGCCGCCGGACCCGGAGCCGAAGGCGCGGAGGACTCCGAAGCTCCCTCCGAACCGCGGGTCCGCCGAGACGACGTACGGCCGGGGAATGCGATCGGGCGCCGCCCTCGGCGCCCCCCGAATGACGACGGCCCGGGCGAGTCGCCCGGGCCGAGGTCACCCGCGCCGGAGCGTGGGTCAGTCATCGTCAGTCAGCCGCTCGTACCACGATCCGGCGGTTGGGCTCGACGCCCTCGGACTCGCTCTGCACGCCGGTGATCGCGTTGACCACGTCGTGCACGCACTTGCGCTCGAACGCCGACATCGCCTCGAGCCGGACCGGGTCGCCGTGCTCCTTCACCTTTTCCACAGCGTTGCGGGCTACCGCCGCCAGTTCCTTGCGGCGGGCCGCGCGGTACCCGCCGATGTCGAGCAGCAGCCGGCTCGGCGAACCGGTGGCCCGGAAGATCGCCAGCCGGGTGAGTTCCTGCAGCGCCTCCAGGGTGGCGCCGCGCTGGCCGACGAGCGGCTGGAGCCGGCCGCCGACCACCTCCACCATTGGCCGGCCGGCCGACACGAGTTCGTCGATGTCGCCGTCGTAGTCGAGGATGTCCAGCAGCCCCTCGACGTAGTCGGCAGCGATCTCGCTCTGCCGGAAGAGGTCACCCTCCGAGGTGACGGTCTCCGACTTCTTGGTCTCCTCGGCCGTCTCGTCCGGGGCCGGAGCCTCGGACGAGGTTGCGGCGGAGACCGAAGAATCGGGAGTGCTGGTGTCGGTCACGGGCTCATCTCCGTACTCACTCGGGCCGGACCCTGCTCGGTCCGATGTTTCCCGCGGCGGCACCCGCGGGCAGGTTTGTGCAAGGGGTGCGCTCGGGCGCCGACTGACGCCCGAGCCGCGATCATCCCTTGGGTTTGTTGGCCGGCCGGGTGCCCTTCTTCGGATTCACCGGTTTGGCACCGGGCCGCGGCGCGAGGGCCTTGGTGTCGACCACCGGCTTCTCCGGCTCGGGCTGCGCCTTGCGGCCGAACAGGCCACCGCTGCGGCCCGGCTGGACCGGGTTCTTCGAGGCGTTCGACCCCGCCTTGGCACCGGCGGCCGGCCGGGCCGAGCTGCCGGCCTTGCCACCGGCCATCGGCGGCGGCGGGAACTTGCGCAGCACCCACTGCTGCTGCGCCAGGGTGAAGAGGTTGTTGGTGACCCAGTAGATGATCACACCGATCGGGAACAGGGCACCCGACACGAGCAGCGACAGCGGGATGCCGTACAGCATCAGCCTTTGAATCATCTTTTGCTGCGGGTCCTCGGCCCAGCCGGTCTTGAGGATCATCTGCCGGCTGGTGGCATAGGTGGTCGCCATCATGATCAGCACCAGCAGTCCGGCAATGATCTTGACGGTCGTGCTGTTCGCCTCGAGGGCGGCGAGCTCGGCGGCGCTGGAGCCGAACTTCGACGCGATCGGCGCGGTGAACAGGGTGGCGTGCGTCGCGTCCTTGAACTGCTCGGCGGTCCAGCCGTACAGCGTCGTCAGCTGGTTGTCCGGGTTCAGCCGGCGCAGCACGTGGAACAGGCCGAGGAAGACGGGGATCTGCAAGAACATCGGAAGGCAGCCCATCAGCGGGTTGGCCTTCTCGGTCTTGTAGAGCTCCATCATTTCTTTCTGGAGCGTCTCCCGGTCACCCTTGTGCTTCTCCTGCAGGGCCTTGACCTTGGGCTGCAACGCCTGCATGGCGCGCTGGCTCTTGATCTGCTTGACGAAGACCGGGAACAGGATGACGCGGACCGTCACCACCAGGAAGACGATGGCGAGGACCCAGGACCAGTTGGTGCCGAGCACCGCGTCGTCCGGGATGCCGATCATGTCCCACAGGGCGTGCCAGCGCAGGAGGATCCACGAGATGGCGAAGTAGATCCAGTCGAGGCTCAATTCATGCTCCAGTCACATCGGCAGGACGGTGACGGTTTGGATCAGGCACCGGGTCGTACCCGCCAGGGTGGAAGGGGTGGCAGCGTAGGAGCCGCCAGACCGTCAGACCTGTCCCTCGCACGGCACCGTGCCGCACCAATGCCTCCTGGGCGTACGCGCTGCACGAGGGATAGAACCGACAGCGGGCCGGCAGCGCCGGACTCACATAACGACGGTACGCGACGACCATCGCGCCCAGCACGCGGGCGAGGACGCTCATCGTGGCCGCCGGGGTCGACGCGCCGCCGTGAGGGCCGACGCCAGGTCAGTGCCGAGCGTCTCGTAGGACGCCTCGGCCGCCGGTGGCAGCGCCCGGACCACCAGCAACGTCCCGCCGGGCAGGTCGTCCAGGTGGGGCCGGACCAGGTGCCGGAGCCGGCGGCGGACCCGGTTACGGACCACCGCGTTGCCGACCGCCTTGGACACGACGAAGCCGGCGCGCGCCGTGGAGGCTTGCACCGGCTCCTCGAGAAGCATATGAACGACGACCGTCCCCCGACCGGCTCGCCGGCCGCCGCGAATGGTGGCGGCGAAGTCCGCGCTACGCCGCACACGCTGCGCTGCGGACAGCACGACTACCTGGGCATTCTGGCCCGACAGCCGCCGGCTCAGGCCGACAGCTTGTCGCGACCCTTGCCGCGGCGGTTGGCGATGATGGCGCGGCCGGCCCGGGTGCGCATCCGCAGCCGGAAGCCGTGGGTCTTGGCACGCCGGCGGTTGTTCGGCTGGTAGGTGCGCTTGCTCACGTCAAAACTCCGTCTTCAAGTACGACGTCTGTGAAGGACAACGTCCAGGGGGCATCGGGCTGCAAGACGCCACCTTATCAGAACGCGGCGGAGCAACCGCTCGACCCTACGGAGGGCGGCGATGCCGGTCAACTATATCCTGCGTCGGCACGCCGACAGGAAGATCACTACCGCTCTTCAGCTCGTCTTTCTGCGCGGGTAGTGAATCTTTTCCCGCCGTCGGGCGCCTGTCGCTCGGTGGGACAGTTGTAGCTTCGGCGACGTCGCTGTTAGCGTGCCCGTTTGCTGGTCATCAGCGCTCCGTGCATACCACGACATACCGGACCAAAACCGGACAAGCAGGTGAATCGTTCGCCACGGTGAGCCTGTCCAACCGCGCCGTTCAGGCTCCGGGAAGTCTGCCGACCGTCCGGCCGGGGAGCGACCGCTGGCGAGTGCACAGGTTGTGGATAACCTGTGGACAACCGGTGGCGCCGAGCGTGTTCAGCACGTTAAATGTGGTGCTGGATTGGGGGGACCGTCGGTGCCTGGCAAGGCGGCGGCGGCCATATGGCGACAAGCCGGACAAGGTCCACCGGGGGTCGGTGGCGATGGGGGTGGCGCGGCGGTGGCCGATCAGGCTGACCTGAGCGACGTGTGGAAGGCCACGCTCGAAGAGCTGGCCGACGAGATCTCGTCGCCGCAGCAGCGTGCCTACTTGCAGCTGACCAAGCTGCGCGCCATCGTCGAGGACACCGCGCTGCTGGCCGTGCCGGACGCGTTCACCCGCGACGTGCTCGAGTCCCGGCTGCGCCCGGCGATCACCGAGGCGCTCAGCCGCCGGCTCAACCGGCCGATACAGGTCGCCGTCACGGTGAAGCCGCCGGAGGACGGCACCGGCCTGCCCGGCACCGTCTACGGCACCCCGGTGGAAAAGCCGGACGAGACGCTCGCCGAGCCGCAGCCCCGGCACTATGCCGAGCCCGAGTCGCGCCGTCCCGACCAGTCCTACGACCGGGACCCGTATGCCAACCCCAATCCGCCCCCGGCCGCGTACCGGAATGTGCCGACAGCCCGCGGCGGGCAGGAGGCCCTCTTCGCCGAGCCGAGGAGTTCGGCGCCGCAGGCGCAGGCTCCTCCTCATCCCGCCGGGCCGATGCCGCAGGCACCGCAGTCGCCGATGGGCCACATCACACCCCCGCCGACCGACCGGCCGGCCGACAACGACGCGCCGATGCACCGGATGGCCGCCGACCCCACCCACCTGCGGGACAACCAGCGCCGCCCAGACGACCGGCCCACCCTGCTCGGCGACGACCGCCCGATGCAGATGCGCGGTGACAACGGCCCCGGCCGCGCGCCGATGGACATTCGCCCGGCGAGCAATCCGCGCGGCACCAACGACGGCAACCGGCTCAATCCGAAATACATGTTCGAGACGTTCGTCATCGGCTCGTCCAACCGTTTCGCACACGCCGCCTCGGTAGCCGTCGCCGAGTCACCAGCCAAGGCGTACAACCCGCTGTTCATCTACGGCAGTTCTGGTCTCGGCAAGACCCACCTGCTGCACGCGATCGGTCATTACGCCACCACTCTCGGTCACGCCCGCGCGGTTCGTTACGTCTCGACCGAGGAATTCACCAACGACTTCATCAACAGCCTGCGCGACGACAAAACTCAGGCGTTCCAGCGGCGCTACCGTGACGTCGACATTCTGCTGATCGACGACATCCAGTTCCTGGAAAATCGCGAGCGCACCCAGGAGGAGTTCTTCCACACCTTCAACACGCTGCACAACGCCAACAAGCAGATCGTCATCAGCTCGGACCGTTCCCCGCGCCAACTGGCCACTTTGGAAGACCGCATGCGCACCCGGTTCGAGTGGGGCCTGCTGGCCGACATCCAGCCCCCCGACCTCGAAACCCGCATCGCGATCCTGCAGAAGAAGGCCGCGCAGGAACGCATGTACGCCCCCGACGACGTCCTCGAATTCATCGCGAGCCGGGTCTCCAACTCCATCCGCGAACTCGAAGGTGCCCTCATCCGGGTCACCGCTTTCGCCAGCCTCACCCGCTCACCGGTGCAACTCTCCCTGGCCGAAGAGGTCCTCCGCGACTTCATGCCCGACGGCGCCGGCCCCGAAATCACCGCCGACCAGATCATGGTCTCCACCGCCGACTATTTCGGCGTCAGTCTCGAAGACCTCCGCGGCCATTCCCGCAGCCGGGTCCTGGTCAACGCCCGCCAGGTAGCCATGTACCTGTGCCGCGAACTGACCGACCTTTCGCTGCCCCGAATCGGCCAGGCTTTCGGCGGCCGCGACCACACCACAGTCATGCACGCCGACCGCAAAATCCGTCAGCACATGGCCGAGCGGCGCTCCCTCTACAACCAGATCGCCGAACTGACAAACCGCATCAAACAAAACACCTAAGAGGTACGCGCCGGCACCGTCACCCCCCATCGACCCCGCCCCGCCTCGGGGGCCGGGCCGTAGGTGCGAACTCTCCGCGTCCACCACCGGGCTGTCCTGCCCGCCACAGCCGCCGCCCGCACCCGCCCCACCCCAGGTTGCCTGCGCGATCTGTGCGGTTGCCCCCGCACGCCAACGAAGTTCACAAGCCGGGTCGCCCCGGTCGCGCCGATTTACACCCAGGCAGCCCCGCCGAACAGTCACGGCCCGCCAGCCAACCCCCCGGTTGCGTCACCCATCCCGGTAGTTATCGAAGAGATTTCAGCGCTCAGAGGCCGCGGGATCTTCGGGCGCTGGTCAGCGCAAAAGTAGAGGTTCCGCGACACGGGTTCGCACGAGTTCCGCGCCGGGACCCTCTCCGACCGCCGAACGCCCGCCCGCTCCTTATAAACGCTCGTCCACCGCCATAAACGCTCGTCCACCGCCGGCCCTCTCCGACGGCCGAACGCCCGGCCCCTTCTATCGCCGCTAAGACCGCCGGCCCTTCGGACCGCCGACCGGCCATCCACCCGCGCGCTGCCAAATCGCCGAGGCGGGCGACGCCTGCCGAACCGCCTCTTCCGGTGGCCGATGGATCACCACGCACCGCGTGACTGACCGGCGACGGCTGGCGGTCGCTCTGTGTTTCCGGGGGTGAGGGTTTGGGTCGTGGGTGGCTGTGGGCAAAGCGGCCGTTGCCCACAGACCGGGACACTCGAAAGTGGTCCGTTTTGGGGTTTTCCATACCTTTTCCCACAGCCTGTGTATAACCGTCCGACTGGCGCTCGCCTGTGGATGTAGAGGGACAGTCGGGGTGATCCACGCTCGGCCGTAGTTGTCAACGTCAGAACGGGACCGTCTCGTGCCAACGTTATCCACACTAATTCACAGGAGTTCACAGGGGGTTATCCCCAGCGGTGGATAGCGCGGCGGCCGGGTCTGCACAGTTGTGGACAAGTCCTGGGGAAATCGATGTGGACAGACACTGAGCGTGAGCTCGCTGTCCACGGCCTGTGGACGCGTGTGGATTAGCTGTTGAAGGTTCTGGGGACGACGAGTCGGTAGCGTTCCGACGCTATGCACAGGGCGGGGGACAAACCCGGTGGATATCCGGTGGAAAGCCGGTGGACAACGGTGGACAACGGCCGTCGGGTCGATGACTGTGGACGCAGACCGGGGTTTGTACCCTGGTTGCCCACATGTGAATCACCGGTGGATAAGTCTTTGACCTGCACTAACTTGAGTTCTCCACACTGTGCACAGCCCCGATGAAGACGACTAGAGATTTTTCTAAGACAACAAAAAGCAATCAACGGCGTTGGGGAAGGTGTGGATGAGCCGCCGCCGGCTCTGAACCCCTCCTCAGAGCACCGAGCCCGGGGAGACGCGGGCTTGCTGCGCGCAATAAAGTTCGTGGGGGTCTGAGCCCCCGACCTGAGAAAGCGACGCGGAGGACAGCATGAAGTTCCGGGTGGAGCGAGACGCACTCGCCGACGCCGTGGCCTGGACGGCGAAAAGCCTTCCCAGCCGCCCATCGGTGCCGGTGCTCGCCGGCGTCATGCTGCGCGTCACCGACGGGCGGCTTGAGGTCTCCGGCTTTGACTACGAGGTGTCCAGCCAGGTGACCGTCGAGGTCCAGGCCGACGCCGACGGCGCCGCCCTGGTCTCCGGCCGGCTGCTCGCCGAGATCACCAAGGCGCTGCCGGCCAAGCCGGTCGACATCGCCGCGGTCGGTGCGCATCTCGAGCTGGTCTGCGGCAGCGCGCGGTTCACGCTGCCGACCATGCCGGTGGAGGACTACCCGACCCTGCCGGAGATGCCGTCCAGCGCCGGCACCGTCGACGCGGTCGCCTTCGCCGCGGCGGTGTCCCAGGTGGCCATCGCCGCCGGCCGGGACGAGACGCTGCCGATGATGACCGGCGTGCGGATCGAGCTCAACGGCTCGTCGATGGCGATGCTGGCCACCGACCGCTACCGGCTCGCCATGCGCGAGATGGAGTGGAACCCGGACGACCCGCAGATCAGCCTCAACGCGCTGGTGCCGGCCAAGACGCTGAACGACACCGCGAAGACGCTCGGCCCGCTCGGCGGCTCGGTGACGCTCGCCCTGTCGCAGGGCAACGCCGGCGAGGGGATGATCGGCTTCGCCGGCGGCACCCGGCGCACCACCAGCCGCCTGCTCGACGGCGCCAACTACCCGCCGGTGCGTTCGCTGTTCCCGGCCAGCCACAACGCCGAGGCCCGGGTCGCCGTCTCGGCCCTGGTCGAGGTGGTCCGCCGGGTCGCCCTGGTGGCCGAGCGCACCACCCCGGTGCTGCTCAGCTTCAGCGAGGAGGGCCTCGTGGTGGAGGCCGGTGGCACCGAGGAAGCGCGGGCCAGTGAGGCCATGGAGGCGTCGTTCACCGGTGAGGGGCTGACCATTGGCTTCAACCCGCAGTATCTGATCGACGGCCTGCAGAACCTCGGCGCACCGAACGCGGTGCTGTCGTTCGTCGACGCGTTCAAGCCCGCTGTGATCTCCCCCGCAACCGAAAATGGCGAAATCGTGCCCGGTTACCGCTATCTGATCATGCCGATCCGGGTGACGCGCTGATACTGAGCTGGAGAGGAAACGCACATCTAGGGGGGACACCATGCAGCTTGGCCTTATCGGTCTTGGCCGGATGGGCGGCAACATGCGCGAACGCATCCGCTCGGCCGGGCACGAAGTGATCGGTTACGACCACGATCCGACCAAACGGGACGTAGGTTCGCTGGCGGAACTGGTCGGCAAGCTCGCGGCCCCGCGGGTGGTGTGGACCATGGTGCCGGCCGGAGAGATCACTGAGAGCACCATCGACGAGCTGAGCGGGCTCCTGTCCGAGGGCGATCTGATCATCGACGGTGGCAACTCCAAGTTCACCGACGACCGCCCCCGTGCCGAGAAACTCGCCACCAAGGGCATCGGCTACCTGGACTGCGGCGTCTCCGGTGGCATCTGGGGCAGCCAGAACGGCTACGCCCTGATGGTCGGCGGCGACGCCAAGGACGTGGCCCGGGCGCAGCCGATCTTCGACGCGCTCAAGCCGGCCGGCGAGTACGGCTTCGTCCACGCCGGCCCGGTCGGCGCCGGTCACTACACCAAGATGGTGCACAACGGCATCGAGTACGGCATGATGCAGGCCCTGGCCGAGGGCTGGGAGTTGCTGGAGGCCTCCGAGTACGTGGACAACGTGCCCGGCGCGGTCAAGAGCTGGCGGGAGGGCAGCGTGGTCAAGTCCTGGCTGCTCGACCTGCTAGACCGGGCGCTCGACGGCGACCCCGAGCTGGGCAAGCTCAAGGGCTACGCCGAGGACACCGGCGAGGGCCGGTGGACCGTCGACGAGGCCGTCCGCCTGGCGGTGCCGTTGCACGTCATCGCGGCCTCGCTGTTCACCCGTTTCGAGTCGCGGCAGCCGGACTCGCCCGCGATGAAGGCCGTCGCCGCACTGCGCCAGCAGTTCGGTGGCCACGCCGTTATCAGCTGAGCCCCGCCCGGCAGAGAGATTCATCGACATGTACGTGCGCCGGGTCGAGCTGGCCGACTTCCGTTCGTACGAGCGGGTGGCGGTCGATCTCGACCCGGGCGTGTCGGTGCTGGTCGGGCAGAACGGGATGGGCAAGACCAACCTGATCGAGGCGCTCGGCTACGTGGCCACACTGGACAGTCACCGGGTGGCCACCGACGCGCCGCTGGTCCGGGCCGGTGCGGCCGCCGGCGTGATCCGGTGCGCGATCGTCCACGAAGGACGTGAGCTGCTGGTCGAGCTGGAGATCGTGCCCGGCAAGGCCAACCGGGCCCGGCTCAACCGGTCACCGGTGCGCCGGCCCCGGGAGATCCTCGGCGCGCTGCGGATGGTCCTGTTCGCGCCGGAGGATCTCGAGCTGGTCCGCGGCGACCCGTCCGCCCGCCGCCGCTACCTGGACGACCTGCTGGTGGCGCGCCAGCCCCGGTACGCCGGTGTCCGTGCCGACTACGACCGGGTGATCAAGCAGCGCAACGCCCTGCTGCGCACCGCGTACCTGACCCGCAAGGTCGGCGGCAACCGTGGCCAGGACCTCTCCACCCTCGCGGTCTGGGATCAGCACCTGGCCCAGCACGGCGCCGAACTGCTGGCCGGCCGGCTCGAGCTGGCCGCGGCCCTCGGGCCGCACCTGACCAAGGCCTACGACGCGGTGGCGGCCAGCCGCTCGGCCGCCTCGATCGGGTACGCGTCGGCGCTCGGGGAGGCGCTGGTCCCCGACCGCAGCGCCCTCGAACCGGCCATCCTCGCCGCGCTCCAGGAGCGCCGGACCGCCGAGATCGAGCGCGGCGTCACCCTGGTCGGCCCGCATCGCGACGACCTCACCCTTGTGCTGGGCGAGCTTCCGGCCAAGGGGTACGCGAGCCACGGCGAGTCCTGGTCGTTCGCGCTGGCCCTGCGCCTGGCCGCGTACGACCTGCTGCGCTCGGACGGCATCGAGCCGGTGCTGGTGCTCGACGACGTCTTCGCCGAGCTCGACGCCGGCCGCCGCGACCGCCTCGCGGCCCTCGTCTCGGACGCCGGCCAGCTGCTGGTCACCTGCGCGGTCCCCGAGGACGTGCCGCCGACCCTGCGCGGCGCCCGCTTCGACGTCACCCTGGGATCGGTGAGCCGTGCCGCCTGACGACCGCCCCCGTTACGACCCGACCGCCGAGCGCTTCTTCCCGAAGGGCGACTTTCCACAGCCTGATCCACACCCCATCCCGGACGAGGACGTGGTGATGGGCGGTGGCCGGCCGCGGTCCTGGTACGACACGGTCCCGCCGGCCGACGAACCGGCCGGCCCGGGTCCGGATGCGGATGCGGATGCGGCCCGGTCCGGTCCCGCCGGCCCCGACTCGGCCGGATCGCGGGCAGGATCGTCGGCCGGGTCGCGGACAGGATCGCGGGCAGGAACGCCGGTTGGGCCGCAGGCCGGATCGTCGGCCGG
>NZ_BOMV01000044.1 GCF_016862375.1 Paractinoplanes rishiriensis | reverse complement strand
TGGGCCGCAGGCCGGATCGTCGGCCGGGTCGCGAGCTGGATCCGCCCGATCCGGCCCAGCCGGGCGGAACCGTGCGGCTAGCGGATCTGAGCGGCCCGCTGTGCCGTCCCAACCCGCCGGGGCACCCCCCGGGGTGGATCAAGGCGGTTCGGGGGCGGAGGGAGGCGCTGAGGGCGTTTCCGGGCCCGAGCTGGCGCGCGCGGTGGTCGATGCGGCACTGGCCAAGCGGCGGGCCGCCGCGCAGAGCCCGCGCCGGCGCGGCAACGGCGGCGAGACCGGCCGGCGGCTTCGCGGCTATTCCGGTCCCGGTCCCGACCCGCGCGACCCGCAGCTGTTCGGCGCGGTGCTGGACCGGCTCATGAAGGCCCGCGGCTGGGAGAAACCCAAGGCCGAGGCCACCGTCTTCGGCGCCTGGGAACGGGTGGTCGGTCCGGACATCGCCAAGCACAGCCGCCCGGTCAAGCTCGACGGCGGCGTCCTCACGGTCGAGGCCGAGTCGACCGCGTGGGCCACTCAGCTGCGACTACTGGCCGCGACGCTGCTGCGGAACATCGCCTCCGAGGTGGGCCACAACGTCGTCACCAAGCTCAACATCCACGGGCCGGCCGCGCCGTCGTGGACCCGCGGACCGCGCCGGGTGCAGGGGCGCGGGCCGCGGGACACCTACGGCTGAGGGCCGCGGCCGCCCGCCCGGCCCGCCGGGACAGCCCGGCGGCCGCGTGCGGAGCGGGACCACGACGCAGCCGGGCGTGTGCCCCGGGACTCGTGCTCGCGCGTACGCCCTGAGGTTTGGTTTGGGCTTTTGCTCAGTAATCGGCGAAAACGGCGAAACCCCGGTCCGCGCAGCGACGGTAGAACCCGGCGAGGATGGCCAGCTCGGAGCGGGCGAAACTCCAGTGCGGGGCGTTGCCGGCGTCGTCGCGGAGGGCGGACAGGCGGTTCTCCAGCCAGCGCAACTGCTGATCGGGGAGCCGGCCCTGGGCCACGGCGGCGCGCATCACCTCACCGACCGTGTCGAAGGTGACCAGGTCGCCCAGGTGCTCGTGGCCCTCGACGAAGCGCTCCAGACCGCCGGCGATCCACGCACAGCCGTCCGGGTCGATCACCGGATCCTCGTCCTCGGCGGCGGCATCCGTGGCGTAGAGCACGCCGTCCAAGCCCAAAAGCAGATCAACAAGCTCCGTGTACGCCGTGGCGCGCACCGTGCCGGTCTTGGCGATGTGCAGTGCCAGGGCACCGGTGGGCGCGGCGATCTCCGGAGCGTCGGCGACCGCCCCGAAGTCGACGAACTCGGCGGGAGCCACCGGGTCGTAGTACTGGTTCGTCCGCGGCCAGTGCACCGCGACGTTCTCCAGCCCCTTGTCGTGCGCCATGGGGGCCACCCCTCCTCGACCTGCCTCGCAGACCCTTCCGCGGCGGACAACCCATGCAAACCCGCCATATGACGTCCGGCCATGCACCGGTCCGCGCGGGCGAGGTTACGACACCACGGCCCGGTGCTGTGAGGCAGTGTCGCAGCGCGTGGCCATAAGGTCCGGCAGGCGCGCTGTTGCGATCGACAGCCGGATCAGTTGTCGTTGCGTTGGACGTCTGTTCCGTGTAGGGGGAGACGTGGGTGGCGGCCTCAACGGCGCTACGGCAATCTGAGGCACCCGGAAGGGGTGCCGGACCCTCGCCAACTCGCTCCGGCGGAGTAGAATCGAGGCCGACCGGAAAAACTGTGTACGGCGACGACCTGACGACGGCTGTCGTCACGCTACGCGGTTTTTCCAGCCGATCACGATCCGCGGGCCTGCCGCGGCGACCGGCGCGCACGGTTCCACCGGTGGTCCGCTTCTCCCCGCGGGTGTCATCTGTGGTCTGCCATGCCCGCCGGCCGCTCGCCGTGCGTCCGCCAACCCCGTTGCGGGGCCCCCGGGCCCGGCGCGAGAAAGTGGCCGAGGGTGGCAGAGAAAAAGCAGGAGTACGGTGCCGAGTCCATCACCGTTCTGGAGGGTCTCGAAGCGGTCCGCAAGCGCCCCGGTATGTACATCGGCTCCACCGGCGAGCGTGGCCTGCACCACCTGGTCCAGGAAGTTGTGGACAACGCGGTGGACGAGGCGATGGCCGGTCACTGCGACACCATCGAGGTGGTCCTGCTCCCCGACGGCGGCGTCTCCGTCACCGACAACGGCCGAGGCTTCCCCGTCGACCTGCACCCCAAGCTCAAGAAGCCCGGCGTCGAGGTGGCGCTGACCGTGCTGCACGCCGGCGGCAAGTTCGACGGCAAGGCGTACGCGGTCTCCGGTGGTCTGCACGGCGTCGGCGTGTCCGTCGTGAACGCGCTCTCCACGCGGATGTTCGTCGAGATCCACAAGTCCGGCCACGTCTGGCGGCAGACGTACAACGCCATGAAGCCCGGCCCGCTGGAGAAGGGCGAGACCACCGACCACACCGGGTCGACGGTGCAGTTCTGGCCCGACGCGACGATCTTCGAGACGGTTGAGTTCGACTTCCAGACCATCTACCGCCGGCTCCAGGAGATGGCCTTCCTCAACCGTGGCCTCACCATCACCCTGACCGACCAGCGCCCCGAGCAGGTCGACGACAACGGCGAGGCCCGCTCGGTCCGGTTCATGTACGCGGGCGGCATCGCCGACTTCGTCCGCCACCTCAACGCCACCAAGAGCCCGATCCACAAGACGGTGATCGAGTACGGCGCCGAGGCGCCCGAGGAGGGCATGGCCATCGAGGTCGCCATGCAGTGGAACGAGTCGTACGGCGAATCGGTCTACACGTTCGCCAACACGATCAACACGCATGAGGGCGGCACCCACGAGGAGGGCTTCCGGGCCGCGCTGACCGGCATCGTCAACCGGTACGGCACCGAGAAGAAGTTCCTCAAGAGCGACGAGAAGCTCTCCGGCGAGGACATCCGCGAGGGTCTCGCCGCGATCATCTCGGTCAAGCTGGCCAACCCGCAGTTCGAGGGCCAGACCAAGACCAAGCTCGGCAACACCGACATGAAGAGCTTCGTCCAGCGGGTCGCCAACGAGCAGATCGCGGACTGGTTCGACCGCAACCCGGCGGACGCCAAGCTGATCATCACGAAGGCGTCCCAGGCGGCCCGCGCCCGGATCGCCGCCCAGCAGGCCCGCAAGCTGGCCCGGCGCAAGTCGCTGCTGGAGTCCGGCTCGATGCCCGGCAAGCTGGCCGACTGCCAGTCCACCGACCCGCGGGTGTGCGAGCTGTTCATCGTCGAGGGCGACTCGGCCGGCGGCTCGGCCAAGCAGGGCCGGGACAGCGCCATCCAGGCCATCCTGCCGATCCGCGGCAAGATCCTGAACGTGGAGAAGGCCCGTATCGACCGGGTGCTCAAGAACAACGAGGTCCAGTCGCTGATCACCGCGCTGGGCACCGGCATCCACGACGACTTCGACATCGCCAAGCTGCGCTACCACAAGATCGTGCTGATGGCCGACGCCGACGTCGACGGCCAGCACATCCAGACGCTGTTGCTCACCCTGCTGTTCCGCTTCATGCGGCCGCTGGTCGAGCAGGGTCACGTCTACCTGGCGGCACCGCCGCTTTACAAGATCAAGTGGAACAAGCGCGGCGACGACGCGCAGTACGCCTACTCCGACCGGGAGCGGGATGGGCTGATCGCGCTGCGCCAGCAGAAGAAGGCGAACGCGAAGCCGGACGACATCCAGCGGTTCAAGGGCCTCGGCGAGATGAACTTCCACGAGCTGTGGGACACGACGATGGATCCGTCGACGCGCACGCTGCGTCAGGTCACGCTCGATGACGCCGCCACGGCCGACGAGTTGTTCAGCGTGCTGATGGGCGAGGACGTCGAGGCGCGGCGCTCGTTCATCCAGCGCAACGCCAAGGACGTGCGGTTCCTCGACATCTGACGGTGGCGGTTACCCACCGCTATCCACAGCGTCCACCGACTTTCCACAACGTTATCCACAGCGAGATGCGTGCTTTAGCCGTACTTGTCTGGTTTCACCTTGAGTAAGGGTTAACTGTGACTGACACTCCCGAACCCCCCGGCGGCGACGATTCCCAGGAGGACAACGGCGGAGGTGTAACCCAGCGAGTCGAGCCCGTCGGCCTCGAGGTCGAGATGCAGCGCTCGTACCTCGACTACGCGATGAGCGTGATCGTGGGCCGGGCGCTGCCCGACGTCCGGGACGGCCTCAAGCCGGTACACCGCAAGATCCTGTACGCGATGTACGACGCCGGCTTCCGCCCCGACCGCGGGTACGTGAAGTGCGCCCGCGTCGTCGGCGACGTGATGGGCAACTACCACCCGCACGGCGACTCGTCGATCTACGACGCCCTGGTGCGGATGGGGCAGCCGTGGTCCTTGCGCTATCCGCTGATCGACGGCAACGGCAACTTCGGATCGCCGGGCAACGATCCGCCGGCCGCCATGAGATACACCGAGTCGAAGCTGTCGCCGCTGGCGATGGAGATGCTCCGGGACATCGACGAAGACACCGTCGACATGCAGGACAACTACGACGGGCGTACGCAGGAGCCGACGATTCTGCCGGCGCGGTTCCCCAACCTGCTGGTCAACGGCTCCGAGGGCATCGCGGTCGGCATGGCCACCAAGATTCCGCCGCACAACCTGCGGGAGATCGCGGCCGCCGTGCAGTGGGCGCTGGACAACCCGGAGGCGGACGAGGCGGAAACCCTTGAGGCCGTACTCGAAGTGGTCAAGGGGCCGGACTTCCCGACCAGGGGCCTGATCGTCGGTCAGCAGGCGATCCAGGACGCGTACCGGACCGGCCGGGGCTCGATCCGGATGCGGGCCGTGGTCGAGGTCGAGGAGGACCCGCGCGGCCGGCCCTGTCTCGTGGTCACCGAGCTGCCGTACCAGGTGAACCCGGACAACCTCGCCGAGCGGGTCGCGGAGCTGGTCAAGGAGGGCAAGCTCACCGGGATCGCGGACATCCGGGACGAGTCCTCCGGGCGTACCGGAATGCGCTTGATCTTGGTTTTGAAGCGCGACGCGGTCGCCAAGGTGGTGCTGAACAACCTCTACAAGCACACCCAGCTGCAGGAGACGTTCGGCGCCAACATGCTGGCGCTGGTCGACGGGGTGCCGCGCACGCTGAACCTGGCGCAGTTCATCCGCTACTACGTCGACCACCAGATCGAGGTCATCCGCAGGCGTACCGCGTACCGGTTGCGCAAGGCCGAGGAGCGGGCGCACATCCTGCGCGGCCTGGTGAAGGCCCTGGACGCGCTGGACGAGGTGATCGCCCTGATCCGGCGGTCGCCGACCGTGGAGGACGCGCGGGCCGGCCTGATCCAGCTGCTCGACATCGACGAGGTGCAGGCCGGGGCCATCCTCGACATGCAGCTGCGCCGGCTGGCGGCACTTGAGCGACAGAAGATCATCGACGAGTTGGCGAAGATCGAGATCGAGATCGCCGACCTCAAGGACATCCTCGCGAAGCCGGAGCGGCAGCGGGCGATCGTCTCCGAGGAGCTCGGCGAGATCGTGCAGAAGTTTGGTGATGACCGCCTTACGCAGATCATCCCGTTTGATGGTGAAGTCTCGATGGAGGACCTCATCGCCCGCGAGGACGTTGTGGCGACCATCACACGGACCGGATACGCGAAGCGTACGAAGGTCGACATGTACCGGTCGCAGAAGCGCGGCGGCAAGGGAGTCAGCGGCGCCACGCTGCGGCAGGACGACATCGTGTCGCACTTCTTCGTGATCTCGACGCACGACTGGATTCTGTTCTTCACCAACAAGGGCCGGGTCTATCGGGCGAAGGCGTACGAACTGCCCGAGGCCAGCCGCGTGGCGAAGGGTCAGCACGTCGCGAACCTGCTGGCGTTCCAGCCGGACGAGCACATCGCGCAGGTCATTCAGATCTCGAACTACGAGGTTGCGCCGTACCTTGTGCTCGCCACCAAGAATGGGCTCGTGAAGAAGACCCGTCTCGCCGAGTTTGACTCCAACCGCAGCGGTGGCATCATCGCCATCAACCTGCGGGAGGATGACGAGTTGGTGGGCGCGGCGCTGGCAGCATCGGAGAACGACCTGCTGCTCGTGTCCAAGAAAGCCCAGGCCATCCGCTTCAATGCGACCGACGAGGCGCTGCGGCCGATGGGCCGGGCCACGTCCGGTGTGATCGGCATGCGGTTCGGTGACAACGACGAGCTGCTCGCGATGGAGGTCGTACGCGAGGGCATGGATGTGTTGGTCGCCACCAACGGCGGGTATGCAAAGCGGACGCCGATCGAGGAGTATCCGGTACAGGGCCGGGGCGGCAAGGGCGTTCTCACCGCGAAAATCACGGAACGTCGTGGTGGACTGGTGGGGGCTCTCGTGATCAGCCCGGAGGATGAACTATTTGCCATCACCAGCAATGGTGGTGTCATCCGGACTCCCGTGAAGCCTGTACGGCGCACGCGGGATCGGAACACAATGGGGGTCAAGCTGATGGACCTCCCAGAAGGTGTAACCATCGTGGCGCTTGCTCGCAATGCCGACGAGCCTGACGAACAGGACTAGTTGATGCCGGAGACACAGGCGAAGTCGGGGACCTCGGGAGGCTCGACGACTCCGGACGAGGCGGCCAAGAAGGACGGCGCCGCCTCGAACGGGCGCGAATCCGCAGGTCGCTCCGCGGCCCCCGCCGATGCCCCGTCCCCGCCGAAGTTCACCCGGGCACCGGGAATGACCCCGCCGCCGAGTGAGCCGCCCGCCGACAGCGAGGGTTCGTCCGACGCGAAACGGCCCGCCGGGCCAGGTGCTGCCAAGCCCGCGGCAAAGGGCTCGGCCAGTGTGCCGATCGTCACGAAGGGCAAGGGCGCGGTTCCGGGCAGCACGCCGGCCGCCGCCCCGGCCCGGCCCGCGTCGGCGCCGCCCAGCACGGGTGCGCCGCAGCGTCCGGCCGGCGGCGCGCCGTCGCCGGCCCAGCCGGGTTCGGCGACCGGCGCCAAGCGGCAGCCCGGCAGCGTCACCGGTTCGGCCGCGGTGGGTGCCGCCCGGGTGTCCGAGGCGGTCCGCTCGGCTCGCTCCACGGTCACCTCGGCCGCGGCGCGCGGTCCGCGGCGGGCCCGGCTGAACCTCAAGCGGATCGATCCCTGGTCCGTCATGAAGTTCGCCTTCGCCGTCTCCGTCGTGCTGTTCATCGTCGTGGTCGTGGCCACCTCGGTGCTTTATCTCGCGCTGGACGCCATGGGTGTCTGGCAGGAGGTCAACAACAGCCTCAAGGAACTGGTGAGCGCCAGCGGCGGCACCGAGGCGTCCGGCGGCGGCGGTTTCCGCATCACCGCATGGGGCGTCATCGGCACGTCGATGCTCGTCGGCGCGGTCAACGTGGTGCTGTTCACCGCGCTGGCCACGCTGGGCGCGTTCATCTACAACGTCTGCGCCGACCTGGTCGGCGGCGTCGAACTGACGCTGGCCGAACGCGACTGACAACGTCACCGGGTTGCGGGCCCCCCGTTTTGGAGGCTCGCAACCCGGTGCGGTAACCTTCAGTCGCACTTACGGGGCTATAGCTCAGTCGGTTAGAGCGCAGAGCTGATAACTCTGAGGTCGCTGGTTCGATTCCAGCTAGCCCCACGAGTGACAAGGTGACCCCTGCCCGCAAACAGCGCGGGCCGGGGTCACTCGTCATGCTTTCTCCGGGGGCCGAGCCCCCGGAGGCCCCGCGATCTAACCGGTAACTGGCCGTAGGTGGTACCGGTAACTGGCCGTCGTTTGGTTACGGTCTCGGGGTGGCCGTTAACAGAATGCGGTCCGTGGACTGATCCGTAGACTGAGTGGGGTTACAGCCATGCTGAAGAAGCTCCTTATTCTGGCGGGGATCGTGGGGGCGGCGGCTCTGGTGGTCAAGAAGGTCAAGGCCTCCAGTGATGAGCGGGCGCTTTGGCACGAGGCGACCACCGCACCCGACCTGCGATAAAAAACGGGGCCCTAGCTCAACTGGCAGAGCACCGCCTTTGCAAGGCGGGGGTTAGGGGTTCAAGTCCCCTGGGCTCCACGAGAATGGCCACCGGCCAGCCACGCGATGAGTTTCTCCTCCTCGGCATTGCGTTCGAAACCGAGGTGGTCGCCGGGCACCACGACTAGCTCGGCCGTGCGGATGTGGTCGGCCAGCCATTGACTCTGAGCCGGCGGGATCAGCTCGTCGTCGCGGGCTGCCATGATCTGCACGGGCACCGCGATGTCGGCCACATTGAACCCCCACGGCCGGATCAGCGACAACTCGTCGTCGAGCATCCCGTCGATACCCTCCGCGGTGGCTTCCACCAGAGTCTCGGCCAGCATCTGGTGCACCGCGTCGGCTGTCTCGTCGGGCGGAAACGCCTCCCGCAGTCCGGCGGCCTCGGCCTGCAGCTTCGCGACCAGGGCATCGCCGCCCCGCTCGGTCACCCGCCAGTCCTCGGCGTCCTCGGGCGTCAGGCCGGCGAAGAAGTCGAGGTCCGGCTCGGCGTACGGGCCGACGCACACGACCGTCGCACCCCGGGTGACGCGCCTGCCGAGCATCGCGCATACCGCCAGCGCATGGGGACCACCGCCCGACACACCACATACCGCGAACCGGTCCAAGCCCAAGTGGTCAGCGATGACGGCGACGTCGGCCGCGGCGTGGGCGACCTGGCGGCCGGGCAATCGCGGGGAACGGCCATAGCCGGGCCGGTCGTAGGTGATAACTCGCACTCCGGCTCGCTCGTAGGTGCCGTCGACATGACGCATCAGCCGACTGCCGGGGGTGCCGTGCAGGTAGAACATCGGCGCACCGTCGGGCGGGCCCCACTGACACATCGCGAGTGCACGCCCATCCGGGGTGGCAACGACGCCGGTTTCGACCATGATGAAGACCCACAATCTTCGGCGGTACGCGTCAGGGTCGTTTCCGACCGGGTGCGGCCGTGCCCGGTGTGCCGGCGGGCCGTTGGTGGTTGCGCCCTGCCGGTCCGCTGCCGGGCTGTCCTGGTGGGTGCGGGTGCCGGCCGGAGCCCGGCCCCGCCCGCGTTATGTGGGAAGCACGACAATCATCGGCGGGACGGGTACGCCGGGGGTCTCGGTCGGGAAGTCGGGGGCCGGGAACCAGTCCAGGCCCAGCAGTTCCGGGCCGATGCCGTCGTCGGGGCCCAGGCGCGGCTCGCCGTCGGCGACCGTTACCGAGAAGACCGACGTCATGCCGGACGGGTACGGCATTTCCAGGACGTGGCGGGCTCCGCTGACCACTAGGCCCGTCTCCTCGAACACTTCGCGGCGCAGCGCCTCCTCGGCAGTCTCGCCGGGTTCCAGGCCGCCGCCGGGCAGCGTCCACCACTCGCCGCCACCGGATCGCCGGCTGCGCTCGTGCACCATCAGCACACGGCCGTCGCGGACGATCACGGCGGCGGCACGTCTTCGTTCGCTCACGCCACGCAGGCTAGCGGGCATAACAAATTCATGCTCATCGACTGTGGATAACTTCGGGAGCTATCGGTGGGTAAGCGGCGTGTTACTCACCGAATAGGACGAACGAGCGGCCTGTCGATCACACCGCGCGCATGACCCGCTCGACCGTTGCCATCGAAACTGGGCGGGCGCGGTCCTGCCGGCTCTCGGACAGCGCGGTCAGCACCGTCTGGCGTTCCTCTTCGGACAGAACGCCGGCGAACGGTGACGTCTCGCGCAACTCGATCGCGTATTCGGACGACGAGGTGAGGGCGTCCAGCACCGCCTCGGCGCCGGCGTCGAGAACCACCTGCCAACGGTCGAGCCACTCCCACTCCCGGCCCTCCGGGTGCAGTCGGCGCAACCGGCGCAGGTTGATCGTGGCGGCGGCCATCACCGAGGTCGGGTTGGCCACCAGTCTGCCGGCGATGGCCTGGTGCAGCCACAGCTGTTCGACCTGCTTGCGGGTCAACACCGGGCGGATCAGCGCCTCCACGTCCGACCGGCGGAGGCGGCGGTGACTGCCGTCGATGACGTACGGCAGCAGGCCACGCGCGCAGAGCCCAATGATGTGCTGCCGCGTGGTCCGCAGCATGATCGCGGCCTCGCCGATGCTCAGCAGGTCGGAGCGCATCGCCACGTTTGAATGTTCGCCTGCCGAGCCCGTGCATGCAATAACCGAACGGACATTGATTCTTTCATCACCCGCCAGGTGACACGGCCGTGAGCAGGTAGGTCCTGGTCCGCAGCAGATCTTGTGTCATCGGAATCTCGGTGAATCTCGCGGCCAGCGCGAAGGCCGCCTCGATCGCGACGGCCGGGTCGTCACCGGTGTCGAAGCCTACCGCGTCGATCGTCGGCTTGAGCTCGGCCGAACGGACACCGGAGATCTTGCCGGGTGCCGCCGGGTCGAAGTCGAGTTGGATCACGCCGTCCTCGACGACCAGGAACCGGCCGTGGCCGTCCTCGCCGCGCTGATGCGAGATCAGCCGGGTGCCCCGGGACAGCGGCAGCACCACGGCGTCGGTGGCACCGAGGTCGCCGCGGTCCTCGACGATCAGCGACCAGTCGTCGGCCCGGGCGACCCCGATGAAGTACCGGCCGGCGGCGCCGCGCTGGCCGTCACCCGAGCCGACCAGCTGCTGCCAGGTGACCTGCTGGAGTTCCTCGCCGTCCAGCCGGTCCAGCACCTCGGCGGGAGTCAGGTCGCGCACCCAGGTGAAGCAGAAACCCCGGCGGAGGTCGCGGTCGAGCGCGAACCACGAGTAGTCGCCGGCCACCGCGAGCCGCGGCGACGCGAGCGGCAGACCGGGCCGCCGCGAGGTGCAGCCGGCGAGACCGGCCACGGCGCCCGCCGCGGCCAGGCGCACGAAAGATCGACGACGCACGGCGACAGTAGATCAAACGACGTCGCCGTCCGGGAGCCGGAGGAGCACGCCATGCCCGGACCAGCGAGAACGCTGGGGTGGGCTGGCCCGAGCGAGCTACGCCTGGGGCAGGGGGACGTCGCGGGTCGGGGCCGGGGCGGGCTGGGTGAGGGTGGCGATCGTGCGGCGGCGCAGGGTCACGAAGTAGCCGCAGCTTGCGGCGTAGCCGATGGTCAGCGCCAGGCCGACGGCACGCACCGGCATCGGGCTCGATCCGATGATCGTCATGATCAGTGCGGCCTCGGCCCAGAAGCCGAGGAGGAACGTGTTGATGGAGTCCTGGCGGGCCCAGCCGGCCACCCGGCGCTCGGCCTGCCGCCGGATCTCGACCACCAGCGCGTGGCTCATGCCTAGGGCTAGCAGCCCGAGCAGCACCGTCGCGAAGATCGAGTGCGCGCCGCCGGCCACGGCCGCGACAGCGGTGCCGCCGGCAAGCAGCGCGAGACCGCTGACGGTCCCGATTCGTGCTGCGCGTCTCTCCTCCACACCCTCTGAAGGTCGGCAAGATCCGTCGAATTCTGAGACTTCGCGGTGACCGGAGACACGTCACGTGCCGGCTACGCCGATCGTCCCGTTGGTATGAGCGAAAACATGACGGTGCTGGTCACCGGAGCGAGCGGGACGCTGGGGTCTGCGGTGGTGCCGCGGCTGACCAAGGACGGATACCAGGTACGCCCGACGAGTCGCACGGCCCGGCCGGGCTGGGTCGCGGCCGACCTGCGTACCGGTGCCGGTCTGACCGAGGCGGTGCGCGGCGTCGACGCGATCGTGCACCTGGCCTCCTCGCCGGGCCGGCCGCAGAAGACCGACGTCGAGGGCACCCGCCTGCTGCTCGCCGCGGCCGCGGAGGCCGGGGTGCGGCGCGTGGTGTACGTCTCGATCGCCGGCATCGACCGCGTTCCGTACCGCTACTACCAGGCAAAGCTCGACACCGAGGCGGTCGTGCGGGCGAGTGGCGTGCCGTTCACGATCCTGCGGGCCACCCAGTTCCACCCGTTCGCCGAGATGCTGCTCTCGCTGCTGAGCAAGCTCGGCCCGCTGATCATCGACCCGGGGTGGCAGCTCCAGCCGGTCGCGATCGAGGACGTGGCCGACCGGATCGCCGACCTGCTCGCCGTTCCGCCGGCGGGGGAGACCACGGAGTTCGGCGGGCCGGAGGTGCTCGGCGGCGTCGAGGCGGCGAAGAGTTGGCTGGCGGCGCGCGGCTCGCGGCGGCCGGTGTGGGCCGTGCGGTTGCCGGGCAAGATGTCGCGGGGGATCCGGGCCGGCGGGCTGACCTCGACGGCGCCGGAGACCGGCACGATCGCGTGGCGCGACTACCTGGCCGCGAAATATTGAGCAAGGATAGCGGGCGTGATGGGAAGCCTTCAGCTGGAACCCGCCCGGTCCCGCCCCGATCTGCTGGCCACGCCGGTGAGCAAGGCACTCGCGATCTGGCCCGTCGACGCGCCGGTGGACGCCGACCAGGTGCTGGTGGCGCCGATCGATCCGGGGCTGGCCGACACCGCGGCGTTCTGCGAGGCGTACCAGGTCGGCTTGGAGGTCTCGGCGAACTGCGTGATCGTGGCGGGCCGGCGCGGCGAGGTGACCCGGTACGCGGCCTGCATCGTGCTCGCCACCACCCGGGCCGACGTCAACGGCGTGGTCCGGCGACACCTCGACGTCCGCAAATGCAGCTTCGCGCCGATGGACGAGGCCGTTCGGCTGACCGGGATGGAGTACGGCGGTATCACTCCGATCGGCCTGCCCGCCGACTGGCCGATCCTGGTCGATGCCCGGGTCGCCGCGACGCCGCACGTGATCGTCGGCTCCGGCGTACGGCATAGCAAAATCGCGGTGGCCGGACCGGCGCTGGGAGCCCTGCCCGGCGCCGAGGTGATCGACGGGCTGGCCAAGGAGATCAGTTAAGCCGGTCGATGCCGTTCCACGTGAAACCTCATCGACCGGCGTCGACCGCCTCGCGCCGGATGATCTCGTCGAGTGCGGCGCGCAGCGTGGCCGCTTCCTGGGCGCCCTGCACCGCGTACCTTCCGTCGATCACGAAGGTCGGCACGCTGGTGATGCCGAGGTCGCGGGCCTCGGCAAGGTCGGCCCGCACGGCGTCGCCGCCGGCCTCGGACTCGAGGTAACCGCGGGCCGCAGCTGGATCGAGACCGATCGAGCCGGCCACCCCGGCCAGCGCCGGGCGGGAGCCGAGGTCGACCCCGTCGGTGAAGTGCGCCCGCTGGAGCGCCTCCAGCATGTCGGCCTGCCGGTGCTGCCCGGCGGCCCAGGCGATCAGCCGGTGGCTGTCGAACGTGTTGGCCGCGATGGCCCGGTCGAAGTCGAGGTGCAGGCCGTCGCCGCGGCCGATGATGGTGACCTGCTCGAACATCTGGTCGGCGCGCTCCCGTCCGCCGAACTTGGCGGCCAGCGCCTCCTTGATCGGCAGACCCGGCGGCACCGGTGCCGGATCGAGCTGGAACGCCCGGTAGGTGATCGTCACGTCGGTGGGCAAGTCGGCCAGGGCCGTCTCGAGGCGCCGTTTGCCGAGGTAGCACCACGGGCAGATGACGTCGGACCAGACCTGGATCTCCACGAGCACTCCGGTTCAGCGGGGGTAGTCGGCGAGCTGGGCGGCGACCTGGCGCTTGAGCCGGGCCAGGATGGCCGTGCCGCCGCGGATGCGCAGCGGGCTGATCGCCTGGGCCAGGCCCATCCGGGCATACAGGTCCCCCGGTACCGCGAGGATCTCGGCCGTCGACGCGCCGGCCAGGCCGTCGGCCAGGATGCCGGCGAACGCCCGGGTGGTCGGCGCCTCCGGTGGGCAGTCGAACCAGGTGGTCACGGTGTCGTCGGGCTGGACGGTCGCCTTGAGAAAGAACGCCGTCTGGCACTCCGGGACCTGTTCCATGCCCTCGTGCCCGGCCAGGCCCGCGGGCAGCGGCGGCACCGCGTCGGCGAACTCGAGCAGCATCTCGAGCACGACCTCGCGGGGCGCCGAGGCGAACTCATCGACTATCTCGGCCAGCTTGGCGGGCATGTCGCTCACCAGATCGACAGTACGCGCCGGTGTCAGGCGGGCGCCGCCGTGGGAAGGAGGGCCACGTCACTCAGGCTGAGAATGCCCACCACGTTGCGGTCGGAGTCGCAAACCAGCAACCGGCGCACGCCGCGTTCGCGCATCGCCTGCACCGCCTCGTCCACAGTGGCCGACTGCTCCACCATGATCAGCTCGCGGGAGGTGATCGACCCGAGCGTCGTCGCTTTGGGCGGCAGGTCGGCCGCGATTGCCCGGACCACGATGTCCCGGTCGGTGACCACGCCGATCATGGTCGGGCCCTCGGTCACCACCACGTCGCCGATGCCCTGGTCGCGCATGGCCTGTGCGGCTTCGTCGAGCATCGTGCCCTCCGGGAGGTAGACGACCCTCCGGGTCATCACCTCGCCGACGAACGCCTTGGCCATGGCAGTTCCTCCCGCCTTCTAGAACTCGGTGTTACCCGAGTGAACTGGTGATTACACCTGTTATGTCCGAGATTGGCACGTCGGTGCGTTCGCCCGTCCGACGGTCGCGGTATTCCGCATACCCCTCGGCCAGGCGACGCCCGATCACCACGGTACGGCGGACGCCGATGAGTTCGGCATCGGTGAACTTCACGCCGGCCGACAGCTGCGGCCGGTCGTCCACCAGCACCCGCAGGCCGGCCGCCGCCAGCTGGCCGGCGACCTTGAGCGCCGCCGCGACCTGACCGTCCTTGCCGGCCGCCACCACGTGCACGTCGGCCGGCGCGACCTGATCGGGCCAGAGCAGGCCGCGGTCATCGTGGTGCTGCTCGGCGATCGCGGCCACCGCGCGGGACAGGCCGATGCCGTACGAGCCCATGGTCGGCCGGACCGGCTTGCCGTCGACGCCCAGCACGTCCACCTTGAACGCGTCGGTGTATCGCCGGCCGAGCTGGAAGATGTGCCCTATCTCAATGCCCCGGCGCATGGTCAGCGTGCCGTCCGCGCAGGACGGGCACGGGTCACCGGCCCGCACCTCGGCGGCCTCGACGGTGCCGTCGGGGGTGAAGTCGCGGCCGGCCACCACCCCGGTGGCGTGCCGGCCCGGCTCGTTGGCGCCGGTCAGCCAGGACGTGCCGGGCGACACTCGCGGGTCGGCCAGATAGCGCACCTTGAGGCCCTGCGGCCCGATGTAGCCGCGGACCAGGTCGGGCCGGGCCGCGAAGTCGTCGAACAGGGTCGCGGTGGCCGGCGACAGTGCCGCGTCGAGGCGCTTGAGGTCGACCTCGCGGTCACCGGGCACGCCGATCACCAGCAACTCGGCGTCGCGGCCCGGGTGGTGCACGGTGACCACGACGTTCTTAAGGGTGTCGGCCGCGATCCAGTCGGTGCGGCCGTCCAGGGCCCGGGCGTTGGCCAGGTCGACCAGCGCGGTGATGGTCGGGGTCTCCGGGGTGTCGTGCACCACCGGGACGCCTGCCGGGATCGGCGCGGCGGCCGGCGCTGGCGTCACCACCGCCTCGGTGTTGGCCGCGTAGTCGCACGCGGTGCAGCCGGCGAAGGTGTCCTCGCCCACGTCGGAGGCGGCCAGGAACTCCTCGGAGGCCGAGCCGCCCATCGCGCCGGACATGGCGGCGACGATCGTGTGCGACAGCCCGAGCCGGGCGAAGATCTGCTGGTACGCACCGCGGACGGCGGCGTAGGCCTCGGCCAGCGACTCGTCGGTGAGGCCGAACGAGTATGCGTCCTTCATCAGGAACTCGCGGCCGCGCAGCAGGCCGGCGCGCGGGCGGGCCTCGTCGCGGAACTTGGTCTGCACCTGGAACAGCAGCACCGGGAAGTCCCGATAGGAGCTGGTCATGTCCTGCACGAGCAGGGTGAACATCTCCTCGTGGGTGGGTGCCAGCAGGTAGTCGGCGCCGCGCCGGTCCTGGAGTGTGAACAGGTCGTCGCCGTACTCGGTCCAGCGGTTGCTCACCTCGTACGGGTCGCGGGGCAGCAGCGCCGGGAACGACACCTCCTGGCCGCCGATCGCGGCCATCTCGGAGCGCACCACCTCGGTGACCCGGTCCAGCACCAGCTTGCCGAGCGGCAGCCAGGTGTATCCGCCGGGGGCGGCGCGCCGGATGAAACCGGCCCGCAGCAGCAGCCGGTGGCTCGGCACCTCGGCGTCCGTCGGCTCCTCGCGCAGGGTCTTGAGCAGCAAGGTGGACATCCGCAACAGCATGCGAGCCAGCGTAGGCAGCCGGTACGACACTCGGCATTCCATTAAGCGGGTGTCGTCATCGTCACGCTGCTGTGCCGTCCGTGCGGGTGTAAAGCTGGGGCCATGAGCTGGCGCACCTTCGTGGCGATGGGGGACAGCTTCACCGAGGGGCTCAACGACGCGTACCCGGACGGCCGCTTCCGCGGCTGGGCCGACCTGGTGGCCGCCCGGCTCGCGGTCGACTCCGGACCCGACTTCGGCTATGCCAACCTGGCGATCCGCGGCCGGCTGCTCGGCCAGGTCGTCGACGAGCAGGTCGAGCCCGCCGTGTCGATGCGGCCCGACCTGGTCAGCCTCGCGGCCGGCGGCAACGACCTGCTGCGCCCGCGGGCCGACCCGCACGCCCTGGTGGCCCGGATGGAGCCGGCGATCGCCCGGTTGCGTGCCGAGGGCGCCGACGTGCTGCTGTTCCGGTTCGCCGACGTGTCGCACCTCCCGGCGCAGCGGATCATGGCGCCGCGGGCGGCGGCGCTCAACGACGGCATCGGCAGACTCGCCGAGCGGCACGGCGCATACCTGGTCGATCTGTTCGCCGACGACGCGTTCCGCAACCCGCACCTGTGGTCGCCGGACCGGCTGCACCTGTCCCCGGCCGGGCACCGGCGGGTCGCCGCCCTGGTGCTGACCGTGCTGGGCGTCGGGGTGGACGAGGAGTGGCTGCTGGTGCCGCCGATGCCCGAGCCGACCCCGTGGCTGCTGGCCCGCGGCGCCGACCTGCGGTGGGCCCGCGAGCACCTGGTGCCCTGGGTGGGCCGGCACCTGCGCGGTCAGTCCAGCGGCGACCTGATCAGGGCCAAGCGGCCAGCACTGGCCCCGGTC
>NZ_BOMV01000043.1 GCF_016862375.1 Paractinoplanes rishiriensis | reverse complement strand
CGAATGACACGAACCGATAGCGTGAACACCATGTCCGTTGCGAACGATCCGGCGCCCGCGCTCAAGGCGTACGCGCACCCCGACAAGCTGGTCACCACCGAGTGGCTGGCCGCCAACCTCGACACCGGCGGCCTGGTCATCGTCGAATCGGACGAGGACGTACTGCTGTACGACACCGGACACATCCGCGGTGCCGTCAAGGTCGACTGGCATCTCGAGCTGAACGACCAGGTCACCCGGGACTACCTCGACCCGGCCGCGTTCGCCGAGATGTGTGCGGCCAAGGGCATCGGCCGGGACGACACGATCGTGTTCTACGGCGACAACTTCAACTGGTGGGCCGCGTACGCCCTCTGGGTCTTCAGCCTTTTCGGCCACCGCGACGTGCGGCTGCTGGACGGTGGCCGGCAGAAGTGGGTGGCCGAGGGCCGTCCGCTCACCCGCGACCGCACCGAGCGACCGCGCGCCACCTATCCGGTGCCGGTGCGCAACGACGCCGAGATCCGTGCCTTCCGCGACCAGGTGATGGGACACATCGCCAGCGGGCGGCCGCTGGTCGACGTGCGCTCGCCGCAGGAGTACACCGGCGAACTCACCCACATGGAGGCCTATCCGCAGGAGGGCGCGCTGCGCGGCGGGCACATTCCGGGCGCGGTGAGCAAGCCGTGGAAGTCCGCCGCCAACGAGGACGGCACGTTCCGGCCGGCCGACGAACTCACCAAGATCTACCGCGACGAGCTGGGCCTCGAGTCGGCGGACGACATCATCGCCTACTGCCGGATCGGTGAGCGGTCCAGCCACACCTGGTTCGTGCTCCACCACCTTCTCGGATACCCGCAGGTCCGCAACTACGACGGGTCCTGGACGGAGTGGGGCAACCTGGTCCGCGCGCCGATCGCCCGTGGTAACGAGCGCGGCGGTCTGAGCTGATTTTGCGGGGGCGGCACAAAATTGTCGCCCCCGCCCGGTACCTTCTCCGCCGTGAGCAACACGTTCCAGGTCGATCTACGGGGAATAGTCGATCTGCTGAGTCACCATCTCTACGCGAGCCCCCGCGTGTACGTCCGTGAGCTGCTGCAGAACGCGGTCGATGCGATCACCGCGACCGGCGAGCCCGCGGCCGGCCGGATCGCGATCACCACCGGCTCCGACGTGTTGCGGGTGACCGACAACGGCATCGGGCTCACCGAGGCCCAGGTGCACGAGCTGCTGGCGACGATCGGCCGCAGCTCGAAACGCGACGAGCTCGGTTTCGCCCGGCACGAGTTCCTCGGCCAGTTCGGCATCGGCCTGCTCTCCTGCTTCCTGGTGGCCGACGAGATCCGGGTGCACACCTGCCGGGCCGGTGCCGACCCGGTGCTCTGGACCGGCTATTCCGACGGCCGCTATGAGGTGCGGGCCGGCGAACCCCGCGAGCCGGGCACCACGGTCACCCTGCTGCCGCGCCGCGGCTCCGAGCATCTGCTGTCCCCTGCGACCGCACGCGAACTGGCCGACCTCTACGGCTCGCTGCTGCCGGTGAGCGTCGAGGTCGACGGCAGCCGGGTGAGCGCCGAGGCGGTGCCCTGGGAGTCCGGTCGTGCGGCTCTCTTCGCGTACGCGGAGCAGGTTTTTGGTTTTGTGCCCTTCGACATCGTCGAGCTCAACGTGCCCGAGGCGGGGCTGACCGGCGCCGCCTTCGTGCTGCCCACCCCGGTCAACCCGGCCACCCGCGGCGGGCACCGGGTCTATCTCAAGCGCATGCTGCTGGCCGAGAGCGTTGAGGGACTGCTGCCGGAGTGGGCGTTCTTCGCCCGCTGCGTGGTCGACAGCACCGAGCTGCGGCCGACCGCGAGCCGCGAGGCGCTCTACGACGACGGCCTGCTCAGCGACACCCGCGAGGCGATCGCCGACCAGTTGCGCGGCTGGCTGGTGCGACTGGCCGCCACCGACCCGCGCCGGCTCGGCCGCTTCCTGAGCATCCACCACCTCGGGGTCAAGGCGCTCGCCCTGCACGACGACGAGATGCTGCGGATCGTCGAGCAGTGGTACCCGGTGCAGACCAACATGGGCCAGGTCACCCTGGCCGAGTTCCGCGAGCGGCACGGCCTGATCCGGTACGCGACCTCGGCCGACGAGTTCCGCCAGCTGGCCGCCGTCGCCGCGGCCCAGGACGTGGGCCTGGTCAACGGCGGATACGTGTACGACACCGAGATCATCCAGCGGCTGGCCACAGTGGATCATGAGATCCGGATCGAGCGGCTGGAGCCGGCCGACCTGGCCACCCGGTTCAACGGCCTGGACACCGAGACCGAGCTGCGGCTGCGCCCGTTCCTGGCGGCCGCCCAGCGCCGGCTCGACCGGCTCGGCTGCGAGGTGGTGCTGCGCGCGTTCGACCCGGCCACCCTGCCGGCGCTCTATCTGGTGAGCCGCTCGGCGGCGTTCCACGAGGAGCTGACCGCCAGCCGCGACAAGGCCGACGACGTGTGGGGCGGCGTGCTCGACGCGCTGGCCACCACCGCGCCGGTGGAGCGACCGCAACTCGTGCTCAACCACCGCAACCCGCTGGTCCGCCGGATCACCGCCCTGGTCGATCCCGAGCTGGCCGGCCTCGCCGTCGAGACGCTCTACGGCCAGGCCCTCATGCTGGGCCACCACCCGATCCGCCCGGCCGACGCGGCGTTGCTGAACTCCTCGATGCTGGGCCTGCTCGACCGCGCCATCACGGAGGGCGACCGATGAAAACTGCCGACGACGTCTGGGACCTGCTCCGCGAGTCGGAAAACCTGCCGTACGGCGCCGGCAAGACCGCCCTGATCGAGGAGGCGCTGCGGCACGTCGAGGCGATCGGTGACGCCGACCTGTCGTTCACCACCCGGATGCTGGCCACGTCGGCGTACATCTACGGCGGCGAACCGGCCAAGTCCTTCCCCACCTTCGCCTGGTGTCTCGCCGACTTCGACCGCAACCCGGGCCCGCACCACCAGCGCTGGACCCACCATCTGATGTGGGACTTCAAGGCCATGGTCACCAGCCTCACCCGGTTCCCGGAGATCCCGCTCGACCGCACCTACGCGGTGCTCGACGACATGGAACGCCGCTACCGCGAAGGCGGCCACAGCCTGCAGGCCGTCCACAAGCGACGCCACCTGGTCGCCCGGCATCTGGTGCAGCCCGACCAGGAAGATCTGTGGTTCGAGCGCTGGCAGTCGGCGCCGCGCGACGAGTTGTCCGACTGCGCCGGCTGCGACCCGACCTCGGTGCTGATCCACCTCGGCAACCGCAAACGGTACGAGGAGGCGGTCGAGCTCGCCCTGCCGGTGATCGCCGGCGAGCTGTCCTGCAACGAGCAGCCGCAGAACATCCTGACCCAGCTGATGGTGCCGTACCTGATGACCGGCCGGGTCGCCGAGGCGGCCGACGCGCACCGCCGGGCGTACGCCGTGCACCGCACCCGGCTGGCCGATCTCGGCGACATCGCCCAGCACATCGAGTTCTGCGCGCGCAGCGGCAACGAGCAGCGCGGGTTCGAGATCCTCCAGCGGCACCTGGACTGGCTCGACAAGGCGCCGGCCCCGTCCACGGCGATGTCCTTCGCGGCGGCCGGCGGCCTGGTGCTGCGCCGGATCACCGAGCTGGGCCACGGCGACCTGATCGTGCGCCGGGCCGGCACGGACGACATCACCGTGGCCGCCCTCGCCACCGAGCTGGCCAGCACCGCGGCCGAGATCGCGAAGCGTTTCGACGCCCGCAACGGCACCGACAGCCAGAGCCGCCAGATCGCCGACCAGCTCGCCGCCGAGCCGTACGGCGTCACCCTGGTGTTGTCGCCGTCCGCCCGCCGTGCCACCGTACCGCCGGTGCCGCCGGTCCCGGCACCCGAGCCGGTACCCGAGGTGCCGGCCGAGATCAGCGCCCCGGCACTGCTCGACCTGATCGAGGAGCATTACCGCGCCGACCGCGAGGCGGCACACGCCGCCGCGCTGGACGCTCTCGACGCCCGGTTCCCGGAGCTCGACCCGGAGCTCGACCCGGAGCTCGACCCGGTGCTGGCCGGCCGCCGTGCGGTGCAGGCCGGCAACCGCCTGCGGCTGTCCGAGCACGACGGGGTGCTGGAACTGTGGGGCCGGGCGGCCGAGCTGTTCACCGCGGCGGGCGAGACCAGCCGGGCCAGCGTCATCCGCAGCCGGATCGCGCTGGAACGGTCCTACCAGGGTGACGGCGAGATCGACGAGGAGCCCCTCCGGGCCGACCTGGCCTACCAGGAGGAACACGGCGGTCCGCGGGAAAAGGCGGACGCCTGGGCCCGGTTGTCGCTGCTGCTGTTCGTCCAGGACCGGCACGACGAGGCCAACGAGGCCGGCGACCGCGGCGACAAGTACGCGGACGAGACCGGCGACCAGCGGATGATCGCCATGCACGCGATGCTGCGGGCTCGCAACCGGCTGGCGGTGCACCGGCACGACGAGGCACTCGCGGCCGCCCGGTCGGCCTACGAGTTCTACCGGGCGAACGGCTCGGCCCGCCGGCTGTCCGAGGCCGCGACCATGTACGGGCATACCGTCGACGACCCGGCCGAGCAGCTCGAGGCGTTCGGTCTGGCGCTGGGTGCCGGCCTGACGGACGAGGCGCTGCCGGCCCGGATGGGCCGGGCCATGGCGCTGCGCCGGCTGGGCCGGCCCGAGGAGGCGATCGACGACCTGGTCGAGGCCGTCGCACTCTGCGCCGAGCAGCAGTTCGAGGAGGGTGGCGCGTTCGCCCGCTACGAGCTGGCCGAGACCTACGCGCAGGCCGAGCGCCCGGTGGAGGCGGCCGAGGTGGCCGAGGAGGCGCTGCTGGTCCTCGACCGGATCGGCGAAAAGGAGGCGGCCGACAACACCCGGTTCCTGCTGGCCAAGCAATACCAGGCGATGGGCGACACGGACGGCGCCCTGGCCCGGTACCGGGAGCTGATCGAGCGGCTCGCCGACAACCCGGTGGGCCGAGCCCAGATCGCCGAGGAGGCCGCCGGCCTGCTGTTCGACGTCGACCGGGACGCCGACGCGGCCGGGACGTTCGCGGCCGCCGCGACCGACCTGCACGAGGCCGGCGAGTTGGTCGCGGAACTGCGGGTGCTGCGCCGACGGGTGGCCGCCCTGCACTTCGCCGACGACGTCGAGGCCGCCGAGGAGACGATCCGGCTGGCCGCGCAGCGGTGGACCGAGCTGCGGCCCGACCTGGCCGCCGAGCCCGAGGCAATCTGGCACAACGGCTGGACGGCCTGGGAAGCCGGCCGGGTGCTGATGTCCCGCGGCCGGTACGCCGAGGCCCTGCCACACCTGCGCGGCGTCGACGAGCGGATGCGCAACAGCGGCGCCACCGAGGACGCCGATCACCTCACCGGCATGTACGGGGAGGCCCTGCTGCGTTCCGGATCCCCGGAGGAGGCCGAGCCGATCCTGCGCAAGTTGCTGGACCGGATGGCCCGGAATGCACCGGGCCGGGAGACTGCTGAAAAGGTCTACGCGGAAGTTCGCGCCGCCCTCGGCAAGGGCGACAAGGGCTGGCCGTGGCGTAAGCGACAGAGCTGAACGCCCGTTAAGGCACGGGCTTGACATCGGGTTAGAGTGACCACGTGACGACGGTTGATCAGCAGCAACACCTGCCGGGACCGCCAGCCCCCCGGCGGCGGTCGCGGCGCGACGAGATCCTCGAGATCGCGGTGGGTCTGTTCGCATCCCGCGGCTATCACGGTGTGTCGATGGACGACATCGGCTCGGCCGCCGGGGTGACCGGGCCGGCGCTCTATCACCATTTCGCCGGTAAGGAGGCCATGCTGGTGGCCGCCCTGATCCCGGTGAGCGAGGGCCTGCTGCACGGCGGCAAGGCCCGGGTGGCACAGCATCCCGACGACGCCCGTGCCACCCTGGCCGACCTGATCGACTTCCACGTCGAATTCGCGCTGGCCAACCCGGCGGTGATCGCACTGCACCTGCACGAACTCGACCGTCTGCCGGACGAGCCGCGCCGGCAGATTCGCCGGCTCCAGCGCCTCTACGTGGAGGAGTGGGTGGCCGTCCTGGGCAAGCTGCGGCCCGAGTTGGAGGCGGCCGAGGCCCGGGTGCTCGCGCACTCGGCGTTCGGGCTGATGAACTCGACGCCCTTCCTGGGCGGTGAGGTCGACCGGCGCCGCCGGGCCGCGCTGCTGCGCGACGCCACCGTTCACGCGCTGCTGGGGAAGTGATGATCGAATCGCTGCTCGTCGCCAACCGGGGTGAGATCGCCCGCCGGATCATCCGGACCGCCCGGCGGCTCGGCATCCGGACCGTCGCGGTGCACTCCGAGGCGGACGCCGACCTGCCGTTCGTCGCCGAGGCCGACGAGGCGATCTGCGTCGGCCCGGCCAACCCGGCGCAGAGCTACCGCAACACCGAGGCGATCCTGGCCGCCGCGAAATCGTCCGGTGCCCAGGCCGTCCATCCCGGCTACGGCTTCCTCAGTGAGAATGCCGACTTCGCCCGCGCGGTCGAGTCGAACGGCCTGGTCTGGGTCGGCCCGCCGGCCGACGCGATCACCGCGATGGGCGACAAGATCAATGCCCGCAACCTGATGGCCGCGGCCGGCGTGCCGGTGGCGCCCGGCTCGGCCGACCCGGCCGGCACCGTCGCGGCCGCGATCGAGGCCGCCACCGCGATCGGATACCCGGTGATGGTCAAGGCTGCGGCCGGCGGTGGCGGCATGGGCATGGCGGTTGCCTCCGACGAGGCCGCGCTGACCAGCGAATACGAGAAGGTCCGCGCTTTTGCCGAGCGGATGTTCGGCGATGGATCGGTGCTGATCGAGCGCTACTTCCCCCGGGTGCGGCACGTCGAGGTGCAGATCCTCGGCCTGGCCGACGGCCGGGTGGTGGCGCTGTCCGAGCGGGAGTGCTCGGTGCAGCGCCGCAACCAGAAACTGGTCGAGGAGGCACCGTCCTCGGCGGTCGGCCCCGAGCTGCGACGGCGTTTCCTGGCCGCCGCGGTCCAGGCCGGCGAGGCGGTCGGCTACCGCAACGCGGGCACCGTCGAATGCCTGCTCGACCCGGCGACCGGAGAGTTCTTCTTTCTCGAGATGAACACCCGGCTCCAGGTCGAGCACCCGATCACCGAGTTGATTCACGGCCTCGACCTGGTCGAGGAGCAACTGCGCATCGCGTCCGGCGAGGCACCCGGCTTCGACCCCGGCAACCTGGCGACCAGCGGGCACGCCATCGAGTTGCGGATCAACGCCGAGGACCCCAAACGCTTCCTCCCCGGACCCGGCAAGGTGGCGACCTGGGTCGAGCCGGCCGGCGAGGGCGTCCGGGTCGACAGCGGTTATGCCGCGGGCACCACGGTCACGCCGTTCTACGACTCGCTGATGGCCAAGCTGATCGTGTTCGGCGCCGACCGGGACGACGCGATCGCCAAGGCACGCGCCGCGGTGGCCGGTTTCGAGATCGCCGGCCCCAAGAACAATCTGCCATTTTTCGCCGAACTGCTGGAGAACGCCGAGTTCCTGTCGGGTGACTACGACACCGGCATCGTGTCTCGGATGAGGTGAGCATCGTGTCCGCGGTCAGCATTCGTGAGGTCGCACCGCGGGACGGGCTGCAGAACGAGGAGCCCATCCCGACCGGGTCCAAGGTCCGCCTGATCGACGCCCTGAGTGAGACCGGCGTCCGGCGTATCGAGGCTGTCTCCTTTGTGCACCCCAAGGCCATTCCGCAGATGGCCGACGCCGACGAGGTATGGCAGCGGGTCGCCCGGCATCCGGACGTGCGGTATTCGGCGCTGATCCCGAACACCCGGGGTGCGCAGCGGGCGATCGCCGCCGGCTTCCGCGAGATCGAGGTGGTGGTCTCGGCCAGCACCACGCACAACCGGCGCAATCTCAACCGGTCCACCGACGAGTCACTGGACGACATCACGGCCCTGATCCCGCTGGTGCACGACGCCGGCGCGACGCTCGAGGTGATCGTCGCGACCAGTTTCGGCTGCCCGTTCGAGGGTGACGTCGACCCGGACCGGGTGGCGACCATGGTGGCCCGGGTCCGTGCCGACGGCGCCGACCGCATCGCGTTCGGCGACACCACCGGCATGGCGACGCCACGGCGGGTGCGTGATCTGCTGTCGGCGGTACGCCCGGACCTGCTGCACTTCCACAACACCCGGGGTACGGGTCTGGCCAACATCCTCACCGCGCTCGACCTCGGGGTCACCGAGTTCGACGCCAGTGTGGGCGGAATCGGCGGCTGCCCCTATGCGCCCGGCGCCTCCGGCAACGTGGCGACCGAGGAGGTCGTGCACATGCTGCACGACATGGGCATCGACACCGGAATCGATCTCGACCGCCTGATCGAAACGGCCGAACTGGCCGAGAAACTGATCGGCCGTACCCTTCCGTCGGGCGTTCTTCGCGCTGGGCCACGGTCCAGATTGGTGTGATTCCCGCCGCACTGCCTCGCGATCATTTTTCCTATTTGCGCGCGTGACCCCCGCTCGGCCGCTTCGTTACCAATAACGAGTGGCCGATGTCGCCGGAATTCCGGCGGATCAGCCACCGGTGGAATGTTGACGACGAGGGGCGGACCGATGACGGGCCTGGGGGATGAGCGCACTCGCTGCGCCACGCGCCCGCTGCCGTCGTCCGGGCCGCTCGCCGGCGCAGCCACGCCCTTGCCGCCTCACATCCAGGGGGCGGAGCGGCGGACGGAGCGTCGCGCGCAAACCACCGGTTCCCGGTGGGGTCTCCGCGTTCTCGTAGTCGGCGGCCTGGCCGGTGCGGCCTGGCTGCTCACCGGTGCCGCCGCGCACGCCGCGGACCGCAGCGACGGGCCCGTCGGCTCGTTGCTCGGTTCTGTCGTCGACGGCGACGTCACCGCCCCGGTCTCCGGTCTCCTGTCCTCGGCCACCCGGCCGCTGGAGGCTGCCGTTCCGGTCAAGCACAGCAAGAAGCACGTGGTGGCCGACATCCTCGAGGTTCCGCAGCGGGTTTTGACCCGCCCCGCGAAAACCGTTGTCGACGTCGCCACCGCAGCCACTGTGGACACCGCAAAAACCGGTGTCGACGTGGTAACGCGGGAGGTAGTCGAGCCCACTCGCCTCACCGGCGAGCCGGCCGCCGACCCGCACCGGCTCACCGCGGTGACGGATGACGTCACCCCGGACGCGGATCCGGTCGCCGAGCGGCCGCAGGAACCGGCGGTTGCGCCGGAACCCGTGGCTGCCGCCCCGGCACCGGCCGTGACCGCGGGCCACGCACGGATCGTCAAGGCATTGCCGGCCCCGGTGGCCGCCGTCAAGCACGGCGTACCGGCCCGGCACAGCAAGACCGCCTCCGCATCGATCGCCCACCGGCACCCGGTGATGCACCGGGCCGTAGCCGGCACGGCGGCGGTGACGGAGGACTCGCCCGGCGGTGACGGACCTGCTCCCCTGCAGGTGCACCTCGGGGACGTCAGCGGCACTCCGACCAGCAGTTGGTCGGGGTCACCGACGGAAGGTGGCTCCCCCGCCTTCCTGCCGGCCGCGATCGCGAGCAGCACGATGGCCTGCCAGCGGCTGCCGATCGCGTCCGATGTCGAGGTCCGGCGGATCGACGCCGAGGCACCGACCGTCTCACCTGACTGAGTGATGGGCGACCGGCGGTCTGCCCGACCGCCGGCAACCGGCCGGCACCGGCTTCGGTGTCCGCGTTCCGGCTCGATTCCCCAACCGCTTGCGAACAAGCGGCGAATCGCACCCGCCTGAATCACACGCCACCGCACCGAAGCGCCAATGGGCGCACGTCGACAAGCGGCCAGTCAGGGCAGAAATAAAAGAGCCAGGGCACCGCTGCGCCCGAATGCAGTTCCGAAACACCGTTCAACTGAATATGTCACAGCATTTGCACGAAACATTTCCGAAAGGCATTTCTTCGCATGAAGACTTGGGTTCGTAAAACTCTGAGCGTCGGCGTCCTGGCCGCTGGCGCCCTGCTGTTCGCCCCGGGCGCCGCCAACGCCGACGTCCGGCAGAGCACCGGGGACAACAACGGCATCCTGAACGGCACCCAGATCGCCGTGCCGGTCCGCGTCCCGGTCAACATCGTGGGCAACGGGCTCGGCATCCTCGGCGAGGCCAACGCCACCGGCATCGGCGTCAACCGTGCCGAGCACGGCTGGCAGGACCGGCAGAGCACCGGCAACAACAACGGCATCCTCAACGGCACCCAGGCATACCTGCCGATCAGCGTGCCGGTGAACGTCGTGGGCAACTCGGCCGCGGTTCTCGGCTCGGCGAACGCGACCGGCGTGGGCGTCAACAACGTCCGCAGCCGCAAGGAGAGCGCCAGCACCGAGAGCGGCTGGTGGCCGGGCAGCGGTGGCCAGTTCACCGGGCAGAACAACGGAATCCTGAACGGCACCCAGATCTACGCGCCGATCGACGTTCCGATCAACGTCTGCGGCAACTCGATCGCGCTGCTCGGCGGGGCCTACTCCAACGCGATCTGCGCGAACAACGTGTCGACGCACCGTGGTGGCAAGTTCCGCAAGAAGGAGAGCGCCCGCACCGAGGGTGCCTGGCAGAGCACCGGCCAGAACAACGGCATCGCGAACGGCACCCAGCTGCTCGCGCCGATCAGCCTGCCGGTGAACCTCGCCGGCAACTCGGTCGCGGTGCTCGGTGCGGCCCGGTCGACCGGGGTTGCGGTCAACGAATCCGCTCACCCGGACTTCGTGCAGAGCACCGGGAGCAACAACGGGATCCTGAACGGCACCCAGATCGGCGTGCCGATCAACATCCCGATCAACGTCTGCGGCAACTCGCTCGGCATCCTGGGCGCCGCCCACTCGGCTGCCGCCTGCGCGAACGGCTCCGGCCCGATCTTCGTCGACCACGGCGACGACTGCCGGAAGCCGTGCTGGGGTGGCCACGGCGGTCACGGCCACGGCGGCCACGGCCACGGCAACGGTGGCAACGGCGGCAACAACGGTGACAACGACGGCGACGGCGACTACCTGGGCGACAACGGCGACACCGGCGAGGAGCCGGACGGCAACGCCGACGCCGACGGTTACGGCGACACCAAGCCGGCCGCGAACGGCTACGGCGGCGAGGAGCCGGACGCCAACAACTACGGCGGCGAGGAGCCGGCCGCCGACCAGTACGGCGACGACACCCGCGGCAAGAAGAAGGGCCTCGCCGAGGGCACCCCGCTCGCCGGTCTGACCGACGGCACCGACGGGCTGGCCGGTCTGGGCCTGCTGAACACGCTGCGCTGAACGGGGCGATAGCGAAGGACCGGGTGGCGCCGTCCCGGGCGCGCCCGAACCGCCGGTGCTCCTCCACGGCATCGGTGCACTGAAAAAACGGACGGGAGTCTCCGCAACTGGCGGAGGCTCCCGTTCGTCGTTGCCGTTCCCGTCGCGGATGAGCTAACCTAACGATCGTTCAGGCACCTGAAGGATCGTTCAGGAGGACGCGGTGACCATCGACGAGGAGGCCCTCGCCCAGGTCCGCAAGCGGGTGCAGGCCGGCGGTGCCGAGCGTTACCACGCGGCCAACGCGGCGAAGGGCAAGCTGTTCGCCCGCGAGCGGGTCGCGCTGCTGGTCGACGACGGTTCCTTCGTCGAGGACGGCATGTATGCCAACAGTCTCGCCGACGGCCTGCCCGCGGACGGCGTGATCACCGGAACTGCCCGGATCGACGGCCGGAGCGTCTGCCTGATGGCGAACGACTCGACGGTCAAGGCGGGCTCATGGGGCGCGCGGACGGTCGAAAAGATCATCCGCGTCATCGAGCGCGCGTACCAGTACGGCGTACCGATGATCTACCTGGTCGACTCGGCCGGCGCCCGGATCACCGACCAGGTCGACCTGTTTCCCGGCCGCCGCGGCGCCGGCAAGATCTTTCACACCCAGGTCCGGGCCTCCGGGGCGATCCCGCAGGTCTGCGCGCTGTTCGGCCCGTCCGCGGCCGGCGGGGCCTACATTCCGGCGTTCTGCGACGTGGTCGCCATGGTCGAGGGCAACGCCAGCATGTACCTCGGCTCGGACCGCATGGTCGAGATGGTCACCGGGGAGAAGACGACGCTCGAGGCGATGGGCGGTGCCCGGGTGCACTGCACCGAGTCCGGCGTCGGCCACTTCCTCTGCAAGACCGAGCAGGACGCGCTCGACACCGTCCGGGCGTACCTCTCCTACCTGCCGTCCAACTGGGAAAATCAGCCGCCTGCGGCGGAGGCGAAAGAGCCTGCCGGCGGCGATCTTGCAGCGTTGGTTCCGGTGAGTGAGCGCACGGCCTTCGACATGCGGAGGTACGTGAAAGGACTGGTCGACGCCGGCTCGTTCCTGGAGATCCAGGCGCTCTGGGCCAAGGAGCTCACGATCGGGTTCGCCCGGCTGAACGGCGAGGTGGTCGGCGTCGTCGGCAACAACTCGATGTTCAAGGGCGGGGTTCTCTTCGTCGACTCGGCCGACAAGGCCTCCCGGTTCGTCCAGCTCTGCGACGCGTTCAACGTGCCGCTGATCTTCCTCTCCGACGTGCCCGGCTTCATGGTCGGCTCGGCCGTGGAAAAGCAGGGCATCATCCGGCACGGCGCCAAGATGATCACCGCGATCTCCGAGGCCACGGTGCCCAAGATCTGCGTGGTGGTGCGCAAGGCCTACGGTGCCGGGCTGTACGCGATGGCCGGCCCGGGCTTCGACCCGGACGCCACGATCGCGCTGCCCACCGCCAAGATCGCGGTGATGGGTGCGGAGGCCGCGGTCAACGCCGTCTACGCCAACAAGATCGCCGCCATCGAGTCCGAGGTGGAACGGGCCGCGTTCGTCGCCGAGCGCCGCGCCGAGTACGAACGCGACATCGACATCATGCGTCTGGCCAGCGAACTCGTCGTCGACGCCGTCGTCGAGCCGGCCGAACTGCGTACCGAAATCACCCGCCGCCTGGCCGCCGCCCGCGGCAAGGACCGCGGGTTCTCCCGGCGCCGGCACGGCGTCACGCCCGTCTGACAAAAGCCCGTCTGACAAACCAGGAGTGGGACATGGTCGACTTCCGGCTCGACGATGAGCAGGACGCGCTGCGCGCCACCGTGCGGGACTTCGCTCGGGAACAGATCGCGCCGGTGATCGCCGAGCACTACGAGAGCAAGACGTTCCCGTACGACGTGATCCGCCAGATGGGCAAGATGGGCCTGTTCGGCCTGCCGTTCCCGGAGGAGTTCGGCGGCATGGGCGGCGACTACTTCGCGCTCTGCATCGCGCTCGAGGAACTGGCCAGGGTGGACAGTTCGGTCGCGGTCACGCTGGAGGCGGCGGTCTCGCTGGGTGCCATGCCGATCTACCGGTTCGGCAGCCCGGAGCAGAAGGAGCGGTGGCTGCCCCGGCTCACCTCGGGCGAGGCGCTGGCCGCGTTCGGTCTCACCGAACCGGGCTCCGGGTCGGACGCGGCCGCGATCGGCACCCGCGCGGTCCTCGACGAGTCCACCGGCGAGTGGGTGATCAACGGCACCAAGGCGTTCATCACCAACTCCGGCACGGACATCACCTGCCTGGTCACGGTCATGGCGGCGACCGGCGTCAACCCGGACGGCAGTAAGGAACTGTCCACGATCATCGTGCCCTCCGGCACGCCCGGGTTCACCGTGGCGCCCGGATACTCCAAGGTCGGCTGGTGCGCGTCGGACACCCACGAGTTGTCGTTCGACGACGTCCGCGTCCCGGCCGAAAACCTGCTCGGCGAGCGCGGCCGCGGGTTCGCCCAGTTCCTGCGAATTCTCGACGAGGGCCGGATCGCGATCGCCGCGCTCTCGGTCGGGCTGGCCCAGGGCTGCGTGGACGAGTCGGTGAAGTACGCCAGCGAGCGTGTCGCGTTCGGCCGCCCGATCGGCAACTACCAGGCGGTCCAGTTCATGATCGCGGACATGGACCTGCGGGCGCACACGGCCCGGCTCGGCTACTACGACGCCGCGGCCCGGATGCTGGCCGGCGAGGACTTCAAGCGGTACGCCGCGATCGCCAAGCTGAACGCCAGCAATGCGGCCATGGAGAACAGCCGGTACGCCACTCAGGTGCACGGCGGCTACGGCTTCATGAACGAGTCGGCGGTCGGCCGCTTCTACCGGGACGCCAAGATCCTCGAGGTCGGCGAGGGCACGTCCGAGGTGCAGCGGATGCTGATCGCCCGCGGCCTCGGTCTGTAGCCGGCATTTCGGGCAGATCGGACCAGGGGTTCGGTCCGCTTTCCGACAAGGGCGGATGTCGGCTCGCCGGTATAGCCGCTGGTGCATAGGTTCGGACCATGTCGGCATCGGGTGCGGGCCAAGGCGGCTCCGGCTTCGACGTCGTGCTGCGCCGGCATCGCCTGCGGGCCGGCCTGACCCAGGAGGAACTCGCCGCCCGGGCCGCGATCGGTGTGCGTACCGTGCGCGACCTGGAACGCGGACGCGCCTCCCGGCCGCAGCGCACCACCGTCGAGTTGCTCGCCGCCGCGCTCGGCCTGGGCGGCGCCGACCGGGAGGCGTTCCTGGCCGCGGCCCGCGGGCAGAGCACCGACGAGCCGCTGCCACCCACCGGGTTCCTCCAGATGGCGCCGACCGAGCTGATCGGCCGCGACGACGACCTCGCCGAGCTGGTGGACCGGCTGTCGGCGCCCGACGGGCCGCGCGGCGTCACCCTGGTCGGCATCGCCGGCGTCGGCAAGACCACGCTCGGCATCACCGTGGCACACCGGGTGGCGGCGTCCTACCCGGGCGGCGTGGCCGGCATCGTGATCACCGAGGCGTCGTCGGTCGGCGAGATCCTGGCGAGCATCGCGGCCGCCTTCGCGGTGGGCCGGGCCGACGACCTGGCCGGCCGGTTCGCGGGCCGGGCCGCACTGCTGTTCGTCGACGCCGTCGAGCGGTCGCCCGAGGCCAGCTCCGAGATGCTCACCCGGTTGCTCGACCGGCTGCCGTCGCTGCGGTTCCTGGCCACCGGCCGGCATCCGGTGGGGCTGCCCGCCGAGCGGGTCTGGCCGCTGGCCCCGCTGGTCGCGCCGCCGTTCGAGGCGCCGTCCACGCTCGCGGCCGTCGCCGCGTACCCGGCTGTGGCTCTCTTTCTGGAACGCCTGGCCCGAGTTCGCCGCACCCAGCCGGAGCCCGACGAGATCGCGCCCCTGGCCATCCTCGTGCGCCGCCTCGGCGGACTCCCGCTGGCGATCGAGCTGGCCGCGGCCCGTGGCCGCGTGCTGACCATCCCCGAGATCCTCGACCGGTACGGCGACCGGGTGCTCGACCTCGCCCGGCCGGGCACCCAGCCGCCCGAGTCGGTGGTCTCCCTGCGGGACGCGGTGGCCGCCAGTTATCGCCTGCTCAACGCGGGTGAGCAGCGGGCGTTGCGGCTGCTCGCGATGTTCCGCTACCGGTGGTCGCTGCCGCTCGCCGAGCAGATGACCGCCGGCGCGCAGACCGACGGCGCCGACGTGGTGCACCTGCTCGACCGGCTGCTCGAGCTGGGCCTGCTGAGCGTGCGCGGCACCCGCACGGTCCGGTTCCGGCTGCTCGACGTGGTACGCGACTACGCGGCCGAGCGGGCCGCGGCGGCCGGCGAGGTGACCGAGGCCCGGCGGCGGCACGCCACGGTGCTGGCCGCGCTCGCCCAGCAGATCGCGCCCGACCTGATCGGCACCAAACTGACCGAGGCGGCCGGCCGGCTCGACGACGTGTCCGGCGACCTGGGCTCGGCGCTCACCTTCGCGGCCGGTGAAGATCCGCACACCGCGCTGCGCCTGGCGGCCGCGCTGCCGCGCTGGTGGCGGTTCCGCGGGCGGGACGTGAGCGGCCGGCAGTGGCTGCGGCGCCTGCTCGACGACCCGCGCACCGCCGACGCCGACCCGGCCACCCGGGCGTGGGCCAAGGTGGGGCTGGCCCAGCTGGCGCTCGAACACGGCGCCGGCGCCGAGGAGATCGGGTCGGCAACCGCCGCGGTGGCCGAGTTCGAGCTGCTCGGCTCGGTGACCGGTCAGCGCACCGCGCACACCCTGCTGGCGTCGCTGTGGATGACCACCGCGGGCTACGACGAGGCCCGGCGGCACGGCGAGGCGGCGCTGGTGCTGGCCCGGCGGACCGGCCGGCCGCGCGACGTGGCGGTGGCCGAGAACAACCTGACCTGGCACGAGGTGCGCGAGGGCGACCTGGAGGCGGCCCGGCGGCGGCTCGCGGCGGTCGACGAGCTGGCCGGCCAGTCCGGCGAGGAGCGGTTGCGGGCGGTGGCCCGGGCAAACCTGGCCGAGGTGGCGAGGCTCGACGGGCGGCCGGACGAGGCCGAGCGGCTCGCCCGGGTCGCGCTGGCCGAGCTGGACCGGGTCGGCGATCCCAACCAGCGGCGCCGGCTGCTGGCCACGCTGGGCCTGGCGCTGGCCGAGTCGGGCCGGGTGCCGGCGGCGCGCGAGGTGCTGGAGCGGCTGCGGATGCCGACCGAGCTGCCGCCGGACGGTCCGGCCGCGGTGGTCGAGGCGGCCATTGCGCTGCGCGAGGGCGAGCAGAAACACGCGGCCGAGTGTTTTGCGCGGGCGGCCGAGGCGTACGACGGCGCCCATGATCCACGGGACGTGGTGGAGGCCCTGGTCGGCCTGATCGTGAGCACCCCGGTCACCGACGACCGCGGTGTGGCGGTGCGTCGGCTGGCCGACCTGTGCCGGTCGGGCGGCATCACGCTGCTGATCCGCGACCGGGACCGGCTCGGTCCGACGATCTTCGCCGAGGTTCTACAAGGGTGAGGCGCGCGGACGACCGGCGTTCGTGCCCCCCACGCGCCGGCCGTCGCAACGCCCCACCAGTAAGCGGCGAGAACGAAGGCTCCCCCGTCGAGCCCCGTAGTCGCCTCGGTCGCGCCGCATCCCCCTTGCGCGGAACACAGTAGCCGCGCCGTCGGGATCAACAAGGGAGATATGTCCGTTTGGACCCGCGCGCTGCCCGGTTCTGCCGGTAGTTCTGCCGGTTTCAGGCCGCAGACGCGGCCTCGTCGGGGGCACTGCCGGCGGTCGCGCACGGGTTCACGGCGTCCCGGATCGTGCGCAGCGACTCGAGCATGCCGTCCAGTTGCTGTGGGGTGAGCTGCCCGATGAACCACTCCTGCACCAGGGCCAGGTGGCCGGGCAGCACCTCGTCGAGCCGTTGCCGGCCGGCCGGGGTGATCACGGCGTACGAACTGCGGCGGTCGCTGGGGCAGGCCTCGCGGCGGACCAGGCCGTCACGGTCCATCCGGTCGACCACGCGGGTGACGCCGCTGGTGGACAGGGAAGTCTGGCCGGCCAGGTCGGTCATCCGCAGGCGGTGACCGGGCGAGCGGGCCAGGCGCATCAGCACCTCGAACTCGACGGCGGAGAGGCGGTGCTCCTCGAACTGTGCGGCGAAGCGGTTGGTCAGCCCGGTGTAGGTCTCGGCGAACAGGCCGACCGCGGTGAAGCGGGGGTCATCCAGGTCGGTACTCACAGGAAGCATCGTAACCCAATCACTTGACAGGCGGAATATTGCTTGGCATATAGTTGCTGTGTCACACAAACACCTCTCCCAGAGCTGGAAAGAAGGAACCGTCATGACCCAGACCGTTGCCACCCGTCCGTTCGAGGGCCTGCAGATCCCGGTTGCCGGCACCTACGCGCTGGACGCTGCGCACAAGCGGGTCGGCTTCGTCGCGCGGCATCTGATGGTGAGCAAGGTGCGTGGCCAGTTCGCCGAGGCGTCCGCCACCATCACCGTGGCCGAGGACCCGCTGCAGTCCGGTGTCACCGCGTCGATCACCACCGCGAGCATCGAGACCGGCCAGGTCGACCGGGACAACCACCTGCGCAGCGGTGACTTCTTCGAGTCCGAGAAGTACCCGACGATGGACTTCCGCAGCACCGGCATCAAGTCGTTCGCCGGCGCCGAGTTCGTCCTCGAGGGCGAGCTCACCATCAAGGGCGTGACCAAGCCGGTCGACCTGACCGTCGAGTTCGAGGGCGCCACCGTGAGCCCGTACGGCCAGGTGGTCTTCGGCTTCAGCGCGCACGCCGAGATCGACCGCGAGGACTGGGGCCTGACCTGGAACATGGCCCTCGAGTCGGGCGGCGTCATGGTGGGCAAGAAGATCAAGATCGAGATCGAGGGCGAGGCCATTCGCCAGGCCTGATCCGTTCTGCCTGATCATTCTCAGACGCGGTCGCCCGTCCCCCGTGCGGGCGACCGTCCATAGTCGAGCCGCCGTCCAGCATCCGGACGGCGGCTCGATGTCTTGTGGCGATCCTCCGCCGGGGATGGCAAGGTGGACCGAGCGCAGTGGTTCGGTCACAGGGTGGTGATCGAGTTCTGTTTCGCCCTGGCTGAGCCGGGAGGGTAAGTAAGTGGGCAAGGATCTCTCGACCCTCGCTTTTGCGCCTGAGGACCGCGTTCACTACCGGCACAAGGTGCGAAACTGCATGGACGTGCTCGCGCTGATGCTGGACGCCGACGCGTTCGACACCGCCGACGGCATGACCGGCCTGGAAATCGAGATCAACCTGGTCGACGACGAGGCCCGCCCGGCGATGCGCAACGCGGAAGTCCTGAGCTACCTCGCCGACCCCGCCTACCAGACCGAGTTGTGCCAGTTCAACCTCGAACTGAACGCGCCACCCCGGTCCATCTGCGGCGACGGCCTGGACGACTACGAACACGAGATCGTGGAGAGCCTGCGCCGGGCCGCCGACCGCGCGGCCAAGGCGGACAGCGGCCTGGTACTGATCGGGATGCTGCCCACGCTCACGGCCGGTGACCTGGTGGTCGGCAACCTCTCGAACAACGACCGCTACCGCATGCTCAACGACGAGATCGCCGGAGCTCGCGGCGAGCAGTTCCATGTCGACATCCGCGGCGTCGAGCGGCTGCAGAGCGCCAGCGACTCGATCGCTCCCGAGGCGGCCTGCACCAGCGTCCAGTTCCACCTGCAGGTGGCGCCGGACCGGTTTGCCCGGTATTGGAACGCGTCCCAGGCGATCGCTGGCATCCAGGTCGCGGTCGGCGCGAACTCGCCCTACTTCCACGGCCGGCGGCTCTGGGCCGAGACCCGGATCGCGCTGTTCGAGCAGGCCACCGACACCAGACCCGACGAACTAAAAGCTCAGGGGGTACGCCCGCGGGTGTGGTTCGGCGAACGCTGGATCACCTCGGTCTTCGACCTTTTCGAGGAGAACGTACGTTATTTCCCACCACTTCTCCCGATTCTCGACGACGAAGATCCGGTACGCGTGCTGGAAGCCGGCGGTGTGCCCCGGCTGAGCGAGTTGCGGCTGCACAACGGCACGGTCTACCGCTGGAACCGCCCGGTGTACGACGTGATGGACGGGCGCCCGCACCTGCGCGTCGAAAACCGGGTGCTCCCCTCCGGCCCGACGGTGACCGACCTAATGGCGAACGCGGCGTTCTATTTCGGTCTGGTCGGGCAGCTGGCCGAGGAGGAACGCCCGATCTGGTCGCAGCTGTCCTTCCCGATGGCCGAGGACAACTTCCACGTCGGCGCCCGCAACGGCATCGAGGCGACGGTCTACTGGCCGGGCGTCGGCGAGGTGCAGGTGACCGAGTTGGTGCGCTCGGTGCTGCTGCCCAAGGCACACCGTGGCCTGGAACGCTTCGGTGTCTCGGCGCTGCACCGCGACCGGCTGCTCGGCATCATCGACGAGCGCTGCCGGCTGGGCCGCAACGGCGCCAGCTGGCAGACCGAGGCGGTGTGGGCCGCCGAAAACCACCGCAACCTGACCAGGGAGGAAGCGCTCCGCGACATGCTGCTGCGCTACTGGGCCCTGCAACAGACCAACGAGCCGGTGCACACCTGGCCGGCCGACTGACCGCCCCCGGGCCCTCGGTCTCGCGCCCTATTTGTCCTCGTCAAAGTTTTTGGGGTTGATCTGGGCGACCGTGGGTGTCGTGGGCGGCGGGGTGACCGTTGACTTCGTCTCCTTGGGCGCTGGGGTTTTGCGCGCGGGGGACACCTTCTTGGCTCGGCCCGGGGCGGGGCGGGCAGCCGCGGCGATCTCGGGGTCGGCGTCGGAGTTCTTCCCGGCGGCCGGTCGCGGTGCGGGAGCCGGCGACGCGCGCAGACCGGCGGAGCCTCCCGCAATGCCCGGGCCACCTGCGGTGCTTGGGCCACCTGCGGTGCTTGAGCCACCTGCGGTGCCTGAGCCTCCCGGAGAGAAGCCTTCCGGGGAGCCGCCGGCTTGTCCCGAGGCCAAGCCACCCGGTGTGGCGCCGGGCCTTCCGGCGGTGGTGCTGCCGGGTGCGCCGGCTTGACCCGAAACGCTGCCGGGCGATGACGCGCCCGGTTGGCCGCCAGCCGCGCCGCCCGGTGGGGTGCCGGGTTGGTCCGAGGCGGTGCCGCTTCCCGTTGATCCGGAGCCGGTGGGCTGGCGGGGAGCGCTGCCTCGGGTGGTGCTGGATGACGGCCCCGATGTGGACTTTGCCGGTGTGCCCGATGTGGCCGGCTGGGGCGGGAGTTTGGCGCGGCCGGTGGGAGTGGGTGACTTTCTCGGGGAACTGGTCGGGACCGCGGCTATGCCGGTGGCGGTCACCTTGTCGTCCGGGTCGGTCTGGGCCTCGGCGGCTTTGCGGGCGCGGCGGGTGGCTATGGCCTGGCCGATCGCGACGGTGATCGCGGAGCCGCCCAGGCCGGCCAATACTGCGTAGGGAGCGATCAGATAGGACGACTCGAGCGGGCCCAGGGCGCCGGTCAGTCGTGGGGCCAGTGCGGCGAACGAGGCCGCCACCAGCAGCGGGCCGACCGCGCCCGAGGTTGCGGTGCTCACGCCCAGGTCGCCGCGGCGGGCGGCCGGGGCCGCGGCCAGCAGGCCGATCAGGGCCGCGGCGGCAATCGTCAGCAGGGCACTGGGCCAGTAGATGGTGCCGTACCGGCCGCCGGCCGTGGCCTCGGCGAACTGCCAGCTGGTCAGGTAGGTGGCGGACTCGCGGTGCAGGGTGAGCTCGACGACGATCGCGGTGATCGCCAAGGCCCACAGCCAGACCGCGGTGGTGATCAGGTTGGCGGCTACCGGGCGGGAAACCACGGCCCAGTACGCCACGAAGATGCCGAGGACGAGCCCGACCAGCGCGTATCCGCCGGCGACGAGATGTGGGGAGGCCGTGTCCAGGCGTACCGCGTCACGGGCCGGCAGCGCGATCAGCGCGACCGCCACCAGCGCACCGAGCCCCGCCGAGATCGCGAGGGCGAAGCGCCACAGGGCGCGCAGGCGGCCGGCTGGTGGACCTCCGTCGATGCGGCTCGCGAGCACCGCGCCGAAGACCGTGGCGCTCGCCGTGATCCAGGTGGCCCAGCCGAGGCTGCCCAGCCAAGCACTGTCGTCGGGGGTCGCGACCACCGGCCAGACGACCACGCCCAGGCCGTAGCCCAGACCGAGTTGCGCAGCTCCGGTCCCCGCGGCGGTACCGGCCGCGGTGGCCATCCGTGCTGTCCAGCCCTTGTCGGCCATGCGGGGCACTGTAGCGGTCGTCGCCGATGCCTGCGAATCCATCGGTGGTGGCTGACCGGGGACTTTGTCCCGCGGAGGCAACACGTGTCCCGCAAGATTGGATACGTTGACCCGTGCGGGTGACGACGCAGAGGGAGCGGAGATGTCCGACGAGCGAGACGAGACCCGGCGTTACCCGTCCGCCGGTCGACCCGACCCCACGGGGCCGGGCGATGAGACGCGCCTCGACGGTCCGGCGCTCGATGACCGCACCCAGATCGCCGGCTCGCCGGTGGACGATCGCACGCGGGTCAACCGGCCGGACTCGACCTCGGTGATGCCGCCGTCCGACGACGACTGGGCGCCGAGCCGGGCCAACCCGGTCTGGTCCGGACGTGCCGAGGTGCGTTCGTCGCAACCCGGCCGGTCCTCGTACGACACCGACTGGCAGGTCGGGCCGGTGCCGCAGCAGCGGGATCGCTGGTGGATGCCGATCGTGGTCGGCATCATCGTGCTGATCCTGCTGGCCGCGCTCGGCTGGGGCATCTATCTGATCGTGCAGAACTCCGGCGGCCGGCCGGCACCGGGACCGGCACCGACCGTGCCCGTGGGCACCACCGGCGCGACGCCGAGCGTCGAGGCGACGACGCCGTCGGCCGAACCGACCACGACGTCGCCCAGTCCGGCACCGTCCACACCCGAGCCGACGACCGTGGCGACCGTGCCGGCTTTGCGCGGGCTGGCACTGGCCGACGCGCGCGCGGCGCTTGACCGTACCGGACTGAAGACTCGGCTGATCTACCGCGACAGCGACGCGCCACCCAACACGGTGATCGACAGTGATCCGACGGAGGGGCAGGAGGTACCACCGGACACCACGGTCACCCTGGTGGTCGCGCGTAGTGCAACGACCGGACCGACGACGACGCCGACCACCACCACCCCGGCGGGCGGGGCGGGTGGTGACTGACCGTCAGCGGTTGCTGCGCAGCGCGCGAGCCGAGATGGTGCCCGACACCATGCCGGGCTGACGGTTGTTACGGGTGCGCGGGTCGGGCGCCTTGCCCACCGACCGAAGGCCGCTGACCTGCACAAAGATTGATCGTCGCTCGACCGCGTCCCCCGCCGTGTTGAGCTCGTAGCCGTCGAGCCAGATCCAACCCTCGTAGGTCGGCCAGTCGTGGACCCGGATGACCCGGAAGAGCATCGGCGCCGCAAATTGGACGCTTGCTGCCTTCGTCACGTGGATGACATCACCGGACCGAGGAAGCACGTCATCTCCTGCCCTGGAACTTGTCTAGGGGTGAACCTTGACACAGAAGCACTAAGTGTGCCCGGTTGAAACACCTTTGCAAGCTCTTGACGATGCCAATCGTCAAAAAGCGTTGCAGAACGTTACCTTCACCGATCTCGCCACCGCCCAGTTGTGGATCAGTCCAACTAGGACGATCAGTTAGCCGGCACCCCGTAAACGGCACCGTTTCGGTGCGTCGAGCCGGACTTGGCTGCTTCACCCGTAGGAGCAGAGTGACGCTGGCCATACCGAAAAGATTGCACCACCAGTCGTGTCGATGCAAGTTGCATGTCAGCCTTCCGTGATTGTTGGTCTTCCGGTCCCGAGGTTGAACCAATTAATGATCGACAGAGAGACTGAACCCGTGAATCAGCACCGGAGTCCCACCATTCGTCGACGGCGCCTCGGCGTCGAGCTGCGGCGGCACCGGGAAGCAGCGGGGGTGACGATCGATGTCGTGGCCGAAAGGCTCGGCTGCTCTACGTCCAAAGTGTCCAGAATTGAGACGGGACACACCACCGCCACCCCGTCGGACGTTAACCGCATTTTGGACATTTATGGCGTAAATGACTCAGTCAAGAGCGAGCTTGTCCAAATTGCCCGAGAAGCGCGGCAAAAAGGCTGGTGGCATCCTTATTCCACCGTCTTGACGGGAGCGTATGTTGGCCTGGAAGCGGCGGCAAGATCCATTCGAGTGTTCGAACAGCAGCTGGTCCCGGGCCTGCTGCAGAGCGAAGAGTATGCAATTGCGATGATTCGGGCCGCCCGTCTGGAGGACACAGACCGAGAAATCGCGCAACGAGTCCGTGTCCGGATGGAGCGACAGGCGTTATTGATTCAGGACGATCCGATCGATCTTCAGGTGGTGCTTGATGAGGCGGTGCTGAGTCGGCCAGTCGGCGGCGATGCGGTGATGCGCGATCAATTGATCAGATTGATCGAGGCGGCCGAGCTGCCGAACGTCACGTTGCAGATCTTGCCGTTCGCCTCCGGCGCGCATGCCGGTATGGATGGCGCGTTCGTGATTCTCGAGTTCGAGGAGGAGGGGGATGCGGATGTGGTGTTCATCGACAACGCGACCGGCGGGCTGTTTCTGGAGAAGGCCGACGAGCTTCGCAAGTACATCTCAATCTATGACACCGCCCGGAGGTCCGCGCTAACGCCGGCGGAGTCCGTGGAAATGATTGAAATGCTGGTAGAGGAGCCATTGTGGAAGTCGAAGCGAAGGGTTTCCGGGTCGATCTGAGCCGGGCACAGTGGTTCAAGAGCACGCGCAGTGGAGCCAACTCCGACAACTGTGTCGAGGTGGCCTTCATCGACGAGGCCATCGCGGTCCGCGACTCCAAGAACCCGTACGGTCCGGCTTTGATCTTCACGGCGGCCGAGTGGGACGCGTTCGTCGGCGGCGCCAAGGACGGCGAGTTCGACCTGTGAGCTCGCCGCACGCCGCATAACGGCCGGCCTTCCCGATCCCCTCGGGACGGCCGGCCGTAGTCATTTGCCTGCTCGCCTCGTTGAACGCCACAAGCGCGGCCCGGACCGCGTGGACGGCCGGGAAATCACCGAGCGAGGCAAGGCAGACATATGACGATTGGTTCGGAAAACCTCAGCAACGGCTCCGCGACGGCGCAGGATCGCTTCAGCGGCGGAGTCAGTGCGTACCGGCAGGGCCGGCGCGAGGCCCTGGCCTCCGACAACAACGACGGCGACCTGATGTCGCGCAGCGGCTCGTCCGGGCTCCCCACCCGGTCGCCGGGCCGGTCGCACAGCATCGAGCCGACCAGTCCGCTCGACCGCGCGGCCAATCTTCCCTCGCTTGACCTGCAGGGACTCACCGAGCCGGTGTTCGGCGCGAGCGGCTGGTCGGACTCCGGGTGCAGCTCGGAGTCGATGGCCGACCACCCGCTGCTGCGCGGCCTGCTCCTGGAACTGCCGGCCCGCGGTTCGTTGCCGCCGTCGGAGTGGCTGGACCGCTGGTTCGAGGCCGCCCGGTCCATTCTGGAACTGCTCTACGTGCAGGAAGCCAAGAAGAACTGACGGTCAGCGCGAATCCACCGGCAGACGCAGCCGGCTCCGGCCGATCGGCGCGAGCGCCAGCAGGCTGAGCCGGCTGTGCCGCATCGCGGCCCGCACACCGATCGCCACCACGGCCGCGCCCACCACGGTGATGGCGATGCCCGCCACGTTGCTGGCCGGCACGTCCACCAGCCGTCCGGCAATCGGCAGGCCGATCAGCGCGGCCAGGCCGGTCACCTGCAACGGGACCAGGATCAATGGGTGCGCGGCCGCGGCGCGCAGGGCCGGCGGCACCGGCGTCTGGGGTGCGGCCAGGAACGCACTCGCGCCGCGGCGGACCTGGGTGAGGCGACGCACGCTCGTGGTCAGCACAATCAGAGCCGGTACGGCGGGAAGCAGCGCGGCGGAGTCGGCGGCGGAATCACCCGGCAGCATCCAGATGACCACCGGTATCGCCACGAACATCGCGGCACCGGCCGTCACCGCCAAGGTCAGCGTGCCCGCCCGGCGGCGCAGTTCGCGGGCCGTGCGGGCGCCGGGCAGTGCGTCGGCGACCAGGCCGGCCGCGAGCCAGGCGACGGTCAGTGCGCCGGCGAGGATGAGGTCCGCTGCGATGTCCACATCGACAGCCTTCACCCGTACGCGATGAACTAAAACCGGGTTATCACCGGACCGGACCCGTAGGGGAAACCGCCGAATCCTGAGATGACCACTTAGGGCGGTCCGGCAAAACGGTTCAAAACGCTAGACCGCGAACGTCTCCACCTGCTCGTTTGCGGCCGGGGGCGGTGTCGCCTTCCACAAACTGGACTTCTGCGCGGCCAGCCGGGACAAATAGGCCGGATTCAGCAGTAGGTAACGTTTCCACAACCGCTTGGGCTCGAGGCCGAGGCGCCACAGCCACTCGAGGGCGTACTTCTGCATCCACGGCGGCGGGTTCTTGAGCAGGCCGGCGTGGTAGTCGAAGGCGGCGCCGACGGCGAGCAGCGGCATGTCGAGCAGCGGCCGCATCGCGTACGCGAAAATCTCCTGACGTGGGCAGCCGAGGCCGACCAGCACGATCCGCGCGCCGGACGACTTGATCCGCTCGGCGATCTCGGCCGGCTCGCCGGGTTGCGCCGCCCGGAACTTGGACGCCTCGACGCCGGCGATCTTCAGCGCCGGGAACATCCGCTCCAGCGCCGGCACCAGCCGCTCCAGGGTCGGTTGCGTGGAGCCGTACAGATAAACAGGAAGGCCCTCGTCGGCGGCGCGCTTGAGCACCTCGAGCGTGAGGGTCGGCCCGTAGACCCGATCGGTGAGGCCGGCGGCGTGCAGCAGGTTGAGTGCCCACCGCACCGGCTGGCCGTCCGGCGTGACCAGGTCGAACGAGTTGAGCCGGGCGTTGTGCGCGCGATCCTGCACCCCGGTCATCACGCCGTGCACCGCCAGCGCCGTGACGGCATAACCCCGCCGGTCACGAGCGGCCTCGATGATCCGATTGCTGGCGTCCGAATAGTCCGTGACGTCGACCAGAACCCCAAGAACGTTGCGTTTGCCCTGGCCAACACCGGTGCGCTCGACGGTCACGACTAAGACACTCCAGGATTCCGGCGCGAAAAAACCAGCAGCGAGCATAGCCCGCAGTTCACAATTCACCCGATCGGCGACGTTCCCCCGAAAACCCCCACCGCGGCCAGCGGTACCACGGTACCCAACCCCCCACGCCGTCGCCACATCTGCAACAGAGCTCCATCCGCCCTTCCCCCGTCCGTGCGGGGAGTCGCGCGCCTTGGTGTTCGGGCGCCGAGTAAAGGGCACCAACATGCCGCTGCAACGGCCTGACATGCCACGGCAGATCGCGATGCGAGTCGATGGCGGCATGGACGTTGGCACCCCAGCCCCCGATTCGGTGGCAGTGCGAGCTGGGTGGGAGCGTGGGTTGGCGACGCGGTGGCTGGGTGAGGCGTGCGAGCCCCGCCGCGAGGCTGCAACGGGGCGGTTCGGGTGGGCGAGTGCGCGCTGGTGGTCTCGAGCGGAGGGCGGCGGCATGGAATGAGGGCCGACCGCGGGGGACGGCGCGCCGGAGGCGATCGCCAATGGTGTGTTTAATGCAACGGGCGGCGGCGCCCCCGGCGACACCTACAACACGATCGGGTTGCGGTTCTATATATGCGCGGCAGCGCACCCACGCGCTCACCGCACCGATCAGTTCCCCAGCGTGACCATCGCAACGCGGGGTTTCCGGGGGCTTGGCCCCCGGAATAGACATGACGAAGGCCCCCGGTCCGCGCTTTCCGCGGGCAGAGGGCCTCTAGGCGCTCGTGGGGATGGGGGGAGTTGAACCCCCACGTCCTTTCGGACACACGGACCTGAACCGTGCGCGTCTGCCATTCCGCCACATCCCCGTGGCAAAGTTGGCCGTTGGGCCAACTTTTTGTTACTAGCTGCGACAGACTACGCTGTCGCACGTCACCAAGCGAGTTGATACCCCCGCGGCGCCAGGGAAGACTAGCACGGCGTCGACGGGGGTCATACGAGGGTCAGAAGTGCCGGCGGTGCTTGAGCTGAGATGCGCAAGCGGTCGCCGGATACCATCATGTCCTCGGGAGCCGAGGAGGAGCCGGTGAGCGTGCTGCAGCGCTTTGAGAAGCGATTGGAAGGCCTGGTCGAGGGGGCCTTCGCGAAGGTGTTCAAGGGTGTCGTTCACCCTGTCGAGATTCTGAATGCCATGCAGCGGGAGGCCGAGGCGCACAAGGCCATCCTTGCCGGTGGCCGCACCCTGGTGCCGAACCGCTACGTGATCGATCTGTCGCCATATGACCACAGTCGGCTGGCGCCGTACGCCGCGGCGCTCGCTCAGGAGCTTGCGCAGTCGCAGGCCGAGTTCATCGGTGAGCAGGCGTGGACGGTCTACGGCGACGTGATCGTCGAGATCGAGCGCGGCGAGGGGCTGGACACGGGCATGTTCCGGGTCACCGCCGAGGTCTACACCGGTGGCGAGGTCGCCCCGGTGCAGCAGCCGGCGTACGACGCGGGCCCGCAGCAGTACTCGCCCTACGACCAGCACCAGGGCGGTGGATACCAGCAGCACGGCGCGCCGAACGGTCGCAGCGTGGGCCTGGTGTCCGGCGACGGTCGCACCTACCCGCTGCAGATGGGTTCGACCGTGATCGGCCGGGGTGACCAGGCCAACCTGCGCCTGCCGGACGTGGGCATCTCGCGCCGGCACGCTCGCCTCGACTACGACGGCAACCAGGTGGTGCTGACCGACCTCGGTTCAACGAACGGCACGATGGTGAACGGCCAGCGGGTTTCCGCCGTGGCGCTCAACCCGGGCGACATGATCCAGCTGGGCACCACCACCCTGACGTTCCGAGTGGACGGCTAGGCACCTTGCCCGAATTCGTCCTTACCGTCGCCCGGTTCGGCTTCCTCATCCTGTTGTGGATCTTCGTGTTCACCGTGGTGGGGGTGATCCGGCGGGATCTCTTCGCAGGGGTCCGGTCCAAGAGCATCGTCGCCAGCCCTCGGGGGGTGGGTGGTGCGGTGATACAGGGCCGACCCGCGAAGGTGAAACGCGGTAAGGCTGCACGACAGCTCGTGGTGACCGCCGGCCAGCTGGCCGGCACCCGCATCACCCTTGGTGAGGCCCCTATCACTATCGGTCGGGCCGAGGATTCCACGCTCGTCATCACCGACGACTTCGCCTCGGCCCGGCACGCCCGGCTCGTGCCCCGGGACGGCCAGTGGTTCGTCGAGGATCTCGGCTCGACGAACGGGACCTATCTCGACCGGGGTAAGGTCGCCGCACCAACTCCCGTCCCCCTTGGCGTACCGATCCGGATCGGTCGCACATCTCTCGAGTTACGGCCATGACCCTGACCCTGCGCTACGCCGCTCAGAGCGACCGCGGTCTGATCCGAGACCTGAACCAGGACTCCGTCTACGCCGGGCCGCGGCTCCTTGCCGTCGCCGATGGCATGGGCGGTATGGCCGCTGGTGATGTCGCGTCCAACATTGTCATCGCCGCGATGGCGCCCCTCGACGAGGACGTGCCCGGGGACGCCCTGGTGGACGCACTCCGCCATGCGGTCGGCACCGCCAACCAGCATCTGCGCGACACCGTGGACGCCAACCCTCAGCTGGAGGGCATGGGCACCACGCTGACCGCCGTTCTCTTCTCGGGCAGCAAGTTCGGCATGGTGCACATCGGTGACAGCCGCGCCTACCTGCTGCGCAAGGGCGAGTTCGCGCAGATCACCAAGGACGACACGTACGTGCAGATGCTGGTCGACGAGGGCCGGGTCAGCCCGGAGGAGGCGAGCAGCCACCCGCAGCGGTCGCTGCTCACCCGGGCCCTGGACGGCCGCGACATCGACCCGGAGTACTCGGTCCGTCAGGTGCTCGCCGGCGACCGCTACCTGATCTGCAGCGACGGCCTCTCCGGGGTGGTCAGCGCGGAGACGATCGCGCAGACCATGCAGGAGATCACCGACCCGCAGGCGTGCGTCGAGCGGCTGGTCCAGCTCGCGCTGCGCGGGGGCGGCCCGGACAACATCACCGTCGTGATCGCCGACGCGATCGACAAAGACATCATGGAGCAGTCGCCGATCGTGGGCGGCGCGGCGGCCATCGACCGGGGCAACACCACGGTGGCCGACAACTCCACTCCGGCGGCCCGTGCCTCCGCCCTGCAGGCGCCCCGCCCGGCGCAGCCGCAGCCCGAGCCGGCCGACAACTACGACCGCGAGCCCGAACCGAAACGACACCCGGTGCGCACCGGCGTGCTCGTGTTTGTGCTGCTCGCGCTGCTCGGCGGCGGCCTCTGGCTGGGTTATCAGTACACCCAGGACCAGTACTACGTGGGTGCCACCGAGGCCGGGCAGCTCGCGATCTTCCGCGGCGTGCCGGGTCAGATCGCCGGACTCGACCTGTCCGACGTCAACGAGACCAGCCCGGCCCGGCTCGACGACCTGACCGCGGTCGCCCAGGAGCGGGTCAAGCAGGGCATTCACGCCGACGACCGGACCGACGCGGTGCGCCGGCTGGCCGAACTCACCGACGAGGACCCCGCCAACCCCAATCTGAAGCCGCTCTGTTCCGCCACCAACCTCGCCCCGTCCGGCAGCCCGTCCGCGGCCGCGCCGGATCCGGCCGCCTCCGCGTCACCGGCGGCCTCCGCGCTTGCCAGCACGCCGTCCGCTCAGGCTTCCGCCAGTGCCCCGCCGGTCGTGGATCCGGTGGGGTGCCGGACCGTGAACTGAGCGTCGGCTCGACACGTCTGGGGATCTTTTGACCGCGCCCGCCGTACCGGCTCCCACGCCCGCCTCCACGGGCGAGATGTCGCGTATCCCGGGAATGAAGACACAGCGCAACGCCGAGTTGGGCTTGCTGGCATTCGCCATGGTGCTGGTGGCGCTCTACGGCGCCACGGTCGAGCTGAACCAGTTCGACGAGCTCTCCGGCACGTTCTGGGTGCCGGCGGTGCTGCTCGGTGTGCTCTTCCTCGGCCTGCACTTCGTGGTGCGCTTCACCGCACCGTACGCGGACCCGGTTTTGATCCCCGCAGTTGCCCTGATCAACGGGTTGGGTGTGGGCTTCCTGCGCCGGCTCGATCTGGCCCGGGCGATCGCCAACAAGCAGGAGATCCCGGGCGTCTTCGCCGGCACCGGCGGCCGCCAGCTGGCCTGGACCCTGGCCGCGCTGATCCTGGCCTGCATCCTGCTCATCGTGATCCGGGACCACAAAGTCGTTTCCCGGTACGCGTACACGCTCGGCCTGGTCGGCATCGTGCTCGTGATGATCCCCGCGGTGCTGCCGGCCAGCATCTCCGAGGTCAACGGCGCCAAGCTGTGGGTCAAGTTCGGCTCGTTCTCGATCCAGCCCGGTGAGTTCGCGAAGCTGGCGCTGGTCTCCTTCTTCGCGTACTACCTGGTCCGCAAGCGCGAGGTGCTTTCGCTGGCCAGCCGCCGCTTCCTCGGCGTCGACTTCCCGCGCGGCCGCGACCTCGGCCCGGTCGTCACGGTCTGGCTGCTCAGCCTCCTCGTGCTGGTCTTCGAGAAGGACCTGGGCACCGCACTGCTCTACTTCGGGCTGTTCGTGGTGACGCTCTACGTCGCCACCGAGCGGGCCAGCTGGCTGATCATCGGTCTGCTGCTGTTCTTCGGCGGCGTCTACGTCGCGTACCTGCTCGGCGAGGTGGTGGGCGGTCCGTTCGCCAACTTCTACGACCGGGCCGAGGTCTGGCTCGACCCGTTCGCGCAGGAGAACTACGACCGGGTCGGCGGCAGCTACCAGCTGGTGCAGGGCCTGTTGGCGCTCGGCACCGGCGGGCTGTTCGGCTCGGGTCCGGGTGCCGGTTCGCCCGGTTTCGTGCCCGAGGTACGCACCGACTTCATCTTCGCCGGCATGGGTGAGGAGATCGGCCTGTTCGGGCTGTCCGCACTGCTGATCGTCTATCTGTTGATCGTGGAGCGTGGCCTGCGGGCGGCGCTGAACGTCCGGGACTCCTTCGGCAAACTGGTCGCGGGGGGCCTCGCGTTCACCCTTGGTTTGCAGGTCTTCGTCATCCTTGGTGGCATCACCGGACTCATTCCGCTCACCGGCCAGACCACCCCGTTCCTCTCCGCGGGTGGTTCCTCGTTGATGGCGAACTGGCTGCTGGTGGCCATGCTGTTGCGGATCTCGAACGCGGCACGCGGCCCGGCGGCCAGCAGCGGTGGCACGGACCGCCCCGGACCAGGACCCAAGAAGGCACCCACCCAGTTGCACGGCGCCATGACGGAGGTGATCAAGCCGTGAACGCTCCCCTGCGGCGGGCCGGCGTGGTCATCCTCGTCCTGTTCGGCCTCCTGTTCGCCAACCTGAACTGGGTCCAGGCCTACAAGGCCGACGACTACCGCACCAGCGACTACAACCGCCGGGTCGTGGTGGCCCAGTACGAGCGGCCGCGCGGCGTGATCGAGGCCGGCGGCGTCGCCCTGGCCGAGAACAAGGCGACCGACGACACCCTGAAGTACCTGCGCGTGTACCCCAAGAAGGAGGTGTACGCGCCGGTCCTCGGATACCGCCCGGTCAGCCTGGGCGCCGTCGGCATCGAGAACAGCGAGAACGACTTCCTCTCCGGGGAGAGCGACAAGCTGTTCGCCGACCGGGTCAAAGACATGTTCACCGGCAACAACACCGGTGGCGGCAACGTGCTGCTGACGCTGAACGCCGCGGCCCAGCAGACCGCCTGGAAAGAGATGACCAACAACGAGCGTGGCGTGGAGAAGGGCGCGGCGATCGCCATCGACCCGCGCACCGGTGCCATCCAGGCTATGGTCTCGATGCCCAGCTTCGACCCGAACCCGCTGGCCAGCCACGACGAGAAGGCGGCCGCGCAGGCGTACGACAAGCTGAACAAGGACAAGGACCAGCCGCTGCTCAACCGGGCCACCCAGGCCACGCTGCCACCCGGCTCGGTGATGAAGGTGATCATCTCGGCGGCGGCGTTGTCGAACGGCTACGAGACCGGCACCGAGATCCAGGCCGGCTCCGAATACCGGGAGAGCGGCGCGGTCATCCGCAACTCGGTGGACGAGGTCTGCCCGGGCAGCCAGGTCACCCTCAAGGAGGCGCTGACCGAGAGCTGCAACACCGGGTTCGCCCGGCTCGGCGTCAAGCTCGGCCGGGACAAGGTGATCGAGAGCGCCAAGTCGTTCGGCTTCGGCGACGACAAGCTCGCGGTCGGCAACCTCGAGGGCGGCGGTCTGCCGGTGGCGGCCAGCCAGACCGGCACCATCGCCAACCCGGACGGCAGCCCCGACAAGGGTGCGCTGGCCCAGTCGTCGCTCGGCCAGCGGGACGTGCGGATGACCCCGCTGGAGGGCGCGATGATCGCCGCCACGGTGGCCAACGACGGCAAGCAGATGCGCCCCTACCTGGTGCAGAAGCAGCTCAGCCCGGAGCTCCGGACGATCTACAATGCCAGCCCCAAGACGCTGCGCACGCCGATCAGCGGCACCGTCGCGAGCGACCTGAAAGACATGATGATCAGCGTCGTGCAGAACGGCACCGGCAGGAACGCGCGGATCAGCGGCTTCGACGTCGGCGGCAAGACCGGTACCGCGCAGAACGCGGTCGGCGCGGACCCGCACGGCTGGTTCATCGGCTTCGCCTTCAACGAGAAGGGTGAGGCGGTCTCGGCGGTCTGCGTCATGCTGGAGAACGTGCCGGGTGGCCATGCGAGTGCCGAGGCGGCCCGGATCGCCGGAAAAATCATGAAGGCTGCGGCCGGTCGGGGAGGGGACTGAATGATCAGCCCTGGGGTGACCCTCGGTGGCCGCTACCGCCTCGACGAGCGGATCGCCGGCGGCGGCATGGGCGACGTGTGGCGCGGCACCGACGAGGTGCTGGGCCGGACCGTCGCGGTCAAGATCCTGCTGCCCGCGCTGCTGGACGAGCCCGGCTTCGCCGAGCGGTTCCGCGGCGAGGCCCGCACGATGGCCACCATCAATCACCCCGGGGTCGTCGACGTCTACGACTACGGCAGCGACCAGCAACTCGCCTTCCTGGTGATGGAGTACGTCGAGGGCGACGCGCTGTCCCGCACGCTGAGCCGTGTGGGGCGTCTCACACCGGGCCGCACCATGGCCCTGGTGGCGCAGGCCGCCGACGCGCTACAGGCTGCGCACGCGAACGGCATCGTGCACCGCGACGTGAAGCCGGGCAACCTGCTGGTCCGCCCGAACGGCACGCTGGTGCTCACCGACTTCGGCATCGCCCGGTCGGCGCTGGTCGGCCAGCTCACGGTGGCCGGCTCGGTGCTCGGCACGGCCTCCTACATCTCGCCGGAGCAGGCCTCGGGCGACGTGGCCACGCCGGCCTCGGACGTGTACGCGCTCGGCGTGGTGGCCTACCAGTGCCTGTCCGGGCACCGGCCGTTCGACGGCGCCACCCCGATGGAAATCGCCATGAAGCACGTCCGGGAGAAGCCACGGCCGCTGCCGTCGGACATCCCGCCGTCGGTGCGCGCCATCGTGGACCGGGCCCTGTCCAAGGACCCGACCGCCCGCTGGCCCTCGGCGTCGGCGCTGGCCGCGGTGGCCCGGCAGGCCGCATCGGCGCTGGCCACGACCGCGCAGCAGCCCGCCAGTCAGCCGGTCCGGGCCGCCGGGGTGGCCAACCGCCCGCAGTCCGGCGGGCCGGTGTCCGGTGCGCCGGCGTCGCCCGCGGCGGGCAGCGCGCGGCCACCCTTCCCACCGGTTCCGCGACCCGTGTCGGGTGCTCGCGGTGCCGCGTCGGTACCCTCGGGACCACCGGTGCAACCGCAGCCGTACCGTCAGCCGTACCACCCGGTGCCGCCCGTACAGGCGGCGAAACCGGAGAGTTCGGCAGGGCGGCAGGTGCTGATTGTGCTGGCCGTGGTCCTGGCGCTGCTGGTCCTGCTCTGTGCCGGGGTGATCACGTTCCTCTACAAGCAGAGCCAGGACAACAACGCGCTGAGCGGTCGGCACACGTACGCGGATGTCGTCCACACGGGCGTCGCCGACAATGAACCGTCGGCGGCGTCGTACCGTCTAACCAAGCAGGCGGGCGCCAGACCCGGCTGGAACCGAGCGAACGAAGGACGACAGACGCTATGACGGCGCAGGCCCGCCTGCTCGGTGGCAGGTATCAGGTCGGCGAGCTACTGGGCTACGGCGGCATGGCCGAGGTGCACCGCGGACGTGACCTCCGGCTGGGCCGTGACGTGGCGATCAAGATGCTGCGCACCGACCTGGCCCGCGACGCGACCTTCCAGGAGCGGTTCCGGCGCGAGGCGCAAAACTCGGCGGCACTCAACCACCCGGCGATCGTGGCGGTGTACGACACCGGCGAAGAGGTGTCGTCGACCGGCGAGAAGCTCCCGTTCATCGTCATGGAGTTCGTGAACGGGCGGACCCTCAAGGAAGTGCTCGCCGAGGAGCAGCGCCTCCAGGCCCGCCGGGCTCTGGAGATCATCGCCGACATCTGTGCCGCGCTGGAGTTCAGCCACCGGCACGGGATCATCCACCGGGACATCAAGCCCGGCAACGTGATGATCACGCAGAACGGCCAGGTCAAGGTCATGGACTTCGGCATCGCCCGGGCCCTGGCCAGCGGTGCCACCACGATGACGCAGACCAGCGCGGTGATCGGTACGGCACAGTACCTGTCGCCGGAGCAGGCGCGCGGCGAGGCCGTGGACGCCCGCTCCGATGTGTACGCGGCCGGCTGCGTCCTGTTCGAACTGCTCGTAGGCCACCCGCCGTTCGTCGGCGACAGCCCGGTCAGCGTCGCCTACCAGCACGTCCGCGAGGACCCGAAGGCTCCCAGCGACGTCAACCCCGAGGTGCCCCGGGACATCGACGCGATCGTGCTCAAGGCGCTCGCGAAAAACCCGATGAACCGGTACCAGAGCGCCCAGGAGATGCGCGCCGACGCGTTGCGCGCCGTCTCGGGCCGCCCGGTGCTGGCCACCCCGGTGATGAACCAGGCCGAGACGATCGCCATGCAGGGCCAGCCCCGGCAGTGGCAGCCGCAGGCCGCGACCACCATGCAGCGGCCCATCGGCGGTGTCCCGCCGCGGCCGCCGGAACGGCGTTCGTCGTGGGTGATGGCGGTGCTGGCGGCGCTCGGCGTGCTGGTCGTGGTGGTGCTCGGCGTCGCGCTGGCGATGAGCCGGCAGAACGACAACGCCGGCAACAATCAGACCCAGACGGCCACCATGCCCACCTTGATCGGTAAGACCGACGAGCAGGCGCGGCAGGCGCTCGAGGCGGCCAAGCTGGGAAATGTCACGCCGGAGGATCCTCGGAAGAGCAAGGACTGCGAGGGCAAGGTCGACCGGCAGAGCCCGGACCCCAACACGCAGATCCCGACGACTCAGGCGGTCAGCTACCGGCTCTGCCTGCCGCTCGACCAGGTCACCGTGCCGACCGACCTGGTCGGCGTCACCCGGGACAACGCCGAACAGCGGCTCAAGGGCCTCGGGCTGACCCCGAAGTTCAACGAGGTGGCGAGCAGCCAGCAGGTCGGCATCGTCATCGATGTGGAGAAAAAGGGCGAAAAGGTCGAACCTGGTTCTGAGATCGAGGTTGACGTCTCGAACGGCAAGCGGGTCCGGATGCCGAACGTGGTCAACCAGAACCTCGACGCCGCCAAGGCGGTGCTGGAGGAGGTCGGCCAGTTCAACGTCACCACCGAGGAAAAGGTGGACCCGACCCGCGAGCCGGGCACGGTCATCGCGCAGAACCCGAAGGCCGGGTCGACGGTGGAGAAGGGTGACGACGTCAAGCTCACGGTCGCGGCGGCGGACCCGGACCCGGACCCGAGCGTCGACCCGTCCGACCCGACCGACCCGGGTGGTGGCGGCGGTACGGCCCTCAGCGACCCGCTGTCGGCCATCCGCCGCGAACAGTGAGCCGGATCTAGACCGAAGCGAACGCCGCTCGTCGCCGGGTTTCCACCTCGGCGGCCAGCGGCGGCGCCTTTTCCAGGGCGGCCGGCAGGCCACATGCGGCCAGCCAGTTCGCCAGCATGGTGTGGCCGCCCTCGGTGAGCACCGACTCGGGGTGGAACTGCACGCCCTCGATCGGCAGCGTGCGGTGCCGCATCGCCATCACGATGCCGGACTCGGTGCGGCCGGTCACCTCGATCTCGTCCGGCAGAGTCTCGGGGACGACCGCGAGCGAGTGGTAGCGGGTGGCCGTGAACGGCTCGGACAGGCCGGCCAGCACGCCGTCGCCGCCGTGGTGCACCAGCGACGTCTTGCCGTGCAGCAGCTCCGGGGCGCGGTTCACGGTGGCACCGAACGCGGCACCGATCGCCTGATGACCGAGGCACACCCCAAACATCGGGACCTTTCCGGCGTACGCCCGAATGGTCTCCAACATGATGCCGGCGCGTTCCGGCGTGCCGGGACCAGGTGAAAGCAGAATGCCCGCGGCGCCGAAGGTGCCGACGTCGGCCACCGAGATCTCGTCGTTGCGCCGCACCTCGCAGTCGGCGCCGAGCTGGCCCAGGTATTGCACCAGGTTGAAGACGAATGAGTCGTAGTTGTCGATCACAAGAATGCGCACGTCACACACCAGGGGTCTAATCGGTCGAGGTGGCCGTGGGGTGCGGCGCGTTCGACTCGGTGCTGTACGGGATCTCGTCGGGGGCTTCGGAATCGGGGTGGTCCGACGTGACCACGTTGGGGTCGTTGGGGTCGGCCGGCGTCTGCTGCTCGGTGCCCGAGCCGACCTGGACGTCGTCGAACGGGAGCAGCGGCGTGGCCCACGGGAAGACCACGTACCAGAGCAGCAGGCCGGTCGCCGCCACCAGGCCGAGTGAACCGGTGAGCTTGCCCCACAGGCCGAACGGCAGCTTGCGCCAGATCCACGCGTACATCGTCAGCTCTTCAACTCGGCCGGCATGCCGGCGTCGGGCAGGGACTGGTCGCGTTTGGCCTTGCCGGTCAGCTCGGCGTGCACGATGAGGCGCTGGTAGTTGTTGAACTTCGGGTTGCAGGTGGTGAGCGTGAGCAGCGCCTTCGTCGGCTTGGCGCCCGGCCGGTTGGGCACCGGCGCCACCACCTGGACCGCGCTGGGCCTCACGATCTCGGAGTCGTAGACCCGGTAGACGTACCAGGACTCCCTGGTCTCCACGCCGATGACGTCGCCCGGGTGCAGCTCGTCGAGCCGCCAGAAGATCTTCCGAATCCGGTGACCGGCGACCGAGAAGTTGCCGATCTGCCCGGGTTTCGCGGTCTCCGGGTAGTGGCCGGGCGCACCCTTGATGTCCTGCGGCCGCACCCCGTCGACCACGACCAGCTTCTTGTCGATCTTGGGGATGTAGAGCCGGCCGACCAGGCTGGAGCCGGGCGCCGCCGGACCCTTCGAGGGCGCCGCGCTCGGCCCCACGGTCGGGTCGTTCCAGACGTCGTCCAGCTGATCACCGAGCGCGTCCTGCTCGCCCTGCACCTCGGCCGAGTTGCCGAACACCTGATAACCGGCGAACAGCAGAACCACCAGCCCGAACGTGATCATCAGCTCGCCGGCGACGCGGATGCCGCCCCGGATGCGCGAGCCCAGCGACGGCCGGGTCAGCTCGGAGTAGACGCTCTTGTACCCCTCGCCGGTCTGCTCGGGCCGCAGCTTGACGACGCGCTCGCCGCGCTTGGGTTCGACGTTTTCCTCGGCGCTGGGTGGCGGGCTGACCGGCTCGGTGCCGGGCGCGATGTAGGGCGCCGTGGCGGCACCGAGGGCGGCGTCCGGCTCGGCTTTCGCCATCGCGGCCTGCGCCGCAAGCCCGGGCACTGCCGACATCAGCGCGGTGTGCTCTTTGACCGCCGGCGGTGGGCTATTCGGCGGTACGGCTTTGGGCGGTACGGCGGGAAGCAGTCCGGTGGGAGCGTCGGACGTCGGGATTACGGCGGTTTGGCTGGGGTCGAGATCGCTGGCGGGCCGTTGGGGCCCGCGAGGCCGTCCAGGCTGCCCTTGCGGGTGCCGGGGCGGTATAGGTTGACCCTGGGCCGGGTGCGGGGCCGCAGGGTGGCTCTGAGCGGGTGGGGCCTGCCCGGGCGCCAGGGCAGGCGCGCCGGTCCATGCCGGCTGGGCCGCGCGGGGGTCGTGGCCGTTTACCTCGGTGCCGCGGCCGTTGATCTGAGTGAAGCCGGGGTCGCGCCGGGCCGGCTCCGCGCCCGGTTGGGTGGGTGGCTTGGGCACCGCGGCCGCGAAGAAGTCGAACGAATCGTCCTGCTTGGCCGGAGGTGCGTCAGCGGGCCGGGCAGCGGCGTTGCGAGCGGCCGCGATCCGCTGCTCGGCGACCTCGTCGGTGCGGAGCACGGCGGTCTCGGCGGCGGAGGGGGGCGCGGTGGCGCCGGCCGGGGGTGGTGGCGGGAGGTGCGGCGGGCCGGCGCTGATCGGCGGGGTCGCGGCTCGGGCGCTTGGTGGCGGGTTGGTCGATCGGCCCGCGGCCGTCGGTGGAGCGCCGGGAAGGGTCGCGGGTGGCGGCGTGGTCGGCCGGCCTGCGGCCGTCGGTGGAGCGCCGGGAAGGGTCGCGGGTGGCGGCGTGGTCGGCCGGCCTGCGGCCGGTTGCGGCGCGGCGGACCTGGCGCCTGGCGGCGGCGAGACCGGACGCCCGCCCGGCGGCGTGCCGGTGCGGCCGGCGGGCGGCGCTGCGTTCGGGTGAGCCGGACCGGAATCGGACGGCACGCTGGCCCGCGCGACCCCCGGGGAGACCGGCGGAGTGGCGGACCGGCCCATGCCGGCCGAAGCCGAAGCGGCGCTCGGCCCCAGGCCGGGAGGAGACGGAGCGGCCCCGGGAGCGGTGGGGGGCGCGGCGGAGCGCGCAACGCCGGACGCGGTGGCCCGGGCGACCCCGGGCGGCGCCGGCCGGGCGGCGGCGGGCGTGACCGGCGATGCCGGCGGCCGAGCGACACCGGGCGAGACGGGCGGCGACGCAGCCGGCTGGGCGACACCGGGAGCCACCGGCGGCGGCGACGCGGGACGCGCAATGCCGGGGGTGACCGGCGGCGTGGCCGGGCGGGCGACGCCGGGGGTGACCGGCGGCGTGGCCGGGCGGGCGACGCCGGGGGTGACCGGCGGCGTGG
>NZ_BOMV01000042.1 GCF_016862375.1 Paractinoplanes rishiriensis | reverse complement strand
CCGGGGGTGACCGGCGGCGTGGCCGGGCGGGCGACGCCGGGGGTGACCGGCGGCGTGGCCGGGCGGGCGACGCCGGGGGTGACCGGCGGCGAGGTCGGGTGGGCGACGCCCGGCGCGGTCGCGGGGCCGGCCGATTGCTGTGTGGTGCCGCTGCCCAGGCCGACCGGGGGCGCCAGCGGACCGCCGGGCACGCCGTCCGGCGACACGTCGGTGATCCGGGGGATGTACGCCGTCTGGGCATCACCGTCCGGGGCGCGGTGCCGGCCCGAGTTGTTGCCGGCGCTGGTGCCGGCGTTGTTTTCGGGCGGCGGGAACTCCTGGTCCGCCATTACTCGGCAACCCGCGCGGATCGGAGGTCACTCGACCCGTCGTACGCCCGCACTGTCACGTTCCTCTCGACGGTTTCCGTGTAGCCGAGGCCGAAGTCGGCGACCGCATCCCGGAATTGCTGGACTCCTTCCGCGGACTCCAACGCGCGACGCAGTGCTGTGGGTTCGCCTATCGCCGTGATCTTGAAAGGTGGGGAGAAGACTTGCCCGTGAAGGAGCAGCGTGTTGCCGACACAGCGTACCGCGCTCGTGGAGATCACCCGGACATCCATGATCGACATTGCCTCGGCCCCACCTGCCCATAGTGCGTTCACGACCGCCTGGACGTCACCCTGGTGGACGACCAGATCGTCGTTGTCGGGAGCGTTCGGGCCGAGATCGGTGCCACGGCGGGGTGAGTCGTTGAGAATGACGGTCAGGCCCGGTCCGTGCAGTGCGGTGAAGCCGGCCGGCGCGCGCAACCCGTCGGCCCGCTGCCGGGACTGCTTCACCGGCTCGTCGACCTCGGCGAGCTGGGCCGAGTCCTGGTCGACCTCGGCGCGCAGCTCGGCGGCCGTTTTGTCGCGACTGTCCAGGCGTACCCGTTTGTCGGCGATCAGCTGAGCCAACTGGGGGCGCCGGTCGTCGCGCAGCGCCGTGCCGTCCGCGGTGCGTGCCGACGTGGTGAAGAGGAGACCGGCGGCGAGCGCGATCAGCGGAACGCCGACCGACCAGCCGCGCACGCGCTGGGTGCGCCGCCGCGGCCGGAGACCGCCGAGGGCGCGCCGCAGAACGAGCCGCCACGAGGGCGTGCCGGTCGTGTATTCCACGTTTGCAACCTCCTCCGAAGGGGCGCACAGCCTCCGGAATTCGGGCTCAGCCTCCCAAAACGGCCCCGCCGGGCATTTTCCTCGCCTGGCGGGTGCCGGTCCGCGCATCGCCTTGACTACGCTAGCTGTCGAACAGTATTCGCCACGGGCCGCATTCGGGGACTCCCGAGCCGCTCAGCGGTGGGTTGTTCACCACTTGTTGCCCTTCAGGAGAGCACCGTGCCGAAGTCTCAGGTTCGCAAGAAGAAGGTCTACACCCCGCCGACGGATGTCCGTCCGGCGGCGGCCGCGGATTCCAAGAAGCCAAGTCCGATCTGGCTGCCGATCTCCGCGGTCACACTGATCGTGGTGGGCATCGCCTGGCTGGTCGTTTACTACCTGTCCTCCCAGGAGTACCCGGTCGCCGCCTGGTCGTACTGGAACCTCGCGGTCGGCTTCGGGTGCATGGTCGCTTCACTGGGCATTCTGTCCCGCTGGCGTTAGCCGGTGATTGCCCGCTTCGTGCGGGTAATGTGACTTTTGCCCGATCCACGCGCAGTCTGATCGAAAGCGCATCCCGCGCCCCGCGCGCGGGGTGCGCTTTCGCCTGACGGCGCCACTTGACCAGCGGCGTGCGGCCATCTATTACTCGTGGGTAACATGGGGCCGGCGGACAGCCGATCGAGAGGGGCAACGCAGATGGGGATCGCGCAGATCGTCGCCACCGCCCTGGCCGGCATCGTCACCGTGGTGGCGGTCGTGCTGGCGGTGCGTGCGGTCCTGACCATCACGGCGGTGATCCGGCAGGGTCAACCCGACCCGGAGCGTCTCGGCAACCGCGGCGCCCGGGCCAGGACCATGCTGGTCGAGACCTTCGGGCACACCCGCATGCTCAAATGGAGCGCGATCGGCGCGGCGCACTGGTTCGTGATGGTCTCCTTCATGATCCTGTTCCTGCTGGTGGTCGAGGCCTACTTTGAGGTGGTCGACCCCGAGGGCGGCCTGCCGATTGTCGGGCACTGGGTGGTGTACGGCCTGGTCACCGAGTGGGTCGGCATCCTGGGCCTGGCCGGCATCCTCTTTTTGATCGCGATCCGGCAGCGCGACAAGAACAGGAAGCGCAGCCGGTTCCTCGGCTCGACCATGTGGCAGGCGTACTTCGTCGAGGCGGTCATCCTCGGCGTGCTGACCTGCGGCTTCCTGATCCGTGGCTTCAAGGTGGCGAACGGCACCTTCGAGTACCCGGGCTGGGCCACCCCGCTCAGTCACGGCGTCGGCGACCTGCTGCCCGCGGCCGCGGACGGGCCGACCTGGGTCGCGCTGGTCAAGCTGCTGATCTCGATGGGCTGGCTGATCACCATCGGGCTGAACCCGACCATGGGCGTGGCCTGGCACCGCTTCCTCGCGTTCTTCAACATCTTCTTCAAACGCGCGCCGGAGAAGCCGGCCGGTTCCGGTCTCGGCGCGCTGCGGCCGATGATGAGCGCGGGTAAGCCGCTCGACTTCGAGGAGGCCGACCCGGAGAACGACCAGTTCGGTGTCGCCCAGGTCGAGCAGTTCACCTGGAAGGGCCTGCTCGACTTCTCCACCTGCACCGAGTGCGGCCGCTGCCAGTCGCAGTGCCCGGCCTGGAACACGGCCAAGCCGCTGTCGCCGAAACTCCTCGTCCTCTCGCTCCGGGACCACGCCTACGCCAAAGCTCCCTACCTTCTCGCGGGTGGGGAGAAGGCGACCGAGGAGCAGCTCCAGGGCGTCGACGTGCTCGCCCTCGCGGAAAAGGACCGGCCGCTGATCGGCACCGCCGACGAGCAGGGCGTGATCGACCCGGACGTGCTCTGGTCGTGCACTACCTGCGGTGCCTGCGTCGAGCAGTGCCCGGTCGACATCGAGCACGTGGACCACATCGTCGACATGCGCCGCTACCAGGTGCTGATCGAGTCGAGCTTCCCGTCCGAGGCCGGTGTGATGCTGCGCAACCTGGAAAACAAGGGCAACCCCTGGGGCGCGCCGCAGAACACCCGGGAGGACTGGACCAAGGGCCTCGACTTCGAGGTGCCGCGGGTCGGCGAGAAGGACGACTTCGAATATCTGTTCTGGGTCGGCTGCGCCGGCGCGTTCGAGGACCGGGCCAAGAAGACCACCCGCGCGGTGGCCACGCTGCTGCACGAGGCCGGCGTCGACTACGCGATCCTGGGCGAGGGCGAGACGTGTACGGGCGACCCGGCGCGCCGGATCGGCAACGAGTTCGTCTTCCAGATGCTCGCCCAGCAGAACGTCGAGACGCTGACCGAGGCAAACGTCAAGAAGATCGTCGCCACCTGCCCGCACTGCTTCAACACGCTCGGCAACGAGTACGAGCAGCTCGGCCTGAAGGTCGAGGTGGTGCACCACACCCAGCTGCTCGCCCACCTGGTCAAGACCGGCAAGCTCATCCCGGTGGAAAAAGTCGACGGCGATCTGACCTACCACGACCCCTGCTACCTCGGGCGGCACAACCGGGTGTTCGACGCCCCGCGCGAGGTCCTGGGTGAGGCGGCCAACCTCGTCGAGATGCCGCGTAACCAGGAACGTTCCTTCTGCTGCGGCGCCGGCGGTGCCCGCATGTGGATGGAGGAGAAGATCGGCAAGCGGATCAACGTGGAGCGCACCGAGGAGGCCCTCGCGACCGGCGCCAAGACGATCGCGGTGGGCTGCCCGTTCTGCTACACGATGATCGGCGACGGGGTCACCGGCAAGGGACAGCAGGACGACGTCGAGGTCGTCGACGTGGCCACGGTCCTGCTGCGGTCCCTCAAGCAGGAAGCGTGAGGCGCCAGCCCTAGGTGGAGCCGGCGGTGGCCGCGGTCGTCGACGCGACGATGGCGACCATCACGGCGGCCTGAATCTCCTCGATGGTCTTGCGCACCGCCTCGGCCGCCCAGGCACCCTCGCCGATCTGCTTGAGCCGCGCCTTGACCCGCTTGCGGTCCAGGTCGCGGAACACCTTCCGGTCCAGCTCGGTGGCCGCCACCAGGGCACACAACGCCGCCGTGCGCGGCTCGACCGGCTCGTCGTGCAGGAGCGCGGCGCGCATCCGCTGCAGCGCCTCGGCCTCCACGGCCGGCAGCTGACCGTTCGCCGGCGGGTACTTGCGCCGCGGGAACACCCACAGCACCTTGTCCTCGGTCACGGTCAGCACACCCTCGGCGACCAGCTTGTCGAGGACCCGCGGCCGGGCCTGTTTCGACAGCTTCGTAACCCAGTGACCGGGTTTGCGGGCCCGGGGCTCGGCGCCGATCCGGGCCAGCGCCTCGTCGGCCAGCGGGTCGCCGACGGGCTGCGGATCGAGCACCACGACCCGCCTGTCCGCGATGTCGACCTTTCCGGCCAGCGCCAGTTCCAGCAGCAGGGCGCCGCCCAGACCGTTGTCCAGGTGCGTGCCGTCGGTCAGCGGCGTGCCGTCCTCGTCGTACGCGAGCAGGAGGAACTCTTCCACAAGGCTCATGCCCCTGACGTTAACCGCCGGGCGGTCCTGTTACGCACGTGTATGGCCGGTCCGGCACAATGAGTCCCGAGGTGAACCGATCATGGACGGGCTGCTCCTGACCGCGGTGCTCCCGCTGGCGGCATTTGCGCTGCTCACGGGCGCGAACGCGTTCTTCGTCGCAGCCGAGTTCGGATTGGTCACCGTCGACCGGGTGGAGATCGCCGCGCGGGCCGAGGCCGGCGACCGCCGCGCCCGCACCGTCCGGAACGTGCTCCACTCGCTGTCCTTCCAGCTCTCCGGCACCCAGCTCGGCATCACGCTGGCCACCCTGCTCACCGGTTACCTGGCCGAGCCGGCGCTGTCCCGGCTGTTCGACCCGCTGGTCGAGCCGATCGCCGGCGACGCCACCCCGGGCGTCACGCACGCCATCGCGTTCATCGTCGCCACCCTGCTGTCGATGCTGTTCGGCGAGCTGGTGCCCAAGAACGCCGCACTGGCCCGGCCGATGCGGGTGGCGCTGGCCACCGCGGCGCCGCTGCGCGGGTTCACCACGCTGTTCAAGTGGCTGATCGCGGCCCTCAACGGGTCGGCGAACTGGCTGGTCCGCCGGCTGGGCATCGAGCCGCAGGAAGAGCTCGCCAGCGCCCGTTCGCCCGAGGAGCTCGGCCTGCTGGCCGCGATCAGCGCGAGCGCCGGCGCGCTGCCCACGGAGACCGCCACCCTGATGCGCCGCACCATCCGGTTCGGCGAAAAGCGGGCGGCCAAGGCGATGACCCCGCGGGTGGACGTGGTCGGCCTGCGCACCACGGACAGCGTGGCCGACCTGATCTCGGTGGCGCAGGAGACCGGACACACCCGCTTCCCGGTGTACGAGAACACGATCGACGCGGTCACCGGGGTGGTCGGGGTGCCCGACGCGCTCGGCATCCCGGTGGAGCGACGGGCCGGCACCCGGGTCGCGACGATCGCCCGCGAGCCGGTGTACGTGCCGGAGAGCCTCAGCCTCGACAAGGTGCTGTCGGCGCTGCGAGCCGCCGACGCCGACCTGGCCATCGTGGTCGACGAGTACGGCGGCACCGACGGCGTGGTCAGCGTGGAGGATCTGATCGAGGAACTGGTCGGCGAGATCACCGACGAGTACGACACCGACGTCGGCGAGACCGGTGCCCAGGAGGTGACGGTGCCCGGCGGGGAGCGGACCATCCTGGTGGACGGCCTGCTGCGCGAGGACGAACTGGTCGAGCAGACCGGCTTCACGCTGCCCGAGGGGCCGTACGAGACGCTGGCCGGCTTCCTGCTCGCCCGGTTCGGCCACATCCCGGTGGTCGGCGAATCGCTCGAGGAAAACGGCTGGGAGTTCACCGTGATGGAGGTCGACCGGCACCGGGTCGAGCAGGTCCGGGTCGTGCCACCGCCACCGGAGCCAGCCGAATGATCGAGCTGCTGGCCACCGCCTTTCTGCTGATCGGCAACGGCCTGTTCGTGGGCGGCGAGTTCGCGCTGATCGCCTCCCGGCGTACGGTCCTCGAACCGTTGGCGGCCACCTCCAAGCGCGCCCGCTGGGCACTCTCCGCGATGCACCAGATCCCGTTGATGATCGCCGGGGCGCAGCTGGGCATCACGATCTGCTCGCTCGGCCTCGGCGCCCTCTCTGAGCCGGCCATCGCGCACCTGCTGGAGGGCCCGTTCGCGGCGCTCGGCCTGCCGGACAACATGGTGCATCCGGTGGCCCTGGTGATCGCCCTGATCATCGTGGTCTTCCTGCACACCGTGGTCGGCGAGATGGTACCCAAGAACATCACGCTGGCCGGCCCGGAACAGTCGGTGCTCTACCTCGGCCCGTTCATGCTGGCCTTCTGCACCGCGACCAAACCGTTGCTGAACGCGATGCGCTGGGCCTCGCGTACGGTATTGAGGCTTTGGAAGATTGAGGCGACCGACGCGGTCAAGACGGTCTTCACCGCCGAGGAACTTGCCGGCATGGTCACCCAGGCTCGCAGCGAGGGACTGCTCGGCTCGGAACAGTACGCGCGCATCCACGCGGCGCTCGGACTCCACGACCGCACCGCCGCCGACACCTTGCGGCCCTGGTCGGGCGTCACCACGGTGGCCGACGACGTCTCGCCGGCGACCATCGAGGCACTATCCACCCGCACCGGCCGCTCGCGCTTCCCGGTGGTGCATCGGGAGACTCGGCGGGTGCTGGGCTTCGTGCACGTCAAAGACATTCTGGGGTACGCGGCGGGGCAGCGCGGCCGGCCGATTCCGGGTGACCTGATCCGGCCGCTGGCGCTGGTGTCGCCGGAGCGCACGCTGGCCGAACTGCTGCTCAGCATGCGCCGCGACCACCTGCACATCGTGCTGGTCAGCGACGGCGGCCGGCCGCTCGGCGTGATCACCCTGGACGACGTGATCCACGCGGTGGTCGGCGAACCGGCGCACCCGGCGGTACCGGCCTAAGGTTTCCGGCCGGTGGCCTTCTTCGCCTCCTGGATCTGGGCGTACACATGCGAGCGGAGTTCGACGAAGCGCGGGTCGGACCGGGTCTTGAGCTGGTCGCGGTCGGCCGGCAGGTCGATGTCCAGGTTCTCCAGCACCTTGGTCGGCGACGCGGACAGCACGGTCACGCGTTCGCCCAGGTAGACCGACTCGTCGATGTCGTGGGTGACGAACAGCATGGTCATCCCGAACTGCTTCCACACGCGGCGCACCAGGTCTTCCAGGTCGGCCCGGGTCTGCGCGTCGACCGCCGCGAACGGCTCGTCCATCAGCATGACCCGAGGCTGGAAAGCGATCGCCCGGGCGATCGCGACCCGCTGCTGCATGCCGCCGGAGAGCTGCCAGGGGTACGCCTTGCCGACGTCACCGAGCCCCACCGCGCTCAGCGACTCGGTGACGATCCGGCGGCGCTCGGACCGGCCGATGCCCTTGGACTTCAGCGGCAGTTCGATGTTCTCGGCGACCCGCAGCCACGGGAACAGGCTGCGGCCGTAATCCTGGAAGACGATCGCCAGCCCGTCCGGCGGCCCGTTCACCGGCTTGCCGCCCACCCGCACCTCGCCCGAGGTCGGGTTGAGCAGGCCGCCGAGGCAGCGCAGCAGCGTGGTCTTGCCGCAGCCGGACGGCCCGACGATGCAGACGAACTGTCCGGCCTCGACCGTCATGGTGATGTCCCGCAGCGCCTCGACCTCCCGGCCGTGGCCGCCGTACGTCTTGCGCAGCGAACGGATCTCCAGCACTTCGGTTCCCTACCTCCGCCTAGTGGCCGCTGCGCTCGGCGGCGCGCGCTCCGTGGTACCAGTTCAGGACGCGTCGTTCCACCAGGGTGAAGGCCAGCGACAGCAGCACGCCGAGCAGGCCGAGGACGAACACGCCGCTCCACATCTCGGGGATCTGGAAGCCGCGCTGGAACTCGACGACGGTGTAGCCCAGGCCGTTGGTGGCGCCGAGCAGTTCGCCGATCACCATCATGATGATGCTGATCGACAATGCCTGGCGGGCGCCGACGATGATCTGCGGGCTGGCGGCCCGGAGGACGAAGGTGCGCATCCGGAGCCAGCCGCCGATCCGGTAGCTGCGGCAGGTGTCGGCGAGCACCTCGTCGACACCGCGCACCCCCTCGACCGTGTTCAGCAGCACCGGCCAGACGCCGCCCACGACGATCACCAGCACCTTGGTCGGATTGCCGAGACCCGCGATCAACACCAGAATCGGCACGAGTACGGGCGGCGGGATGGCCCGGAGGAATTCCAGGGTCGGCTCGAGCAGGGCCCGCAACCGCGGGTTGGCGCCGATCAGCACACCGAGAAGGATGCCGGTGAACACCGCGATGCCGTACCCGGTGAGCAGCCGCAGGACGCTGGGCAGCACGTCGCTCTGCAGGCGTTCGGCCGTCCAGGTGTCCGGGAAGACCTCGATGATCCGCTCCAGCGGCGGCTGGTAGAAGCTGGTGCTGCCGGCGCTGGCGAACCACCAGGTGACCAGCAGCACGGCCGGCAGGGCGAGGGCCACGCCGACCCGGCCGAGGAAGCGGATCATAGTGGTAGCTCCCTTCGGACCGAGGGGTGCCAGGCGAGCACGATCCGCTCGGCGCGGCGGGTCAGCAGGTTGGCGGCGAGTCCGATGAGGCCGGACACCACGATCAGGGCATACATCGACGGCACCGCGATGCTGCTCTGCGCCACGTTGATCTCCACGCCGATGCCCTTGGTGCCGCCGATCAGCAGCTCACCGGTGACGGTGAGGACCAGGGCCACCGAGGCGGACAGCCGGATGCCGGTCATCGCGTACGGCAGGGTGGTCGGCCAGACCAGGTAGCGGGCCTTCATCCAGCGGCCGAGCCGGTACGAGGCGGCGGTCTCCCGCGCCACCGGGTCGACGTCGGCGACGCCGTGCAGCACCTGGATCAGCACCGGCCAGAAGGACGCGTAGATCACCAGCAGCAGGATCGACCGCATCGGGACGCTGAACAGCACGATGGCCAGCGGCAGCAGGGCCACCGACGGGATCGGGCGGAGGAACTCGATGGTCGACGCGGTGACCGCGCGCAGCACCGGCACCGAGCCGATGACCACGCCCAGCACGATGCCGGCCACCACCGCGATGGTGAGGCCGATGAGCCAGGTCGACACGGTGCCGGTCAGGGCCTGCCAGAACCCGGGCCGGTCGAACTCCGCGACCAGCGCCCGGGCGATCTCGCTGGTCGGCGGGAAGTACTCGGCGGGCAGCACGCCCAGTCGTGGCAACACCTCGAGCAGCAGCCCGAAGAGGAGGAGACCGACGAGCCCGAGCAGGGCCGGGGCGTATCCGGCCCTGCGCAGGGGGGTGCTGGCAACCGTCACGGGAGCAGCTTGCTCAGATCGGCCGGCGCCGTGAGCAGGCCCTCGGTCACGATCAGACCGTTCAGCTTCTCGACCGAGGCCGTGTTGACGTCGGCGGAGAACTTCGGCAGCGTCATCTTCGCGGCCGCGTCCGTCTTGATCGTCGTGTACGTGGTGACGGCCTGCCGGACCCGGTCCGGGTTGGCGTCGGCGTACGCGAGCGACTCCTTCATCGCCTCGGTGAACCGGGTGACCAGGTCGCCCTTGGTCTGGATCAGCTGGGTCGAGGTGAAGTACGCGGAGATGCAGAGGCCGGGGTCGACGTCGGCGAACGCGCCGATCGTCGTCCAGCCCTTGGCCAGCGCGGACGCGAGGAACGGCTCGACCACGAACATCGCCTGCACCCGGTTGGCGTCGAGCGCGGCGGCCATGTCGGGGAACGGCACCTCGACAAACTTGACCTTGGCCGGGTCGCCGCCGGCCTGGCGGACGATCTGCTTCACCGACGTGTCGACGATGTTCTTCAGCGTGTTGGTCGCGACCGTCTTGCCCTCGAGGTCCTTGGCGGTCTTGATGGCCGGGTCCTTGACCACCAGCATCCCGAAGTCCTTCTTCGGGTCGCCGGTGGCGTTGTTCCCGTTCGCCACGGCCTTGATCGGCACGTTCTTGGACTGGGCCAGCATCAGCGACACCACGTTGCTGAAGCCGAACTGGTACTGGCCGCTGACCACGGCCGGCACGATGGCCGCGCCGCCCTGGGCCTGCTCCATGGTCAGTTCGATGTTGCGCTTGGCGAAGAAGCCCTGCTCCTTGCCGAGGTAGATCGGCGCCACGTCGACGATCGGAATGACACCGACTTTGACCTTGTCCGTTGTGGAGCCGGAGCCGCCGGTGTTGCCGGGGGATTCCTCGGAACCGCCGCACCCGGCCGCGGCGGCCGTGAGGGCGGTCAACGTCAGCAACGCGATGAGCTGTTTTCTCAGCATGGTGTTAAGCAACCTCTACATCATCGAGAGCCTGGCCGATGTTTCCACTGGCCGGAATTGACTGGTACGCAGCGTGAGGGTGATCGATCTACCATTCCGTAGACATCGAGGATCGTCCGTCAGTTGCGACAAGTCATACAGCAAGAGAAGTGGTCAGCCCGAGGGCGGTCCACCGCGCCGCGCGGGGGTCGCGGCTTGTTGCGGGTGCCGATTTGCCGGATGAGAGTCCGGCTACGCCAGGAACGGTAGGCTCCGGTTACAGGATTGTCAACGATTTCACAGAAGCTTGGTCAGACTGTCACAGGTAGGCAGCTGGGCAGGCAAGATATGTGTCTGACGATTGTTGACAATGCTGACGCCAGCGCGCGATCGAGTGACATAGATAACTCTATGAATTTTCTTCACGAAGATCGTTGAGCCAGTCGCGGCTCGCCCGGGTGACCCGGGCCGGCACACCGAGGTCGGTCAGCCCCGCCCGTCGCCCGGCCCGGCGGGGCTGGTCATCGCAGGTCCGCCGCGTCCATCTCGCGCAGTGCTGCGATCACGCTGGCGATGTGCTCGCGCATCGCCTCCTCGGCCGCCTTTGCGTCGCGGTTGCGGATCGCCTCGATGACCTTCTCGTGCTGGGGCAGCGAGATCGCCGGCCGCCCCGGGTGCAGCGAGAGCATGAACTGGTGCCGGACCAGCTGGCCGCGCAAGGTCTCGATGATGCCGTCGGCGGTCCGGTGACCGGCGATCTCCCGGATCGTGCTGTGCAGCCGCTGGTTCAGGTCGCTGTACCGGCGGAACTCGCCGGCCGTCACCGCCCGGCGCATCAGCAGGCCGATCTCGTCGAGCGCAATAGCCTGCTCGTCGGTCACCCGGTCCGCGGCCCGCGCCGCCACCAGGCCCTCGAGCACCATCCGCACCTCGGTGATCTCGACGGCCTCCTCGATCGGCACCTTGCGGACGTGCGCGCCCCGGTTGCGCTCCACCCGCACCAGGCCGTCCGCTGCCAGTTCCTGCAGGGCCGCCCGCACGTTGAACCGGCTCACCCCGAGCCGCTCGCACAGCTGCGCCTCGACCAGCCGCTCGCCGGGCAGGTAGTCGCCGCGCAAGATGGCGTCGCGCAGCGCGTCCCGCGCCCGGGTCAGGGTTTCGCTCACGATCCGTCTCCGATCAACTGCTGCAGTCGTGGATAGACCCGGCGGGCGTTGCGCTCGAAGACCTTCGCCCGGTCCTCGGCCGGCAACCCCAGGGCCTCGATGTAGCGGCGGGTGTCGTCGAAGTAGTGCCCGGTTTGCGGGTCTTTACCACGTACCGCACCCACCATCTCCGACCCGAACAGCAGGTTGTCCACGCCGATCACGCCGAACAGCAGGTCGATGCCGGGCTGGTGGTAGACGCAGGTGTCGAAGAAGACGTTCGCCAGCACGCTCTCCTCCAGCGGCGGCCGCCGCAGCATGTCGGCCAGGCCGCGGAACCGGCCCCAGTGGAACGGCACGGCACCGCCCCCGTGCGGGATGATCATGCGGAGGCCGGGCAGGTCGCGGAACAGATCGGCCTGCAGGAACTGCATGAATGCGGTGGTGTCGGCGTTCAGGTAGTGCGATCCGGTGGCGTGGAAGTTCGGGTTGGTCACCTGCGAGACGTGCACCATCGCCGGCACGTCCAGCTCGATCATGGCTTCGTAGAAGGGGTACCAGCTGCGGTCGGTGAGCGGCGGCGACGTCCAGTGCCCGCCACTCGGGTCCGGGTTGAGATTGCAAGCCACAAAACCCATTTCCCGTACGCAGCGGCGCAGCTCGGCGATCGACCGCTCGATCGGCACGCCGGGCGACTGCGGCAGCTGACAGACCGGAGCGAAGCTCTCCGGGTAGAGGCTCGCTACCCGCGCGACCAGGTTGTTGCACGCCTCCGTCCAGCGCCGGCTCACGTCCTCGTCGCCCTCGTGGTGGGCCATCGCGGAGGCACGCGGCGAGAACAGGATGCGGTCGATGCCGCGTACGCCCATCAGTTGACGTTGGGTTTGCACCGACTCCCGGATCGCGTCGTCCGAGATCTCCGGGTAGGTGGGCGGTGCGGTCCCGGCGGCAAAAGATTCCAATTGCGCGGTACGCCATGACGTGTGCGCCGGAGGCACGGTCGTGTAGTGCCCGTGACAGTCGATGATCATGAGGGTGTCACCGGCGGCGTGCCGTGCGTGTGGAACGACTCGATGGTCTGGAGACCCCAGGCCTGCCCCTTGGCCCGCTCCGCCTCGGTCCAGTCGACCGGTTGCCAGTCCGGGGCCAGCACCAGACGCGCACCGGCGTTGCACAGCTCGATGCGGTTGCCGCCGGGCTCGTACACGTACAGGAAAAAGGTTTGTTGAATGGCGTGTTTGTGCGGCCCGGTCTCGATGAAGACGCCCTGCTCGAGCGCGATGTCGGCGGCCTTGAGGATGTCCTCGCGGGTGTCCGTGGCGAACGCGATGTGATGCAGCCGGCCCGCGGTGCCGGTGCGGTCCCGGGTGTAGACGGCGTCGTAGCCCTTGTTGGTGAAGGTCGTCCAGCTGCCGGCCACGCTGCCGTCGTCCAGCACGATCTGCTCGGTGACCAGGGCACCGAGGGTGTCGCGCAGGTAGTCCCGGTTGGCCACCACGTCGACGCCGAGGAAGTTGATGTGGTCGAGGCGGCGCACGCTGACCCCGCGGGCCGGGTACGCCTGGGCCTGGTTCTTCAGCGCCGGCTTCAGCTCATCGGTGGGACGGAACCACTCGCTGTCGTAGTAGAGGCCGAACTCGTGGCCGTCCGGATCGGTGAACACGTACGTGTCCCCGTACCCTTGATCGCCCGCCACCCAGCCGACGCCGCGCCCGCTCGCCTCGATCTCCCGCACCCGGGCTTGCAAAGCCTCCGGGCTGGCCGCGCGCAGGCAGGTGCGGCCGACGCCCGAGGTGGCGTGGCCGGTGAGCTTGATCGTGATGTTCTCGTAGTCGTCCCAGGCGCGCAGGAACACCGAGTCGCCGGATTCGCCGTTCACGGTGAGGCCCAGGTAATTGGTGAAGAACGCGACGCTCTGATCGACGACCGGAGTGCGGATCTCGACGTGGGCCAGATGGGCGATCTGGTGCAGAAGTGGCATGGCGACTTCTTCTTTCAAGAGCGGGGGAACGCGATGCCGTCGAAAAGCCTGCGGGCGGTGCGGACCACGCCCGAGCGGACGACCCGGGGCGGATCGGCGGCCGGATCCACGATCACGTCGACGAGCAGGTGGCCGGTGGGGTGTTCGACGTCGACCCGGCTGGACCAGCCGGCGGTGAGCTCGTGGCCCACGGCGCCGGGCAGCAGCATGCCGGTGACCGTGGTGATGGCGGCCAGCACGCCGATCGCGGTGTGCGGCTGCACCGGGATGAACGACCGGGTGCTGACCTGGCCGCCGTCGCGGGGCGGTGCGATGAGGACGGTCTTGGGGATCGAGCCGTTCTCCGGTAGTTGCATGAGGCGCCCGGCCTGGCGACGGAACGCATCAATCCGTTTCGTTGTTTCTGCGTCGGCAAGTTGCTCGGGCGACTCGTAGCCGGTCAGGCCGAACGCCTCGGCGGTGGCCAGCACCACCGGCATGCCGTTGTCGACGCAGGTGACCTCGATGCCGTCGATCACGTCACGGACCCGGCCGGTGGGCAGTAGCTCTGTGCTGGCGGCGAAGTCCAGGAGCACGGGTGCTGCGGTGCCGGGGACGCCGGAGATCTGGACATTACCGCTGTACTCCACCCGGCCGTCCGGGGTGGGGAAGGTGGCGACCGCGACGCTGTCCGAGTTGACCATGCGGATGCGCACCCGGGTCTCGGTCGCGCCGGCCGGCACCAGGCCGCGGTCCACCGCGAACGGGCCCACCCCGGCCAGGATGTTGCCGCAGTTCTGTTGGTCGCTGACCGTGGCCTCGTCGACGCCGACCTGCAGGAAGAGGTAGTCGACGTCGGCGGCCGGGTCAGCGGACCGGCTGACCACGGCGACCTTGCTGGTCAGCGAGGTGGCGCCGCCGAGGCCGTCGATCTGCCGCGGGTCGGGGGTGCCCATCAGCCGCAGCAGCAGGTCGTCGCGGTCGGCCGGGTCGGACGGCAGGTCACCGGCCTGGAAGTAGAGGCCGCGGGAGGTGCCGCCGCGCATCATCATGCAGCGGACCCCGTCGCCGGTTTTTGTCACGGCCGGTTCTCCGCGTGGCTGACGTTCTCGGTTTTTGTCACGGCCGGTTCTCCGCGTGGCTGACGTACTCGGTTTTTGTCACGGCCGGTACTCCGTGTGGCTGACGTACTCGACTCCCAGCTCGGGCAGTCGCGCGCGCAGGCCGTACCGGTCGAGGCCCAACTCGCCCGCGGCGAAGGCGGCGCGGGCGGCCGACTCCTTCCGGACGCGCTCCTCGGCGGCGACCAGGGCCCGGTCGACCGCGGCGCGCGGCACCAGGGTCACCCCGTCGTCGTCGCCGAGCAGCACGTCGCCGGGGTGGACCGTCTGGCCGCCGAGCGAGATGGGAACGTTCACAGCACCCGCGGTCGACTTGACGGTGCCCTGCGCGCTGACCGCCCGCGACCAGACCGGGAAGCCCATCTCGCGCAGGTCGGCCACGTCCCGGACGCCGGTGGCCAGGACGGCGCCGCGCACGCCACGGTGCTGGAGCGCGGTCGCGAACAGTTCACCGAACAGGCCGTCGGTGCACGGCGAGTTGGTGGCCACCACCAGCACGTCGCCGGGCCGGCACTGCTCGACCGCGACGTGGATCATCAGGTTGTCGCCGGGCCAGCACATGACGGTCACCGCGGTGCCGCCCATCCGCGCGCCGGTCCACACCGGACGGAACTCGGGCCCGAGGTAGCCGACGCGGCCGAGCGCCTCATGCACGGTGGCGACGCCGTAACCACCGAGCGTCTCGGCCGCGGCGATGTCGGCGCGCGGCGGATCGGTCACGACGACGGTCCTCATGACGCCAGCCTAGGTGGCCCTTCCAGATTGTCAACAATCAAGGTGACAGGACTCTCTATTAGCCGAGAGGATGCGCCCTCCCGGCCTGTCAGATTGTCGACAACATTGTTCCCGCAGGTAAAGGGAACGCGTTGCTCCGTACGGCCGGGTAATCCCGGCGTGGCGCCGATTCCGCTGTTGTGCCGATTATCCGGACAATAGCCCCATGTCTCGCAAACGGCGGCGTCTCGCGCTGATGGGGGCCCTCCTCCTCGTCAGCGGCCTGCTCCTCGCACACCGCTATCCGCCGGCCACCCGCCCGGCTTCCGTCCAGATGACGCCACCGTCCGCCGGGGTGCTGCCCGTCCCGACTGACCGGGCCGGCGTCACCTCACCCGAACCGCGCCAGATCACGGTGGGTGCCGCACCGGTCAGCGTGCGGTACACGTTCGACGGTGGCGTCCACCGCCCGCTCACGGATCTGAACGGCCAGCACGAACTGCGGCCGCTCGGGCAGAACGGGGGACTGCTGAGGCTCGTACGCCAAGGACCTGGTTTCGCCGTCGTCTACCCGAACCGCTGCACGCTGACCTTCGAACGCGACTGCCCGCGCGCGATCCTCGAGGGCTTCCGCGACGACAGCCTCAACCCCGGCACGCGAACGCTGCGGTACGGTGCCTCGGTCCTGATGACACACGGCGACCTGTCCGACGGTGCGAACGTGCTGCAGAAGGGCTACTCGGTAGGCGGCACAAGCCAGTTCAAACTGCAGGTCGACCACCGCCTGGGTCACCCCAGCTGCGTGATCACCGGAAACCGCCGCCGCATCTACCGAGCCGAGCCGTGGATCGACGTGGCCGACGGCCGCTGGCACCACCTGATGTGCACCCGATCCGGCAACCGCCTGACCTTGACGGTCGACGGGGTCGACCGGGCTTGGGTGGGCGTGCCCCCACGGCTGTCGATTGCTAATGCCGAGCCGCTCCGGGTGGGTGGCAAGGGCGCCGCGGTGGGGAACGACCAGTTCGCCGGCGCCATCGACAACGTGTTCCTGACGATCGGCCACTGACGGTTCCGGGCGGTGCGGCTCTCGCGGTGTTGATCGCCGCCGGCCAGCACCTCTACAAGGTCGCGCCGCCGCCCGGGGAAGGTCAGGGCAGCTGGTTGATACGCACCATGTTGCCGGCCGGGTCGCGGAACGCGCAGTCACGAACGCCGTACGGCTGGTCGGCCGGCTCCTGCACCACGTCGGCGCCGGAGGCCTGCACCTTGTCGAACGTGCCGGCCAGGTCGTTGGTGGCCAGGATGATGCTCGCGTAACTGCCCTTGGCCATCAGCTCGGCGATAGTCTGCCGCTCCTCGTCGGTGATCCCCGGGTCGGCCGCGGGCGGGTGCAGCACGATCGACGTCTGCGGCTGCCCCGCCGGCCCGACGGTGATCCACCGCATTTGCCCGTAGCCGACGTCGTTGCGTACCTCGAACCCGAGCGCGTCGCGGTAGAACTCGAGCGACTTCTCCGGGTCGTCAGTGGGGAGGAAGGTCGCGTTGATGATGATGTCCATGCAGTTCAGGTTAGGTTGGGCCGACTCGTGGCCGCTTCTCGATTCCTGATCGGTCGCATGACCTGCTTAGCCACGCAGTTCGGAATCCCCGCCCCGTCCTCCCGAGCCAGCCGCCGATAGGTGCTCGGCGACATCCCCACCAGCTCGGAGAACCGGGTGCTGAACGTCCCCAAAGACTGACATCCCACCGCAAAACAAACCTCGGTGACCGACATGTCCCCGATCCGCAGCAGCGTCATGGCCCGCTCGATCCGCCGAGTCATGAGATAGCTGTACGGCGACTCCCCGAACACGGCCCGAAACTCCCGGCTCAGATGCCCCGCCGACATGTGCACCCCACGTGCCAACGCCTCAACATCCAGCGGCTGCGCATAGTCCCGATCAATCCGATCCCGTACGCGTCGCAGCAGCACCAGCTCACGCAGCCGTGCTTCCCCCTTGGCCGTCACGCCTACAGCGTGCCCGCCAACCCACCCGTTTGCCTAGGAACAACTCGGCTTTCAGGTGGTCTGCATGCGTTCGGACAGGCCGCGTAGCTCTGTGCCGCCGGCTTGGCGACGGGAGCGGTTGAGCAGCACTCCGACGGTGGCCGCGACCTCCGGTGAGGTGCGCACGTGCTGCGGTGCCATGCGTTCGGCGGTGAGCAGGAAGCGGATCGCCTCGCGATCGTGGGCACCGAGGCGGGTCAGGGCACGGGCCGTGTCGGCGTAGTAATAGACCTGCCGGACATCGGCGGGGATTGCGGACGGGTCGGTTTGGCGGGCGATCTCGACGACGCGGGCCGGGTCGCCGTCGTCGACCTCGATGCTCATGCGCCAGATGTTCACGTTGGTGGGGCCGAAGAACATGCTCATCGTGGTGGTCTCGCCGGTGCGGCGGGCCAGCTCGGCTGCCTCGATCAACCAGTCGCGGCTGTCGTCCAAGCGCCGGCGGCAGCGGCTGGCCAGGGCGGCGACCAGGTGCAGCGAGCCGAGCACCTCCGGACCGCCGGGCCGGCTCAGGTAGCGGCCCAGGTCGTCGATGGCTCGTTCGGCCAGCGTCTGGCCCCGCTGGTACGAGCCGCACGCGATAGCTGACCTGGCCATCGCGTACGCCGCATGCCCTCGCAGCACCGGGTCGCCGGCGGCGTCGGCCGCATCGCGACATCGTTCCGCACCCAGCCAGGCGTCCGCGGGATGCCCGAGGCTGCGCAGCACCGAGCAGGCGATGGATGCGGCGTCGCAGAGCAGCCGCAGCGCCTCGGCATGATCCGGGCCGGCCGTCTCGGTATGCAGGTCGCGCAGCAGGACCGGCAGCAGCCGGGCGGCCCCCGCGTAGTCGCACGCCTGGTGCAACGCATCGGCCAACGCGACGCTGCGCGCCAACTCAGCCACCGGCGGCGCGGACCCGGCCGGCGGCTCGGTCAGGTCGATGTCGACGAGCGCCCGGCGCAGCCCGAGCACGCTGGCCCGGGCAGCCGCCGTAGCCCGGTCGGGCGCCGGCACCTCGGTTCCCGCCAGATCACCAGGCGCACACTCGAGCGCACTCGCCATGTCCGCCAGCATGAACCGGTTGTCCGTCGCCTGAAGCCCCCGTTCAACCCGACTCCAGGTGGCGTGCGAGACCCCGGCCCTGCTCGCGGCATACCGAACGCTCCACCCGCGCATCAACCGGCGCGCGCGAATGCGTTCCCCCACCGCAGGGTCAGCCCTCCGTCGTGGAGTCATAGAGCGACGCTAGCCTCACCCGAGACCCAAGCGGTCCGTCCCTGTACCACTGCGGGGCGGGGCACGCTGTTGCGATTGCTGCGTTCGTTGCGGGTAATTCGATTGCCGTTGGGGGTGGAATGTCGGCAACGAGCCAGGTCAAGCCGGGAGCTGACGCCGTGACCTTCGTCGTCTACGACGCCAGTGTGCTGTACCCGAGCACGCTGCGAGATCTGCTCGTCCGGATAGCGCAATCCGGTCTGGTGCAGGCCAAGTGGAGCGACGACATCCTCGACGAGATGTTCGCAGCGTTGCGCCGGCAACGCCCCGACGGCCATGACCCAGCGGTCCGCCGGCGGCGAGCGAACAAGCGCACCCCGAAAAGGGGCGTGCCGGGCACCCTGAGGGTGCCCGGCACAGAGGGTGGCGGGTGGATCAGGCAGGCGACAGGGAGAAGCGCTCCCAGGTGCCCAGACCGTAGGTCGGATTTTGTAGGTCGTAGTCACGCGACGAGATGAGCGGCGCGGTGCCCGCGCCGGCCGACGAGACGATCTGGTCGTCGATCCACGACCGGATGTAGACCGTGCCGTCCGTGTTGTAGTCGAAGAAGTCGAACATCTGGGCGTAGCCCAGCGATGTGCCGCTGGCGCGGAGCGGCTTGGTGCCGTTGCTCTCGGAAGTAACCAGCTTGTTGTTCGCCAGCGAACGGAGACCGAAGACGCCGCCGAACTCGTTGTTGGCATCGACGAGCTCGAACTTCTCCCAGCTGCCGACCGCGGTCGAGGCCGGAACGAGCGGGTTGTTTCCGGCGCTCGGTGCCGTCACGATCTTCGAGCTTGCCTTGGAGCGGATGCTGAAGACCGGAGCCGGAGCTTCGATGTCGAACTTCTCCCAGCTGCCGTTGATCTGGGTGGCGCTGGCGAGCAACGGCGACGTGGTGCTGGCCGGGGCACTGACGTACTTGTTGTTGGCCCGGGATTTGACGCTGACCGTGCCGTCGGTGTTGTTGATCAGATCGAATCGCTCCCAGCCCCCGACCGCGCTGGCCTGGGCCAGCAGCGGCTTGGAGCCACCGCTCATCGCGGTGACGTACTTGTTGTTCGCTTTGGAGCGCAGCGCGATCGAACCGCTGCCACCGTCGACGATGTCGAATTTCTCCCAGCCGCCCATCGAGGCGGCGCGCGCCACGAGTGGCTTGGTGCCGCCCGAGTCGGCAGAGACGACCTTGCCGTTGGACCGCGCCCGGAGACCGTGGGAGCTACGGGCCGGGCCGGGGCTGCCCACGTTCAGCAGCCGGTCGACCGAGCCCTTGGTGTCGAAGACCGGACCCGCGATGGCGCCGGTGATGAGGCGGTCGCGAACCTGCTTCGGGGTCATCGACGGGTTGGCCTGGAGCAGCAACGCGGCGGCGCCTGCCACGTGCGGCGACGCCATCGAGGTGCCGCTGGCGGTCAGCGTGCCCTGCGAGGTGCCAGCCGACGCGGACACAATGTTCACACCGGGCGCGTAGATGGTCGTGCACTTTCCGTAGTTCGAGAACCATGCCCGGACGTCGAGGTTGTCGGTCGCACCCACCGTGATGGTCTGCGCGGCGCTGGCCGGCGACGATTCACACGCGTCGGCCGCCTCGTTGCCGGACGCGACGGCGTAGGTGACGCCGCTGGAGACGGACCGGCTGACCGCCTCGTTGAGCGCCAGGTCCTTCGCGCCGCCGAGGCTCATGTTGGCCACCGCCGGCTTGACCGCGTTGGCGGTCACCCAGTCGATGCCCTGGATGACGTCCTCGGTGGTGCCGAAGCCCTGGCAGTCGAGTACGCGGACGGCCACCAGGTTGACGCCCTTGGCGACGCCGTACAGGTTGCCACCAACCGTGCCGGCGACGTGCGTACCGTGGCCGTCACAGTCGTCCGCGACCGGGCTCTCCTCCGCGGGCGTGCCGACGAAGCTGTAGCCGTGGCTGGCCCGTCCGCCGAAGTCGGCGTGGTTGATGTCGATACCGCTGTCGAGCACGTACGCGGTGACACCGGCGCCCGTGCCCGGGTACTGGTAGGACTGGTTGAGCTTCGGCCCGACCTGATCGATCCGGTCCAGTCCCCAGGACGGCGGGTTGGCCTGGGCGTCAGTGGCCGTGAACCGGTGAACCGGCGAGACGTACGCCACGTCAGGGTCCGCCTCGACATGCTTGGCCTGAGGAGCGGTCATCGAGACCGAGTAGCCCTTGAGCGCGTGGGTGAACACAGTTCCGACCTTGCCGCCGCTCTCCTTGACGAGAGCAGTAGCGGCCGCCTCGACCTTCGCGGGCGTGGCCTTCTTGTCCTTCAGTACGACGATGTAGCGGCCCGGCACCTGCGAGTTCAGGTCTGCGCTACGGATGTCCGGCCGCTTCCGCGCATCGTCGGAGGGGGCAGCGTGGGCGGCGCTTCCCACGCTTACGACGGCCGTCGCGGAGGCGAATACGAGCCCCGCCGCCGATAGTGACAGCAAGCCACGGTGTTTCACAGATAGATCTCCCCGTGTTTCAGTAGCCGTCCAACAGGACGCCCAGCAGTGGACATCGACCGTTCACCGGTACGACGCCTACGATCATCGATGGGGAGTTCCTATCCGCGCCTCAGCCTTTTGGTCGATACTGTGGCGTCTCGTCGTGGCGAGCAGTCCGCTGTGGCCCTCGTTCCGGACGAGGTGGGAAGCCTTGACTTCCGCGCACCGCTACGCGGGGTCTGGGGGGTTGGCCCCCAGATCAATATGCGAGAAGCCCTGGTCGCGCACTTTTGCGGATAGGGGCCTCCCGGCTTGGAGCGGGTTCCAGGTGTGACCCCACGAGCTAGCGCCTGGAGCACGAGCGGTCTTGCTGACGGTGTTCCGCAAGACGCGACAGATCGAACGAACTGAGGTCGGGCGTGCGATTGCCGCCCAACAAGCGTGTGAGTCCGGGCACGAGACCCACGCTCCCGCGACCGACATCTACGAACGGAAATGGCTCTGAGGAACCGGAGGCTCAAACGATGACCACGCGTCACAACCGTTGGGAGCGTACCGGCGCCGGCATGACGCAGCCGCAGTTTCCCGCTTGGAGTCGGCGGAGCTACCCCAACCGTGCCACTGCTGGCCCGCCTCGCAGCAGCACTGGACGCCGACCTTGACATCGCGTTCCGCCCGCACAACTCAGTCGCTGCTTGATCGGAGCTGGCGTCGCCGTGCTGCATATGCGTTTTAGCTAGCGCTGCGAGTCAAACAAGTAAGCCGAGCACCGCAGTGACCGCAACCGATAGTCACCGTGGGGGTCTGGGGGGTCGCCCCCCAGGTAGATATGCGAGGAGGCCCCGGTCCGCGCTTTCCGCGGACAGAGGCCTCCCGACGACGAGCGGGTGACGGGAATCGAACCCGCACTGTCAGCTTGGGAACCGTACAGAACGGTACTCGGCTGGCGAAGATCCGCAGGCTGATACGGCCACGAGTGGCCTGGACTGACTTCGGTCAGCCTGCTACAACGGCACGCGGATGGCACGGGCGGCGAGCGAGCGCACTCGCGAAGTATTCACTGCTGCGGGCTGTGGAACTCGTCGCGAGCTGGCTGACATACCAAGAACGGTATATGCTCGTCCGGTGAGCAGCCGGTACGACATTGAGCTGGAACCCGAGGTACGGGACTGGCTTGAGACGTTACGGCTCAAGGACTATGCGAAGGTCGAAGCCATGGCGGACATCCTCGCGGAACGAGCTGAAACTCTCGGTGAGCCATACTCGCGACATCTCAGCGGTAAGACTCGCGAGCTGCGGTTTCACCTCGATCGGGCCGCCGTCCGGATCAGTTACTGGCTGGCCCCGGGAGCGCGAGCAGTGTTGCTGACCGTGTTCCGCAAGACCCGACAGATCGAGCGAGCCGAGGTCGCAAGGGCGATCGCAGCCCAGCAAGTCTGCGAGTCAGGGCATGAGACCCACGCGCCCGCGTCCGAGATCTACGAACGGAAATGGCTCTGAGGAACCGGAGGATCGGACGATGACCACGCGTCACACCCGTTGGGAGCGTACCGGCGCTGACGAACACGTCGCCGCGTACGAAGAAGCTCGCGCGGCGCTGCTGCTCGGTCAGATGGTTCACGACCGGCGCACCGAACTCGCAATGACCCAGGCCGATCTGGCGGAGCGCGCCGGTATGACGCAGCCGCAGCTCTCTCGTCTAGAGTCCGGCGGAGCCACCCCGACCGTGCCATTGCTGGCCCGCCTAGCAGCAGCGCTGGACGCAGATCTCGACATCGCGTTCCGCCCCCACAACTCAGTCGCTGCTTGATCGAGCGCGAAGGCCAAGGTGCCCAACCTCCGCGGGGAGATGGCGGCTTTCGCCTGCCTCCGGCTGAGAAACGAACCGGTGAGGCACGATCGATGCCGGGAACCGCGTCCAGCGGCGCACTATGCTCCGATCTCCGCCGGCCCGATCGTGAAGGAGGCGCCTGATGGGAGCTCATCACGCGGCCTGCAAGTTCAGTGCCACCGTCATGACAGCGGACGTCGCCGTTTTACACATGCTCCGCGCGCTGTGCCAGCACTGTGAGTCAGGCAAGTACAAGCAGATTGCCTGGGGCGGCACGGGAGAGGGCGACTGGCGGAAGAACGGGAACGAGGTGACGTTCCGGTTCACTCGACAAGCTGACCGAGATTCCTTCCTCAGGGAAGCACAACGGCTGTTGCCGGGACTCTGGCACCTGGTCAAGATCAACAACCTAGATCCGGCCACTCCACGCCGATAGGGACGCGTACGTCGGGGTGGGCGCACAGCCGTCTGCGCCGGGTCGAACACACCTCAACGTCATCTCTCCGGATAGTCGCCACCCCGGGCGGCGCCGCCGGTCGGCCACGGCCCTGCTTGATCAAAGGATTGGCCGAGCCGCAAGGGCGAGGGGTTCCGTTGAACGACAAGCGGAGACAGGTGGGACACGAAGATGCCGCGCCAGACCAGCTGCCGAGTGCTGGAGCACTTCACCTAATGGCACGGCGGCAGCTGACAGTGCGCAGGAACGAAGAACGCCTGGCCTTGGCATCTGTCATGACCAGGCGCTTCGTATTGGAGCGGGTGACGGGAATCGAACCCGCACTGTCAGCTTGGGAAGCTGATGTTCTGCCATTGAACTACACCCGCGGCGGCCCCACTGTACCCGATTCGGGTGGGGTGTGGCGGGACCGGGCGGCGGGTCAGCGCGCCACCGCCAACGGGCGGGATAAGCGGGAGCGGGACTGGGCGCGCCACGTGCGGGAGGTGGGTGGAGCGGTGGGCGTGGCTGCCAGCGGGATGGCGCCGGCTGGGCCGTGGTGGCGGAGGGTGGCTGAGTCAACGTGTAGTTCGTACAGGTGCCAGTCGACGTCGGGGGAGGCTCGCAGGGTGCTGGCCAGGGTGGCGATCACTACGGGGTCTTGGACACGGGTGGCTCGGCCGGTCAGGTAGGCCTCGTCGTCGCTTTCCTCGGCGGGGAAGGAGTGCAGGGCGTAGCGGCCGTCGCGTTCCAGGTCGCGGCGTTTGGGGGAGGCGACTATGAAGCAGTACAGGGCCTGGTCGGTGAGCACGGGGGAGACGGGGTGCAGGCGGGGTGCGCCGTCTCGGCGGATGGTGGCCAGGTAGGCCATGCCGGGGCCGTACTGCTGTAGCAACGCTTGGATGCCGGACGCCAGGGTGGGGTCGGCGGCGGCGAAGTCGGACCAGGAAGCCATGGGGAGAGTCTATCGAACAAATGTTCGACACGCCCGCGAAAACACGCCGAATGGGCTGGTAGGTATGGTGTTGCGATGCTGCTCTCCGACCGCGACCTGGTCTCCGAGATCAAGGCCGGCGACCTTGCGCTGGAGCCGTTCGAGCCGGCGCTCATGCAACCGTCCAGCATCGACGTGCGGCTGGACAGGTTCTTCCGGGTTTTCAACAACCACCTGTACACGCACATCGATCCAGCCGAGCAACAGGATGACCTCACCGCGATGGTCGAGGTGGCCGACGGCGAGCCGTTCGTGCTGCACCCGGGCGAGTTCGTGCTGGCCTCGACGCTCGAGGTGATCACGCTGGGCGATCAGCTGGCGGGGCGGCTCGAGGGTAAGAGCAGCCTGGGGCGGCTGGGGCTGCTCACGCATTCGACGGCCGGCTTCATCGACCCGGGATTCTCGGGGCACGTCACGCTGGAGCTGTCCAACGTGGCCAATCTGCCGATCAAGCTCTGGCCGGGGATGAAGATCGGGCAGCTGTGCATCTTCCGGCTGTCCAGCCCGGCCGAGCATCCTTACGGCTCCGCCGTTTACGGATCCCGCTACCAGGGACAACGCGGCCCGACGCCGAGCCGCTCGTCGCAGAACTTCCGCACCTGGCCAACCACCTGAGAGTCGCTCGCGCGCGAGTGGCAGGCTGGCGCGATGAGCGGGGAGATTGAGCGGGCCTACCTGGCACGGACGCGCGCGGCCTATGACACCGTCGCGGCCGACTATGCCGACGTGCTCCGTGGCTTCATGGCCGACGCTACCTGGGACCGGGCCGTCCTCAACGCGTTCGCCGAGCTTGTCGACGGGCCCGTGGTTGACGTCGGGTGCGGGCCGGGGCGGATCACCGGCTACCTGGCCGAGCGCGGCCTCGACGTCAGCGGCATCGACCTCTCCCCGCAAATGGTCGAGGTGGCGCGGCGGGAGCATCCCGGCGTCAGCTTCCGGGTCGGGTCGCTGCTGGCACTCGACCTGGCCGACGCCAGCATCAACGGCCTGGTCGCCTGGTACTCGCTGGTGCACACCCCGAAGGAGCTACTACCCGCCGCTTTTGCGGAGTTTGCCCGGGTGCTGCGACCGCAAGGGCACCTGCTGATCGCCTTCAAGGCCGGCGACGACAAGCGCCACATAACCACCGCCTACGGGCATGACGTCGACGTGGACACGTACGACTACCCGCCGCAGGCGATCGCCGACCTGCTCGCCGCAAATGGGATCCGCGAGACGATGCGGCTCGTGCGGGCGGCCGAAGGCATCGAGCGCCAGCCTCAGGCGTACCTCCTCGGGGTGAAAGCCTAAGCCCGACGCACCCGCACGCCATGCCCGGCAGCCGTGCCCAGCACCTGCTCGATCTGTGCCGGCGTCAAGCCGGCGGTCGGGACCGGCAGGACTCGGGTGCGGGTCCGGCCGAAGATCAGCTGGCCGGACGTCTGCTCGACAAACCTAAAAGCATTCCAGGTGTACGCATGACGCGTGGCCCGGCTCGAGCTGGCAACGCCGGTTTCGGTGATTTCGTACGTGGTGAGCTCCGCGTCCTGCATGGCCTCGCGCATGCCGATGTTCGTCAGGAACATCGGGAACGCGACCGCCAACAGCAACCCGGTGAGCAGCAGCACCATGCTCAGGTCGCCGGTCGTGGCCTGCATCGCCAGGGCCAGGGCGATGGCGGCCCAGCCCAGGCCGCGCGAGGTCAGCACCAGGGGGCGGAGGCCGCGGCGGATGGCGACGGCCAGGAGCCGGGCGTCCGGCTGCGCGGTGATCTGGAGGAGCACAACCCGAAATGTAACTTTTTAGCGATTCGCGGGGAATGGCCCGGTCGGCCGAGCGGGGACCATGATCGTACGATTGCGGCTAGTCACCGGAGAGGAACTGCCGTGTACCTGATGATCTCGAAGTATCTGGTCCCGCTCGACGAGGTCGACCAGGCCCGCAGTGCTCATCTGGCCTTTCTGGACGGTATGGAGGAGCGCGGTCTGCTGGTCACCGCGGGCCGGCAGAACCCGCCGAAGGGTGGCGTCGTGGTGCTCGCGGTCGACGACGAGGCGGAGGCCCGCGAATTGATCGCCGCGGACCCTTATGTGCAGGGCGGACTTGCCGAATACACCGCGGTGGGCTGGACGCCGGCCCGGGGTGCCCTGGTCGACTACGGCAAGCCGTAGTCGAGGTCCTTCTCGGCCAGAAGTCCGCGAATGGTCAGCTCTCGGGAGACCGGGGGCGGGCACTCGTCGACGATCACCGCGGCGCCCACGTAGGACGTCCCGAACAGGCCACGCAGCGCGCGCACCTGTGCGCCGGTCGACGCCCAGTCGTCCACCACCAGCACCCGGTCGTCCGGTCGCACCAGGCCCTCGCGTACGCCTAGCAATTGACGTTGCCCACGATGGTCCGCAGGAACCTCCGCCCAGCTCATGGGCTCGGCGATCGGGCGCCGCGCGCCCGCACGATAAGCTTCCACAAAGCCGGCGCCGAGCGCGCGTGCCACCAGCGGTCCCACCAGAAATCCGGTGACCTCGGGAGCCACCACCACGGTCGGCGCGGGGTCGCGGAAGAGGTCTGCCAGCGCTTCCCCCAGACCGGAAAGGATCAGCGGATCACGCCACCATCCGGAGCGGTTGCTGACCAGGTACTCGCTACCGTCGCCGGGGTCGGTCCAGCGGAACGCGTGCCGGAGGCGGTCACGCAGATCGTCTGCCACGCGGACATCCTGTCACCGGCGGCGGCCCGACTGACCGACACCCAGGTAACAGGTGGTCAGAACCGGGTCAGACTACGGGTCAAGTTGATGCAGTGACTCGCTCCGATCGGGCATGCTGTTCCGCGTAACCATGCCTACCTTGTTGCCGGCGGGCCGTCGCCCGCTCAGTCCCGGATCCCGCGTCGGCCTCGGCGCGGCCCTTGTGCTGCTCGCGGTCGTGTCCGCGGTGGAGCTGGCGGACGGCCGGGGCGCGCATTTCGTGGGCCTCTTCGCCGCCGTGCCGTTCCTGGCTGCGGCCTTCGCCATATGGCGGACGGTGCTGGTGGTCGGCGTCTTCGCCGCGATGATCGGGATGATCTTTGTGGGCGCCAGCCCCAAACCGGACATGTCGATGCTGGTCAACATCCTCGGCATCATCCTGGCCACCGGCATCGCGGCCGGGGTGGCCACCATCCGGCAGCGGCAGGCCGACCGGATCGCCGAGCTTCAGCGCCTCGCCGCGGTGGCCCAGCAGGCGGTGCTGCGCCCGGTGGGACCGCAGGTGGGTGCGCTCGCGGTGGCCGGCCGGTACATCTCCGCGACCGCGGCCGCGGACATCGGCGGCGACCTCTACGAGGCCCTCGACACCCCCTATGGGGTCCGCATCATCATCGGCGACGTGCGGGGCAAGGGACTGGACGCGGTCCGGCTGGCCAGCATGGTGCTGGGTTCCTACCGGCATGTGGCGTACGAGCGGGCGGATCTCAAGGCGATCGTGGCCGACCTGGACCGGGCCGTCGCCCGGGGCGTGGGCGACGAGGACTTCGTGACCGCGGCGCTGGTGGAGGAGCGAGGGGGCACGCTCACCATCGTCAACTGTGGACATCCGGCGCCACTGCTGCTGCGCCGCGGTCAGGTCATCGCCCTCGAACCGCCCGCGCCCGCGCCCCCGCTGGGCTTCATGCCCGAGGTGAAGGCGCGGGTTGAGCGGCTCGAACCGGGCGACCGGCTGTTGCTGTTCACCGACGGCCTGGGCGAGGCGCGCCGGGAGGGCGAGTTCTTCCCGACCGCGGACCGGGCCTGGCGCCTGCTGGGGCACGGCACGGTCGGCGACGGGCTGGCGTCCCTGGAAACCGCGCTGGTCGACTGGGTGCACGGCCGACTCGAGGACGACATCGCCCTGGTGCTGCTGGAATACGCGGGACCCGACGACGGCCCGACCGTACCCATGCCGAGCTGGGAGGTCGGTGCCGCCGGAAGCTAGGCGGCTGCGGTTTCTTCGGCCGGCTTGTCGGGCGAGTTCACGATCGGGCTGGGCGGAACGGTGACCACCGGGGCCGGCGAGACCGGAGCGGCGGGCGGGACCGGCTCGGGCCGACGGTGACGTCCGACGTAGTGACGCGGCTGATCCGACTGGCGCGGCTCGGGAATCAGGTTCTTGATCGTGGCGAACATTGCGCCCCCTTTGTGTCGGCGAAGTCGATGGGCTTCGTCTCTATCCGGAGCAACGAGCCGCAAGACACCTCGATACGTCGAAGCTTCACCGGAAGCCCTAATTAGCCGAACGGCTGTCCTGCTGCCTGCCCGATCGGTGGGGTTTGATGTTCGTTCCGGCTGATGGACCACCCTCCCGAGGTGGTTGGTCACAGAACCACTCATGGCTTGTCGCTCTCTACCGATGAGTAATACAGTGGCTGTTACTGACGGGTAACTCGGATGAGCGGGGCCAGGCACCATGACTCACTACAAGGGCAACCTTCGGGACCTCCAGTTCAACCTGTTCGAGGTCTTCGGAGCGGATCGGGCGTTCGGTCAGGCACCGTTCGACGAGATCGACGCCGACACCGCACGCGACGTGCTCGCCGAGGTGCACCGGCTCGCCACCGAGGACCTGGCTGCCAGCTACACCGAGGCCGACCGCAACCCACCCGTCTTCGACCCGGTCACGCACACCGCCCCGCTGCCCGAGGCGTTCAAGAAGTCGTTCGAGCAGTGGATGGCCGCCGAGTTCTGGCGCCTCGACCTGCCCGGCGAGCTGGGCGGCACGCTGGCGCCGCGGGCGCTGTGGTGGGCCATCGCCGAGAACGTGCTGGGTGCCAACGCCCCGGTCTGGATGTACTCGTCCGGTCCGTCCTTCGCGCACGTCGTCTTCACCGAGGGCACCGAGGAACAGAAGCAGTGGGCCAAGCTCTTCGTCGAGAAGCAGTGGGCCTCGACCATGGTGCTCACCGAGCCGGACGCCGGCTCCGACGTGGGTGCCGGCCGGTCCCGGGCCATCCCGCAGCCGGACGGCTCGTGGCACATCGAGGGCGTCAAGCGCTTCATCACCTCGGGTGAGCACGACCTGAGCGACAACATCATCCACTACGTGCTGGCCCGCCCGGTCGGCGTCGAGGGTGCCGGCGGCCCGGGCACCAAGGGCCTGTCGCTGTTCATCGTGCCCAAGTACCACTTCGACCCGGAGACCGGCGAGCTGGGCGACCGCAACGGCGTCTACGCCACCAACGTCGAGCACAAGATGGGTCTCAAGGTCTCCAACACCTGCGAGCTGACCTTCGGCGAACACGGCGCCCCGGCCAAGGGCTGGCTGCTCGGCGAGGTGCACCAGGGCATCCGGCAGATGTTCATGATCATCGAGTATGCCCGGATGATGGTCGGTACCAAGGCGATCGCCACCCTCTCGACCGGTTACCTGAACGCGCTGGAGTACGCGAAGAACCGGGTGCAGGGCGCCGACCTGGTGCAGAACGACGACAAGGCCGCGCCGCGCGTCACGATCACGCACCACCCCGACGTGCGCCGCTCGCTGATGCTGCAGAAGTCGTACACCGAGGCCCTGCGCGCGCTGGTCATCTACACCGCCACCTGGCAGGACCGGGTGGCCATCGCGGAGGCGGCCGGCGACACCGCGGCGGCCAAGGCGGCCGCCACCGTCAACGACCTGCTGCTGCCGCTGGTCAAGGGCGTTGGTTCGGAACGCGCCTACGAACTGCTCGGGCACGAGTCGCTGCAGACATTCGGCGGTTCCGGCTTCCTGCAGGACTACCCGCTCGAGCAGTACGTGCGGGACGCGAAGATCGACACCCTGTACGAGGGCACCACCGCGATCCAGAGCCTCGACCTGATCTTCCGCAAGATCGTGAAGAACCAGGGCAAGGCGCTCGCCATGCTGGCCACCGAGATGCAGGGCTTCATCGAGAGCGAGGCCGGCAACGGCCGGCTCAAGGAGGAGCGGCTCGCGCTCGGCAAGGCGCTCGGCGAGTTGCAGCAGATCCTCGGCGTGACCATGGGCTGGCTCACCGCGGCGCAGAGCGGCGACACTCGCGAGCTGTACAAGGTGGGGCTGAGCTCGCGCCGGGTGCTGCTGGCGCTCGGCGACGTGGTCCTGGCCTGGCTGCTGCTGCGGCAGGCCGAGGTGGCGCTGAAGGCGCTCGGCGGCGAGGTGCCGGCCGCCGACAAGCACTTCTACGAGGGCAAGGTCGCCGCGGCGCAGTTCTTCGTCCGCGAGGTGCTGCCGCGTGTCGGCGCCGATCGCCGGATCATCGAGAACACCAACCTCGACGTGATGGACCTGTCCGAGGACGTCTTCTAACCGCTCGAAAGAGACGAGGGCCGGACGGCCCTCGTCTTTTCTTATCCGCGGGCGGTGTGCCGCTCGACCAGGCGCATCGAGCCGGGCTCGAGGTCTGCCCAGCCGCTGTCGGCCCGGTGCACGGCCAGGCCGGCCGTCTTCATCTCGACGCCCTGACCGTCGTACTGCTCGTCGGGAACGAGCAGGATGGACACCTCGGAGACGGTCGGATTGTGGCCCACCACGAGGACCGTGCGAACCGTGTCGGGCACCGTGCGCAGCAGGTCGAACACCTCGGTCCGCCCACCGAAGTAGAGGCCGGTCTCGTAGCGCACCTCGGGCGCGACCCCGCCGTGTCCGGCCTGTGCCAGCGCGATCGAAACGCCCTGCCAGGTCTGCCGGGTGCGGGCCGCCGGTGAGCAGAACACCAGGTCGGGACGAATGCGTTCGTCGGCCAGCCAGGAGCCTGCGGCATCCGCGTCGGTCTCGCCCCGCTCGGTCAGCCGGCGGTCGAAGTCGGGCTCGTCGTTCGGGGTCTCGGCCTTGGCGTGCCGGAGCAGTACGAGGGTCCGTGCGGTCATGGGAACAGCTTGCCTGATTGAGGATTCGGACGCGTGGGTAAAGCCATCCTCGAGGCATTGCATTGACCCCGGTGAGGATCAAGGAGGCCCGGTAATGGGCATCGGCGGAAGCATCTTCCTGCTGGCGGTGGGGGCGATCCTGGCGTTCGCCGTCAACGCGGAGATCAGCGGACTGGACATCAACGTCATCGGCTGGATCCTGATGGCCGCCGGGCTGATCGGCCTGGTCGTGACCCTCTGGTATTGGAACAGCCGGCGGCGCACCGTGGTGACCCGGCAGACGGCGCAGCCCGTCGCCCGTCCGGGCTACACCGCCGAGTACCGCGAGACCCGGCGCGAGGACACGGCTCCCCCGCCGCCGCCCCCCGGCTACTGATCAATCCGAACCCGCGACGCCGACCGCCGTCCCTCCCCCTAGCGGCTGGTCGGCGTCGCGTACTTTGAATCTCAGTGAATCGCGGCCCGGATCGCGGCGGCCAGCGGGGTGACCGGACGGCCGAGCAGGTTCTCCAGATCGGCGCGCGGCACCTCGAGCGCGCCGCCGGACGCGGCCCGGTCCGAGTCGGCCAGGATTTCCGCGTACGGCTGCGGCAGGCCGGCACCCACCAGCACCTCGATGTACTTCTCCGGGCTCAGGTCGGTGTAGGTCACCGGCTGACCGGACTCGCGCGAGATCACCTCGGCCAGTTGCGCCATCGTGAACGGCTCGCCGCCCAATTCGTACACCTTTCCGGCGTGGCCCTCGCCCGCCAGCACCGACGCCGCCGCCTCGGCGAAATCGGCCCGGGTCGCGGCGCTGATCCGGCCGTCGCCGGCTGCGCCGAACAGGCCGTGCGCGAGCGCCTGCGCCACGCTGTAGTTCTCGATGTACCAGCCGTTGCGCAGGATCACGTGCGGCAGCCCGGACGCGGCCAGCAGCCGCTCGGTGGCCAGGTGCTCAGCGGCCAGCTTCATGTCGGTGCGGTCCGCCTTGGGCGCGCTGGTGTAGACGATCAGCCCGACCCCGGCCGCCTTCGCCGCCTCGACGACGTTGGTGTGCTGCGGGATGCGCCGGCCGACCTCGCTGCCCGAGATGAACAGCACCTTGTCGGCGCCGGTGAAGGCGGCGGTGAGCGCGTCGCGGTCGTCGTACGAGACCTGCCGGACGGTGATCCCGAGGTCGGCGATCCGGTCGACCTGGCGGCCGAGGCCCACGATCTCGGCGGCCGGCACCCCCTTGGCCAGCAGCGACTCGATGACGAGGCGGCCCAGGTGTCCGGTGGCGCCGGTGACGACGATGCTCATGGTGTGCTCCCTCTGCGATACAACAGTCAGGAGTACGCAACGCCACAGGTCAACGATCACTTCCCAATAGATAGTGGGCACCTTGAAGTGCAGTACTTACCCGAGGGATAGTTAGCGGATGCAGATCAGCGCGTACGCGAAGGACTGCCCGAGCCGGCAGATCCTGGACCGCATCGGCGACACCTGGAGCGTCCTGATCGTGGTCATGCTGGCCGACGGTCCGCACCGGTACACCGAACTCGCCCGGCGCATCCAAGGCGTGAGTCCCAAGATGCTCACCCAGACGCTGCGCGGTCTCGAACGCGACGGGCTGATCGAGCGGACCGTGTACGCGGTGGTGCCGCCGCGGGTCGACTACGCGCTCACCGAACTGGGCCGCAGTCTGCACGGCCTGGTCGAGGCGCTGGAGAAGTGGGCCGAGGCGCACATCGACGAGGTTCTCGCCGCGCGTCAGGCGTACAGCGCAAAATAGACGGCGATGTGGTGGCAGATGGCCGCCACCAGCGTGCAGGCGTGGAAAAACTCGTGATGGCCGAAGACCTCGGGCCACGGGTTGGGCCGGCGCAGCGCATAGAAGATCGCGCCCGCGCTGTAGATCAGCCCGCCGGCGATCAGCAGCACCAGGCAGGCGACGCCGCCGCGGTGCAACACGTCCGGAAGGATCGCCACGGCCGCCCAGCCCAGGGCCAGGTAGAGGGGGGCGCCGACCCAGCGTGGCAGGTGTGGCCAGACCACCTTGAGCGCCACCCCGCCGAGCGCGCCGCCCCAGATCAGGCTGAGCATCAGCGTGGCCTTGCTGGTGGAGAGCAACTCGACGCAGAACGGGGTGTAGGTGCCGGCGATGAATATGAAGATCATCGAGTGGTCGAGGCGGCGCATGACCTGAAAGCCGCGTTTGCTCCACACCCGACGGTGGTAGAGGGCGCTGATCCCGAACAGGCCGCACACGGTGGCGCTGTAGATGAGGCAGCTCAGGAAGGGAGCCGCACCCGGGCGGCTGAGCGCGACCGCGGTGAGCACGATGCCGCAGACGACGGCGACGAAGAACGCGTACTGGTGCAGCCGGCCGCGCAGGCGTGGTTTGCCTAGGTCGGCCGGTTTCATCCGGAACGGGGCGGTAGTCGTCACGCCTCCCAGGTTACGGCACCGTAGGTTACTAGCGGGTAGTGAAGCCGCTCACCCGGGTGCTTCGGGCAGGATGTTGCTCATGAGACTACGGCGTGCGGGTGGGTCTGCGCTGCTTATCGAGTGTCACGACGGTGAACACGTCGAGGCGTGGCGCGCCGAACTGTGGCGTCGCCGCGCGGCCGGTGAACTGGAAGTGACCGACATCGTGCCCGGTGCGCGCACCGTTCTGCTCGACGGCGTAGCTCCGGAAACGGCCGCGCTCGTGGAGAGTTGGCCGGAACCGGCTCCGGCGGCGACCGCGGACGGGCCGCTGGTGGAGATCCCGGTGACCTTCGGCGGCGAGGACCTGCCCGACGTAGCGACGCGCTGGCAGGTTCCGGTCGAGGAGGCGGTCGACCGGCTGCTGGCGACGCCGCTGACCGTGGCGTTCTGCGGTTTTGCGCCCGGATTCGCCTATCTGCGCGGCCTACCGGAGGAGTGCGCGGTGCCCCGGCTCGACGCGCCCCGCCCCCGAGTTCCGGCGGGCTCCGTGGGCCTCGCCGGGGCATATGCCGGCATTTATCCGACGGCCTCGCCGGGCGGTTGGCGACTCGTGGGGAAAACTTCCCAAAACCTTTTTGACGTACGACGTGAGCCACCGGCCCTGCTCGTGCCGGGCACCCGGGTCCGGCTGGTCAGAGCATGATCACCGTGGTCCGCTCGGGGCCGCTCAGCACGGTCCAGGACCTCGGCAGGCCCGGGTACGCACACCTCGGCGTGCCCCGGTCGGGCGCGCTGGATCTCGCGGCGCTGCGGCGGGCCAACGCGCTGGTCGGCAATCCGGTCACGGCCGCCGTCGTGGAGACGACGTTGCTCGGCTGCGCGCTGCGGTTCGCGGTCGCGGCACGGGTGGCGGTCACCGGTGCGACGGCCGCGGTACGCCTGGACCGGCAACCGGTCCCGGACGAGGTGATCGAGGTGCCGGTCGGGTCGGTGCTGGACGTGGGGCGGGCGACGGCCGGGGTGCGGTCCTATGTGGCGGTCGCGGGCGGCATCGACGTGGAACCGATACTCGGCAGTCGCGCCACCGACACGCTCTCCGGCCTCGGACCACCACGCCTGACCGACGGCATGAAGCTGCCGATCGGCACCGAGCAGTTCGGTAGTGCTGTCGTCGGGCCGGCGATGCTGCCCACCACCGAGCTCGAGCTGGGCGTCCGGCTCGGGCCTCGCGATGACTGGTTCGAGGCCGCGGGACTCTTCGCCTCGGCGTACCAGGTCAGTCCGTTGAGCAACCGCGTCGGATGCCGGCTGGCCGGCATCGCCCTGACCCGCACCCGGGCCGGCGAGTTTGCCTCCGAAGGCGTGGTGCTCGGCGCCATCCAGGTGCCGGCCGACGGGCAGCCGCTGATTTTCCTGGCCGACCACCCGACGACCGGCGGCTATCCGGTGATCGGCGTGGTGGATGACGTGACGCCGCTCGCGCAGGCGCGCCCGGGGACTACGGTTCGATTTCGTGCACTCGATTGACCTGAACGCGGACCTGGGCGAGGGCTTCGGCCACTGGCGCCTGGGCGACGACGACGCCCTGCTCGACGTCGTGACCTCGGCGAACGTGGCGTGCGGCTTCCACGCCGGCGACCCGGCCACCATGCACCGCATCTGCCGCGCGGCGGTATCCCGAGGCGTGGCGATCGGCGCGCAGGTGGGCTACCGGGACCTGGCCGGCTTCGGGCGCCGCCGGATCGACTACGACCTGGACGAGCTCCGGGACGACATTCTGTACCAAATGGGAGCGCTGGAGGGCTTCTGTCGGGTCGCCGGCGGGAGAGTGGCCTATCTGAAGCCGCATGGCGCGCTCTACAACACGGCCGCGGTGGATGCGGGACAGGCGTCGGCGGTGGTCGCGGCGGCGCTCGCCTACGACGCGGGGTTGCCGGTGCTCTGCCAGCCGGGTTCGGTGCTGGCGCGGCTGGCGGTGGATGCGGGACTGCCGGTGGTGGGCGAGGGGTTCGCCGACCGCGGCTACCGTGCGGACGGGACGCTGGTGCCGCGCTCGGCCGCGGGGGCGGTGATCCACGATCCGGCGGCGGTGGTGGCGCGGGCGGTGCGGATGGCGGTCGAGGGCGAGGTCGAGGCCGCGGACGGGTCGGTGGTGCCGTGCCGGGTCGCCTCGATCTGCGTGCACGGCGACACGCCCGGCGCGGTCGACCTGGCGGCGCAGGTGCGGGCGGGGTTACGTGCGGCCGGCGCCGAGGTGGCGGCGTTCACCTGAACCGGCCGCCGGGCCTCAGGACTGGTCGAGTCCTCGCAGGATCAACGGCAGCCTCGCGGGGCCACCCGGGGTGACCACGACCGGCACGCCCCAGTCCTGCCGGGTCAGGTGGCACGCCGGGAACTCCACGTCGACGTCGCACGTTGCGGCCTGGGCCACGACCTGGAGGACACCCTTCTCGACCGCCGGGTTGACCTCCAGGGTGCGGGTCAGCTGGGTGGTGACGCCGGCGCCGGCGAGCAGCAACTCGGGCGGGGCCGCGGAGATCTCGAGCCGGGTGGACGGGCCGAACTGGGTGTCGAGCTTCTGGCCCGGTGCGGGGGTGAAGACCACGTCCAGCACCAGCGCGCCGGGGGCGATGGCGGCGGGCGGGCGTTCGGTGTGGTGCCGCTCGCCGGTCACCGTCTTGACCACGCCGGGGGCCAGCCGGGTGAGCCGGTGCGCGGCCGATTCCACCACGAAGACGTCGCCGGACGCGGTGACCAGGATGTCGCTCGGCTCGGCCAGGCCGGCGTCCACCGTCGACACCTCGCCGGTGGCCGGGTCGAAGCGGCGGACCGCGCCGTTGTAGGTGTCGGCCACCAGGACCGAGCCGTCCGGCAGGGCCGCCACGCCGAGCGGGTGCTGGAACAGCGCGTCGGCGGCCGGACCGTCCACATGACCGAAATCGAACAGGCCCTGACCGGCTGCGGTGTGCATTGCGTCACCGGCGATCCAGCGGAGTGCCGAAGTTTCACTGTCGGCGATCCACAGGCGATCCGCGGTAGCGGACAAACCGGACGGCTGGGCCATCCACACGTCCGGGAGGGTGCCGTCGCGCAGCGACTCCACGGTGGTGCCGGCGTAGACGCCGACCTGGCCGGCGCGCGGGTCGAACCACCACAGCTGGTGGATGCCGGCCATCGCGATCACCACCCGGTCGTCGAACCAGGCCAGGTCCCAGGGCGAGGACAGGTCGGCGGCCAGCGCGTCCTGCGGACCGTCCACGGCCGACCGCCACGGCCGGCCCGAACCGGCCACCAGGGTCACCTCGCCGGTCGCCAGCCGGACGCCGCGCAACTGGTGGTGGACCGTGTCGGTCACCAGGACGTCATAACCGGCCGCGGCGGCCACTTCGCCGGGCAGCAGGAGCAGGCCCTGCGGCTCGTTGAACGGGTCGCCGCGTTCGCCGCTGCCGATCCGGCGCACCAGGGTCTCGCCGTCCGGGGTGAGTTCGGCCAGCGAGTGCCGGGCCGAGTCGGAGACCAGCAGGTTGCCGCCCGGCAGTTCGATCGCCTTGCCGGGGAAGCGCAGCAGCGTGTCGGCGGGGGTTGGCGGCACGTACGGGCCGTCGCCGCGGTGTAGGGTGCCGTCCGCGCCGTGCTTGGCGATCAGTTCGTCGAGCAGCCGGGACAGGCCCTCGGCGTGCCCCTCGCCGGCCATCGAGGCGACCAGATAGCCGGTCGGGTCGATCACCGCGAGGGTGGGCCACGCCTTCGCCGCGTACTGCTGCCAGAGATGCATGTCGACGTCGTCGACGACCGGGTGGTGCACGCCGTAACGCTCCACCGCGGCGGCCAGCGCGGCCGGGTCGCGTTCGTGCTCGAACTTGGGCGAATGCACGCCGATCACCACCAGCGCGTCGCCGTACTTCTCCTCGAGCGGCCGCAACTCATCCAGCACGTGCAGGCAGTTGATGCAGCAGAAGGTCCAGAAGTCCAGCAGGACGATCTTGCCCCGGAGATCGGCCAGGGTCAGCTCCCGGCCACCGGTGTTCAGCCAGGCCCGCCCCCGCAGTTCGGGCGCCCGCACGCGCGCAGTCATCGGACCATCGTGCCGTACCGGTCCGGCCGGTACGGCACGAAGGTGGTCAGGATGACACCCGGTTGTCGATCTGGTTGTCGATCAGGCTTTCGGCTTGAGGCAGAGCACCTGGTTCTTGCCGTCGCTGGTCGGGTTGATCACGTACGGCTGACCGGGGTCCGCGCAGTTCGCCTTGTCGTCCACGATGGACACCACCTCGAACGAGGCCGCGTCGCTGCAATCCGACTTCACCGCGGCGTTCCCCTCGCGCTTCACGCACTCGCCGGTGCTCACGCTGAACGTCTCGTCCCCGTCGCCGGAGACCAGGTAAACGATGCCGATCGCGCTGCCCAGCAGCACCACCGCACCGATCACGACCGCGATCAGAATGGGAAACATCTTCACGTTTGGCGTCTCCGGCTTGGCCGGGGTGGCCTCGGGCTTGAAGTTGTCGAACCGGTTCTGGTCACCCGTCCCGGGCCAGTTGGTGGTGTCGTCCGGCGACGGCGGGGTCACCGTGGCGCGGCTGGCCGGCCCCGGGAAGAGCCCACCCATCCGCATCTCGCCCTCGGGCGGCGGCGGGAACTGGTGATCCTGTCCCCGGCCGGCGATGTCGGTGGTCATCTCGCCGTAGTGCTCGGGCTTCATGCCGGTGCCGGGCGGCGGCGGGCTGCCGAACGGCGGGAACGGCGGCGCGCTGCCCGGCTGCTGGTCCGGCGCCGGCGGCGCGACGCGCGCACTTGCCGAGGCGCGGGCTGAGGCACGGGCCGGGCTCTGCGGGGCGACATCGGGCACGTTCGGATTTTGGGGGTACGCGGGTGAGCCGAACCCGGTCGGAGCGGGCCGGCCCGCATCCGGGCCGTCCCCGAACGGGCGGCGGTCGCTGTCGGTGCGGTTGTCGAACGGCGACGCCTCGTGCTGCTGGTCGACATCGTCGGACGGTTCTGCGGCCGGCTCGGCGGGCCGCCCGTAAACCCGAGCCTGCGGTGCCGCGGCCGGCGGCGGCAACTCACCCGGATCGACCGGCGCAACCCGGCTGGCCGACGGCACCGATGCACTGGCCGTCACCGGCCGAGCGGAACCCACCGCGCCGCCCGGCTCGGCCGGGTCACGCGGCTGCGGCACGGCCCCGCCGCGGGTCTCGCCACCGGACCCGAGCGCGGCCCCCGGAACCCGCTGCGGGAACTCGGACTCCGAACCCGGAGCCTCGGGACGCCGGTAGAGAGCGTGCTCGTCGCCGGCCGGAGACGCGGGCTCGGGCGAGTCACCGAACGGCGACGGCGACGAGGCGCGCGGAGGCGTGCTGCCGAACGGGCTGTCCGGCTCGGCCGGGCCGCCGAACGGCGATGCGGGGGCGGGTCGCTGTCCGAACGGGCTGTCCGGCGCAGAGCCCGGCGCGCTGCCGAACGGCGATCCGGTAGAAGGCTGCTCCGGGCTGCCGAAGGGCGATCCGGAGGCGGGTCGCTGTCCGAACGGGCTGTCCGGCGCCGATTCGGGTGCGCCGCCGTAGGGAGGCCGCTGTCCGAACGGATGGTCGGGCGCCGGCTCAGGTGCGCTGCCGTAGGGCGAGCCGGAGGCGGGCTCCTGTGCGCTGCCGAACGGGTTGCCGGAGGAGGCCGGTTCGGGTGCGGCGCCGAAGGAGGGCCGCTGGGCGAACGGGCTGTCCGGCGCCGGGTCGGCTGCGCCACCGAAGGGTGAGCCGGAAGCAGGTCGCTGTCCGAACGGGCTGTCCGAGGGTGCCGAGTCGGCTGCGTCGCCGAATGTCGCGGGCCCGCTGAACGGGTTGGGTGCGGAGGTCGGTTCGGGTGCGGCGCCGAAGGGTGAGCCGGAGGCGGGTCGCTGCGCGAACGGGCTGTCCGCGTCGGAGACGTTGCCGTAGGGCGTGCCCGAGGACGGGGACTTGGGCGCACCGTCGAAGGCGGCCGGGTCGCCGTCGGCGAACGGGGTGGCCGGCTTCGCGCTGCCGTAGGCGGTGGGTGAGGCCGGCTGCGGGGCGTCCTCGGCGTCGACGCGAGGGCGCGCGGTGCCGTAGGTCGGCTGCGGGCTGCCGAACGCCGCATTGTCGCCGGGGCGGGCGGTGCCGTAGGTCGGCGCGGGTGACGCCGGTTCCGGGCGGGCCGTGCCGTAGGTCGCTTCGGCGGGCGCGGCGGCCGGTGAGGCGGGGCGGGCGGAGCCGTAGGCCGTGCCGGTGGGCTGGTCGGCGCCGGGACGGGCCGAACCGTAGACGGGTGCCGGCGAAGCCGGCATGGCCGTGGCGCCGAAGGCCGACTCGTCGGGGCGTGCGGAGTCGGGGCGAGCGGAGTCGGGGCGGGTCGAGTCGGGATGGGCCGATTCGGGAAGGGCAGACTCCGAGCGAGGAGACTCGGGACGGGCCGTGCCGTAGGCGGCCGCCGGGGAAGCCGGTCTAGCGGCGCCGAATGTCGCGTCGTCGGGCCGGGCCGCGCCGAAGGAGGAGGCCGCGGCGGCCGGGCGGCCAAACGGGTCGGACTCGGCGTCGGGGCGGCGGCCGAAGGGGTCGGCTGGGGGCGCGGCGTCGGGGCGGCGGCCGAAGGGGTCGGCTGCGGGCGCGGCGTCGGGGCGCGCGTAGGGGTGCGGCTCGGACTGCTGCTGCTCGGACGGCGGAGGGCCGAAGGCGCTGAACGGCGAGCCGGCCGTGGGTGCCGCGTAGGGGGGCTGCTGACTGCGGATCGGCAGGTCGCCGGGCTGGCCGGGGATCTCGGGGCGGGCCGCGGCGGCGAAGCCGGTGCCGGTGGGCTCGCCGTTGCCGCGCAGCGGGAAGCCGCCGCCGCTGTCGCCTCGGCGGGTCGGGAAGGTGGCGCTGCCGCCGGTGCGCAGCGGGAAGCCGCCGGAGTCGGCGTTGCGGTCGTCGCCGGGGCCGCGGGCCGGGAAGCCGCCGCTGTCGCCGGAGCGGCCGTTGTCGCTGCGGCCGGCGGCGTCGGGCAGGTCGGTCAGGGTGGCGCCGGGGACGCGGACGCGCTGGTCGCCGAACGCGGAGAGGCCGGGCGGGCGGCCGGTGCCCGGGTCGGGCTGGGCACCGGATTGGGCACCGGATTGGGCGCCGACCGAGCCGCGGCCGGGGGTGCCGGCCGCGAAACCGTCGAACTCGCCGATGGTGGCCGGGTCGACCGTTGACGGGGTGCGCTGCGGGAGCGGGATCGGGTTGTCGGCGCCCTCGGCGGCGCCGGGTGCGGTCTGCGGGGCCCACGCCGAGCTGGGCGGCTCGGGGGCGTTGCCGGAGGCCGGCACGAAAGGCGGAGACGGTGCGTCACCGGCGCCGGCGGTGGGGGCGAAAGGCGAGGCGAAATTGTTACCTGCGGCGGGCGCGACCGAACCGTAGGGCGACCCAGGGTTGCCGGGCGACACCGAACCGTAGGGCGAGGCGGCCTGGCGCTGGGGAAGCTGGGCCGACTGGTCGTCGGGCTGCGGCACCCGGGCCGAGCCGTACGAGGTGCCGGCCGGCTGGCTGGCGGCGGAGTCTGAGCCGGAGCCGAAGGTGCGTACCGCGGGAACCACGAAGGGCGAGCCACCGTTCGGCGTGTTCGGCGGCGGCGGTGCATAGGAGCTGGGGAAACCGTCGGCGGGGGGCGGGGCCGAAGCCCGGCCGGAGACCCGCTGACCGTCGGAGTCCGGCGGGAAGCCGTCCGACGTGGGTCCGCCCGACGTGGCCTCGGCCGGCTGCGTACCGGCGTAGTGCCCCTCGGACGTCATGAGCGCCTCCTCCATCAGTGCGGCCGCGCCAGCTTTACACGGACGCGACTCACCGGCCATTCACACGGCGAGTCGTGCCCAGCTCTGAGGCCAGGCCGTGCAGCCCCTCGTGCCGACCGGCCCTCGTGCCGACCGGCCGAGCCAGCCCGGGGGACCGTGCCCCACCGTACCGGGCCGACGCTGCCCTCGGAATCCCGGTGTACGCCCCGGAGGGGACGCCGAACTGATCTTTAAGCGACTCTTCAAACATGCGACGGCCCGCCCGGATTGCTCCGGACGGGCCGTCGTGGTCTGGTGGATCAGAACGTCCTGCGCTGGGCGAAGATCGCTATCTCGTCCCGCATGGCCTGGGTGGGCGCCGAGTGCCACGCTCGGTCGATGGCGCGGTCCTGGCGGTTGATCAGCCGACGCCGGCGTACCCGGTCGACGATGCTCATGGTGCTGCTCACATCCCTCATCTCGATGCGAGTCAATGATCCCTCGCATCGAGACGTGTCGCCAAATAATCAGCGGGTGACGCTGCGCACCTGCCTAAGGATCTAATGTCGGCAACGGATGTGGACTGAGTTTCTTAAGTCCAGGCGAGCAGTGCCGCCTCTGGGTCGGTGAGGAACGCGCCGATGTCCCGGAGGAACTTCGAACCCAGCTCGCCGTCGATGATCCGGTGGTCGAAGGACAGGGCCAGGGTGGTGACCTGGCGGATCTTGATCTTGTCCTTGTGCACCCACGGTGTAGGCCGGATCACGCCGACCGCCAGGATCGCGGACTCGCCCGGCGGCAGGATCGGGGTGCCGGTGTCGACGCCGAACACGCCCACGTTGGTGATCGAGAGCGTGCCACCGGACATGTCGGCCGGCGGGGTCTTGCCCGACTTCGCGACCTGGACCAGGGTGTTCAGGGCCTCGGCCAGCTCGCGCAGCGAGAGCCGGCCGGCGTCCTTCACGTTCGGCACGATCAGGCCGCGCTCGGTGGCCGCCGCGATGCCCAGGTTGACGTAGTCCTTGACCACGATCTCGCCGGTCGCGCCCGACCAGGTCGAGTTGACCATCGGGTGCCGCCGGACCGCGAGCAGCACGGCCTTGGCCACCAGCAGCAGCGGCGAGACCTTGAGGTCACGGAACTCGGGGCGGGCCCTGATCTTGTCGAGGGCCTTCATGGTGCGGGTCACGTCGGCCGTGAGGAACTCGGTGACGTGTGGCGCGGTGAACGCCGAGGCGACCATGTTTTCCGCGGTGAGCTTGCGGACACCCTTGACCGGGATGCGCTGCTCGCGGGCTGTGTCGTAAACGGCCGCCGCGGGCGCCGGTGTGGCCGCCGCCCGCTGCACGTCGTCCCTGGTCACCGAGCCCATCGGGCCGCTGCCGGGAATCGTGGTCAGGTCGACGCCGAGATCGCGGGCCAGCTTGCGGACCGGCGGTTTCGCCAGCACCGGACCGGTCGAAGCCGACGGTGTGGGCTCGGGGGCGGGCCGGCTCGCGGGTGGCGCGGCCACGATCGGATCTGAAGCCGCCGCAGGCGGTGAAGGGTCGGGATGGGTGGTCGCGCGGTCCGTACGCGTACCATTTGATCTTGGTCGTCTTTTGGCACTTGTGGTTCTCGGGCCGTAACCCACCAGGACGGCCGTGCGGCCCCCCGGAGCCGGACCACCGATCAGGCCGGGCTCGACGGAACCCTCCTCGGGCGCGATTTCGACGGCCGCCAGCGACTCCGCCGACGGCTCGGGGAGTTTGTCGCCATCTGAAAGTGGACCACCGGACGGGTCGGTGTCGATCGCCACGATGGGGGCGCCCACCTCGACCGTGCTGCCCGCCTCGTGGAAGATCCGGGTGACCACGCCCGCCCACTTGGCCGGGATCTCGACCGCCGCCTTCGCCGTCTCGACCTCGACGATCGGCTGGTTGAGCTCGATGCTGTCGCCCACCTTGACCAACCAGGACAGGATCTCGCCCTCGGTCAGGCCCTCGCCCAGGTCGGGCAGCGTGAACTCCTTGATCCTGGACATCGCCGTCACCAGCCGAACGAACGGTCGACGGCGTCCAGCACGCGGTCGAGGTCGGGAAGGTATTCCTCCTCGACCCGGGCGGCCGGGTAGGGCGTGTCGTAGCCGGTCACCCGCAGCACCGGTGCCTCCAGCGAGTAGAAGCACTCCTCGGTGATCCGGGCGGCCAGTTCGGCGCCGAGACCCAGGTTGCCGGGCGCCTCGTGCACCACCACGACCCGGCCGGTGCGGCGCACCGAGTCATAGACCGTGGGCATGTCCAGCGGGGACAGCGAGCGCAGGTCGATGACCTCGAGATCGCGGCCGTCCTCGGCCGCTGCCGTCGCCGCGTCCAGCGCGGTTCGGACCATGGGGCCGTACGCGAGCAGCGTCGCGTCCCGGCCGGCGCGGGCCACCCGGGCGGAGTGCAGCGGGTACGCGCCGGAGAGGTCGGCGTCCAGGTCGACCTCGCCCTTCTCCCAGTAGCGCCGCTTCGGCTCGAAGAACACGATCGGGTCGTCCGAACGGATCGACTGCCGGATCATCGTGTAGGCGTCGGCGGGACTCGCGCAGCTCACCACCTTGAGACCGGGGGTGTGCGCGAAGTACGCCTCGGGCGACTCGGAGTGGTGCTCGACCGCGCCGATGCCGCCGCCGAACGGGATCCGGATGACGATCGGCAACTTCACGTTGCCCAGCGACCGGTAGTACATCTTGGCCACCTGGGCCACGATCTGGTCGAACGCCGGGAACACGAAGCCGTCGAACTGGATCTCGCAGACCGGGCGGTACCCGCGGATGGCCAGGCCGATCGCGGTGCCGATGATGCCCGACTCGGCGAGCGGGGTGTCGATGACCCGGTCCTCGCCGAAGTCCTTCTGCAGGCCGTCGGTGATGCGGAAGACGCCGCCGAGCTTGCCGACGTCCTCGCCCATGATGACGACCTTGGAGTCGTCCTCGAGGGAGCGGCGCAGGCCGTGGTTGAGGGCCTTGCCGAGGCTGATGTTCTCGCTCATCAGTGCGCGCTCCCCTCGAACGACGCCTGGTACTGCTCGAACGACGCGCGCTGGGCGTCGACCTCGGGCGAACCGTGCGGGTAGACGTTGTCGAACAGGGTCACCGGCTGCGGGTCGGGCATTTCCAGTACGCGTTCGCGCAGGTGCAGGGCGAGCTTCTTGGCGTCGTCGTCGACCTCGCCGAAGAACGCGTCGTCGGCCAGTTGCTGCTTGGCGAGGAACGCCTTGACCCGGGCGATCGGGTCCTTGGCCTTCCATGACTCGACCTCGCTGGCGATCCGGTAGCGGGTCGGGTCGTCGGAACTGGTGTGCGCGCCCATCCGGTAGGTGTACGCCTCGATCAGAGTCGGGCCCTGGCCGTTGCGGGCCTGGTCGAGCGCGGCACGGGTGACCGCGTAGCTCGCCAGCACGTCGTTGCCGTCGATCCGGACACCCGGGAAGCCGTAGCCGAGCGCCCGCCGGTACAGCGGGATGCGGGTCTGCCGCTCCAGCGGCTCACTGATCGCGTACTGGTTGTTCTGGCAGAAGAACACGATCGGCGCGTTGAAGACGCCGGACCAGACGAACGCCTCGTTCACGTCGCCCTGGCTGGTGGCGCCGTCGCCGAAGTACGCGATCACGGCCTCGCCGTCGGCGTTGCCGGTCTTGCCGTCCATGGTGATGCCCATGGCGTAGCCGGTGGCGTGCAGGGTCTGCGCGCCGATCACGATGGTGTACGTGTTGAACTTGAACTCGTTGGGGTCCCAGCCACCCTGGTCGACGCCCCGGAACAGGCCGAACGGCATGATCGGGTCGATCCCGCGGGTGTAGAGGACGCCGTGCTCGCGGTAGGTGGGGAAGGCCATGTCCTGCGGTCGCATCGCCCGGCCCGAGCCGACCTGGGCCGCCTCCTGGCCCAGCAGGCTGGCCCAGATGCCCAGTTCGCCCTGGCGTTGCAGGGCGGTCGCCTCGGCGTCGAGCCGCCGGACGGTCACCAGGTCCCGGTAAAGATCGCGATACTCGTCGTCGGTGAAGTCGACGGTGTACGTCGTGCCGTCAGCAGTGGTGACGCTGTCGATGCGTTCGCCGTCGGGGGTGAGCAGTTGGACGAAGCCGCCGGCTGGGGCGTCCCCGCCGACTCCGCTTTCGCCGTTCGCCATCCGTGTCTCCCTGTTTCATCTCTGCGCCCGCGGCGGGTGTTGCCCGTCCGCGCGGCGAACCGCTTGGTCGCCGCGCCTGACCTTGGTGAGGTTGCCGCGCGGCAGTTCGGCGCGGGTCGTTACCCCGCCGGGGAGTGACGGCCCCCACCTCCCGGCGGCGGTGCCATCGCCTTCATCCTGACAGAGAACGTGAGCGTCGTTACAGGTCGGGTCGATCACAGTCCCGAAATCTCGCTGCCACATCGGTGCCCTTTTTTGTCCTATTAAGTGGTTTTCGTACGGTCACTACCGTACGAACAGCCCATCTCTGCCGCTGCGGATTCCCAGATCCGTCGTTCACCCCTGTGACCGAGACAGATCAATGTTGATCATTGCTCGCAAGGAGGGGAACCGGCCGTGCCGGACCAGCCAGACGACGATCTCGTGCCGCCGCTCAAGGTCATGCGGAAGCGGCTGGACGGGGTGTACCGGGCCGATTCCGGCTTCTCCGGACCTACGCGCCGGTATGTGCTGATCGTGGCACTTCTGGTCGGTTTGGCGTCGGTGCCCACGTTGGCGGCTATTACGGCGGGCTCAAACGAGTTGGCCGACGGCATGACCGACACGATGGATGTGCCGTTCTTGCCGCCGGCTTCGCCGGGGCCGGTGCAGGGGTCTGGTGGTCCCGCTTCCATTGCGAGCGGAGTTCCCGGCGGCGTCCGGCCCGGGGCGTCGCCGGGCTCGGGGGTGGGTGCGCCTCCGGGTGGGCTGCCTTCGGGTGCCGGTTCTCCGGGGTTGTCTGCGGGGCCAGGTGGGGGTGGCCCTGGTGGGCGGTCGCCCGGTGGTGCTACTCCCGGTCGTGCTTCGCCCGGTGGCGCGCTGCCTGGGGGTGTCGCTCCGGGTGGTTCTGGACCGGGTGGGCCGGGTCCCGGTGGGCCTGGTCCCGGTAGGCCCGGTCCGGGAGGTGCCGTTGCTGGCGGTTCTCGGCCGGACGGTTCTGGGATGGGGCCGGGCGGCATTCCCGGGGCGGCTCCCGGTGGGTCACGGCCGGGCGATGCCGGCCCTGGTAGGTCTGCCCCGGGTGGATCTGGGCCGGGTGGATCTGGGCCGGGTGGTCCGTCGAAGGGCGCCGGCGTCAAGCCGGGCGGAAGTGGTTCGCCGTCCGGTGGGGCGTCGGCGGATGGCGCGTCGCAGCCGGCCAAGCGCACCGGCCGTCTCGTGGGCGAGGCCGGCAAGCGCCGCGACCGCGTCCAGCCGCGCTCATCCCGGCAGGGCGAAAAGAAGGTCACGAAGAAGTTCAAGGCCCGCGCTTCATCCGGAAAGTCCAAAAAGCACAAATCATCCCGTACGACGACACGAGGCTCCGCGGCCGACAACCCGTCGATGGACGCGTTCCCGGCCCTGCCCGGCATGCCCCGGCTCCCCGGCCTGCCGTCGCTGGCCAAGGCACCCGCCCCGGACCATCCCGACCAGCCGCCCGCCTGGACCGCCCGCCCGCACTGCGTCGAGCGGACCAGGGGCGAACGAGCACGGACCGTCCACATCGAGTCGACCGGCCAGGAGCACGAGCGGCGCCGGTTCGAGCAGGTCAAGCGTTCCATCGTCAAGCACCGGTCCGCGGACCGGTCCGAGCACAGCCGGAGAGAAGCCGTGGCCGAACGCCCGCAGAACATTCGAGCCGCCAGGATCCTCGAACTCAGCTATGCCACCGGCGGCCACCACAACCGCCGGCTCATCCCCGAGGCCCGCAGCGACGAGAACCAGATCGCCAACCGCTCCTACCGCGGCAGCCACCGCGCCGGCAGCATGCACCACGCCGACGACCAGACCGCCGAACAGCAGCGCAACTCCCGCGTCGGCCGCCACCACGCCGAGCCCACCGACGACCTGTCCGGCCGCTGGTAGGGCCGTCACCGCCCGAGAAACCCGCCCGAGGAGCCCGCCGGAGGGCAGACGGCGGCGCCGCAGAGGCCGTGCGGACGGGCGCCGGGATGCCGGGCCCGCCGCGGGGCGGTTCTGATCGGCGGAGCGTCAGGGCTCGTCGAGGCGGTGGCGGTTGGCGTCCAGCCAGGCGTCGATCGCGTCGGGGTCGTCGGGGTCGACGCCCTCCGAGATGAGCTGGGCCACCGCGGCCGTTGCGGGGCTGCGGCGTTCGCCGGTCGCGTAGAGGCGGGCGAACTCGGGGATCATCTCCTCGACCAGGGTGTCGGTCTGGTTGATGGCGGCGTCGGGCAGGGCGCGCCTGCGGGTCGCGTACGCCGTCCAGGCGCGGGTCACCCGGGGCAGCATGGCCGCGTCGTCCATGTCGAGCACCGCGCGCCGGTGCACCCAGTCCAGCAGGAACAGGCCGGCCACCGCGGGGCTCCAGCGCAGCGGGTCGCCGTCCGGCAGGCTCGCGGCGTGGTCGAGCAGCAGGCTCACGCAGAAGTGCAGCGAGGCCAGTTCGGCGTCGCCGGTCACCCGGTCGAGGCCGAAGTGGGCTGCCTCGGGACTGGCCACGAAGTCGCGCGCCAGGTCGCTGTGGCTGGGCCGCACCGGTTCGGCCAGCGGCGGCGTGGTGGTGGTCGGCAACAGCGCGAGCCGAGCGGCGGCCAGCGCCCGGTCGGTGGCCAGTGAGCCGTCGGCCGGCAGGGCGCTCAGGCCGTCGGTGACCGCGAGGTGGCGATCGACCTCGCCGCGCAGCCGGCCCGGGTCCTCCTCGCGGAACCAGGTGAGGTCGTCGTCGGCGCACATGTCGCGGACCTGCTGCAGGATGCGCTCGGCCGAGGCGCCGACGAAGACGTCCTTGGTGATGCCGATGTTGTGGTCGACCAGGGCCACCACGGCGTGCTCGGGACCACCGTCGGTGGTGTCGTCGTAGGCGAAGGTGACCAGATAGGACGTCTGGTCTCCGTACACGTCGCCGTAGGCATAGCAACCGGTGGGCCGGACGCGCCCCAACTGGGCCGCCCACGACGGAGCTTGCGATCCCCGCCGCACCTCGGCGGCGCCCGCCGCATCCGGTACCAGCGACGCGAACACCTCGCGGATTGTCGTGGCCGACGCCGTGCGGCGCCGATTGGTCGCGGAGAGGAAGTCGCTCACGAACGTGCGTACCGCGTCGGCCCGGTCGGACACGGCCACCGCGTAGACGCTGCCGAGCAACGCGGTGCCCAGCATCTCGGCGTCCAGGGCGCAGTCGAGCTTCGCCACGTCGCGGGCGGCGTGCAAAACCGCCTCGAACGGACTCTGTGGTGCCGGCATATCGCGAGCGTACCGGCCGCGGGGCTTGCGGGACCTACTCCGAACGAACGGCGGTGAGCGCTTCCCGCGCCTGGGCGTACGCGTTCAGCACCTCGCGGACCGGCGCCACCACGTATTCCCGGGAGACCTCGGTGATGGATTGCCGGAGGCGTTGCTCGGCGCGGTGCCGTGCGCGGCGCGCGCCCAGGTCGACCAACGGCTTGAGCAGCAGCCAGAGCAGTAGTCCGGTGAACAGGCCGCCGAGCAGCATGAGCGTCGGCAGCGGCACCGAGCCGACCTCGGGATAGTTGATCTCCGGCATGCCCAGCGCACGAAGCAGATAGCCGACGACCAGCCAGCCCAGCCCGGCCACCGCGGCCGCGACGAGCAGCCACTGCAGCAGGCCGACGCCGCGCCACCAGAGCGGGGTGCGTCCGCTGCCCAGGTCGGTCTTGGCCACCGCGCGGTCGAGCGCGTCCGGCAGGTCGTTGAGCCGGGCCCGGGAGGCGTTGGTGAGTGCCGGTGCCCAGACCGCGGGCAGCGGGGCCGCCGCCCGGGTCGCGACCGCGCGCACCGACAGGCCGACCGCCGATTTCTGCGCGGCGTCCGGGGCCGGCAACGAGGTGCGCGGCACGATATCGGTGGACACCGCGTCGGTGGCCGGCTTGTCACCGAGGTGCAGCCGGCGCAACGGATCGGGCCGCAGCTTGCGCAGCCCGCGCAGCAGCGGCCAGCCGGTGGCCGCGGCCGCCCGGTGCCGATAGGACCCGGCCGCCGCGTCGGCGACCGCGCCCACCCCGGCCGAGGCGGCCAGCGCGTCGGCCAACTGCCGGACCGTGGCCCGGTCGACCTCGTCCTCGGCGGCCGGCGGGCCGATCATCTCGGTCAGCGGGCCGCTCACCGCTTCCAGGTCGCCGGCCAGGCGGCGCAGCGCGGCCTGCCGGTCGGCCACCGTCTTTTCCAGCGTGTCCCGCAGCTCGGTCAGCATGCCGGGCTGCTTGGCCGAGGTGGCCAGCACCGGCGCGCCGGTCAGGCCGTCCTCGGCGAGCAACCGCTTGAGGTCACCGAGGACCACCTCGGTGTCGTGTGTGGACAGCCGGTCGGCCTGGTTGAGCACCACGATCGTGACGCCGACATGTGTCTGGAACTGCGACAGGTAGGCCTGGTGCAGGATGCGGTCGCCGTACTTCTGCGGGTCGACCACCCAGACCACCTGGTCGACGAGGCCGAGCAGCCGGTCGACCTCGAGCCGGTGGCTGCGTTCGATCGAGTCGAAGTCGGGCAGGTCGAGCAGCACGAGACCGCGCAGGGCCGCCTCGTCCTCGCCGTCGAGCGCGCTCTCCCGGATGAAGCGCTGGCGCGGCAGCACACCAATCCAGTCGAGCAGCCGGTTGGCCGGTTCCAGCGGTCCCCAGACGCAGGCGTGCGCGGCGCCGGTGGTCGGCCGGCGCACCCCGACCGGCGAGAGCCGCAGCCGGGCGAGTGCGTTGAACAGGCTGGACTTGCCGCTGCCGGTGCTGCCGGCCAGCGCCACCACGGTGTGGTCCCGGGACAGCGCGAGCCGGGTGCCGGCCCGCTCCACCAGAGTGTGCGCCGCGACCAGGTCATTGTCCGGCAGGTGCGGGTCGACCAGGCGCAGGAACTTGGCCAGCGCGTCGAGCCGCTCGACCAGCTCCTCGGCGTCGACCCGGCCGCCGCGTACCTTTTCCACCAGGCTCATGTCGCGCTCCCCGTCAACGCGAGCTGCCGCCGGGCGTCCTCGACCCGGGTGGCGGCCTCGCGCAGGGTGGCCGCGGGCGCGGCGTCCAGGGTGGCAGCCGCGGTGCGGTCGGTGAACCGGGCCGCTTCCTGGTCGAGCAGTTCGCCGGTGCGCACCAGCAGGTCTTCCCGGGCGCGGTTGGCCAGCGTCCGGATCGCCTGATCGCCGAAGATCGCCTCGAGCACCTTTTGCGCGGCCACCGTGGTGCCGGCGCCGACCGCGAGCTCCATCCCGGTGGGTATGAACGCGGTCGAGGTGAAGACGGCGATCATTACGGCCAGGCCGGCGCCGTTCACCGCGTACGCGGCACCGCGGGCGACCACCCTTTTCTCGCTGCTCTGCTCGCGGACCAGGCCGAGCACCCACTCCTGCCAGTCACGGACCAGCCGGTCGGCGCGTTCCGGCAGGCCGTCTGAGGCGCGCTGGAGATCGGGCTCGAGCAGCGCGGACCCGGCCGGGTGCGCCTGCCAGGCCGTGTATGCCTGCTCGGCCGCGTCGGTGGCCACCCCGCGCAGCAGCGTGACCAGCTGGGACTCGAGCGCCGCCTGGAGGTTGCGGCCGGGCAGCGGGCGCCCGGTGATCGCCGAGACGATCCGGTCGCGCAGCTGGCCCACCTTGCTCTCCAGGGTGCGCATGAACTCGCCGGTGCCGACGAACTCCTGCCACCGGGCCAGCACCTCGCCGCGCAGCAGCCGGCCGTCCTGGAGGCCGTCGACCACGGTCTCGCGGGCGTTGCGATAGGCGTTGCCGACCCGCTCGTCCAGTCCGCGCGCGGCGATCTCCTGATCGTCGGCGGCGTCGGCGAGGCCCTCCACGGCCGGTCCGAGCGCGGCGAGCGCCCCGTCCAGGGTCTGCCGCACCACGGCCCCCCGGGCGGTGGCGTCGGCGGCCAGTTGCTTGAACCAGTCGTGCAGCGGCCCGATCACGTCTTCGGCGATCAGGCCCTGGCCGTCCAGTGTGGTCTCGGGCAGCACGAACAGCGGCGCCGCACCGAGGTTGCGCGCCTCGAGCATCTCGCGCAGGTGGGCGCTGATGTCGGCGGCGGCGTCCGGCGGGACGCGATCCAGGACCAGCGCGATCACCGTGCCGCGCAGCCGTGCCGTGGTCAGAAGTTCCCAAGGTACGGCGTCCGCGTAGCGCGCCGCGGTGGTCACGAACAGCCAGAGGTCGGCCGCCGCGAGCAACTGGGCCGCGAGGGTCCGGTTGCCCTCCTCGACCGAGTCGATGTCGGGCGCGTCCAGGAAGGCGAGTCCGGCGCCGAGCGCCGGTGCCGAGGCGATCTGAAGCGTACGCGGATCCGGGCTGGACACGGGCGTGCGGACCAGTCCCGGCAGCAGCTGTCCCTGCCGGAACCAGGCCAGGTCGGCCGGGTTGCTGACCAGCACCGGCGAGCGGGTCGTCGGCCGCAGCACGCCGGCCGTGCTGACCGGCGCCCGGACCAGGCTGTTGACCAGCGTGGACTTGCCGGCACCGGTGGAACCGCCGACGACCACCAGCAGCGGCGCGTCGAGCCGGGCGAGGCGGGGCAGCAGGTAGTCGTCCAGCTGGGACACCAGCGACCGGCTGATCCGGCGGGCGTCCTCGGCGGACGGCATGACCAGCGGGTACGAGGCGCCGCCGATGGTCGCACGCAACCCGCTCAGAGCGTCGGCGAGTTGTCCCAGGGCCGCCGGCGGCTCGACCGGGACGTCGCTCTGGGTGACCGGCTCGGCGCTGACGGTGGGTTCGTCGTCGGCGGATGAATTTTCGGTGACGGCCGTGTCCGCTGGGGCTTCAACTAACTCGATCTTGGCGGTCTCGTCACTCTCCGTGACGGATTCCTTGGGTGTATGCGAAGCGTCGTCATCGTGTTCGGGATGTGGCTGACGGGGCACGACGGCTTCCGTAGGATCAGAGTTGTCCCCGGCATCGGCGGGAACCTTGCTCGTCAGGTCCTCTTCGCCCGATGCGGTGGGCTCTTCCGTCGCGGCGGGTACGGCGGAAAGGGCCGACGGACCGACCGCGTCACCGTGCGTCGTCACGGGTAAAGAGTGCCCGATCGATGCATGCAGGACAACCGGTGCCGGTATGCCGTGACCGGACAGGTATGAACCGAACAGACCGTACGAGTGGCGATCGGAACGGACTTGCGTCGCATCGGCTCAACTCCGATTTGACGACGTGCTTCCTCGTGGCATCATTGAGTCGGCTCCACTCAACCTTGTACTGAACCGAGCTCTGCAAGAAGCGAGGAACACCATGGCACGTGCGGTCGGCATCGACCTCGGCACCACGAACTCCTGCGTCAGCGTTCTGGAAGGAGGCGAGCCCACCGTCATCGCCAACGCGGAGGGCTCCCGGACGACCCCGTCCATCGTCGCCTTCGCCCGCAACGGCGAGGTGCTGGTCGGCGAGGTCGCGAAGCGCCAGGCGGTGACGAACCCGGACCGGACCATCCGTTCCGTGAAGCGGGAGATCGGCACCAGCTGGTCGATCGACATCGACAGCAAGAAGTACTCCCCGCAGGAGATCTCGGCGCGGGTCCTGATGAAGCTGAAGCGCGACTCCGAGGCGTACCTCGGCGAGACGGTCACCGACGCGGTGATCACCGTGCCGGCCTACTTCAACGACGCGCAGCGCCAGGCCACCAAGGAAGCCGGCGAGATCGCCGGCCTGAACGTCCTGCGGATCGTCAACGAGCCCACCGCGGCCGCTCTGGCCTACGGCATGGACAAGGGCTCCAAGGAACAGACCGTCCTGGTCTTCGACCTCGGCGGCGGCACCTTCGACGTCTCGCTGCTCGAACTGGGCGACGGCGTCATCGAGGTCAAGTCGACCTCCGGCGACAACCACCTGGGCGGCGACGACTGGGACCAGCGGGTCATCGACCACCTGGTCAAGACGTTCCGCGGCGAGCACGGCATCGACCTGGGCGCCGACAAGATGGCGCTGCAGCGTCTGCGCGAGGCCGCCGAGAAGGCCAAGATCGAGCTGTCCGCGGCGACCACCACCAGCATCAACCTGCCCTACATCACGGCCGGCCCGGCCGGTCCGCTGCACCTGGACATGTCGCTGAGCCGTTCCGAGTTCCAGCGCATGACCCAGGACCTGCTGGACCGCTGCAAGGGCCCGTTCGAGTCCGCGATCAAGGACGCCGACGTCAAGCTCGCCGACATCGACCACGTCATCCTGGTCGGCGGCTCCACCCGGATGCCCGCGGTGGCCGAACTGGTCAAGAGCATGACCGGCAAGGAGCCCAACAAGGGCGTCAACCCGGACGAGGTCGTCGCGGTCGGCGCGGCGCTGCAGGCCGGCGTGCTCAAGGGCGAGGTCAAGGACGTCCTGCTGCTCGATGTCACCCCGCTGTCGCTGGGCATCGAGACCAAGGGCGGCATCATGCACAAGCTGGTGGAGCGCAACACCACCATCCCGGCGCACCGCTCCGAGGTCTACACCACGGCCGACGACAACCAGCCGTCCGTGCTGATCCAGGTCTTCCAGGGCGAGCGCGAGATGGCCGCGTACAACAAGAAGCTCGGCACCTTCGAGCTCAGCGGCATCGCGCCGGCCCCGCGTGGCGTACCGCAGATCGAGGTCTCCTTCGACATCGACGCGAACGGCATCGTGCACGTGTCCGCCAAGGACCTGGGCACGGGCAAGGAGCAGAAGATGACGATCACCGGCGGCTCCGCGCTGCCGAAGGAAGACATCGAGCGCATGATGCGCGACGCCCAGGACCACGCGGACGAGGACAAGAAGCGCCGCGAGGACGCGGAGACCCGCAACCTGGCCGAGCAGCTGCAGTGGCAGACCGAGAAGTTCCTGGCCGAGAGCGGCGACAAGCTGCCCGAGGACAGCAAGAACAAGATCGGCGAGGCACTCGGCGACCTTCGTGGCGCGCTCGGCGGCAGCGACATCGACAAGATCAAGGCTGCCCACGAGCGGCTGTCGCAGGTCTCCCAGGAGGCCGGCTCGCTGCTTTACTCGCAGGGCGACGGCACGCAGGCCACCGCCGGCCCCGACGGCACCCAGGACGGCGCGCCCGGCGGTGCCCCCGGTGGCGCGGCCGGTCCGGCCGGTGCCGGCCCGGCCGGCGGAGGCGCCGACGACGTGGTCGACGCCGAGATCGTGGAGGACGACAAGAAGTGACTGCCGCGGACGACGAGAACGACGGTCAGGCGACCGAGCGGGTCGTCATCCGGGACCGCCGCAAGATCGATCCGAAGGCCGAGGCGAAGGGAACCGCCGCGGTCAAGGAGAAGCCTCCGGTTGGGGCGCACCGTGCGGCCGAACCGGAGGAGGGCGCCGGCGCCGAGGTGGCCGAGACCGCGGTCACGGCTTTCGGCGCCGAGCTGGAGGCGTTGCGGAACGAGCTCGACGAGCGGACCCACGATCTCCAGCGGGTCACCGCCGAGTACGCCAACTACCGCAAGCGGGTCGACCGGGACCGGGAGAAGGCCGCCGAGAACACCATCGGCGTGGTGCTCACCGCGCTGCTGCCGGTGCTCGACGACATCGACCGGGCCCGGGAGCACGGTGACCTGGTCGGGCCGTTCGCCTCAGTGGCGGAGTCGCTCACCGCGGTGACCGGCAAGCTCGGGCTGACGGTCTTCGGTGAGAAGGGCGACCCGTTCGATCCGAACCGCCACGAGGCGGTCGCCCACCAGACGTCGGCCGACGTCACGGAGGCGACCTGCATCGAGGTGATGCGCCGGGGTTACACCCTGGGTGAGCGGCTGCTGCGGCCGGCCATGGTCGCCGTGGCCGACCCAGAGTGATCTCACGAGCTGTCCGTCCCGCCCACCGCGCAGCGGTGGGCGGGACAACCGCATGGAGGAGGTGGACGCGATGAGCTCGAAGGACTGGCTCGAGAAGGACTTCTACGCCGTTCTGGGCGTGACCAAGTCCGCCTCAACCGACGAGATCAAGAAGGCCTATCGGAAGTTGGCCCGTGATCTGCACCCGGACCGGAACCCGGGCAACCGGGAGGCCGAGGAGAAGTTCAAGGCCGCGTCCGAGGCCTACGACGTGCTCTCCGACGACAAAAAGCGCAAAGAGTACGACGAGATGCGGTCGCTGTTCGGGTCCGGGGCGTTCCGCCGCGGCGCCCGCTCCGGCGGCACCCAGTTCGACCCCTCCGACCTGTTCGGCGGTTTCGCCAACGCGGGTGCGGCGGGTGGCGCCGGTGACCGCCGGTTCGGTGGCGCCGGCTTCTCCGACATCTTCAGCTCGATCTTCTCGGGTGGCGGTCCGGGTGGCGGTGCCGCCCGGCGTGGCCCGCGCCGGGGCCGGGACGTGGAGACCGAGGTGACTCTCGACTTCGTCCAGGCGGTACGCGGTACGACGTTGCCGCTGACGCTGCGCTCGGCCGGCGAGTGCGACACCTGCCACGGCAACGGCGCCAAGCCGGGCACCGCGCCGCGGACCTGCCCGCAGTGCCACGGCAGCGGCCTGCTCTCGCGTAACCAGGGCTCGTTCAGCTTTTCCGAGCCGTGCCGCGAGTGCCAGGGCGCCGGGTCGATCGTCGACGAGAAGTGCGCGGAGTGCCGGGGCACCGGCGGGGTCACCAAGACCCGCACCATCAACGTCCGGTTCCCGGCCGGCGTGGCCGACGGGCAGCGCATCCGGCTCAGCGGCCGGGGCGAGCCGGGCGACCGCGGCGGCCCGGCCGGCGACCTGTACGTGCAGGTCATGGTGCGACCGGACGACCTGTTCGGGCGCAGCGGCGACGACCTCACCCTGACCCTGCCGATCAGCATCGCCGAGGCGGTGCTCGGCGCCGATCTGCGGGTGCCGACGCTGGACAGCCCGGTCACCATGCGGGTGCCGGCCGGCACTCCGAGCGGGCGCAAGCTGCGGGCCCGGGGCAAGGGTGTGGCACGCAAGGACGGTCCGCCCGGCGACCTGATCGTCACGGTCGACGTTCAGGTGCCGGACGGCGTTACGGGGGAAGCGCGCGACGCACTGGAGCGTTTCGCGAAACTGACCCCGCCGGCTGGGCGGGAGCGGCTCGAGGCGCGCGTGCGCCGGAGCGGTTGAGACCGTCGGGAGGTGGCGCATGTACGAAGAGATCAACATCACGATCGAGCAGGCCTCCGATGCGAAGGTCCTGATCATCTCGGTCGCGGCACGGTTGGCCGGCATGCATCCGCAGACGTTGCGGCAGTACGACCGGCTCGGGCTGGTGCAGCCCGGCCGGGCCGGTGGCGGCGGCCGACGGTACAGCGAACGGGACGTGGCGCTGCTGCGCGAGGTGCAGCGGCTCAGCCAGGAGGACGGCGTCAACCTGGCCGGCATCAAGCGGATCATCGGGCTCGAGCAGCTGGTCGGCGACCTCCAGCAGCGGCTGCACGAGCTCGAGGCCGAGCTGGAGGCGGCGTACGCCCGAATCGCGCAGTTGGAGAGCCCGTACGCTCGCCGCGACCTGGTGGTGCGCCAGGAGGGTCCGTCCACCGCGCTGGTGGTGTGGCGGCCGCGCCAGGCCCCCGGCAAATAAGGAATCGAACGAAAGGCGGCCGGCAGCGGCCGCCTTTCGTCAGGTCAGCGGCGGAACATCCCGAGACGCCGCGGGTGGCGGACCAGGCCGCCCTCGATCCAGTCGGCGTAGTCGAAGATCTCCGGCCGGCTCATCAGCACCCGGCAGTTGTGCGCCCAGATCGCCATCGGCTCGTCGCCGACCTCCTCGGCGCGTTCCACGTACTTCTTCAGACGCCGTTTGCGCTGGTTGGAGGCGTTTTGCCGGACCCCGTCGGCGGCGTAGATATACATGCAGTGCTGGGCGAAACGGCGCGCCGGACACTGCCTGTCCATGGCCAGCTCGAAGAGGGTCGGCGCCAGGACGTCACCCGAGATGAGCAGGTCCCAGTCGGGCGGCATGGCGTCGAGCGGCACGGACTCCGGGTGATAGGCCCAGGTCTGAAGCTCTTCCGGTCGAGGATCCACCGGGTTGGCGAACCCGTAGAAAGTCGACTCGCGCACTGTCACGTCGCCGCCCGCCAAAAGTCCGAATAACACATAGTTGTCGAGGCGGTACGGTAGCGCGCCGAAAGTTCCTACGGAAGTGCTGCCGGATCACAATCGGATACTGGTCAGTAGCTTTAAGCAGTATTGACAGGTCAGGGGTCTACTCCGGAGCGGGAATCGGCTGCGCGATCGTCATGCGACGACGGACCATTTGCCGGAACCACTGGTAATCGGGCAGGCGGGCGAGCATCGGACCGGACACCACAGTGATCAACACATACGCGGTGGCCAGCGGGGCCAAGCGCGGCTCGATCCCGGAGGCGACCGCGAGGCCCGCGATGACGACCGAGAACTCCCCGCGCGGCATCAGCGCCAGGCCGGTCCGCAGCCGGCCGGGCAGCGCGATGCCGGCCCGGCGGGCGGCCAGATAGCCGGTGAGGACCTTGGTCGACATGGTCAGCACCGCGAGGCCGAGCGCCGGCAGCAGCACCGGCGGCATGTCGGCCGGGTTGGTGGACAGGCCGAAGAACACGAAGAACACCGCGGCGAACAGGTCGCGCAGCGGCGACAGCATCTCGGTGGCGTGGTGCGCGACCGGCCCGGACAGCGCGATGCCGACCAGGAACGCGCCGACCGCGGCGGACACCTTGAGCTCGGCCGCGACCCCGGCCACGAACAGGGTCAGGCCGAATACGCTGAGCAGCAGCGCCTCGGCGTCCTTGACCGAGATGAACCGGCTGATCGTGCTGCCGTACCGGATCGCCACCACGAGCACCGCGATCACGGTGATCACCGCGACCGCCAGCGCCTTGCCGCCGCCGGCCAGACCCATCCCGGCCAGCACCGCGGTGACCAGCGGCAGATAGAAGGCCATCGCGAGGTCCTCGATGACCAGCACCGAGAGGATCACCGGGGTCTCGCGGTTACCGAGCCGGCCCAGGTCGCCGAGCACCTTGGCGATCACGCCGGACGACGAGACCCAGGTGATGCCGGCCAGCACCAGCGCGGCCTCCCAGCCCCAGCCGAGCAGGAAGGCGAATGCGGCGCCGGGCAGCGCGTTGAACACCGCGTCGAGCAGGCCGGCGGGCGCGGCCGCCCGCAGGTTGGAGACCAGTTCCGAGGCCGAGTATTCGAGGCCGAGCATGACCAGCAGCAGGATGACGCCGATCTCGGCGCCGACCTCGATGAACTCCTGGCTGGCCGAGAGCGGGATCAACCCGCCATGGCCGAAGGCGAGCCCGGCGAGGAGGTAGAGCGGAATCGGGGAGAGGCCGACTCGCCGGCCGAGGCGGCCCAGCATGCCGAGCGCGAACAGCAGCGCGCCGACCTCGATCAGGAGGATCGTCGTACTGTGCACCTTTTCGCCCTTTTCTGGGGTTTATAGCCGCGGGCCAACTCAGTCGTCGATGTCGCCGGCCAGGATGGCGGTCACGCCGTCCAGGCCATCGCGGGTGCCGACGGCGACGACCACGTCGTTCGCCTCGAAGGCGAAGGACGGGCCGGGAGAGGCGATGACCTCGCGGTCGCGCAGGACGGCCACGATGGACGCGCTGGTGCGGGTGCGGGCGCGGGTGTCGCCCAGGCGCCGGCCCACGAACGGCGAGCCGGCCGGCAGCGCGATCTGCTCGGTGAGCAGTCCGGCCGCCTGCTGTCGCAGGCCGGCGAGTTGGCCCAGCATCAGCGAGGCGCCGAGCACGTCGGCGAGGGCCTCGGCCTCGTCGTCGGTCAGCGGGATCGACGCCAGACATGAGTCGGGGTCGTCCACGTCGTACAACACCAGGTCACGGCGACCGTTGCGGTGAGAGACCACACCGAGGGTCCGGCCGGACGAGGTGATCAGGTCATGCCGGACGCCAATTCCCGGCAGCGGAGTCTGTTCCACCCGTACACGCACGCCGCCAACCGTACTGGACATCGGCTGTCATATCATTCCGAAATGGTGGATACGCCGGTCATATACCAAAGATCCGGATCGCGTCCGCGGCTCCGGCACACCGGTCCGATCGATCCGGCCCGGCGGCTCACCGTGCTCGGCGTGCACGGCAGCGGCGCAGTGGCCGGCACCTTCGTCTCCGATGTGGCCGGTTACCAGGCGGTTGTCGACCGCGCCGGCGCCGCCGTGACGCCGGACTGGTTCGGCGACAACGTGCGGGGTTCGCTCTGCGCGTATCTCTGGGACAACGAGTCCGGGACTGTGCTGGTGCTGCCCGACCCACTGGCCGGCGGCCTGGTGTACGTGCACGAGAGCGGTGACCTGACCGCGGTCTCCTCGGGACTGGCCGAACTGGTCGGCACGCTGGCCCGGCTGGGCCGCAAACCGGCCAAGTCGCTCGGCTTCCTGGCCGAGGTGGTCGCCACCACCAACGGCGGCTGGGCACATCCGGCCAGCTATCAGGGCGTCGACGTGCTGGCCCCGTTCGAATACCTGGAGATCGGCGCGACCGGGGTGCGGCGGTGCACTTACCGGGCGGCGGCGCGACTGCTGGACGGCTCGGTCCCGTACCGGGAACGGCTGGCCGCCGCGGCCGCCGAGATCCGTTCCAACGTCGCGGCGCTGGCCACGGCCGGCCGCGACCCGAAGGTGCTGCATCTCACGGCCGGCTTCGACTCGCGCCTGATGCTGGCGGCGATCCTCGAGGGCGGCTTCGCCGACCGGGTGCACTTCACCTGCACGGGCCGCAGCGACACGGCCGACAAGCGGGTCTCCGCGGCGCTGGCCGCCGAGTTCGGGCTGACCATGACCGAGGGACAGGGCGCACCGCTGGCCGAGCACCCGCGCACGCTGACCGACCAGGTGCTGTGGCAGATGCGGGCCGCGTACGGGATGGCCACGGTCGGCCCGCACCGCGGGTACCGGCCGGGCGGCTCGGTGATCGGCGCCGGCGGGTACGGCGAGATTGCGCGTTCGTTCTACAGCCATCGGCTGCGGCACCTGGACCAGCACGACGTGCCCGCGGTGGTCGGCACGCTGTGGGGCGGCGACGTGCTCTCCCTCGGCCCGCGCGGGCTGCTCGCGCCGGCGCTGGTCGAGCGGGTGCACGCCGGGCTGGCCGAGCGGCTGGCGGCGGCCGGGCGGCTCGGGGTGCGGGCCGACGCGCGCTGGGACCACCTCTATCTGACCGGGCGCAACCGGTACTTCGTCGGCGAGATCTCCCGGCAGTGGACGCCGGTGGCGGCCCGCTTCGACCCGCTCTACTCGCTGAACGCCGCGGCCCTGGCGCTGAGCCTGCCGGTCGACGAGCGGTCCGCAAACCTGGTCGGGTTCGACCTGATGAACCAGTTCTGCCCGGCGCTCGCCGAACTGCCCTTCGGCGAGGACCGGTACACCGACACCTACCGGCGGCTGCGCGGCGAGCCCCGGCGGCGCCCGTTCACCGCGGACCGGCCGCCGGCCCGGGTGGTGCCGACCTTCCCGGTGCCGCCGCAGCCACGCGACCGGGAGACCTTCCCGGAGCCCACCGCGGCCGACCGGGACCTGGCCGAGCGCCTGCGGATCGTCCCGGCCCAGGCGGCCGGCATCGGGCCGATGCGCGCCGAGGTGCGCCGGCTGGCCGCCGAGATCGGCCCGGACCGGCTGGACACGATCGTGAACCGGCCGGTGTTCGACCGCTTCCTGCGCGCCGAGGTGACGAATCGAGGTCGCTTCCGGGCGCTCAGCGGGCTGCGTACCGCTCTGCTCTGGTACACCGACCCGGACGGGATCACGAACCGGCCGCGCTGGCTGCCCTCCCGGCAACCCGGAACTCCGGTGCCGCGGTAGTCCGGTCGCGGACGCCGGCGACGAGCAGGGCCAGTCCGAGCAGGCAAAGAACAAGACCGATGCCGTACGCGAAGCGGAAGCCGAAGTGCTGGGCCAGTCCGAACATCGGCGCGGACAGGATCTGCGACACCGGGAACGTGTTGCTGACCAGCGTGGTGGCCCGGCCCGGAGAGCCCGGGAGCAGGTCCTGCACGTACGTGATGCTCAGCGCGCCCACGGTCGCGATCACCGCGGCCTGCAGCACCTGGGCCACGGCCAGCATCCAGACCGCGGTCGCGGCCCAGGCCACCCCCTGGTAGGCGACCGCGCACACCGCCCCGGCCAGGATGAGCCGGCGCAGCGGCACCCGGGCCCCGAGCGCGCCGAAGCCGAGCATCAGCGGGATCTCCAGCGCCGCGCACAGGCCCAGCACCAGGCCGGCGGACCGGATCGTGCCGTCCAGGTCGGCGCTCACGTACAGCGGCATGGCCTGGACGTTGAGGGTGGCGGCGGTCTGCACCGCGGTGATGCCGGCGATGACCAGCCAGAGCGTGGTGCGGGCGGCGGCCGGCTCGGCCGCCTCGACCTCGACCGAACCCGCCGCGGGCACCGGCAGCCGGGGCAGGCCGACCAGGACGACCACGGCCGCGATCGCGTACATCGCCGCGGCGAGGGCATAGGTATAGCCGAAGCCGCCGGCCGCCAGCACCAGGGCGGCCAGCGGCGGACCGCCCACCCAGGCGACCGAGAAGATGGTGCGCAGCGTGCTGATGCCGAACGCCGCCCGGCCCGGATCGGTCCGCTGCAGTACCTGCCGGGCGTACGCGAAGGTCTGTGGAAAGAGTGACCCGGCAAACGCCGTCACCGTCGCGGTGAGCGCAAGCAGCACCCAGTAGTCCCGGACCACGGCGGTGAGCGCGCTGCCGACCACGCCGGCCAGCGCGGCCAGGATCAGCAACTGCCGGCGGATCGGGCGGCGATCGGAGAGCCGGCCCACCAGCGAGGCGATCACCACGCCGCAGATCGGCGCGACGATCAGGAAGGCGGTCGTCTGCAGCGGGCCGGCGCCGACCGAGTCGGTGAGGAAGAGCGCGAAATACGGGCCGACGAACGACGTGGCCAGGCCCACCACGACGAAGATGAGGGCGAGAGCGAGCAGCCGTCGATGCGCGGAGGGAACGGCCACGTTCAGTCACGTTACGGCGAGCCGGGCTCGACCACGGGGCTCCGGTGGCCACCGTCACGTAGTTCGCGGATCCGCGTTGTCGACGTGGCACTGGGCTCGTAGAGTTGAGTGCGCCACGCTCAAGTCTGCGGTGATTCCGATCAGGGGAGCACATGAACGCCGAACGTCTGACCACCAAGAGCCGCGACGTCATCACCGGAGCGGTTGCCGACGCCGGCCGGCGCGGGCACGCCACGGTCGAACCCTGGCACCTGCTGCTGTCGCTGCTCGACACCGGTGGGTCCACGGCGCCGGCCCTGCTGCGCGCGGTCGGCGCCAACCCGGCCGACGTCCGCCGCGCCGCGGTCCGGGCGATCGAGCAGTTGCCGTCCGCCCGCGGTGCCAGCACCGCCGAGCCGAGCCTGTCCCGCGAGTTCGTGAACGCCATCGGCGAGGCCGAACTGATCGCACAGCCGCTCGGCGACGAATATGTCTCCACCGAGCACCTGCTGGCCGGCCTGGCCCGGGGCGACGGCGCGGTGGGCCGCGCGCTCAAGGGCGCCGGCGCCGCCGAGGAGGCCCTGGTGGCCGCGTTCCCGCAGGTGCGCGGCGGTGAGCGCCGGGTGACCAGCGCCGAGGGCGAGCAGACCTACCAGGCCCTGGAGAAATACAGCGTCGACCTGACCGCGCTGGCCCGGGACGGCAAGATCGACCCGGTCATCGGCCGGGACACCGAGATCCGCCGGGTCATCCAGGTGCTCTCCCGGCGCACCAAGAACAACCCGGTCCTGATCGGCGAGCCGGGCGTCGGCAAGACCGCGATCGTCGAGGGACTGGCCCAGCGGATCGTGGCCGGCGATGTGCCCGAGACCCTGCGCGACAAAAAGCTGGTGTCGCTCGACCTCGGCGCCATGGTGGCCGGCGCGCAGTACCGCGGCCAGTTCGAGGAGCGGCTCAAGAGCGTGCTCGAGGAGATCCGCGGCTCGAACGGCCAGGTCGTCACCTTCCTGGACGAGCTGCACACGGTGGTCGGCGCCGGCAAGGGCGAGGGCTCGATGGACGCCGGCAACATGCTCAAGCCGATGCTCGCGCGTGGCGAACTGCGGATGGTCGGCGCCACGACGCTGGACGAGTATCGCGAGCACATCGAGAAGGACCCCGCGCTCGAGCGGCGCTTCCAGCCGGTGGTGGTCGGCGAGCCCACGGTCGAGGACACCATCGGCATCCTGCGCGGGCTCAAGGGCCGCTACGAGGCCCACCACCGGGTGCAGATCACCGACGCCGCGCTGGTCGCCGCGGCCAGCCTGTCCGACCGCTACATCAGCGACCGGTTCCTGCCGGACAAGGCCATCGACCTGATCGACGAGGCCGCGTCCCGGCTGCGCATGGAGATCGACTCCCGCCCGGTGGAGCTCGACCAGCTCCAGCGCCAGGTGGACCGGATGCGGGTGGAGAAGCTGGCCCTCGCCAAGGAGACCGATCCGGCCTCGATGGCCCGGCTGGAGCGGCTGGAACGCGACCTCGCCGACCGCGAGGAGGAGCTCACCGCCCTGAACGCCCGGTGGGAGCGGGAGCGCGGCGGCCTCAACCGGGTCGGCGAGCTCAAGAAGCGGCTCGACGAGGCGCGGGCCGAGCTGGAGCGGGCGCAGCGCGACGCCGAGTGGGAGCGCGCCTCCCGCCTGCAATACCAGGAGATCCCGGCGCTGGAGCACGAGCTGGGCAGTGCGGCCGCCGCCGAGGACCAGAAGTCCGAGCCGCCGATGGTCAAGGAGGAGGTCGGCGCCGACGACATCGCCGAGGTGATCTCGTCGTGGACCGGCATCCCGGCCGGCCGGATGATGGAGGGCGAGACCGCCAAGCTGCTGCGGATGGAGGAGTCGCTGGCGGCCAAGGTGATCGGCCAGCCCGAGGCGGTGGCCGCGGTGGCCAGCGCGGTGCGCCGGGCGCGGGCCGGCATCGCCGACCCCGACCGGCCCACCGGCAGCTTCCTGTTCCTCGGCCCCACCGGCGTCGGCAAGACCGAGCTGGCCAAGGCGCTCGCCGGGTTCCTGTTCGACGACGAGCGGGCGATGGTGCGGATCGACATGAGCGAGTACGGCGAGAAGCACTCGGTCGCCCGGCTCGTCGGGGCTCCGCCCGGCTACGTCGGCTACGAGGAGGGTGGGCAGCTCACCGAGGCGGTGCGGCGCCGGCCGTACAGCGTGGTGCTGCTCGACGAGGTGGAAAAGGCCCACCCGGACGTGTTCGACGTGCTGCTCCAGGTGCTCGACGACGGACGGCTGACCGACGGCCAGGGGCGTACGGTCGACTTCCGCAACGCCATCCTGGTGCTGACCTCGAACCTCGGCTCGCAGGCGGCCGACTTCACGATGGGCGACGAGGAGCGGCGGGACGAGGTGCTGGCCGTGGTCCGGGCGCACTTCAAGCCCGAGTTCCTCAACCGGCTCGACGACATCGTGGTGTTCCACGCGCTCACCAAGTACGACCTCTCCGCGATCGTCGACATCCAGCTGAGCCGGCTCCGCAACCGGCTGGCCGAGCGGCGACTGCGGCTCGAGGTCGCCCCGGGCGCGGTGGAGTGGCTCGGCGAACACGGGTACGACCCGATCTACGGTGCCCGGCCGCTGCGCCGGCTCGTGCAGTCGACGATCGGGGACGCGCTGGCCCGGGCGCTGCTGGCCGGGCAGATCCGGGACGGCGACACGGTGGTGGCCGACTTGAGCGACGGCAAGGACGGCCTCATGGTCTACCGAGGCTGACGCCGGCAACGGAAACGGCCCCGGATCTCTCCCGGGGCCGTTCGCTGTCTAGCCGGCGGTTGCTCGCTGCCGGTAGGCCTGAGTCATCAGGATGTCGGTGACGAGGTGCTCGCCCTCGGCCGACCAAATCCGGATGCCGTCGCGGTGCAGCTCATATCGGACGTCTTTGAATCTGGTGCGGGTGTCGTCGTGGTGGACGACGGTCAGGGTGTCGGCGTGCGGCATGGGACTCACCGGTCCTTACAAGGTCTGGGGCAGCCGCGGTGTGGTCACGCGGCCGGCCTAATGGGATGGGTGCCCGGATGCGGCGGTCTGCCTCGGCCCCGGCGACATTGGTGCGGGGCGGGCGACTCGCGCGGGCGGATGGAGCCGCTGGCGGTCTCTGCTGCCTGATCGGCGCCACGGATGGAAGTGTAGGGGTCGGAATCGAGCCGTGTCGCCCCCTGAACGAGCGACCTTTTTCCGGATATATCGTCCATCGTCGCCCGATGTTGCCACAGCGGGACGGCGGGTGCAGCACGGTCGCGAATGTGGCGCCCGACCGATACCGTGAGTGGATCTAGATTGGGGGAATTGTGACCGCTCCGAGTTATCCGTCCTCCGGCTACCCGGCACCAGGTCCGCGGTCGCGGCCGAGTGTCGTGACGGTGGCGGTAAACCTGCTGTACGTGGTCGCCGCGCTTCAGGTGATCAACGCGCTCCTGGGCTTCGCCACGATCGGTGCGGTGACCGAGGCGCTAGAGGAGGCCTACGCGGACACCTCGCTCGGCGAGAGCGCCAGCAGCATCGCGGTGATCGGCTTCGTCGGGGGCGCCATCATCAACCTGCTGCTCGCGGCCGGCTTCGCGGTGCTGGGCATCTTCGACGGGCGCGGCAAGAACCCCGCTCGCATCGTGACCTGGGTGGTCGGCGGCATCTCGCTGTGCTGCGTGGGCGCCGGACTGGGCGGCAACGCACTCTCCAGCACGATGAACTCCGGCAGCACCGAGGGCGGTCCGACCTCGGCCGAGGTGCAGGAGCGCCTCGACGCCGCGATGCCGTCCTGGTACACCCCGGTCACCACGGTCACGTCGGTGCTGGTCCTGCTGGCCATCCTCGCTGTGATCATCCTGCTGGCGCTGCCGGCGGCCAACGACTTCTTCCGCAAGGCCCCCGCGCAGGCGTTCGACGCGGCGGCGCCGTACCCGTACCCGCAGGGTCCGGGCTATCCGCAGCCGGGTCAGCCCGGTCAGCCGGGATACCCGCCGTACCCCGGGCAGCAGCCGAGCCCGTTCGGGCAGCAGGGCCAGCCCGGCCAGCCGGCACCCGGCCTGTCGCCGTACCCGACCTACCCCGGTCAGTCGTCACCCGCGGCCCCGCCGCCGCCCCCGCCGCCGGCCAGTGACCCGTTCGCGCCGCCGCCGCCGGGCGACCAGCCGCCCAAGCCGCCGTCCGATCCTTCCTGATCGCCTGGCCTGAACGTCCGGGGTTGCCGGGTTCCGGCCCGGCAACCCCATTCCCGACGGGTTCCTCCGCGTTCTTGAGCGCGCCCGGGTAGGTTCGGCGCAACGGATCACCGTGGGGAGTCATCGATGTCGTACCCAGCCCTGCCCCCGCTCGCGCCCGCGCCCGTCGCCACCCCGGCACCCGCCGGCCGGCCGCCGGTCGTGTCGTTCGCGGCCGTCCTGCTCTGGGCGATGGCCGCGGTCGGTCTGATCTACGCGATCGCGACGCTGGCCGTCGTGCCCGGCACGGTGGACCGCTTCCGGTCGACCTCGGGCACCGCGTTCCGGCGCTTCTCCGACGTCAACAACGACCCGGAGTCCTTCATCGCGGTGGTCTGGCTGGGCGCCGCGGTGGCCCTGGCGGTCGCGGTGATCCTCTTCGCGCTCTACGTCGTGCTGGGCATAGCGCTGCGCCGAGGCAGCAACGCCGCCCGCATCGCCACGCTGGTGGTCTGCGCGGCCGGCGCCCTGGCCGGCATCGGCACGATCGCCACGGTCGCGGTCGAACGCTCCGGCAACGCCCTGCCCGGCTCCCTCGGCCAGCTGCTGACCACGGCCTATCCGAGCGGTTGGATCGGCGTCAACATCACCCTGGCGATCCTTCAGGTGCTGGCGTACGCCCTGGTGGGCGTCCTGGTGCTGGCGGCGCCGAGGGCTTTCTTCCGCCGTGGGGGTACGGCCGAGGCGGTCCCGGCGATGGCGGGGGCGCCGCAGTACGGGCTGCCGTACCCGAGCGGCTACCCGGCGAGCGCGGGATATCCGGGGGCGCCGGGCTACGCGCCCGCCTCGGCGCCGCCTGCGCCGGGCTACCTGCCGGCTTCGGCGCCGCCTGCGCCGGGCTACATGCCGGCTTCCGCGCCGCCTGCGCCGGGCGGGTACGGTCCTGCCTCCTCCCCGCCGGCGGGTTTCTATGGTCCGCCGCCTGCGGCGGGCTACGGCCCTGGGGCAGCGGCGCCGGGTGCTTACGGTCCGCCTGCGCCGGGTGGCTATGGCCCTGCCTCCGCGCCGGGGCACGGTCCGGCCGCGCCCGGTAGCTACGGTCCGGCCTCCGCGCCAGGTGGCTACGGTCCGCCTGCGCCGGGTGGCTATGGTCCGGCCTCCGCGCCGAGTGGGTACGGTCCCGATCCGATGCCGGGGGGTTACGGCCC
>NZ_BOMV01000041.1 GCF_016862375.1 Paractinoplanes rishiriensis | reverse complement strand
TTCCTCCGCGCCGCCCGGGCCGGGTGCCTACGGGCCTGGTGCGGCGCCGGGCCAGGGTCCCGGGTTCACGCCGCCGCCGAACGCCGGCGGCTACGGGGTCTGGTCGACGCCTTCTGGACCGCTGCCGGATCAGGCGTACATGCCGCCGCCCGGCTACGGCTCTTCGCCGGATGCGGCCTCCGCGCCGACCGGGGCGAGTGCGGCCGCTTCCGCGGCGCCTTCGGCGGGATTGCCGGCCGCGGCGAGTGGTGAGGCTGCGTCGGGATCGCCTGCCGCGAGTGGCGGAGTGACGGATACCACTCCGGAGCCCTCCTCGGCGGCGTCCGCGCCTCCGGCGGGGGACGGGGTGACCGAGACCACACCCGCGTCCTCGTCGGCCGAGTCTGGTGGATCTACGGGCGTTCGCGGTGGGGTGCTGAACGAGGCCGGGGTCGCCGATGGTGCGGGGGCCGGGAGTCCAGCGTCCGGTTCTGACCGGGGTGACGGGGCGACGACCGGTGGGAGTTCGGCTGCCGATTCGGTCGGCGGCGGGTCGGCCGAATCGGGTGGGGGTGATGGCGATACGGCCGCAAAGAGCGGCGGTGGGACGGTTGCGGAGCGTGCTGAGGATGACTCCGGTGCGCGGCGACGGGAGGCGGGCGTTACCCGTTCGGATGACGAGTACTGGGCCCGGCCGGTCGAGTAGTGGTCACAGGCTGTCCCGTATCGACCTCGGTGGGTCACCCGAACGGGGTAGCTTTGTCATCCTGTGATGTCCCCCTATCGGCTGTCCGGTCGGTTGGCGGCCAACCGACCGGAGGGTGTTTTTCGCTGGATGGGTAAAGGTCAGATCACGCGATTCACAGGACCTTCCCAGCACCTCGACCGGGTGATCTGTCGCCGCTAGGCGGTGTGACGGCGGACATAAGGGCTTTGAGCTGCGTCGATGCCTGCCCGGGCGGGCGAAACCGTCTACCTTAACTGTTAAGTTTGTTTTCAGATTGAGTCAATGCAGTGCGTCAATAGTTCCCTTCCTTCCCGGCGGGGCGAAAGGTTCCGGTTTCGTTCCAGCCAGTACGCTCGATGCATGGAAGCACGGCACGACCTGCGTAAATTCATCACTGAATTGTCCGTCGCGGAGCGTGGTCCCGTGCTTTCATCGGGTCGTGAACTCCTGGCGCCTGCCGCCGAGGACTAGGAGATCGCGCAGCGTGGCGACATGACAGCGGCGAGGTGGTGTGGAGCGTCAGTGGATACGGACGGTCGGTCCGAAACGGATCGATGAATTGACAATGTGGGGCGGCTCACCCTGGGGGCGGGGATCGAGAGCCCGACACGCACGGGCAGCGACCAGACGGCGGCTGAGGCGTTGCAGGTGGCAGAGACCGAAGTCGGTCCCGCGGTAAAGGTTGTCCGGGACAGGGTCCCGCGATCAACCAACAAGGTGATCGATATCGGCCTTACGGCCTGAAAGTTAGCCGGTTCGTTCCTGCACACATGCAGGAGAATCGATGCAGTTGGTGGAAGGATGGAGATCGTGGGAACTGCGTTGGCGGAAATGACAATGCCTCAGATCTCGCCGCTTGCCGGCGAGCCTATTGAACGTGCCGACGCCGAGCGGCTCGCGGGAGTGCTGAAGGCACTCGCCGACCCGGCCCGGCTGCGGCTGCTGAGCCTCATCCAGTCTGCAACGGACGGCGAAGCGTGCGTCTGCGACCTGACGGCCCCTCTGGGCCTCTCGCAGCCGACCGTGAGCCACCACCTGCGCATTCTGACCGAGGCCGGCCTCCTGGAGCGGGAGAAGCGTGGCGTGTGGGCCTACTACCGCCTCGTTCCGACCGCCATCGCAACTATTGCCGACCTGCTGACTCCGCCCCGCAAGCGGGCCACCAAGAAGGCTCGCTGACCGTACGGGACAGCGCCTGGCGCCACCAATGGTTATGGGGGCGTGGCGCCAGGCCGAAGTCCCGCCTCCAGTCCACCCCCCGGACCCGAGGAGTAAACGGATGAACTACGTCCCCGGCGATCTGCGCGATCAGCTCGCGCACGTGGGCTACGACGTGGTCCAGGCGGGCCTCGTCGTCGGTTCGGGCGGCAACCTGTCCGCCCGCGTTCCCGACGAGGACGCCATCTGGGTGACCGCGAGCGGTTCCTGGCTCGACCGGCTCAGCCGGGGCAGCTTCGCGGCCGTACGGATATCAGATGGCTCGCCCGCGACGGTCGGCTCCGTGCCGCCGCCGCGCCTCGAGCCGACCAGCGAAGTAGCCCTGCACCTGGCGTTGTACCGGGCCCGCCCGGACGTCAACGCCGTCGTTCATCTGCATCCGCAGACCGCCCTGCTGCTTGACGCACTGGGCGAACACATTCGGATCGTCACCACCGACCACGCCTACTACCTGCGGCGGGTCTCCACGGTGCCGTTCCGGCATCCCGGCAGCACCGAGGTCGCGGCCCTTACCGCGGCGATGGCTGCCGACGGCACGGACTGCCTGGTGCTGAGCCACCACGGCTGTGTCGTGATGGGTGACTCGGTCGAGCTCGCCCACAAGAGGGCGCGCAACCTCGAAGAGGCAGCCCAGCTGACCTACCGCGCGCTCGCGGCGGGTCGCCTGGAAAACCTGCGCGACTGCCCGGAGCAGTTCCTGGACCGGCTTTCCGGTTCCGCCGCCGTCTCGATCTGACGGCGTCACCAGCACACCCGGACGAGACCGTCGTGTCGTGATCATGCTGATTTGCGGCGCGGGAGCGGTAGAAATCCACTGTGTCGGGTGTTAAAGGCTTGTGAACCGTTAAGTGCACACCAGACAAGGCCAAAACCGGACATCGGCATAGAACTGGCCGCGTCCCCGTCCGAGCGGGGGCGCGGCCAGTTTCGGCTGAGCCGGTGGAGGGCCGCTGCGTCAGCGGCGGTGCGAGCGCGGCTTGTGCGGGTGGCCGTCCTCGTCGTCGTGGTGGTGGTGGGCGGCCTCGACCAGGCCGGCGATGCTGGCAGCGGCGACCACGCCGACCGCGGCCGCGGCGTCCAGCTCGTCGGACTTGACCTTCTTCTTCTTCTTGAGGCGGCGCTCGCGGACGATCTCGACGAGGATCGGCAGCACCGAGATCAGGATGATCAGGGCCACCACCGGCAGGATGTACCGGTCGATCTTGTCGCCGATGGCGTCGTAGATCTGCTGGGCCAGCACGTGCCCGATGATCAGGATGCCGTCGCACCAGAGGATGGCGCCGACCACGTTCCACAGGAAGAACTTCTTGGCGGGCATGCCCAGCGTGCCGGCCACCGGGTTGAGGAACGTGCGGACGATCGGGATGAACCGGGCCAGCACGACGGCCTTGGCCGGGCCGAACTTCTCGAAGTAGTACTCCGCCTTTTCGACGTACTCCTTCTTGAAAAGCTTTGACTCGGGTTTGTCGAACATCCGCCGGCCGTAGCGGGCACCCAGCCAGTGCCCGAGCTGTGCACCCACGATGGCGGCCAGCGGCGCGCCGATCAGCAGGCCCACGTACGACAGGCGGGTGCCCTCGCCGAAGACCGAGTCGGCCACCGGCGAGGAAGCGATGCCGGCCAGGAACAGCAGTGAGTCGCCCGGGAAGAAGAAGCCGACCAGCAGGCCGGTTTCGGCGAACATGATCGCCCAGATACCGATCAGGCCGAAGGTCTGGATCAGTTCCGTCGGGTCCATGGGATTGAGGGCGAGCTGCTCGGTCAGCGCACGGATGTCCACGAGGAGCCAGGGTACCGGCCTCCTGGTAGCCGGTCCCTGAGTAGATCCTGTGGAATTTCAGTACGACAGGTTGTCCGAATCCGACATTGGTACTACGTGGGTCATAGACGCGGGTCGACCGGTTCCGACTCGGCCGCCAGGATGGCGAAGACCAGCTCGTGGACGCGCCACACCGGCGCACCCTCGGCCAGCCGGTCCAGGGCGGCCAGGCCCAGGCCGTGCTCGCGCAGTGCCAGGTTGCGCTTACGGCCGAGATTGCGTCGGCGGAGACCGGCGAGCTGCTCGGGGCGGGTGTACTCGGGACCGTAAATGATCCGCAGGTACTCCCGGCCGCGGCACTTCACGCCCGGCTGGACGAGGCGGCCCTTACCCTCGGTGACGGCCAGTCCACCGTACGGCTTGACCACCATGCCCTCGCCGCCCGCGCCGGTGAGCGTGAGCCACCACTCGGTGGCGGCCGACTCGGCCGCGGGATCACCGAGGTCGACCACCATGCGGCGGGTCGGGGTGAAGAACTCCGGGTCTGCCGCGACCAGGCGGTCCGCCTGCGCCAGGTGCCAGCCATGATCCTTTCGGGTGTACGAGGCGCCGGCGCCGGCCAGGAGCGCGAACGGCGCGAGCGTCACCCCGGCGAGGCCGTCGGTGGGTTTCACGTACGCGCGATAGGCGGCCGTGTATCCGTCGATCTCCGCGGTGCGCAGCTGGATCCGGTCGCGCAACGCGGCCACGTCCAGCCCACGGGCGGCCACCCGGTCGAGCACCCCGAGGGCGGCGGGCAGCGCGTGCCGGCCGGCCGCGCCGATCCCGGCGTAGCGCTCCCGGATCAGCCCGCCGGCCTTGGCCGACCAGGGCAACAGCTCGGCGTCGACCAGCAGCCAGTCGGTCGCCAGCTCGGCGAACAGCGGGGTGGCCGCGGCACGCACCCGGGCGAGCAGCGGCTCATCCAGCTCGGGGCCGAAGAACGGCCGGCCGGTGCGGGTCCAGATCGCGTCGCCGGCACCGGTCCGCGAGACCCGGACCACGGCGCGCGAGCCCATGTGCTTCTCCTCGCACACCACCCGGTCGACGCCGGCGGCGCGCAGGTCGGCGAAGGCCGAGGACGGGTGCTCCAGGTAGTCGTCGAGGGTCGAGGTCGTGCAAGGCGCCATCGTCGGCGGCAGCCAGACCAGCGTGGCCGGGTCCAGCGCGAACCGGCTCATCACCTCCAGGGCCGCGGCCGCGTTCTCGGCGGCGACGGTCGTCCGCCCGTACCCGTAATCGAGGTGCCGGCGACCGGTGACGTCGGTCAGGTCGAGACCGTCGTCCGGCCGGGTTGCGGCGACGAGTGGCCGCACCGGGGCGTAGTACTCCTTGGCGGCCGGCACCGCCACCAGCTCGCGCGACGGCCAGCGCAGCGCGGTCAGCTCGCCGCCGAAGACGCAACCGGTGTCGAGGCAGATGGTGTTGTTGATCCACTCGGGCTTCGGGGTGGGGGTGTGGCCGTAGACGACCGCCGCCGAACCGCGGTAGTCGCGCGCCCACGGGTAGCGCACCGGCAGGCCGTACTCATCGGTCTCGCCGGTCGTCTCCCCATACAGCGCAAAGCTGCGCACCCGCCCGGACGCCCGGCCCTGGTAGGCCTCCTTGAGGCCGGCGTGCGCCACCACGAGCTTGCCGTCGTCCAGCACGTAGTGGCTGACCAGGCCCTCGATGAAGGTCTTGACCTCGGCGGTGAACTCGTCGGGCTCGCGGGCCAGCTGCTCGAGCGTCTCCGGCAGGCCGTGCGTGAGCTGCACGTTGCGGCCGTTGAGCTTGCGGGCCAGCTTCTGCTCGTGGTTGCCCGGCACGCACAGCGCGGTGCCGGCCGCCACCATGCCCATCACCAGGCGCAGGACGCCCGGCGCGTCCGGACCCCGGTCGACCAGGTCACCCACGAAGACCGCGGTACGGCCGTGCGGGTGTACGGCGTTGACCGCGTGCCCGGCCTCGTCGAGCACCACCTCGTAGCCGAGCTTGCCGAGCAGCGCCACCAGTTCTACCCGGCAGCCGTGCACGTCGCCGACGATGTCGAACGGGCCGGTCAGCTCGCGCTTGTCGTTGAACAGCTTCTCGTACCGGATCTCGGCAGCCGCGATCTCGTCGGGACCGCGCAGCACGTGCACCTTGCGGAACCCCTCCCGGGCCAGCGACCCGAGCGAACGTCGCAGGTCACGGTGCATGCGGCTGATCACCTGACGGCCGAACGTGCGGTCCGGCCGGGATTCGGTGCGTTCCCAGGCGAGCGCCTCCGGCACGTCCAGGACGATCGCCACCGGCAGCACGTCGTGCTCGCGGGCCACCTTGACCAGGCCGGCCCGGGCGTGCGGCAGCAGGTTGGTGGCGTCGACCACGGTGAGCCGCCCGGCCGCCAGCCGCTTGCCGGCCACGTAGTGCAGCACCTCGAACGCGTCGCCCGAGGCGGACTGGTCGTTCTCGTCGTCGGCCACCAGGCCCCGGAAGTAGTCGGAGGACAGCACCTGGGTGGGCTTGAAATGCGTACCGGCGAAGGTCGACTTGCCGGATCCGGAGATGCCGACCAGCGCGACGAGCGAGAGCTCCGGGATGTCGATCATGCGGTCACCTCCGTACTCGTGAAGATTGCCAGCTGGGTGGGTGGGCCGGTGGTCTCGTGCTCCTCGCCGACCGGCCGGAACGTCACCGCGTAGCCGTACCGGTCCGCGGTGCGCCGGGCCCAGTCCTCGAACTCGGCTCGGGTCCACTCGAAGCGGTGGTCCGAGTGCCGCATCCCGCTCAGGCCCTCGTAGTGCACGTTGTATTCGGCGTTCGGGGTGGTCACGACGACCGCCCTGGGCCGGGCGTGCCCGAACACCGTCGCCTCCAGCGCGGGCAGCCGCGGCGGGTCGACGTGCTCGATGACCTCCATGAGGACGGCCGCGTCGTAGCCGCGCAGCCGGTCGTCACGGTAGGTGAGCGCCGACTGGTACAGCTTGATCCGGTCGCGCTGCCGCTCGGGCAGCCGGTCAAGGCGCACCCGGCGGCTCGCCTGGTCGAGGGCCCGGGACGACACGTCGCAGCCGACGATCTCGGTGAAGCGGCGGTCCTTGGCCAGGGCGGCGAGCAGAGCGCCGCCGCCGCAGCCCAGGTCGAGCACGCGGGCCGCGTCCACCTCGGCGAGCGCGGCCAGCACCGCGTCCCGGCGCTGCTCGGCCAGCGAGACCTTGCGGGCGACCGGCAGTTCCGCCTCCTCCTCGGCCGGCGGCTCGTCGACCTCGAGCCGGCTCAGCGCCGAATCGGCCAGGTGCTTGCGGTGCGCGAGGTAGCGGCGCGCGACCAGCACCTTCTCGGGATGGTTGGCGAGCCAGCCCGCACCCGAGCGGAGCAGCTTGTCGATCTCGTCGGGCGCGACCCAGTAGTGCTTGGCGTCGTCGAGGACCGGCAGCAGCACATACAGGTGGTTGAGCGCGTCGGCGAGCCGGGCGGTGCCGGCCAGCCGCAGGTCGACGTACCGGCTGTCGCCGCCGATCTCCGGCTCCAGCGGGATCGGCGTGGCGGTGACGTCCCAGCCCAACGGGCCGAACAGCCGGGCGGCCAGATCGGTGGTGCCGCGCAGCACCGGCACCCGGATCTCCAGCGGGATGCTCTCGGCGGCGAGTTCCGGCCGGTCCTTGGAGGCGCCGCGCATGGCGCTGCGGAAGGTCTTGGCCAGTGCCGCGGCGAGCAGGCTGGAGGCCGCGTACGGGCGGTCGTTGACGTACTGACCGAGTTCGAAGGTGTCCCGCTGGCTGCGCAGTCGCTGCGGATCGACGTCGAGCAGCAGTGCCGCCGTGCACCGTTCGTCGGTCGCCTCGGGATAGAGCACGTACGCGGTGCCGGTGGGCACGTCGAACGAGTGCACCCGGTCGGGGTGCTTGACCAGCAGGTAGCCGAGGTCGGTGGCCGGGCGGCGGGTGGTCGTCAGGGTCAGCAGCACAACCTAGATGATCCGGCGTGCCGGGCCGCCCGGCGACAGATTTGTCATCGGTAGTCGTCGTCGAGTTCGACCACCCGGTGCTGTTCCTGCGCGTCCCAGACCGGCGTCTCGTCGGCCAGCGTGGTCGACCTCTCCTCGAGGCCGTCGTCCTCCAGCCGGGCGCTGGCGGCCTGCTCGGCGGCGTCCGCCTCGGGCGTTTCCAGATCGATGTTTTCGGGATACGTCATCTCGCGGTCCCCTTCCGGTGGCGTCCAGGCCCCGTTCCCCGCACAGCATGCGCGCAAACCGGGCGCCGGTGACGGCGTACCGCGATAAGCCCGATGGCGATCATCGCGAGGCCGACCGCCGCGGTGCCGGCCGCCTGGGAACCGGTGACCGGCAGGCCGCCGCCGGAGCCGCCGCCGTCCGCCCGGGTCACCACGATGTCGGCGAGGTTGTTGGCCGAGTCGGCGGCCTCGGCACCGGCCTGGCCGGTCAGGGTGTCGGCGACCGCGGCCTGCCCGGCCCGCCCGGGGCCGGCCTGCACCTGAAGGGCGAAGTCGAAGGTGTCGCCGTAGCCCGGCTCCATCGTCTCGGTGGCGTAACAGACGAAGGTCTCGCCGTTCTGTTCGCACCGGTCGTCGGCACTCCTGACTTCGACGTTGGACGGCAGGACGACCTGGGTGTGCACCTGGTTGTTGGGGTAGAGGTCGGGATACAGCGTGCCCGGGCCGACGTTCCGGGCGCCGACCTGGATCGTCGCGCTCCCGCTCGGGTCCGAGGTGACCTGTGCGCCGATCGCCGCGAAGTCCGGGGCGTCGGTGCCGGTCACGGTCAGCGTGATGGTGCCGGTGTCGTTCTCGGGCTCGATGTCCGACTCCGGATCGGCCTGGGCGCCGGCCGCCTCGGTGAGGGTGAGCGGTGGGTCGACGCCGGGCACGTCGAGGAAGTCCTCGGGCAGACCCGGCGCGAAGTCCTCCCACTCGGTCTTCGTCATCCACTGCACGACGACCTGGGCCTGGCTGCCGGGCACCGAGTCGGCCGGCGGGCGCAGCCGGAGCGGCTGGTCGAGGACCCGGCCGCCGCCGGCCGGCACCACGTCGTCGAAGACACACGCCATCCGGCCGTCGCCGTAGCGGCAGTTGGAATAGGACGTGTCGAGCAGCAGCCGGGCATCGGAGGCCACGTACATGACCACGCCGTTGACATCGGCCGAACCGGCGTTGCGCACCGCCGGGCTGGTGTTCGCCGCCTCGCCGGCCACGGTCGAGACCTCGAGGTCCTCGGCGGCGGCGACGTCCACGGCGACCCCGACCCGGACCGTGGATTCGGTGGTGGTGGCTTCGCCGCCGTCGATCCGGGTGGTGATCGCTACCTTGCCCTCGGCCCCGGCGACGGCACCGTCCTTGGGCTCGGCCATCAGGAGCCCGAACGCCGAAATGGTGTCCGGCCGATAGATCGTCTCGTCCCAGGCGCAGGTGAAGGTGGTGTCTGTGCGCTGGCATGGCCCTGGTGATTCCGCTGGGGATCCGGCGAGCGAACCGATGGTGTTGAACTCGGAACTGACCACCAGCCCCATGTTGAACTCGGCAAATCCGGCGATGTCCGTGAAGTCGACGGTCATCGTGAAGCTGTGCTCGGACAGCGTGGCGTCGGTGGCCCGCAGCCACATCATGGTGATCTTCTCAGGACCGTCCGGTGCGAGCGTGAGGCCACCGACATGCGCCTCGACGGTGGGGGTGGCAGGCGCCGCGGCGGCCGCGCCGGCCGGGAGCGTGAACAGGAGTGCAGCAGCCAGAAGGCGCAGGATCGACCCCATAGGGTCTGAGCCTAGATTGCGAGGTATGCGGGATGTGCCGGGTTCTCGTTCCGAGTTCCGGGGTGATTTCCCATCGTCCGGACGCCTGCGGAATACTGCCTGCTGGAGGACAGCGCGGTCCTGCCCTCTGTCTCCCAGTACGCAATGAGCAAGGAGCGCACCCGATGCCTATCGCTTCTCCCGAGGTCTACGCCGAGATGATCGACCGCGCCAAGGCCGGCGCGTTCGCCTATCCGGCGATCAATGTGACGTCCTCGCAGACCCTCAACGCGGCCCTGCAGGGCTTCACCGAGGCCGGCAGCGACGGCATCATCCAGATCTCCACCGGCGGCGCCGAGTACGTCTCCGGCCCGACGGTGAAGGACATGGTCGCCGGCTCCGTGGCGCTCGCCGAGTTCGCGCACGTGGTCGCCAAGAACTACCCGATCAACGTGGCGCTGCACACCGACCACTGCCCCAAGGACAAGCTCGACAAGTTCGTCCGGCCCCTGGTGGCGATCTCCAAGGAGCGGGTCGGCCGCGGTCAGGCCCCGCTGTTCCAGTCGCACATGTGGGACGGCTCGGCCGTGCCGCTCGACGAGAACCTGCAGATCGCCGAGGAACTGCTCCGCGACACCGCGGCCGCGCACATCATCCTCGAGATCGAGGTCGGCGTCGTGGGCGGCGAGGAGGACGGCGTCTCCGCCGCGATCGACGACAAGCTGTACTCGACCGTCGAGGACGGCCTGGCCACCGCCGCGGCCCTCGGCCTGGGCGAGAAGGGCCGCTACCTGACCGCGCTGACCTTCGGCAACGTGCACGGCGTCTACAAGCCGGGCAACGTCAAGCTGCGCCCCGAGATCCTCAAGGAGATCCAGGACGCGATCGGCGCGAAGTACGGCAAGGAGAAGCCGCTCGACCTGGTCTTCCACGGCGGCTCCGGCTCGCTGCTGTCGGAGATCCACGGCGCGCTGGACTACGGCGTGGTCAAGATGAACATCGACACCGACACGCAGTACGCGTTCACCCGGCCGGTGGCCGACCACATGCTCCGCAACTACGAGGGCGTGCTCAAGGTGGACGGCGAGGTCGGCAACAAGAAGCAGTACGACCCGCGCGCCTGGGGCAAGCTGGCCGAGAACGGTCTGGCCAAGCGGGTCGTCGAGGCCTGCGAGAACCTCCGCTCGGTGGGCACCACCCTCTCGAAGTAATTGTTCGGTGACTGCCGGTCCCCGAACAGGGGACCGGCGCCATCCAACCACCCCGCCCACCACCCGAAAGCGGACTAAAGGCCCACTTCGTGTTGCAGGGTTACTGAGAGGTATGTATACGATCGATCGTCCTCCGGAAAACGGAGGATCATGACATTGCTGGGTATCGAGGGCTATGCACCGGCGTGGCACCACGACGCCGAGGCTCTTGCAGCGGTCCACCGCACCAAGTTTGTGCGGCTCATCGGCCGTAAGCTGCGGTCCGGCTGGCTGATGTGGGACATGGCCGAACGAGGCTGGTTCGCCGACGGGCCGGTGGTTCTCGACTTTGGGGTCACGCGCGTCGAAATAACACACCGTAAATTCGACGAGTGCGCGATCACCTGGGACGAGATCGACATGTCGGTGCCGATCGACTGGTACGAGCACTTCGACTGGCGGCCCGACCCGCACGCGGCGCTGCGCCGGGCCCGCGGCCAGATCCTGAAGGCCGTCAACGTCATCGAGCTGGTCACCCGAGCGGACTGGCGGCCGCGCGTCCTGCACGCGGTCGAGTTCCTGTTCGACGGGTCCCGGCTGGCCGTCTACAACGCCATGGACGAGAACGGCCTCACCGATCTACCGGAGAGGGACCTGCCGGTGACGCACTGGCGCCGCGTCCACATTGCCTGACTCATACGGGCCTGACTCATCGGGCCAACGCGGTGAGGGCGACGTCGATCGAGTCGGTGACCACCACGAGGTGGGACTGATCGCCTTGCGGTGACCGGGCCAGCAACGGCCGCAGCAGCGCCTCCACCGGCAACTGCCGCCAGTGGTCGACGCCGAGGAAGACGAACGGCCCGGACGGCCCGTCGGTCTGGTAGAAGGTCTTCGTCGCGGCCTGGAAGATCTCCTGCACGGTGCCGGCCCAGCCGGGCGCGAACACGATGCCGCCCCGGGCCAGCCGCAGGATCGAGTCCTCCCGGACGGCGTTCGAGAAGTACTTGCCGATCTGGCCGGCGAACAGGTTGGCCGGCTCGTGCCCGTACAGCCAGGTGGGCAGAGCCAGGCCGCCGTGCCGCAGCCGGCCCACCACGTCGGACACCGCGGTGGCCGGGGCCGGATAGGCCGCGCGCACCGCCAGCGCGGCCGCCGTGAACGGCTCGTGATCGGCGAAGTGCGGTGCCGCCGCCAGCCGGTCGATCGCCGTGACCAGCTGCGAGGCCGGCCGGTCGTTGAAGTACGCGCCCAGGTTGGCCGCCTCCATCACGCCCGGCCCGCCGCCGGTGACCACCAGCCGGCCCACTGAGGCGAGCCGCCAGGCCAGCATGGCCGCGATGCGGTAGGCCGAGGAGCCGCGCGGCACCGCGTGGCCGCCCATGATCCCGACCGCGGCCTTGACGTCGCGGCCGCACACCCAGGCGGCCAGCGCCTTGCCTAGCGCGTTGTCGATGCCGGCGTCGTGCAGCCGCTGGGACAGCGCCTCGCGGATGTCCGGCGACGCCCCACCGTGCTCCAGGAAATGCTGGTAGACCAGGGTGTCGTACATCCCCGCGAAGCCGTCCTCGGCGAACCCGAAGGACAGGTCCTCCGGGGTGTACAGAGTGGCCGGATGGGTCGGGTACGGCCGGGCCTCGAACGGCGGCACCAGGTGCGCACCGCGCCGGATCAGGTCGATCTCCACGGTTTCGCCGGCCAGCCGGCAGCCGACGAACAGCGCGCCGGACACGTCGACCCCGGAGAAGTCGGGTGGGTCCAGGTCGAGGCGCAGGCCCAGCACCACGAGACCGGCCAGCGACCGCCGGGCCAGGTGGATCTCGAACTCGGCCCGGGACTCCACCTCCAACGCGGTGGAGTCGAACGGGATCTCCCCGCCGAGGACGGGCAGCAGCGGATCACCGGACATGCCACGTAGGGTAACGACCGTGCAAAATGCCGCGGGATCGCTCTACGGGCTGGCGTACGGGGACGCGCTCGGCAAACCGACCGAGTTCGAGGATTACGCGGCAATTGTCGCCCGATACGGCCCGGCCGGTCCGACCGAACTGACCGGCGATCCGGCCCTGGTCACCGACGACACCCAGATGGCGCTCGCGGTCGGCGAGTCGCTGCTGGCCGCACCCGAGATCAGCCCGGACGTCCTCGAACCGCTGCTCCGGGAGGCGTTCCTGGCTTGGGCGCAGAGCCCGGACAACAACCGCGCGCCCGGGATGACCTGCCTGCGGGCCTGCGGGGCGCTGGCCGAGGGCGGACCCTGGCAGCGGGCCACCCAGGCCTCCTCCAAGGGGTGCGGCGCCAACATGCGGGTCACGCCGGTCGGCCTGATCCCGGGGCTGACCGACGACCAGCGGTCCGGGGCGGCCCAGTTGCAGGCGGCGCTCACTCACGGCCATCCCACCGGCTTGGCGGCGAGCGAGCTCACGGCGTACGCCTGCTGGTTTCTCCGCGGTGGCCTGGCGCCGGACGATCTGCTGGCCACGCTGCGGGATCGCTGCGATCAGCAGCGCACCATCTACCGGTCCGACTGGCTCGGTGACCTCTGGCAGCAACCTGGGATGGATTCGCCGGAGGGCTTCATCGCGCGCGGCTGGGACGAATGTGCGGCGGCCCTCGACCGGGTGTCGGCGGCGCTCGCCAAGGGTGACTTCGCGGGCGACCCGTGCCTGGCCACCGGCGCCGGCTGGATCGCCGAGGAGGCGCTGGCCACCGCGCTCTACTGCTACCTGATCTCGCCGGACGAGCCGGTCGCGGTGCTCGGCCGCGGCGCCGCGTCGTCCGGCGACTCGGATTCCATCGCGTGCCTGGCCGGCGCCTTCGCGGGTGCGGCTCGCGGACTCGCCGCCTGGCCGGCGGCCTGGCAACACCGGATCGAGTACGCCGACCGGCTGGCCCGCCTCGCCGCGGCGTGGGACTGATAACCCCGCCAGGAATTCATCCTGGTGCGACCGGTTGAATGAGGTTATGCAGAATCTGATGCCCGAGCCACCGGCCACCCTGCTGCCCGCCGACGCTGCGGCCGACAAGGAACTGGCTGCGGCCGGCACCGAGGCCGAGTTCAAGGCCGTCGCGGCGGCGCACCCGGCCTACAGCGCCGCGTGGGCCGCCCTGGCCAGTGCCGCGCTGGCCGCCGGCGAGCCGGTCACCGCGTATGCGTACGCCCGCACCGGATATCACCGCGGCCTCGACGCGCTGCGCCGCAACGGCTGGAAGGGGCACGGTCCGGTGCCCTGGTCGCACCCCGCCAACCAGGGCTTCCTGCGCTGCCTGCACAGCCTCTCGCAGGCTGCCGCCGAGATCGGCGAGGCGGACGAGGCGGCCCGCTGTGCCCAGTTCCTGCGGGACAGCGACCCGGCTGCCGCCGACGCCCTGTCCTGATCGTACTGTCCTGATCGTGCTGGCCGGCCGGGGGCGCGCTACAGGCCCTCGGCCACCGCGGCCGCGATCTTCAGCCAGGCGTCCTTCGTGTTGCTGGAGAGCTGGCCGTAGCGGAGCGGCTCGCCGGAGTCGATGAGCTTCTCGTACGGTGCCAGCAGGACGGCTCGGGTGCGGGCCGCGAAGTGGCGCTGGATCGCGGGGAGGTCGATGTCCTTGCGGGTCGGCGGCATCGAGACCACGCTGATCGCCTGGCGTACCAGCCGCTGGCGGCCGCTCTGCTCGAGGTGATCGAGCATCCGGGCGGCGGTCTCGGCCGAGTCGTTACGGGCCGACATGGTGATCACCAGCTGGTCCGTGGCGTCGATGGCCGCCTGCCAGTTCTGGGCGCGCACGTTGTTGCCGGTGTCCACGAAGATCAGCTTGTAGAACCGGCTGACGATCTCACGGATCTCGGCGAACGCGCTCGAGGTGAGCATCTCGCCGGCCGTGGCCGACTCGTCCGAGGCGAGCACGTCGAACATGCCCTCGCCCTGGGCCCGCACGTACTGCGACAGGTCGCCGACCCGGCCCTGTGAACCGCGGAACAGCTGCAGGTCGCGCATCATGTCGCGGACCGTGCGGGCGTGGAAGTCCTGCTGCGCCCGCATGCCGAGGGTGCCCTGGGTCTCGTTGTTGTCCCAGGCCAGCACGTAACCGCCGCGCTTCTGGCCGAACGTCATGGCGAGCAGCAGCACGGCCACGGTCTTGCCGGCACCGCCCTTGGGGTTGACCACGGTCACCTGGCGCAGCCCGCCGAAGTTGCGGCGGACCATCTCGACGTCCTGCTTGTATTCCTGCTCGCGCCGGCCCGGCGCCATCTTGACCAGGCCCATCGTGCCCTTGCGCAGGATCGCCCGGGGCCCCTGGGTGGCGACCGGATCGGCCGGCTTGGCCATCCGGCGCCGGGCGAACTCCTCGGCGGTCGGCGTGTTGCCGTCGGACACCCACGGCAGATCCTGGAACGGATCGGCCGGCGGCGGTGGTCCGGCTTGCTGCGGAGGTTGCGGCATTTGCTGGTACGGCGGAAGCGCGCGCGGGTCGACCGTGGGCGGGTACGGGCCGTTGCGCGGCGGACCGGGCTGCGGCTGCACGGGCTGCGGCGGCATGGGCTGCGGCGGCATGGGCTGCGGCGGCACGGACTGCTGATAATGCGGCGGGACCGGACCCGGAGGAGGGAGCGGGCCGGGCCGGTAGATCGCGGCGTTCGACGGGTCGGACGCAGGCCCCGGCTGCTGCGGCGGCGGGGGAGGCGGCGGCTGCTGGTCGGGCCGGACGATGCCGGGCACGGACGCCGAGCCGGTGGCGCGGGCCGGTTCCGGTGCCGCCGGCTCGGGCCGCTGCGGCGGATGTGACCAGGGCGTATCCGGAGTGGAGGGCGGCGTGCCGGCGCCGGAGGTGGGCGCGGCCGAGATGGGCTCAGCAGCCGCCGGAGAGCCGGAAACCGGCACGGTCGGACCGGTCCGCTGCTGGCCGGTCTGCTTGGGGCCGGTCTGCGCTGGGCCGGTCTGCTCGGGGCCGGTGGCGTCGGTCGAGGGCTCGTGCGCTGCGGTGGCCGGCGGCTCGAGGTTGGGCCAGGCCTGCGTCGGCGGCGGCGGCGAAGGCTGCTGCGGCGGGACCGGGGGCCGCTGGTGGGGCACGGTGGGCGGCAGTGGGATCGGCACCTGCGTCGTGGCGGGCCGCGGCGGGACCGGCACCTGCGTCGTGGCGGGCGGCGGCGCCGGCACCGGAATCTGGGCCGGTCGATCCGGACGGTAGACCCCCGGCGGCCCGGGAGGCGGCCCCGGCGGCGGTCCCGGCAGTGGCACGGCCGGTGGCGCCTCGTGCGGTACGGGCCGGCCACCGTGCACGGGAGCCTCCAGCTCCTCCTGCGCCCAGAACGGCTCCACGTCCCGATCCGGGGGCGTGGGATTCGTCCCCGGTACGTAGACGCGGTCGGCGTTCTCGTCCTCCACGGAAGCGTCCTCCCCGTAACACCTCGTAGAACTGAAGTACTACATCCAGACTCGCACAGTCGCTCAGCGCGCGTACACCGCCCACGCCCCGGGCTCGGTCCACCAGGAACGCTTGCGGTTGATCGAGCCGCCCACCCCGTCGTCGAGGAACTGCAACTCGCCGTCGCGGGGCAGCACGGACACCGCCCGGCCACGGGCCCGGCGCACCTCGACCCGCACCCTGGTGCCGCGGAAGCGCTGCTTGACGATGCTCGGCACGGCCACCGCCACCTCGACCCGGCCGTCCGTGGGGTCGCCGTCGGACAGCAGGCGCAGGCCGTCGAACTCGGCGTAGCCGCCGCCGTTGCCGATCGCGCAGGCCAGGATCGGCTCGCTGCCGTCGGACAGGACCGTGTCGTCCACCTCGACCCGGCCGCGCCACGGCACCGCCCGCCCGGCGTCGTCGGCGCCGCCCATCAGGGCACCGTCCACGGTGACCGAACCGCCGTCGTTGCGCAGCAGGTCGAGCCGCCGCACCGGGCCGGTCAGCACGGCCGCCGCCACCGCCGCCGGGGTGCGCGGCAGGCCCAGCTGGGCGGCCAGATCGGTGGTGCCGGCCGGGTCGAGCGGCAGGATGGCCAGCGGCGGCAGATCGGGGACGGTGCGGTTGGCCGCGAGGTCGGCCGGCCGTTTGCTGGGCGCCGGGGCGTACCGCCGAACCAGCCTGCGCACGACGGCGCGCAACTGGCCGTCGACAGCGGTGGCCACCACCAACCTGGTCTTGGTGTCGGGGTCGGGCCAGGTCAGACCATCCGGCCGGACCGGGCCGTCGAAACGGGACAGGACGTCGTCGATCTCCCGGTCGGAGGCGGCCGTGACCGTCTCGACCCGGGCGCCGGCCGCGGTGAGCGCGGCCGCACACTCCAGCACCGGGACCCGCGGCCCGCACGCGGCGCGCTCCGCGGTGCCGCAACCGCCGCAACTGGAGCCGCAAGCACCTTCCTCCGCGGAGCCGCCGCCCTCCGCGAGGCTGAGCAGCACGACGTCGTACACCGTCAGACCTCGCTCAGCACCGAGTGACGCTCGATGACCGCCTCGCGGCCGGGGCCGACGCCGACGATCGAGATGCGGGCGCCGAGGCGCTGCTCGACGAACTCGACGAAGCGCTGGGCGTCCTTGGGCAGGTCCTCGAACGTGCGGCAGCCGGAGATGTCCTGCTTCCAGCCGGGCAGCGTCTCGTAGATCGGGGTGGCGTGGTGGAAGTCGCTCTGGCTGATCGGCATCTCGTCGTGCCGGACGCCGTGCACGTCGTAGGCGACGCACACCGGGATCTCGTCGAGGTCGTCGTAGTTGTCCAGCTTGGTCAGAGCGAAGTCGGTGACCCCGTTGATCCGCTGCGCGTAGCGGCCGATCACCAGGTCGAGCCAGCCGATCCGGCGGGGCCGGCCGGTGGTGGTGCCGTACTCGTGGCCGACCTCGCGCAGATAGTCGCCGAACTTGTCGTGCAGCTCGGTGGGGAACGGGCCCTCGCCCACCCGGGTGGTGAACGCCTTGAGCACCGCGACCACCCGGTCGATCCGGGTCGGCGGGATGCCGGAGCCGGTGCAGGCCCCGCCCGAGGTGGCGTTGGAGCTGGTCACGAACGGGTAGGTGCCGTGGTCGACGTCGAGCAGGGTGGCCTGACCGGCCTCGCAGAGCACCACCTTGCCGGCGTCGATCGCCTCGGCCAGCTCGAGCGCGGTGTCGCCCACGTAGGGCCGCAGCCGGTCGACGTAGGACAGCAGCTCGGCGACCACCTCGTCGGCCTTGACCGCCTGCCGGTTGTAGATCTTGGAGAGGACCTGGTTTTTGAAGGTCAGCGCGGCCTCGACCTTCTGCCGCAGGATCGACTCGTCGAAAAGATCCTGGATGCGTACGCCAATCCGGTTCATCTTGTCGGCGTAGGTGGGCCCGATGCCGCGTCCCGTGGTGCCGATCCGGCGTGCGCCCAGGTAGCGCTCGCTGACCTTGTCGAGCGAGCGGTTGTAGGACGGGATGACGTGTGCGTTCGCGCTGATCCGCAGCCGCGAGGTGTCGGTGCCGCGGGCCTCGAGGCCGTCGATCTCCTGGAACAGGACGGCGAGGTCGACCACCACCCCGTTGCCGATCACCGGGGTCACCCCCGGCGTGAGGATGCCACTGGGGAGCAGGTGCAGCGCGTACTTCTCGCCCTTGATCACCACGGTGTGGCCGGCGTTGTTGCCGCCGTTGAACTTGACGACGTAGTCCAGCCGGTCGCCCAGCAGGTCAGTGGCCTTGCCCTTGCCCTCGTCGCCCCATTGGGCGCCGACCAACACGATCACCGGCACTTCTGTGACGCCTTTCCAGCTGGATTGGTACTCGGCGAAGCCCGGGTACTGCCGAAGTTTACGCGACTGCCCTGCTGTGCGACGTGGGGAAGGACAGCGCCGGTAGGATCGCCCGTCGTGCGCGTACTTCTGATCGGGTCCGGCGGGCGCGAGCACGCCCTCGCCGTGGGCCTCGCTGCCGACCCGTCCGTGGACTTCCTGGCCGCGGCCCCCGGTAATCCGGGAATTGCCCAGCTGGCTGAGCTGCACCCAGTCACGGCCACCGATCCGGCGGCGGTCGCGGCGCTGGCCGTCGAGCTGGCCGCCGACCTGGTGGTGGTCGGTCCCGAGGCGCCGCTGGTGGCCGGGGTCGCCGACGCGGTGCGGGCCAAGGGCATCGCCTGCTTCGGGCCGAGCGCGGCGGCCGCCCAGTTGGAGGGGTCGAAGGCGTTCGCCAAGGACGTGATGGCGGCGGCCGGGGTGCCGACCGCGCGCTCGTACGCCTGCACGGAAGCGGACGAGGTGGCCCGCGCTCTCGACGAGCTGGGTGCCCCGTACGTGGTCAAGAATGATGGTCTCGCCGCCGGCAAGGGCGTGGTGGTCACCGACTCGCTCGAGGTGGCCGTGCAGCACGCGGCCGACTGCGGCAAGGTCGTGATCGAGGAGTACCTCTCCGGCCCCGAGGTGTCGCTGTTCGTGGTGACCGACGGCGCCGCGGCCGTCCCGCTGATGCCGGCCCAGGACTTCAAGCGCCTCGGCGACGGCGACGCGGGCCCGAACACCGGCGGCATGGGCGCCTACGCCCCGCTCGACTGGGCCCCGGACGACCTGGTGCCGCGGGTGCTCCGCGAGACGGTCGAGCCCACGCTGGCCGAGATGCGCGACCGCGGCACCCCGTTCGCCGGCCTGCTCTATGTCGGGCTGGCGCTCACCCCCGACGGCCCCAAGGTCATCGAGTTCAACGCCCGCTTCGGCGACCCGGAGACCCAGGTGGTGCTGGCGCTGCTGGCCACGCCCCTGGCCGGCCTGCTGCAGGCGGCCGCGACCGGCCGGCTGGCCGAGCACCCGCCGCTGCGCTGGCACGACGGCGCCGCGATCACGGTGGTGGTGGCCAGCCACAACTACCCCGGCACCCCGCGCACCGGCGACGTGATCGAGGGCGCGGAGGTCCCCGGCGTGATCCACGCCGGCACGGCCCGCCGCGAGGACGGCGCCCTGATCTCGGCCGGCGGCCGGGTGTTGAGCGTGACGGCGCTCGGTCCCGACTTGGCCGGCGCCCGGGACGCCGCCTACGCGCTGGTGGACGGCGTCCGGTTGGACGGCGCTCAGTTCCGGACGGATATCGCGCTGGCCGCCGTGGAGGGTCGCATCAAGCCCTTGGAGGCGCGTTCTCGGCGCTGAAATGCTGGAGTCGCCACAAAACGGCGGGAAGGACGGCCCCTCCGACCGCGGCTGGACGCGTCCGACCCGATCAGGCGACCGAAGCCCGGTTCGCCGCAGCGATTTTCGCCGGCGACCCGCCGGTGGTGCGTAGCAGAGCCAGCGACAACCACAAAACGCCGGCTGCGCCCACCACCAGACCGGTCAGGTAGACCGGCTCGGGTACCGAGTTGCGCAGCGCCGCCGCGCTCAGGCCGGTCGCGTACAGGATCAAAGCCCCTCGCGGCAGCACGCCCGCCCGCCACGACGCCGCGGTGAACAGCAGCACGCCGGCCAGGAACGTCACCGCCACCACCAGGAAGTAGGGCCGGCCGGGAGCGATGTTCACGCTGCGGAGCGCGTGGGTGAGGAACTCGATCGCGAACAGGCCGGACAGGCCCAGGTGGTTGAGGACGAAGCCGGCCAGGCCCAGGCGGCCGGCGGGAGCGCGCTGGCACAGATAGAGCGCGGTCAGCGTGAGCAGCAGCAGCGCCGAGGCGGGTGGAGCCAGGGCGTGGGTCAGTTCGGTCTCGGGCAGCAGGCCGGCGCGGCGGGCGGCGGCGATCACGATGAGGATTGCGCCGGTCAGGCCGGTCCAGCCGGCCAGGCGGTACAGCAGGTAATCGGACATGGGCTCACCGTGCCGGGCGTCGATGGGCGCCGACAGTGCCAACTGGCCACCGTGGACGCCGGGGGCACATGACCTTTGGCCAGACTTCGATCGCCGGGCTTGGGGCGGTGTGCCGCCCGCGCCTAGCCTGACCTGGTGACACGCTGGATGGCCTCGGCCCTCTACCTCGCCGTGCTGGCCACCGGGGCGGCCTATGCGGCGGCGGGGCTGGCACCGGGCTGGTCGGTGAGCGAGCTCGCCGCCTTCGTGGGTGGGTTGCTGGCCCTGCTGGCCGTCGAGCAGGTGGCGCGGCGCGGGCGGTGGGCGGTCGGGCTGCTGATCGCCCGGATGGCACTCCTCGAGGTGGTCGCCGCCGGTGACGGGCCCGGGTTCGCGCGGGTCCTCTACGTGTTGGTGCCGTTCTTCGCGTATTTCACCCTCGGCCGCCGGTGGAGCATCGGGCTGGCGGCCGGCTATCTGCTGGTGGCGGTGGTGCGGACGGTCGCGGTCCCGGACTGGTTCCGCAATCCCGAGCTCGTCTCCGACCTGCTGATGTTCCTGATCGGGACGGTGCTGTCGGTGGCCGCCGCGGCGGTTGCCGATCAGCAGCGGCGCAGCCGGATGCGGGCCGAGGAACTGGTCGCCGAGCTGAGTGCGGCGCAGCGCCGGGTGGCCGAGTTGAGTGCGGCCGCCGAGCGCAACCGGCTGGCCCGCGACATTCACGACAGCGTCGGGCACCACCTCACCGCGATCAGCGTGCAACTGCAAAAAGCACAAGCGTTTCGGGTACGCGACGACGAGGTCGCCGATCGTGCGGTGCGCGACGCGCAGAGCGCCGCCAGCCGTGCTCTCCGGGAAGTCCGCGAGTCGGTCGGCGCGCTCCGGGCCGAGCCGTTCTCGCTGGCCGCGGCGCTGGCCACGCTGGCCCACGGGCTCGACGACCCGGACTTTCGGGTGTCGCTGGAGCTCACCGGCAGCGAGGCCGGCCATCCGCGGGCGGGTCTCGAGGCGCTCTACCGGGTGGCGCAGGAGGCGCTCACCAATGCGCGCCGGCACGCCGGTGCCGACCTGGTGCGGGTGGCGCTGAGCTTCGCCGGCGCGGCCACTCTGGAGGTTGCCGACAACGGCCGGGGCTTCGCGGTCGAGTCGGCCACCGGCAGTGGCCTGCCGGGCATGCGGGACCGGCTGGCGGCACTCGGCGGCACCGTGCGGATCGAGTCGGCGCCCGGCCACGGCACCCGGGTGACCGCGAGCGTGGGGAGCGCCGGGTGAGCGACGAGCCGATCCGCGTGCTGGTCGCCGACGACCAGGCTCTGATCCGGGAAGGGATCGCGTCGTTGCTGGCCATCGAGCCGGGCATCGAGGTGGTCGGCACCGCGGCGGACGGCCGGGCGGCGGTCGAACTGGCCGTGCGGAATCGGGCCGAGGTGGTGCTGATGGACGTCCGGATGCCGGTGCTGGACGGCCTGCACGCGGCCGAACTGTTGCGGGAGCGGCTGCCGTCCTGCCGGGTGCTGATGCTCACCACATTCGACGACGAGGAGTACGTGCTCCGCGCGCTGCGCGCCGGCACCGGCGGCTACCTGCTCAAAGACCTGCCGCCGCGCGAGTTGGCGCAGGCCGTACGCCTGGCCCGGGCCGGCGTGGACCAGCACGACAGCGCGGCCATCCGGCGGCTGGTCGGTGCGCTGGACCGGGTGCCACCCGAGCGGCCGCGGCTGGAACTGACCGAGCGCGAGCACGAGGTGCTGCGGCTGATCGCGCGCGGTGCCACCAACCGCGAGATCGCCCGGCAGCTGTTCGTGAGCGAGGGCACGGTCAAGAACCACGTCTCGCACATCCTCGGCCGGCTCGGCCTGCGCGACCGCACCCAGGCGGCGATCTATGCCCGCGACCACGGCCTGACGTGAAACGGGGGCCGGCGTCCGCGCCGGCCCCCGTCCCAAGTCTGGTCGCTCAGGCCCGGGGGATGTCGAAGAGCTTCGCGACGTTGGCGGCCAGGCCGAGGTCGCCCTTCGCCTTGATCTTGCCGGTCATGAACATCATCATCGGGTTGCCGTCGCCCGAGACGACCTTGAGGAAGGTCACCGGGTCCATGGTCATGGCCAGCTTCGGCTCGCGGACCGGCTGGTTGGTCACCGTGCACCCGCCGTTTTCGATCACGGTCTCGTACGTGTCGCTGCCGTTCGGGCCACCCGAGATGATCCAGTGGATGACGGCGGAGGTGTCGCCGGCCTTCTCGGCGCGGAACAGGGACGGCATGCGGTTGAAGACCTCGTCGAGGATCTTGGTGCGGGCGTCGCCGTTCATGACCTCGGCGATCTGCGAGTCCGGCGTCGTCTTGACGAGCTGAGCGAACTCCTTGGGGCCGATCGAGGAGAGCGACTCAGCATTGAAATCAGTCATCGGTGGACCTTTCGGTATTTGCGCCTGCTACTCGTCAGTAACAATAGCGAGAATGCCGGTTCTCTGAGCAGTGTGCCACTCCCAAAGAAACGTTGGACAGTCGCCATGCCCTGCCCTAGACTCCCAAACATGTCTTTGGGAGATAAGGGTGAGCAGGCCGCGCTGCGCGCCATGGCCCATCCCGTACGGCTGCAGATCATGTCCCTGCTCACCGCGAGCTCGATGACCGCCGCCGAGGTGGCCCGTGAGCTGGGGCTGACCCACGCCAACGCCAGTTACCACCTGCGCAACCTGCTGGCCGGCGGACTGATCCTGGTCGAGGGCGAGGAAAAGATCCGCGGCGGCGTCGCGAAGCGCTACCGCTACGACGCGTCACACGAACGGGATCAGCAACGCCACCGCGGCGGGCGCAGCGACGAGCAGCGCCGGGTCGAGATGGCCGCGTTCGCCCACGAGCTGATCCGCCGCACCCGGGACGCGCACTTCCCGCCTGGCCCGATGCTGCTGGTCGACGCCGAGCTGTGGATCGACCCGGCACAATGGCGCGAGTTCCGGGACCGGGTCGGCGCCGCCCTGACCGAGCTGCACGCGGCGGCCCGGCCGCCGCGCACCCCCGGCACCATCCGCACGAGCACCACCACGGCGATGTTCGAGATGGAGTCCCGATGAGCAGCTCGATGGCGCCGCTGCGGCACCGTCCGTTCCGCTTCCTGGTGGCCGGCCGCACGATCAACGCCCTGGGCAACTCGTTCGCGCCCATCGCGCTGGCGTTCGCGGTGCTCGACCTCACCGGCTCGGTCGCCGACCTGGGCCTGGTGGTCGGCTCCCGCACCGTGGTCAACGTGGCCTTCCTGCTGTTCGGCGGGGTGCTGGCCGACCGGGTGCCGAAACGCCTGCTGATGGTCGGCGCCAGCCTGGCCGCCGCCGTCACCCAGGCCGTCGTGGCCGTCCTGGTGCTCACCGGCACCGCCACCATTCCGCTGCTCATGGGCCTCGCCGCGCTCAACGGCATGGTTGGCGCGCTGGCCCTGCCGGCGAGCGCCTCGATCCTGCCGTCGACCGTGCCCGAGGCGTTGCGCCAGCAGGCGAACGCGATCAACCGGGTCTGCCTGAACACGGCGGCCGTGGTGGGTGCGCCGGTGGCCGGCCTGGTGGTGGCGGTGTCCAGTCCGGGCTGGGGCATCGCGGTGGACGCGGGCACGTTCGCCCTCTCGGCACTGTTCTTTCTGGGCCTGCGGGTCCCGGAGCCGGCGAAGCGCGCGGAACGTTCGAACCTGCTGGCCGACCTGCGCATCGGCTGGACCGAGTTCCGGTCGCGGACCTGGCTCTGGGTGGTCGTGGCCGGCTTCTGCGTGACCAACGCGGCGTGGAGCGGTGGCCTGTTCGTGCTCGGCCCGTTCGTCGCGGACCAGACGTTCGGCCGGCAGGCCTGGGGTTTCGTGCTGGCCGCGCAGACCGCCGGGATGATCGTCGGCGGCCTGGTGGCGTTGCGGCTCCGGCTGCGGCGGATGCTGTTCTTCGGCGTGGCCTGCTGCCTGCCGTTCGCGCTGCCGATCATCCTGCTCGGCGTCTATCCCGCGGTCTGGGCGCTGATGCTCGGCGCGTTCGTGGCCGGGCTGTCGATCGAGCAGTTCGGTGTCGCGTGGGAGACGACCATGCAGGAACACGTGCCGCCGGACAAGCTGGCCCGGGTCTACTCATACGACATGGTCGGTTCGTTCGTGGCCATCCCGATCGGCGAGATGGCGATGGGCCCGATCGCGCACGCGGCCGGCATCAAGCCGACCCTGATCGGCGCCGCCGCTCTCATGATCATTGCGGGGATCGGCATGCTGAGCAGCCGTGAGGTGCGCACCCTGCGGCATGAGCTGCCGAAGAGGCAACCGGAGCCCGTGACAGAATCGCTCGCGTGACCATCCCGAACGTGCTTGCCGCCCGCTACGCCTCCGCCGACCTCACCACTCTTTGGTCTCCCGAGGAGAAGATCCGGATGGAGCGCCGGCTCTGGCTGGCTGTGTTGCGGGCGCAGCGCGATCTCGGGGTGGCGGTGCCGGAGGGCGCGGTGGAGGCGTACGAGGCGGTGCTCGACCGGGTCGACCTGGCCTCGATCGCGGCCCGCGAGCGGGTCACCCGGCACGACGTGAAGGCGCGGATCGAGGAGTTCAGCGAGCTCGCCGGCTTCGAGCAGATCCACAAGGGCATGACGTCCCGCGACCTGACCGAGAACGTCGAGCAGTTGCAGATCCGGGCGTCGCTCGAGCTGATCCGGGAACGGGTGGTGTCCGCGCTGTCCCGGCTCGCCGAGCGCGCCGTGGAGTATTCGGACCTGGTGGTGACCGGCCGGTCGCACAACGTCGCGGCGCAGGCCACCACGCTGGGCAAGCGGTTCGCCTCGGCCGCGCAGGAGTTGCTGATCGCGTACGAGCGGCTGGACGACCTGATCGGCCGGTACCCGCTGCGCGGGATCAAGGGCCCGGTCGGCACCGCGGCCGACCAACTAGACCTGCTGGACGGCGACTTCGAGGCACTGGCCACGCTGGAGCAGCGGGTCGCCGGGCACCTCGGCTTCAACCGGGTGCTGAGCAGCGTCGGCCAGGTCTACCCGCGGTCGCTCGACTTCGACGTGGTGTCGGCGCTGGCCCAGGTGGTGGCCGCGCCGTCCTCGCTGGCCACCACGATCCGGCTGATGGTCGGTCAGGAACTGGTCACCGAGGGCTTCAAACCGGGCCAGGTCGGGTCGTCGGCGATGCCACACAAGATGAACACCCGGTCGTCGGAGCGGGTGAACGGGCTCGCGGTGATCGTCCGCGGTTACCTGTCGATGGTCGGCGAGCTGGCCGGCGACCAGTGGAACGAGGGCGACGTCTCCTGCTCGGTGGTGCGCCGGGTGGCGCTGCCGGATGCGTTCTTCGCGACCGACGGCCTGTTCCAGACCTTCCTCACGGTGCTCGACGAGTTCGGCGCGTACCCGGCGGTCATCGCTCGCGAACTGGACCGCTTCCTGCCGTTCCTGGCCACCACCAAGATCCTGGTGGCCGCCGTCCGCAAGGGCGTCGGTCGCGAGGTGGCGCACGAGGTGATCAAGGAGCACGCGGTCGCGGTGGCGCTGGCCATGCGGGAAAAGGGCGCGGCCGGCAACGACCTGTTCGACCGGCTTGCCGGCGACGAGCGGCTGCGGTTGTCCCGGGCCGAGATCGACACCCTGGTCTCGGATCGGGCGGCGTTCGTCGGCGCGGCACCGTCGCAGGTCCGCGAGGTGGCCGAGCGGGTGGCGACGATCGTTGCGGCGCACCCGGCGGCCGCCGCATACCGGCCGGCGCCGATTCTCTAGGAGGCCGGTTTCTAAGGTCGTGCCGCCGAGGCGTGGCGGAGCTCGACCCTCACACCACGCCCCGGCGGAGACTGCTCGATTCATGGCGTCGGCGGCGGTGGGGGCGACCGCCGCCGGGCCATCCGGAGATCGATGACTAGACGGTAGGTGCCGGCACCGACGCCGCCAATAATTCAGTTCGCACCTATCACCGTGTGATGACCCCGGAGACGATTGAAGCTTCGATGTTTCGGGTGTCCTGGATCACCGTCGAAGTTGCCTGCTCAGCGCCGCGCGGGTCACGCTGCCGACACCGGCCGATGGGCCGATCGGATGGTTCACAAGGTAGGCTGCCCGTGCTCACCACTATCAGTCAGGAGTGCCCGTGGCTCGCGTCGTGGTCGACGTCATGCTGAAGCCGGAGATTCTCGATCCGCAGGGCCAGGCAGTGGCAAACGCGCTGCCCAGGCTCGGTGTGACCGATGTCTCCTCGGTCCGCATCGGTCGGCGGATCGAGATCGAGTTCGCCGGTGAGGCCGATCTCGAGCGCGCCCGTGAGATCGCCGACAAGCTGCTCGCCAACCCGGTGATCGAGGACTTCACGATCCACTCGGTGAACGGCGTTCCGGCGGAGGTCGCCTGACCATGCGGATCGGTGTGGTCACCTTCCCCGGATCCCTCGACGACGGCGACGCGGCCCGCGCCGCGGGCATCGCCGGCGGCGACGTGGTGCGCCTCTGGCACGGCGACCCCGACCTGCACGCCGTCGACGCCGTGGTGCTGCCCGGCGGCTTTTCCTACGGGGACTATCTGCGTTGTGGCGCTATCGCCCGGTTCGCCCCGGCGATGGAATCGATCATCGACGCCGCCCGCGGCGGCCTGCCCGTGCTCGGCATCTGCAACGGCTTCCAGATCCTCTGCGAGGCCCACCTGCTGCCCGGCGCGCTCACCCGCAACCAGCATCTGCACTTCCGCAACCGCGACCAGTTCCTGCGGATCGACTCGAACGACACCGCCTGGACCAATCGGTTCAGCGTGGGCCAGGAAGTGCTCATCCCGGTCAAGAACGGCGAGGGCTGCTACGTCGCCGACGAGCGCACGCTGGACGCGCTCGAGGCCGAGGGCCGGGTCGTGGCCCGGTACATCCGTGGCAACCCGAACGGTTCGCAGCGGGACATCGCCGCGATCACCAATGAGGCCGGCAACGTCGTCGGCATCATGCCGCACCCGGAACACGCAGTGGAGGCGCTGACCGGCCCGTCACTCGACGGCCTCGGCTTCTTCACCTCCGTCCTGCGGGCCCTGGCCGGGGCGACCGCCGGCGGACAGCACGCAGGGGGACAACAGTAATGACCTCGCAGCCGGACACGGCCACCAGCGGCGCGGCGGCGCCGCCGGCGCCGAACAAGCCACCGGCGGCTGCCGCACCGACCAAGCCGACCGGCTTCGCCGCCACGGACGTGCTGGTCAATGAGTTCGACGGCGGTCCCGACACGGTGCAGCGTGCGCTCAGCACGCCACAAGAGCTTCAGCCACATGCCGACCTGGGCCTCAAGGACGACGAGTACGAACGGATCCGGCAGATCCTCAGCCGCCGGCCGACCGCGTCCGAGCTGGCGATGTACTCGATCATGTGGAGCGAGCACTGCTCCTACAAGTCGAGCAAGGTGCACCTGCGCCAGTTCGGTGACAAGGCCCCGCAGAACACCCGGATGCTGGCCGGCATCGGGGAAAACGCGGGCGTCGTGCAGATCTCCGACGACCTGGCGGTCACCTTCAAGGTCGAGTCGCACAACCACCCGAGCTTCGTCGAGCCCTACCAGGGCGCCGCGACCGGCGTGGGCGGCATCGTCCGCGACATCCTCGCGATGGGCGCCCGCCCGGTCGCCGTGATGGACCCGCTGCGCTTCGGCGCGGCCGACCACCCGGACACCGCCCGCGTGCTGCCCGGCGTGGTGGCCGGCATCGGCGGGTACGGCAACTGCCTGGGTCTGCCCAACATCGGCGGCGAGATCGTCTTCGACCCGACCTACCAGGGCAACCCGCTGGTCAACGCCCTGAGTATCGGCGTGCTGCCGGTGCAGCGCCTGCAGCGCAAGGAGGCGGCCGGCGTCGGCAACGTGGTGGTGCTCCTCGGCGCCCGCACCGGCCGGGACGGCATCGGAGGTGTCTCCGTGCTCGCGTCCGCGACCTTCGACGAGGGGGCCGAGCAGCGCCGCCCGTCCGTCCAGGTCGGTGACCCGTTCATGGAAAAGCTTCTGATCGAGAGCTGCCTCGAGCTGTACGACGCCGGCCTCGTCGCGGGCATCCAGGACCTCGGCGGCGCCGGCCTGACCTGCGCGCTCACCGAGACCGCCGCGGCGGCCGGCACCGGCATGCGGGTCTGGCTCGAGCGGGTGCCGCTGCGCGAGGCGTCGATGTCGCCCACCGAGATCCTGGCCAGCGAGTCGCAGGAGCGGATGCTCCTCATCGTCAACCCGGACAACCTGGGTCGCGTGCTGGCCGTCGCCGAGAAGTGGGGCGTGTGGGCCACCGCGATCGGCGAGGTCACGGCCGGCGGCGAGGACGGCTCGCCGGGCCGCCTGGTGATCACCTGGAACGGGCACGTGGTGGTCGACGTGCCGCCGGGCTCGCTGGCCGACGACGGCCCGGTGTATGCCCGGCCGATCCGCGAGCCGGCCGACTTGATACTGCTTCAGGCCGACCGCGCGGAAACGCTGCCGCGACCGTCCACCGGGGACGAACTTCGCGAAACGGTCCTGCGGATGGCCGGGTCGCCGAACCTGTGCGACAAGACCTGGGTCACCGAACAGTACGACCGCTACGTCCTCGGCAACACCGTGCTGGCCCAGCCCGAGGACGCGGGTGTGCTGCGCATCGACGAGCGCACCGGCCTCGGTGTCGCGCTGTCGGTGGACGGCAACGGCCGGTTCGCCCGGCTCGACCCGTACGAGGGTGCCAAGCTCGCGCTCGCCGAGGCGTACCGCAATGTCGCTGTCACCGGCGCCGAGCCGGTAGCGGTCACCGACTGCCTCAACTTCGGCTCGCCCGAGGACCCGGCCGTGATGTGGCAGTTCGCCGAGGCCGTCCGCGGTCTCGCCGACGGCTGCCAGCAGCTGGGCACCCCGGTCACCGGCGGCAACGTCAGCTTCTACAACCAGACGGGCGCCGCCGCGATCCACCCGACCCCCGTGGTCGGCGTGCTGGGCGTCTTCGACGATGTGTCCCGCCGCGTCCCGATGGGCTTCGCGCCCCCCGCGGGCGACGGCGACGTCATCTTCCTGCTCGGCGAGACCGCCTGCGAACTCTCCGGTTCGGAGTGGGCCTGGGTCACCCACGGCCACCTCGGCGGCCGTCCTCCCAAGGTCGATCTGGTACGCGAGCAGCGCCTGGCGGCCCTGATGGCACGCGCCTCACAGGCCGGCCACGTCGGCTCGGCCCACGACCTGTCGGACGGTGGCCTGGCGCAGGGCCTGGTGGAAAGCTGCCTGCGCCGCAACGTCGGTGCCCGGCTGGCCCTGCCCGACGACGGCAACACGGCCTTCGTCCAGCTGTTCAGCGAGTCCGCGGGCCGCGCCATCGTCGCCATCCCACGCGGCCACGACAAGGCATTCATCGCCCTGGCCACCGAGTACGGCGTGCCGTGCACCCCGATCGGCCTGACCACGCAGGAGCCGGTGCTCGAGGTCCGCGACGAGTTTGTGATCCCGCTCACCGAGTTGCGCGAGGCATGGTCGGCGACGCTGCCCGCCCTCTTCGGCGGCACCGCCGAACTGGCCAACCGCCACGGCGACCTGGCACACGCATCCGACCCGACGGCGCTGATCCCCGGCCTGCCAACCACCACACCGGCCGAGCCGGCGTCGGCAACCGAGCCGGAGGGTGCGGCGGAGCCGGAGGATGTGTCGGAGCCGTCGGCGGCCGGACCGGCCGGTGCGGCGGAGCCTGAGGCGGTGACCGAGTCGGCTGGGCGGGCGACCTCGACTGAGGCCGATGCTGAGCCGGAGTCGGTGCCTGCGGTGGAGGCCGACGCCACGTCGGTGACTTTGACGGGCGCCGGCGCCGAGCCTGCGTCAGCAACCGAAGCCGCGGACGGCGCAAAGGCCGGATCGGTGGCTGTGGCTGACGACGACGCGTCAGCCGGGTCGACCGATGGCTCGACGGCCGCGGCGGAAATCGACGCTGACGATGCCGACGCCGAGGCCACCTCCACCTCGACAAAAGCCACGACACGGGCAAAAGCCGCGTCTGCCGTGGACACTGACTCTGACCAGGCTACGGATTCGGAGCCGGCGACGAAGGCCGAAGCGGCGGATCAGGTCGAGGCGCCCGACGAGGCGGAGTCTGCCGAGGCGGGTTCAGCCGGTGAATCTTCTGAAGATGACGCGGCCGAGAGCGGGACGGACAAGCCCAAGGCGTAACACCCACCAACCCAGCGAAGCCGGTCGGCGTGATGCCGACCGGCTTTCGTGTGCTCCCGTGCATGCGGAACGACCCCGCACCAAGTGGGTGCGGGGTCGTCCGGAACTTATTGCGAGCTAGTTGTCCATCCAGTCGAGCGAGCGGCGCTGGCCCGGGTGGGACGGCTCCTGCTGGCGGGACTGTCCACCGTAGGCACCGCCGCCGCGCTGGTCGCCGTAGCCGCCCTGGTCGTAGCCGCCGCCCTGCTCGCCGTAGGCGCCGCCACCGCCGCCGCCACCACCGCGGCCGTAGGTGCCGCCGCGCTGGTCGCCGTAGCCGCCCTGGTCGTAGCCGTCACCCTGGTCGCCGTAGGCGCCGCCACCGCGGCCGTAGGTGCCGCCGCCGTAGGTGCCGCCGCCGGTCTGAGGGCCGCCGGTCTGCGGGCCGCCGGTCTGGGGGCCGCCGGTCTGCGGACCGCCGGTCTGGGGGCCGTAGCCGTTGCCGCTGTCGTAGCCGCCCTGGTCGTCGTAGCCGCCGGCCTGGTAGGCACCGCCGCCGCCGTACTGGCCGCCGCCGTACTGGCCGCCGTAGCCGCCGCGGTCGTAGGTGCCGCCGCCGTAGCCGTCGTCGTCCTGTTCGGGGCGGTACATGCCGGTGGGCTCGTCGTAGCGCCGCTGGTCGCCGCCGCCGTACTGGCCGCCACCGGCCGCGCCGGCACCGGCGTAGGCCGCGCCGCCGCCGTAGCCGTCGTCAGCCTGCGGGCGGCCGTACTGGGTGGGCTCGCCGTAGGTGCCACCGCCGCCGTAAGCGTCGCCGCCACCGCCGTAGTTGTCGGCCTGGTCGTCCCAGCCACCGGCGGCTGCTCCGCCGTGGTAGCCGCCCTGCTGCGGGATCGGCGCGCCGTACGGGTCGGGGAACTCGTCCTCGGCCGGCACTGGGCGGTGCAGCATGGTCGGCGCGTCGGAGAGCGACGCGGCGCCGCCTCGCGGGGCCACCATGGTCGCGTCCCGGCCGGCACCCATCGGCGCGGCCACCCGGGTCGCGTCGTTGAAGCGGCCGCGCGCGGTTGGCATCACGCCTCCGCCGCCGGGCATCGCGGTCGGGTCGTCGCCGTCCACGCCGTCGTCCTCGCCCTGGTTCTTGCGACGCATCATGACCAGCACGATCGCGCCCACACCGGCCGCCACCAGCAGGCCGCCGAGCACGATGAACAGCAGCGAGCCGGAGCCGCCGGAACTGTCCGACGTGTTCTCGGTGTCGGGGTTGGCCGGTGCCGCCTCGGCGGTCTCCTCGTCGAGGGCCTCGTCCAGCGCCTCGGTGCTGGCCTCGGCGGACGGGGACGCCGACGGCGTCGCCGACGGGGTCGCCGCGACCAGCTTGAGAGTGAGCGGCACGTTGATGCTGCGTCCGGCCGAGGCCTGGATCTGCACGGTGGCGGACTCGTAGCCGTCCTTGAGCGCGCCGACCGAGATGGTGCCGGGCGCGATCGGCTTGTCGTTGGTCGCGTTGAACGAGTATCCGCCGGAGCCGTTCGTGGTCGACTCGTAGACGTTGCCGGCACTGTCCTTCATGGCGACCGAGGCACCCGAGACGGACTTGCCCTCCTGGTCCTTGACCCGGCCGGAGATCTGCGACACCGACTGCGGCCGGTCCGGGCCGGTGACCCGAACCTGCTGGGTGGCCGAGTTGGACTCGCCGTTGATCGTGGCCGTGACCTGGATCGTGACGTTCTGGGTCTGACCGGCGCCGACGTTGGGCGCGGTGAACTCGGCGCGGAACTGCCGTGGGTTGTTGTCGACCTGGGTCTGTTGGCCACAGTTGCCGCTGCAGGGCATGCGGGCGGAGTTCTGCACCTGGAGCCCCACGCTCACCCGCTGGCCACCGTTGTCGTTGGTGTCGGCCACCTCGTAGGTCATGCTGAAGCGCGCGCCGGCGACCACCTCGGTGGAGATGTCGGTGATCTGCACGTTTGGTGGGCTGGCCAGCGCCGCTGCTGGAGCCACAGCGATACCGCCGGCGACCACCGCCAGTAACGCACCGGCCTGGGCCACTCGGGCTCGTAGGTGCGTTGTCACGTCCACCGCCTTCCGGGTCGCACGGATAGCCGGCCGATTAGGGTGCCGGTTACATGCCGCGACATAAAACACCGTCGGCCACTATGCCTTGTCATACGTCCGTTGCGCGACCCAGGGCCGCGTACCAATCTCAGTGGACCGGGTCGTATCGTCCCGACATGTCCTCCGCGCACAATAAATCCGAGTCGGTAAAAGAAGCGTTGGACGCGCTGGATCGTGGTGACGATCTCGGCAGGTCACTGCTTCGTGACGCTGTGCGATTTTTGTTGGCCGAGTTGGCCCGGCGCGCACCCGGCCGATCGGTCGAGGTACGAGTTCCACCTTTTGGCGCAATTCAGTGTGTTGCGGGCCCGCGGCACACCCGCGGTACACCGCCCAATGTGGTCGAAACGGATCCACTCACCTGGCTGCTCCTCGCCACGGAGCGTGTGAGCTGGTCCGATGCGGTAAGTGACGGACGTCTCCGGGCGAGCGGCATCCGGACCGACCTCACCGAGTTCCTGCCGCTCTCCGGGGACGCCGGCGAGTGACCCGCCGGACCGGCCTGGCGTGAGCCGAGCCGGGCCCGGCTCGCTCGCGTACACTGAGCGATCGGAGCGGACAAGCAAGTTCGAGCAGCTGAGCTTGCCTTACCAGACGAGCAGGGAGCGACAGGTGCCCCGAGGCGACGGCCGGTTGACCGACGATCTCGACCCCCAGGAGCGCGGCCCCCAGGATGCCTGCGGCGTCTTCGGTGTGTGGGCCCCCGAGGAAGAAGTAGCAAAACTTACTTATTTCGGTCTCTTTGCTCTCCAGCACCGCGGCCAGGAGGCCGCCGGCATCGCCGTGAGCGACGGTTCCGGCGTGGTGGTTTACAAGGATCTCGGCCTGGTCTCTCAGGTCTTCGACGAGCCGACCCTGGCGAGCCTGCGCGGCCACCTGGCGATCGGACACACCCGGTATTCCACGACCGGCGGTTCGAACTGGGAAAATGCCCAGCCCACGATCCGCGCCACCACGGCCGGCACGACGATCGCGCTGGCTCACAACGGCAACTTGGTCAACACTGCCGAGCTGTCGCGCGAGGTGGCCGAGCGCGGTCTCGATGCGCCTGGGCTGGCTAAGGACGGCGCCACCTCGGACACCGCCCTGGTGACCACCCTGCTGGCCAGCCGCCCCGACCTGTCGGTCGAGGCCGCGGCGCTCGAGGTGCTTCCGCGACTGCGGGGCGCGTTCAGCTTCGTCTTCATGGACGAGAGCACGCTGTACGCGGCGCGCGACCCGCAGGGCGTACGGCCGCTGGTGCTGGGCCGGATGGAACGCGGCTGGGTGATCGCCAGTGAGACCGCGGCCCTGGACATCGTCGGCGCCAGCTTCGTCCGTGAGGTCGAGCCGGGCGAGATGCTCGCGGTCGACGAGCACGGCCTGCGCTCCACCCGGTTCGCCGCGCCCGAGCCCAAGGGCTGCCTTTTCGAGTACGTCTATCTGGCCCGGCCGGACACCACGATCGCCGGCCGCAACATGTACTCGGCCCGGGTCGCGATCGGCCGCCGGCTGGCCAAGGAATATCCGGTCGAGGCCGACCTGGTGATCCCGGTGCCGGAGTCGGGCACCCCGGCCGCCATCGGATACGCCGAGGCGTCCGGCATCCCGTACAGCGCCGGCCTCACCAAGAACGCGTACGTCGGGCGCACCTTCATCCAGCCCTCCCAGACCATCCGCCAGCTGGGCATCCGGCTCAAGCTCAACCCTCTGCGCGAGGTGGTGCGGGGCAAGCGCCTGGTGGTGGTGGACGACTCGATCGTCCGCGGCAACACCCAGCGCGCCCTGGTGCGGATGCTCCGGGAGGCGGGCGCGCTCGAGGTGCACGTGCGCATCTCGTCGCCGCCGGTGCAGTGGCCGTGCTTCTACGGCATCGACTTCGCCACCCGGGCCGAGCTGATTGCGAACGGCCTGGAAACCGATGGCATCCGACGCTCGATCGGCGCCGACAGCCTGGGTTATGTTTCCCTGGAAGGCCTGGTCCAGGCGACCGAGCAACCGCGCACGCGGCTCTGCATGGCCTGCTTCGACGGGCAGTACCCGATCGAGTTGCCGGCCGGCAACCTGATCGGCAAGCACCTCCTGGAGGGGGTCGGCAAGCGGGCGTCGATGCCGGCGGCCACCGACGACGCTGCGACCGCCGCGGTCGCCGAGCTGGAGGCGGAATACGCCACCAGCCCCAACGGGGCCAGCGCCCTGAACCACCCGTGATCGTGAACACCGCAGCTCTAAGGGGAGAACCGTGACGCACGTGTCCGAGCGCAACAGTGCCGGATCCAGCGGCGCCGAGGGCGCCGACCGGCGGCCGTGGACGGCCGGCGCCGGGCGCGCGCGCAAGCGCACTGTCACGTACGCGGACGCCGGGGTCTCGATCGAGGCCGGCGACCGGGCCGTCGAGTTGCTCAAGTCGAAGGTCCGGAAGACCTCCCGTCCCGAGGTGATGGGCGACCTGGGCGGCTTCTCCGGTCTGTTCCGGCTCAACGTCCAGAAGTACAAGAGCCCGATCCTGGCCTCGTCGACCGACGGCGTCGGCACCAAGCTGGTGATCGCCCAGCAACTCGACATCCACGACACGATCGGCATCGACCTGGTCGCCATGGTCGTCGACGACCTGGTGGCCTGCGGTGCCGAGCCGCTGTTCCTGCTCGACTACATCGCCTGCGGCGAGGTCGTACCGGACAAGGTCGCCGAGATCGGCGCCGGCATCGCCGACGGCTGCCGGTACGCCGGCTGCGCCCTGCTCGGCGGCGAGACGGCCGAGCACCCGGGCGTGCTGCGCCCCGACGAGTACGACGTATCCGCCACCGGCGTCGGCGTGGTCGAGGAGAGCGAGATCCTCGGCCGGGAGCGGGTCGAGGTGGGCGACGCGGTCATCGCGATGCGCTCGTCCGGCCTGCACTCGAACGGCTACTCACTGGTCCGGCACGTGCTGCTGGGCGCCGGCCGGATGCGCCTCGACTCGGTGGTCGACGACTTCGGCTCGCAGCGCACCCTGGGCGAGGAACTCCTCACCCCCACCAAGATCTATGCCAAGGACTGCCTGGGCCTGATCGAGGAGACCGACGTCCGCGCGTTCTCGCATGTCACCGGCGGCGGCATCCCGGGCAACCTGGTGCGCATCCTGCCCGAGCACGTGGACGCCGTGGTCGACCGCTCCACCTGGCGCCCGCAGCCCATCTTCGACCTGATCCAGGCCAAGGGCCGGATCGAGGACAACGAGATGGAGGCCACGTTCAACATGGGCGTGGGCATGTTCGCGATCGTCTCGTCCGACGACGCCGACCGCGCGATGGCATACCTGACCGGCCGCGGCATCGAGGCGTGGCAGGTCGGCGAGGTCATCGACGGGACCGGCGAGGTCCAGATGATGGGGCAGTACACCCGCGGCTGACGGCAAAGCTTTGATCCGCGTGTGTCGATATTTGGGCACATGCGGATCTTTCATGTACGGGGTGGACCGTGCGGCCTAGCCTGACCTGGACGGTTGGACGGGGGTGCACGCCATGACACGAGCCTGGAGCGGGATGCGCGGCATCGCCTCTGTGCCCACCTATGTCGTGATGCAGCCCAACACCCTGTGCAACCTCGACTGCTCCTACTGCTATCTGCCGTTCCGCCAGGTCGACAAGCGGATGCCGGTCGAGGTCGCGGCCGCGGTGGCCGAGCTGGTCGCGGAGTGGGCGCGGTCCGGCCGGTTCTCGGTGGTCTGGCACGGTGGCGAGCCGCTGGCGACCGGACGCGAGCACCTGGCCGCGCTGCTGGCGCCGTTCGGTTCCGGCATCGAGCACCACGTGCAGACCAACGCCACGCTGATCGATGACGCCTGGTGCGACTTCTTCATCGAGCACCAGGTACGCGTCAGCGTCAGCGTGGACGGCCCGGAGGCGTACAACGGCGAGCGGATCACCCGTGGCGGCCGGCCCGCGTACGACCGGATCGTCCGCGGCATCGACACCCTGCGCCGGCGCGGCATCCCGTTCTCGGCGCTCTGCGTCGTCGGCGACCCACGACCAGGCGTGGCGGCCGGCCTGTACGACTACTTCCTCGACCTGGGCTGTGACGTGCTCGGCATCAACGTCGAGGAGCGCGAGGGCGTCAACACCCGGGCCAACCGGCACGAGGCCGCCGACGTCACCGCGTTCTGGTCGGAACTGGTCGCCGCCTGGCGCCGCGAACCGCGCATCCACCTGCGCGAGGTCGAGTGGTCGCTGCGCTACGTCGCGGCGGTGCTGGACGGCACCGCGGACGACCTGCTCCCGCGCCGGCTCGATCCGATTCCCACGATCGCGTACGACGGCTCGGTGGTTCTGCTCTCGCCCGAGCTGGCCGGCTTCCACGACCCCCGATACGGCGACTTCAGCAGCGGCAACGTACTCGAAAGGCCGCTGGGTGAGATCCTCGCGGGTGCGGCGGCGACGCCCTGGATCGCCGAGTTCCTGGACGGCGTCCAGGCATGCCGGCAGTCCTGCCCGTACTTCGGTTTCTGCGGCGGCGCCCACGCGGCGAACCGCTACTTCGAGCATGGCCGGTTCGACACCACCGAGACCGACCACTGCCGCAACAGCAAGATTCGCCTACTGGAGGGAGTGCTGGACCATGCCCGAGATCACCAACCCACGGGCGTCGGAGGCTGAACAGCCGAACGGCGTGGGAGTCGATCCGGTGACGGCACGGGTGCACGACACCCGGGCCGGGTTGGCCGCACTCATCGAGGAGGCCGAAACGGCTCGGCTCGAGCGCGCCGAGGGCACGTCGGAGGACGGCGGCTCGGCGGTGTGCGCCTGGAACCACTTCGAGAACATCCCGACGTTCTACAACTGGAACAACCGGCCCCGCTGAGCCCCAGCACAGCGGGTTGGTGAAACCGGCTCGAAGCCCACGCGAGCGTCAGCCCGCGTGGGCTTCAGTGTTGTTTGAAACGTGGGATTGGTGACCACGACACACGGAAGCACGCGGTCAGCCGCGTGCTCTGTGCAATGCGGGTCAGCGCCTTGTCGGCGACCAGGTGTCCTGGTCGTCGTCCGCGTCGTCCTCGTCGTCGTCGACGAACTCATCGTTGTCGTCGTCGAAATGACGGTCGGACTTACTGGCACCCGCCAGTTCGCGCTGCAAGGCGGTGAGGTCGGTGTTCGGGGAGTGGTATTTCAACTCCCGGGCCACCTTCGTCTGCTTGGCCTTAGCACGGCCGCGCCCCATGGCTCGACCCCCTCGCACAGAATTCGGGGCAGCCCGAAGGCGGGCCCCGATGACGTCAGGCATCTCTCGTGGGTCTTACGGTACATGGACGATGCCGCCTTCGGCACCTCGGGTTGCGTGTGACACTGCCGCGCGTCGCGGTTTTCTCTCCCGGAACGCACGGCAGGTCCGAAACCGCTCTCTGCCGAGGTGGATCGGGGTGGGTCAACCGAGGTAGATCGACCGCAACCGGCCGACCTCGGCCATCCGCTGTTCGGCCAGCCGGTCGGCGGCCACGGCGGGCGACACGCCCTCCTCGTCGGCCAGCGCGAGGATGCGCCCGGTGGTGTCGAAGATCCCGGTCGCGCGCAGCTTGGCGCGCTCGAAGTTGAAACCCTCGATCTCGTCGGCGACCTGGATCACGCCGCCCGCGTTGACCACGTAGTCGGGCGTGTAGAGGATGCCGCGTTCGGCCAAGGTCTTTTCGATGCCGGGATGGGCGAGCTGGTTGTTGGCGCCGCCGGCCACCACGGTCGCGCGCAGCACCTGCACCGTGTCGTCGTCCAGCGCGCCGCCCAGGGCGCACGGCGCGTACACGTCGATGTCCGAGGTGATCAGCGCCGCCGTGTCCGGCACCAGCCGGATCTGCGGATGGGTGGCCCGGGCCCAGGCCAGTGCGGCCTCGTTGACGTCGGTGGCGATCACCTCGGCGCCGTCGGAGAGCAGGTGGCCGGCCAGGTATTTACCGACTTTGCCGAGGCCCGCGATGCCGACCGTCCGGCCGGACAGGGTGGGGCTGCCCCAGGCGTGCTCGGCCGCCGCGCGCATGCCCTGGAAGACGCCCCACGCGGTGAGGATCGAGGAGTCGCCGGCGCCACCGTGTTCGACGCTGCGGCCGGTCACGTACCCCGTCTCGCGGGCGACGACGTCCATGTCCAGTACGTAGGTGCCGACGTCGCAGGCGGTGTAATAGCGGCCGGAGAGGGACTCGACGAACCGCCCGTACGCGCGCAGCAGCGCCTCGGATTTCGCCAGGGCCGGATCGCCCCAGATCACCGCCTTGCCGCCGCCGTGGTCGAGCCCGGCCAGCGCGTTCTTGTAGGCCATCCCGCGGGACAGCTTGAGCACGTCGGCGAGGGCCGCCTCCTCGCTCGGGTACGGATAGAAGCGGGTGCCGCCGAGTGCCGGCCCGAGGGCCGTCGAGTAGATGCCGATGATCGCCTTCAGGCCGGTCTGCCGGTCCTGGCAGAAAACGACCTGTTCGTGCCCGCTGGCGTCGGTGCCGTCGGTGTCGAACACGCCCATCGTTGCTCTCCTGATCTGAGGTCGAGGCCTTCGTGGGGCCAGTGATCCGGCGGGGTATGCCGGACTTGGGGAAAGCGTAGTAGGGCGGACACCGTCGGGATTACGTCCGAGCGGGAAGTTCCACGCGGCGGAATTCGTGAAAGGATCGCGCCGTGCCGTCACTGTTCGCGTCGTACCTACGGGTTTACGAGCCGCTGACCGCCTTCGACCGCGACCGGCAGGTTTTCTGGCGCCGCTACGCCCGTGAGGGCCGCGCCCTGGGCCCGGTCGACGGTCCGGTCAAGCAGCGCACCGCCGTGCTCGAGGCGCTGGGCGCCGGCTGGACCAGGCTGCCCGACCTGCCCGACGAGGCGTACGTGCTGGAGTCGGGGGAGTCGCTGCTGGTGTGCCCCTGGAACCTGCGGCTGCGGGTGGCCGAGGCGGCCCTGAACGCGCGGGACGGCGTGCCCAGCGTGCTGGCCGACGCGTTCGTCCCGCCGGTGCTGGCCGGTCAGGCCCGGGCGATCGTGGAGGACTGGCGCAGCGGGGCCAAGGTGCTCGAGCACGGGGTGCCGCGGGTGCACGAGCAGATCGCCACCTGGGGTGTGCCGCTGCGCTGGTTCGTCTTCGTCGATCTGGACGAGCGGGAGATCTCGCTGGAGGCCGGCGGGCGCACGCTGCGCTACCGCACCGAGATCTCCAAGGCCCGCCGCCGGGCGCACCGGGGCGTGTCGGTCTTGCGCAAGTCGCTGGGCGACGCCCCGATCACCGAGGCGGTCGAGGAGGGCACCCGGTGGCTGGAGGAGTTCCACCCCCGGTCCATCGTCGAGCTCGACTACGGCGGCCTGGTCAACATCCTCCCGGATGACGTTCTGACCCAGGACGATTCACCCGGTCTGGTGGCCGCGGGCCTCTCCGCGCTGTCCCGGGGCGACGCCGAGGCGGCCTCGACGGCGTACGAAAAGCTGGTGGAACGGTGGCGTACCGTCCAGCTTCTCGAGCGCTGCAACTGACCTGCGAAAATGGGACAGACGGGCATGATTCACTGCCCGTGGGAACGCTCCCGAGGCGAATACTCCTCGTAATCGACGCCAGGCGAAGCGTGATAATCGGACTAAACGAGGCACTATCTGGCGTAGAAAACACGTAAAAATCGGGCATGCTTCATCCGTCTATCTGGGGACGTTCGTCCGTTCGGCCCATGTCGGACATCGGGGACTAGCCGGACCATGAGAGACGCACCGGCCGGCGGGACCCCGGCCGATGTCTTTAGGTACCTGTGGAGGAGTGACCGATGGCATCGCGTACGCACGATCCTGAGCCGCTACTAACGCCGGCCGAGGTGGCGTCGATGTTCCGTGTCGACCCAAAGACTGTCACCCGGTGGGCGAAGGCCGGCAAACTCAGCGCAATTCGCACGCTGGGTGGCCACCGTCGTTACCGGGAGTCGGAAGTTCGTGCCCTGCTGCAAGGACAGATTCCCACGCAGCGTCAGGGTGACTGAACAAGTCTCAAGTCGAGGCGAAAGATCGTTGCAAGGGGCGAGCGCTGGGGAAGGCGATCGCCCCTTCCTCGTCTCCGGGTCGGGTCTTCTGGTCAGGCCTCGACCGGCTTGACTCGGATGATCACCGTGCCGTCGACCGTGCGCCGGATCCGGCTGCCGAGCAGCGTGAGCCGGCCCATCAGACCGTACTTGCGGGCCAGCACCCGGCCGAAGTGCTTGCGATCGGCCTCGTCGCCGAGCCGGGCCGTGCCGGGCAGTGCCTCCCCGCGGGGATTGCCGCGGAGGTCGCAGGCGGTCACCGTGACCCGCCCGCTGTTGCGGATCCGCTTCACCTTTCCGCTGTCCCGGGGCGTCCAGAAGGCGAGTCCGTCGCCGTCGGGCAGGACCCAGAGCGCGGTCGGCACCGCGCGGCCATCCCGCCGGTACGTGGTGAGCAGGACGTATTTCTCGGAACCGAGTTGCTCGAGCGAGGGCATGCGCCAAGGGTAGTGATGTGGAGCAGCCAACGATCGGTGATGTGTTCGGCGAGATGATCCGGGACGCGTACGCGGTGCGCACCGGGGTCGGACCGCGCCCGCTGGCCGGTGGCCGGGTGCCGCGGCCGGTGATCGAGGTGATCGAGCGGGACGACGGGCTGATCAACGGGGCGCCGGCCGACCACTACCTGGACGAGCCCGAGGACTGGCAGCCGCACGACCATCGGGCGCTGCGCCTGTGTCGCGGGCACGTGCTGGACATCGGGGTGGGCGCCGGGCGCATCGCGGTCGAGTTGCAGCGGCGCGGCATGGCGGTGACCGGGCTGGACACCTCGCCCGGTGCGATCGACATCGCCCGTCGGCGCGGGCTGAGGGACACCGTGGTCACCACGATTGACGCGTACGCCGCGGGCGCGCCCGCCCGGTACGACACGTTCTTACTGCTCGGCAACAACCTCGGGCTGCTCGAGGGGCCGGAGCGCGCGCCGGTCTTCCTCGCGGCGCTGGCCCGGCTCGCCAATCCGGGTGCGCGGATCGTGGCGCAGGGCACCGACCCGTACCGCACCACCGATCCGGTGCACGTGACGTACCACCGGCGCAATCGCGAGCGCGGGCGGCTCGGCGGCCAGTTGCGGCTGCGGCTGCGCTACCGGCTGCTGGCCACCACCTGGTTCGACTATTTGAACTGCTCGATCGGCGAGCTGGCGGAACTCGTGTCCGGCACCCGGTGGCGGCTCGTGTCGATCGACGAGGAGGACCGCCCGTACTACCTCGCGGTCCTGGAACTGACCGGATGACCCAGCTGTCGCGCGAGCAGGCGCGGGTCAGCCGCCGGATCTCGATGGTGCTGCGGCACCGGCCGGAGTCCGCGGGCCTCACCCTGGACCCGAACGGCTGGGTGCCGGTCGCCGACCTGCTCGCCGCGCTCGGTCTCAGCCGGGACGACCTCGACCTGATCGTGGCGCAGAACGACAAGTCCCGGTTCGCGGTCGCCCGCCGCCCCGACGGCACCGACTGGATCCGGGCCAGCCAGGGCCATTCGCACCGGGTCGGCGTCGACCTGGCGCTGCCGCCCGCCGAGCCGCCCCCGGTCCTCTATCACGGCACGCCGCGGCAGAACGCCGAGCCGATCCGGCGGGACGGCCTGCGCCCGGGCCGGCGGCAGCACGTCCACCTCTCGCTGGACGTACCGACGGCGCTGCGGGTGGGGCATCGGCGGTCGGCCGACGTGGTGGTGTTCGAGGTGGCCGCGGCCGCGATGGCCGACGCCGGCCACGTCTTCCACCGCAGCGAGAACGGCGTCTGGCTGACCCCGGCCGTCCCGCCCGCTTACCTCTCGCTAAAACGGACAAATCCGTAATCTCCCTGGTCGCTCCGCTCTCCACAGTGGCCGTTCGGCGCGGGCCGGCGCATGTCCGATTAGCGTGGGGACATGGCGGTTACCGGGAGTCAGCGGAGAAACCTCCTCGGTGCACTCGGAGTGGTCGCCATCCTCGCCGTGCCGGCCGTCGGCCTGCCCGCGATCGACCGCGCGCTGCCGGCCGAGCGGCCGGTCCGGTCCGACGAGCCCTATCCGGTGGCGGCCGGGGTGAGCGTCGTGCCGCCACCCGGTGCCACCGTCGACGTGACCGGCACCCGGCCCGGCGACACCGCCGGCACCGCGCTGTTCCGGATCGGCCCGGTGCGGTACGCGATCGCGGTCCGCCCGTTCGCCGGCGACCTCGCCACCGCCGCGGCCCGGCTCCGCAAGCGGATCACCGGCACCTCCGGTTACCAGGTCACCGGCACCCAGCTGGCGGTCGCCACGATGGGCGGGCTGAACGGTCTGCAGGGCGGCTACACCGCGCCCGGCCGGGGCGGCCGCTACCTGGTCTTCGTGGTCGACGGCCTGACCATCGAGGTGACGGTGAGCGGCGGCGAGCTCGACCTGGGCCGCACGCTGCCCCGGATCGAGGCCAGCACCAGCACCCTGCGCCACGACGGGACGACCCGGTGACGTCGGCCGTGGTCCGGCCCGCCAGTGCCGGCGGCCGGGCGTCCGCGCTGGCCCGGACGCCGGCGTTCTGGGTGGTGCTGGTCCTGCTCGTGGCGGGTGCGGTGCGGATGACCCAGTTGACCGGGCGCTTCTTCGTGGCGTACCCGATCGCCGCGGGCACCGCCGTGCTGTTGTTCGCGCTGTTCGCCGTACCGTTTTGGCTTTTTCTCTCGGAACTCGACTTCCTCGAGCGGGAACCGACCGAACTGCTGGTGCTGGCGCTGGCCTGGGGTGCGCTGGTGGCCACCGCGGTGTCCATACCGGGCAGCGCGGCCCTGGAAAACCTGATGGCCAAGCTCGGCTCGCCGCATCTCGCGGCCGACTGGGGCGCGGCGCTGGCCGGTCCGACGGTCGAGGAGACCGCCAAGACGCTCGGCGTGGTGGCCATCGTGCTGATGGCCCGCACGCAGGTGAACAGCGTGCTGGACGGCGTGGTCTACGGCGCCATGGTGGGGCTCGGCTTCCAGATCGCCGAGGACGTCGTCTTCGCGGTCGGCGCGGTGGCGCTCGCCGGGCAGGGTGACCAGGTGCAGCCGGTGGTGGCCACGTTCCTGCTGCGCGGCTTCCTGTCGGGGGTGTGGAGCCACACGCTGTTCGGCGCGCTGGCCGGGGCCGGCATCGGCTATCTGGTGGTGCAGCGCGGCCGCGGCCGGCCACACCGGGCCGGGGTGGCGCTGCTGGCCGTGGCCGGGGCGTGGGCCGCGCACGTGCTCTGGAACTCGCCGCTGTTCGGCGACGGTCTGGGCAACGGCACCCTGGGGCTGCTCGGCGTGCTGCTGCTCAAGGGCCTGCCGCCGCTGCTGCTGATCCTGCTGCTGGTGCGGCATCTGCACGACCGAGAGGCGGACTACTACGTCGGGCAGTTGGCCACCCTCCGCGACCCCGAGCTGATCACGGAGGGCGAACTGGCGGTGCTCGGCTCGGGTGCCGGCCGGTCGGCAGCCCGCCGGCACGCCATGACCGCGGCCGGACGCGAGGCGGGCCGGGCCGTCCGCCGCCTCCAGCGCGGTCAGGCGCGGCTGGCGGTCGAGCTCAGCCGCGCCTCGGCGCGGGTGTCCGACGGGTCGGCCGGCTCCCGGTGCGATGAGATCCGCGAACAGCGGGCGCTGCTGCGCCGCCTCGGTCACCCGGAGGCGGTCGCCGGCCCGCGGTCATGGCGTCATACCGCCTCCACGGTCGGTACGACGCTGCTCGCGATCGCCGTGCTGTGGGCCGCGCTGTCCGCGCTCGGCGGCGCCTAGACCTGCGGCGGGAGGCCGCCGTCGCCGTCCACCACGGTCTCCGGGGTGCCGTCCTGGTCGAGGTCGACGATGGTGATGTCGACCCGGCCGTCGCCGTCCGTGTCGAACTGGAACAGGTCCGGCTTGCCGTCGCCGTCGGTGTCCGACACCCAGACGTTCGGCCGGCCGTCGCCGGTGGTGTCGTTCGCGATCAGGTCGACGCGGTCGTCGCCGCGCGTCTCGACGGTGTCCTGCGGCTCGGTCATGTGGTCTCCTCAAGGCCGGATCGGTCATGCGAACAGTAGGACCAGCGGGGCGACTCCGCGACCCGGCTGATGTGATCGAAGTCGCAGGAAAGGCGCGCAACCGGAGGTAACGTACCGGCTCATGGATATCGCAGCCGACGCCGTCGAGGGCCTGTTCACCTCCGGCGGAGGCGCGCTCGGCGAGCGGATGGGCATCGAGCTCAGCGAGGCGTCGCCGGATCGGGTGGTCGGCACCATGCCGGTGGTCGGCAACACCCAGCCGTACGGGCTGCTGCACGGGGGCGCCTCGTGCGTGCTGGCCGAGACGCTCGGCTCGGTCGGCGCCGCGATGCACGGCCAGACCGTGGACCGGCCGTTCGCGGTGGGCGTGGACATCAACGCCACCCATCACAAGGGCGCCCGCTCGGGGGTGGTGACCGGGGTGGCCAGGCCGGTGCACCGGGGTCGCACGATGGCCACGTACGAGGTGGTCATCACCGACGACGACGGGGATCGGGTCTGCACCGCGCGGATCACGTGCCTTCTTCGCGGAGCGTGAATTCCGGTACTAGTTCGGCCGTCGACGAGCACACCTTGACCGATCCACGTACCTTTCTTGGCGTGACGGAGGTACCACAGCACGCTTTCGACGACGCGGCGCTGGTCTTGGAGAGTGCGCTGAGCGGCGACAGTGACGCCGTGGTCGGCACCTTCGACGCGGTCGTCGACCGGTTCGGCGTCGTCGGAGCTTACGACGTCGCCTGGTGCCTCGCCGCCACCATGGTCGGGCAGGTCCCGCCAGGCGGAGCATGGACACTTGACTTCCCTGGCATTGACGATGCTCGATATGACAAGCGCTGGGTGGCGCGGTTCGTCAGCGCCTACATGAACGGCGACATCAGCACCGGCGAGGCCCTGTTCGGCGCGGCCATCGCCGACGGGCAACTGCCCGACTGTCTCCTGGCGCTGGCCGGCTCGACGGTCGCGACCCTGCGCCACCGGGCCGCATGAGCGACCTGCATCATGGGTCCGCATGAACGACGACGATCCGCTGCTCGCCAGGGTCCGCAAGCTGCTGGCCATGGCCGAGGACCCGGCGTGCACCGCGGCCGAGGCCGAGGCGTTCACGGCCAAGGCCACCGACCTGATCGCCAAGTACGGCGTCGACCAGGCACTGCTGGCCGCGGCGGACCCCACGGCCGATCCGGTGGGCGACCGGATGGTCACGGTCGTCGCCCCGTACGCCCGGGACAAAGCGGCCCTGCTCGCGGCGGTGGCCGCCGCACTGCGCTGTCGCGTCGTGCAGCTCGCGCGGCCGGGTGACCTGCGGCTCCACCTGTTCGGGCACGGCGCCGACCTGGAACGGGTCGAGCTGCTGTTCACCTCGCTGCTGGTGCAGGCGGCGCACGGGCTGACCGGTGCGCCGGTGCCGGGCGGACAGCACGCGGCGGCGTACCGCCGGTCCTGGCTGGCCGGCTACACGCAGGCGATTCAGGCGCGGCTCCGGGCGGCCGAGCGGAGTGCGGTCGCGGCCGAGCCGGGTGCCGAACTGGTCCTGGTCGACCGCACCGACCTGGTCGAGCGGCGCCGGAACGAGGTCTATCCGCGGCTGGCCAAGATGGGCCCGCGGCGGCTGCGCGGCGGCGGGATGGCGCACGGGTATCACGCCGGTCAGACCGCCGACCTGGGCGGCCGGACCGAGGTCAGCTCTTCTTGAGGTAGAGCGCCTTCGCGTACTGCGCGGCCGCGGCCTCGTTGTACATGCTGGCCTGCGCCATGTACCACTCGTTGTCGGACAGAGCCTTCCGTGCCTGCGTGGTGCCTGACCATCGGATGTCGGCGTCTATTTCGGACATGCCGCGCGACTTGAATTGCCGGCGCATGGCCAGCTTGCCGGTGCGGAACGCCTCGGCCGCCTCCTCCGCCTGTTTCATGGCCGCGAAGGCCTTTTCGCTCAGTGCCTCGGCCAGGGTCCACGCCCCTTGTTCGGCCGCATTTGTGAATGTCAGCACGCCGTTCCTCCTCGAAAGCGTCCTGTGAGAATAGATCGACGTTGCTGCTCGTGGAACGGAGAATCCGCCTTTCCGTGGCGGAACGCGGCCCGGCACCGATGATCGCGAGTGTTAGAGACGCGGCTGCCGGGGCATAGCAAGCGTGGCGCGGGATCCGCCGGCCCCCAGGTTGACGGACGCAACGGGCCAGGCGGACCCCGCTGTTACGGCCGCAGCCAGACTGCCTCGTCCCGGTGTGACTCCAGGGGTCCGGGGTAATCGAGGCCGCGACGAATGTCGGCCGGGAGGCGCCACGGCTGGTGGACGGCGGCGCCCTCGACCGATTTCAACTCGGGTACGTAGCGCCGAACGTACACGCCATCGGGGTCGAAACGCTGGGCCTGACGGATCGGATTGAAGCGGCGGTAGGGACGGGTGTCGTTTCCGGTGCCCGCGACCCACTGCCAATTGCCGGAGTTGTTCGGCACGTCGCCGTCGATCAGCCAGCGGAAGAACCAGGCCAGGCCCGGTCGCCAGTCGACGCCCAGGTGCTTGGTGAGGAACGCCGCGGTGATCAGGCGGGCCCGGTTGTGCATCCACCCCTCGGCCCTCAGCTGGCGCATCCCGGCGTCCACAATGGGCACCCCGGTCTGTCCGTCCTGCCAGTGCTTCAGGGCCTCCGGGTCGGCGCGCCAGGTGTCGTCGGCATTCGGCCGGTAAGCGTCCGTGGAGATCTTGGGGAAGGTCAGCACCACCTGGTAATAAAAGTCCCGCCAGCAGAGCTGGCGGACATAGGCCTCGGCGTTGCGCTGCCTGGCTGCATTGGCGAGAGCGAGTGGCGAGACACAACCAAAGCGCAGGTACGCACTGAGCCGGCTGGTCCCGTCGGCGGGCAGGTCGTCATGCAGGTCCGGGTACGGGTCGAGGTGGTTGAGCCAGGTGCCGAGTCGCCGGCGTCCCTCGGTCTCGCCGCCGCCGGCCGCGTCCGGTGACTCGCCGGCCCCGATCGCCGGCATCCCCCCGGCTGCGACGCCGTCCGGCACGGTGATCCGGCGCGGGGTGGCCACCTCGTCCCGCCAGGTCGCCGACTGCCAGGCCCGGTGGTAGGGCGAGAAGACCTTGTACGCGGGACCGCCGCCACCCGGCCGCAGCACCCCCGGGTCGACGATCGTCACCCCCGGGAACAAGCGCAACGAGATCCGCTCCCGCTCGCACTCCGCGGTCAGCCGGCGTTCCCGGCGACGGGCGTACGCGGTGACGTCCGCGGCCATCCCGAGCATCGTGGCGCCGACCTCGCCGGCCACCTTCATCGTCTCGGCCACCGGGTCGCCGGTGCGCAGCACCAGGTCGCCGCCCCTGTCGCGCAGCGTCGCACGCAGGTCGGCGAGCGACTGGTGCAGGAAGCGCAGCCGGTTCGGCGAGAGGCCGGCGAGCTTCGGGTCGAGCACGAACAGCGGCACCACCCGGTCGGCGTTCGCGCAGGCGGCGGCGAGCGCGGGGTTGTCGTGCACACGCAGGTCGCGGGTGAAGAGGACGACGGCGGTACGCATCACGACGCCACCGGGGCGCCGGGCCTGGTCAGCAGGCTGCGCACGGCGACCGCGGCCCGTCGCCGGTTGGGCACCGTGGCCCGCCGGGCGAACACGTCGTAGCCGGCCGCCTCGACCTCGTCCAGGATGCCGCCGTACAGCTCGAACGCGGTTCGCATGCAGGCCTGGGATGCGGGCTCGAGCAGCGGGATGCCGGGCGCGGCGGCCCGGTAATGCCGTCGCGCCCGGCTCACCTCGTACGAGATCAGGGGTTTGATCCTGGGGTTGCCCGGACGCAGATCGGCGGTGCTCAGGCCGAACCGGGCGAGGTCCTCCTGCGGCAGATAGACGCGGCCGCGCTCGAGGTCCTCGGCGACGTCCCGGATGAAGTTGGTGAGCTGGAACGCGAGGCCGAGTTGGCGGGCGGGTTCGCGGGCCGCGGCGGGATCGCGGGAACCGAGGATCGGCAACATCATGGTGCCGATCACGGCGGCCGAGCCCTCCATGTAGCCGAGCAGATCGTCGTAGGCCGGGTAGCTGGTGATCGTCAGATCCATCGCCATGCAGCGCAGGAACGTGTCGAAGTCGTCCACGTCGAGGTCGAACACCGCGATGGTGTGCAGCACGGCGGGCAGCAGCGGGTCGTCGACCGGTTCACCGTGCAGGCCCGCCACGAACCGCTCAGACCACGCGGTCAGCCGGGCGGCGCGCTCGGCGGCCGGGAGCGCCTCGGTCTGATCGACGATTTCGTCCGCATATCGGGTGAAGCCGTAGAGCGCGTGCACGTGCCGCCGCTTCCAGGCCGGCAGCAGCCGGGTGGCCAGGTAGTAGGTGCGGCCGTGGCGCTTGTGCAGGGCCCGGCAGCGCTGGTAGGCCGCGGCCACATCCGTTTCCACCGGAAACCCTCCGAAAATCGACGCACGAATCGACGCAACTACCAACCTAGAGTACGGTGAGTCCCGTGGCGAACGACACGCTCGAGGGAAACCGGCACCGCGGCATACCCCGCCAAGCTGCCCGCGTAACGGTGCTGATCGATGCGATCGAGGGCACCCTGGCCGACTTCCTGGCGGCGCAGACCGTCGCGCTGGACGGCATCGACCCGGCCCTCGGCGGGCTCGCCCGCACCGCCCGTGACCTGGTGCTGGCCGGCGGCAAGCGACTGCGGCCGACCTTCGCCTACTGGGGCTGGCGTGGGGTCACCCAGCCCGGCGAGCCGATCGAACCGCTGCTGCCGGCGCTCGCCGCGCTCGAGCTGATGCACACGTTCGCGCTGGTGCACGACGACGTGATGGACGAGTCGGCGACCCGCCGCGGCCGGCCGACCGCGCACCGGATCTTCGCGGGCCAGCACGCCTCGGACGGCCGCTCCGGCGACGCCGACCGGTTCGGCTCGACCGCGGCCATCCTGGTCGGCGACCTGTGCCTGGTCTGGGCCGACCAGCTGCTGGCCCGCAGCCCGGTGGCTACCGCCACGCTGTTCGCGGTCCGGTCCTGCTACGACCGGATGCGGGTCGAGGCGGTCGCCGGGCAATACCTGGACGTGCTCGGGGAGACCAAGCCCGGGGACTGGTCGGTCGAGCAGGCCCTGCTGGTCGCCCGGCTCAAGACCGCGGGCTACACGGTGCAACGCCCGCTCCAGTTCGGCCTCGCGCTGGCCGGCCCGGTCGACGACCCGGCCCTGGACGAGGCGTACGCGCGCTACGGACTGCTCGTCGGGGAGGCCTTCCAGCTCCGCGACGACCTGCTCGGGGTGTACGGCGACCCGGCCGTCACCGGCAAACCGGCCGGCGACGATCTGCGTTCCGGCAAACCCACCACCCTGCTCATGCTCGCCCGCCGGCTTGCCACTCCCGCGCAGCAGGCTGAGCTGGCGTATGACCCCGCCGGGGCCGTCAACCCCGCCGACGGCCCCGGCGGGCCCGACCACGACCAGATCGCCCGGATCGCGCAGGTCATCGCGGACACCGGCGCTCCGGAGCGGGTCGAGACCATGATCCGGGACCGGGTCGCCGAGGCGGCCGCGGTGCTGGCCACCGCGCCGATCCGGCCGGACAGCCGGGCCGCGCTGAACGAGCTCGCCGTCCGCGCCACCCAGCGCCCGGCATGATGTCAGCCATGCGAATCGTGACGGGACCCACCGACCGGGTGGTGGTGGTCGGCGCCGGACTGGGCGGCCTGGCCTGCGCCCTGCACCTGGCCGCGGCCGGCCGCCAGGTCACCGTGGTCGAGCGGGAACCGGTCCCCGGCGGCCGGGCCGGGCGCCTCGCCGCGCAGGGATACGAGTTCGACACCGGCCCCACCGTGCTGACCATGCCGTCGCTGATCGAGGAGCCGCTGGCCGCAGTCGGCGAGCGGTTGACCGACTGGCTGGAACTCACCCCGCTCGACCCCGCGTACCGGGCCTACTACCCGGACGGCTCCACGCTGGACGTCCGCACCGACACGGTCCGGATGGCCGCCGAGATCAGCCGGGTGTGCGGTCCCCGCGAGGCCGACGGCTACCTGCGCTTCGTCGACTTCGCCCGGCAGCTCTGGCAGCTGGAGCGCCACCACTTCATCGGCCGCAACCTGGACACCCCGTTCGACCTGCTCAACCTCAACCTGCTCAAGCTGCTCGGGATGGGCGGCTTCCGCCGCCTCCAACCCAAGATGGGCGAATTCTTCCGGGACCCGCGCACGCTGCGCATTTTTTCTTTCCAGGCCATGTACGCGGGGCTCGCGCCGCACGATGCACTCGCGATCTACGCCGTCATCGCGTACCTGGACTCGGTGGCCGGGGTCTATTTCCCCAAGGGCGGCATGCACGCGGTGCCGCGGGCGCTGGCCGGCGCGGCCGAAAAGCACGGGGTCACGTTCCGCTACGACACCACGGTCACCCGGGTCGAGACGAGCGCCGGCCGGGCCACCGGGGTGATCACCGCGGACGGCAGCCGGATCCCCGCCGACGTGGTGGTGCTCAACCCCGATCTGCCGGTCGCGTACCGCGATCTCCTCCCGCCGGGCCGGTCCCGCAAACTGCGGTACTCGCCGTCGTGCGTGGTGCTGCATGTGGGCTCACGGCAGGCGTACCGGAAAATCGCCCATCACAACATCCATTTCGGTACGCACTGGAAGCGCACCTTCGACGAAGTGATCCGGGACGGCCTGCTGATGAGCGACCCGTCGCTGCTGGTCACGAACCCCACGCACACCGACCCGGCGGCTGCTCCGGACGGCCGGCAGACCTATTACGTGCTGGCACCCGCACCCAATCTGGTCACCGGACCGATGGACTGGCGTGGCGACCTGGCCGAGCGGTATGCGGCGTCGCTGGTCCGCACCCTGGAGAGGCGCGGCTATGTGGGCTTCGGCGACGGGATCGAGGTACAGCGGGTGATCACCCCGGCGGACTGGCAGGACCAGGGCATGGCGGCCGGTACGCCGTTCGCGGCCGCGCACACCTTCGGACAGACCGGTCCGTTCCGGCCGTCGAACCTGCACCCCGCGCTCGAAAACGTGGTCTTCACCGGTTCGGGCACCCAGCCCGGCGTGGGCGTGCCGATGGTGCTGATCTCCGGCAAGCTGGCGGCCACCCGGATCACCGGGGCCTCGTGATGAGCGTCCGGGAATCGCACCAGGTTGAACTCGTCGACGGGTCGGGCGTGCCGGTCGGGGTTATGACGGTCGACGAGGCGCACCGCTCGCCCGGACGGCTGCACCGGGCCTTCTCCGTGTTCCTGCGCGATCCGGACAGCGGCCGGGTGCTGCTGCAGCAACGTTCCGCCGCCAAGACCCGGTTTCCGCTGCGCTGGGCCAACAGTTGCTGTGGCCACCCGCAGCCCGGCGAGGACGTGGCGACGGCGGCCGGGCGGCGGCTGGTCGAGGAACTCGGTATCGCCGGGGTGCCGCTGTCGGAGGTGGGCGTCTACACGTACCGGGCCGAGGACCCGGCGACCGGGCGGGTCGAGCACGAGTACGACCACGTGCTGGTGGGCGATCTGCCGGACGCGCGGCGCCCGGTGCCGGATCCCGCCGAGGTGGCCGACCTGCGCTGGGTGTCGGTGTCCGCCCTGCTCACCGCCCTGGACACCGAGCCCGACCGGTATGCACCGTGGCTGGCCGGGGTCACCGCCGTTCTGCCCGTTCCCGTTCCTCGCGAGGCGCCGGAGCGGCCGGGTGGTCGATGACGGCCTGAGCGCCGGCGCGGCCGCCCGTCGTCTCGGCGTGGCGGTCACGACGTTGCGCACGTGGCACCAGAGATACGGGTTGGGACCCAGCCGGCACGTGCCCGGACAGCACCGCAGGTACACCAGACAGGACCTGGACCGGCTCGAGGTCATGCTGCGGCTCACCGCGCAGGGCGTGGCGCCGGCCGAGGCGGCTGCCTGGGCGCGGCGTATCCCGGCCGGCGTTGCGGCCTCGGTCGGCGCGGCCGCCGCCAACGGTGAAACGCCCCCGGTCCCCGGAGCCGCCCGGGACGGCGGTGGTCAGGCCATCCCGCTCGGCCCGGCTTCACCCGCCGCCCGCGGCCTGGCCCGGGCCGCCATGCGCCTGGACGTGCCGGCCATGCGCCACCTGCTCACCGCCGCCCTGGTCGAGCACGGCGTGATCGACACCTGGGCCGAGGTGGTGGTGCCGGTCCTGATCGGGATCGGCGAGCGCTACCAGGCCACGGAGCGTTTCGTCGAGGTCGAACACCTGCTCTCCCGCTGCCTCACCGAGGTGCTGGCCGCCGTGCCCCGGCCGCCCGGCCTGCCCCGGGTGCTCCTGGCGGCGGCTGACGAGGAACAGCACACCCTGCCGCTGGAGGCGCTCGCGGCCGCCCTGGCCGAGGCGGGCGTGCCGGCCCGTCTGCTGGGCGCCCGGGTCCCCCCGCGAGCTCTCGCCGACGCCGTGACGCGAACCGGCCCCACCGCGGTCGTGCTCTGGTCCCAGCTGCCCGGCACCGGCGACCCGACCCAGCTGGACGCGCTGACCGCCCACCCGCGGCCCCCGTTCCTGGTGGCCGCCGCCGGCCCCGGCTGGCCCCACGAACTCCCCGCCGGCGTGGTCCAGCTCACCGGACTGGCCGAGGCGGTCGCGCTCGTCTCCGCCGCCGTCGGCTGACGTTTCCCCTGGTAGGAGGCCTGCCGCCGGGAAGGGGATACCGGTTTGGATTGGGACCACCGGATCACGTATGCTTTCCAAGCCTCAAGCGGGGCCCGGTTGGGGTCACCACCGCATGGTGTTGCAGACGTGCAATACTGGCGGAGTTGCCCTCATCGTCTAGTGGCCCAGGACGCCGCCCTTTCAAGGCGGTAGCACGGGTTCGAATCCCGTTGGGGGCACTGGTAAGTTGGTTGCCGCAAGGTTGCCAGCAAGACCAGCGGTAAGACAGTTGAATAGCACAGTTGAATAGCAAGGTCCTGTGGAGCAGTTGGAGTGCTCGCCGCCCTGTCAAGGCGGAGGTCGCGGGTTCAAGTCCCGTCAGGACCGCAGCAATTCCCTGGCCAGGTAGCTCAGTTGGTACGAGCGTCCGACTGAAAATCGGAAGGTCGGCGGTTCGACCCCGCCCCTGGCCACCAGAGCGATAGCACGCCGACCAGCGGAAGCGCGGGTCGGCGTTCGTCATTCCTCTTGACACCAGCGAGAGCACTGCTCACGGATTGCTCACAGGCATGTCTATGCGTCAAGCACCTGAAGCCTGCTTGCTGCGGAAAAGCCGGTTCCGCTCCCGCGCTAGGCGACATCGCGCAGGATCTTGCCGGTAGGGCAATTGAGGCCAGGTTTCGCATGAGGTCAGCCTTGCACGCCGCCCGGTAGCATCCGTCGAGCTGCATAGGATCTGCGTGACGGAAATCGTAAGGTCGGCGGAGGAGTCGATGCGGGGATGACGGCCGAGCGATCGGTACCCACACAGGACGACGTGGTCGGGTATTTCGACACGCTGTCTAACTGGGGGCGGTGGGGCGACGACGACGAGCGCGGGACCCTCAACCACATCACCGACGATGTTCGGCTGGCGGCGGCGCGGGCCGTGCGGCACGGCCGGAGTGTGTCGTGTGGGTGGGAGGTCGCCGTACCGGGGGAGATGGAGCGGTCGACTACCGCGTGCCCGTGTGCTGCCGAGATGCCGGGGGCCGAGCACATGCCGGCCCACTTTCACGCCGACCGGCGGTGGGGGTTTTCGAACGAGCGGCTCGGCATCATGTTCCACGGCAACACGATCACGCACCTTGATTCGCCGTGCCATCTGTTCTGGGACGGCAGGATGTACAACGGGCGGTCGCATTCGTTGGTCGACGCCGCGAGCGGATCTGCGTGGGCGGCCGTCACGGCGGCGGCGGACGGGATCGTCACGCGGGGCGTGCTGCTGGACGTTGCGGCGGTCCGTGAAGTGCCGTGGCTGGAGCCGGGGCAGGGGGTGTTTCCCCACGATCTCGAGGAGGCCGAGCGCCGCCAGGGTGTGCGGGTTCGGTCCGGTGACGCGGTACTCCTGCGGACCGGCTATGGGCGGGCCCGGCACGAGTCCGGTCCGGCCGGCGGCATCACGCAGGCCGGCTGGCACGCTTCCTGCCTGCCGTGGCTGCAGGAACGCGAGGTCGCGCTGATCGGCGCCGACACACCGCAGGACGTTCAGCCGTCGGGGTACGACGCCGTGCTGATGCCGGTGCACGCCGTGAGCCTCGTCGCGATGGGGCTGTGGCTGCTCGACAACTGCGACCTGGAGGCGTGCGCGACGACGGCGGCCGAGCTCGGCCAGTGGGACTTCCAGCTCGCCGTCGCGCCGGTCCGCTTCGCCGGCACGTCCGGCAGCCCGGTCAACCCGATCGCCACCTTCTGACGCGCGCTACTTCGCCTGGACGATCAGGTTGAGGCCGCTGTCGGGGTGGTAGGACCACGACGCCGCGTATGTCTGCCAGGTGTTCTGCTGGCGCCCGTCCAGCGCTCTGGTCTGGTAGATGTGCTGGGTCACCGCCGCGGGTGACTCGAGGAACTGGAGCACACAGTCGAGGGTTCCGGTGGTCGTGCCGACGAAGTCTTCCTCACCCTTGACGTCGACGGTCAACGTTCGTCCGCCGTCGGCGACGCTCACGCCCGCGTTCGGTTCGGCGCAGGTGGTCTGAGCCTGCTGCAGGCGGCCGACCTGGGCAGCAGCCGGTTTCGCGTCGTGCTCGGCAGTGGCGTAGGTGACACCGCCGTACCAGCCGGCGCCGAACAGGGCCAGCGCCGCGACGGCGACCGCGGGGATCACGCTGATCAGGTTCGCGCGGGGCGGTTCGACCGGGAGGGCCGGCGCCTCGTCGAACAGGGCCGGCGGCGAGATGTAGGACATCGGAACTCCTGCGGTGTCGGGAAGCCCCAAGCATTCCGCACGATTTGCGCCATTTTGGGCATCAACATGGACGGTTCTGTGCTGCCGGTTCCGGCAGTGCGAAGTGCCGGAACGACTGACCGCCGCTGAGCGGCGGGATCGCTGGCACCGTCCGTGGCCGAAACCACGGACGGCGCCAGCGCGGCGGTGACGAGGATGACGGACACCAGCCCGGTCCGTCATCGCCCCCTCGTCGCCGCCTCCTTGATCCCTCTTCCGCGTCGTTAGGAATCGGCGGCGGGCCGGGCGGCATGAGAAGAATCCGCCGGGAGTTGCGCCAAGGTTTCCTCGATTCGGTCGACCGCGTCGAAATCGCCCAAACGTCTGGTCACGTACGCGATGGCCAGGCCGCGCGCGGGGTCCGCCCAGGCCGCGTTGCCGCCCAGGCCGCCCTGGCCCCAGGTGCCGTCGGCCTCGATCTGGACGCCGAAACCCCAGGTCACGTCGCTGTCCAGGAAACGGTCGAAGCCGGTGTACTGCGGAACGGCCAGCGCGGGCAGCCGGCCGGCCAGCACGTCTGCGTAGAACTGGGCCATCGCGCGCGACGACGTGTGCGTGTTGATCGCGGGGACGGCTGCGCGGCGCCACAACGGGCTGTTCAGGACGGCCAGGTCGCGGGCGCCGGGTGGGTTGGAGACGGCGCGCGCGTGCACCGAGCCCGGTTCGCCGAGCGTCTGCGCCGGCCAGCCGGGCGACTCGAACTCCAGGTCCGCGCAGCGCGACATGTCCGCATCGGACAGTGCGAAGCCCAGGTCCGGACCGATCTCGTCCCGGACGAACTGGGCCGGCGGGCGGCCGTCGACGCGCCGCACCACCTCGCCGAGCAGATGCCCGTACGTCATCGCGTGTTCGGCGGCCACCGTGCCGGGTTCCCATTCCGGGGTGGCGGCGGCCAGGTCGGCGCAGAGCAGGTCCCAGTCGGACCACGCCGCCACCGGGCGCTCCACCGGGAACGACGGCAGCGCAGCGAGGTGCGCGAGCAGGTCGCGTACGGTCGCCTTTGTTTGAAACGACGGCCAGTAAGCCGCGGTCGGCGCCGATATATCGATGAGGCCGCGCCCCGCCAGGATGAGCACCGCCGCCGCGAGGATCGGCTTGCCCACCGAATAAACGTTGACCAGCGTGTTCTCGTCCCATGGCAGCGAATGAGCGGGGTCCCGCCAGCCCTCGCGCACGTCCACAACCGGCTCACCGTGCCGCAGCACAGTGAGCGCCGAACCACCTCGCGGCTCCACGGCGAACGCCGCGGCCACCGCCTCGAAACCGGGTGCGATGAAGCCCTCCATGGGCGGCACGCTAGTGCTTAGCTGAACCCCATGGGCGAGAAGCGACAGGTCGACGTGGTGGTCGTGGGGTTGGGCGTGGGCGGCGAAGAGGTCGCGGGACGCCTGGCCGAGGCGGGGCTGGCGGTTGTCGGCGTGGAAAACACGCTGGTCGGCGGCGAGTGCCCGTACTGGGGCTGCGTGCCCACCAAGATGATGGTGCGGGCCGGGCTGGCGCTCGCCGAGGCCCGCCGGATTCCGGGACTCGCCGGCTCCGCGACGGTTACGCCGGATTGGGCACCGGTCGCCAAACGCATCCGGGACGCCGCCACCGACGACTGGAACGACAAGGTCGCCGTGGACCGACTCGTCAGTAAGGGCGCGAGCTTCGTGCGGGGTACGGCCAGGATCGTCGGTCCGGGTCAGATCAAAGTCGGCGAGGACACGTACGCGGCCACGCGCGGCCTGGTGATCGCGACCGGGACCAAGGCGGTGATCCCGCCGGTGCCCGGCTTGGCCGGCACGCCCATGTGGACAAACCGGGAGGCGATTGAGGCCGACACCCTGCCGTCGTCGCTGCTGATCCTCGGCGGCGGCTCGATCGGGTGCGAGTTGGCGCAGGTGTTCGCGCGGTTCGGTGTGCAGGTCACGATCGTCGAGGGCGGCGAACGGCTGATGGCCCTGGAGGAGCCGGAGTCCTCACAGGTCGCGGCCGAGGCGCTCACGGCCGACGGGGTCCGCGTGCGCACCGGCGTCCGCGCGTCGGAGGTCGCGTACGGGACCGAATTTTCTTTGAAGCTCACCGACGACACCGTGCTGACCGGGGAGAAACTGCTGGTCGCGACCGGTCGGACGGCACGGCTGGGCGATCTCGGGGTGGACACCGTCGGGCTTGACCCGTCGGCGCGGTGGCTGAGTACCGACGCCCGGATGCGGGTGCAGGACGGTGTGTGGGCGGTCGGCGATGTGACCGGAAACGGCGCCTTCACCCACATGTCCATGTACGAGGCGGACATCGCGGTGCGGGACATCCTGGGCCAGGGCGGCCCGGACGCCGACTACCGGGCACGGCCGCGGGTGACTTTCATCGACCCGGAGATCGGCGCGGTGGGGATGACCGCGGTGCAGGCCCGCGGTGCCGGGATCGACGTGGTGGAGAGCCATGTGCCGCTGTCCTCGACGTCGCGCGGCTACATCCACGGTCCGGGCAACGAGGGCTTCATCAAGCTGGTCGCCGATCGGCAGCGCGGCGTGCTGGTGGGTGCGACCACGGCCGGCCCGTCCGGCGGCGAGATGCTCGGGGCCATGTCGGTGGCGGTGCACGCCGAGGTGCCGGTGCGCACGCTGCTGTCGACGATCTGGGCCTACCCGACCTTCCACCGGGGTTTCGGCGACGCGCTGAAGGGACTGGGTTTCGACCGCTGAACTGGGGGAACCCGGCCGGGATGCAGATGCTCAACCGCCTCGAGCAAGCCCGCGAACTGGATGGCGTCGCGGAGAAGGTGCAGGCGGTCGTGACCGGCACGATCCGGTCGCAGCGTCTGCGCGACCTGCTGCACGGCACCTGGCTGGGTCACCCGTTGCACCCGGTGCTGGTCCAGCTGCCGGTGGGCGCGTTTGTCTCGGCCGCGGTGCTCGACCTGCTGCCCGGCATGCGCAACGCGGCCACCAAGCTGATCGGCCTGGGCGTGGCCACCGCGCCGCCGGCGATCCTGGCCGGCTGGACCGACTGGTCCCAGATGACCAAGGACCGTCAACGGGTCGGCCTGGTGCACGCTTCGGCCAACGGCGTGGCGGTTGCGCTCTACGCGGCGTCGCTGGTGGCCCGCAAGCGCGGGCGGTCGGGTGTCGGCCTGGCTTTCGCCGGCCTGTCGGTGGCTGGGCTGGGTGCCTACCTCGGAGGACATTTGTCGTACGCCCGAAGCGCGGGCGTCAACCAGGCGGCACCGGAGATCGCGCGCGTCCCGGAGGAGTGGACGGAGATCTGCTCGCTGGCGTCGCTTCCCGACGAGAAGCCGGTCGTCCGTTCGGTCGGTGCCGTGCCGGTGCTGCTGTACCGCACGGCTTCGCTGGTCACCGCAATGATCGAACGCTGTGGCCACGAGACGGGACCGCTGGGTAATGGTGAGGTGGTCGGGTCAGGGGCAGACGCTTGCGTGGTCTGCCCCTGGCACGGCAGCACCTTCCGCTTGACGGACGGCGCGGTGGTGCACGGGCCGGCGGCCAGTGACCAGCCGCTGTTGGGGGTGCGGGTGAAGGCGGGGATGGTCGAGGTCCGCCGGCCCTGACCCAGGGGGTTGCGCGAGGGCGCTCTGTACTTCCGCTCTCCGCGCGCTTCCTGAAGTCCGCTCGCCGCTCTCGCGCCCTGGCGCCCTGGGGCCTTGCGCCCTCCGTGCCCTTCCGTCCTCACCCTTCGCCCTCGCGCCCTGCGGCCCCCGTCTCCGCCCTACTGGGGGCGATCGCCCTTTCCTGCGCCTCTCCCAGCGCTGAGCTGGGGTGATGCGGAAAGGCGGGGGGCGATTTGGAGGCGCGTGCGGGACCGGGTAATGTTTTGGGAGCCGGCAGGGACGCGGACGAGCGAGCGGAGAGATCCGCAGCGGCCGTCCTGCCAAATCCTTCGAACTTCGGATCGCAGCAACGCTGCGCGCCTGGCTCGGGGGAGGTACTAGGGCAGATCGGTTCCAACCGGGAGAAACCGGTTGACATGGGCAGGTCGACCTAGTAAAGTTGAACGAGT
>NZ_BOMV01000040.1 GCF_016862375.1 Paractinoplanes rishiriensis | reverse complement strand
TGGCCGGCGAGGTGGGCGAACTCCTGGCCGAACTGCAGTGGCTGACACCCGAGCAGTCCGCGGCCGTAATGGCCGACGAGGAATTAGGACCACGCGTGCGAGCCGAGGTGGGTGACGTCACCATTTATTTGGTACGCCTGGCCGACGTGCTCGGCATCGATCTGGTCCAGGCCGCACTGGACAAACTGGAAGACTCGGGCCGCCGCTACACGGTCGAGGCAGCGCACGGTTCGGCCGCGAAGATCGGCTCCGATCACCCGCCCGGTTCATAGCCAGGCGATGACTGGTCCCGCAGCCTGTCGGTGCTCGACCAGGATCTCGCCGACGCGGGCCTGGACTGGGTCGAGGTGGTGGTCGAATACCAGCTGCTGCGAGTACCTCACCGACTTCCTCGGCCTGCTCGCCGAGCACGGTGACACCGTTCGGGGTGCGGCGTACCTGCACAACGCCGTCGACCGGGACATCGCGGAACTCCTCGACCGGCCGACCAGCCGGATCTTCACGAAGCAGCGCCGCGGCGACTTCATCGGCCCCGACCTGGTCGCCCGGAACGGCCGGCTCGTCACCGCTCGCGACGAGTTCAAGGACCCCAACTTCCGCAGCCGCAAGACCGTGAGCGACGCCGAGGCCGACCGTCTCATCCGCAACACCTACAAGGTCCTGATGACCCGCGGCATGCGCGGCACCATTCTCCATGCGGTGGACGCCGAGACCAGGGCTTTCCTTGCGGGCTGGTCCAGGTCAGCCGCGGCCTCGAGACGGTCTATCAGTGAGCTAGCACCTCGCGCAGCTTGGCGGCGAACTCCTTGGGCTTGCCGGCGTAGCCGAACTCGCCGCCCAGGAAGCCGCCGTGGTGACTGGGGAAGACCGTCGCCTCCTGGCCGAGCAGGGCGGCTGTCGCCCTCGCCGTGCGGGCGGTGTAGGTGTTGCCCGACTCCTCGCCGACGGCGATCACGATGCGGGTGGGTGCGGCCCTGAGGAGGGCGACGTCCGGGCGGTAGTCGGTGATCGCCCACGACTTCTTGGACAGCAGCGGGTCGTCGCGGTTGCCGTCATCCTCGGCCGGCATGCCGAAAGCGGCCGGGTCCGGTGCCGGCTGGGCGAAATACTCGTCGGTGAATTCGCCCTGCCACGATGTCATGGCGATGAAAGAGGCCATTCCAGAGCCAAAACCCTTGGTCTCGTACGCCTCGTTGAACGCGGCCCGGCCCCGGTCGGCGGCCTCGGCGTCGGGCAGCACGGAGTTCAACGGCGGCTCGTGGGCGACCAGCGTGCGTACGTCGTCCGGGTGGGTGGTGACGAGTTCGAGCGCCGTCACCGCACCGCCGCTGCTGGCGAACATGTCGACCGGCCCCCGCCCGAGCGCCTCGATCAGCAGGTGCAGGTCGGCCGCCTGGTGCTGCGGCGTGTGATCGTGCCGGCCGTCCTTGCGCACGCTACGCCCCAGCCCACGCGGGTCATAGGTGACGACGGTCCAGTCCTCGAAGTGCGCCGCCAGCGCCCCAAACCCCTCGGCCGTCATCGGCTGCCCGATCATGACCAGCACCGGGCCGTCGCCTCGTACGTCATAAACAAGGTCAACGCCCGGCAGCGCCAGAGTGTGCGTAGTCGTCATGCGGGTGAGACTACGTCTGCCCGGGGGAGGGCGCGGCCGTTGTAGAGGTATCGCCCGTTCTGGAGGAACGCGATCTGCGGGTACACGCCGTCGTCGGTCTCGGTGGCGACGAAACGGTCGTCACCCAGGGCCCGGTAGTGAAAGGTGCTCGGTTCCTCACCCAGCTCCGCCGACAGCCCGCGCGGGATCGCGGTGATATTCAGCCCACCGTCGCCGGCGGCAACGTCGTAGGCCACGAGCGGCCCCTGGAATCTCCCGCAGTAGACGTCGGCGTCAAAGGAGACTGATGCGGCCGGCGGCTGCGTGCGCTCCGGCACCCGGATGCCGGCGACCTCGGCGAACACGGCGGTCAGCACCTCGTCGAGCAGCGCACCGCCGGCGCCACCGTTCAGGTTGACCGCCACCACCACGTCCCGGTCCGGCACGATCCGCCAGCACGTCGACTGCCCCGGTGTGCCACCGTCGTGCCCGATGACTTGCGCGCCGTCCCATTCGTACAGCGCCAATCCCAGACCCCAACGCCCAGCGGGACGCGCCCCCAGCTGCGGAAGCGTCACCTGCGGCTCGCGCATGGCGCCGAGCCAGCGGCGCCCGTCGCCGTCACCGAGAAACATGCGTCCAAAACGCACCAACTCGCGGGGCGCGGCACACGGCGTCGCACCCGCCGGCCCGTGCGATCGCGGCAGCTGCCAGAGCGACACCGGCTCCTGCGGATCGCCGTAGTGCCCGACCGCGGTGCGGAACATAATTGCTTCCTCCGCGAACAGCGCCATGTGCGTGATCCCGAGCGGTTCGATGAGGCGCTCACGCATGACGGATTCCCAGGTGCCGCCGCGGAGCTTGGCGATCAGTGCCCCGAGCACGCAAAAACCGGCGTTGCAATAGGCGTAAAGCTCGCCGGGTGCGTGGATTTGAGTGGCATTGGTACGCATGAATGCAAGCAGCCGGTCGACCGCGTCATCACCGCGCCCGGTGTCCTCGAAGAGGTCGCCGTCGAAGCCGCCGGTGTGCGAGAGCAGGTTTCTGATAGTGACCTGCTCGCTGGCGTCGCGATCGATGACGGAGAAGCCGGGGAGATAGGTGCGGACGGGCTTGTCCAGCTCTACCAAACCGTCGTCGATGAGTTGCATGACGAGGGTGGTGGTCCAGACCTTTGTCACCGAGCCGATCTGGAAGAGGGTGTCGGGGGTGGTCTCTACGCCGGTGTTGCGGTTGATCACGCCGGTGGCGGCTTCGGCCAGGTCGTCGCCTACGCCTACGGCGATCGCGGCGCCGGGGACTTTGTGGCGCTGGGCGGATTCGTCGAGCCACTGCTGGAGATCCGGGAGAAGTGCCATGGGATGACCGTACGATTTTGCCGCCACTCGATACCATCGCCGTTCTCAGCCGAGCCAGCGGAGGACGGGTGAGTATGGCCAAATCTCGAGCTCAGACCCCCGGCGAGTCCGGGGCAGGCGGCGGCGGTGGCGGACCGCCCAGACGGAGAATCGGCTCCGGGGATGGCGACGACAGCGTCTCGGGGGCGCTTGCCAAGGTGGCTCAGCGGGGCAGGGCGGGAAACTCCTTCCAGGCAGAGCCGCACCGATCCAGGGTCCAGCGGTGAAGATGCCGTTGAAGCCACCCAATAACCGGCACAATCTCAACAGCATCCGGCCCAGTAATCCCGCCAAGGAGAAGAACACCGTTGTGCTGCCCGGCGCCGACGTCGCGGCTGGCTTGGCGGATATCTCTGCCGGGCGGGCAACCTGGGTTGCCGAGAGCAGCCGTTACGAGGCGAATGGCCGGAAATACGACCGGAACCGTCTTCCCGGTGTCCGGTCCGGGCTTCGTGATTTGTCGCGGTCCGAATATAAGGTCCTCAAGCAGTTGATCGGCGCCGACGGTGACGTAGCCGCGGCCCGCGACGCGTTACGCCGCGACCCGAGCGTCTCCGAAGCACACTGGCGTTCGGCACTCGAGGTTTTCCAGCACCACAAGAGCTACCGGGGTGGCGCATGACGTACGGAATCTATTTCGACAGCCGGACCTCCGCCGAAGCACTGCGGCAGGCGCTGCACGCTGTCTACAACGTGCCGCTGGAACTGGTGTACGCCGGTCCGTACGACGCGCTCAACGATCACCCCGGGCCTGATCCGGTAGCCCTGATCACGCCTGCCGGCGGACAGTTCGGTCATGAGTTCAGCGCCGGCGACAAGCTGCGGGAACTGAGTCAGGCAACCGAACTCGAAGTGGCCAAGGCGATGTGCCGGGTGGCGCGAACCCGGGCGTTGCTGGACGACGGCGGTCCCGCTCCCGACTACTGGTTCCTGGTGACGGCGGATGGCAGCTACGGACGAGTGCAGACCGATCCGGACAGCGACGAGCTCACCATTCTGTACGCCCTCGAACCCATCAGCGGCGAACCGGATCTGCCGGTCGTGCCACCACCTGACTGGGCGCGAACGTGGTGATCCGGGCGCAGTTTCAGGGAAGTTGAGCCCGGTCAAATCGGTCGATCAGACCTGGCCGGCGCCCGCCGAGTGCCGCTGCCGGACCGCCGCAGTGCTGCGGCACCGCCGAACAGCCCCGGCAACGCCGCAGTTTCCGGACGCCACCGCCGAGAATGCCGGATCGTTCCACACCCGTTCGGACACAACTCGGCGAGCGCGCCGCGTAGAGCGGCGCAAGCTGCCCGCCCACTCATGCCGAATACGTATGGTGACCGCTACACGGTCGGGTGCCCGGCCGGCGGATGCGGTGCACCGGCGGATCATTACGCTGGGCTTCGTCCGTGGGGAACGCACAACCCCGGCGGGCTGCCGACGCGGCGGCGGCGCTGCGCAGTGAAACTCGGCCGGGCCGAGCGGGGCCTTATCAGTAGTAGTAGGCGTGGGCCGTTGCCGGGGCCGCGCCGGCGCGCCGGTAGGCCCGCATGATTGCGACGACCACCTGGTTGAACAACCTCCGGTTCACGCCGTCCGCGGTGCCCGACGGCTCGCCCGCCGCAGGATCGAACAACAGGTCCCCGATCGGCGTGCCGCTGCCGTCCGCCGGCCGGAACCTGCGGGTGGCGACCTCGAACGTCACAAAACCGCTCTGCTGGTCGGCCTCCCACCGGTAGAGCACCCGCTCACCGGCCGGGTCGCCTTGCGCCCAGATCCCGATCGAGGCAGTCATCGTGGGCACCGCCCGACGTCGCCGAACACTGTCAATCCCTTCGCTGGTAGCCGACCCCGTTCCGAGCCGCGGCTTCAGGATCCCACGTGTAGCCCGCCTCGTTCGTGGCGGCGTGCGCACGCCCGTAGCTCGGGTCGCCCGTGCTGGCCATGTGTTGCGCCTCGAACCGCTCGTGCCGCAACAGGTCGATGTCCGCCGGGTGCGGGTTGCCGTCGGCGAGTCGCTGCCAGGCCTCGGCCATGCGTGGGTTGGCGTCGAAACGTCCCATGATGTTGTCGCCGTACGAATCGAGCAGGTGCTCGTCGCGGAACACGTGATTCTTGATCATCGTGATGTCGTCGGGGCTGAAGCCGTACTCGCTGGCGGTGGCGGCGACGGCCGGGAGCTCGTCGTCGCTCGCCCGGAACCCGTCGTAGGCCTGATTTGCCCAGTCCTCTTCGAAGTCGATGTCGCCGCGCGGTGGCCGTAGCTCCCCACCGGTCTGGCGTCCGGGGGACGGCGCGTCGGGGGTGGTCCCCGCCGGATCGGAGCGGCTGAGCCGGCGGAGTGCGTTCTGGAGGCCGTCCAGAACGCCGGTTAGCTCGGTGAGCTTGCCGCTCAGCCGCCGCAGGCTGTCGAGCAGTGCTCGGATGAATCCCTGAATCCGGTCGACCCATCTGGCGACCAGGGCAGCTACCTGACCGACGACGACCGGGGTGGCCAGGCCCAGCGTCAGACCTGCTTCCGCCAGCCACTGGGGTAGACGGGCGGCGAGGGTGCCCACGAACTGCGCGATCAGGTCACGGACGATGCCGCGGACCAGACCGACGATCAGACCGGCGCCTTCGACGGCGTACGAGATCCCCTCGGACGCCTTGGCGATGCCGCCGAGGGCATCGGCCTGCAGCGCCGCGTGGCCACGATAGGCGTCACCGGAGGCGCCGGACCAGCCGCCGGTCTGAGCCCGAACCAGATCGGCGTATTCCTGCTGGTTGGCGGTCGTAGCCGCGGCAACGTTTCGCCAGGTGGCCGCGTGCGCCGCGATCTCGTCGGGATTGCCGGCCAGCAAGTCCAACGCTTCCTTCAAGGGCCGGACGTGCTCCATCAGCCAGGAGACGCCCCACGCCACCAGCGAGCCAAGCGGGTCGATGGCCATGCCCAGCGCGTCCAGACTGCCGCCGACACCACCCAGCGTGCCGTCGACCCAACTGCCGTCCTGGATGCCGTTGCTGATCTGGGCGGCGCTCTCGGCCAGGCCGAGCCCGGTGTACCAGGTGGTCGAGCTCTGGACGTCGGCGACCAGCGGGTTGTCGGTCACAGCGGCAGATCAAGGGTCGAGGTCTCCGCCGCCCTCAGGTTTCCGGCGCTGCGGGCGTCCGCTGCCGTTATGGTCGACGCGGTGGCGCGCAGCTTCAGCGCGGTCTCCCCGAGCGCCTCCACCGCAGCGTTCAGGACCTCAGTCGCGTCACCGAAAACCGGACTCAGCAGAGCCGGCAGAAACTGGCAGAGCTGCCCGTACGCCTGGCCGTCCATGACGACCTGACCCACCGCCGCGCGGGCCTGCGCCATCTCGTCGGACACCCCGCTGACCGCGTCGGCGTGCTGGAGTACGGCGTCAGCCGGAAACTCCACGCCCGCGCTCACCGCTCCTCCTCATCCTCGACCACGGGAAACCGGGTGTCGAACGAATGGATCACGGCGCGTCCCGTCTCGGTGTCTGCGCCGACCGTGTCCCGTACCTGCTCGGCGACCCGACCGGAAAGGTCTGCCTGAGCACGCCGGATCACCGACACGATCTCCTCGGCCAGCCGGGGACCGGTCAGCTCGTGCACGCGGTCGTCGAGTTCCAGGCGCTCCACCTGACCGGCCGACCCGACTGTCACCCGGATCGCGCCGTCGCGGCCCTCCGCACTGCCGGTCAACGCCGCCACCCGCCGCGACAGCTCCACACTGCGGGCGGCTTGCGCGTTCACCTGCCCCACCCAGGCGTCCAGCCATTCCTCAGCGGCATCGATATCGTTCACGGCTCCGCTCCCATCGATATCTCCCGTCAGGCTAACGAGCCACCGCCAAGCGCCCGGCCCGGCGACGCGACGTCCACCGCCCGGATGCCCCCACCATCCGGCGTCGCTGGCGGCCACGGTTGCCGCGATGCGCCGGGCAGGGCATCACGTCGACGTCCCGCTCTGGTCAACGGGTATGGCCGCTGACTGCACCCAGTGCCACGCCGGGTGCACCGACAGCCCGACCAGGTAACGGCATGGCGCGCGGCTGGAGCCGTAATCTGTCTCCAGCCGCGACGTCAGGAGTCCGCAACCTTGTCCCGCCGCCAATGGCACGAGCTGCCGCCTGCTGTACGAGGCGAGGTCCAGAGCCAGACGGGCCCGATTCTGCGGGTGACGCCGGTCGAAGCAGGGTCGATCTCCGACTTCGCGGCCGTGCTGGAAACCCGCGACGGCCGGTTCTTCTGCAAGGGCGCGGTCGAGGCCAATCCGATGGGCTGGATGCATCGCAACGAGGCCAGGATCAATCCGTATTTGCCGGCTCAGATGCCGCGCTTGCAGTGGCAGGTCGAGGCCGACGGCTGGCTGTTGCTGGGCTTCGAGTACGTCGAGGGGCGGCATCCGGATCTGAGTCCGGGCTCGCCGGATCTGCCCGCCGTGGCCGCCACGCTCGGTGCGATGGCTGTGGCGCTTACGCCCTGCCCGATCTCGAAAGTGCAGGCCGCCACCGTCCGGTGGGCCGACTGGGTCACGCCCGAAGCGGTCGATGGTCAGACGCTCGTGCATACCGACGTAACGCCGCACAACTTCCTGCTCCACGCAGGCGGTATGACGGTTGTCGACTGGTCGATGCCGTGCCGGGGAGCGGCATGGATCGACACCGCACTCATGGTGGTCCGTTTGATTCGCGCGGGACATTCCCCGGACCAGGCGGAGGCCTGGGCCAGCCAGATACCCGTGTGGTCGACCGGCCGGCGTGAAGCGGTCGACGCCTTCGCCGCCGGTGTCGCCGCACTGAGCCGTGACCGGCACTAGCAGCGACTATCTGTCACCCACCTCGGCCAGCTTGCCGATGCGGCCGAGAGCTGGGACTTCTACCGCAACGCGCGGTACCGGCGAACGAACAGTCGGGTTGACGTTTCCGAAGGCCAAGGCCAAGTCGTATGACGACATCCCAGAGCTGGACGGTTCCGTCACGGTCCGTAGCGGTTGTACGCCGGGCATCTTGCGCCTTGGGATGCCCGGCAAAGTCATCCGCGGAGCGCACGCCGAAGTTTGAATTGAGTGCGCCAGCCACGTGCGTGAGACATGCTCAGGAATGCCTGGCCGTATTATCGGCTCAGGAGGTGGAGCAGGTGGCAGCGATCGACCGCCCGCCGCGCGGTTCGCGGTATGCGGATCAGCGGCACTATGTCGTGCCTGCGAGTCTTGCCGATCTGCGCGGGCCGACCGGCGGCCAGGTGACCCTCGATCGATCATTGGATTGGTCCGGCGACAGCACCTATGACCTCGACGATCCCGGCGACCTCCAGGTGATGTATCAGACCGTCCTGAACCAGGCGGCTACCGCCGAGGATCTGAATCGCTGGCTCGATGCCGATATTCTGCGTCGGGTATGGCCGTCTCTTTGGCTTCCCGCCCGATTGAGGACGCTGTGGCAAGCCCGCTTCTCGGAGCTGGCCGCTCCTCCGCAGGCGCTCGCCGGCTGACGATGGATCCGATCCATCTGCGGCTCGCGGAGATCGGGCTCCGAGTGGCCGGTCGTTACGGCTTCGCGCTTGCCGGCGGGTACGCCGTCCAGGCGCACGGCATCCTTGATCGTCCAAGCGAAGACATTGACCTCTTCACCGCCTGGGACCGCCGTGGTGACTTCGCCGCGGCGGTTGACGCCGTCGTCGACGGCTACCGCGCGGCCGGATACGCCGTCGACGTCGTTCGGCAATTCGAGACCTTCGCCCAGCTCGCCGTCACCGACCCGGCCACACCTGAGAGGCCTTACAAGGTCGAGTTGGCCGCGAACTGGCGCTCCTTGCCGCCGGTGGTGATGGACGTGGGCCCGGTGCTTCACATGGACGACGTCGTCGCCGGCAAGATGTCTGCCCTGTTCACGAGGGCCGAGCCGCGTGACTTCCTGGACGTCGATGCCGCCGTCATGACCGGTTACTACACCCGTGAGCGGCTGCTCGAGCTGGCCGGGGAGGCTGACGCCGGTTTCGACCGCCGGATCTTCGCCGACCTGCTGGCCGTGCTGCATCGCTACCCGGATAGGCGTTTCGCCGCCTACGAGGCAACCCCTGATCACATCGCTGCGATGCGTAAACGATTCGAGGAGTGGCGGGATCAGCTGGCGGCCGACCCGACGTAGCGGGCGAGCCACGTGCCGGGACACCGCGTGCGTGAGGTGCCCCGGCGTCGCTGCCGCAGGAGGCGCACCCCGCGGTACCGGTGCACGAACAGTCGCGTGGCTTCCATCGAAGGTCAAATGGCATCCTGCCTGCTCAGAATGCTCGGGATGCGCTCGGCGAGTGGATAGCACCCGAGATCAGCCGTGGTCACCGCCGGGCACGTGTGCGCAGAAATGCTCGGTGCATCCTCCGACCAGCCAAGGAACCGCCATCGACGCGGCAGAAGGCACCATTTGGTGCCCATGGGGACGCCCGGGCACTCGTGAGTATCGCCTGGTCGGTACGATATGGGCCGCAGGCCCTCGTAGCTCAGGGGATAGAGCAACGGTTTCCTAAACCGTGTGTCGTAGGTTCGATTCCTACCGGGGGCACCACACCAACCCAGATGCAGGCCGCGGTATCTCCGCGCCCGAGACCGGATTCCGCAGGCTGAACCGGACATGTGGCGCGCGCCACCTGGCAGGAATCCTGCCAGAAGCTCAACCTCGCCCCTCCCGTGCCGATCCCAGGTTTGATCTACCTGACGGGAAGGGTTGGCTGGACGTGAGCCGGTGGTGGCAAGGGGGAGCGGCCTGGGCCGCGGCCAAGTGGGGTCGTTCGGCTCCGCTGCTGCGTGCGTCCTGGGTGGTGTTACTTGCTGCGGCTTTCTGGTTCACGGTCAATCTTGTGCATCCGGTGGGGCCGTCGCTGGCCCTCTGGTTCGGCACGCCGCTGGGGGCGCTCGCCGCCTCGGGCGTGTTCTGGGTGACCTCGCGTCGGCAGAACCTGCCGAAGCCGGCCCGACGCTTCTGGCGACATCTGACGCTGGTGGGACTGCTGGTGGGGGTGGGGCAGACGTTCCAGGCGCACGATGCCTGGCGGCACCCGGGGGCCACCCTGTCGGTGGGGCCGGTGGTGCTGGCCGCCTCGCTTGCGGCCATCGCGATCATTGTGTGGGCGCTGTTCCGGCTGCCTACCGGTAAGACCACCCGGAGCGAGACCACCCAGGTTTCCCTCGACGCCGGCACGGTCATGCTGGCCACCGCGGTCTTCATCTGGCACTTCGGCACCCGGTTCGACATCGGGCGGTCCACCGGTGCGGAACTGGCCGGGTCGCTGGTGCTCATCGTGCTGGCCAGCTTCGCGGTCTTCGTTCTGATGAAGGTGTTGTTCTCGGACTACAAGGTGATCGACGGGCCGGGGCTGCGGCTGCTCGCGCTGTCCATCCTGGTCGGCGGGGTGGCCCCGGTCTTCCAGCAGTTCCTCGAGGGCTACGGCGGCCGCATGTACGTCACCCAGCTCAGCATCCCGCTGATCTTCCTGTTCGCGGCGGAGGCCGCACACCGCCAGACGGCACCCTCGATGGGTCAGCGCCGCAAGAAGCGCCGGCCGTTCAGCCTCTTCCCGTACGGCGCTGTTCTGGGCGTCGACGCCCTGCTCGTCTACGTGGCCTGCTTCGACCTGGCCGACATCGTCGTGGTGGCCGGCGCCGCCGTCCTGCTCACCGTCATCGTCGTCATGCGGCAGGTGCTCTCGCTGGTCGCCAACGGGCGGCTGGTCGAGCAACTCGATCACAGCGCCAACCACGACGGCCTCACCGGGCTGCCGAACCGGAGCTACTACAACCGGCGGCTGCACGAGGCCATGGCGGCCCCGGGCGACCACGTCGTCACCCTGGCGCTGCTCGACCTGGACGGCTTCAAGATGGTCAACGACACGCTCGGCCACGACGTCGGCGACGCGCTGCTGATCGAGGTGGCGGAGCGGCTGCGCCGGTCGGTCCGGGCCGGCGACATCGCGGCCCGGCTGGGCGGCGACGAGTTCGTGGTGTTGATCGAGGGGCCGGAGCCGGAGGACGTGCAGAACTTCGTCGACCGGATCGTGGCGGCCTTCGGCGAGCCGGTGCGGACCGGGGAGCACGAGCTGCCGATCCGGTCCAGCATCGGGATCGCGACCGGGCGGTCCGGCGACGACGCCGGCGCGCTGCTGCGGCACGCCGACCTGGCCATGTACGCCGCCAAGGACATCCCCGGCACGGCCGCGCTGCACTACGAGCAGCTGGCGACGAAGACTGTTGCCCGGTAGCGGGCCCGGGGAACCCCGGGCCCGCCAGCGGAGAAAATCACCAGCGCAGGAAGTTGTCCTGGGTCTGGGCGTTGAACAGGTCGGTACGGAAGTGCCGGGCCACCGCGGTACGGCGGTCCTTCAGCTCCAGCACGTCGATGCCCTTCGCGATGTCGTTCGAGAAGATGTAGCCGTTGTACCAGTACGCCGACCACGAACCGCCGCCGACCGGGTCGGTCAGCGAGATCGGGCCGCGCTCCCAGTACGCGATCTCCTTGGGCCGGCGCGAGTCGGTGAAGTCCCAGACCGAGATGCCGCCCTGGTACCACGCCTGCACCATGATGTCGCGGCCCGGCACCGGGATCAGCGAGCCGTTGTGGGCCACGCAGTTCTCGGTGTTCGCGTTGGTCCGCGGGATCTTGAAGTAGCTGCGGAACACCAGCTTGCGCTTGTTGCCCTTGCCGACCAGGTCGTAGATCGCGTCGGCACCCTTCTCCGGACCGACCTCCGGGTTGCAGGTGGCCGCGCCGCCGCCGCCCAGTTCGTCGGTGAAGACGACCTTCGTGCCGCTGTTGTTGAACGTGGCCGAGTGCCAGAACGAGAAGTTCACGGTGTCGCGGACTGTGGTGACCACCCGGGGTGCGGTCCGCTTCGAGATGTCGAACAGCACGCCGTCGCCCATGCAGGCGCCCGCGGCGACGTCCTTCTCGGCGTACACGGTGATGTCGTGGCAGCCGGTGGTGGGGGACTGGTCCTCGGTGCCGCCCGGGTATCCGCCGTCCGGGAAGACCACCGGGGTGGCCACGACCGCGGCGGCCTGCGGGTTGCGGGTGGGGACCTTGATGATCGAGATCTTGTCGTGCGGCAGGGCGCAGTTCGGCAGGTCGACCCCGGCCAGGTTGTACGACGAGACATAGATGTAGACGTTCGGCTCGCGGCGCTTGCCGGGAACCAGCGTCAACGTGTGCGAACCGCAGTCCGTCTTGACCGACTTCAAGTACTGCGGCGTCAGCGGGTTACTGATGTCGAAGATCTTGATGCCTTCCCAGCGGTCGCCGGGGGTGGCGGTGGTCGATCCGGCGTTCTCGCACGTGTCGTTGGTGCGCTGCGAGTCGGTGGCGAGGAAAAGCAGGTTGCCACTGATCGAGACGTCGTTCTGCGAACCGGGGCAGAGGACCTGCGCCGCTACCGCCGGTGCTTTCGGGTTACTGATGTCATAGACGGTGAACCCGTTGTAATTGCCCCCGTAAGCGTATTTGCCTTTAAAAGCCCAGTCCGAGTTGGTCGAATTGGCGAATGGGCCCGTTTTCGGCAGGTGCGCGACCTGCTTCAAATTGGGGCTACTGACGATCTCGTCGACGCCGGGAATGACATTCGGACTGGCTGGGGGTGTTGCCGCGCCGCTTGCGGGTGCCGTCAGCAGTCCGACGACAACCGCGACCACGCTTAGCGCGGCCAGGCGCTTGAGCTGCCGCCCTTGTGGGGCAGTGTGCTTCATGGAGCTCCCTCCGGTCCACGCACCACACGGATCGGGATAGATCGGTGCGTTGCGTATCCACGTTTGTCGTTACAGTAGTCGCCGGGACGAGCGGGGAAAACTCAGTTGGAGGAATGGATGGGGCGGCGTCGGACAATGACGCTCATTACGGCCGGGGCGGTCCTGGCGGTGGCCGTGGGCGCGGTCGTCGCGGCGCGTTCCGGGCCGGACAGGTCGGCCGCGGTGCCGCGATCCAGCAGTTCCGCGTCGCCGGAGCGGGTCGTGCTGCCGGGGCGGCCCGGGGAGTCCGCCCGGGTCACCGACTCCGACCAGGTCAAGGCGCCGGACGGGTCGACGTACAACCGGATCGACACGACGTTCGTGCAGATGATGATCGTGCATCACGGCCAGGCGATCGAGATGGCCGACCTGGCCGCCGAGCGCGCCGGCGACACCCGGCTGCGAGCCCTGGCCGGCCGGATCAGCGCAGCTCAGGGCCCCGAGGTGGTCTGGCTGAAGTTCTGGCTCAAGGAGCGCGGGCTGCCCGAGAGCGACCCGTCGCACGACCACAGCACGATGCCCGGCATGCAGAGCCCGGCCGACGTCACCGCGCTGGCCGGTCTGAGCGGCACCAACTTTGATAACAAATTTGTGACGATGATGAGCGCGCACCACCGCGGCGCCCAGCAGATGGCCGGTGACGTGATCCGCGGCGGCAACGACGAGCGGCTGCGCGAGGTCGCCAACGAGATGGCCGTCGAGCAGGGCAGCGAGATCCGGCGGATGCAGCAACTCTGATCCATCCGGCGACGAACCTGCCGAATTCGGGGCAGGATCAGCGCGTGGGACATGGGGGCACGGCCGGCAAGGTCCGGCTCGCGGTGGTGATCGGCGCGATCGGCGTCGTCTTCGGCGACATCGGGACCAGCCCGATCTACACGCTCCAGATCCTGTTCAACCCGGAGGACCCGCACCCGGTCCCGGTCAGCACGGCAAACGTGTACGGCGTGGTCTCGCTGATCTTCTGGTCCGTGATGATCATCGTGACCGTCACCTACATCCTGCTCGCCATGCGCGCCGACAACGACGGCGAGGGCGGCATCATGGCGCTGATCACGCTGCTCCGGCACACCGAGCGGCGGCGCAGCCGGAAGAGTGCGCTGTTCCTGGCCGGTCTCGGCATCTTCGGCGCCGCGCTGTTCTTCGGCGACAGCATGATCACGCCGGCCATCTCGGTGCTCTCCGCGGTCGAGGGCATCGAGGTGGTCCAGCCGTCGCTTGAGCAACTGGTCGTGCCGGTCACCGCGGTGATCATCGTGGCGCTGTTCCTCGTGCAGAAGCACGGCACGTCCGCGGTGGGCCGGCTGTTCGGGCCGATCATGATCGCCTGGTTCCTGACCATCGGCTCGCTGGGCGCCATCGGCATCGGCACGCACGCCGGCATCCTCAAGGCGCTGTCGCCGACCTACGCGATCACCTTCCTGATCGGCAACTTCCACATCGCTTTCTTCGCCCTGGCCGCGATTGTGCTCGCGGTGACCGGCGCCGAGGCGTTGTACGCCGACATGGGCCACTTCGGCCGCAAGGCGATCGCCCGCGGCTGGCTGTTCCTGGCGCTGCCCGCCTGCGTGCTCAGCTACCTCGGCCAGGGCGCCCTGATCCTGGACGACCCGGCCAACATCAGGAGCCCGTTCTTCCTGCTGGTGCCCGAGTGGGCCCGGCTGCCGCTGGTGATCCTGGCGACCGCCGCCACCGTGATCGCCTCGCAGGCCGTGATCACCGGCGCGTACTCGGTGGCCGCCCAGGCGGCCCAACTCGGCTACCTGCCACGGCTTCGGGTGCAGCACACCTCCGAATCGACGATCGGCCAGATCTACGTACCCTGGATCAATTGGCTCTTGATGGTCTCGGTGCTCACCCTGGTGTTCGCCTTCCGCAGCTCGGCGGCCCTGGCCTACGCGTTCGGCATGGCGGTGACCGGCACCATCACGATCACCACGCTGCTGTTCCTCTACGTCGCGCACCTGAAGTGGAAGCCGCCGACCTGGGTGCTGTTCTCCGGCGGTGCCGTGCTGCTCGTTGTCGACCTGCTGTTCGTGGCGGCCAACCTCACCAAGCTGGTGCACGGCGCCTGGCTGCCGCTGCTGATCGCGCTCACCGCGTTCACCGTGATGACCACCTGGCAGCGTGGCCGCAAGATCGTCACGGCCGAGCGCAGGGAGCGCGAGGGCTCGCTGCGCGACTTCATCGACCGGCTCCGGGAAAACCCGTCGGCCACGCTCCGGGTGCCGGGCACCGCGGTCTTCCTCAACCGCGGCAAGGAGACCGCGCCGCTCGCGATGCGGGCCAACGTCGAGCACAACCACGTCCGGCACGAGCAGGTGCTGATCATCGCGATCAAGACCGAGCCGGTGCCGCGGGTGCCGGACGGCGAGCGGATCACGCACGACGACCTGGGTTACGCCGACGACGGCATCACCCACGTCACGGTCCGGGTCGGCTACATGGAGACGCCGTCGTTGCCCGACGTGCTCCAGGAGCTGCACCTGGACCACCTGGACCACGCGTCGTACTTCCTCTCCAAGATCGAGCTCCGCCGCGGCCCCGATCCGACGATGGCGGTCTGGCGCAAGCGCCTGTTCATCGCCACCTCCTACATCACCGCGGACGCCGCCGAGCACTTCGGCCTGCCCCGCGAGCGCACCGTGATCATGGGATCCCACATAGAGGTCTGAGTGCATCGCCGCCGGCTTTTTAGGAGGTACGCGCGACGACTCCCTCGGTCGTGCGGTGCGCCACAAAACGGGCAAAAGGCGCAGCAGCGCTTCGGCCGTTCAGATGGCGCCCCCGGATGCCGATCGGATTTCCATGCGGGCCGCACCAGATCAGCGCCCCGGGGACGCCGAGCGCCTGCGAGCGCTGCGCGCCACCGGACTGCTCGACGCGGGCCCGGTGCCGACCCTGGACCGGCTGACGTCGCTGGCCCAGCGGCTGGTGGGCGCGGGTGCCGCGCTGGTCGTGCTGATCGACACCGACCGGCAGCGGTTCGCCAGCGCCTGCGGGCTCAGCGGCGATCTCGAGCGGGACCGGCAGACGCCGCTGTCCCACTCGTACTGCCAGTACGTGGTCGAGGACCGGGCCGCGCTGATCGTGCCGGACGCCCGCCTCGACGAGCGGCTGCGGACCAACCCGGCGATCACCGACTACGACGCGATCGCGTACGCCGGCTTTCCGCTGCGGACGCCGGACGGCCTCGTGCTCGGCTCGTTCTGTGTGATGGACGACCACCGGCGGGACTGGACCGAGGAGCAGCTCGCGATCCTCGCCGACCTGGCCGCCGCGGCCGAGTCCGAGGTCGCGCTCCGGCTCGCCCACGGCGAGCAGCTACTGGCCGCGGACCGGATGCAGGCCGTGCTGGACAGCGCTCACGACGCGTACGTCTCCATTGATTTTGAGGGTCTGGTGGTGGCCTGGAACGGGTCCGCCGAGCGGCTGTTCGGCCATGCCGCGGCCGAGGCGATGGGCCGCGCGATCACCGACCTGATCATCCCGGCGCGGTTCCACGACGTGCACAACGCCGGGATGGCACGGGTGCGGGCGAGCGGCAAGTCCCGGCTGCTCGGGCAGCGGCTCCAGCTGACCGCCGTGGACCGGACCGGACGCGAGTTCCCGGTCGAGATGACGATCCAGGCCAACCTGGAGCACGAACGTCCGATCTTTCACGCGTTCCTGCACGACATCAGCGCCCGGATGGAGGCCCTCGCCACGCTGGAGCAGCAGCGCCGGGACCTCGAGGACGAGCGCACCTTCCTGCACGCGATGCTGGACAACCTCGACACCGGCGTCGCGGCCTGCGACGGCACCGGCAACCTGGCGTTCTTCAACCGGGCCATGCGCGACATGCACGGCCGCGACGCCGACCCGGACGCGGCCGGGGAGGAGTGGGCGCAGGAGTACGACCTGTACGCGCCGGACGGCCGCACCATGCTCCGGCCCGACGAGATCCCGCTGGCCCGGGCGGTCGGCGGCCAGGTGGTGCGCGGCGAGCACATGGTGGTCCGCACCGGCGACGGCCCGCGCCGCTTCGTGGCCAACGCCCGGCCGATCGACACCCCGGACGGCCGCCGGCTCGGCTCGGTGGTGGCCATGCACGACATCACCGAGGGCCACCGGGCCGAGGAGATGCGCCGGGCCCGGCACGCGGTGGCCCAGGTGCTGTCCGAGGCCACCAGCGCCGAGGAGGCCGCGGTCGACGTGGTCACCGCGATCACCGATGCGCTGGACCTGATCTGCGGCGAGTACTGGCAGGTCAGCCCGGAGCGGGAGCGGATCGACCGGATCAGCTCGCACATCCGGGACGGCCGGGACCTGTGCGGCTTCAGCGGCAGCGAGCCGTTGTCGTTCGCCCGCGGCGAGGGTCTGGCCGGCCAGATCTGGGAACGCGGCGCCGAGCTGTGGACCCACACGAAGGGCGACGGACTGCTGGCCGGCCGCCGCTCCGACGTCGCCGACGCGATCGGCATCCGCACCGGCATCGGCCTGCCGATCCGGACCGGCAAGCGGGTGCTCGGCGTGCTCGTCTTCTTTGCCGACGAGGTGCTGCCGTACGACTCGGACATCGCGGCCATGCTCGACACGGTCGGCGCCCACCTGGGCCGGTTCGTGGAGCGCCGCCGCGCCGAGGACCTGAACCTGGCCCTGGTCACCGCCCGCCGGGACTTCGACCGGGTGGTCGAGCAGGTGCCGGACTACGTCTGGACGATCGAGGCGCTGCCCGACGGCACGTCCCGTCCGGTGTACGGCAGCCCGAACGGCTCCGGCGTCTTCGGCGGGGCCCCGCCGAGCGGCGACGGCATGGCCGACGCCATCCTCGCGCGCATCCACCCGGAGGACGCCGGCGCGCTGGCCGGTTTCTCGGTGGCCCTCAACGCCGGCGAGAAGGCCGAGCTGGAGTGCCGGGTGATCGGCTACGACGGCGTGGCCCGGTGGGTGTGGACCAGGGCGGTGCCCCGGGTCGAGGACGGGCGCCTGTTCGTCGACGGCATCAGCACCAACATGGACGAGCGGCGGGAGCTCAACGAGCAGCGCGAGGATCTGCTGCGGCAGGAGCAGCAGCAGGTCGAGCAGTTGCGCGAACTGGACCGGATGAAGGACGAGTTGTCCGCCGTGGTGATCCACGAGCTGCGCAACCCGGTCGGCGTGATCCGCGGCTACACCGAAATGCTGCTGGACAGCCCGCACCTCGACGAGACCGACCGCAAGCACGCGGGCGTCGTGGAACGCAGCACCGAACACCTCCAGCGGCTGGTCGACGACCTGCTCGACCTGGCCCGCCTGGACGCCGGGCACATCAGCATCGACCCACGACCCATGTCGGCCGGCCGGCTGGTGCGCGACGTACTGGAAAACCACCGGCCCAGCGCGTACGCCAAAAACCTGACCGTGATCGAGAAGCTGGACCCGCACCTGCCCATGCTCGGCGACGCGCAGCGTCTCCGGCAGGCGATGGACAACCTGGTGTCCAACGCGATCAAGTACACACCGGACGGTGGCACCGTCACGGTGACCGGCGAGAAGCACGAGCACGAGATCGTGATCCGGGTGGCGGACACCGGCATCGGCATCCCGGCCGAGCAGTACGCGCACCTGTTCAGCCGCTTCTTCCGGGCCAGCAACGCGACCCGGAAAGGGATCAAGGGCACCGGTCTCGGGTTGGCCGTCACCAAGGCGATCATCGGTGCCCACGAAGGCGCCGTGCGCGCCGATCCGGAGACCGGCGGCGGCACCGTCTTCACGGTGACGCTGCCGACCTCCGACCTGTAGCGATCAGACTGGTTCCAGCACCGGCTCGGTGGCCGCAGGACTGTTTGCCGGTCGGGTCGAGCGCAGCGCGTACAGGGCCACCGGCACCCCGACCGCCACCAGCAACGCGGCCACCACCAGCGAGAATTGATATCCGGACAGGTAGCGCTCCATCTCGGTGCCGGCCGCGGCGCCGGCCCGGTTGGTCAGGATGGCGCCCAGGATCGTGATACCGAGCAGGCCGAACACCTCGCGGGAGACGTTGAGCATGCCGGACGCGATGCCCGCGTGCCCGCTCGGCAGCGCGCTGACGATCACGTTGTTCAGCGGCACCAGCATGCCGCCGCCCACCCCGTAGAGAACAAACCACCCCAACAGATCCAGGTACGTGGTCCCGGCGCCGTACCCGGAGATCCCGAAGACCGCGACCGCCATGATCGCCAGACCGGCGGCCACCGTGCGTCCGGCGCCGAACCGCACCTCGAGCCGCGGCGCGACCACCGCGGTCACCGCCATCACCAGCGCCATCGGCACGAACGCGGCACCCGCCCCGGTGGGCGAGAAGCCGAGCACGTTCTGCAGGTAGATGGCCGTGTAGAAGTAGATCCCGAACACCCCGAACGCCCACAGGCCCATGGCCAGCAGCCCGCCGCTGAACACCCGCCGGCGTAGGAAGCCCAGGTTCATCATCGGGTTGGCGGTCCGGGTCTCGATCACCACGAAGGCGATCGCCGCCACCGCGGCGATCCCGAAGCTGCCCAGGATGGTGCCGGAGGTCCAGCCGCGCGATTCCCCTTCGATGAGGCCGTACGTGAGGGCGAAGAGCGAGACCGACGACGCGAGCAGACCGGGCAGGTCGAGCCCGCGGCTGGTGCCCCGGACACCGGCCGGGATACTGATCGCGGCCAGCAGCGCGGTGGCCACCCCGATCGGCGCGTTGATCAGGAAGATCCAGCCCCACGACGCGTGCTCGCTGAGCCAGCCGCCGGTCAGCGGCCCGATGGCCAGGGCCAGCGCGCCGACCCCGCCCCAGATGCCGATTGCCGCGCCGCGTTCGCGAGGGTCCGGGAAGAGCGCCGGCAACAGCGCGAGTGCGGCCGGGGTCAGCAGCGCGGCGCCGACACCCTGCACGGCGCGCCCGGCGAGCAGCACCTCCTGGCTCTGCGCGAGGCCGGCCGCCACCGAGGCGGCCGTGAAGATCGCCAGCCCGGCGAAGAACGTGCCGCGCATGCCGAGCACGTCCGCGATGCGGCCGCCGGCCAGCAGCAGCCCGGCGAAGACCAGCACGTACGAACTGGCGATCCACTCCAGCCCTTCGAGCGTCAGGCCGAGGTCGCGCTGGATCGACGGGAGGGCCACGTTGACCACGTTGTTGTCGAGGTAGGTCATGAAGGTGCCGAGCGACACCGCCACGAGCGCCCACCACCGCCTGTTCTTCGCCACGGGAGTCCCCTATACGTTGTCCTTGTACGAAGTACATGTACGCCGTACATGAGACCTGTACGTTGTATGGTTGTCAAGTGGCGACGGAAAGACTGAGCAGAGCGGCGGTGGCCGAGCGCGCGCTGCGCCTGGGCGACGAGGGCGGCGTCGAGGCCGTGACGATCCGCCGGCTCGCGCAGGAGCTGGGCGTCACGCCGATGGCTCTGTACTGGCATTTCAAAAACAAGGACGAGCTGCTCGCCGGCATCGTCGACTACGCGCTGTCCATGGTCCGGTCCGACCGCGCCCCCACCGACCCGTGGCAGCTCCAACTGCGGGCGATGGCCGAGGCGCTGGTCGCGGTGATGCGCGAACATCCCAGCCTGCCCGGGCTGATGCATGAGGTCGACAAGACCCAGGGCGAGAGCTTCTGCCAGGCCACGAACGCCGCGCTGGCCCTGCTGACCACGGCCGGCTTCGACGTGCAGGAGGCGTACTGGATCGCGTCGTACCTGCTCAACGGTGCGATCGGCCTGGTGCAGATGCAGCCGGACTGCCCCGCGAACGTCCCGGCGGCCGAGGCACCGGAATGGCGCCGGCAGAAGCGACTGGCGCTGGAGAGCCTGCCGGCCGACCGGTTCCCGATGATGATCGCGTTCGCCGCCACGTATGCCGACGCGCCGGACAACGACCGCTATTACGCGTTTGGGGTTGACCTGCTGATGGCGGGGGTCGAGGCGATGGCCGTGCTACATCTGTCCCGGTCCGCCAAGATGGGGTGATGACGTACGTCGTGGTGGGTGGCGGCCTGGCCGGCGCCAAAGCGGTGGAAACCCTGCGTGACGAGGGCTTTGGTGGTCCGGTCACGCTGATCGGTGCGGAGACGGTTCGGCCGTACGAGCGACCGCCGCTCTCCAAGGGGGTGCTCCTCGGCAACGATGAGCCGGAGAGTGTCTTCGTGCACACACCGGAGTGGTATGCGGAGCACGATGTCACGCTCCGCACCGGTTCGACGGTCACCGGCGTGGACCGAGCGGCCAAGACGGTGCGGCTGAGTGACGGCGCGACGGTGGCCTACGACAAGCTGCTGCTGGCCACCGGTTCGACCCCGCGACCCTTGCCGGTGCCCGGCGGCGAGCGTGCGCTTCTCCTGCGTACGCTCTCGGATTCGCAGCGGATCTCCGAAGCCGTCACGGACGGCACCCAGGTCGTGGTGATCGGCGCCGGGTGGATCGGACTGGAGGTCGCGGCCGCCGCACGCACCCGCGGCGCGGCCGTGACCGTGGTCGAGACCGCCGCCCTGCCGCTACAGGCCGTGCTGGGCGACGACATCGCCAACGTGTTCGCCAACCTGCACCGCGAACAGGACGTGACCTTCCACTTCGGAGCCGAGGTCGCCGGGGTGGACGAGAAGGGTGTGCGGCTCGCGGACGGCGCCCTGCTGCCCGCCGACGTTGTGATCGCCGGCATCGGCGTACGCCCCAACGTTGACCTGGCGTCCGAGGCCGGCCTCGCGGTCGACAACGGCGTGCTGGTCGACCGCCGGCTGGCCACCAGCGACCCGGACATCTTCGCGGCCGGCGACATCGCCAACGTGGACCATCCGCTGCTCGGGCAGCGGGTCCGGGTGGAGCACTGGGCGACCGCCCTGAACACCGGCCCGGTCGCGGCCAAGGCGATGCTGGGCCAGGACGTCAGCTACGACAAACTGCCGTACTTCTTCACGGATCAGTACGACCTCGGCATGGAGTACGTGGGTTACGTGGCCCGCGGCGCCTCGCCCGACCTGGTCGTCCGCGGCGATCTGGAGAGCCGGGAGTTCATCGCGTTCTGGTTGGTGGACGGCCGGGTGGCGGCCGGTATGAACGTCAACGTCTGGGACGTCACCGACCAGATCGACGCCGTGATCCGCTCCGGTGCCCGGATCGATCCGGCCCGGCTCGCCGATCCCGGCGTGGACCTGGCGTCGCTTACCTCCTGATCTCGCACAACCTGTGCGACTCGCGGCCGTGAGATCGGTGACTCTTGTGCCGTGAACAGGTGGCATGCCGAGGTGCTCACCCACGAGCGCCGGGGCCGCGACGTCGCCGTTTTCACCTGCCGGCCCGGCCAGCCGCTGCCGTACCGGGCCGGCCAGCACGTGACGATCGAGTGCGCGTACCGCCCGTGGCAGTCCCGCGCGTACGCGATGGCAAACGCGCCGCGACCGGACCGCGTGCTGGAGTTCCACGTGCGGGCCGCGGTGCCGGCGGGAGTCTCGGACGCCCTGGTCACCCGCCTGAAACCGGGCGACCTGCTGCGCTTGAGCCCACCCCGCGGCGACCTGACGCTGGACCGCTACTCCCGCCGCGACGTGGTCTTCGTAGCCGGCGGCACCGGTCTGGCACCCGCAAAAGCCATGATCGACGAGTTGACCCGCTGCAACCGCACCCGCTGGATCCACCTCTTCCGGGGCGAGCGCTACCGACGGGACTTCTACGACCGCGAACACGTGGACCGCCTGGCGCTGCGGCACCCGTGGCTGACGGTGGTGCGAGCGACCAGCGAGGAGCCGGACGAGGCAGGCGACCAGGCCCCGATCGCTGACGTGGTGACGCGGCACGGCCCGTGGCCCGACCACGACTTCTACGTCTTCGGCTCGCCGCCCATGGTGGAGTCGACCCTGCGCCGCCTCGACCGGCTGGGCGTGCCCGGGGATCGGGTGCGCTATGACATCTTCGGCACATGCCTACGCTGATCGTGATCCGCGGCAACTCCGGCGCCGGCAAATCGTCGGTGGCCCGCGAGGTCCGCCGCCGCTACGGCCGGGGTTGCGCCCTGATCGAACAGGACTACCTGCGCAGGATCCTCCTCCGCGAGCACGACACGACCGGCGGCCTCGCCCCAAGGTTGATCACGTCGGTGGCGGAGACTGCCCTGGCCGGCGGCTATCACGTGGTGCTGGAGGGCAGCCTGGTGGCGGCCCACTACCGGCAGGCGCTGACCGCGCTGATCGCCGCAAATCCCGGCCCCACCCACACCTACTACCTGGACGTGTCCTTCGAGGAGTCGCTGACCCGGCACGCCGCACGCCCCCAGGCAGCCGACTTCGCCCCCGATCAAATGCAGGAGTGGTACGTGCCGAACGACGCCCTGTCCATCCCCGGCGAACGCATCGTGCCGGAGTCCTCGTCGCTGCCCGAAACGGTCGACTTCATCCTGCAGACGTCGTCCCTGGAGGCAGAGCCCGCGACCGCCCCATGCCCCGTGGCCTGCACCCGCTGCCGCACCTAGATCCCGCCGCCGGTGCCGCGCTCAGTGCCTTCCGCCGCCGGTGCCGCGCTCAGTGCCTTCCGCCGCCGGTGCCGCGCTCAGCGCCTTCCGCCGTTGCGCCGCACTCAGTGCCTTACGCGGGTGGGCCGCACTCAGTGCCTTACGCGGGTGGGCCGGCTCGGAGGCTGGCTTTCAGGAGGGCGTCGCGGACCGGGACGCCGCGGCGGACGTGGGTCAGCCAGGCCGCGGCGCCTGCCATCCGGGCCAGGCGCTGGGTGGTTCGGCGACGCTTTGCGTCGTACGCCATCAGGTTTTGGTCTTTGATCAGGCAGTTGGTCAGCGTGACCGCGTCGATGACCGCCTCGCAGGCGCCGCGGCCCAGGTCGGGGGTCATGGCGTGGGCGGCGTCGCCGAGAAGAACGACATTGCCGGACACATAGGACGGCAGGTGGGGGGTGACGTAGATGTCGTGGCGCAGGATGCGCTGCTCGGTGAGGGCCGCGAGCACCGTGGCGACCGGGGCGGGCCAGGTGCCGAACATCCCGCGCAGCACGCCGAGCTCGGCGCCCGGGTGAAACTGGCCCTCGGGTGCGCCGGCCGAGGCGTACCAGTTCGTGCGCCCGCCCTCCATCGGGGTGACGCCGAACTTCGCGCCCGCGCCCCACACCTCGGTGAACGTGCCGGTCGGCAGGTTGTCGAGGTAGCCGCGCCAGGCGGTGCTGCCGGCGTACCGGGCGCGCACGCCGAACACCTCCTCGCGAACCCGGCTGAACACCCCGTCGGCCGCCACGACCAGGTCGAATTCCGCCCGCAGCGGCACGACCGACCCGACCGGCGTGCCAAATCGCAGGTCACAGTCGCTCGCCGCGGAGTGCAGCAGGCCGAGCAGTCCGGGCCGGGAGAGCAAAAAAACCCGGTCGCCGGTACGCCGTTCGAGCCGTTCCACGTCGATCGAGGCAATCCGGCTGCCATCCGGCCGACGGAATTCGCCCGCTTGCTGCGGTTCCGCCCGTTCGCGCACCGCCGCGCCCACCCCGAGCGTGTCGAGCGCCTGCAACGCGGCCGGCCAGATGCCCAGCGCCGTCCCGGTGGCCGGGATCGCCTCCTGCCGCTCGAACACGGTGACCCGCCAGCCGGCCCGCCGCAGCCCGATGGCCGCTGCCAGCCCGCCGATGCCACCCCCGATGATCGCCGCTGTCCTGATGGCACGCCTCATGGCACGAAGCTACCACAGATGTAGTGCTGAAACTACTGCTGTAGTATCCGGAGCTATGCCGTCCCGTTTGGAAACGCTGCTCGACGCCGCAATCGCTGTTCTGGGCAAGGAGGGCTCACGCGGCCTGACCCACCGCGCTGTCGACGCAGCCGCCGGCCTCCCTTCGGGTTCGACGTCGAACTACTTCAAGACCCGCGAAGCCCTGATCGGCGCCGTGATCGGACGTTTCGCCGCCCGCGACCGAGCCACCTGGGAAACGCTGGCCACACTGGTAGCTCCGCGCACACCCGAAGACCTGGCCGCGACCCTGGCCGCCTACGTCCGCCGCGCGGTAGACCAGGACCGCCCCTTGACCGTCGCCCGCTACGTCCTGTTCATCGAGGCCGCCTTGCGCCCCGACGTCCAGCAACAGCTGGCCGACTCGGCCCGCGAGATCCGTCGCTGGGGCGCGGAGTGGCTACGAGCGATCGGCGCCATCGACCCCGAGGCGGCCTGCGAACTGATCCTCGACCACGTGGAGGGCATGATCCTGCACGAGCTGACCCACCCCGACCCGGACGCCGACCTCGACGCCCGCCTGACCCGGGTGGTTCGCGCCTTCGCGGTGGTCAGGCCTGCGCCAGGTGGGCGGTGAGTGCGCGGATCTCGCTGCGCAGCTGCTCGGCCCGGTCCGTTCGGCCGGCCTGCTCGTACTGGTCGGCCGCCGTCTCCCGTTCGGCGACCTCGCCGCGCACGATGGCCTCCACCTCCGCGTCGGTGAGCGTCCGCCGGGCCACGTCGGTGGCACCCACGCCGATCGGGGCCTCCTCGATGGCTCCCGCGCCGCGCGTACCCGGATCCGGCGCGACCGCCTCGGCGTTGTCAATTGCCGAAAGCGTGGCGCGCAGCACCGCCGTGGCGGCTCGGTCGCGGGACTTCATCGCGGCCGGCAGCGCCTCGCGGAGCCGTTGCCGCAGCGGGGTTTCCGTCATGAGTTGCGACCTTAGCGATCTCCTTTCCGTCAGGCATGCGGATTTCGTACCTCAGGCTTCGTCGACCGCAGGCTTCATTGGCCTCAGGCTTCGTCGACCGCAGGCTTCATTGACCTCAGGCTCCGTCGACCGCAGGCTTCATTGGCCTCAGGCTTCGTCAACCGCAGGTTTCACCGACGTCAGGTCTCCGGTGCCGCCTCGCCGAAGGCACGCCGGCAGTGCGGCAGCAGTGCGGCCAACGCCGAGCTGACCCGCGGCCGCCAGACCAGCGTCAGCAACGCCGGCATGCCAACCTCGGTGATCGGCACTGCCACCAGGTTCGGGTAGGCGACAGCCATCGACTCGCTCAGCACCGCTACTCCCATGCCGCGCGACGCCAGATCTGCGACGGCTCCCGGTGCTGACGCGACCAGCGCAACGTCAGGCATCAGGCCCGCGGTCACACACGCCTCGTCGAAAGTGGCGCGGATACCGGTCCCCTCGGGCAACGTGACGAGAGCGTACTCCGTCAGCTTGATCAGTGGTAACTCCGATTTTGTCGCCAGTGGAGAGTCGGGTTGGACCAGCGCCACCAGGCCTTCCCGGGCGATCACCTGGGCTTCGAGGTATTCCGGTGGCTCGCCGGCCGTCCCGACCAGCGCGATGTCGGCGACGCTGGCACGCACCGCGGCGATCAGATGGTCCGAGGTTCCCTCGATGAGTTCGAGCTCGATGTAGGGATGCTCGCGGTGGAACGCGGCCAGCGCGGCGAACAGCGGCTTCACCTCGCACCCGGTCACCATGCCGATGGTGAGATGACCGCGTACCAGCCCCTTCAGATCGTCGATCGCGCTCCTCAGGTCGGTGGCAGCGTCCAGCGCGATCTGCGCGTACGGCAGCGCCACGACACCCGCCTCGGTGAGCCGCGCGGTTCGCCCCGAGCGGTCGAAGAGCGGGGTGCCCAGCTCGGTCTCCAGTGCCTTGATCTGCGCGCTGATCCCGGATTGGGAGATGTGCACGCGCTCGGCGGCCCGGGTGAAGTTGGCGGTCTCGGCCACCGCCACGAAGTATTCCAGCTGGCGCAGTTCCATAAGCGCAGATTCTAGTAACTAGAAAGACCATGCATTGGACTTCTCAACTACCTCGGAGAAGGGTAGGTGCATGACCGAACGCAACAAGGCTCACAAGCCCGAAGACCTGACCCGGCTGTTCGTCGAACGCGCCAACGCCAAGGATGCCGAGGGCCTGGCCCAGCTCTACGAGGAGGATGCCGTGATGGCCTATCCGCCGGGTCGGCAGACCGTCGGACGGGCCGCGATCCAGCACCTGTGGGAGGAGGCGCTGCCGCACATGCCACAGTTCGAGCCCGAGGAACCGCTGCCCACGCTGATCAGCGGTGAGTTGGCGCTGACCTCGACACCCCCGCGGGACGGCTCCGGCGCGCGGGCGCAGGTGGTGCGCCGTCAGCCCGACGGCACGTGGCTGCGGGTGCTGGATCAGCCCGAGTTCGTCACGCCGACGGGCTGACCGCCTCGGCGGTGGTGCACAGCACCGTCCCGAGGCCCTCGATCTCGCGGAAGCCCTGCTCGCTGGCCTGGGAGACAGCGTCGGTAACGAGGACGACCCGGTAGTCGCGCTCGTGCGCCTCGATGATGCTGGCGCGGGGGCAGTTCGGCAGGTTGCAGCCGGCGAAGACGAGGGTGTCGACACCGTGGCCGGCGAGCAGTTCGTCGAGCTTGGTGCGATAAAAGGCGCCCCACCGCGGCTTGTAGACGGCGTACTCGGCCGGACCGAGCCGTTGTGGTTCGCCGCGCAGCAGGGTTTCGTCGTCGAGGTCGTCGGCCGGGGCCAGACCGGGCGCCAGCAGCCGGCCGGGGGTGCCGGGCTGGACAAACACCGCGCCGCCCTGCACCAGCGTCCGCCGCACGCGATCGACGTCCTGACCGTCTACCGGGTACAACCGGACGATGTGGACGATCGGCCGGCCGGTGGCGCGGAAGGTTTCGGTGAGCTTCGCCAGGTTGGGGAGGATCTCGGTCGTGCCCGCCAGGCCGAACGGTGCATCCGACAGGAAGTCGCGCTGCATGTCGATGGTGATCAGCGCCGCCGTGTCCCAGTGCGGCGCGAGGTGCGGGTCGGCGGCCATCTCGTCACCCTCGCACGGCCGGCAGTTGGCCGCGACATCTCGCGGCGGGCGTTACCGCGAAGTAACTTATGCGGATGGAGGCAAACATGAGCGGGTCGGTCCGCGAGCACGACATCGTCGTCTACGGCGCATCCGGCTTCGTCGGGGTGCTGGTGGCGAAATACCTGGCCGGTCACGCTCCGGCCGGCACGCGCGTCGCACTGGCGGGCCGGTCCGAATCCAGGCTCGCCGAGGTCAGGCAGCGGCTCGGCGTCGACTGGCCGATCCTGGTGGCGGACGCGTCCGACGCGGCAGCCGTTGATCGCCTCGCGGCCTCGGCCCGGGTGGTGCTGACCACCGTGGGTCCCTACGCGAAGTACGGCAAGGCGCTCGTGCACTCCTGTGCCGCCGCCGGCACCGACTACGTCGACCTGACCGGCGAGGTGCTGTTCGCCCGGGAGAGCATCGACGAAAATCATGAGCTGGCAGCGCAGACCGGCGCCCGGATCGTGCACTCCTGCGGCTTCGACTCGATCCCGTCGGACATCGGGGTGCACGTTCTCGATCGGCAGGTCAAGGCCGACGACGCCGGCGAGCTCACCGACACCACGCTGGTGGTCACGAGCATGCGCGGCGGGTTCAGCGGCGGCACCATCGACTCGATGCGCAACCAGCTCGACGTGATCAAGAACGACCGCCGGTTGCGACGGCTGGCCGCCAGCCCGTATTCACTGAGCCCGGACCGGGCCGCCGAGCCGGATCTCGGCCGCCAGGACGACATGGCCATCCTGAACGGGACCGAGGTCGACCCGCGGCTGCGCGGTTCGCTGGCGCCGTTCGTGATGGCGTCTTACAACACCCGGGTGGTGCGGCGCAGCAACGCGTTGCTCGGGTGGGCGTACGGGCGACAGTTCCGCTACCGGGAGGCGATGAGCGTCGGCGCTTCGCCGCTGTCCCCGGTGCTGGCGATGGTCACCAAGGTGGGGCTCGGCGCCCTGGTCGTCGGGCTGTCGCTGCCGCCGACCCGGTTCGTGCTCGACCGGATTCTGCCCAAGCCGGGCGAGGGGCCGAGTGAGCAGGCCCGCAATGCCGGCCACTTCACGATCGACCTGTTCACCACGACGAGCACCGGGGCGCGCTACACCGCGCGATTCCGGGCCAAGGGCGACCCGGGCTACGCCGCCACCGCTGTGATGCTCAGCGAATCGGCACTCGCATTGATCCACGACCGCGACGCTCTGCCTCCTTCGAGCGGCGGCGTCCTCACCCCCGCAACCGCACTGGGCGACGCGCTGGTCAACCGCCTTCGCGCCGCCGGAATGGAGATAACCGCAGCCAAGTCATAAACGCCGGTATTAGCCACTAGCGGAAGATCGCCGAGCAGAAACCGGTCAGGTGATCGGTCAACTGGTCGAGGTCGTCCGTCATGCCCCGGACCAGCCAGTCGATGATGACCTCACTCACTCCGGCCACGGCGGCCAGCAGCATGAGCTCGTGGCGCACGTTGTCGTCGGGGCGGCCCAGCACCGGACGCAGCAGCTTCCCGAGAAAAGCCGCGCCCTCGTGCAGCACACCGCGTCGCTGGGTGTCCAGTCGCTGGGTGTCCATGCGGGGCGTATTCAGATAGATGACCTGGGCCCGTTCCGGATTGTCTCGAAGCAAGTTCAACAGCTTCCGCACGCCGGGGCGCAGCAACTCGTCGATGGTCGACGGGCGCTTCGGGGTTGCGGTCTCGATCTCGGAAAGGAGCCATTCGTTCTGCTGGCGGTGCAGGGCGCGCAGCAGATCGCAGCGGTCGATGAAGTGGTCGTAGAAGTACCGCTTGGCCACTCGGGCAGCGGTGCAGACATCGGCGACCGTGACCGCTTCGTAGTCGCGCGTGCCGAAAAGTTGCAGGGCCGCGGCGAGGATGCGGTCGCGGCGGTCGGCGGAGCGCTGCTGGCGGGAGCGGCCACCGTAGGTTTCGCCTCGTTGTGCTGCCACCGCGTTCGGCTCGTTCACGGGTCAACCGTAGGACCTGGGCCGTAACCGCAGCGCCAGCCGAGCGGCTGATGACTTATCACTCATGGGCTTCATAACGATCGCTACTGGCCGGAACCGGGTCCATACGGGCAGGATCAAGCTGTGGCCGGCAGTCGTCTTCCCTTCCCGATCACCCTGACGGGAGACGGCATCGTCCTGCGCGAGTGGCGGTCCGAGGACCTCGATGACCTTGTTGAGATGCTCGACGAACCGGATATCGCCCGGTGGACGCCGATGCCGTCACCGTTCGATGTCGAGGCCGGCATCGCCTACCTCAAACGGGCGCATCAGGGCCGGGTCACCGGGCAGCGGCTTCAGCTCGCGATCACCGCGGACGGCGGGCGACCGCTCGGCGAGGTGCTGCTCTTCGGCGTCGACGCCGGCCTCAAGGAGGCCGAACTCGGCTATCTAGTGGGCGCGCGGCATCGTCGGCGCGGGCTTGCGTCGGGGTCACTCTCACTGCTGTCCGGGTACGCGCGAAGCACGCTGAAACTGAGCCGCCTGCTCCTGCGGATCGACCCCGGTAACACGGCGAGCATCGCGGTGGCGCGTCGCTGCGGATACCAGCTCACCGGGGAACCGCCGATTCTCCAGGTCGGCCCGCACGGCCCGAGCAGCCTGGATACCTGGGAACTCGTGGAGAGCCGGTCGGGCAGCCGCCTCGAACGGCTGAGAAATGTCGCAGCCCGGCGGTACGGTCGTCGCACATCAGGGCAATGACCCTGCGGGACAGGTCGCAGTCGACCCGAGGAGGTGCCATGGTCAGCGTCGATCGTGCACAGGTGATGGCATACCGTTCGGCCGCGCAGGGCCTGACCGACCGCGGCCGGAAAAAGCCCGGCGACCTGCCCCTGCTCGACCTCGGCGTACAGGAATATTCGCCCGGCTCGCAACGCGTCGCGCTCGCCGCCCGCACCACCGCGCGCCTCGACGACGACCGTCTGATCACCGTGTGGGCCGCGCGCGGCGCGCCCCACCTGCATCGCCGTGCCGACCTGTCCGCCCTGGTCAAGCAGCTGTGGCCGGTCAGCGACGCCGACGCCACCGCCCGGATCAAGAGCGGCCAGATTCCTGACGGCATGAAGCTCGGGATCGCCGCGTTCACCGCGACCGCCGCCGCGTTCCGCAAAGTGCTGACCGGGCCGATGCCGCGCGGCGAGGTGAGCACCGAGGTGAGCCGCCGGGTCCCGGCCGAACTCACCTACTACTGCAAGTCGTGCGGCGCGCAGCACATCGCGGGCAACGTCTGGCAGCATTCCGGGCTGGCCGGCGGCGTCGAGGTGCAGTCCCGCGGCCGCGACGCGATGCTCGGCCCGATCCCGGACGGTCCGCCGCAGCCCAGCGAAAACGAGGGCATCGGCGACCTGATCAGGACCTATCTGCGGTTCCTCGGCCCGGCCACGCCCATGGAGGTGGGGAAATACCTGGGCAGCACGACCGCCGAGATGAAACGGGTGTGGCCCGACGGCCTGGTCGAGGTGCAGGTCGACGGCCGGAAGTGCTGGCTGCCGGCCGACGCGGAGACCACGCTGTCCAAGGCCGAGCGGCCGTCTGGCGTGCGGTTGCTGGCGGGGATGGATCCGCTGCTCCAGTCCCGCGACCGCGACCTGTTGGTGCCCGACCGCGGCCAGCAGAAAGAGGTGTGGCGCATCCTGGGCAACCCGGGCGTCGTGCTGGCGGACGGTGAGATCGTCGGAGTCTGGCGGGCCAAGACGGCCGGGCGCAAGCGGGTCGACCTCACCGTCACCGCGTTCGGGTCATGGCCGGCCGCGCGCCGCAAGCAGGTGGAGGAGGAGGCTGCCCACGTCGCCCGGGCACGCGAGGTCGGCGAGGCCACCGTCACGTTCGAGTGATTGCCCCATATGGACGGCAGCGCAAGTCCCGCGGGTAAATCTTGCGGCGGCGGGGAACTGGCATCACCGGGAGTGCCAATCAGGTGACGTACGAGTAACAATGGCACCGATCGAGATAGCTCCTCCTCGATCGATCTGCAGCCGGGCCGACCGGAGGTGGCGACATGTTGAGCAGGGAAGACAGCCGTCGGTTGGCGCAGTTGGAGCGCCAGTTGCTACGCGACGATCCCGATTTCTGCGCCCGCATGAGAGAGGGCCAGTCCTCACCGGCCGGCCATCGGCGAGCCCCGGTGGTGCTGATGGTCGGCACCGTGGCGCTCTACGTCATGGCGTTGATCCTGGCCGTGGCCGGCTGGTGGATCCCCGCCGCCGTATCCGCCCTGGGCGCCACGATGACCGCAGCCGCAGCAGCCCACCGCCTCATCCGCAGCCGAGCCCCGGGCCGCTAGCTCACCGCTAGCTCACCGCTAGCTCCGGTCCGTCGATGAAGCCGCGGCATGAAAGGGATGGCATAAAGCCACGGAAATATCGAAATATCGGGCATCGCGAAATTGATCGCGGGTCAGGGCTCCTGCCGGTGGCGGGTAGGTGCCTGGGACGGGCGCAGTCAACGGTGGCGGCCGTCCGCGGTGCGGGGCGCGCGGTGCGATGTGGGGCGCATTGTTTGCGGCCCGGAAGCGATCGCTCGGCTGAGGTGGCTGGGTTCTGGATTCCGGGCGGTGGCGGGCGGCTTTGGCGTGGCTGCCTGGGAGTGTGCGCGGCGGGGCTGGGTGGGGAGTCTGCGCGTTGTGGGCCTGGGTCTGGCGGTGGGAGTTGGCTCCTTAACGATCGTTTGACAACGGTGGGGAATGTTGCGAGTGTTCGACGGTTGCGTCGGGGCCTCGTGGCAGACAGCTGAGGAGCAGTCCATGCCGGACCACCGCCTGGTCAAGTTGCTGGCCGTTGTTCTTGTTGCTTCCAGCGTTACCGTGGTCCCGGGGGAGCCTGCGGTGGCCGATGCCGGTTGTGCCACTACCGGGTCTGTCGACTTTGGGGTTGACCTGGCGGGCGGCGGGTGGCGGTTCACCACGGGGGACGATCCGGGGTGGGCGGCGCCGTCGTTCGTGGACACCGGGTGGCGGGACTGGGCCGTTCCGGACAACTGGAACAACGATGCGGCGCTGGCCTCATATGACGGGTTTGCCTGGTATCGCAAGACGTTTGTGTTGCCGGAGCGGCCGGTGGGGGTCACCGACTCGGCCGTGGTGGCGGCGTTGGGGCGGATCGACGATGCTGACCAGGCGTTTCTCAACGGGACTGAGATCGGCAAGACCGGGGGTTTTCCGCCGGGGTTTGACTCTACGTGGGAGGTGCCGCGGGAGTACTACCCGGCGGACGGGGTGCTCAACTGGGGCGGCACCAACGTGCTCGCGGTTCGGATGTATGACGGGACCGGGGGCGGTGGGTTCTACTCGGGGCCGGTGGGACTCTTCTCCAAGGCGCGACTGCGGGCGCTCGCCGGGATCACGGGGACCGCGGCCAGCAGGGCTCAGGTCGCGTACGTCTGCAGGATTTTGAGCCGGCAGCAACGGGCGATGGCCAGCCACGATCTTCGCGGTTATGCCGCGACTCTGGCTCCGGGGTTCTTCCATCAGGGAGACACGGCGGCTCGCCGGCTCGCCGAGGTAGCTGCCTCCGGCTACACGGATGCGCAGGCCGAGGTCTTCGTGGACGACCAGGGGCGGCTCGTGGTGGACACGATTCGCAGCTGGACGGGTGCGCCGCCGCAGCGGGAGATGCTCTATTTCGATCCGCGCAAGGGTGTCGAGCTGGGCGACCACGCGCGGTTCTTCCGGGACGCCTACGAGTCGGCGGCGATGGAGCGGCGGATGCAGTTCAACGTCTACCTGCCCAAAAGTTATACGCGTACGACGGCCAGGCGGTATCCGGTCGTCTACATGCTGAACGGTCTGAACGGCAGCAACATCGAATGGGAAGCCCGTGACATGGACTCCGTGCTGGACGGGCTGATCCGGGAGAAGGGCCTCGAGGAAACGATCGTCGTCTTCCCGGACGGTGGCAGCGGCTGGTACGTGGACACGTCAGCCGGCAGGTTCAAGTCGATGATCGTGGGCGAGATCGTGCCGCTGGTCGACCGGGCGTACCGGACCATCCCGGACCGGGAGCACCGGGGCATCTCGGGTGTGTCGATGGGTGGGCAGGGGGCGTTCACGCTCGGGCTCACGCACCCGGAGCTGTTCAGTTCGATCGCCAGCCACATCGGCGCGCTGAGCATTCCGCCGCTGGCCGGCACGGCTGCCGAGCAGGCCGCCAACGCGGGACTGCGGCCGATCACCATGGTCACCGCGCTGACGGCCGAGCAGTTGGGGCGGCACCGGTTCTACTTCGACGGCGGTGACCAGGACGAGTACGGCTTCGGCACCGCGGCCCGGTCGATGAGCGTGGCGCTGGCCTCCAAGGGCGTCCGGCACGACTACCAACTCGGGCCGGGCAACCACGCCGACTCGTACTGGATGCCCAAGCTGGACCGGTCGTTCGGGTTGCACAGCGAGCAGTTCCGGGCGCATCCGTACCGGCAGCCGAAGGAGCCGCGTCCGGTCCGGTCGCCCTACCTATGGCCGTGAGCCGGTGCGGCGGAAGACCCACGCTCGCAGCAGGAGGAAGCGGACCGCGGTGGCCAGCAGGTTGGCGGCAACCAGGACGGCCAGTTCGAGGTGCTGGGCCGGGTCGTCGGTGACCGTGGTCAGCAGGGTCAGGGAACCGCTGGTCAGGGTCAGGCCGACCGCGAAGACCAGCAGGCCCTGGAACTGGTGACGCCAGGCGCCGCCGGTTCCGCGTACGCCGAAAGTCAGTCGACGGTTGGCCGCCGTGTTCGCGATTGCCGTGATCAACAGCGCGATCAGGTTGGCCCACTGTGGTCCGGCGCCGATGCGCAGCAGCGCGTACAGCAAAAGGTAGGCCAGCGTGCTCGCCGCACCCACCGCGGCAAAACGCAGAAGCTGGCCGGTCAGGCCGGCCGGGACGCCGGGCACCGGCAGCGGGTTGCGGCCGAGTTGTTCGCGCAGGGCGGCCAGCGGCAGGCGGCCGGAGCCGAACCCGCGCAGCAGCCGGACGATGCCGCGCAGGTCGGCGAGCGCGGTCGAGACGATGTCGACGCGGCTGTCCGGATCGTCCACCCAGTCGACCGGTACCTCGTGGATGCGCAGGCCGGCCCGCTCGGCCAGCACCAGCATCTCGGTGTCGAAGAACCAGCCGGTGTCCTCGACCATCGGCAGCAGGCGCGCGGCCACGTCCGAGCGGATCGCCTTGAAACCGCACTGGGCGTCGGTGAAGCGGGCCGCCAGGGTGCCGCGCAGGATCAGGTTGTAGCTGCGCGAGATGAACTCCCGCTTGGCGCCGCGCACCACCCGGGAGCCGCGCGCGAGCCGGGAGCCGATGGCCAGGTCGGAATGACCGGAGATCAGCGGCGCGACCAGGGGGAGCAGGGCACCCAGATCGGTGGAGAGATCCACATCCAGGTACGCGAGAACGGCGGCGTCGGAGTGGGTCCAGGCGTGCTTGAGAGCCCGGCCGCGACCCTTCTCGGGCAGGTGGACGGCGGTGACGCCGGGGAGTTCGCGGGTGAGCCGGCGGGCCACGTCGGCGGTGGCGTCGGTGCTGGCGTTGTCGGCGATCGTGATCCGGAACCGGTAGGGAAAGTGGCTGCGCAGGTACGCGTGCAGACGCCGGACGCACGGCTCGAGGTCGATCTCCTCGTTGTACACCGGCACGACCACGTCGAGCACCGGGGCGTGGTGGTCGATTCCGGCGGCGAGGTGCGAGGGCAGCGTCGAGAAGCTCATGAGGTGGGGGTGGTCAGGTCGTAGAGGGTGGTGCCGCCGACGGTCTCGGCGGTGAAGTTGGCCTGCACCCACTCGGTTATCTGGGTGCTGTAGTCGCTGCCGCCGGTGTCGTTGGCGCGCCTGCCGCCGCCGAAACCGCCGCCGCCGAAACCGCCGATGAAGTAGTGGATTTTGCCGTCGGCTACGTATCGCTGGAACTGGGACAGCGTGGGCGAGGGGTCGGAGCCGTTGAAGCCGCCGATCGCCATCACCGGGTCGCCGGTGGCCAGCTGGTAGCCGGATGCGCTCTGTGAACCGACCGCGGCGGCCACCCAGATGTACTGGTCGGCGTTCGCGTCCAGGATGGATTTGAGTTCATCGCCCACGGTCGCGGCGTTAAGCAGGCCGCCGCCGCGCATTCCGCCGCCGCGCGCGAAACCGCCGTTGGGGGTGGTGCCGCCCTGGGCTCCCGGGAAGCCACCGCCCGGACCGCGGCCGAAGCCTCCGGCCGTCGCCGGGCCGGCGGACGGGATCGAGCCGGTTTGTGCCTCCGATGCCGTCTGTGCCGCGTACGCCGCCGGCCCGGAAAGGACCGCGACCAACGCGCCCGCCGCAACCATCAGCCCCAGCCGCGGCGCCAGGCGCCGGGTGGCAAAGAGCTGCGTGACGAACAGCGCGACCGCGGCGATCAGCCCGCCCACCAGCACCGCCGTCCGCAGCCACGGCAGGAAGCCGGGGCTCTGCGACAGCAGGCGGTAGCTCCACCACGCGGTCACCGCGACCGCCACCGAGAGCGTCGCCGACGCCACCAGGTTGCGTCGCGCCCGCCACAGCAGCACCGTTCCCATGCCGGCCACCGCGCCGATCGCGGGCGCCAGCGCCACCGTGTAGTAGGCGTGGAAGATGCCCTGCATGTAGCTGAACACCAGCCCGGTGACCAGCAGCCATCCGCCCCACAGCACGAATCCGGCCCGCCGGTGGTCGGTCCGTGGCCGGGCCGCGGTCAGGACCAGGCCCGCCACCAGCACGATCAGCGCCCCGGGCAGCAGCCACGAGATCTGGCCGCCCTGCGAGCTGTCGAACATCCGCAGCAGGCCCGTCGAACCCCAGCCGCCGCCACCGCCGACGCTGCCGGTCTCGTTGCCGCTGAGCCGGCCCAGGCCGTTGTAGCCGAGGGTGAGTTCGAGCAGGCTGTTGTTCTGGGAACCGCCGATGTAGGGGCGCATCGAGGCTGGCACCAGTTCGACGATCGCGATGTACCAGCCGGCCGACACGATCATCGCGAGTCCGCCCAGCAGCAGTTGACCGATGCGCTTGCCGAGGCGGGGCGGGCCGGCCATCAGGTAGGTGAGGGCGAACGCCGGCACCACCAACAGTGCCTGGAGCATCTTGGTGAGGAAGCCGAACCCGATGAAGACGCCGACCAGGACCAGCCACTTCGTCCCGCCGGTCTCGACGGCACGAACCGTGGCCCAGGCGCCGGCCACCATCAGCAGCACCAGTAGCGCGTCCGGGTTGTTGAAGCGGAACATCAGCACGGCCACCGGAGTGAGCGCCAGCACCGCACCGGCGAGCAGCCCGGCCGCCGGGCCGTACCAGCGCTTCACGGTCGCGTACAGCACACCGACGCTGGCCACGCCCATCAGCGCCTGCGGCACCAGGATGCTCCAGGCGTTGACTCCGAAGATCCGGGCGGAGAGCGCCATCACCCACAGCGACGCCGGCGTCTTGTCCACGGTGATCGAGTTGGCCGCGTCGGACGAGCCGAAGAAGAACGCCTTCCAGCTTTCCGCGCCGGCCTGGACCGCGGCCGAGTAGAACGCGTTGGCCCAGCCGGACCTGCCGAGCCCCCACAGGTAGAGCACGCCGGTGGCCAGCAGCAGCCCGATCAGGGCCGGTCGCACCCAGCGCGGTGGGCGGGGCGCGGCTTCCGGAGCTAGCGGCCCCACTTTCGGGGGTACGGACAGCGTCGAGGTCATCGAGTTCTCCACAGGCAGGCGGATGCTTACCCGACCAACCCTCGACGCCGGCCCTGTCGCACCGTTATGCCCGTGCTGTGCGCCTCCTGTGAGCCGACGCCTTGGCCAGCTTTTCGAGCACCTCGACGGTCGGCTGCCAGCCCATGCAGGCGTCGGTGACCGACTGGCCGTAGGTGAGCTGACCGCCCAGGTCCTGCCGGCCCGGCTCCAGGAAGCTCTCCAGCATCACCCCGCTGATCCCGTGCTGGCCGTCGGCGACCTGGCCGGCCACGTCGTCGACGACGATCGGCTGGCGCAGGTGGTCCTTGTTGCTGTTGCCGTGCGAACAGTCGATCACCAGGCGCTCCGGCAGTTCGGCCTTGCGCAGCAGTTGCAGCGAATGCTCGACGTCGGCGGCGCTGTAGTTGGGCTTGCCACCGCCGCCGCGCAGGACCAGGTGGGTGTCCGGGTTGCCGGTGGTGTGCAGGATCGCCGGCGTGCCGGAGTAGTCGATGCCGGGGAACACGTGCGGGACGGCAGCCGCGTTGATGGCGTCGATCGCGGTGCTGATGCTGCCGTCGGGACGGTTCTTCATGCCGATCGGCATCGACAGACCGGACGCGAGCTGGCGGTGGACCTGGGATTCGACCGTACGGGCACCGATCGCGCCCCAGGCCACAGTGTCCGCGATGTACTGCGGCGTGATCGGGTCGAGGAACTCGACCGCGGTCGGCAGGCCGCGCCCGACGATTTCGAGCAGGAGCTTGCGGGCGACCCGCAAGCCGGTGCCGACGTGGCCGGTGCCGTCCAGCGCCGGGTCCATGATCAGGCCCTTCCAGCCGACCGTGGAGCGGGGCTTCTCGAAGTACACCCGCATCACGATCAGCAGGTCGTCGGCGAGTCGGTTGGCCTGCTCCCGCAGCAGGTCGGCGTACTCGCCGGCGGCTGCCGGGTCGTGCACCGAACAGGGCCCGACCACGACCAGCAGCCGCGGATCTCGGGCGTTCAGTACGTCCTCGACCTGTCGCCGGCCGTCCAGCACCGTGTCGTGCAACTCGGCGGTCAGCGGCAGCTCGTGGTGCAGCAGCGCGGGGCTCATCAGCGGCACGACGGCACTGATGCGCTGGTCACGGACGCGCTGGACCTCGGGGATGGTCACGTTCCTCATCTCCTCCGCCGGCGCCCGAAGGCGAGAGCCGGCTTAGCTCGTGGGCAAAACAAAAGGCAGCGACGTCGTCGCTGCCTCAGCCGGCTCTGGCGTGGTGTCTCAGGTCATGCGGTGATAACCGAGGCACCGGCTTGAGCCGGCCCCGTAAACCACCGATACCACCGAGACATGTGGGACAGCATAGCGGGTCATCGTCCCGGCGGGGTGCTCCGTGCCAACTGACCAGTTGCTGAGACGGCGGACTGGCCGGTCAGCGGCAGCGCGACGGTGAACACGGTCTGGCCGGGCGCGCTCTGCATCGACACCGTGCCGCCGTGCGCGGTGACCACGGCGTGCACGATCGACAGGCCGAGCCCGGTGCTGCCGGCCGCCCGGGACCGCGAGCTGTCACCGCGGGCGAAACGCTCGAAGATGTGCGGCTGCAACTCCGGCGGGATACCCGGACCGGCGTCGATGACCTGGACGGTCGCGGCGTCCCGGGTGGTGTCCACGCGGACCGTCACGCTGGTGCCCTCGGGGGTGTGCGTGCGCGCGTTGGCCAGCAGGTTGGCCAGGACCTGGTGCAGTCGCTGCTGGTCGCCGACCACGGTGACTGGCGCGTCCGGCACGTCGAGCTGCCAGTAGTGCCGCGGCCCGGCGGCGTGCGCGTCGCTGACCGTGTCGACCACCAGCATGGTGAGGTCGACCGGGTCCTGCCCGAGCGGGCGGCCGGCGTCCAGACGGGCCAGCAGCAACAGGTCCTCGACCAGCCCGGTCATCCGCTGCGCCTCGGACTCGACCCGGCCCAGCACGTGCGCGATCTCGTCGGAGACCGGCGCGCGGCTGCGGCGGCTCAGTTCGGCGTAGCCGCGGATGGCGGCCAGCGGCGTGCGCAACTCGTGGCTGGCGTCCGCGACGAACTGGCGTACCTGCATCTCGCTGGCGTGCCTCGCCTCCAGGGCGTTGCCCACGTGGTCGAGCATCCGGTTGAGCGCGTTGCCGACCTGGCCCACCTCGGTGCGCGGGTCGGTGTCGCGTTCCGGGACCCGCTGGGCCAGTTGCACCTCGCCGCGGTCGAGCCTGAGCTCGGACACCCGGGTGGCGGTGGCCGCGACCCGGCGCAGCGGCCGGAGCGTGCCGCGGACGATGAACGCGCCGGCCCAGCCCGCGATCACCAGGGTGATCAGCACGCCGGCGCCGGTGACCAGGGCGACCCGGAGCAGGGTGTCCTGGGTGTCCGTCAGGGACAGTGCGGTGATCTCGATCGAATCGTCGGACTGGATGGCGGCGGCCCGGAAGGTGCCGTACCCGGTGAGCGTGACGTTGCGCTTGACACCGTTCGCCGGTAGCTCGGCGAGCTCGGCCGTCGCCGCGTCGGACAGCGGGGTGAACTCGAGGCCGAGACCACCGCCGGCCGCCACGATCGTGACCTGGCCGCCGCGGATCTCACCGTCCGGTTCGAAGGTGACGGCGATCGAGCCGGGTTCCTGGCCCGGGGACGGCCGGTCCGGGACCCGGCGGTACGGTCCGCCGCCCCGCGGCTTCGGGTTCATCGCCTGCTCGAGCTTGACGTCGATCTGGTGGTAGAGCGTCCGGTGCAGGAAGATCTCGGCGGTGCTGCCAACCGCGAGCCCGAGCAGGGTGAGCAGCACCATCATGGTCGCCACGATCCGGGCCCGCAGCGACCAGACGGCGGGGTTGCGCCAGCGCGGCTTAGTCGGCTGGCTTGAGGACATAACCCGCTCCGCGCATCGTGTGGATCATCGGTGCGCGCCCCGCGTCGATTTTCTTTCGCAGGTACGAGATGTACAGCTCGACCACGTTGGCCTGGCCGCCGAAGTCGTAGTTCCACACCCGGTCGAGGATCTGGCTCTTGCTCAGCACCCGGCGCGGGTTGCGCATCAGATAGCGCAGCAGTTCGAACTCGGTGGCGGTGAGCGTGACCAGGGCACCGCCCCGGCGCACCTCGTGGCTGTCCTCGTCGAGGGTGAGATCGCCGACCACCAACTGCGATTCGGTACGCATCGGCGCGTGCCCCATCCGCCGCATCAGCCCGCGCAGCCGGGCCACCACCTCCTCGAGGCTGAACGGCTTGGTCACGTAGTCGTCGCCGCCCGCGGTCAGGCCGGTGATCCGGTCCTCCACGGCGTCCTTGGCGGTCAGGAAGAGCACCGGCACCTCGGGGGTCTCGCCGCGCAGCCGGCGCAGCACCTCGAGCCCGTCGATGTCGGGCAGCATCATGTCGAGGACGACGGCGTCGGGGCGGAAGTCACGGGCGGTGCGCACCGCGGTGAGGCCGTCGCCGGCACTCTTCACGTCCCAGCCCTCGTAGCGCAGGGCCATCGACAACAACTCGGCCAGGGTGGGCTCGTCGTCGACCACGAGGACCCGAACGGGGGTGCCGTCCGCGCGGCGCAAATCGGTGCCGGATTCCTGGTTCGCCATCGTCATACCCCTACTTTCGCGGGTGACGCTATGCGCTGCCTTTTCGCTTCCTGTGTAGCACCTGTGACCCGGGCGGTGTGTCGGGGAGCCACGAAAGCGTATAAAACGCCCATAATGCTTGCATGGCGATCATACGGCGGGTATTAGCGATCTTGGCCGTGGTCGCCGCGTTCTCTCTCGGATCGGCCGGGCCGGCACCGGCGGCCGAGTGCACCGGTTACTGCCAGGAACGGCTGGTCCAGGTGGGCCTGCACGGACGGGTGGTGCAACTCGTCGCGGACGGGGACAGCACGTGCGCGCTGACCGAGTCCGGCGACGTGTACTGCTGGGGCGCGGACTATCCGGACCCGTACCGGGCCGACAGCACCCCGCTGGTGCTGGCCACGCTCGGGGCGCTGCTCGTCGCAGGCGGCGCGGCGCTGCTGCTGGTCAGTCGGAGGTTACCGCCACCACGGCGTCCCGGAACTGCTCGGCGCCCCGCTTGAGCCGCTCGGTGTAGCGCGGCCGGTTCCAGTCCGCCCAGGTCACCCGGCCCACCGACTGGTCGGTGCCGGAGGCCGACAGGGTGACCGACACCCCGGGGCTGACCTCGGTGGTCAGCTTGCCGGACCGGGGCCGGCCGACCCGGTGCGCGGAGGGATCGGCAAAACCCAGAAGAGCCCAGGGCACGCGTACGGTGAGCTCGTCGCCCTCCGCGTGCCAGAGCGCCCGGCTGTCCAGTCGCCAGTCGCCGTAGCGCAGCAGCCCCGCGTTCTGCATCTCGATCGGCAGCTGCTGGCCGGTGCTCGGGATGGTCAGCTCGCGGTTCACGATCAGCTCGAACGCCCGCCAGCCCTGCGGCGCCGGCCCGCGCTGATCTGCCGGCACCACCGGGTCCAGCGCCAGGGGATCCAACTGGTCCCGCAGGTACGCCTGCCCGGTCTGCCCGACCAGGTTGAGCGCGAGCACCGCATCCGGCCGCCGGTCGCTGCTGCCGGCCATCGGCGTACCGCTCAATCCCGGCAGCACGTCGAAACCCAGCTGGAGCGAGCCCGGTGGAGATCCGCCGAGGCGGATCTGCAGGTGCAGGAACGACTCGTCGGTGCGCGCCTCGACCCGGCGGGCCGGCCAGCCGCCCTCCGCGTCGATCAGCGTCTGCGAGTCGGCGTCGGGCCGGTCCGGGGGATCCATCGCCAGCAGGCCGAAGTACTGCTCGTTGGTGAGCGGGTCGTGCCACAGGTGGCGGCGGTCGGGCACCTGGTGGTCCGCGGTGTTCCAGGTGTAGCGGTACCACTCGTCGGCCCAGGCGAACAGGAAGCCGCCGGCCAGGCCCTCCTTCTTGATCAGGCGCATCAGCTCGGCGTCGATCCGCATGGCGTCCTGCTCGGTGTGCCCGCCCTGGTTGCGGCCGAGCGGGCCGCTGTGTGCCGAGCCGATCGACGACGGCACGCCGAACTCGGTGATCAGCGTGGGCATGGCGGCGTGATGCTTGCGCAGGGCGGCCAGATATCCGGCGTACGGGTCCACGCGCCCGCCGTACTGGTGGCGCTGGAGGGCCGGTTCGTGCCGCTGGAAGTCCGGGTAATAGGGGTACGCGTGGTAGCTGGCGAACGTGCCGGCCGGCCAGTCCGCGGTGGGCTGCACGTGGTTGGCGTCCAGCTGGAGCAGGTCGTCCTGCTCCAGCGGCTCGTCGGGATGCCGGAGCGGGTCGGTGGTCGGCCAGTTCACGAACGCGATGGGCTGGCTCAGCCGGCGGGCCGCCTGCAACTCGGCCAGCTCGTTCATCCGCGCGGCCAGCCAGCGCTCGGTCGGCGTGGCCCCGCCGGCGCTGCGGAAATACTTGCCGGTCACCGCCGGGGCGTCGTCGTTGCGCCGGTCGGACTCGGCGGCGGCGTGCGGGTCCAGCTCGTCGCCGACGATCCAGCCGGCCAGCCAGGGCGTCACGTCGGCGTCCCAGGAGCCGGCCGGCTGGCCCGGCGTGGGTGTCCGGTCCAGGTCGCCGGCTACCGCCGCGGAGGCGTCCTTGAGCTGCTGCTTGAACGGGTCGGTGACCCGCTTGTCGTACAGGTTCCCGGTGGTCCGGTAGGCGTCGTCGAAGAGGCCGACGCCCTGCACGAGATAGAGCGGGCGGTCCGGGTTCGCCTCGTTGAACGCGGCCAGCTGCTGGTAGAACGCCGGCGGGTGGATCGTGTAGATCCGGACCACCCGGATGCCGAGCCAGGACATCGCCGCGAACCAGGCCCGGTACTGCGCCGCCGAGATCGCCAGCTCGACCGGCAGGTGGCCCGGGGTGGTGCCGCCCAGGTTGACGCCGGGCAGGAAGGTGCGGTGACCGGCCGCGGTGTGCAGCACGAACTGCTGGCCGTCGGCGCTCGCCACCGTGGTCAGCCCGTTCGCGTCGACCGGCGCCGGGGTCCACGAGGTGCCCTCGGGCGGCGAGGAGATCTCCCGCATCCCCTCGATCAACAGGGCCGGTGAATGCAGGGCCGGCGACGAGGTGGCGCCGGCCAGCATGAGGCAGAGCGCGACCATGAACACCCCGATCGCGGTCGCTCGGGCCCGGGCGAATCGGGTGCGGCCGGGTGCGGTCACGAGATGGCTCGGAAAGTCCCCCACTCAGGCATTGTCCGCCGGTCTCGTCGCCCTATGCGGTGATTTGTGGGGAAGTTTGGATCAAGCGGATACTCGCCGTTGGCCCGATGTTGTGCCAGCGTTGGTGATTGTCGGCGGCGCCAGGGTGAGGAGCGTGCTCGTGGATCTTCTCGAGGAGTACCGCAGGGCCACCTTCTTCTTCGAGTCCGGCGACCCGCTCGGCGCCGCCCGCCTGCTCGAACCGATCGTCGAGGCCGAACCGCAGAACACTGCGGTGCGTCAGTTGCTGGCTCGCGCGTACTTCAACTCGGCCCAGCTGGTGGGCGCGGAGGCCCAGCTGCGAGCCTTGATCGAACACGATCCGTCGGATCACTACGCGCACCACGTGCTCGGCCGGACCTTGGAACGGGCCGGCCGTTTTCGTGAGGCGCTGCCGCACCTGCGCCTGGCCGCCGCGATGAAGCAGCACACCGACTACGAGGAAGCCGTGCACCGGGTCGAGGAATGGCTCGGAAAATCCGAGCAGCATTAAGATCCTCCTGGTGAAGCTCAAACTCGACCTGCACGACATCTTCAACAGGGGTCAGGAGATCGATCGCGCCCTGCGCGGCATCATCGACGAGGCCATCCAGAAGAAGGCCACGACGGTCGAGATCATCCCGGGCAAGGGCAGCGGTGCGTTGAAAAAGAAGGTGCTGCGCTTCCTCGACCAGAAGGAGATCAAGCAGCTCTACCACCGGGTCGAGAAGGACGGCGACAACTGGGGCCGGCTGTTCGTGCACTTCCGGTTCGATGCGCCTACCGGCCGGCGGGGGCGCGGTCGCTGAGCCGCTCGCCCAGCGGATCCCCGGCACCGATCTCGGTGCTCACAACGTATAGGTTCGCGCGACCGTGACCATTTCGCTGGTGTGCGAGCCCACGATGCCCACACCGGCCGGACGCTCGCGGAAGCCGGGCAGGGCGGACAGGCCGTCGCTGCCGTCCATCGCCCGGAACCGGACCGGGCCGTTCGCCGGCACCGTCAGGGTCACCTCGACGCCCTCGGGCGGCGGCGCATGGAAGACGAAGCCGAAACCCCACGGCCCGTCGCCGGGTTTGGCCGGCACCACCTGGCGGCCGCCCACCGTGACGTCGCTGACCGGCACGCCGGCCGCCACGTGCAGCGTGGTGAGCCGCACCGGGCGCTGCGGCTGGAGCCGGAGCCGCAGGGTGCGGGCGTCTCCCGCACGGCTGTCCGACTCCAGGGTGAGTTTCGGCGCCGGCAGCGGGGCGGGCTGCGCCGGTCCGGCGCGCATCACCTCGGGGCCGAACGCGGGCACAGTCGCGTCGACCCGCTGCGGGCCGCCCGCCACGAACTGCCCGGTCCAGTCGTGGACGGCCGGCTCGTCGCTGAGCCAGCGGGCGGTGTTGTCGTCGGCGTTCAGCGCGTACATCAGCTGGGTGGGTGCCGGATGCTGGGCGTCGAAGCCGTCCACCCGCAGGCCCACCACGGTGCAGACCAGAACGGCCAGTACCGCGGCCAGGGTCGGCACGGCGCCGCGCCGGCGGGCCCGCAGCGCGTCGAGCCCGCGCTGGCCACCGGCCGCCGGGTGGATCAGGTCGAGGGTCGGTAGCAGGGCGAGACCGAGCAGCACGGTGAGGAACGCGCCGGTGGCGCCGAGCCGCAGGCCGAGCGCCGGGAACAGCATGATCACCGTGGGCAGCAGGACGATCGTCGCGACAGCGCCGGCGAGGACGACGGCGAGGACCGACCAGATGCCGCGCAGGAGCACCGCCGCGAGGCCGGCCAGGGCGCCGGCCAGGGCGGGGACGGCGGCCAGGTAGGAGCCCCCGGGGGTGACCGCGGCCAGCACCAGGCCGAGCACGGCGAGCCAGCCGAGACCGGCGATGGCCAGCGTGGCCGGGCCGGCCTTGCGGCGCAGCACGGCATTCCAGGCGAGCAGCACGGCGGCGGCGATCGCGACCACGGCCAGCCGGAACCAGCCGGGCCGGTACGGGTCGATCGGCAGTTGCGCGTACTCCGGGCGGATCAGCGTGAGCAGCAGCCAGTACAGCTGGGCCAGCAGCGGCGCCAGGACGATCGGCACCAGGGTGAGCACGCCGGCCCCGAACAGCCGGCGGCCGTTGGTGAGGCCGCGCCGCCGGGCCAGCCAGCCCAGCCCGAGCACCGCGAGCAGGGCCAGGACGGCCAGCGGCCAGACCAGCCCGCCGGGGTAGCGGACCAGCAGCCCGGGCGCCGGGAAGTAGGTGGCGTCGGCGCCGGCCGCCAGCCCGGGCAGGTCACGCCCGCCGAGGTCGCGGACCAGGGCCAGGGTGTTGCTGCCGTGATGCTGGAGGCTGGTGAGGTCCATGGTGGACGGGAGGTCGGTGGGTGCGTGATAGATGGCGGCACCGTCGATGTAGGCCGCGTTAAGCCCCGTGAAGCCCGCCTCGCGAAATGCCGTGAAATCTGTGTCGTTGGGCAGCAACCGGTAGATCTCGACCGCGAACGACGTGCCGACCGGATAGGGCACCCCGGCGTACGCCTCCACCAGCCGTTCGTTGTCGTCCGAGGTCTCGAACATGATCGCCGGGCCGGTGCTGCCGCGGGCCTCGAGGTTGAGCGCGATGCCGCCACCGCGGGCCAGCGGATGCTGGTCGACGAACGCCTTGGCCCCGCACAGACAGGCCTCCTCGGCATCGGTGAGCACCAGCACCACGTCGTTGCGCAGCCGCGGGCCGGCCGCCAGGGCGCGGGCCGTCTCGAGGATCGCCGAGGTGCCGGCGCCGTCATCGTTGGCGCCCGGGCCGCTCTGCACCGAGTCGTAGTGCGCGATCAGGAAGATCCGCCCGGTGGGCGCGCTGCCGGGCAGCAGCGTCACCACGTTGCGGACCCGGGCCAGGTTGCTGCCGCCGGCGCTGGACGACAACTCGCCGGCCTGGATGCTTACCGTGTCCTGTACCTCGGGCGACAGGCCGAGCCTACGCAGCGTGGTCAGCAGATGCTCGCGGACCCGGTCTTGCGCGGCGCTGCCCACCGGGTGCGGGGCGGCCGCGATCGGCTCGACATGATCGAAGGCGCGGGCCGCGCTGAACTCGCCCGGCGGCGCCGACGCGTCGCGGGCCGCCGGCGGCTGCACCGAGCGGGCCGCGGCCAGCCCGACGAAGGCGAGCACCACCACCGCGACCAGGGCGGAAATCGCCCGGCGAGTGGTTTCGGCGAGGGCGGGAGCACTCATGGGTGTCATCTAAGCGGGTGGGTACGACACCGGGTAGCCCGAAGATCGTTTGCGGCGTGGCATAGCGTTGTCCGGGTGAAGACGCCGATCGACCCCGCCGCCGTCATCGCGGAGTTCTTCGACGCGGTGGCCCCGTACGATCCGCAGCCGGACGCCGACCCGGTGGCGCTGGTCGGGGTGCGCACCGCGCTCGGCGAGGCGGTCTTCCCGATGACCGACCACGTGATCCGGGCGATGTGCCGGGCGCTGGCCTCCTACCGCGACCCGGAGGACCGTGGCAGCTGCGTCGAGTGCGGCGGCCGGCACCTCGACGAAAACCTGCACTGCCAGGACTGCGGACGCCTGCACGGCATCCTCGGACAGGTGATCGCCGAGCACGCCCGCCGGGTGGCCGCCGAGGATCCGACGTGAGGTCTCCGGAGTTGTGCGTCCGCCGGGAGTGGTACACCATCGTCGGGTCCAGTCCGGTGTATGCGAGTGGGGTACGGGCATGACTGAACGGTCGGTCGCCCCACGCGGCCGCACCGGCACCTCGGCCTACCAGGAACGCCTGCGGGTGCTCCTGGTGGAGGACGACGAGGGCGACGCCTTTCTGGTGCGCGAGTTGCTGCACGAGGCCGAGGCACCGTTCGACCTGGTGGTGGCGACGACCCTGCGCGAGGCCACCGCGATGATGCGTGGCATCAATTGCATCCTGCTCGACCTCGGACTGCCCGATGCCGAGGGCCTCGACGGCCTGCGCAAGCTGCTCGCCGCCGCCGGCAGCGCCGCGGTGTGTGTGCTGACCGGCCGGTCCGACGAGCACCTGGGCATGGCGGCGGTCGCCGAGGGCGCCCAGGACTACCTGGTCAAGGGCCAGGTCGACGGCGTCCTGCTGACCCGGGCGCTGCGCTACGCGGTGGAACGCAAAAGGGCCGACGAGAACACCCAGCGGCTGCGCGAGATCGAACTGCGCCAGGCCGAGTCGGCCCGCCTGGAACGGGGTCTGTTGCCGCAGCCGTTGATGCAGACCACCGCGGTGGCGGTGCACACGTTCTACCGGTCCGGCCGGGCCATGGGCCTGCTGGGCGGCGACTTCTTCGACGCGGTGCAGGTCGGCGACGACAACCTGCACGTGATCGTCGGCGACGTCTGCGGGCACGGCGTCGACGAGGCCGCCCTGGGCGTCGAGCTCCGGGTCGCCTGGCGGGCGCTGGTGCTGGCCGGGGTGCCCGAGGAGCAGGTGCTGCCGTCGCTCGAACAGGTACTGATGAGCGAGCGGCGGGCCCGCGAGGTGTTCGCCACGGTCGCGTCGGTGGTCCTCGACCTGCCGGCCCACCGTGCCACCGTGCGGCTGGCCGGGCATCCGCCGCCGGTGCTGCTGGCCGGCGGCCGGGCCGCGCCGGTCGACGCCCGGCCGGGCATCGTGCTGGGCGTCCGCCCGAAACTCGCGCCGGCCACCGAGCTGGAGCTTCCCGGCGACGACTGGTCGCTGCTGATGTACACCGACGGCCTGATCGAGGGTCACACCGGCGCCGGCAGCACCGAACGCCTCGACGTCGACGGCCTGTGCGGGGTGCTCGACGAGCCGGCCGCCACGACCGTGCCGCTGGCGGCGCTGCCGGCCTGGCTGGTGGGCCGGGCCGACCAGGCCAACGGCGGTCCGCTGGCCGACGACGTGGCGATGCTGCTGATCTCCCGGGGGAGTGGCCGGTGAGCCTGTTCGACCTGCGTACCTGGACCCTGCGGCGGCGGATCGCGGCGCTGTGCGTGGCCACCGGCATCCTGCTCGGGGCGCTGGCCGCGTTGGCCACGGTCACCGCGGCGCAGCACAACCGGCAGCTGAACGACGTACTCAACCGGGCCAGCCCGATGCGGGCCGCCGGCGAGACGCTGAACACCGCGTTCGTCGACCAGGAGACCGGCATCCGCGGCTACGCGATCAGCGGCGACGTGGCCAACCTCAAGCCGTACGAGAACGGCGTGGCCGAGGAGCAGCGGCTGATCATCCTCCTCGAGGACCTGCTGGAACCGGGCGACACCGAGATACGGGCGGCCCTCGACGAGGTCAAGCAGCGCGCCACGGTCTGGCACGCCGAGGTGGCCGATCCGGTGCTGACCGCCATCCGCACCAGCGGGTCCGAGGCCGGCCTCGCCATGATCGCGGCGGGGTCGACCAGCGCGTTCGACGCGCTGCGCGCCGCGATCAACCAGATGCAGGGCGACATCCAGGTGCTGCGCACCGAGTCGGCCGACGCCGCCCGGGCCAGCAGCCAGACCATGGTGGCCATCCAGATCTCCGCCGCGGTGATCGTCATCGTCGCCGGTGCCGGCCTGTTGCTGCTGCTCGACCGCCTGGTCAGCCGCCCGGTGGTCGACCTGGCCGATCAGGTGCGCAAGGTGGCCGACGGCGACTACGACCGGCGTATCGAGAGCCGCGGATCGCCCGAACTGGCCAGCCTGGCCGACGATGTGGACGGCATGCGCCGCAAGATCGCGTCCGAGCTGAGCGAGGTCCGCGAGGCGCGCAGCCAGGTCGAGTGGGTGAACGATCAGCTCAAGGTGCAGGCCGAGGAGCTGACCCGGTCCAACCGTGACCTGGAGCAGTTCGCGTACGTGGCCTCGCACGACCTGCAGGAGCCGCTGCGCAAGGTGGCCAGCTTCTGCCAGCTGCTCCAGCGCCGCTACTCCGGCCAGCTGGACGAGCGCGCCGACCAGTACATCGCCTTCGCGGTGGACGGCGCGCAGCGGATGCAGCGCCTGATCAACGACCTGCTGGCGTTCTCCCGGATCGGGCGGATCACGTCCGGGTTCACCGACATCGACCTCAACCAGATGCTCGCCGAGGTGCACTCCCAGCTGGAGACCCGGGCCGGCGCGGAAGCCGAGATCACCTGGTCCGAGCTGCCCACTGTGGAGGGCGAGGAGCCGCTGCTCACCACGCTCTTCGTCAACCTGGTCGGCAACTCGCTGAAGTTCCGCCGGCCGGACGTGCCGCCGGTGGTGCGGATCACCGCGCACCGCGAGGGCGACGAGTGGCAGATCAACGTGCGTGACAACGGCATCGGCATCGAGGCGGACTTCGCCGACAAGGTGTTCGTCATCTTCCAGCGGTTGCACGCGCGGGACGCGTACGAGGGCACCGGCATCGGCCTGGCCATCGTCAAGAAGATCGTCGAATATCATGGCGGACGGATCTGGCTGGACCTCGACGTCGAGGAAGGCACTTCGATCACGTTCACCCTGCCGGTGTTCCCGGGCGGGCCCGGGCTGGACGTCGAGATGCCCGGCCAGGAGACACGGAAAGAGGTCACCACGTGACGAATCCCGCGATGCGTGCGGACGGCACGCCGATCGAGGTGCTGCTGGTCGAGGACGACCCGGGCGACGTGCTGATGACCCAGGAGGCGTTCGAGGAGCACAAGGTCCGCAACCGTCTCACGGTGGTGTCCGACGGCGCCGAGGCCCTGGCCTACCTGCGCCGCGAGGGCGAATACACGAACGCCGTACGCCCGGACCTGATCCTGCTCGACCTCAACCTCCCGCGCCGGGACGGCCGCGAGGTGCTCGAGGAGATCAAGAAGGACGACGAGCTGGGTCGCATCCCGGTCGTGGTGCTCACCACGTCGGCCGCCGACGAGGACATCCTGCGCAGCTACCAGCTGCACGCCAACGCGTACGTGACCAAGCCGGTCGACTTCGAGCGGTTCATCGCGGTGATCCGGCAGATCGACGAGTTCTTCGTCAGCGTTGTAAAGCTGCCGCCGCGTGCTTGATCAGGTCGCCGATCTGCTCCGCGAGGTCGCGGCGACCGAGGTGCTGCCGCGCTTCCGGCACCTGGCCGCCGAGGACGTGCAGCAGAAGTCGCCCGGCGACCTGGTGACGGTCGCCGACCGGGAGTCCGAGGCGGCGCTCACCCGCGGCCTCACCGCGCTGCTGCCCGGCTCGATCGTGGTCGGCGAGGAGGGCGTCGCGGCCGATCCGGCGCTGCTGAAGCGGGTCGGCGAGGCCGGGCCGGTGTGGATTGTCGACCCGGTCGACGGCACCAACAACTTCGCGGCCGGCCGCACCCCGTTCGCCATGATGGTGGCGCTGGCCCGCGGCGACGAGCTGGTCGCGTCCTGGATCCTGGACGTGCCCGGCGATCACCTCACGCTGGCCGAGGCGGGTTCCGGTGCCTACCGGGACGGGGTCCGCGTCAAGACCCGCACCGACGATCCCGGTCCGGCCGCGCTGCGCGGCGTGGTGGCCGAGCGCTACCTGCCGCCGCCGCTGCGGTCGGTGGCCGCGTCGAACTCGCCGCAGCTGGGCGAGGTCACCCGCGGACAGCACTGTGCCGGGTACGAATATCCGGCCGTCGCGCTCGACGAGCAGCAGTTCGCGCTGTTCTGGCGGATTCTGCCGTGGGACCACGCGCCCGGCGTGCTGATCGTGCGGGAGGCCGGCGGCGCGGTCCGGCACCTGGACGGCTCCGAGTACCACCTCACCGACAGCGAGCACGGGATGCTGGTGGCGCCGAATGATGACGTCTGGCACACCGTCCGCGACACCCTCTTTCCGGATGCCTCGATCCTTTAGATTGCTGGCGTGTCCGCGTACCTGAACGAAGTTTTCGGTCTGGCCGGCCGGACGGCCGTGGTCACCGGTGGCAGCTCCGGCATCGGCCGGGCGATGGCGTTGGCGCTGGGCCGGGCCGGTGCCCGCGTGGTGCTGGTGGCCCGGCGCGAGGGGCCGATGGCCGAGGTGATTGCCGAGCTCGGCGCCGGTCACGCGATCTCGGCCGATCTCGCCGACCGGGCCGGCGCGGCCACGGTGATCGACCGGGTGCTGGCCGACTTCGGCCCGCCCGACATTCTGGTCAATTCGGCCGCGGTCAACCTGCGGCCGCATCTCGACGAGCTCACCGTCGACGACTGGGACATCACGATCGCGGCCAATCTGACCGCGCCGTTCCTGCTCGGGCAGGCGTTCGGGCCGCGGATGGCCGAGCGCGGCTGGGGCCGGATCATCAACGTCGTTTCCCAACAAGCATTTAGGGCGTACGGGAACAGCGGCGCCTACGGTGCGGCCAAGGGTGGACTGGTCTCGCTCACCCGTTCGCAGGCCGAGGCCTGGTCGGCGCGCGGGGTCAACTGCAACGCGATCTCACCCGGAGTGGTGCACACGCCACTCACCGAAGCGGCGTTCGCGGACGAGGCGATCGCGGCCCGGCACGCCGCCCGCACGATGATCGGCAGAAATGGCGTACCGGGTGATTTTGGGGCATGTGCCGTCTTTCTGGCCAGCAACGCTGCCGTCGCCGTAACCGGCCAGACACTCTTCGTCGACGGTGGTTACTCGGCCACGTGATCGATCTGCCGATCCCTTGGTCAGCGCGGTAGAGTCTGCCGCGCTGACTCTAGGGAGGTATCCGTGGCGGCGGTGACCCTACGGCGACTCAGCGCTGTCCTGGCGCTGGTGGTGGCCGTATCGATGCTTCTGGTGACCAGTCCGGCGAGGCCGGCATTGGCCGACCCCAACGAGGGCGGCAGCAAGACGCTGCGCGACGCCCTCGAGTCCGCCGCCAAGGGCCAGGCCGATGCGATCCAGAAACTCAAGGCGTCGAAACAGCGCCAGACGGCTCTGCAGCAGACGGTCCAGCAGTCCCAGGCCTCCGCCAAGGCGCTGGAGGCCGAGGTCGCCGTCATCGCGGGCCGCTCGTACCGGCTGGGGCGCACCAGCACCATGACCATGCTGCTCGACGCGCGGTCGCCCGACGTCTTCCTGGAACGCGTGCAGAACCTCGACGTGCTGGCCCAGCTCGACGGCCAGATCCTGACCCGGTACCGCGACGACCTGGCCCGCGCGCAGCAGGCCAAGCTCGCCGTGGAAAAGGAGATCAAGGAGCAGGAAAAGCAGGTCAAGGCGCTGACCAAGAAGAAGAAAGAGGCCGAGCTCGCGCTCGGCAGCGTCGGTGGCGGTGGCGCGGCCGGTGGCTTCGTCAACGTCAACTCGCCGCTGGCCAAGCCGGCCCAGCGCAACTCCGACGGCTCCTGGCCCAACGAGTCCTGCGTGATCGACGACCCGACCGGCTCGGGCTGTCTCACCGCGCGCACCCTGCACGCCTACAAGGAAGCCCGGGCCGACGGGTTCACCCGGTACACGAAGTGCTACCGCAGCCAGTCCAGCGGCGAGCACGGCAAGGGCCAGGCATGCGACTTCTCCTCCAACGCCACGACGTTCAAGACTTCCGCGGCGACCGGCGGAGACCGGACATATGGGAATAACCTGGCCGCGTACTTCGTCAAGAACGCGGATAGGCTGGGCGTCATGTACGTGATCTGGTTCAGGGAAATCTGGATGCCGGGCACCGGCTGGAAGTCCTACAGCGGCAGCGGCAGTGCCTCGGCGGCACACACCAACCACGTGCATTTGTCGATGCTGTGACGTCCCGCGCACTTCCGGCGGGACTGGCAACCACCCTGGTCTTCGCCTCGAGCGGCGCCGTGCTCGTGCTCGAGATCGTGGCGCTGCGTCTGGTCGGCCCGTACGTCGGCGTGACCCTCCAGGTGAGCAGTTCGGTGATCGGCATCGCGCTGGCCGCGATCGCGTACGGGACCTGGGTGGGCGGTCGTCTCGCCGACCGCTACGACCCGCGCCCCCTGCTCGCTCCCGCGCTGCTGCTCGGCGCCATCTTCGCGGCCGCCACCCTGCCGATGGTCCGGTACGGCGGGGAGTGGCTGCGCGGTGGCGCGGCCGGTGCGGTCCTGCTGCTCGCCGCCCTGGCCGTGTTCCTGCCCGCGTTCGTGCTTTCCACGGTCACCCCGATGGTGGTCAAGCTCCAGCTCAGCGACCTGGAACGCACCGGGTCGGTGGTCGGCCGGCTGTCCAGCATGGGCACCCTCGGCGCGATCACCGCGACGCTGGCCACCGGCTTCATCTTCGTGGCGGCCATGCCGACCAGCCTGATCATCCTGACCCTCGCGGCCCTGCTGGCCGTCGGCGGCGGCGTGCTGGCCTGGTGGCTGCGCCGGCAGGACCGTTCGCTCGACATGCCCGCCAAGCCGCGGACGCGAGCCGTGCTCGCGTCGATCGGCCTGGTCGGTGCCGGGCTCGGTGCGGCCGGGCCGACCCCGTGCGACGTCGAGACGGCGTACCACTGCGCCCAGGTGGTGACCGATCCGAATGTCGACGGCGGCCGGACGCTGATGCTCAACTCGGCCCGGCACTCGTACGTCAACCTGAACGACCCGCAGCACCTCGAGTTCGAGTACGTGCAGTGGATCGGTGCGGTGGCCGCCCTGATGGGCCGTCCCGGTGCCCCGATCGACGCCCTGCACCTGGGCGGCGGTGGCTTCACGCTGCCGGCCTACCTGCGCGACATCCGGCCCGGCAGCCGGCAGCGGGTGATCGAGCTGGACGGCGGCCTGGTCGACCTCGACCGGCAGAAGCTCGGCCTGGTGACCGGGCCCGACCTCCAGGTCCAGGTCGGTGACGCCCGGGTCGGCCTGACCGAGCAGGCCACGAACTCCTACGACCTGGTGGTCGGCGACGCGTTCGGTCACCTGGTGGTGCCCTGGCATCTGGCCACCAGGGAGATGGCGGTCGACATCGCGCGGGTGCTGCGGCCCGGCGGCATCTACGCGCAGAACGTGATCGACTATCCGCCCAACCGGTTCATCCGGGCCGAACTGGCCACCGTCGCGGCGGTTTTCCCGTACGTCGCGCTGGTCGCCCCGCAGGCCGCGCTGGCCGGCGAGACCGGCGCCAACTTCGTGATCCTGGCCTCCAAGAGCCCGCTGCCGCTGGACGTCATCGAGGCCGGGCTGTCCGCGCTGAACGCACCGCCGGTGCTCCAGCGGGACGCCTCGTTCGCCGGCGACGCCCGGGTGCTGACCGACGACTACGCGCCGGTGGATCAACTACTGGCCGGCTGATTCCGGCAATCGGGCATGACCGCCCCGATACCTCCGCGCGGGTTTCCCGGACGAGCGCCGGGCGGGGTGTCCCTCGGGTCACAATCGGCACATGGGGCGGACGGGGCTGCGGATCGCCGGGCGCTATCGCCTCGTCGAGAAACTGGGCACCGGCGGCATGTCGGTGATCTGGCGCGGCTACGACGAAACGCTCGGCCGTTCGGTGGCGGTGAAGGTGCTGTCGCCCCGGCATGCCGACGACCGCACGTTCCGCGACCGGCTGCGGCAGGAGGCGCTGGCCGCGGCCCGGCTCAACCATCCGCACATCACCGGGATCTTCGACTTCGGCGAGTCGCCGCTCAACGAGCGCCTGACCGTGCCGTTCGTGGTGATGGAACTGAACGACGGCGAATCGGTCGCGGCCCGCCTCGGCCGGCAGGGGCCGCTGCCGTGGCGCGCCGCGGTGACGGTCGCCGCCGAGGTGGCCTCCGCGCTGGCCACGGCGCATGCCCGCGGGTTGGTGCACCGCGACGTGACGCCGTCGAACGTGATGCTCACCGGTGCCGGCGCCAAGGTGGTCGACTTCGGCATCTCGGCGATCGTCGGGCAGCGCGACGCGGCCCCGGACGGCAGTCTCCTCGGCACACCGGCCTATCTGGCACCGGAGCGGCTGGCGGGCGCGCAGGTCTCGGCGGCCACCGACGTCTACGCCATGGGGCTGCTGCTCTATCGGATGCTGACGGCCCGGTTGCCGTGGCCGGCCGAGACCACCGCCGAGGCGCTGCGCGCGCACCTGTACGCGGATCCGGACCCCCTGCCCGACCTGGACGGACTGCCGGCCGCGGTGGCCGAGATGTGTCTGGCCTGCCTGGCCAAGAACCCGGACGACCGGCCCGGGGCGGCCGAAGCGGCACACGCCCTGGGCGCGGCCGTGGGGGTGCAGCCGGTGATTCCGCCGCTGCGCGAGCGTCCCGACGACGCGCCGCCTCCGGTGCGCGCGACCGTGACGGCCGGTGTCGTGCCGGGCTTCGCACTCGGCCGGCTGGTCGGACCGATCGGTCTGCTGCGGCTGCGGGCCGGCCTCAAGCTCGGCGGCATGCTGCGGCTGGGCAGCGCGATCCGGCCCCTCGGCGGTGGCCTCTTCGCCGGCGGTGGCCTGACCCGTCAGCTGCTCAGCGGTGGCCTGCTGCGCGGGCGGCACCGGATGCAGGCGGCCGTCGTGACGACGGCCCTGGTGCTCGGCGCCGGGGCGGGCTGGGCGGCCACCCGCAAGGCGCCGGAGGCGGAACAGGCGCAGGCGGCCGGTGCCGGTGTCGCGGCCGGTGCGACCGCGGGGAGCGCCACCTGCGCGGTCCGCTACCAGCTGCGGCAGGACTCGGGTACCGAGTACGAGGCGCTGCTGACCGTGGCGACCACCGACGAGATCGGCCGGTTGCCGTGGCGGGTGCAGTTCTCCTATCCGGGGTCGCAGCGGCTCACCGGCATGCCCAAGGCGGTCAGCCAGAAGGGCCGCAAGGTGGTCGCGAAGGGTAACGGCAAGCTGCGCACCTTCACGCTGCGCGGCGCCTACCGCGAGTACAACCCGCTGCCGATCGCGTTCACCCTGGACGGCCGGCGGTGCCGGGCCGAGGTGGTGGGCAGCGCTGCGGTCGAGTCGGTCAGCTCCCCCAAGAAGCCCAAGCGCAACCGGCCGCCCCGCAAGGGCAGCACCCCGCAGAAGAAGGCGGACCGCACTGTGCCGTCGGTGCCGCAGCTGCCCTCGCTGCCGCCGCCGGCCTCGCGGAAGGGGTCCGGGTTCTCGCTCGCCCGTGGTTAAGGTCGGTGCATGTCGAGACTTGCGGTGGTCACGGGCGGCGGTACGGGCATCGGACGGTCGACGGCCGGCATGCTGGCCGGCGAGGGGTACGACGTCGTGATCGTCGGCCGGCGCGCCGACGTGCTGGCCGACGCGGTGAAGTGGATCGGCCCGCAGGCGACCGCGGTGACCGCCGACGTGTCCGATCCGGCCCAGATCCCCGCGGTGGTCGAGGCGGTCGGTGGCCGGGCGCTGGACGTGCTGGTCAACAACGCCGGCGCGTACCTGAGCGGCGACGAGTCCACTCTCGCCGGCGTGGCCGGGCGGTGGCGGGCGAACTTCGACTCCAACGTGCTCACCGCGGTGCTGATGACCACGGCCCTGCTGCCGGCGCTGCGGCGGCCCGGCGGGCGGATCATCCTGACCAGCTCGATCGCCGCCCAGCGGGGTGGCGGCGGGCCGTACTCGGCGGCCAAGGCGGCGCTGCACGGATACGCCCTGGACCTGGCCGGTCAGCTGGGCGGCGAGGGCATCACGGCCAACGTGATCGCGCCGGGCTACATCGTCGACAGCGAGTTCTTCGACGGCCGGATGACGCCGGAGGGCCACGAGACGAGGGTGAACGCGACGCTCGTGAAGTATCCGGGCGAGCCGTCCGACATCGCGGAGGCCGTACGCTGGCTGGCCGGTCCCGGCGGCCGGTACGTCACCGGCCAGATCGTCAACGTGAACGGCGGCTCGGTGCTCGGCCGCTGAGGTACTACTTCGCGCCGCCGGTGAACCGGCCTTCGCCCTCGCGGTTGGTCCGGAACCGCAGCGCGGACCAGCGGTCGTCGATCGCCACCTGGCCGCACGGCCGCATGTCGAAGTCGGCCACGATCGGCCACAGCGAGTCGCGGTTGACGTCGGCCCGGTTGCCCTTCGGATAGGCCACCCAGAAAACGCCGGGTTTGCCCAGGTCGGCGCGGTGCTCCTCGAGCTGCTTGCGGGTGCCGCCGGCGTCCTCCACGAACAGCACCGCGGTGCTGGCGGTGGCCAGCGTCTCGACCTCGCGGACACCCTCGGGCATCGGGGTGAGCAGGGGCAACTGCGCCGGATCGTTCAGCCACACGGTGGTATGCGGCTTGATCAGCAGTTTCTCGGCGATGGTCTTGGACATGACTCCACCCTTCCACACTTCATCCTTCTACCGACAAAAAAAGTCGTCAAAGATTTCACGATAGCGTTCGCCCCATGGCACGGATCTTGGTGGCGTCGATGCCCTTCGCCGGGCACGTGGGCCCGCTCGGCGCGCTGGCGGCGGAACTGGTGCGGCGCGGACACGAGGTGGTCGCCTACACCGGCGCGAAGTACCGCGGACGCTTCCTCGGCGCGGGCGCCACCTGGCTGCCCTGGATCAAGGCCACCGACTTCGACGACGCCGACCTGGCCGCCACGTTCCCCGAGATCGGTGACGGCAAGGGCCTGCGCGGCGGCCGGGCCAACGGCGAACACATCCTGTTCGGCACGGCGGCGGGCCAGATCGCCGACATCATGGCCGCGGCGCCGTACGACCTGCTGGTCACCGACCAGGTAGCGTTCGGCGGGGCGATAGCCGGGCAGGCGCTCGGCGTTCCGTGGGCAACGGTCGCGGTGACGCCGTTGTCGATGACGAGCCGGCATCTGCCGCCGTTCGGCCTGCGGCTGACACCGGCGACGGGTCCGGCGGGCCGGGCGCGGGACGCGGTGCTGCGCGGGGTGACCAGCGTGGCCTATCGCCGGGTGGTCGACACGCGGCTCAACGCGCTGCGCTCCCAGGTGGGACTGGGGCCGGTGGAGCCGGGCCGGCTGTTCGACGGCATTTACTCGACGGATCTGGTGTTGGCCCAGGGCGTCCCGGGACTGGAATATCCGCGCCCCGACCTGCCGGATTACGTGCATTTCGTGGGACGCCTCGCCGCCGCGCCGGCCCGTCCTGCCCGCGAACCGGATCCGGCCGATGCCACCGGGCCTGCTGGATCGGGACCTTCCGCGGTTGGCGGCACTTCGGAACTGCCCGACTGGTGGCCCGAACTCGCGGCGGCCACGACCGTCGTGCACGTTACGCAGGGGACCCTCGACACCGACCCAGCCGATCTCATCCGGCCCACGCTCGACGGGCTGGCCGACCGGGACGTGCTGGTGGTCTGCACCACCGGTGGGGGCGACCCCGCGGTGCTCGGACCGCTGCCGCCGAATGCCCGCGCCGCCGCGTACCTCCCTCATGATCTGCTCTTGCCCTTTGTCGACGTGATGGTCAGCAATGGTGGCTGGGGCGGCGTGCTGGCCTCGATTCAGGCCGGGGTGCCGCTGGTGGTGGCGGGTGCGTCGCTCGACAAGCCGGAGGTGGCGCGGCGGGTGGCCTGGTCGGGCGCGGGGATCAACCTGCGGACCGGGCAGCCGCAGCCGGACTGTGTGGCCCAGGCCGTGGAGCGAATCCGTGCCGAGCCGGCATTTCGGGTGCGGGCTACCGAACTCGGTGCGGCGATGACGGCCGCGGGTGGGGTGACGCGGGCCGGAGAACTGGTCGAGTCGCTGTTGGCAAAGTGAGTTCCGCCACCCTGTGGATTGTGGACAACGCGATTCCTGTCGGTCCGGGCTGATAGACATGCCGGGTGACCGACACGACCCAGACCCCACCCGAGCGAGCAGTCGATCGGGCAGCTGTGCGCGAGCGAGCCGAGGAGGTGCTGCGCAAGCTCGCCGGTGAGCGTGCGGTGCTGCGCGAGGACCAGTGGCGGGCGATCGAGGCGCTCACCGTCGATCGCCGCCGGGTGCTCTGCGTGCAGCGCACCGGGTGGGGCAAGTCGGCGGTCTACTTCGTGGCGACGGCCCTGCTGCGCCGGGGCGTCACCGCGGAGCCGGCCGGGCCGACGGTCATCGTGTCGCCGCTGCTCGCGCTCATGCGCAACCAGGTCGACGCGGCCGCCCGAGCCGGCATCCGGGCGCGCACGATCAACTCGGCCAACCTCGACGAGTGGTCCGAGATCGAGGCCGAGATCCGGGACGGCACGGTCGACGTGCTGCTGATCAGTCCCGAGCGGCTCAACAACCCCGACTTCCGCGACAACGTGCTGCCCGGTCTGGCGGCGAGCACCGGCCTGCTGGTGGTCGACGAGGCGCACTGCGTCTCCGACTGGGGGCACGACTTCCGCCCCGACTACCGTCGTCTCCGCACGTTCCTGGCCGGGCTGCCGGGCCGGGTTCCGGTGCTCGCCACCACCGCGACCGCCAACTCACGGGTGACCGCCGACGTCGCCGACCAACTGGGCGACGCGCTGGTGCTGCGCGGCACGCTCGACCGTGACTCGCTGCGCCTCGCGGTGCTCGACCTGCCCGATCCGGCGCACCGGCTGGCCTGGCTCGCCGACCATCTCGACCTGCTGCCCGGTTCCGGCATCATCTACACGCTCACCGTCGCCGGGGCCACCGAGACGGCCGACTTCCTGCGGTCCCGGGGCTTTCCGGTGGCCTCCTACACGGGTCAGGTCGAGGACGCCGACCGGCGCGCCGCCGAGCAGGATCTGCTGGACAACAAGATCAAGGCACTGGTGGCGACGTCGGCGCTCGGCATGGGCTTCGACAAGCCCGACCTCGGCTTCGTGGTGCACCTGGGCGCGCCGCCGTCCCCGATCGCTTACTACCAGCAGGTGGGCCGGGCCGGCCGGGCCGTCGAGCACGCCGAGGTGGTGCTGCTGCCCGGCCGGGAGGACATGGCGATCTGGCGATACTTCGCGTCGCTCGCCTTCCCGCCCGAGGAGCAGGTGCGGTCCGTCCTGGCCTATCTCGACGCCGACCGCCCGATGTCCACCCAGGCCCTGGAGCCGCTGGTCGACCTGCGACGCACCCGGCTCGAGATGATGCTCAAGGTGCTCGACGTGGACGGCGCGGTCCGGCGCACGCGCGGCGGCTGGCTGTCCACCGGCGAACCGTGGACCTACGACACCGAGCGCCTGCGCCGGGTCGCCGAGGCACGATCGACAGAGCAACAAACCATGATCGAGTACGCCCGCGGCTCGTCCTGCCGGATGGAATTTCTGCGCCGGTGCCTGGACGATCCCGACGCCGCACCCTGCGGCCGATGCGACAACTGCGCGGGCCCGCTCTATGACGCCGACGCCTCGTCCGCCTCGCTGGCCGCCGCCGACGCGTTCCTGGGCCGGCCGGGCGTCCAGATCGCACCGAAAAAGATGTGGCCCACCGGCCTGGCCGCGGTCGGCGTCTCGGTCAAGGGCAAGATCGGCCCGGCCGACCAGATCGAGCCCGGCCGGGCCGTGGGCCGGCTGTCCGACCTGGGCTGGGGCGGCCGGTTGCGAGCGGCGGCCGGGCCGGAGTCGCCGGACGCGCCGATCTCCGACGAGTTGGCCGCCGCGGTGGTCGAGATCCTCAAGACCTGGGCACACGGCGAGGACGCCTGGTCGCAGCGGCCCGCCGCGGTGGTCGAGGTCGGTTCCCGCCGCCATCCGCAGCTGGTCCGCTCGCTGGCCGAGCACATCGCCCGGGTCGGCCGGCTTCCGCTGCTCGGCGCGGTCACGGCGGCGCACGGCCCCGACTCCGAGGCCCGCGGCAACAGCGCCCAGCGGGTACGGGCGCTGCACGACGCGTTCACGGTCGAGCCCGAGGTGGCCGCTGCCCTGTCCGGGCTGACCGGCCCGGTCCTGCTGGTCGACGACCTGGTCGACTCCGGCTGGACGATGGCCCTGGCCGGCCGGGCGCTGCGCCGGGCCGGCGCCGAGGGGGTGCTGCCGTTGGCGTTGGCGGTGGCCGGATGAGGGCGTGAGCTTCGCCTCCCGGGCGTCACCAGATACGGGGAGGGGGTATGCTGGCCGCATGTCCGACGACACGACTCCGGAACACGGTCCGCACGGCTACTCGGGTGACAAGGCAGCGCTGCTCGGGCGGCTGCGTCGCATCGAGGGGCAGATCCGCGGGCTGCAGCGGATGGTCGACGAGGACACGTACTGCATCGACGTCCTGACTCAGATCTCCGCGGCCAAGAGCGCGCTCCACGCCGTGGCGGTCGGGCTGCTCGAGGATCACCTGGCCCACTGCGTCGTCGACGCGGCCCGGGCCGGCGACCCGAGCGCCAAGGTCAAAGAGGCGTCCGATGCGATCGCCCGGCTCGTCCGTTCCTGACTGCCGCCGCTTCCGAAAGGCACTGCCATGGCTGTGACCAACACCTACACCGTGACTGGCATGACCTGCTCGCACTGCGTCCAGGCGGTGACCGGCGAGCTGTCCGCCCTGCCGGGCGTGGCGGCCGTGCAGGTCGACCTCGCATCCGGCGCCGTCACCGTGACCAGCGAGGCTCCCCTCGCGGCCGACGACGTGCGCGCGGCGGTCGACGAGGCGGGCTACGAACTGGCCACCGCCTGACGAAGGGACCGACGGCCCGTGGTGCGGGAACCGCGGCGGGGACGGGAACGACTGATTGTCCGAGAGCCGGGCGAGATCGAGCCGAGCGGTGCGGAGATGAGTGACGGTACTGGTGCGGCGGTCGCGCCGCAGGAGCCGCAGGAACAGCGACCGCCGGCCCTCGGGGTGGCGGGTGGCCAGGGGGATCGGGCCGGTTTTCGGCTCGCGGCGTTCGGTGCGGTGCTCATCGTCGTGCTGTTCGCGGGTTACGGGCTGGGCCGGTTGAACGCCGGTGGCACGGCCTCGGCGCCGCCGCAGCCGGCGCACACCGGTGACTCCATGCCGGGCATGGTGATGGACGAGAACCAGCCGCACACGCACGGCGAGCCGGCCGCCAGCGACACGCCGGCCGCCGGCGGTGTTGCGGTGGGTGGGCTTTCGCTGAGTTCGGGCGGGCTGACGCTGGTGCCGTCGTCGACCGACTTCGTGGCGGGGCAGCCGAATCGTCTCGAGTACCGGGTCACCGGTGCGGGCGGGGCGTCCGTCACCACGTACGCGGTGGTGCATGACAAGCCGATGCACCTGATCGTGGTCCGGCGCGACCTGACCGGGTTCCAGCACCTGCACCCGGCCATGGCGCCGGACGGAACGTGGGGGATCGACCTCACCCTCGCGGCGCCGGGGATCTACCGCATGATCGCCGACTTCACCGCGGTGGTGGGCGGCAAGCAGAGCGCCTTGACGCTGGGCGGTGATCTCACGGTGGCCGGCAACTACGCGCCCGCCGCGCTGCCCGCGCCCGGCCGGCAGACGACCGCCGACGGCTTCACGGTCTCCTACGAGGGCACCCCGACCACCTCGTCCAGCCAGCCGCTGCTGATCTCGGTCAACGGTCCGGACGGAAAGGCCGCCGCGCTGGAGCCCTACCTGGGCGCGTACGGGCACCTGGTGGTGCTGCGGCAGGGTGACCTCGCCTACGTGCACGTCCACCCGGAGGAGCAACTCGCCGACGGCAAGCCGAAGTTCTGGATCGCGCTGCCCAGCACCGGCACCTACCGGATGTTCTTCGACTTCCAGGTGGGCGGCAAGGTGCACACCGCGACCTGGACGGCACTAGCCGAGTAGCTTCTCCAACGCCGGCGTCACCGACCACTGGCTGGTCAACGCCTCGTACTCGGCTCGCACGGCGGGCGTGCTGCTGCCGCCGCTCCGGCGTGCGCGCAGCAGCAGGTTCCGCGGCGTGTGCGCCGAGTCGATGAACTCGACGACCTCGACGCGGTAGCCGTGCAGGCGCAGCAGGGCCGCCCGCAGCGAGTCGGTCAGCACGTCGGCGAAGCGTTCCCGCATGATCGCGTGCCGGGTCAGCTCGGTGTAGGGCTCGGGCGCGGGCCGGCCCTTGAGCTGAGCCGCGATGTCGTGGTGGCAGCACGGCGCCGCCAGCACCCACTGAGCCGACCAGCGGACCGCGCGGGCCAGCGCCTGGTCGGTGGCCGTGTCGCAGGCGTGCAGGGCCAGCACCAGGTCGGGGGCGAACGGCACCTCGGCCTCCTCGATGGTGCCGGCCACGAAGCTGACATCCGAGCCGCAGCCCAGATCGGCGGCCACGGCGCTGTTGCGTACCCGCTGATCTTCACGGACGTCGACACCCACCACCCGGACCTGCGCACCCCGCGCGGTCAGATAGCGATAGGCCGCGAAGGTCAGATACGCGTTCCCGCAGCCCAGGTCGACGACGCGCAGTGGCGTCGGCAGCTCGTCGGGCAGGGTGGCCGCCAGCGCGCGCAGGAACGCGTCGACCTGGCGCCGTTTCGCCGCCGTGCCGCCGATCACCTGGAACAGCGGGTCACCCGGATCCAGCAGCCACTGCTTCGCCCGGTCGTGATCGCGCTGCTGCGGCGCCGCCACCACCGCGGCCGCCCGGTGCACCTGGGCGTCACCCTTCTTGGTGATCCGCACCTGGACCGTCGCCGTGGTGGTCTCCACATGCCAGTTGCCGAACGGTTCGGACAGCAAATCGTCGACCGCCGCGGCCGCCTCGTCGCCCGGCGCCACGTTCCGGGTGAACGGACGAGACCCGTCATCTGTGACGATCTGTAGCTTCGTGCCCGCCCGGAGCGTTACCGGGCGTACCTCGGCCCTTGTCACCGACGGTGTCTGTCCGCGGCGGCGTCCGGCCGCCACGGCGCGGGTCAGTCCCGGGCCGAGCAGGAGCTCCCGGACCTGGGCAAGCGCATCTGCGAGCGGTTGTGGCATGGGACCATTCTGCCGGGGCTCGCCGCGCAGTTGCGCAGCGCCAAGTCGATCAATCGATAGCCTGTGCGCCCGAGAGCGAGGTGCAGCGCTGATGTCGTTGAAGGCCGACCCGCCGGGGGCCGACCGGCTCTCCCTCCGGCTGCGCCGGGACACCAGCGCCGTGCACGACGCGGCGCAGGCCAACGGCTTCCTCGACGCGCTCGCCGCGGGCCGGCTGCCCTGGGAGGCGTACGCCGACCTCGCGGCGCAGCACTGGTTCCTCTACGAGTCGCTGGAACTGGCCGCGGCCACGATGGTGCACGATCCGGTGGCCCGTGCGTTCGTCTTTCCCGAGCTCGCCCGGCTGCCGGCGCTCGAGGCCGACCTGCGCTTCCTGCACGGCCCACGCTGGGGCAGCCGGATCGCCGCGCTGCCCGCCACCACCACGTACTGCACCCGCCTGCGCGACACCGCCAACGCCGGCCCGATCGGCTTCATCGCCCACCACTACACCCGCTACCTGGGTGATCTCTCCGGCGGGCAGTACCTGGGCCGCGCCGTCGCCCGCGCCTACGGCCTCAGCGACGACGGCCACCGCTTCTTCGTCTTCACCGAACTGGACCCGGACGCGTTCAAGACCTACTACCGCCGGTTACTGGACACGCTGCCCTGGTCACGCTTCGAACAAGACCAGTTTCTCGCCGAGGTGACCAAGGCGTACCACCTCAACATCGCCGTCCTGGACGACCTGGGCCGGCGCTGGCTCGTATCGCTCTGATCCGGAGGCGCCCCATGACCGACGACCCGTTCCCGCCCGAGGTGGTCGCCCAGATCGCCCGGCACATGAACGACGACCACGCCGAAGACAATCTGCTGATCGTGCGCGCACTGGGCGGCGCGGCCACCGCGACGGCCGCCACGATGTCCGGCATGGATCAGGACGCGATGGAGTTCACCGCGGTGGTCGACGACATCGAGGTTCCGATCCGCATCCCGTTCACCCACCGCCTCACCGAACGCCGCGAGGTCCGGTCCGAGGCCAGCCGCATGTACCGGGAGGCCTGCGCCGCCCTGGGCGAGGAACCCACCCACTGATCCAGCCACTGAGGCAGCTACTGACGCGGAGGCCCGGCCGGGCCGGGCCTCGCGACGGGGTGGTCAGGCGTCGGCGGTGGTGCCCACGCCGGCTTCCGAGCCACCCGACATGTCGGCGGACGACGAGCCGGAACCGCGGTTGCCGCGGCCGCCACGGCGGCGACGGCGACGCGGGCGGTCGCCGCCCTCACCGTCGTCCGCGGAGTCGTCGTCGATCGGGTCGGACGTGGCGACCGCGCCGGCCGGTGCGGCATCCGAGCCGTCGGTGAACAGCATCGTCGTGGCGGGAGCCCGGCGGCGGGTGCGGGTGCGGGCGGGCGGCTGCTCCTCGCCGGTGGCGTCCGGGGACGGCGCGTCGTCCGGCGTTCCGCCCACTTCCGGCGTCCCCGGCTCGGTGGTGTCCGCGCCGTCCACCCGCCGGCGGCGACGCTGGCGCTGGGGGCGTTCGGTGCCCTCGCCGGCGGCGGCCGGTTCGTCGGAGCCGCCGGGGCGGCCTCGGCGGGTGCCCCGGCCGCGCGGGGTCTCGCCGCGACGGCGCCGGCCGCCGCCCAGGTCTTCCTCGACCTCGGCGGCCAGGCCGACGCGGTTGCGGTCGGCGGTCGGCAGGGTGCCGGACACGTCCGCGGGAATGTCCAGGTCGCTGTAGAGGGCGGCGCTGGTGTGGTACGTCTCCGGGGGCTGCGGCATGGACAGGCCCATCGACTTGTCGATGAGCTGCCAGCGGGGCATGTCCTCCCAGTCGACGAAGGTCACCGCCACGCCGGTGGCGCCGGCGCGCCCGGTGCGGCCGATCCGGTGGGTGTAGGTCTCGGGGTCCTCGGGGCAGTCGAAGTTGAGCACGTGGGTGACGCCCGAGACGTCCAGGCCGCGGGCCGCCACGTCGGTGGCCACCAGGACGTCGATCTTGCCGCTGCGGAACGCTCGCAGGGCGCGCTCGCGGGCGCCCTGGCCCAGGTCGCCGTGCACGGCCGCGACCGCGAAGCCGCGGAAGTCGAGATCCTCGGCGAGGCGGTCGGCGGCCCGCTTGGTGCGGCAGAAGATCATGGTGAGGCCGCGCTCGCGGGCCTGCAGGATGCGGGCCACCATCTCCAGCTTGTTCAGCGGGTGGGTGCGGTAGACGACCTGCTTGGTCAGCGGCGACGGGCCGCTCTCGGCGGTGTGCCCGGCGTGAATGGTGACCGGGTGGCTCAGGAACCGGCGGGACAGCGCCACGATCGGGTCGGGCATGGTCGCCGAGAACAGCATGGTCTGCCGCTGCTCGGGGAGCATCGCCAGGATCTTTTCCACGTCGTCGAGGAAGCCGAGGTCGAGCATGCGGTCGGCCTCGTCGAGCACCAGGGCGCCGATCGAGGTGAGCTTGAGCTGCTTCTGCTTGGCCAGGTCGAGCAGGCGGCCGGGGGTGCCGACGAGGATCTCGACGCCCTTCTTGAGGGCGTCGACCTGGGGCTCGTACGCGACCCCGCCGTAGATCGGCAGCACCCGCACGCCGCGGGTGGAGCCGGCGGCCGCGAGGTCGCGGGCGACCTGGAGGCCGAGCTCGCGGGTCGGCACCACGACGAGCGCCTGCGGTTTGCCGTCGGCGCCCTCGGCCGGGGAGGTGACCCGTTCGAGCAGGGGCAAGCCGAAGCCGAGGGTCTTGCCGGTGCCGGTGGGTGCCTGACCGATCAGGTCGGTGCCGCGCAGCGCGATCGGCAGCGCGTATTCCTGGATCGCGAAAGCCTGGTTGATGCCGGCCTTCGCCAGCGCCTCGACGGTCTCGGCACGGACACCCAACTCGGCAAAGGTGGGGCTGTCCGGGCGGACGGGAGCGCGATTAACGACGGGTACCAGAGCGGGTTCGGAGTTCTCGATGTCTGTCATGAAGTTTTACGGGTGCCTCTCGTGGTGCGCCCGTTCGTGTTTGGGGCGCGGTGTGGGTAGGGCGCGGGCCACACGCTGGAAAGCGGGCCGCACGCGCGGGTCGCCGCGGCGATTCGGGAGCCTCGAAGAAGTGAGGATCGAATCGACGTCAACGGCAACCACCGCAGTCTACCCGACCGGGAGATCGCGCACCTCAGACCAGAGTTACGGGAGGGCACCCCGGTGTCAGGGTGCCCTGCCGACGAGGTTGCCTACCTCAGCGGGTGGTGAAACCGAACGGCCGGTTGGACGATTCGGCGATCTCCACGTACGCCACCTTGGCAATCGGAATGATCACCTTGCGGCCCTTCTCATCCGTGAGCGACAGCACGCTGTCCTTGGCCATCGCCTCGGTCACGGCCTGCTCGACCTCCGCCGGGGTCTGTGCGCTCTCCAGCACCAGCTCACGCGGCGTGTGCTGCACGCCGATCTTGACCTCCACGGGGCCCTCCCTCTGTGCGGGTGTTACCGCTCTGAAGGTTATCCGATTTCGGCCGTTGTTCCGCCGGATGTGCCGTCCTGCAGGGGGAAGCTCGCGATGCCCCGCCAGATCAGCGCGGTGACCAGCGCCTCCGCCTCCTCTTTCCGGGTGCGGCGGCCGTTCGCCAGCCAGAACTGCGCCGACTGGCCGGCCGCCCCGACCAGACCGGAGGCGAGCAACTCGGCGACCTCGGAGCCGAGCGCGGTGTCCGAGATGATGGTGTCGGTCACCGCCGCGATGCAGCCCTGCTCGACCCGCTCGACCCGCTGGCGCACCTGCGGGTCGTTGCGCAGGTCGGACTCGAAGACCAGGCGGAACGCCTCGCTCTCGTGGTCGACGAAGTCGAAGTAGGCCCGGACCGCGCCCTTGACCCGCTCCTTGTTGTCGTGGGTCGAGTGCATGGCGTCGCGCACCTTTTCGATGATCGCGTCGCAGTGCGTGTCGAGCAGCGCGAGGTAGAGCTCGAGCTTGCCCGGGAAATGCTGGTAGAGCACCGGTTTGGAGACGCCCGCGCGTTCCGCGATGTCATCCATCGCCGCGGCGTGGTAGCCGTGCGCCACGAAGACCTGCTGCGCTGCGGCCAGCAGTTGCTTACGGCGGGCGGAGCGGGGCAGGCGGGTGGGCCGAGCGGTCTGCGCTCCGCCGGACGCTGCGGTCATCTCTCTGAACCTCCAGGGGATCGGTCCCCGCGGTATGTCGGCGCGGAATGCCCGGATCGGCGCGTGTCGCAGCCGGGCGGGCAATTGTCGCGACGCTGCAACTTATCGCCACCGCAACCACACGGTAGCCTCAGCACGGGCGAGCGAGGAGCGCGCGGTGGATGAAACAGGTCAATCCGGAGACACCGGAGCCGTCGATGACGGCGCCGGTGCCGATGCGCGTGAGCGCACTCGGGTGAACGGATGGGCGACGCAGGACAGTCCCTGGTCGAACACGGGCGCCGCGATGGACGCCGACGGTGACGTTCCGGCTTGGCGCCGACCCACGCCATTTCCGCGTAATCCGGCATTTCCCCCCTCGGAGCGTCCGTTCGGCACGATGTCACCTGTTCCGGCTCCGCTGAGCCCCGTCAAGCCATCATCCGCTCCGCCGGCCCCGGTGCCGGCACCCGCGCCGCCGGGTTTCGTGGACGCGCAGCAGTCCGGTGAAATTCCCTCTTCCGTGGACTCGGCCGGCCCCGAGATGAGCCGCTGGGCCGACAATCGCTCCCGCTATGCCGACCTGCTCAGCCAGCGTGTCGAGCCGGCCCCGCCGCCGACCCGCCGACCAGGGCTGGCCGGTGGCGGTGCTCCGCCGGCTCAGCGGCCGGGATCGGGTTCGTCCGTGCTGGGCGAGCGCCCGGGATTGGGCGACCGCCCGGGAGCGGGTGAGCGCCCGAGCGCGCTGGGCGAGCGGCCGGGCGTGGTGGGCGAGCGGCCGGCTGGGTTGGGCGAGCGCCCGGCAGCGTCTGGTGATCTTCCGGGAGGTGCCGGCGAGCGCCCGGCCGGCCTGGGCGAGCGATCCGGCGCGCGCCCCGCCGGCCTGGGCGAGCGATCCGGCGGCTCAGGGGAGCGTTCCGGCGGTTTAGGGGGGCGTCCCGGCGGTCTGGGAGAGCGCTCTGGCGGTCTGGGTGAGCGTTCCGGCGGTCTGGGTGAGCGTTCCGGCGGTCTGGGTGAGCGTTCCGGCGGTCTGGGTGAGCGCTCTGGCGGTCTGGGAGAGCGCTCTGGCGGCCTAGGGGAGCGGCCCGTCGGCCTGGGTGAGCGCCTCGCCGCGGAAAGCTCGCCCGGCGAGCGCACCGCCAACATCGCCTACCCCGAGCGTCCCAGCGGCGCCATTCGCCGCGACTTCGACGTGCCGACACCGAGCAGCGCGCCGCCCTTTCCGTACGAGGGTGACCTCGACGAGACCGCGAGCATGCCGCAGCCGATCCAGCAGCGCGCCGCGGTCCCGCTGGTCCGGCCGGCCACCCCGGGCGGCCGCTGGGGCGGCTCCGAGCCCGCCGGCCCGTCCGCGCCGGTCTCGGCTTCCGTCCCCGCGCCCGTTTCCGCTTCCGTCTCCGGGGTCGCCGCCGCTGAGGAGGCGCAGCCGGCCCGGCCGTCGTACGATCCATCGAGCTTCCCGCGCCGGATTTCCTACGACTCGGCGCCGGGGGCGGAATCCTCCGGGTACGTCCCACCCGCGGCGTACGCGGCCTTCGGCAGCCGGCCATCGACCGGCTCCGGCACGGGCGGGCCGGCTGATCCCGGCTCGCGGGTACTGCCCCAGCGCGTACCGGCCCAGCCGGACGTGCCCAGAGTTCCGGAGCCACCGCTGGGCGAGCCCACGGCCGAGACACCGGCCCTGGCCCGGATCGCGACCCACCTGCGCCGTGGTGACGTCCTCCAGCCGCAGGAGCGGCAGGAGGGCTTCGACGTGCAGGCGATCCTCGCGGCCGTCCGTGGCGTGGCGGGGGTCCGGGATGCTTCCCTGCGGCAGACGCCGACCGGGGCGCACAGCCTGCGGCTGGACCTCGCCGAGGGCGCCGACCCGGCCGAGGTGAGCCGTCGCGTGGCCCGCCTGCTCCAGGACCGGATGGGCCTGGACGCCGCCATGAAGGGCGAGGCCGCCGTGCCGTCCGCGCTCGTGCCCACCTCCGCGACCCGCCCGGTGTCCCCGCCGGTGGCCACCCGTCCGGTGTCCTTGGAACCACCGGCCCCGCGCCCCGTTTCGCCGGCCGTACGCCCGGCGTCGGCGCCGCCGGTCCCGGTCGAGCGCGACCGCCGGCCGGCCGCCGTGGTGCCGGCCGATGTGGAGCCGTCGCCGCCTCGCCCGCTCTATCCCGGCGACCAGCCCGGTCCCCGGGTGGTGATCGAGAACGTGCACGTCAACACGTTCGGCACCGAGGCCAGCGTGGAGGTCCGGCTGGGCGTCGGCGACCGGACCGCCTCAGGCCGGGCCAGCGGTCCGGCCGTGGACGGCTATCTGCTGCGCCTGTGCGCGATGGCCACGGCCGGCGCGGTCGACCAGATTCTCTCCACCTCGGAGCATCCGGACGGACCGGGCCGCTGTTTCGTCGAGCACGCGGCCGCCGTCTCGTTCGGCAGCACCCAGGTGGCCGTGGTGGTGCTCCTGCTGTCCTGCAACGGCTGGGTCGAGCAACTGTCCGGCTCCGCCGTGGTGACCGGCGACGATCGGCACGCCATGGTGCGCGCCACATTGGCGGCGGTGAACCGCCGCCTTGAGGCACTCTTGTCTCGATGAAGGGCGCGTTACTAGCAGATGACGGCGCGGTGCTGCCGGACGGCGAGGCACCACCGCCGTGGCCGCCGCGGCAGGTCACTGTCGGCGGCTCGATGTTGCACGTGCGGGACACCCCGGCCACCACACCGGACGCCGCGCCCGCGGTCTATGTGCACGGCCTGGGCGGCTCCTCGCAAAATTTCACCGATCTGGCCGGGCTGCTGGCCGACCGGTTCGACGGGCAGGCGGTCGACCTGCCCGGTTTCGGCTACAGCGACCCGAGCCCGCGATACTCGATCCCGGCGTTCGCGGCGACCCTGACGGCGTATCTGGAACACGCCGACCGCGGTCCGGTCCATCTGGTCGGCAACTCGCTGGGCGGATCGATCGCCGTACGCGTGGCCGCCCTGCGCCCCGACCTGGTGCGTACCCTCACCCTGATCTCCCCGGCCATGCCGTTCCTGGATCCCCGCCGCACCGCGCACGGGCCCTACCTGCCGTTGCTCGCCCTGCCGCGGGCCGAGCGCATCTTCGCCTGGGGCATGCACCGGATGTCCGCCGAGGAGATGGCCGAGCAGGTGCTGGCCGCGTGTTTCGGCGACACCAGCCGGGCCACCCCGCGGCGCCGGGCCGAGGCACTCGAGGAGATCCGGCTGCGGCACACCGTGGCGCACTACCCGCGGGCCTACCTCGGCACGCTGCGCGGCCTGGTGTCCAGCTTCCTGCGTGCATACCTGCCCGGCGGTAATTCGCAGTGGCGGCTGGCCGCCCGCATCACCGCGCCCACCCTGGTGATCGGCGGTCTCGGCGACCGGCTGATCGACGCGCGGGTGCCGGTGCAGGTGGCGCGCGCCGTCCCGGACAGCCGGCTGCTCTTGCTGCCCCGGGTCGGGCACGTGGCTCAGATGGAGGTGCCGCGGCTGGTGGCCCGGGCGATCGCGGGCCTGCTCGACGAGGTCGGCGCAAAAGTCGCGTCCTAACTCACAGGGGCGTTTCAGGGAACGACAGCGATCGCTGCGTGTGCAACGCTGGCGAGCGATGATCGATCGAACCGACCGCTGGCGGCGTGGGTGGCTGCTGCTCCTGATGCTGGTCACCGTCACGTCCTCGGGTTTCCTGCTGGGACGCGGGATCGAGGCGCAGAGTCAGGTCGTCGCCCCGCCGTCGGTCGAGCCGTCGGAATCCCCGCCCGCACCCCCTCCGGTCCTGGAAAGTGCGGCCAAACCGGTGCCGGTCACGACCTTGGCGGCGACCCTGCCCAAGCGCGGTTCCGGCAAGTTCTGGTACGCCACCACGCGCGGCCCGGTGCTCGGCAGCAAGGGCCCGCTGCGCCGCTTCAAGGTCGCCGTCGAGCGGGGCAGCGGGGAGGACGTGACCGCGTTCGCCGAGGAGGTCGGCCGGACGTTGGGCGACCCGCGCAGCTGGGTGGGCGGCGGGACGATCCGGCTCCAGCAGGTGACCGGCGCCGACCGGGCCGACTTCACGGTGCTGCTGGCCACCCGCGAGACGGCCGGCGAGATGTGCCAGCGCGGCGGCACCAGCATCCGGGTGGGCGGCGTCCCGTACACCTCCTGCCGGACGGCCGGCAAGGCGATCATCAACCTGGACCGCTGGCGGCTCAGCGCCACGCCGTTCCGTAACGCCAAGGTGCCGCTGTCCAGCTACCGGCAGTATGTGATCAACCATGAGGTGGGCCACGAGCTGGGGCATCAGCACCAGGGTTGCCCCCGGGCGGGTGGTCCGGCGCCGGTGATGGTGCAGCAGACGCTGAGCACGCGTGGTTGCCGGCCGTATCCCTGGCCGCGGCGCGGGAACGACTTTCTGATCGGCCCGCTCAGATAACCGAGAAAACCTCAATAAAGCGTGGCAATGTCTGAAATGTCATGGCACGGGCTGCGAGAACCGAGGCGCCCCCGCGAGAGCGGCTGATCGAGCCGCCACCGTGGGACCCTCGGCGCAACCCGCCCGCGATGAGCCGGACACCCCTGGTCCGCCCGGCACCGCTGCCGGAACTCCCGCCCGAGTTCGCGTACCTGGATGAGGAACCGGAACCAACCGGAAGCCGCACCAGACGACGGCGCCGGCGGGTCCTGACCGCCCTCTTTTATCTGCTGCTGACCGGCATCGTGCTGTTCCTGGGCCGCTACGTGCGCGCCGACGACGGTGACCCGATCGTGGTCCCGGCGGTGCCGGCCGCGACCGCCGGCGTCTCCACCGAAGCCCCGTCTGCGCCCGCACCCGCGTCGCCGGCGCCGCACCCGCACGAGGCGGGCACCAGCGGCAAGTTCCGCTCGGTGACCGGCTACGGCCCGGTACTGGGCACGGCCGGGCCGATCCGTCGCTTCCGGGTGGTGGTCGAGCAGCCGGTGAGCGCGGACGCCGCGGCCGACTTCGCCGACGAGGTCAACCGTGCGCTCGGCGACCCGCGGAGCTGGATCCATACCCGCAAGTTCCGGCTGCAACGGGTGCCGATGTCGGCGAAGGCGGAGTTCACCGTCTTCCTGGCGTCCGCACGTAGCTCCGAAGAAATGTGCCGCAAGGGTGGGCTGGAGACCGACGGCTACACGTCCTGCCGGCTGTCCGAACAGGTGATCATCAACGACGACCGGTGGGTGGGCTCGGTGCGCGGCTATGGCGCCCCGCTGTCGACGTACCGGCAGTACGTGATCAACCACGAGGTGGGTCATCAGTTCGGGCACGGGCACGAGTCCTGCCTCGGCAAGGGTCGCCGGGCTCCGGTGATGATGCAGCAGACGTACGGCTTGAAGGGTTGTCTCGCCAATCCGTGGCCGTACCCGGATGCCGCCCGGCCCTGAAATATTCCGTGTCTCGCATGTCGGGCCGGTGGGCAACGTCATGGCTCGCCGGGCCGCGAACGAGCAACAATGGCTAGCGATCCTTACCACCAACCCGGGGAGTAAACCGTGGCACTGCCCCCGCTCGTCGAGCCGGCCGACGCGCTGTCCATCGACGAGATCCGCCGCTACTCGCGACACCTGATCATTCCGGACGTCGGGATGGACGGGCAGAAGCGGCTGAAGAACGCCAAGGTGCTCGCCGTCGGCGCCGGCGGGCTCGGCTCGCCCGCATTGCTTTATCTGGCTGCCGCCGGGGTGGGCACGCTCGGCATCATCGACTTCGACACGGTCGACGAGTCCAACCTCCAGCGCCAGATCATCCACGGCGTCTCCGACGTGGGCCGGCCCAAGGCCGAGTCCGCCGCCTCCAGCATCCGCGAGATCAACCCGCTGGTGAACGTGGTCATCCACAACACCGCGCTGGACCGCGACAACGTCAAGGAGATCTTCAGCCAGTACGACCTGATCGTCGACGGCACCGACAACTTCGCGACCCGCTACATGGTCAACGACGCGGCCGTGCTGCTCGGCAAGCCGTACGTGTGGGGCTCGATCTACCGCTTCGACGGCCAGGCGTCGGTCTTCTGGTCCGAGCACGGCCCGTGCTACCGCTGCCTCTACCCCGAACCGCCGCCGCCCGGCATGGTGCCGAGCTGCGCCGAGGGCGGCGTCCTCGGCGTGCTGTGCGCGTCGATCGGCTCGATCCAGGTCAACGAGGCGATCAAGCTGATCACCGGCATCGGCGAGCCGCTCGTCGGCCGGCTGATGGTCTACGACGCCCTGGAGATGGAATACCGCAAGATCAAGGTCCGCAAGGACCCGAACTGCGCGCTCTGCGGCGAGAACCCGACGGTCACCGACCTGCTCGAGGACTACGAGGACTTCTGCGGCGCGGTCTCGCCCGAGGCCGAGGCGGCCGCGGCCGACGCCACGATCACGGCCCGTGAGCTCAAGGAGTGGCAGGACTCCGGCAAGGACCTGTTCCTGGTCGACGTCCGCGAGCCCGCGGAGTACGAGATCGTCCGCATCCCCGGTGCCACCCTCATCCCGAAGGGCGAGATCCTGTCCGGCGAGGCGCTGTCCCGCTTCCCGCAGGACCGGCAGATCGTCCTGCACTGCAAGTCGGGTGTGCGGTCGGCGGAGGCGCTGGCGGCCCTCAAGGCGGCCGGCTTCAAGGACGCGGTACACGTCCAGGGTGGCGTCGTCTCGTGGGTGAACACCGTCGATCCGTCCCTCCCGTCGTACTGATGGGGGTAACTCCCCAGCGTGATGTTGGGGTGACGGAACGGACAGACCCCGACAAGACTTAGACAACAGTCGAGACGCAGCAGCGGATCGCCGGGCCGGAAGGTAGCGTCAACCGACGTGGTCGATATTGATGCCGCGATCGGTTACGTCGTCGCGCACGGCGATCCGGTGGAACGGGCGCGGCTTTCCTACCTGCGCACGGGTCAGCGGGCGCCCGACGAGATCGTCGAACGGATCGCTGCCGGTCAGATGCCCGCCGGTGGCTGGCCGGCGTCCACCGACGGGGTGATTCCCTCGGTGGACGCCACCTGCTTCCGGATCAGCGAGCTCGACGACCTAGGCAGCCTGCACACCGACGTGGTCGGCCGGGCGCTCGGCTGGCTCGCCGCCAACCAGCGTCCGGACGGCACGTGGCAGGAAAACGAGTCGCTGACCGCCGAGGCGCCGGCCTGGGCGATGCCCGGCGACCCGGAGGCGACGCTCTACCTGACCGCGGTCACCGGGTTCTGGTTCACGGTGGCTGAGACCGAGCCGCCGCGCTTCGGCAACACGGCCGCGACCGCGGCCGCCTGGCTGGTCCAGCAACTGCGCCCGGACGGCCGCTGGCCGTCGTTCCTCGCGGCCGGCTGGCACGCCGCCGGCCTGCTGCACGGCCAGCAGTACTTCTACGAGTCGGCGCGGGTCCAGCTGGTGCTCGGCGACCGGCTCCCGGACATGGAGCCGGCCGACGTGGCGTCGATGGCCGCGGCCCTCCGCCGGCTCAACCTCGGCGACGACTGGCTGCTGCAGAGCGCCCGCAAGCGGCTGGCCGAGACGCAGCGCATCGACGGCGGCTGGGACAGCGCCGAGGGCCCGAACTTCGACGTCAACACCACCCTCACGGTGCTGCGCGCCTGCCGCTGAGTGGCTACCGCCGCCACAGTTCGAAGAGGTACAGCCCTCCCTCGCCGGCGACTGCCAGCGTGCTGCCGCTGACCCAGTGGCATGCGCGGGGGCGTCGCGCGACGCGCATCAGGGCACCCCGTTCGCCGGTGTCCGGGTCCCAGAGGACGATCGTGTTGTCCGCGGCGGTGGTGGCGACCCATCGGCCGTCAGGTGTGAACGCGACCGATGACACCCGATCGGTATGGCCGGTGAGAACGGTGCGGGTTTCGCCGGTGACCGGATCCCAGATGCGGGCGGTTCGGTCGTTGCTGCTGGTGGCGATCCATCGGCCGTCGGCGGAGATGTCCACGCCAGTTACCCAGTCCGTATGGCCGGCCAGCACCGCTCGCGTCCGTCCCGTTTCCAGGTCCCAGATACGGACGGTGCGGTCGTTGCTCGTGGTGGCAAGCCACCGGCCGTCGGGTGCGACGGCGACGGCGGTGACCCAGTCGGTGTGACCGGTGAACACGGCGCGGGTTTGTCCGGTGGCCGGATCCCAGATGCGGACGGTTTGGTCGTTGCTCGTGCTGGCGAGCTGACCATCGGGCGTGAAAACGACACCGGTGGAGGTCTCGCTGTGCCCGGTCAGAGTCTGGCTCGCCGTACCGTCAGCCGGGTTCCAGATGCGAATCGTCCGATCGGTGCTCGCGGTGGCAACCATCCCGCTGTCTCGCGCGACGGCAACCGCGGTGATTCGCCCTTCGTGGCCGGTGAGTGTGACGCGGACTTGTGCCGTGGCCGGGTCCCAGATGCGGGCGGTCCGGTCCTCGCCGGTGGCGACGATCCAGGCGCCGCCAGGTGGAGCTGCGACGGCAGTAACTGGGCCGGCGGAGCGGCCGGTCGAAGCCACGGTCGGTCGTGCCGCTGGGGCACCCCAGATGCGGACGGTTTGGTCGTCGCTTGC
>NZ_BOMV01000039.1 GCF_016862375.1 Paractinoplanes rishiriensis | reverse complement strand
CGTCGCTTGCGGTGGCGAGCCATTGACCGTCGGGGGCGACGGCAACCGCCCGGACCCAGTCGGTGTGGCCGGTGAGTTCGGCGCGGGTTTGTCCGGTGGCCGGGTCCCAGATGCGGACGGTCTGGTCTTCGCTTGCCGTGGCGAGCCAGGCGGAGTCGGGTGCGACAGCGACCGCGGTGACGGATTCGGTGTGGCCGGTGAGCACGGCGCGAGTTCTTCCGATGACTGGGTCCCAGATTCGAACCGTCCCATCGCGGCTTGCCGTGGCGAGCCAGGCGGAGCCGGGTGCGACAGCGACCGCGGTGACGGATTCGGTGTGGCCGGTGAGCCGGGCGCGGGTTTGTCCGGTGGCTGGGTCCCAGATGCGAACGGTCCGGTCGTCACTTGCCGTGGCGAGCCAGGTGGCGTCGGGGGAGATGGCGACAGCGGTTGTCCCACCCTGATGACCGGCGAGAATCCGATAGGTCGCCTCATCCGCAAGATCCGGCAGAGACCAGCGGTTGACGAGCATCGGTCGAGCCAGAGTCGTTCGCATCGCCTCGACCTGGTTGCTCCATGCAAGGTCGTCCTGAAGGCGGCTCAGCAACACGTCAACCACTGCGTAGGCCGGCTCGGTCGGGCTCAGCAGATGTGCCGCCCGGGCCAGCCCAGCACCAAGCATTCGAGCCCGGTCGGTTCCGACCAGGGCGAGATCGTCCAGAGGAGCCGGCGCCCCGAATCGCAGCAGTCTCGCGGTCACCCAGCGCAGATCGCCGGCGACGGCTTCCGCTTCGGCGATCCGGCCGGCCGCCACCAGGTGGTCGATGAGGTGTTGCCACAGGTAACTGTCTTCTTCGGACAACTTCCACCAGCCGGTTTCGGGCGCAACGGCGTCGAGGAAGCTGGCGTTCAGCTCCACGATCCGGTCGGCGCCCAACTCGGCCCGCAGGTATTGCCGCACGACATCGTGCAGCGCAAGACCGCTGCCGTTGATCGAGATGAGTGACAGGTCGGCCAGCCGGCGGCACAGCCGATCCGAGTCGGCCGCACCAAGGCCACCGGTTTGCGACCAGAGGGCGGCTACCAAGGCGATCGGGATGGTCTCGTCCTCGACAAAGATTCCCAACTCGGTCAGGCGTTCAGTCGATTCGGCTCCCAGCCATGCGGTGCTCGTCTCGATGGTGGCGCGTACCGCACGGGCGCGTTCCTCCGGTGACTCCAGCCGGTGAACGGATCCCTGCAGCTGTTCCAACAGGCCGCCGGCCGCGACGTTCACATCGTCCGCACTCTCCGCCGCCAGTCTGCTGTTGATCAACCGAAGTAGTAGCGGCCAACGTCCGACAGCGTCCGCAAGCCGGTCGGCGACATCCGTTTCCAGCGTCGGGAGATCCAAATTGACGACTGCTCGAGCCTGGGCGGCTGACATGGCGTCGACCTGGACGAGGACGGTGCCCGACGGCAGCGCTTCGGGCATTCGCGTGGTCAACAGGCGAGCCGAGCGGCTGCCCCGCATCAGGAACGGGGCGACTTGGGCGGCCGTCCAGATGTCGTCGACGACAAGCAGAGACCGTGGGCGCTCGTCGAGCAGACGACCGAGTGTCTCGCCGGCCGCCTGCGGATCGGTGAAATCGGCCGGCCTGCCGGTGATGGCCCGGATGACGTCGTTGACGCGCTCGACGACTGCGTCCCACCCCTGCGCCTCAGGCCCCAACGTGACCCAGTAGATCCCACGGAAATGACGGCGCACACGTCGATCCGCGCAAACCGTGCGCGCGAGGGTCGTTTTGCCGAACCCGCCCGCGCCATGGAGCGCAGTGGTGATCCCGACAGCGCCAGCCCGTCCGCGGGTCAGCTCACGCACGATTTGATCGACCTCGCCCGTGCGATGCACGGTCCACGGTCCGGGTGCGGGTAGCGGTGGCGCCGGCGGGTCGTCGGGCGGCGGAGGTTCCCGGTTCTCCCAGTACCAGGACAGCATGGAAAGCGCGGCTGTCGCGAGCGTCAGCAGCAGGGCGAACAACCAGGGGTGTGAGCGGAGTGGGTCGAGCCACGACGGCCAGGATTGGTCCGCCGCGGTCGCCGCATTGATCAGGATCGCGGTTGTGGCCGACAAGGCGGCCACCAGCGCAACCAGCAGCAGTTGAGTGATTCGTGCGGACCGGCGGCGAGCGGAAGCCTGGGCCTGGTGTACCAGGATCTCGGACGGTTCCGTCAGGCGCTCCGGCGCGCCGTACCTTTCGAGTAGCCGTACGAACTCCGGTGAGAGGTCGGCGGTGCGCCGTTCCGTTGCCGGTGAGTCATCGCTCATGGCGCCTCCACCAGCCCTTCGGCGGCGGCCCCAACCGATCCAGGGTCGCAGCGCATTGGTCGAGAATTTGACGCATCGCATCGCTTCCGAGGGTGGCCCGCTTCAGCGGGCTACACACGAGGATGCAACCCACCGGCTTGCCGTCGGGCCCGTATGTCGGGCTCGCGACCATGCCGTCTTCCGGCGGGGATCGTCGGAGTTGGCCCCACGTGAGGCCATACCGTTGGCGTGCCGGCCGACGTTCCCACGCCTGTGGGCCCTTGATGTTTGCTGCTCGGGCAAAGTCACGCCACTCCAAAGCCACGATGTCGCGTTCCAGGAACGCGACCCCGACGATGCCGACACCGAGGCGGAATCTGTGCTCCATTTCGGCGGCGGCAATGCCGGCGCGTACCCCGTCAACCCGCGCAAGATGCCTGAAATAGGAGACCCGCCGGGCGAGGTAGTAGTACACGGCTACTTTGTCCCAGGGGGCATCGAAATCTTCGACGATCCGACCGATGGTCGCACTCATGGCCTGCCGCAGCCCGTCCTCGTATTTCCGCACTTCCGCGTCATGAATAGCGTTGGTCACGGCAACGGCGGCGTCATAGAAAACGGAGAACGCCACGAGTGCGACGCTAACCCACTGCACGAGTTCCTGAGCGGCCCAGAATTCCTTGCTCGGCAGATTGAGCTGGGCGAGCATCACCACGGCGCCCGCGGCTGCGGTGATGACCGCCCGCACCAGCCGCAGGATGTTCACGCGGGACATTGTGCCTGCCCGCATTCACCCCCTCAATGCGTGAAAATAACGAGCCTGGTTCACATTGGACAGTGTGCCGGTCAGCCGCGGGTGTGCCCGTTGCCGGTGACGATGAACTTGGTCGAGGTCAGCTCGGGCAGCCCCATCGGGCCGCGGGCGTGCAGTTTCTGGGTGCTGATGCCGATCTCGGCGCCGAAGCCGAACTCGCCGCCGTCGGTGAACCGGGTCGACGCGTTGATCATCACGGCGGCGGCGTCCACCCGGGCCGCGAACCGGCGGGTGGCCGTGGTCGACTCGCTCACGATGGCCTCGGTGTGCCCGGTGCCGAACCGGCGGATGTGGTCGAGCGCGTCGTCGATCGAGTCGACGATGGCCACCGCGATGTCGGCCGAGAGGTATTCGGTGCGCCAGTCCGCGTCGGTGGCCGCGACCACGTCGGCGCTGTAGCCGGCCACCCGCGGGTCGCCGTGCACGGTCACCCCGGCCGAGATCAACTCCTCGATCACCAGCGGCAGGAACGCGTCGGCGATCGCGGCGTGCACCAGCAGCGACTCGGCGGTGTTGCAGGTGGACAGCCGCTGCGTCTTGGAGTTGATCGTTACGGCCAGCGCCTTTTCCAGGTCGGCGGCCTCGTCCACGTACACGTGACAGTTGCCGACGCCGGTCTCGATCACCGGAACCGTGGACTCCTCGACCACGGTCCGGATCAGGTCGGCGCCGCCCCGCGGGATCAGCACGTCGACCAGGCCGCGGGCCCGCATCAGCTCCTTGACCGAGTCCCGGGTGGTGGCGTCGACCAGCTGGATGGTGTCGGCCGGCAGCCCCGCGTCGGAAACCGCCTTGCGCAGCACGGCCACGATCGCCGCGTTCGAGCTCAGCGCCGAGCCGGAGCCGCGCAGCAGGGCGGCGTTGCCGGACTTGAGGCAGATGCCGGCGGCGTCCGCGGTCACGTTCGGCCGGCCCTCGTAGATCATGCCGACCACCCCGAACGGTACCCGCACCTGCCGCAGCTCCAGGCCGTTGGCCAGGGTCGAGCCGCGCACCACGTCACCGATCGGGTCGGGCAGCGCGGCCAGTTGCCGCAGGCCGTCTGCCATCGCGCCGACCCGGGCCGGGGTGAGCGTGAGCCGGTCGATCATCGCCTCGCTCTGGCCGGCCGCGCGGGCGTTGTTCACGTCCACCGCGTTCGCCGCGACGACCTCCTCGGCGCTCTCCTCCAGGCGGTCGGCCATCAGCAGCAGCGCCCGGTCCTTCTCGGCGCGGGTGGCGGCGGCCAGATCGATGGCGGCCACGCGTGCGTCGGTGGCCTGCTGCTGCACAGTCATTCCGTCTACTCCTTCAGAGAAGAACCAGGTCGTCGCGGTGGACGACCTCTCGTTCATACGCCGGACCGAGCGCCGCGGCCAACTCCGGGGTGGACCGGCCTAGCAGCGCGGGCAACTCCACCGCGTCGTAGTTGACCAGGCCGCGGGCCACCGGCGCACCGGAGCCGGCGTCGACCAGGTCGACCGGGTCGCCGGCCGCGAACGAACCGTCCACCGCGGTGATCCCGGCCGGCAGCAGCGACTTGCGGCGGGCCACCACCGCGGTGACCGCGCCCGGGTCGAGGTGCAGCCGTCCGCGCGGGGCGGTGGCGTGGGCCAGCCAGAACAGTCGCGCGGCCGGGCGCCGGTCGGCGGCCTGGAACAGCGTGCCCACCTCGTCGCCGGCCAGCGCGGCACCGGCCCGGTCGGCCGAGGTCAGCACGACCGGGATGCCGAACCCGGTGGCGATCCGGGCAGCCTCCACCTTGGTCACCATGCCGCCGGTGCCGACGCCGGACTTGCCGGGTTTCGAGATGCTGATGCCGCCCAGGTCACCGTCGCCCTTCACCAGCGCGATGCGCCGCGACGCGGGGTCGGACGGGCTGCCGGTGTAGAGCGCGTCCACGTCGGAGAGCAGCACCAGCAACTCGGCGTCGACCAGCGCGGCGACCAGCGCGGCCAGCCGGTCGTTGTCGCCGAACCGGATCTCCTCGGTGGCCACCGTGTCGTTCTCGTTGACGATCGGCAGGGCGCCAAGATCTAAAAGCTTTCGGAGGGTCCGGTACGCGTTGCGGTAGTGCGCCCGCCGGGTCACGTCGTCGACGGTGAGCAGCACCTGGCCGACCGTGAGCCCGTGCCGCGCGAAGCCCGCCGCATACCGTCCGATCAGCAGCCCCTGCCCGACCGACGCGGCGGCCTGCTGGGTGGCGAGATCACGCGGTCGCCGGCGCAACTGAAGTGGGGCCAGCCCCGCGGCGATCGCACCGCTGGAGACCAGCACCACCTCACGGCCCTGGGCGGCCAGCCCACCGAGCACGTCGACCAGGGCGTCGACGCGCGTCTCGTCCAGGCCGCCGCCCGCCGTGGTCAGCGAGGACGACCCCACCTTGACCACGACCCGGCGCGCCTCGGTCACCACTTCGCGCACCCGGCCCATTCTGCTCGGCCGGGTGCACCGCCCTGCGCCGAGATCCCATATCGTGGCCCGGGTGACACCCCAGGAGTACGTGGAAGAGGTGCTCGCGTTGGTCGAGCGCATCCCCGAGGGCAAGGTCATGTCGTACGGCGCGATCGCCGACGCGCTGGCCGACCGCTCCGGCCGCAACTCGGCCCGCCAGGTCGGCACCATCATGGCCCGGCACGGCGGCGGCGTCCCCTGGCACCGCGTCGTGAACAGCGCCGGCCGCATGCCCCCAGGCCACGAGCAGGAGGCCCGCCAGCGCCTCCTGGCCGACGGCGTACCACTCAAGGGCGACCGGGTCGACATCGCCCGAGCCCACTGGATGCCCTGATGGAGGCGCGGGTGGACTGGGCTTTTGGGAGATCGAGGACCTGGGGCCGGCGGGGCTGGCGGCGCGCTTTTTCGGGCGTGACGACGTGCCGGCGGAGACGCCGGGTGGGCACGTGTTGCGCGCGCTCAGGTGAGGCCGATGAAGGTGGCGGCGCCGCGCATCTGGAACTCGAAGAAGCCTCGCCGGTCGTCCTCGATCGAGTTGTTGAGCTGGCCGAACAGTTCCGCGCTGACCGCGCCGCACAGGTGGATGAAGGCGGCCATGGCGGCGCCGACCACGCGGGGCGGGAGGTTTTCGCCGAAGTGCTCGGCCACGGCGGCCAGTTCCTCGACATAACGGCCCTGGATCGGTTCCCGTTCCGCGATTCGGTTCATCCCGTACGCGTCCCGCACCACCGCGGCGATCAGGAAGATGACCCGGCTGGCGGGTCCGACGGTGTCCCGCGGCGCCTGGTAACCGGGTACCGGGCTGCCGTAGATCAGCGCCCACTGGTGCGGCTCGGCGATCGCCCACTCGCGGACCGCGTGACTGAGCGCGATCCACCGGTCGAGCGGGTCCTCGACCGTGGCGGCCACCCGCTCGGCGGTCGCGCCCACCGCGTCGTACGCCTCAATGATCAGGGCCGTGAGCAGGTCGTCCCGGCTCGCGAAGTAGCGGTAGACGGCCGACGAGGCCATGCCGACCTCGCGGGCGACCGCACGCAGCGACAGGTTGGCCCCGTCGGTGGCGAGGTGCCGGCGGGCCGCCGCCTTGATCTCTTCGGTCATCTCGGCCCGGACCCGGGCCCGTACTCCTGAGGCGCTCATGGAGACCAGTGTGCCACAACGAGAGCACTGCTCTTGCTTTCTCGCACGATCGGTGCGACAGTCGTTCTCAACAGAGAGCGGTGCTCGCAAAGGAGAGCAGAGATGTCAAAGCACGTCGTCGTCGGATCCGGCCCGATCGGGACCGCCGTTGCCCACCTGCTCGCCGACCGTGGCGAGAGCGTCCGGATGATCACCCGCAGCGGCGGCGGCCCGGAGCACCCGCTGATCGAGCGGGTCGCCGCGGACGCCTCCGACGCGGGCCGGCTCACCGAGCTGACCGCGGGCGCCGCCGCCCTCTACAACTGCGCCAACCCGAAGTACACCGAGTGGGAGCGCCTCTGGTTCCCGATGAACGACGCGATGATCTCCGCGACCCGGGCGGCCGGCGCGGTCTACGTGATCACCGGCAACCTGTACGGGTACGGCCCGCAGCCCGGCGGCCGGATGACCGAGGATTCGCCGCCGGCCGCCGTGAGCCGCAAGGGCAAGGTGCGCAACAGGATGTGGCGGGACGCGCTCACCAGCGGCGTGCGCACGATCGAGGTCCGCGGCTCGGACTACATCGGCGCCGGCGCGGTCGGCGTCTTCTCGGCGGTGCTGCTCCCGGCGATCCGGAAGGGGCGCACCGCCTGGGCGCCCGGCGATCCCGGCCTGCCGCACAGCTTCACCTACACCGGCGACATGGCCCGCACGATGGTCGCACTGGCCGGCGACGAGCGCGCCCACGGCCGGGCCTGGCATGCGCCCACCCAGCCCGCGATCAGCATCCGTGAGCTGGCCGCCCGGTACGTGGCGCTGACCGGCGAGCGGCTGCCGCAGATCCGCCGGCTGCCCCGCTTCGTGATGCGGACCGCCGGCCTGGTCGTCCCGATGGCCCGCGAGATGGCCGAGATGGACTACCAGTTCTACGCGCCGTTCCACCTGGACAGCACCCGGACCGAGCAGACCTTCGGCCTGGCGCCCACCGACCTGGACGTGCCGTTGCGCGAGATCGCCGCGGAGGCCGAGGCGACGCTGGCCCGCCGGATGAACTGACCGTCAGAGCAGCAGGCCGACGCCGGCGCGGCGGGGATCGCCCGCGGCGCCGGCCTGGCCCACCGCCGTGACGCCGCCGAAGTAGTGGTTGAGGTCCGGCCACTGCTTGATCCGCCAGCCGGCCTGGTCCAGCGCCGCCAGTTCGGCGCGCGGGTAGCCGAACTCGGCGTGCACCGTGTCGTCGACCACGTGGAACCGCGGCCGGGCGATCGCCTCGGTCATGTCGAGGCCGTCGATCAGCACCCCGAGCAGCGTGTCGATCAGCGCGGTGCGGATCCGGGACGCACCCGCCGACCCGGCCGCCACCGCGAGCCGGCCGTCCGGGTCGATCACCACGAGCGGGCACATGTTCGACGACATCCGCCGGCCGGGCCGCATGTCGTCGGTGATCAGCTCGCCCTCCCCGAGCATCGAGTTGAGGTTGATGCCGAGCCCGGGCAGCCAGACCCCGGAGCCGAGCCCGAGCGTCGTGGTGATCACGCAGGCGTTGCCGTCCGGGTCCACCACCGAGATGTTGGTGGTGTCGCCGATCCGCTGCCGGCCCTGGTCGCGCAGCGCGGCCGCCACCCCCGGCGCCCGGTGCGGCCGGGTCAGGTCGGCCGGCAGCCCGCCGATCGTGTCGACCGTACGGTTCAGGTCGTGCCGGGCCCGCACCCGATATCCGCCCAGCTCGGCGTGGTCGACCGGGGTCTCGAGCACCCGGTACTCGGCGAGGTCCCGGGGCCCCAGCACGCCACCGGCCCGCCGTACCGTGTCGACCACGATCGGCGCGAAGTCCCCGGTGTAGAAGATCGACGGCCCGTTCAGCGCGAGGGCGTCCAGCGCCGTCGCAAGTCCCGGGTGGAACAGCAGGTCGCCACCAGCCAGCCGGCGCCCGTTCGGGGTGTAGACGGCCGCGCCCTCGCCCCACGCCAGCGCCGGTGCGCAGGCGTCCAGCGTGCGGGCGTGCGCCTCGGGGGTCGGCACGCCGGTCTTGGCCAGCGAGATGGCCGGCGACACCACCTCGGCCCAGGGCAGCCGTCCCCACCGCCGGTGCACCTCGCCGCAGCCGGCCGGCACCCCGGGCACCCCGACACTCGCCCCGCCGATCGAGTACACCTGCGGCAACCCGCCGAAGAACACGTCCACCGCGATCATCGGCCCGGCCCGGCAGTCGTCGTCGAGACCGGGCACCGCGGTGAAGAAGTCGAGGCAGGTGACCTCGCCGGTGGCGGCGTCGAAGTAGGTGGCGAAGCCGCCGCCGCCCAGCCCGGTGAAGATGGTCTCGGCCACGCAGCAGGCGAGCACGGCCGCCACCGCGGCGTCGCCCGCCGTGCCGCCGTCCCGCAGCACCTGGAGACCGGCGCGCGCGGTGGCCGGATGGCTCGCCGAAACTCCGGCGGGTATGCCTTTCATGCGGCGAAGCGTAGGCCCAGCAGCGTGATCGTCGTAGCATGCGCGTCCATGACAGCCGCCGGTCCCTCTCCCGACGTACGCCCGGCCGGCGTCCTGCCCCGTCGCGTGCTGGCGGGCTACTCGCTGGGTTCGCTGGTCACGGGCGCCTTCGGAACCGTGCCTGGTTTGCTCTTGCTGCCCTATCTGACGGATACGTTAGGTGTTGCGGCAGGTGTGGCGGGATTGTTGGTCTTGCTGCCGAAGGCGTGGGACGTCCTGGTGAATCCGGTCGCCGGCCGGATCTCCGACCGCCGCGGCGACCGCCGGCCGTTCCTGCTCGGCGCCGGCCTGGTGCTCAGCGTGCTGTTCGCGGCCATCTTCGCGGGCCCGGTCCGCAGTGGAGGCAGCGCGGCCGCGGCCGGTGGCTACGTCGCCTTCGCCTTCCTGGCGGCGGCCACCGCGTACGCCTTCTTCCAGGTCCCGTACGTCGCCATGCCGGCCGAACTGACCGACGGCTACGCCGAACGCACCCGGCTCATGACCTGGCGCGTCGCGGTCCTGGCGCTGGCTATCCTGATCTCCGGCGCCCTGGCGCCGCTGGTGGTCGAGCAGACCGGCGGCGGCCTGCCCGGTCACCGGTGGTCCGGCGTCTTCGTCGGCGCGCTCATCCTGGTCGGCACGCTCGGCGTCTATCTGGGCACCCGGAACGCCCCCACCCAGGCGGCCCGGGAGTCCGAGCCCGACCTGCGCTCCCAACTGCGGGTGGCCGCCGCCAACGGCCCGTTCCGCGCCCTGCTGCTCTGCTGGGTGATCCAGGCGGTGGGCATCGGCGCCATGCTGGCCGGCGTCCAGTACTTCGCCGAACACGTGGTCGGCGCTCGCTCCGGCGCCACCTTCCTGTTCGCCGCCTTCGTCGGACCGGCGCTACTGGTCATGCCGCTGTGGACCCGGGTCGGTCATCGCTACGGCAAGCCGCGTTCGCTGGTCGCTGCCTCGCTTCTCTTCGCGGCCGGCGCCCTTGCCCTGCTGGCCGCACCGGCCCTGCCCGCCTTCGCGACCTATCTCGTCGTCGCCCTGATCGGCTGCGGATACGCCGGTCAGCAGGTCTTCGCCATGGCCATGCTGCCGGACTGCATCGCCCACGACACCGCGCGCACCGGTCGTCGCCAGGCCGGCGTCTTCACCGGCGTGTGGACCGCGGGCGAGACCCTCGGCCTCGCCGTCGGCCCCGGGATCTACGCCCTGACCCTGCAACTGTTCGGTTATGTCTCGTCGTCCACCGGCGAGGCGGCCGTTCAGGACGACACCGCCCGGCTGGGTGTGCTGCTCGGTTTCACGGTGCTGCCGGCGTTGCTGGTCGGGACCGCGGTCCTGCTGTTGAGGGCCTATCGGGACGTAGCGCGTTAGTGTCGTCCACATGTTCGAAGCGCTGCCCGCGAAGGGTGTCCCGGGCGAGCAGATCCTGGCTGAGTTGCGGGCGCTGCGCGAGCACGATCTGCCGACGCACGGCGGCCGCCTCTTCGCCTACGTCTACGACCCGGCGCTCGACGGGCTGGACGATCTGGCGCACGCGGCGCACGCGATCTCGGCCTCGGTGAACGGGCTCGACCCGACCGCCTTCCCGTCCCTGCTGGCGATGGAGAACGCCCTGGTCGCGGCCGCCGCCGGGCTGCTCGGCGGCGGCCCGGAGACGGTCGGCAGCGTCACCGGCGGCGGCACCGAATCGCTGATCCTCGCGGTCAAGGCGGCCCGCGACAGCCGGCCCGACCTGCCGGCGCCGCGCATCGTGGTGCCGTCCACCGCCCATGCGGCGTTCGCCAAGGCCGCGCACTACCTGCGGGTCGCGCTCGACGTCGTCCCGGTGGGCGCCGACCTGCGTGCCGACCCGGCGGCCACCGCGCACGCGATCGGCGCCGACACCGTGCTGGTGGTGGGCTCCGCGCCGTCGTACGCGCACGGCGTGGTCGACCCCATCCCGCAGCTTTCCGCGGTCGCCGCCGAGCGTGGCGTGCGCTGCCACGTGGACGCCTGTTTCGGCGGCTGGATCCTGCCCTACCTGCGGCGGCTCGGCGCCGGCCTGCCCGCGTTCGACCTCGCCGTCCCGGGGGTCACCAGCATCTCGGTCGACCTGCACAAATATGCGTACGCGCCGAAGGGTGTCTCGGTCCTGCTGCACCGTGACGAGGCGCTGCGCCGGCCGCAGTACTTCGCGTATGCGGACTGGCCCGGCTACCCGATGGTCAACTCGGTGATCTCGTCGACCCGCTCGGGCGGGCCGATCGCCGCCGCGGCGGCCACGCTGCGCAGCATCGGCGACGCCGGCTATCTGCGGCTGGCCGAGCAGACCCGGGAGGCGGTGGTCACTCTGGCCGGCGCGGTGTCCGCCATTGAGGGGGTACGCCTCTTCGCGCCGCCCGAGACGAGCGTGGTGTGCCTGGCCTCGGACGGCGTCGACCTCTTCGTGCTGGCCGACGAGCTGGCCGCCCGGGGCTGGCACACCCAACCGCAGATGGCGTACGGCGACCTGCCCGCCACCATCCACCTGACCGTGACCGCCGCGGTGCAGCCCACCGCCGGTGCGTTCGCGGCCGACCTGGCCGACGCGGTGGCCGCCGCCCGGCAGCGCGGGCCGGTGCAGCTTCCCGCGGAACTGCTCGGCGCCGCCGCCGCGCTGACCCCGCAGCAGGTCACCCCCGACCTGGTCGCCGGCCTGGCCGCCGGCCTCGGCCTGGACGGCGCCGGCTTCGACCGGATGGCCGCGGTCAACACGCTGCTCGACGCCGCCCCGCCGGCGCTACGCGAGGCCCTGCTGACCGGCTTCCTGAGCATGCTCCAGCGCCCGGCCCCGGGCACCGGTCCGGCAGGGGAGTAGGTTGACCACGTGGCCGGTCTGCCAGGAGTGCTCGGGGAGCCCATCCGGTTCGTGCTGAACTGGGGGAGGCGCTATTCGCTCTGGGTGTTCAACTTCGGGCTGGCCTGCTGCGCGATCGAGTTCATCGCGTCCAGCATGAGCCGGCACGACTTCATGCGGCTCGGGGTGATCCCGTTCGCGCACGGTCCGCGGCAGGCCGACCTGATGGTCGTGTCCGGCACCGTGACCGACAAGATGGCACCGGCGATCAGACGGCTGTACGACCAGATGCCCGAACCCAAGTACGTGATCTCGTTCGGCTCCTGCTCGAACTGCGGCGGCCCGTACTGGGACTCCTACTCGGTGACCAAGGGCGTCGACCAGCTCATCCCGGTGGACGTCTATGTGCCGGGCTGCCCGCCGCGGCCCGAGGCGCTGCTGCACGGCATCCTGCGCCTCCAGGAAAAGATCGCGGCCGAGCAGGCCGGGGTCGGCGGCGTGGCCCGGCCCGACCCGCTGCGCCGCGATGTTTCCTCATTGACTGCACCGATGGTCACCCCGCCGGTGGCCGCCGCCGACTAATCTCCGCCATATGAGCGAACGGCCTCGCGCGGACTTCATCATCGACGTGCTCACCAGGGAATTCGGTGAGCCCATGGCCCAGGACCCGGCGGCGTTCCGGCGCAAGTTCCGCAAAATGGCGGCGTCCCCGTTCGCGTTCTACCGGGGCAGCGCGTCGCTCTTCTACGCCGACCTGACCAGCGCTTTCCGGGATGACAGCTTCCTCGACGAGCAGACCAGCCGAGTCTGGATCCACGGCGACCTGCACGCGGAAAATTTCGGGACGTACATGAACTCGTCCGGGGTTCTGGTGTTCAACGTCAACGACTTCGATGAGGCGTACGTCGGACCTTTCTCCTGGGATCTGAAGCGGTTCGCCGCGAGCGTGGCGCTGATCGGCTACCAGAAGGCCCTCTCCGACGACAACATCACCGCGCTGGTCACCGGGTTCGCGAAGTCCTACCTGACCGAACTGCGGGCCATCGCGGCCGGCGGTGACGACGCGATCGGCTCGATCACCCTGGACAACGCGGACGGCGTACTGCTGCGGGTTTTGCAGGAGGCCCGGCTCAACACCCGCGTCGACCTGCTCGCGACCCAGACCACCATCGACGACTTCGAGCGCCGGTTCTCGATGGGCGAGGGCGTCTACGAGGTCGACGAGGTGACCGCGGCGCTGGTGCAGGGCGCGTTCGCCGACTACCTCGGCACGCTGCCGGCGGCCTCGCGGCCGGTGGCCAACCACATCAAGGACATCAAGCTGCGCAAGGGCGTCGGCATCGGGTCGGCCGGCCTGCCGTCGTACAACCTCCTGCTCGAGGGACACACCCAGGCGCTCGAGAACGACGTGATCATCTACATGAAGCAGGCCCAGGTGCCGGCCGTGGCGCGCTGGATCGACGACGAGCGCGTCCGGTCGTACTTCAAACATCAGGGGCACCGCACCGCCGAATCGCAGCGGGCGCTGCAGGCGCACGCCGACTCGTGGCTCGGCTTCACCACGCTCAACGGGGTGGGCCAGCTGGTCGCCGAGGTCTCGCCGTACGCGGCCGACCTGGACTGGTCGGACGTCAACGAGCCCGAGGAGCTGACCGGCGTCATCACCGACCTGGGCCGGGCGGTGGCCCGGATGCACTCGGTGGCCGACGACGAATCGAGCCACGACCTGGTCGACTTCTCCACCGAGGAGGCGATCGTGGCGGCCGTGGACAAGGACGAGAACGGCTTCGTGCAGCACCTGGTCGAGTTCGCGCACCGGTACGGCGACCAGGCCCGGGAGGACCATCAGGAGTTCGTCGACCTGTTCCGCAACGGCCGCCTCCCGGGCATCTGACCGCTCACGCCCGATCCACCCGGACCCCGGCCGCCACCTGCCCGGTACCGACCTCATCCGCGGTCACCGTGACGTTCACCGCCGCGACGCCCGCGGCGGGGACGGTGAAGAACATCGAACTCGATCTCGGGTCCGGGTCGCATCCCAGCGTCCAGGTGCCGGCCGGCGTGGTCCGCTCCTCGTCCCCGGTCATCACCAGGTCGACGTTCAAGCGCACCTTGCCGGTGCCGGCGCAGCTGAGCGCCACCTGATACCGCCCTGGTGCCATCTCCTCGTGGCGCGCGTCCCAGGAGTCCGCCAGCGGGCCCGACGTGCTGAAGACCAGATCCTTGCCGGCCACCGCTTCCAGCGCGTCCTTTGCCGCGTCCTCGAGGCGTGCGGCGTCTGCGTCGGACAGCATGAACTGGTACGCGATCGCAGCATTGCCGGAGGCCAAGCCGTCCGGCACCACCCGCAGGCCGACCGGGCCGAGTGGTTCCGTGGCCGTGAAGGTGACGGTCACCGGCCGGATCGGTGCGGCGCAGGAAACCTCCACCGGCTGCGCATCCCCGATCGAGACCGTCATGGCGCCCTGCCCCGCGCACGCGACCTGCGCGGAGAACGTCCCGGCGATCACGTAGACGCCGACGTTGATGGGCTCCCAGCTCGTGCTGGTCAGCACGTTCCCCGGCCCGTCCCGGCGGTCCATACCGACCGCCCGCGAAGCCTCGTCGGCCCACGCCGCCAAGGCGGCGGCCGAGGCAGCCGGCCGAGCCTCGTCGGCGGTGGGTTCGTCGTGCCCTGCCGCGCCACCGAGTACCAAGCCCGTCGCCGCCACCACCAACGTCACCCCGGCGGCGGCCGAGGTCACGACCCGGCGCCGCCGGACCGTCCGCCGGGCCATCCCCACCCCCGGCGGCCGCACCTCGGCGATCACCTCGGTGCGCATCTCGGCGAAGAGCCTTTCAAGCTGGTCGGTCACAGCCCCTCCCCGGTGGTGTCGGTCAGATTCAGCTGGGTGTTCAGGGCCGCCCGCCCGCGGTGCAGCCAGGACTTCACGGTGCCCTCGGCCACCCCCTCGCGGTCGGCGATCTCGGCGAGCGGCAGGTCGGCCAGATAGTGCAGCACCACGGCCCGGCGCTGCTGCGCGGGCAGCTTGCCGAGCGCCGCCACCAGCGCCACCCGCTCCGGCGAAGGCCCGTCCACCTGTGGCTCGGCCGGCCGCTGCCGGCGCAGGTGCAGCAACGCGGTCCGGGCCCGGCGCCAGCGGCTCACCGCCAGGTTCCAGGCGACCCGGCGCACCCAGGCGACCGGATCGTCGTAGCGGGACACGGCCGACCACCGGGACAGCGCCCGGCAGAACGCCTCCTGCACCACGTCCTGCGCCTCCTGCCGGTCGCCGAAGTAGGCGAACAGCTGCACGGTCAGGTCGGCGTAGTGCGCCGCGTACACCTCGTCGAACGAGGGGCGTTGATCCGGCACGATGCTCGGTGTCTCCGGTTCGGCGGTGGTGGTCACGCCAACTACACGTCCGGGCCCGGCCGGGGGTTGCAGCGGCGGCTCGGATCATAGGATGGCCTCCATGAAGCCCGAAGAGGTCGGCGAGCGTCTGGTCGCCCTGCTGGCCGACGACACCGAAGGCGCCGAGCCCACGGTGTTCGCGAGCCTGTCCGGCGGCGGTCCCGGCCACGAGCGGGCGGTGATCGACGTGCCGGTGGCCCGCTGGTGGGAGGCGGTCGGCACGGCCAAGCACAACGGCGCCCTGGGCTGCGACTTCTTCGACTGGCTCTCCGCCGTCGACGAGTTGGAGGACGGCTTCTCGGTGGTCGCCCACCTCTACTCGAGCCGCCGCAAGCACGGCCTGCTGCTGCGCACCCGGGTGCCGCGCGCCGATCCGGTGGTCGAGTCGGTGGTCGAGCTCTTCCCCGGTGCCGCCTGGCACGAGCGGGAGACGCACGAGATGTTCGGCATCACCTTCGCCCGGCATCCCGACCTCCGGCCGCTGCTGCTGCCGCCCGGCTTCGAGGGTCATCCGCTGCGCAAGGAGTTCGTGCTGGCGTCCCGGGTGGCCAAGGCCTGGCCCGGGGCCAAAGAGCCGGGAGAATCCGAGGCTGGTACGGCGAAACGCGCGCCGATGCGCCCGCCCGGCGTTCCCGATCCCGCCGAGTGGGGTCCGCAGGCGCGCCGACCGGAGGCTGACTAGATGCCGCTCTGGCTGGATTTGACCGTACGGGTGCTCGCCGTGGTGGTCGGCTTCCTCGTCCTCCCGCTGATCGTCGGCCAGGCCGAACACAAGGTGATGGCGCACATGCAGGGCCGCCTGGGTCCGATGTACGCGGGCGCCTACCACGGCTGGGCCCAGCTGGTGGCCGACGGCGTGAAGTTCGTCCAGAAAGAGGACATCACCCCGCGGGACGCCGATCGCGGGGTCTTCCGGCTCGCCCCGATCGTCGCCCTCTTCCCGTACCTCCTCGTGCTTCTGGCCATCCCCCTCGGCCCCGGTGACCTGGTCGCCCAGCCGCTGGACGTCGGCCTGTTCTTCGTGCTGGCGGTGCTCGGAGTGGGCGTGCTCGCGGTGCTGATGTCCGCGTGGGCCTCGGCCAACAAGTACAGCCTGCTGGGCGGTCTGCGCGGCGCGGCCCAACTCCTCGGCTACGAACTCCCGCTGGTCCTGGCGGCGGCCAGCGTCGCCACCGCGGCCGGCACCCTGAGCCTGCCCGGCATCGTCGAGGCGTGGCAGCCGTGGTGGCTGCTCTGGCAGGCCCCCGCCGCCGTGGTCTTCTTCATCGCCGGCCTGGCCGAGATCCGCCGTCCCCCCTTCGACATGCCGATCGCCGACTCCGAGCTGGTCTTCGGCTACATGACCGAATACACCGGCCTGCGCTTCGCGTTCTTCCTACTGGCCGAATACGTCGGCATCATCGTGATCGCCGCCCTGACCACGGTCCTGTTCCTGGGCGGCTGGCACGGCCCGTTCGCCGACCAACTGGGCTGGCTCTGGACCCTGGCCAAGATCTTCGCCCTGTCCTTCGTGATCATCTGGTTCCGGGTGACCTTCCCACGCCTGCGCGAGGACCAGCTGCAACGCCTGTGCTGGCTGGTCCTGGTCCCGGTGGCCCTGCTCCAACTGGTCCTGACCGCCGCGGTGAAGGTCGTCTCGTGATCAGAGGTGCCGAGGCCGCAGCCGCGCGATCGGGATCCTGATCGGCCACGGCTCAAACGTGTCGATCTCCACCGCGAATGACCCGCCCGGCCGGTACATCTCACCGGCCGGATCGATTTGGTAGGTGTGCACCTCGAGACCGCCGTCCGTCTCGATCCGCCAGTAATGCGGAATGCCCGCGCTGGCAAAGAGCGCCGGCTTGGTGATGCGATCCATGCTGACCGAGGTCGGCGAGACGATTTCCACCGCGAGCACCACCTCGTGCGGCGCATAGTGCCGCGACCGGCGCTGCGCAGCCGCGTCGGTGGCGACCAGCACGTCGGGGATAAAGCCGCGACGCGCGTTGATCCGCACCTCGACGCCCTGGGTGACCTGGAACTCGGGCGGACAGGAGCCCTCCAGGGCGACCATCAGCCGTCCGGCGATTATCTGATGAACGTCGGTGGGGGAGGGGGACACGAGCAGTACTCCATCGAGCAACTCGCGGCGCACGCCGTCGTCAGGCAGGGCGTCAAGATCATCCACGGTCCAGCCGTCTGCGGGGGGTAGGTCGCTCATCGCAGCGGTCATGTCGAGGCCTCCGGAGCAGGGGTAGCGTTCCGTGCGGCCGACGTTACCGGAAGATCTGACGAGGGTGCCCTGCGTCCACAGCAGGCCTCCTGCCGGTGCTGGCTGTGGATATCTCGGGCAAGAACTCGCGGGGGTGTGCTCGCGTCGCAGCGGGTGACGGTGCAGGATATGCGTTTGTGAGTGACGACGGGGAGCGCGGCGCGCCCGGCAGTGGCCTGGTCAACGGCCTCGCCGTCACGCTCAAGACGATGACCAAGCGGTCGACCACCCGGCAGTACCCGGACGTCGAGCCCGATCTCCCGCCGCGCAGCCGCGGTGTGATCGCCCTGCTTGAGGAAAACTGCACGGTCTGCATGCTGTGCGCCCGCGAGTGCCCGGACTGGTGCATCTACATCGACTCGCACAAGGAAGAGGTCATCGTCCCCGGCGCGGCCCGGGCCCGGCAGCGCAACGTGCTCGACCGGTTCGACATCGACTTCTCACTGTGCATGTACTGCGGCATCTGCATCGAGGTGTGCCCGTTCGACGCGCTGCACTGGACCCCCGAGTTCGAGTACGCCGAACTCGACCTGCGCGACCTGCTGCACGAGAAGGACCGGCTGGGCGACTGGATGCGCACGGTGCCCCCGCCGCCGGCTCATGACGCCAAGGGCGAGCCCTCCAAGGAGGAGGCCACCGCGGCACGCAAGGCGGCAGGCCCGGGTGCGGCAACTGCCGCCAAAACCGCAAGGCCGGCCGTACGCCGCACAGCCCCGCCCGCCGAAAAGCCGGCGCCCACCGAGAAGCCAGAGCCCGCCGAGAAGCCGGCGCCCACCGAGAAGCCGGACCTGCCGGAGTCCGGGCAGTGACCGTCGCGGACGCGCTCATGCTGGCTCTCGGCGTGATCGCGGTCGGTTCCGGCGCCCTCGTGGTGACCAGTAACCACCTGGTCCGCGCCGGCTTCTACCTGGTGGTCAGCCTGGGCGCGGTCGCCGGCCTCTATCTGGTGCTGGGTGCCGAGATGGTGGCCTGGGTGCAGATCCTGGTCTACGTCGGCGCCGTCGTGGTGCTGCTGCTGTTCGCGGTGATGCTGACCCGCGCGCCGATCGGCCCGTCGCCCGACCTCGACCGCCCGGCCCTGCCGGCGGCCCTGATCGGTGGCGGTGTCGGCTTCGGACTGACCGCGCTGCTGGCCGACGCGTTCCAGTGGACCAGGTACGAACTGCCCCCGCCCAGCACCGCCCAGCGGGTCGGTGAGCAGGTCTTCGGCGCCTGGGTCCTCCCCTTCGAGGTGCTGTCGATCCTGCTGCTGTCGGCCCTGGTCGGCGCGATCGTGCTGTCCCGCCCCGACCTGGGCGCCCGCCGCGACCCCGCAGCCGCCGAGGAGGGTCCGGCTCCCGACCCGGTCGACGAGTCCGCCGAGGTGGTGGCCCGCCTGGAACGCATCGCCGCCCGCCAGGCCGCCGCCCAGGCCCGGGTCCGCCAGGCCCACGCCGAAAAACTGGCCGCCGAGGCCCGCGTCGCCGTCGAGGCGGGCGAACCGGCTCCCCCACCCGACCCGCTCAAGCAGAGCGCCCACGACGTCATCTTCGGCGCCCACCAGGCCCGGCCCCGGGTAGGTGAGTTGGACGAGCCCGCGCCGGCCACCGAGGATCCCCGGGTGATCGAAGGCACCAGCCGCCCGACCCCCACCGCGGAACGCCCGGCCGTCGCCGGCCGCGAGCCCGCCCGCAAGCTCCCCGGCCAGCCGGCAACCGGCCGCCGCGACCAGGACCAAACCGGCAAGCCGGCCATCGAGGGTCGTGATGCGGGCACCGCCGGCAAGCGGGCCATCGAGGGCCGTGACCAGGGCGCGGCCGGCAAGGCGGCGATCGAGGGCCGCGAGCCAGGCCGGCCGGCGTTGCCGAGCAAGCCCGCCGATGACGACGAGGGGACGGACGCCTGATGCATCCCGTCATCCCGTACGTGATCGCCGCCCTGCTCTTCGCTCTCGGCGTCTATGGAGTGCTGCGCCGCCGCAACGCCATCCTGGTGCTGATGGCGGTCGAGTTGATGCTCAACGCGGTCAACCTGATCCTGGTGGCCGCCGACTCCACCATCAAGGCCGGGCTGGTCGGCGTGCAGGTGGAGGCGTGGGCGCACCCCGTGCCCGAGCCGCGGGCCGGTGCCGTCTTCGCGCTGTTCGTGATCGTGCTGGCCGCCGCCGAGGTCGGGGTGGGCCTGGCCATCGTGCTGCAGTATTACCGGTTCCGTCGCGCGGTCGTGGTGGACGAGGTCGCGCTGGGCGGACATGACCACGAGACGACCGAGCGGGTGTCCGGATGACTGCCGTCGCGCTCATTTCGGGCGTACCCCTGCTGTTGGGTTTGATCGGCCTTTTGCTGCCGCCCGGTGACGGCACCGCACATGACGCTCCGCGACGGATTTCCGCCGCGCTCGGTATTGCCGGCGCCGCCGCCGCACTCGTGGTGACGCTGCTGCTGTTGCTCTCTGCGACCATGCCGATCGCGGTTGACCAACCCTGGGTGAACATCGGCGGCATCGAGGTCACGCTCGGTTTCTCCGCCGGTTACGCCGCCCTTTACGTCGCGCTCGCCGTCGCGGTGGTGGCCCTGTTCGTGCAGATCTACTCGGTGGCCTACCTGCACGACGACCGCCGCTATGCCCCCTACGCCGCACAGGTCAGTCTGTTCACCGGCGCCATGCTGCTGGTCGTCACGTCCGGTGACCTGATCGGGATGCTGGTCGGCTGGGAGGTGATGGGCGCCTGCTCGTACCTGCTGATCGGGCACGACCGCCGGCTGCCCGAGGCGCCGGCCGCCGCGGTCAAGGCGTTCGTGGTCACCCGGGTCGGCGACGTCGGCTTCCTGCTCGGCATCGCGCTGCTGATCGTGGAGACCGGTACCACCCGGATCGAGGACGTGCTCGCCCACGACTACTCGGCCGGCACACTCACCGCAGCGCTGCTGTTGTTACTCGCCGGAGTCGCCGGCAAGAGCGCGCAGTTCCCGCTGCACACCTGGCTACCCGACGCGATGGCCGGCCCCACCCCGATCTCGGCGCTCATCCACGCCGCCACCATGGTCGCGGCCGGCGTCTACGTGGTCTTCCGGCTCTATCCGCTCTACCAGCAGTCACCGGCCGCGCTGGCGGTGCTCGGCGTGGCCGCCGCGATCACCATTCTGATCGGCGCGCTGTCGGCCACCGCCCAGGACGATCTGAAACGCGTGCTGGCCTGGTCGACCGTCTCGCAGATCGGCTACATGACCGGGGCGCTGGCCGTCGGCTCACCGGCCGCCGCGCTGTTCCACCTGCTCACCCACGCCGCCTTCAAGGCCCTGCTGTTCCTCGCCGCCGGTGCCGTGATCCACGCGGTCGGCACCAACTACCTGTCCCGGATGGGCGGCCTCAGGGAGCACATGCCGATCACGTTCTGGTCGTTCGTGATCGGGCTGGGCGCGCTGGCCGGGGTGCCGCCGCTGGCCGGCTTCTGGTCCAAGGAGAACGTGCTGACCGCAGCCACTCACGCCACCGAGCCGGGCGGCGGACCCGCGCCGATCTGGGTGGGGTGGGTGGTCTGGCTCGCCGCGCTGCTCGCGGTCGGCATCACCGCCTGGTACGCGACCAGGCTGCTGCTCTGCGCGTTCTTCGGCGTCTCCCGCCAGCACGGTCCGGAGGGGCCGGACTGGGAGGTCGGGTTCGACGACGCCCGCTACGCCCGGCCGGCCACCCCGCACGACCCGCCGGCCCTGATGCGCTGGCCGATCCTGCTGCTCGCCATCCCGTCCGCGCTGCTCGGCCTGGCCGCCTGGGCACCCGGTTTCCGGCACGCGCTGGAGTTGGCGGAGCCGCACCTGAGCGTCGCCGTCGTGCTGCCGATGGTGCTGCTGGTCACCGGCGCGGGCGCCGCCTGGTGGCTGTGGCGGATGGTGCCCGGCGTCGACCCGGCCGCCGTGCTGGGCCCGGCCCGCCCGTTCCTGGCCGCCGGCTTCAAGCTGGACGCGGTGCAGGACCGGCTCGTGGTCCGCCCGGTGCGCGCGCTGGCCGGCCTCGCCAAGACCACCGACGAGCGGGTGGTCGACGCCGCCGTGGTCGGCGCCGGCACCACGACCACGGAGGTCGGCACGGTGATGGCCGCGCTGCACCGGATCGCCCTGCCCGGTGCCGTGGTCACGGTCTTTGCCGGCGCACTGCTGCTGGTCATCTGGTACGGAGCCGCCTCGTGACCCTCTACCAGGCCATGCTGGCCGCTACCCTGCTGCTCCCGGCGCTGGGTGCGGTCGTGATCGCGTTGCTGCCGGCCCGGCTCGACCGCGCCGCCCGGATCGCCGCCACCGGATTCGCCGCCGGCACGCTGGTGCCGATCGTGGTGCTGGCCTTCGCCCGCGACGCCGGGTGGATGTCGTACGAGGCCGGCACGCCCGCCGTACGCCCCTGGACCGAACTTGATCTGACCTGGGTGCCGGCCCTGCACCTCGACTTCCACCTGGGCGTGGACGGCGTCTCGTATCCGCTGGTCGCGCTCACCGGGCTGCTCACCCTGCTCTGCTGCGCGTACACCGTCTGGCATGTGCCGGAAGGCGGCACCGGCCGGACCCTGGCCGCCCTGCTGCTGGTGCTCGAAACCGGCATTCTGGGCACTTTCCTGGCCCTCGACCTGGTGCTGTTCTTCCTGTTCTTCGAGGTCGTCCTGCTGCCCATGTATGCGGTGATCGCGGGCTGGGGCGGCGAGGAGCGGCGACGGGCGGCCCGCAAGTTCGTCCTCTACACGCTGTTCGGCTCGGTCCTGCTGCTGCTCGGCGTGGTCACCGTCGCGGTCACCGCGGGCACCGCCGACCTGGTCACCCTCACCGGCGGCGCCGACCTGAGCCGCACCACCCAGTACGCGGCGTTCGGCCTGTTCGCGGTGGCGTTCGCGGTGAAGGCGCCGCTCTGGCCGCTGCACACGTGGCTGCCCGACGCGCACACCCAGGCTCCGACGGTCGGCTCGGTGATCCTGGCCGGGGTCCTGCTCAAGATGGGCACGTACGGGCTCATCCGGGTGGGCGTGGGAGTCGTGCCGCTCGGCGCCGCCTGGGCCGCACCCGCGCTGGGCATCCTGGCCGCGGCGGCGATCCTGGCCGGCGCACTGATCTGTCTGCGGCAGACCGAGTTGAAGCGGCTGATCGCGTACTCCAGCGTCGGCCACATGGGTTTCGTGCTGCTCGGCATCGCCACGCTGACCGCCACCGGGCTGCAGGCCGCGCTGATCGGCAACATCGCCCACGGTCTGATCACCGGCCTGCTGTTCTTCCTGGCCGGGGCCATCAAGGACCGCGCGCACACCGGCGAACTCACTGACCTGGGCGGCCTGCGGGAGACCGCGCCGCGCCTGGCCGCGCTGCTCGGCTTCGCCGCGATCGCCTCGCTCGGACTGCCCGGCCTGGCCGGGTTCTGGGGTGAGGCGTTCGCCGTGGTGGCGGCCGTCCAGCGCGGCGGCGGCCTGTGGCTGACGCTGGCCGTGATCGCGGCGATCGGCGGCGCGCTGACCGCCGCGTACTTCCTCCGGTTGTTGCGCAAGGTGACGCACGGACCCGCCACCGCCCCGGTGGCGCCCGGGATCACCGGCGCCGAGTGGTTCGCCTGGGCGCCGCTGGTCGCCCTCACCCTGGCCGTCGGCCTGGTGCCGGCCCTCGCCCTGGCCGCCACCGAGGGCCCGGTGGCGTCGCTGACCGGAGTCCTGCCATGACCATCGACCAGATTTCCCTGCTGCCGCTGTACGCCGCGGCCGGCACGGCGGTCCTGGTGCTGCTGATGGACCTGCTCGTGGCCCGGCGCGCGGCCACCTGCGCGACGCTGGCACTGGGCGGGCTGGCCACCGCGGTCTGCGCGCTGCTCGCCGGTTCCGGCCGCGAGCCCACGTTCTGTGCCGGCGACCTCTGCTCCTGGGTGTCCAGCCCGTTGGCCGTGGTCAGCGCCGTGGTGTTCGCGGCCCTCACGGTCGGCGTCCTCGGCCTGTCGATGCCGCTGCTCCGCCAGGAGATCGCGCCCGCCGGCGAGTTCTGCTTCCTGCTGGCCTGCTCGATGACCGGCGGCGTGGTGATCGGCTACAGCGCCGACCTGATCACCCTGATCGTCGGCCTCGAGACGCTGACCCTGCCGCTGTACGTCCTGGTCGGCCTGCGCCGCTTCGCTCCCGGCGAACGGGTCAGCACCGCGGGCGCCTCGGCCTCCATCACGTTCTTCCTGATCAGCGTCATCTCGACGGCGATCGCGCTGCTCGGCGCGGCCCTCAACTACGCGGCCACCGGCGCCCTGCACCTGGACCGCCTGATCGGTGGCCTGGGCCCGATGGGCCAGGTGGCCGACATCGGCGCCGCGCTGCTGGTGCTGGGCTTCGCGTTCAAGGTGGCCGCGGTGCCGCTGCACGCCTGGGCGCCGCCGACCTACGAGGGCGCCTCGCTGCCGGTCGCCGCGTACCTCTCCACCGCATCCAAGCTGGGTGGCGTGCTGGCGCTGGTCGCGGTGGTGTCCCGCCTCGACGTGGGCCCGATGGTGGCCGCCCTGGCCATCCTCACCATGACCCTCGGCAACCTGGTGGCGCTCCGGCAGACCCGCATGGTCCGGCTGCTGGCCTGGTCCTCCATCGCCCAGGCCGGCTACATCTTGGCGGCACTTGCGCTGGGCGAGGCAGGTGTACGCGCCGCGGCCGTCTACGCGGTCCTCTTCGTGGCCCTGGAGTTCATCGCCTTCGCCGCGGTGGTCGCGCTCCGCGAACCGGGCGCCGACGGCGGCGACCTCCGCGCCTACCGTGGCGCCGGCCGGCGCTCGCCGTGGGTCGCGGCCGTGCTGGTGCTGGCGTTCGCCGGCCTGGCCGGCCTGCCACCGGGCCTGGCCGGCCTGTTCGCCAAGGTCACCATCGTCGACGCCCTGATCGACCAGGGCTGGGGCTGGCTGGCCGGGATCGTGGCCCTGAACGCGGTGATCGGCCTGGCCTATTACATCCGGGCGACCGCCATCCTGTACGCGCACCCGCCCCGGCCCGGCATTCAGGTGGTCGACCCGGACCTGCTGGAGGCGGCCACCCACCCGAGGCTGCCGGTGTCCCGTCCGGTGGCTGCGGCGCTGTTCGGGGGAGCGGCGGTGGCGGTGGCGCTGGGCTTCGTCCCGCAGATCCTGTTCGACGCCCTCACCTGATCGGTCCGGTCCGCGCAACCCGATCGACGGTCGAGTGTGGACTTGGGGCGATCGAGGCGGCGCGCCCCGCGCGTTAGGTTGGGCACTCTCCGTCGAGACCCGTCCAGGAGTCCACTGTGGTCAGTAAGCGCCTGCGCAAGCTCAGCCGTCCCGTCGCACTGGTCGTTGCGGTCGGTTCCTTCGTGGTGATCGGCTCGGCCGTCGCGTCGGCGGCGATCATGCTGCGCGGCCGGGGTGAGCTGGTCGTCGAACCGCTCGAAACCGCGGGCCTCGAGGTCACCGGCGTGCGGCTGTCCGCGCCGCTGAGCCCGGGTGGCAGAGCGGATTTCGTCTTCACGGTGCGCAACCGCGGGACCATCCCGGCGGTCGCCGACCGGGTCACCGCGCTGCTGCCGCTGCGGGAGGCTCGGCCGGAGGGCTGCACGTCCAAGGTTGCCGGCCCGCTGCTGGCCCGCTCGGGGATGCGCCTGACCGGTGGGCAGCGCGTCTATCTGAATCCGGGCGATCAGCAGGAGGTCACGGTGCCGGATGCGGTGAGCCTGGCGGCGAGTTCGAAGACCGGTTGCGGCTTCCGGGTGACGGTCGAGGTGCAGGCCACCCAGGTTCCGCCGAGAGAGGTCCCGACCACCCCGCCCACCGTGGAGCCGACCACGCCGGTCCCGCCGACGACGGAGCCCACCGTGGGTCCGCCGACCAGCCCGCCGTCCACCACCAACCCGCCGCCGCCGACTCCGACCACCACTGGCGACTGCGACCCGGTGGATCCCACCTGTTCCTAGCCCCCCACTAGGCGGTTCTCCGGGCCCTCAACGCCCCGAGCGCCCGGCCAATGCACGACCGGATGGGGTCTCGACGGCGGCAACCGTCGAGGCCTCATTCGCGTCGGGTCAGCCCGAGCGCGCCACCCGCTCGGCCACGTCCTCGCGCAGGTCTTCGGGGAGTTCCTCGGCGTCGAGCAGCCGCGCCAGCGACTCCGGCTCGAACATGTAGATCCGGAACGCCTCGGCGATGGTCAACCCGTGCTGCGGCCGGTGCACGACCTCGATCGGGTCGCCGCCCCGCACCTCGCCGGCGGTCAAAATACGCAGGTAGGCGCCGGTGCGATTTTCCCGGGCGAACCGTTTGATCCAGCGCCGCTCCGCCATCCGGGCCTGGAACGTCATGCACGGGATGCGGCCGAATGTCGTCTGCAACTCGACGACGTCACCGACCCGCCAGATCTCACCGATCAGCGCGCCGTTGACGTCCACGCCCGCGGTGGTCAGGTTTTCCCCGAACAGCCCGCCGGGCAGCGTGCGATCGAGTTCCTTCTCCCACCAGTCGTAGTCCTCCCGGGCGTACGCGTAAACCGCCTGGTTGTCCCCGCCGTGATGCTTGGTGTCGCCGATCGGGTCGCCGACCAGCCCGCTGTGCAGGCCGGTCCGTTTCGGGCCGGGCGGACGCACCCGCACCGGATGGTCGACCGGACGCTTGTCGATGCCGGTCATGGTCAGCCCCTTGTCGGGGTTGACCCGGGGCACCCCCACGTTCACGGTAAGAACCCTGCCGTCGGTCATGACGAGAACTCCACCACCACTCGATCCTCGATGGGCCGGTAACCCAGTCTCTGGTACAGGGCGTTGCTGGTCGGGTTGGCCAGGTCGGTGACGAGCACCACATGTGCCGCGCCCAGATCGAGGGCTTGGCGGGTGACGACCGTGGTGGCGGCGCCGCCGTAACCGCGGGCGCGGTGGGCACGCGGGGTGTAGACGGTCTGCACCCGGACCATGCCGGACTCGACGCGCGACCGGATCGCCATCGCCACCGGCTCGCCGTCGACCTCCCAGAGAGTGATGCCGCCGTAGCCGAGGCGTTCGTCGACCAGCGGGCCGAAGCTGTCCGAGTGGCCCTCGCCGATCTCGTCGTGGAACTCGGCGTGCCAGCGCAGCAGCAGCTCACGGTCGTCGGCGGTGGCGGTGCGGGCCTGTCCCGCGGGCTCGGCCGGCGGGGTCAGCGTGTCCAGCCGGAACAGCCGGGTGCGCATCCTGACCTTCGCGTCGGCCCCGGTGCGTCGCCGGCGGCCCGCCACGAACACGTCCACGTCGCCGGCCAGCAGATTTGCCCCCGACAGCGGCCGGTCACCGAGTGCCTCCACCGCGGCGGGCACGGCCTCGGCGGGCAGGCTGCTGAACATCATCGGGTGCGGTGGTGTCTGCAGCAGCACCCCGCCGGTCCGGCCGTCCGGCGACCGCCATCGGCCGAAGATCGGATCGCCCGCACCGTACGCGTGCAACCCGCGGCGCCGCAGCGTGCCGACCAGCGTGAGCAACACGGTGTGCTGGACCGGACGGGACCGGAGGAATTCCCCCGCCGTCGTGGCGAACGCCTCGACATCCTCGGTCAGTTCCCAGGTCATGGGGTGATTTTCCGTGGGGCGGCCGGGGCGCGCACCCGATTAAAGGCCCCAGGCCTTGGCCAGCCGCAGCAGCGTGTCCTGCCGGGTGGCCGGGTCGTAAACGGTGCCGGCCAGCATCAACTCGTCGGCTCCGGTGCGCTCGACCAGCGCGTCGAGGCCGGCCACCACCTCGTCGGCGGTGCCCGCATACTGCGTGCCGGGGAGCTTGTCGAGCAGACCGCGGTCCAGATCGGACAGTTCGACTGTGGCCGCCTGCTCGGGCGAGACGATCGGGCCGAGCCGCCCGGTGCGCAGGCTGAGCGCCATGATCCGGCTGGGGCCGGCGAGGTACTGCGCTTCCTCGGTGGTGCCGGCCGCGATCACCGACGCGCTGACCATGACGTGCGGCCGGGCCAGGCGCGGCGACGGCTGGAAACCGGACCGGTAGAGGCGCAGCGCGTTGTCCACTTCGGAGCTGACCGCGAAGTGATACGCGTAACAGAACGGCAGTCCGAGCGCGGCCGCGACCTGCGCGCCGTACGTGGACGAGCCGAGCATCCACACCTCGGGATATGTCTCCGGGAACGGCGTGGCGCGCAGCCGGCCGGCGTCCGCTCGGGTGTCGCCGAGCAGTGCCAGCAGGGTTTGCAGGTGCTCGGGAAACTGCTCGACGGTCAGATAGGGCGACACCCCGCGCAAGGCCGCCGCGGTGGCCTGATCGGTGCCCGGCGCGCGCCCGATGCCCAGGTCGATGCGGTCCGGGTGCAGCGCCTCCAACAGCGCGAACTGCTCGGCGACCACGAACGGCATGTGGTTGGGCAGCATCACGCCGCCGGAACCGACCCGGATGGTGCGGGTCTGCGCCGCGACCGAGGCGATCAGGACCGGCGGCGAGGTGGCCGCCACGGCCGGCATGTTGTGGTGCTCGGCGACCCAGAATCGTGAGTAGCCCAACTCGTCGGCGGTCTTGGCGACATCGATGGTGCCGCGCAGGGCGTCGGCGCTGCTGTGCCCCTCGCGGACCGTGGCCAGGTCGAGCACGGAGAGCGGGACGCGGTTCGGGGCGCTCATGAAGTTGTCCGTTCTGCCGACTGCGTCAGGTGGTGCAAATCCGACCTTAGCGCGACCTGCGGGCCAAATTTTGAAGGCGGATCGCCTGCACCCCGACCGTCACCACGCCGAGCGCCACGCCCGGCACCAGCAGCCACACCGGCCACGGATAGACCGGGCCGGAAGTGGTGAACGCGACCAGCCCGTAGACCATCAGGTTGACCGCGGCCAGCGATCCCCAGATGATCCACAACACCACCATGGCGGTCGGCAGCCGGCGGGCCGCGCGTCGTTCCTCCTGCTGGCGGCGGGCGCGCACCTCGGCCGAACTGAGCCCGGGTTTCGGCAGGTCGGAGACGATCACCAGCAGTTCCTGGTACGTCTTTGCGGCGTACGCGAGACCGACGCGTTCGTCGTACTCGTGAAGGGAAAGGCGGCCCTCCTCGAGCGCGTCTTTCAACTGGTCGGCGACCTTTTGCCGATCGGCGTCGGCAGCCCGGAGCGACTCGATCTCGGTCCGTATTTCTTTCCCCATCGGACGCTCCTCTGCCCCACCCCGCTGGTCCGGCCAGGCTATCCGAGGGGGACCGGGGGCGGGCAGGGGGAAAATCCCTGAACTACTGGTGGTGGTGATAGTGGTGGGCGACCGCGTGCCCCTTGCCCCGGGCGATCATCCAGCGGTTCACCGGGACGGTCACCACGAACGCGACGGCCAGCGCGACGGCCAGGCTGCCCCAGAACAGCAGCGAGGTCACGCCCGCGTCCATGGCACCCGGGATGGCCAGCAGGATCGCGTTGTCGACGAGCTCCATCACCGCGATCGAGACGGTGTCGGCGGCCAGCGCGACGCCGACTGCCTGCCGGAAGCCGATGCCCGCCTTGAGCACAGGGCGCATCGCCAGCGCGTACCCGAACAGGAATGCCAGCGCGATCGCCAGCAGGATGCTGGCCGCGTCATGCCAGCCCAGGGCGGTGCTGATCACCATGCCGAGCACCTCGCCGATGGCGCACCCGGTGAGGCAGTGCAGCGTCGCTGAGACAGCGGTGCGGGTCAAAGTGTCCATGCAGGCAGCATACCCCTAGGGGGTATAGCGTCAATGGGTGAGAGCCTGCCGCAATCGATCTGTGGCCCGCTGGTCGGCCCGGGCGATCGACCCGCTCGGCACCGCGGCCACCAGCGCCGCCACCGCCAGCACCCCGGAGGCGAAGACGAACGCCCAGGGCAGCCCGCCCGGCTGGTCGACGATCACGCCGGCCAGCGCCCCGCCGGCCGCGCTGCCCGCCACCGACACGGTCACCACCCAGGTGTAGGCCTCGTTCAGCATCGCGGCCGGCGCGATCCGGCCCACCAGGTTGTTCTCCACGGTGAGCGCCGGTGCGATGGTCGCGCCGCCGAGCACCAGCGCCAGGCCCAGATAGAGCGGACCGGGCATGAATGCCAGCACCAGGAAACTGGCCGACACCGCCGCCAGCAGCCAGGCGAACTGTCGCGGCAACGCCATCGCCGGCCGCCGCGTGCCGAAGTAGATGCCGCCGATCGCGCTGCCCACACCCCAGACGCCGAGCAGGACGCCGCCCAGACCGTCGCCGCCGCCGTGCCGGCCCGCGTACGCCGGAATGATGACGCCCGCCGCGCCGAAAGCGACTCCCAGCGCCACCACGCAGAGCAGCAGGGCGGGGAAACCGCCCGCCCGCAGCGGGCCGAGCCCGCGAGCACCGTGCTCCGCCTCGGGCCGGTGCCGCCGGCGCATGATCGGCAGCCGCGCGATCCAGGAGGTGCCCAGGAACGTCGCGACCGCGGCGCCGAGCAGCGCGGCCGCCGGCCCGTGCGTCACCACCACGAACGCCGCGACCAGCATCGGACCCAGCACGAAGACCAGTTCGAAGAGTGAGGTCTCGGCCGCCATCGCGGCGCCGCGCAGATGGTGCCGCCCGGTGCCGGGGCCGGTCATGTCGGTCCAGGCCCGCCGGATCGCCGCGCTCAGTGGCGGGTAGGTGGCACCGGCCAGCGCCGACGTCACGAAGATCCAGGTGAGCGCCGCCTCGCCACGGCGGCTGGTCAGGACCAAACCGACAAGAGCAAGAGGATGCAGTACGGCGGTGGCGAGCAGAATCGGAGCCGGGCCGATCCGGTCGGCGAGCCGGCCCGCGACCGGGCTGAGGGCGGCGCCGGCCAGCGCGTAGACGCCACCGGCCAGGCCGGCCGCCGAATATCGCCCGGTGGTCTGCTGGACGAGGAGCAGCAGCGCGAGCGGGGTCATCCCGATCCCGAGCCGGGCCAGGACGCCGACGCTGAGCAGCACCCGCCCACCCGGGAGCCGCCACACGCTGAGATATTGCCGCAACGCCGCCATGTAACGACCGTAACGGCGATGTGCCCCTAACGAGAGGGCCGCGTGTCCGGAGACACAGCGGCCCTCCGCCGTTTCGGCTCTGGCCCTGAAGCTTCTCGGCTCTGATCAGCGTGCGTACTGGATCGCCCCGGCCCGCTGCCGCAGGCGGGCGACGCGCTGCTCCATCGGCGGGTGCGTGGCGAACAGGGAGGAGAGGCCGCCGCCCCGGAACGGGTTGGCGATCATCAGGTGCGCGGCGCTGGTCAGCTGACCCTGGGCCGGCAGGGGCAGGCGCTGCGCCCCGTACTGAATCTTCTCGAGCGCGCTGGCCAGCGCGAGCGGGTCGCCGGTCAGTGCGGCACCGGACTCGTCCGCCTGGAACTCCCGGTTCCGGCTGATCGCCAACTGGATGATCGTGGCGGCCAGCGGCCCGAGGATCAGCATGAGCAGCAGCGCGGCCGGGTTGGGGCTGTCCTCGTCGTCCCCGCCACCGAGCGGCAGGAAGATCGCCAGCTGCGCGATGCTGGTCACGATGCCGGCCAGGGCGCCCGCGACGCTGGAGATCAGGATGTCCCGGTTGTAGACGTGGGACAGCTCGTGCCCGATCACACCGCGCAACTCCCGGCGGTCGAGAATCTGGGTGATGCCCACGGTCACCGCGACCGCCGCGTGCTGCGGGTTACGCCCCGTCGCGAACGCGTTCGGTTGCATGGACGGCGACACGTAGAGTCGCGGCATCGGCTGCCGCGCCGTCGTCGCAAGCTCCCGGACGATCTCGTAGAGCGCCGGGAACTCGGCCTCGCTCACCGGCCGCGCCCGCATCGCCCGCAGCGCAATCTTGTCCGAGAAGAAGTAGCTGACGGCGTTGATCGCCAACGCGAACAAAACCGCCAACACCAGGCCGGCGCTGCCCCCGAGCCAGTAACCGACACCCAGGATGAGGGCGGTAAGCAGACCCAGCAGAGCGGCCGTCTTGAGGCCGTTGTGATGGCTGTGCACAGGAACTCCTTCGGCATGCGGCCCGATCGGACCGGCGCTACCCACAACGTTCCCGGCTAACAGAATTCATCCCATCAGGTGACTGTGAGTTGCCTGATAGCTTCCGCTGTATGGCTGTGATTGCGCTGCGTCCGGTAGTAGACGCGGACCTGGACGCCCTGTTCGACATGATGCGCGACCCCGAGGCGGTGACCATGGCCGCCTTCACTCCCCAAGACCCCACCGACCGCGCCAGTTTCGACGCCAAAATGTCCCGCATCCGCACCGACCCCGAAATCACCCTGCGAGCCATCACCTACGACGGCCGCCTGGCCGGCAGCATCTCCGCGTTCCGCATGGAGGGCGACCTGGAACTCACCTACTGGGTGGACCGCGCGCTGTGGGGCCGAGGCATCGCGTCCCAGGCCCTGACGCTGTTCCTGAAGACGGTCCCGATCCGCCCCCTGCACGCCCGAGCAGCCAGCGACAACCTGGGTTCCCTGCGGGTCCTGACCAAGGCCGGATTCCAAAGGCAAACCACCGAGATCGCGTACGCCTCAGCCCGCCGCACAGAGATAGAGGAAACCGTCCTCCGCCTCGACTGACGAGGTTCAGCCGGCGATCGCCCGAAGCATCCCGGCCAGCCGACGCAGGAATTCGGCGGCCCCCGCGTCGGACGGATCATCCAGCACCCAGTTGCCATCCCACCCGACCAGCCGGGCCAGCGTCCCGTCCGGCCACGACGCGGCAAGCACGGCCTCGATGGCGTCGAGCACCCGCCGGTGCAGGCTCGTGCTGGTCAACGCAATCTGCCGAAGGCGACCCTCCACCTCGGCGAGGCTCTCCGCGTCAGCCACGTACCCGAGCAGAAACTCGCGCACCTTCTCGATCGGCGGCCGCGCCTCCTGCCGAGCAAGATGCACCCGCATCGATTCGGGGAGGTCGGACATCGCCATGGCGCTCACAGTAATCCGAACGGCACGACCCCGGCGGGGAAGGCCGTGACGATGAACGGCTGCGGCGGGTCCGAGCCCGGCACCAGGTCGATCGAGACCCGGACCAGGCTGGCCGCGGTGTAATGCGCATTCCGCGGCCCCACACCGAACATGCCGTCGTTGTAGAAGCCCTCCCCAACGCGATGGCCGGCATTGAACGCCCCCGAATGCGAGCCGTCGACCGCCAGGTTGGTGCGGATCTCCTCCCAGTTCTGCCGCACGTAGTCGTTGATCTCCCGATTCATGGTGGTGGGATCCGTCCAGCGCAACGACCAGTTATCGGGCCGGTCCCACCCGTCATCGCCGTAGATCCGGCCCTCGATCGTTTTCTCGGCCGGGTCCCTCCGAAGCGGCATGTCGTACCCGTGCCGGTCAATGGTGTGCGCTCCGCGGGACCGGTAGGCGTCGTCGTTGGCCGCGACGTTGAACTCGGGCGGCTCGGCACCGAGCTGGTCATACGTACGCATGATCTGGGCCAGCCGGACGTCGTCCGGATGCCGCGCGGGCTGGCCGGTGCCGCGACTAACCGTGGCGCGACCTTGCTCCGCAACGAGCGAAAGCGCCTGCTCCTCCTGCGCCACGGTGCCGACAGAATGAGATCCCGGCGTCCGCGAGGCACGGACGTCTCCCGACTCACCGGTGTCGGGTTTCCTGGAAGGCACGCCCGAACTCTATTTGCAGACATCAATCAGGCGGTCCTGCGATGATCCACGGATGGAGCGTCGTGGTGGCGCACGCCCGGGCTACGGCGACACTCCCGCAGAGGCCGCGGCCCGTCTGGCGGCGGCGAAATCCCGGTTACTGACCTGCCTCGAAAGAAGCGGCCCCGGTCTGCGTTAGCGCAGCGCTCGGGGCCGGTCTCTGTGCTGGTGGCGGGTAGAGGATTCGAACCTCTGTAGCTTTCGCGACGGATTTACAGTCCGCTCCCATTGGCCGCTCGGGCAACCCGCCTGGGCACACTCCTGCGGTCTCCCGCAGCAGCGGACAACAGGATAGCCGCACCCGCGACCGGCTCCGCAACCGGGTACGGTCGGCATGTCGGAGACCGTCCCGGTGGGCTCCGTTCGCACCGTTGTTCACTCGCCAACAGCAAGACGCAGGAGTCAGATCATGGCAGCCAGCCCGTCCTTCGACATCGTGAGCAAGGTCGACAGGCAGGAGGTCGACAACGCGTTTCACCAGGCGGAAAAGGAGCTGGGGACCCGGTTCGACTTTCGCGGTACGGGCACCAGCATCGCCAAGTCGGGTGAGTCGGGGGTGACCATCACCTCGGAGACCGAGGAGCGGGTCAGCGCGGCCCTCGACGTCTTCAAGGAGAAGCTGGTCAAGCGGAACATTTCGCTGAAGTCCCTGGAGGCCGGCGAGCCGCGGCAGTCCGGTAAGACGTTCAAGATCGACTGCAAGGTTCTCGAGGGCATCGACACCGAGAAGGCCAAGGCGATCAGCAAGAAGATCCGCGACGACGGGCCCAAGGGTGTGCAGGCGCAGATCCAGGGCGACCAGCTGCGGGTCACCGCCAAGAAGAAGGACGACCTGCAGGCCGTGATCGCCTTCCTCAAGCAGGAGGACTTCGGGGTCGCGCTCCAGTTCACCAACTACCGCTAGCTCACGCTACTTCCGCGATTGCCGTAGGTGCGGCCGCCGGGGCACGCAGACTGGGGCCATGAGCACCAGTAGCTGGACCCTGGTGGCCGGCGGGACGGCCGGCCTGGCTTTGGCGGTGTTCGGGGCCGGGATGCTGATCACGGGGCGGGCGCCGGACGCGACTCTCCGGGCGTTCCGCAGCATTCGTGACGCCGGCCGGTACCACCTGCTGTTCGGGGTGGGGCTGATGCTGGTGGTGTTCGGCACCGTGATGCGCGGCCTGGTCGCCGTCATCGCCGCTGTGCTCGCGACGATCATGGTGGGGGTGGCGGTGGTCCGCTTCCGGCCGCGCGGGCACCGGCGCCCTCCGGGTGGTGATGCCGCGGTACAGAGATAAAACAGAAGGAGACGTACGCGTGATCGAGCCGGTCGTTGATCTCGATGAGCGTGCCGGGGTGATCCTGGCCGACGTCCGCTACTACCTGGACGGGCGTTCGGGCCGGGCCGCCTACGAGGCCGGTCACCTGCCCGGCGCGATCTTCGTGGACATGGACGCCGACCTCGCGTTGCCGGCCTCACCCGAGGGCGGCCGGCACCCGCTGCCCGACCCCGATTTCTTCGCGGCCCGGATGGCGGCGCTCGGCGTGGGTGACGACGACACCGTGATCGCGTACGACGACGCGGGTGGCGTGATGGCCGCCCGCCTGGTCTGGATGCTGCGGGCCACCGGGCACGACGCCGCGCTCCTGGACGGCGGACTGGACGCGTACCCGGGCAATTTGACCACCGACGTGCCGGAGCGGACGACGGCCTCTTTCACCTCCCGGCCGTGGCCGGCCGAGCGCCTCGCCAGCCTGGACGACACCGTGTCCGGCTCCTTTGTGGTGCTCGACGCCCGGCAGCCGGAGCGGTTCCGCGGCGAGTCCGAGCCGATCGACCCCCGCCCGGGGCACATTCCGGGCGCCCGCAACCTGCCCTGCCGGGACAACATCGACGCGGCCGGACGGTTCCTGCCGCCGGCCGTGTTGCGCGAGCGGTTCGCCACGGTCGGCGTCGCCGAGGGGGCCGAGGTCGTCTCCTACTGCGGTTCCGGCGTGACCGCCTGCCACAACCTGCTAGCCCTGGAGCGGGCCGGCCTCGGACCCGGCCGCCTCTACCCGGGTTCCTGGTCGCAATACGCCCATACCGACCGCCCGGCGGCAACCGGCGCCTGATCGGCGCGTTTGCGCCGCCGCACCTGCGTCGATCTGGTAGATCTGCTGCCGCGCCGGCGAGCAAAGTCGACAAGATTGGAAGGCCGCCGCCGAGCGCTGCCGGCGCAAGCGGACAAGAGCCGCGGACTCGCCCTAACCGGTTCCGACCGCCCGGCAAAGTTCAGTCGGACCGGCCCTGTTCCTCGGTCCAGCGGTGGTGTGCCTCCCACGCGGCCTGCTTCGTGGTGCCCAGGGCGGCCCCGATCTGCGTCCACGAAGCACCGGACTCGCGCGCCTGCCGCACCATGGCCTGCCGGCCGTAGCCGGCCTTGCGGATCACGACCTCACTGAGCGCCAGCATCTCGAGCGCCTCGTCGCGGCTGAGCCGAGCCGTCGGCCCCGCCGTATTCACGGCCATCGCTGCCAGTGCGTCCCGCATTCGTAACTCATCGTAACGGGCGGTGGCGCTTGACAGCGTGTGCAGACGCTCCAAATCGTCCGGTGAGGCGGGCATGCGGGCAGTCTTTCGTCAGGCCGACCTGACGTCAAGCAAGCCTGACGGTCGAAGGTCGAATTGCCATGCTTCTCCGTCTATATCCCGCGCAAAGCCGTCAATTGTCTTGCCCGCGGGGGCGTCCTCGTACTCAGCCGTTCGGTCAGGATTTCGGCATGTGCGGTTCCGACCCGCCGATGAACACTCCCCGTCGCACAACTGGTGTGGCACCATCATGGAACCCCCCGCTGGTAAGCGTTACACCTCAGGAGTCGTAGATGTCCGCACGGAGGCTGGGCCGCCTCGTTGGCCGCGCGATCGCGTTGGCTGCCGTCGTCGGCGGTCTGATCTTCGGGGCCACCGCTGTCGCGAACGCCATGGAACAGGGCGACTCGGTTACTCAGGTAACGACTCGCATCATCGACTGGGACTGACTTCGTCCGTCCCGCCAGGCGGCGCTGCGTCACACCTACTCCTTGAGGGAGCGCTATGGCCGGGCGTCCGCGAGCACGGGTTCGTTCCGCTGAGTATGCGTGGTTGGTCACCGGCCCGCTGGCGATCGTCACCATCGTTGCGACCACGATCTTCTGGATCAATGACACCGACTGGTACAAGGCTTGGCCTCAGGGCCTCCTGCTGCTCTGCGCCTTTCTGATCGCCTTCGTCGGTGTCTTCAACTTCACGATCAAGCGGAACATCTTCACCGTCTTCCTGACCGACATTCCGCTGCTGCTGGCGTTCTACTTCCTGCCTCCCACCATGGTGATCCTCATGGTCGGCGTGGCCAGCCTGCTGATCCAGTTCCGCACCGCCGCGGTGACCAAGCGCTGGTTCAACGTCGCCAAGTCGTCGGCCGCCGTCACGTTCGCCTGCATCGCCCTCGCTGCCCTGCCGGGGGTGCACGGCGGCGGGCCCGCCGCCTGGGCCGTGCTGGCCGCCGCGGTGTTCGTCAACACGCTGGTCGAGCTGCTCAGCATCACCGGCGTGATGGGCGCGGTGCAGGGCCTGCGGTCCGCTATGGACGCGCTGCTCGCGGGCGTGCCGGCGCTCGGCATCTCGGCCGTCAACGTGGCGATCAGCCTGGTCATCCTGGCCGCGATCACCGCGACCAAGTGGTCGGTGGTCCCGCTGGCCGTGCTGATCGTCGCGCTGGCGCTGGTGCAGCGCTCGTTCACGGAGTTCTTCCGGCAGCACCGCACGCTGTCCGACGTCTACGAGTTGACCAAGGCGGTCCGCAACGAGAGCACCACCAGCGGCCTGCCCGACGCCCTGCTGGGCCGGGTGCAGGCGCTGATGCGGGCCGAGTACGCGACGCTCTGGGTGGCCGCTCAGGGCCGCAACCCCGAGGTCCTGCTCACCGCCCGGGTGGAGAACGAAGCCCTGCTGGACCTGTCGCCCGTTCCGGTCGCGGTCCGGATGCAGGCGACCGCGGACGGCACGACCGTCGCGGTCGGCCCCCGCTTCCCGGACACCGAAAACCTCCGTCCCACTCTGCGCGAGTTCCGGGTCAAGGACGCGATCGTGGTGCCGCTGCGGTCCGGCCAGACGGTGATCGGCACGCTCGAGGTGGTCAACCGGATCGGCGACAGCCGGACCCGTACGTTCCGGGACGCCGACGTGCAGGTGCTCGAGACCATCGCGGCTCACGTCGCGGTGGCGGTGGAAAACTCCCGGCTGGTCGACCGGCTGCGCTACGACGCGTACCACGACCGCCTCACCGGGCTGCCCAACCGGCGCCGGGTGACCGACGCGCTCGCCGAGTCGGTCAAGGTCCGCGCCGAGGACGAGGTGGTCGCGGTCCTGCTCTTCGACGTGGACGGTCAGCGCGACGTGAACGAGTCGATGGGCCACGGCGCCGGCGACAAGTTGCTCGCCCAGGTGGCCGAGAAACTGCGCGGCATCGCCGGCCCGGGCGCCCTGGTGGGCCGGATCGGCGGCGACGAGTTCGTGGTGACGCTGCGGGCCGAGAGCACCGACGCGACGGTCCGGCTGGCCACCGAGATGCGCGAGCAGCTGCGCGGGTCGATGACGGTGGGCGCACTCACCCTCGACCTCGACACGGCGGTCGGTGTCTCGGTCTACCCCGACCACGGCGGCGAGCCCGAGATGTTGCTGCAGCGGGCCGAGCTGGCCGCCAACGCGGCCAAGGTGCTGCCGTACGGCGTGCAGCTGTTCCACCCGGCGCTGGAGTCCCGGGCGGTACGCCGCCTCGGCATCGCCTCCGATCTGCGCCAGGCCCTGGAGAACAACGAGCTGGACGTCTACTTCCAGCCCAAGGTCACGCTCGCCGACCGTCATCTGGTCGGCGTCGAGTGCCTGGCCCGCTGGACCCACCCGGCGCACGGCGAGGTCGCCCCCGAGGACTTCGTGGCGGTCGCCGAGCACACCGGCCAGTTGTCCCGGCTCACCGAGCAGGTGCTCACCGCGGGCCTGCGCCGCTGCCGGGAGTGGGCGGACGCCGACCGGCCGCTCTCCATCGCCGTCAACCTGTCGGTCCGCACCCTGCTCGACTCGCGCTTCCCCGATCAGGTCGCCGAGCTCCTGGAGCGGTACGGCGTGGCCGCGGCCCAGGTGACCTTCGAGATCTCCGAACCGGGCATGCTGGGTGACATCGAGCGGGTGCTGCCGACGCTCTACCGGCTGCGCGACCTCGGGGTCCGGCTCAGCGTCGACGACTTCGGCACCGGCGCCTCGTCGCTGTCCTATCTGCGGCAGTGGCCGGTACACGAGGTAAAGATCGACGACAGCTTCGTGCAGGGTATGGCGACCGACAGCGGCGACCTGGCGATCGTCCGGGCCGTGGTGAGCCTGTCCCGCGAGTTCGGCCTGACCGTGGTGGCCGAGGGCGTGGAGAGCGAGCTCACCCTCGACCTGCTGGAGGAGATGGGCTGCGAGATCGGTCAGGGCTACCTGTTCAGCCGCCCGCTGCCGTACGAGCGCCTGGAGGCCTGGTTCAGCGCCCAGACCGAGCCCGAGTCGACTCCCACGGGCGAGGTCCGCCGGCTCCGAGCGGTGATCTGACCAGGAGTTTCAGGCCAGTGGGGGATCCGATTTCACCCCCTGCTGCGGGCCGTGTAGTCTTACCCGTGCGCAGCAAGCAAGAGATCGCGCTGGGCTTGCAGTAAGCCCGCCCCCTTAGCTCAGTCGGCAGAGCGTCTCCATGGTAAGGAGAAGGTCTACGGTTCGATTCCGTAAGGGGGCTCTACCGGGTTCGTTCCCCGCCGCAGGCGCTGGACTAGAGCCTGGCTCGGCGGTGTAGCTCAGATGGCAGAGCAAGCGGCTCATAATCGCTGTGTCGCCGGTTCAAGTCCGGCCACCGCTACTTGCGATGGGCTCCGATGGGGGCCCACTTTGCAGTTCGGCCAACCGAGCGTCTACGCTGGTTCGTCGACACGTGAAAGTCATGTGAAACCCCGTTAGCAGGAAGGCACCCCGCCGTGGCCAAGGCGACCGACGTCCGTCCGAAGATCACCCTGGCGTGTACGGAGTGCAAGGACCGGAACTACATCACCCGGAAGAACCGCCGTAACGACCCGGACCGCATCGAGCTGAAGAAGTTCTGCCCCCGGGACGGCAAGCACACCCTGCACCGCGAGACCCGCTGACTTAAGAGCACCATCAGCTGCGCCGTCCAGAAGCATCTGGGCGGCGCAGAGTAGTTTGTGGGTCATGCCCCTGGACCCAGCATTCGCCGGCCGCAGCTGGCCGGCCACCGAGCCGTACCTCGTCGGCCGCGAGAAGATCCGTGAGTTCGCCCGGGCCATCGGCGCCACCGAGGCGGAGTACCACGATCCCGAGGCGGCCCGTGCGCTCGGCTACGCCGACGTGATCGCCCCGCCGACGTTCCCGGTCATCGTCACGATGGGCTCGAGCCGGCAGATCATCGAGGACCCGGAGCTGGGCCTCGACTACAGCCGGGTGGTGCACGGCGACCAGAAATTCGCCTACACCCGCCCGGTGGTGGCCGGCGACGCTCTGGTCTGCGTGAACTCGGTCGAGGAGATCAGCTCGCGGGGCGGGCACGACTTCCTGACCACCCGCACCGAGGTCACCACCGAGGCCGGCGAGCCGGTGCTGACCGCCTGGTCCAAGCTCGTGCAGCGGGGGGAGTGACACCGATGAGCGACACCTTCGAGCCGCAGACCTACCGGGTGACCCGGGCCGATCTGGTCCGGTACGCGGGCGCCTCCGGCGACTTCAACCCGATCCACTGGAGTGAGCGGTTCGCCACCAGCGTGGGCCTGCCCGGCGTGATCGCACACGGCATGTTCACGATGGCGCTGGTGGGCCGCGCCGTGACCACCTGGGCCGGCTCGCCGGACGCGGTGGTGGAGTTCAGCGTGCGCTTCTCCCGGCCGGTTCCGGTGCCCGACACGGACGAGGGCACCGAGGTCGTCGTGACCGGCAAGGTCAAGGAGGTGACGGCCGACGGGAGCACCCGGCTGACCCTCACGGCGACCTGTCAGGGCGAGAAAGTTCTGTCCCTCGCACAGGCCGTCATCCGGAAACGGTAGGCCGGGTTGGGCTATCCCAGTGTGAACCCGTACACTGGTCCGCCGTGGGGCAGTGACCCCCTGAACCAGCCTGCGTTCAGCAGTTGTTGATCAGGGTCGACCCGCCTCGCACAGGGGTGTAGCTCAATTGGCAGAGCAGCGGTCTCCAAAACCGCAGGCTGCAGGTTCAAGTCCTGTCACCCCTGCGCAATCCTCCCAGACGTGCCCGCCCGGGACAGCGGTCCGCACGAGCCCCGCGCCGGTCGAGCATCGACGGGGGTACCCACCACCGAAGACGGAAGTAGGGGCGCCATGGCCGAGAGGAATCGACCCGGTGACGCCGGCGACCCGGCCGACGACGAGGTGTTTGACGACGCCGTCGCCGACGACGAGCGATCTGCGGACTCCGACGACGAACTGGTGAGCCGCGGCGGCGGCACCGCGGTCCGGGAGCGGACCGAGGAGCAGCCGAAGGCCAGGAAGACCGGCCGCGGTCCGTTCGGCCGCATCGGCGGTTTCGTCCGTGAGGTCGTCGGCGAGCTGCGTAAGGTCATCTGGCCGACCCGCAAGGAGCTGCTGACCTACACGACCATCGTGATCGTGTTCGTCACGGTGATGACCGCCATCGTCGCCGGCCTCGACTACGCCTTCGGTAAGGGCGTGCTGTGGGCGTTCGGCGGCTAGCCAGGTCCGGCCCCGTCCGGGCGATTTTTCGAGATCTTCTGGAAGTGAGCGAGCGTGCCTGAGTACGACGACGAGACCGCACAGCCAGCCGACGACTCGTCGGTGGCTACGGCGGAAACCGACGAGTCGGTCGAGGCCGCGTACGAGGAGAAGGACGCCGTCGAGGCGCCCGACGACGACGAAGACTTCGACCCGGTGCAGGAGCTGCGACAGAAGCTCCGGTACGCCCCCGGCGACTGGTACGTGGTGCACAGCTACGCCGGTTACGAGAACAAGGTCAAGACCAACCTCGAGACCCGGATCAGCAGCCTCGACATGGAGGATTTCATCTTCCAGGTCGAGGTGCCGACCCGCGAAGAGGTCGAGGTCAAGAACGGCAAGCGCCAGCAGGTGCACAACAAGGTCTTCCCGGGCTACATCCTGGTCCGGATGGACCTCACCCCCGAGTCGTACTCGTGTGTGCGCAACACGCCCGGCGTGACCGGCTTCGTGGGTGCCACCGACCGGGTCGACCGGCCGGCCCCGCTGTCGCTGGACGAGGTGCTCAAGTGGCTCGCCCCGGCCGTCGAGGCCGAGGAAAAGAAGGCCAAGCCCGAGATCAAGGTCCTCGACTTCGAGGTCGGCGACTCGGTCACGGTCACCGACGGCGCGTTCGCCTCGCTGCCGGCCTCGATCAGCGAAATCAATGCCGACCAGCAGAAGTTGAAGGTTCTGGTCTCCATCTTCGGCCGCGAGACGCCGGTGGAGCTCAACTTCAACCAGGTCACCAAGATCTGACCGCAAGCCAAGATCTGACCGCAAGTCAGTGGGAGGGGCTTCGCAGGAGGAGCCCCGCCATCAACCACAGGAGTACGAGAAAATGCAGCGCAGCAAGGGCTACCGCAAGGCAGCCGACCTGATCGACAGCAGCAAGCTCTACGAGCCCGCCGAGGCCGTCAAGCTCGCGAAGCAGACCAGCCCCACCAAGTTCGACGCCACCGTCGAGGTCGCCATGCGCCTCGGTGTCGACCCGCGTAAGGCCGACCAGATGGTCCGCGGCACGGTCAACCTGCCGCACGGCACGGGCAAGACGGCCCGCGTGATCGTCTTCGCCCAGGGCGCCAAGGCCGAGGAGGCCGTCGCGGCCGGCGCCGACGAGGTGGGCACCGACGAGCTCGTCGCCCGCATCCAGGGTGGCTGGCTCGAGTTCGACGCCGCGATTGCGACCCCCGACCAGATGGCCAAGATCGGCCGGATCGCCCGCATCCTCGGCCCCCGCGGCCTGATGCCGAACCCGAAGACCGGCACGGTCACCATGGACGTGACCAAGGCGATCAACGAGATCAAGGGCGGCAAGATCACCTTCCGGGTGGACAAGCACTCCAACCTGCACCTGATCATCGGCAAGGCCTCGTTCTCCGAGGACCAGCTGGTCGACAACTACGCGGCGGTGCTGGACGAGGTGCTGCGGGCCAAGCCGTCCGCCGCCAAGGGCAAGTACCTCAAGAAGGTCACCGTCACCACCACCATGGGCCCCGGCGTGCCGGTCGACCCCAACGTGGTCAAGAACCTCAAGGCCGAAGCCTGATCCAGGCAGAGCCGATCGAGCAAGGCGCGAAGGCCCCCGGGGACACCCGGGGGCCTTTCTTTGTGGCAGGCTTCCGGCGTGCGGTTCGACCAGGTGTGGTTCCGGTACGCGCGGCGAGCCGGCTGGACGCTGCGCGCGGTGGACGCCGTGGCCGAACCGGGGCACACGGTCATGGTGCTGGGCCACAACGGGGCCGGTAAGTCGACGCTGCTGCAACTGGCCGCCGGGGTGCTCCGGCCGCAGCGCGGCGTGATCCACGACCGGCCCGCGGTGATCGGCTGGGTGCCCGAGCGCTTCCCCGCCGACCAGCCGTTCACCACCCGGCAATACCTGCACCGGATGGCCGAGGTCCGAGGGCTTCGTGATCCGGCCGCGGCCGACGCCTGGATCGAGCGCCTGCTGCTCACCGAGTTCACCGGCACGAGGCTGGCCGACCTCTCCAAGGGCACCGCGCAAAAGGTCGGTCTCGCCCAGGCCCTGCTCATACCGCCCGGCCTGCTGGTGCTCGACGAGCCCTGGGAGGGCCTCGACTCGGTGGCCCGCACGCTGATACCGCAGATCGTCGACGAGGTCACCACGGCCGGCGGCACGGTGCTGGTGAGCGACCACCGCGGTGAGATCACCAGCCTGCCGGGCGCGGCGCACTGGACGGTGTCCGAGTCGACGGTGCACGCGTCGGCCGCCGAGGGCGGCCCTGACCAGGACGGCCCTGACGAGGCCGAGGTGATCGTGGAGGTTGCGGTCCGTCGCCGGGAGGCAGACCAGGCCGTGGTCCGGCTCCGTGCCGCCGGTCACCGCGTTTTGGGGGTACGCGACCAGGACGTCCACGGTGGGAGCGGGGCACCGTGACCGCGCTCGCCGGGATGCGCCTGGCCGCGTTTCTGCGGGGCGGCCGGTCGCTGGCCCCACTGATCGCCCTGATCGCCCTGCTCGGCATCCTGTACGGCGGCGGAGCGTCCGCGGCCGCGGTGGCCTACGGATACTCGGCGGCCGTCCTGTTCCCGGTCCTGGCCTGGCTCACCAAGCTGCTGCTGGACACCGAGCCCGACGTGCAGCGCCGGCTGGCCCGGCTCGCGGTCGGCCCGGCCCGCGAGGCGCTGGCCGGCCTGCTGGCCGCCGCTCTCGTCGCGGTGCTGGTCTGCGCCGCCGCCATGGTCGCGCCGTGGCTCTTCCGCGGCATCGACACTACCGAGCCGGTGGCCTCCGGGGTGGCCCTGGGCGTGCTGGCCCACCTGCTGGCGGTGCCGCCGGCGATCGCGGTCGGCGCGCTGGCCAGCCGGGCGGTGACCGGCCAGGTCCGCACCGGGGTGGCCGTGCTGGCGGTGGCCTCGGTCCTGGTCGTGGTGCTCGGCCTCCAGGGGGCGGTGCTGCCGTGGCTGGTGCCGCCGGTGATGGCCACCGCGCGGGCGCTGAACGACCCGTCCACCCCGCCGGCCGCGGCCACCCTGGCCCTGCTCACCGGCTGGGCCGTCGCCTGGTGCGCGACGGCCTTCGCCTGCTACGGCTGGCTGCGCCGCTCCCGCTCCTGAGGGGGTTGCCCAGCCCCGCGGGACAGCCCGGCGGCGGACCGGGGGGAGTGACCACCCACCCGGCCGCCGGTGTGCCCCGGAACGGCCCCGATTTGGCGGTTGCGGACCCAGCGCGTACTCTTTCTTCTCGGAGTTCCACCCATAGACCGCTGGTCGCCGCAGCAACCGTTCGCCAGATCGGACGCCGCGGCCGAAGGTCCCGCAGGATGCGGGCGACCCGCGCAGGGGAGGACGGTTCGCGATCGGCCTCGGCATGCGTCGAGTCCTGCCTCGCCCCGTGCGCCCTGCGCCGGGGCGTTTCTCATTTCCGGTTCCTTCTCGGCCAGTGGCATCAGCACTGAGAGAGGAGGGACATGGCGGACAAGCCGGTCCGGGCCGACAAGGCCAGCGCCGTTGCCGAGCTCACGGACAACTTCCGTAACTCGCCGGCCACCGTGTTGACGGAGTACCGCGGCCTCACGGTCAAGCAGCTCACCGAGCTGCGCCGTTCGCTCGGCAGGGAGACCAAGTACTCCGTGTCGAAGAACACGCTCGCGAAGCGGGCGGCCACCGACGCGGGCATCGAAGGCCTCGACGAGCTGTTCACCGGTCCTACCGCGCTCGCCTTCGTTTCCGGCGACCCGGTCGAGGCGGCCAAGGCTCTGCGGGCCTTCGCCAAGACCAACCCCGTCCTGAAGATCAAGGGCGGTGTCTTCGAGGGTCGCGCGATCACGGCTGACGAGGTCAACAAGCTCGCCGACCTCGAGTCTCGTGAGGTTCTGCTGGCCAAGCTGGCCGGCGCCATGAAGGGCAACCTGACCAAGGCGGCCGGCCTGTTCCAGGCCCCGCTGTCGCAGGTGGCGCGCCTCGCGGCCGCCCTGCAGGAGAAGCGCGAGAAGGACGGTTCCGCCGAGGCCGCCTGAGCCGCGCGGAACCAAAACGACATTCAGCACAAAAGCTAGGAAAGGTTGCCAGATATGGCGAAGCTCAGCACCGACGAGCTGCTCGACGCGTTCAAGGAGATGACGCTGATCGAGCTGTCCGAGTTCGTGAAGCAGTTCGAGGAGACCTTCGAGGTCACCGCGGCTGCCCCGGTTGCCGTCGCGGCCGCCGGCCCGGCCGGCCCGGCCGCCGAGGCCCCCGTCGAGCAGGACTCCTTCGACGTCGTCCTCGAGGGCGACGGCGGCAAGAAGATCCAGGTCATCAAGGTCGTGCGTGAGCTGACCGGCCTGGGCCTCAAGGAGGCCAAGGACGCCGTCGAGGCCGCCCCCAAGGCGATCCTCGAGGGCGTCAACAAGGAGAAGGCCGAGGCTGCCAAGGCCAAGCTCGAGGGCGAGGGCGCGAAGGTCACCCTCAAGTGATCTAACGCTCGACAGCTTCTCTTGCGGACGGCGAAGACCCGTGTTCGGGTCTTCGCCGTCCGTATTTTTGCCCGCATTGTCCCTGGTGGGAGCCGTGTCCGAGGGTGTCGTTCACCCGACCGGCAAAGCCCGATTATTCGGTCATTTCATTGGGTATGGTCCCAAGGACGCGCCCGTTGGGCGCCGCCGCGAGTCCGACCCGCGGCGGAGCCCTTGACTGAGTGTCCGCTGACAGGCACGCTGACATCAGCAAGTCTTCCGCGCTTGCGACAGCCGCCCTGTGGGTGGTCCGGTGTCAACGGGCCTCCGGCAGACGGCACCCGAGGGAGATACGCCGCGTTCGAGCGGCCCCGCACGAGGCACTGGCTCCATGGAGGCCCCAGGTCAAATGGGGTGGAGTCCAGAGGCCGTGGGGTTGTTCCGCAGGCCCCCTCTGGTGTGGGCTGGACAGCGGTTAGCCGAGCGGCTACACTGCTAGTTTGCGCTGCCTTCTGCCTTGAGCCCTGCCAGGACATCCACCCGGATGACTTCCTGCGGGCTCGTTACAGTGCCTACAAAACGAGGGCAACGCAAACAGTTGCATACCGCAGCTGCTAGCCGCATCAGCAGCACCGGTCCTCGGAAGGACGCATCTTGGCAGCTTCCCGCCCTGCGAAGACCAGCCGTACGTCGAGCGCTTACGCACCCCGCCGTGTCTCTTTCGGCAGGATCACCGAGCAACTTGAGGTCCCCAACCTCCTCGCCCTCCAGACAGAGTCTTTTGACTGGCTGGTAGGCAACGAGGCTTGGCAGGCCCGGTCGACGGACGACCCGCACGCCCATTCGGGCCTCGCAGAGATCCTCGAAGAGATCAGTCCCATTGAGGACTTCTCCGGCACTATGTCGCTGTCCTTCTCGTCACCCCGATTCGACGAGGTCAAGGCCTCGATCGAGGAGTGTAAAGAGAAGGACCTGACCTACTGCGCGCCGCTGTTCGTGACCGCGGAGTTCACCAACAACACGACTGGCGAGATCAAGAGCCAGACCGTGTTCATGGGTGACTTCCCGATGATGACCCCCAAGGGGACGTTCGTCATCAACGGCACCGAGCGCGTCGTGGTGAGTCAGCTCGTCCGCTCGCCGGGCGTGTACTTCACGAAGGAGCCGGACAAGACCTCCGACCGCGACCTTTCCAGCGTCAAGGTCATCCCGAGCCGGGGTGCCTGGCTCGAGTTCGACATCGACAAGCGCGACACCGTGGGTGTCCGGATCGACCGCAAGCGCCGGCAGGCCGTCACCGTCCTGCTCAAGGCCATCGGTTGGTCCGCGGACCAGATCCGTGAGCGGTTCGGCTGGTCCGAGCTGCTGATGACCACCCTGGAGAAGGACCACATCGCCGGGCAGGACGAGGCCCTGCTCGACATCTACCGCAAGCTCCGCCCCGGCGAGCCCCCGACCCGGGAGAACGCGCAGACCCTGCTCGACAACCTCTTCTTCAACCCGAAGAGGTACGACGTCGCCAAGGTCGGCCGGTACAAGTTCAACAAGAAGCTGGAAATCGACGTCCCGATCGTCCGGGGCACGTTGACCGAGGAAGACGTCGTCAAGACCGTGGACTACCTCTGCCGGCTGCACGCCGGTGAGGACGGCTACGAGCCCGACGACATCGACCACTTCGGTAACCGTCGCCTGCGTACCGTCGGCGAGCTCATCCAGAACCAGGTCCGCGTCGGCCTGTCCCGGATGGAGCGTGTCGTCCGTGAGCGCATGACGACCCAGGACGTCGAGGCGATCACGCCGCAGACCCTGATCAACATCCGTCCCGTGGTGGCGGCGATCAAGGAGTTCTTCGGCACCTCCCAGCTGTCCCAGTTCATGGACCAGACCAACCCGCTGGCGGGCCTGACCCACCGGCGCCGGCTGAGCGCGCTCGGCCCCGGTGGTCTGTCGCGTGAGCGGGCCGGCTTCGAGGTTCGCGACGTGCACCCGTCCCACTACGGCCGGATGTGCCCGATCGAGACGCCCGAAGGCCCGAACATCGGTCTGATCGGCGCTCTCTCGACCTTCGCGCGGGTCAACCCGTTCGGCTTCATCGAGACGCCGTACCGCAAGGTGGAGAGCGGCCGGGTCACCGACGAGGTGCACTACCTGACCGCGGACGAGGAAGACCGGTTCATCAAGGCGCAGGCCAACGCGCTGCTGAGCAGCGACGGCACTTTCGCCGAGGACCGCGTCCTGGTCCGCCGGAAGGGCGGTGAGGTCGACTACGTGCCGGGCGCGCAGGTCGACTACATGGACGTGTCACCGCGGCAGATGACCTCGGTCGCCACCGCGATGATTCCGTTCCTCGAGCACGACGACGCCAACCGCGCGCTCATGGGCGCCAACATGCAGCGTCAGGCCGTGCCGCTGGTCAAGGCCGAGTCGCCGCTGGTCGGCACCGGCATGGAGTACCGCGCCGCGGTCGACGCCGGCGACGTGGTCGTGGCCGAGGTCGGCGGCGTGGTCGAGGACCTGTGCGCCGACTACGTGACGGTGCACCAGGACGACGGCCACCGGCGCACCTACCTGCTGCACAAGTTCCGCCGCTCCAACGCCGGCTCCTGCGTCAACCAGAAGCCGGTCGTGTTCGAGGGTGACCGGATCGAGGCCGGTCAGGTCATCGCGGACGGCCCGTGCACCGACGACGGGGAGATGGCCCTCGGCCGCAACCTGCTCGTCGCGTTCATGTGCTGGGAGGGTCACAACTACGAGGACGCGATCATCCTGTCGCAGCGCCTCGTCCAGCAGGACGTGCTCACCTCGATCCACATCGAGGAGCACGAGGTGGACGCCCGGGACACCAAGCTCGGCCCGGAGGAGATCACCCGCGACATCCCCAACGTCAGCGAGGAAATGCTCGCCGACCTGGACGAGCGCGGCATCATCCGGATCGGTGCCGAGGTCGTGCCCGGTGACATCCTGGTCGGCAAGGTCACGCCCAAGGGCGAGACCGAGCTGACCCCGGAGGAGCGCCTGCTGCGCGCGATCTTCGGTGAGAAGGCCCGGGAGGTCCGGGACACCTCGCTGAAGGTGCCGCACGGCGAGACCGGCACGGTGATCGGCGTCCGCACGTTCTCCCGCGAGGACGGCGACGAGCTGCCCCCCGGCGTGAACGAGCTGGTCCGCGTGTACGTCGCGCAGAAGCGGAAGATCCAGGACGGCGACAAGCTCGCCGGCCGGCACGGCAACAAGGGCGTCATCTCCAAGATCCTTCCGGTTGAGGACATGCCGTTCCTCGAGGACGGCACCCCGGTCGACATCGTGCTCAACCCGCTCGGTGTGCCCTCGCGGATGAACATCGGCCAGGTGCTGGAGACCCACCTCGGGTGGATCGCCAAGACCGGCTGGTCGGTGGACGGCGAGAACGAGGACTGGAAGCGCCAGCTGCGGGCGATCGAGGCACACGAGTCCCCCGCGGACTCGAACGTGGCGACCCCCGTGTTCGACGGTGCGCAGGAGGAGGAGATCAAGGGCCTCCTCGAGTCGACGCTGGTCAACCGCGACGGGAAGCGGCTGGTCAACGGCGACGGCAAGGCGCAGCTGTTCGACGGCCGGTCCGGTGAGCCTCTGCCGGACCCGATCTCGGTCGGCTACGTCTACATCCTGAAGCTGAACCACCTGGTCGACGACAAGATCCACGCGCGGTCGACCGGCCCGTACTCGATGATCACGCAGCAGCCGCTGGGTGGTAAGGCGCAGTTCGGTGGCCAGCGGTTCGGCGAGATGGAGTGCTGGGCCATGCAGGCCTACGGCGCGGCCTACGCGCTGCAGGAGCTGCTCACCATCAAGTCCGACGACGTCCTTGGCCGCGTAAAGGTCTACGAGGCCATCGTCAAGGGCGAGAACATCCCGGAACCGGGCATCCCAGAGTCCTTCAAGGTGCTGCTCAAGGAGCTGCAGTCGCTGTGCCTCAACGTCGAGGTGCTGTCCAGCGACGGCGTGGCCCTGGAGATGCGCGAGACGGACGACGAGGTCTTCCGGGCCGCGGAGGAACTCGGTATCGACCTGTCCCGGCGCCCGAACGAGGGTGTCAGCAGCGTCGAAGAGATCTGACGGACGCGGCCCCGGGCGACCGGGGCCGCACCCGCCGGCCTTGAATTCACCCGAGCAACGAAACACGAGGGATAGTCCAAGTGCTCGACGTCAACTTCTTCGACGAGTTGCGTATCGGCCTGGCGACCGCTGACGACATCCGCCAGTGGTCGCACGGCGAGGTCAAGAAGCCCGAGACGATCAACTACCGCACCCTCAAGCCCGAGAAGGACGGACTCTTCTGCGAGAAGATCTTCGGTCCGCAGCGGGACTGGGAGTGCTACTGCGGCAAGTACAAGCGGGTCCGGTTCAAGGGCATCATCTGTGAGCGCTGCGGCGTCGAGGTGACCCGGTCCAAGGTCCGCCGTGAGCGGATGGGTCACATCGAGCTGGCCGCGTCGGTCACGCACATCTGGTACTTCAAGGGTGTGCCGAGCCGGCTGGGCTATCTGCTCGACCTGGCGCCCAAGGACCTCGAAAAGATCATTTACTTCGCCTCGTACGTGATCACTTCGGTAGACACAGACGCCCGTCACCGCGACATGTCTACGATCGAGAACGAGATCTTCGCGGAGAAGCGGCAGTCCGAGAACGGCCGCGACTCCGAGATCGAGAAGCGGGCCGCCAAGCTGGAGCAGGACCTCGCGGAGCTCGAGGCCGAGGGAGCCAAGGCGGACGTGCGCCGCAAGGTCAAGGAGGCTGGCGAGCGCGAGATGCGCCAGATCCGGGACAAGGCGCAGCGCGAGATCGACCGCCTGGACGAGGTGCTGGACACGTTCCGCAAGCTCGACTCGAAGCAGCTGGTCACCGACGAGCTGCTGTACCGCGAGCTGCGCGACCGCTTCGGTGAGTACTTCACCGGCGGGATGGGCGCCGAGGCGATCAAGGCGCTGCTCGAGAACATGGACCTGGACGCCGAGGCCGAGTCGCTGCGGGAGATCATCCGCACCGGTAAGGGCCAGCGGAAGATCCGTGCGCTCAAGCGGCTCAAGGTCGTCGCCGCGTTCCTGAACACCCGCAACTCGCCGCTCGGCATGGTGCTCGACTGCGTCCCGGTCATCCCGCCCGACCTGCGTCCCATGGTGCAGCTCGACGGTGGCCGGTTCGCGACCAGCGACCTGAACGACCTGTACCGCCGGGTCATCAACCGGAACAACCGTCTCAAGCGCCTGATCGACCTGGGCGCGCCCGAGATCATTGTGAACAACGAGAAGCGGATGCTGCAGGAGGCCGTCGACGCGCTGTTCGACAACGGCCGCCGCGGCCGGCCGGTCACCGGCCCGGGTAACCGCCCGCTCAAGTCGCTGTCCGACATGCTCAAGGGCAAGCAGGGCCGGTTCCGGCAGAACCTGCTGGGCAAGCGGGTCGACTACTCCGGTCGTTCCGTGATCGTCGTCGGCCCGCGGCTCAAGCTGCACCAGTGCGGCCTGCCCAAGCAGATGGCGCTGGAGCTGTTCAAGCCGTTCGTGATGAAGCGCCTGGTCGACCTGAACCACGCGCAGAACATCAAGTCGGCCAAGCGGATGGTCGAGCGTCAGCGGCCGGTCGTGTGGGACGTCCTCGAAGAGGTCATCAGCGAGCACCCGGTGCTGCTGAACCGCGCGCCGACCCTGCACCGCCTGGGCATCCAGGCCTTCGAGCCGCAGCTGGTCGAGGGCAAGGCGATCCAGATCCACCCGCTCGTCTGCACGGCGTTCAACGCCGACTTCGACGGTGACCAGATGGCGGTGCACGTGCCGCTGTCGGCCGAGGCCCAGGCCGAGGCCCGGATCCTGATGCTCTCCTCGAACAACATCCTCAAGCCGGCCGACGGCAAGCCGGTCACCATGCCCACCCAGGACATGGTCATCGGCCTGTACCACCTGACCCACGAGACGCCCGGTGCCAAGGGCGAGGGCCGGGTGTTCAGCTCGGACGCCGAGGCGCGGATGGCCTTCGACAACGGCGAACTGCACCTGCAGGCGCCGATCAAGGTGCGTCTGCGTGAGGTGGTCGGTGTCGACAACGGCGCCAACGGCCCGCGCTGGGACGCTCCGGAGGAGTGGACCGAGGGCGATCCGCTGCTGGTCGAGACCACGCTGGGCCGGGTGATCTTCAACGAGACGCTGCCTCCGGGCTACCGCTTCGTGAACTACGAGATCCGCAAGGGTCAGCTGTCGGCGATCGTCAACGACCTCGCCGAGCGCTTCCCGAAGGTGGCCCTGGCGGCCACCCTGGACGCGCTCAAGGAGGCCGGCTTCCACTGGGCCACCTGGTCCGGCGTGACGATCGGCATGGGCGACGTCATCGGCCCCGCGCGCAAGCCCGAGATCCTGGCGCGCTACCAGGCCGAGGCGGACCAGATCGACAAGCAGTACCAGCGCGGTCTGATCACCAGCGAGGAGCGTCGCGGCGAGCTGATCGACATCTGGACCGCGGCGACGACCGAGATCTCCAAGGAGATGGAGGCCGCGCTGCCCCGGGAGAACCCGCTCTGGGTCATGATCAACTCGGGCGCTCGCGGTAACCTGCTGCAGCTGCGGCAGATCGCCGCGATCCGTGGCCTGGTGGCCAACCCCAAGGGTGAGATCATCCCGCGGCCGATCACCTCGTCGTACCGCGAGGGTCTGACCGTGCTGGAGTACTTCATCTCCACGCACGGTGCCCGTAAGGGTCTGGCCGACACCGCGCTGCGTACCGCCGACTCGGGTTACCTGACCCGGCGTCTGGTGGACGTCTCGCAGGATGTCATCATCCGCGAGGAGGACTGCGGCACCGACCGCGCGATCCCGATGCAGGTCGGCGAGCGCGAGGCGGACGGCACCCTGGTCGTGCACGTGCACGCCGAGACCGGTGTGCACGCCCGGACCCTGGCCGACGACGCCAAGGGCCTGGACGGCAGCGTCGTGGTGCCGCGGGGCTCGGACCTCAACTCGATCCTGGTCGACATCCTCGTCGCCAACGGCATCGAGAACGTCCGGGTGCGCAGTGTGCTGACCTGTGAGTCGAAGCTCGGCGTGTGCGCGGCCTGCTACGGCCGTTCGCTGCCGACCGGCAAGGGGGTCGACATCGGTGAGGCGGTCGGCATCATCGCGGCCCAGTCCATCGGTGAGCCGGGTACCCAGCTGACGATGCGTACCTTCCACACCGGTGGTGTCGCGGGTGAGGACATCACCCAGGGTCTGCCGCGTGTGCAGGAGATCTTCGAGGCCCGCGTGCCCAAGGGCAAGGCGCCCATCGCCGACACCCCGGGCCGCATCCGGATCGAGGACGGCGAGCGCTCGCGCAAGATCGTCGTGGTGCCGGACGACGGCAGCGAGGAGATCGTGTACGACAAGATCTCCAAGCGGGTCAAGCTCCGTGCCCACGACGGCGACCACGTCGGCGTCGGCGAGAAGCTCACCGAGGGCACCATCGACCCGCACGAGCTTCTGCGGATCATGGGTCCGCGGGCGGTCCAGGTCCACCTGACCCAGGAGGTCCAGGAGGTCTACCGCTCGCAGGGTGTGCTCATCCACGACAAGCACATCGAGATCATCATCCGCCAGATGCTCAAGCGGGTGACGGTCATCGACTCGGGTGCCGCGGAGTTCCTGCCGGGCGTGCTGGTCGACCGGGCGCTGTTCGAGTCGGAGAACCGCCGGCTCGTCGGCGAGGGTGGCGAGCCCGCCGCCGGTCGTCCGGTGCTCATGGGTATCACCAAGGCGTCGCTGGCGACCGACTCCTGGCTCTCGGCGGCCTCCTTCCAGGAGACCACCCGGGTGCTGACCGACGCGGCGATCAACTCGCGGAGCGACTCGCTGGTCGGCCTCAAGGAGAACGTCATCATCGGTAAGCTCATCCCGGCCGGTACGGGCATCAGCAAGTACCGCAACATCCGGGTCGAGCCGACCGAGGAGGCCAAGGCCAAGGTGTACTCGATGACCGGGTACCCGGAGACCGACTACGGCTTCGGGCCGGCCAGCGGGCAGGCTGTGCCGCTGGACGACTTCGACTTCGGGTCCTACCGCTGACGGTTTCGTTGCTCGGAGGGCGGTCGCGCGCTGGCGCGGCCGCCCTCCGGCGTTCTGAGGCCGGCGTTCTTAGGATGGACGGGTGACAGTCCCCGCGGCGGCACCTACCCGCCACCCGATGGATCCGGACCCGGAGCGCTCCACCAAGGCACGGGCGGTCTTCGCTCTGGGCTTGGTGGGCTTCCTGACCGGGGCATTCGTCGGCGGTGTGATTCCCGCCACGATCGCACTCGTGCTGGCCCGGCAGGCGGCCCGGGACGCGTACGCCGCCAGGGGTTATCTGACCGGCGGGGCGTGGATCCGGCGCGGCCGCCGGCTGGCCTGGATCGGCATCGTGCTGGCCCTGGCCACGCTCGTGGTGGCTTCGATCGCCGGCCTGCTCCACCTGGCCAGCTCGCCGGCCGGCCCCGACTTCGCCCCCGGCACCGACTAGGCCGGGCTGCCGCGCGGCCCGTACGGGTGACATGCTTTCTCTATGACCCAGCAGCCGTACCCGCCGGCCGTCCCGCCGACGTCGCCCGCCGACAGCTGGCAGCCGGAGCGGGTCGAGGCCGTGCCGGGCACCGAGTTCGGTCTGGTCCAGCTGCGGGTCGAGCCGATCACGTCGGGCCTGGCGGTGGGCTCGCTGCTGGCCGGCATCGGATCGATCCTGGTGTCGGTGGTGGTGTTCTGCTTCGGGCTTCTCGGCGCCGACGCCGGCTGGGGCGCTCAGGCCGCCGGCGCGTTCACGGTGCTCAGCCTGCTCGGTGGCGGGGGAGCGATCGTGGTGGGTGTGGCCGCCCGCCGGCAGGTCCGCCGCCCGGTGCAGCCCGGCCAGGTGCGGTTCACCGGCAACGGCGTGGCCATCGCGGGCATCTGCTGTGGAGCCACCGGTGCGGGAATCGCGGCGCTGTCGATGGCGTTGGCACTGATGCTGCAGCTGTCGTCCTGAGGGGCGCTCGGCGCTTCGGACGGCCGGGTTGGGGCACCGCGGTAAACCGCCGCGAGGCACCCGGTACACTTGTCTCGGAGATATCCGTCGTGACAGCCCGGTCGTCGGCAACCTGTCGATTTTGACCTGGGTGCTCGTGGTGGGTACTCTTTCCCCTCGTGCCCGGGCTTGCCCGGGCAACTCGTGCGTGCGCCCGAGTCGAACGTTAGAGACGGGGTACATAAAGCACGCCGAGCTTCACCGCGTTGACGTTCATCGCGGTGACACAGACAAGACCCGGTGCGCGTGACATCACGCGCGGCGGGACCGTGAGCCGGACGACACGCCCGACCGCGGGTGCCGGACACTCTCCGATATTTGGGGAGCGTACGGCGCACAGAGACATACAAGACGGTGCGGCCGATCAAGAAAGCGGCCGAAGGGAGCGGAGAAACCCGGTGCCCACGATCCAGCAGCTGGTCCGCAAGGGCCGCCAGGCGAAGACGAGTAAGACCAAGACGCCGGCGCTGAAGGGAAGTCCCCAGCGGCGCGGCGTGTGCACGCGCGTGTACACCACCACCCCCAAGAAGCCGAACTCCGCGCTGCGCAAGGTCGCTCGTGTGAAGCTCAGCAGCCAGATCGAGGTGACGGCGTACATCCCGGGCGTCGGCCACAACCTGCAGGAGCACTCGATCGTGCTCGTGCGTGGTGGCCGTGTGAAGGACCTGCCCGGCGTCCGCTACAAGATCGTCCGTGGTTCGCTGGACACCCAGGGTGTCCGCAACCGCAAGCAGGCCCGCAGCCGTTACGGCGCGAAGAAGGAGAAGAGCTGATATGCCGCGTAAGGGCCCCGCTCCGCGCCACCCCGTGGTTCCGGATCCGGTTTACAACTCCCCGCTCGTGACTCAGCTGATCAACAAGATCCTGATCGCCGGCAAGCGCCAGCTGGCCGAGCGCATCGTGTACGGCGCGCTCGAGGGTTGCCGGGAGAAGAGCGGAACCGACCCGGTGGTGACGCTGAAGCGCGCGATGGACAACGTGAAGCCGACCCTCGAGGTCCGCAGCCGCCGTGTCGGTGGCGCGACCTACCAGGTGCCGGTCGAGGTCCGTACCCCGCGGCAGACCACTCTCGGCCTGCGCTGGCTGGTCCAGTACTCCAAGGCCCGCCGGGAGAAGACGATGGTCGAGCGCCTCCAGAACGAGCTGCTCGACGCCAGCAACGGCCTTGGCGCTGCGGTCAAGCGGCGCGAGGACACCCACAAGATGGCGGAGTCCAACAAGGCCTTCGCGCACTACCGCTGGTAAGACCCGCTGCCGGCCCGGCTCCCCGCCGGGCCACTAGGCAAGTCGTACCGGTCCTAGAGACGACGACGAAGAAAAGTAGGGATTGAAGTGGCCGCCGCAGACGCGCTCGCCAACGTACGCAACATCGGCATCATGGCGCACATCGATGCTGGTAAGACCACGACCACCGAGCGAATCCTCTTCTACACCGGTATCACGTACAAGATCGGTGAAGTCCACGATGGCGCCGCCACCATGGACTGGATGGAGCAGGAGCAGGAGCGCGGTATCACGATCACTTCCGCCGCCACCAAGTGCGAGTGGAAGGGCCATACGATCCAGATCATCGACACGCCCGGCCACGTCGACTTCACGGTTGAGGTCGAGCGGTCGTTGCGTGTGCTGGACGGCGCGGTGGCGGTCTACGACGGCGTGGCCGGTGTGGAGCCGCAGACCGAGAACGTCTGGCGGCAGGCGGACAAGTACCACGTTCCCCGGATGTGCTTCGTCAACAAGCTCGACCGGACCGGCGCCGACTTCTTCCGCTGCGTGCAGATGATGATCGACCGGCTCAACGCGACCCCGCTGGTGCTCCAGATCCCGATCGGGCTCGAGGGCGACCACATCGGCGTCGTGGACCTGGTCGGCATGCGCGCCCTCACCTGGCGTGGGGAGACCCAGAAGGGTGAGGACTACGCGGTCGAGGAGATCCCGGCCGAGCTGGTCGACTCCGCTACCGAGTGGCGCGAGAAGCTGATCGAGACCCTGGCCGACGTCGACGACGCGGTCATGGAGAAGTACCTCGAGGGCGAGGAGGTCTCCCAGGACGAGATCAAGGCCGCCATCCGGCGGTCCACGATCGCCAGCAAGGCCAACCCGGTGCTCTGCGGCTCGGCGTTCAAGAACAAGGGTGTTCAGCCCATGCTCGACGCCGTGATCGAGTACCTGCCGTCGCCGCTGGACATCCCGGCCATCGAGGGCACCGCGACGGACGGCGAGACGCCGCTCCAGCGCAAGCCGTCGAACTCGGAGCCGTTCTCGGCCCTGGCGTTCAAGATCCAGACGGACAAGCACCTCGGCAAGCTCACCTACGTTCGCGTCTACTCCGGCACGCTCGAGTCCGGCTCCCAGGTGGTCAACTCCACCAAGGACCGCAAGGAGCGGATCGGCAAGATCTACCAGATGCACGCGAACAAGCGTGAGGAGCGGCCCACGGCGCAGGCCGGCGACATCATCGCCGTCCAGGGTCTGAAGCAGACCACCACCGGTGACACGCTCAGCGACCCGGCCAACCCGGTCATCCTGGAGTCGATGACGTTCCCGGAGCCGGTCATCCAGGTCGCCATCGAGCCGAAGACCAAGTCCGACCAGGAGAAGCTGGGCACCGCGATCCAGCGCCTGGCCGAGGAAGACCCGACCTTCCGCGTCTGGAACGACGAGGAGACCGGTCAGACGGTCATCGCCGGCATGGGCGAGCTGCACCTCGACATCCTCGTCGACCGGATGCGGCGCGAGTTCAACGTCGAGGCCAACATCGGTAAGCCGCAGGTGGCGTACCGCGAGACGATCCGCGGCACCGTGGAGAAGCTCGACTACGTGCACAAGAAGCAGACCGGTGGCTCGGGCCAGTACGCGAAGGTCATCGTCAAGCTCGAGCCGCTGTCGCTCGGCGCCGACGGCCCGACGTACGAGTTCGTCAACGCCGTCACCGGTGGCCGCATCCCCAGGGAGTTCATCCCCTCGGTGGACGCGGGTGCGCAGGACGCCATGCAGTACGGCGTGCTCGCCGGCTACCCGCTGGTCGGTGTCAAGCTGACGCTGCTCGACGGTCAGTACCACGAGGTCGACTCGTCCGAAATGGCGTTCAAGATCGCCGGCTCGATGGTGATGAAGGAGGCGGCCCGCAAGGCCGACCCCGCGCTGCTCGAGCCGATGATGGCGGTCGAGGTCACCACGCCCGAGGACAACATGGGCGACGTGATCGGCGACCTCAACTCCCGGCGGGGCATCATCCAGTCGATGGAGGAGCGCTCCGGCGCCCGCGTCGTCAAGGCGCTGGTCCCGCTGTCCGAGATGTTCGGCTACGTTGGCGACCTTCGGTCGAAGACCCAGGGCCGGGCCAGCTACAGCATGCAGTTCGACTCCTACGCCGAGGTCCCGCAGGGCGTCGCGAAGGAGATCATCGCGAAGGCGACGGGTGCGTGAGCATCGCGCGAGGAACGAAGCGCGGAGCGGAGGGCACCCGGAGGTGAGCCAAATCAACACCGTGAAGGCTGCGGGGGCTTTCCTCTTTGTGTGAGCGGTGAGGCGCGTGCGGTTCGTCGAGAACCGCACGCGCGCGAGCAGTCGACAGAGTCCCCATCGCCTTATCGGGCGTGCCGGGCGAAAGAAAAGACACAGTCCACAGGAGGACACCAGTGGCGAAGGCGAAGTTCGAGCGGACTAAGCCGCACGTCAACATCGGCACCATTGGTCACATCGACCACGGTAAGACGACGCTGACTGCGGCCATCACCAAGGTCCTGCACGACCAGTACCCGGACCTGAACCCGTACACCCCGTTCGACGAGATCGACAAGGCGCCGGAAGAGAAGGCGCGTGGTATCACGATCTCGATCGCGCACGTCGAGTACCAGACCGCGGCGCGTCACTACGCGCACGTGGACTGCCCCGGCCACGCGGACTACATCAAGAACATGATCACCGGTGCCGCGCAGATGGACGGCGCGATCCTGGTGGTTGCCGCGACCGACGGCCCGATGCCGCAGACCAAGGAGCACGTGCTCCTGGCCCGCCAGGTCGGTGTTCCGTACATCGTCGTCGCCCTGAACAAGAGCGACATGGTCGAGGACGAGGAGCTCCTGGAGCTCGTCGAGCTCGAGGTTCGTGAGCTGCTCAGCACCTACGAGTTCCCGGGCGACGACGTGCCGGTCGTGCGCGTCTCGGCGCTCAAGGCGCTCGAGGGCGACAAGGAGTGGACCGAGCGTCTGCTCGAGCTCATGAGCGCTGTGGACACCGCGATCCCGCAGCCCGAGCGTGACACCGAGAAGGCGTTCCTCATGCCCATCGAGGACGTCTTCACGATCACCGGTCGTGGCACCGTGGTCACCGGTCGCGCCGAGCGTGGCATCCTCAAGCCGAACGAGGAGGTCGAGATCGTCGGTATCCGCGAGAAGTCGACCAAGACCGTCTGCACCGGCATCGAGATGTTCCGCAAGCTGCTCGACGAGGCCCGCGCGGGCGAGAACGTCGGTCTGCTGCTCCGCGGTATCAAGCGCGAGGACGTCGAGCGCGGCATGGTGGTTGTGCGTCCGGGCACCACGACTCCGCACACGGAGTTCGAGGGCCAGGTCTACATCCTCTCCAAGGAGGAGGGTGGCCGGCACACGCCGTTCTTCCAGAACTACCGCCCGCAGTTCTACTTCCGCACCACGGACGTCACCGGCGTCGTCACGCTGCCCGAGGGCACCGAGATGGTCATGCCGGGCGACTCCACCACCATGTCGGTCAAGCTGATCCAGCCGATCGCCATGGAGCAGGGCCTGAAGTTCGCGATCCGTGAGGGTGGCCGCACCGTCGGCGCCGGAACGGTCACGAAGATCAACAAGTAGGGTCGGGTGACCCCGATTAGCATTGCCGGCGTCGATCCGGCATACTAGTCAGGTTGCGTCCGCGCGGGGTGGTTGGCGCCTTCACGGTGCCAGCCACCCTCGCCGGGTGTCTGGGGCGTGTTTGCTGGCCCGAGTGTTTGCTGGCCGCCCAGGCATTCCAGATCCCCGTGGGTCGAGTTGCTGAACAGAGCTGCTCTCTGAGACGAGGCGCGACACGCCCGACCGCGGGGGTCGGACAACGCAGGATCAACCGTCCTGCGGGCATGCGGAAGCCACCGCTTTCGCACGTAGCGGCATCGAGAGAAGGAAACAGAAGCCACCATGGCGGGACAGAAGATCCGCATCCGGCTCAAGGCCTATGACCACGAGGTCGTCGACTCCTCGGCGCGGAAGATCGTCGAGACGGTGACGCGTACCGGGGCGCAGGTCGCGGGCCCGGTGCCGCTGCCCACGGAGATCAACCGTTTCTGCGTGATCCGTTCGCCGCACAAGTACAAGGACTCGCGCGAGCACTTCGAGATGCGCACGCACAAGCGGCTGATCGACATCATCGACCCGACTCCCAAGACGGTCGACTCGCTCATGCGCCTCGACCTGCCGGCTGGCGTCGACATCGAGATCAAGCTGTAGGGATCCGGACTAATGGACAGGCAAGTAAAGGGGATTCTGGGCGCCAAGCTCGGCATGACTCAGGTCTGGGACAACAACAAGGTCGTCCCGGTGACCGTGGTTCAGGCCGGCCCGTGCGTCGTGACCCAGGTCCGCACCGATGACAAGGACGGCTACTCGGCTGTCCAGTTGGCGTACGGCGCCATCGACCCGCGCAAGGTCAACAAGCCGGAGAGTGGCCACTACGCCAAGGCCGGTGTGTCGCCGCGGCGCCACCTCGTGGAGCTGCGCACCACCGACGCCGGCGAGTACGAGCTCGGCCAGGAGGTCACCGTCGAGGCGTTCGCGGTCGGTGCGCCGATCGACGTCACCGGTAAGACCAAGGGCAAGGGCTACGCCGGTGTCATGAAGCGGCACGGCTTCCACGGCCTCAAGAGCAGCCACGGTGTCGAGCGCAAGCACCGCTCGCCCGGCTCCATCGGCGCCTGCGCCACCCCGGGTCGCGTCTTCAAGGGCGTCCGGATGGCCGGCCGGATGGGCAACCGCCGCTACACCGTGCAGAACCTGACCGTGCAGGCGGTGGACACCGAGAACAACATCCTGCTGGTCCGGGGCGCTGTGCCCGGTCCCAAGGGCGCGCTGATCCTGGTCCGTACCGCGGCCAAGAAGGGCGGTGCCAAGTGAGCACGGTTGACGTGATCAATGTCGAGGGCGCCAAGGCCGGCTCGGTCGAGCTGCCCGGCGACGTCTTCGACGTGCAGGCGAACATCCCGCTGATGCACCAGGTCGTCGTCGCCCAGCTCGCCGCCGCGCGGCAGGGCACGCACAAGGCCAAGACGCGGGGCGAGGTCGCCGGCGGCGGCAAGAAGCCGTACAAGCAGAAGGGCACCGGCCGGGCTCGCCAGGGCTCGATCCGGGCACCGCAGTTCACCGGCGGTGGCGTGGTGCACGGCCCGGTGCCGCGCGACTACAGCCAGCGGACCCCCAAGAAGATGAAGGCTGCCGCCCTGCGTGGCGCCCTCTCGGACCGGGCCCGCGACGGCCGGGTGCACGTGGTCGAGGCGTTCGTCAGCGGCGACAAGCCGTCGACCAAGGCCGCGGTCGCGACCCTGCGCAAGGCGACCGACTCGACCAAGGTCCTGGTCGTGCTCAGCAGCACCGACGAGCTGAACTGGCTGTCGCTGCGCAACGAGACGACCGTGCACCTCATCGAGTCCGGCCAGCTCAACACGTACGACGTGCTGGTTGCCGACGTGGTGGTCTTCACCAAGGAAGCGCTCGACGAGTTCCTGGGTGCGCCCGCGGCGGCCGAGGAGGGGAACAAGTGACCACGATCGCCGACCCGCGGGACATCATCATCGCGCCCGTGGTCTCCGAGAAGAGCTACAGCGTTCTCGACCAGAACTGGTACACGTTCCTCGTCGACCCGGACGCGAACAAGACCCAGATCAAGATCGCGATCCAGCAGATCTTCAACGTGCGGGTGCTGACCGTGAACACCGCGAACCGCGAGGGCAAGCGCAAGCGCACCCGGACCGGCTTCGGTCAGCGCAAGGCGACCAAGCGCGCCATGGTCAAGCTGGCTGACGGTGACCGTATCGAGGCCTTCGGCGGCCCGGTCAGCTAAGGGGTTGTAAAACAATGGCTATCCGTAAGTACAAGCCGACCACGCCGGGCCGTCGCGGCTCGAGCGTCGCCGACTTCGCCGAGATCACCCGGTCCACGCCGGAGAAGTCTCTGCTGGTTCCGCTGCCCAAGAAGGGCGGCCGCAACGTCCACGGCCGGATCACCACCCGGCACCAGGGCGGCGGTCACAAGCGGCAGTACCGGCTGATCGACTTCAAGCGGGTGGACAAGGACGGCGTGCCGGCCAAGGTCGCGCACATCGAGTACGACCCGAACCGCACCGCTCGGATCGCGCTGCTGCACTACGCCGACGGCGAGAAGCGCTACATCGTCGCGCCGAAGGACCTGAAGCAGGGCGACCGCGTCGAGTCCGGCCCGGGCGCGGACATCAAGCCGGGGAACAACCTGCCCCTGCGCAACATCCCGGTCGGTACGACGATCCACGGTGTGGAGCTTCGTCCCGGCGGTGGCGCCAAGCTGGCCCGCTCGGCCGGCGTCGGCATCCAGCTGCTCGGCCGTGAGGGCGCGTACGCCACGCTGCGTATGCCCTCCGGCGAGATCCGTCGCGTCGACGTGCGCTGCCGCGCCACGGTCGGCGAGATCGGCAACGCCGACCAGTCGAACATCAACTGGGGTAAGGCTGGTCGTATGCGGTGGAAGGGCAAGCGCCCGACCGTCCGTGGTGTCGCCATGAACCCGATCGACCACCCGCACGGTGGTGGTGAGGGTAAGACCTCCGGTGGTCGCCACCCGGTGAACCCGGCGGGTAAGCCTGAGGGCCGTACCCGTCGCAAGGGCCAGCCGAGCGACAAGCTGATCGTTCGCCGCCGCTACGCGACCCGCAAGCGCGGGTAACGGGAGTAGAAGATGCCTCGCAGCCTCAAGAAGGGCCCGTTCGTCGACGACCACCTGCTCAAGAAGGTGGAAGTCCAGAACGAGAAGAACTCGAAGAACGTCATCAAGACCTGGTCGCGGCGCTCGACGATCATTCCCGACATGCTCGGGCACACGATCGCCGTGCACGACGGGCGCAAGCACGTCCCGGTGTTCATCACCGAGGCCATGGTCGGGCACAAGCTCGGGGAGTTCGCTCTGACCCGCACGTTCAAGGGTCACGAGAAGGACGACCGCAAGAGCCGTCGCCGCTAAAGCAGACACACGGATTAGAGGATCAAGGAGCTACAGCGATGCCAGTCAAGGGCGACGCTCCGGTGCTTCCGGGCGCGCGGGCGGTTGCGCGGCACGTGCGCATCTCGCCGAACAAGGCGCGCCGGGTGGTCAACCTCGTCCGCGGTCTGCCCGCGAAGGAGGCGCTCACCGTCCTGCAGTTCGCGCCGCAGGCTGCGAGCGAGCAGGTCTACAAGGTGCTCGCCAGCGCGATTGCGAACGCGGAGACCAACGAGCGGCTGGACCCCGACGCGCTCCTCGTGAGCGAGGCGTTCGTGGACGAAGGCCCGACGCTCAAGCGGTTCCGTCCGCGGGCGCAGGGCCGGGCGTACCGGATCCGCAAGCGCACCTGTCACATCACCATCGCGGTCGAGGCGGTCCAGGTGGCCCGCCCGGCGAAGAAGGCCGCGCCGGCGAAGAAGGCCACCAAGGCCGCTGAGCCGAAGCAGGCCGACAAGGCCGAGTCCCAGAACAGCACGGAGGGTGCCGAGTAATGGGTCAGAAGGTTCACCCCACCGGGTTCCGCCTCGGCATCTCCACCGACTGGAAGAGCCGCTGGTTCGCGGACAAGCTCTACAAGGACTACATCGGCGAGGACGTCAAGATCCGCCGGATGATGTCCAAGGGCCTGGAGCGCGCCGGCATCTCCAAGGTGGACATCGAGCGCACCCGGGACCGGGTCCGCGTTGACATCCACACCGCCCGGCCGGGCATCGTCATCGGCCGCAAGGGCGCGGAGGCCGACCGGATCCGCGGCGAGCTGGAGAAGCTCACCGGCAAGCAGGTCCAGCTGAACATCCTCGAGGTGAAGAGCCCCGAGTCGGACGCTCAGCTGGTGGCGCAGGGCGTCGCCGAGCAGCTGTCCTCCCGGGTCAGCTTCCGGCGGGCGATGCGCAAGGCCATCCAGTCGGCCATGAAGAACCCGATCTGCAAGGGCATCCGGGTGCAGGTGTCCGGCCTTCTCGGCGGTGCCGGGATGGGCCGCACCGAGTTCTACCGTGAGGGTCGCGTTCCGCTGCACACGCTGCGGGCCAACATCGAGTACGGCTTCTTCGAGGCGCGTACCACGTTCGGCCGCATCGGCGTGAAGGTCTGGATCTACAAGGGCGACGCCGTGCCGGGTCGTGAGGTTGTCACCGAGGCGCCGGCTCGTCCGCGCCGCGATCGTGGTGACCGTCCCGAGCGTCCGCGCCGTGGCCGTTCCGGCTCGTCCGGCACGACCGCGGGCGGCACCGAGGCCGGCCGCGCGGCCGCCCAGGCCCGGACCGACACCCCGACCGGTGAGTCGGTGCCCGACGCTGCGGTCACCGCGGCGCCGGCCACCTCTGAAACGCAGCAGGAGGGCTGACCCATGCTGATGCCGCGTAAGCCCCCGAAGGGCTTCCGCAAGCCGCACCACCCGGACCGCCACGGCGCGTCCAAGGGCGGCAACCGGGTCGTCTTCGGCGAGTTCGGGATCCAGGCTCTGGAGCCCGCGTACGTGACCAACCGGCAGATCGAGTCGGCTCGTATCGCCATGACCCGCCACATCAAGCGTGGCGGCAAGGTCTGGATCTCGATCTTCCCGGACCAGGCCCTGACCAAGAAGCCGGCCGAAACCCGGATGGGTTCCGGTAAGGGTTCTCCCGAGTGGTGGGTGGCGAACGTCAAGCCGGGCCGCATTCTCTTCGAGATGTCGTTCCCGAACGAGACGATCGCGCGCGAGGCGATGCGCCGCGCGATCCACAAGCTCCCGATGAAGTGCCGCATCGTGACGCGCGAAGTGGGTGAAAGCTGATGGCAGCGGGCGTTAAGGCCGGCGAGCTGCGCGAACTCTCCAGCGAAGAGCTGGTGTCGCGGCTGCGGGAGGCCAAGGCGGAGCTGTTCAATCTTCGCGTGCAGGGCGCGACCGGCCAGCTCGACAATCACCGTCGGCTGCAGGTGGTTCGCAAGGACATCGCGAGGATCTACACGATCATGCGTGAGCGCGAGCTTGGTCTCTCGGTCGCGCCGGATGAGGTGACCGCATGACTGAGGAAAACGTGACCACTACTCCGGCGCGGAACGCACGCAAGGTTCGCGAGGGCCTGGTGGTCAGCGACAAGATGGACAAGACGGTCGTTGTCGAGGTCGAGGACCGCGTCAAGCACGCGCTCTACGGCAAGGTCCTGCGTCGCACCCGCAAGCTCAAGGTGCACGACGAGCAGAACGCGTGCGGCGTCGGCGACCGGGTGCTGCTGATGGAGACCCGTCCGCTCTCCGCCACCAAGCGGTGGCGGGTCGTCGAGATCCTCGAAAAGGCCAAGTGAGTCGTCGGGCCGGCCCCCGGCCGGCCCCTCCGACCATCGTTCCGCCAAGCTTCGGCAAGGCCCGAAGAACTGGCAGACATAGGAGACCCCAGTGATCCAGCAGGAGTCGCGACTGCGTGTCGCCGACAACACGGGTGCGCGCGAGATCCTGTGCATCCGCGTGCTCGGCGGTTCCGGCCGCCGTTACGCGAGCATCGGCGACGTCATCGTGGCCACGGTCAAGGACGCCATCCCGGGCGCCGGTGTGAAGAAGGGTGACGTCGTCAAGGCGGTCATCGTCCGCACCAGCAAGGAGAAGCGTCGCCCGGACGGCTCGTACATCCGCTTCGACGAGAACGCCGCCGTCATCATCAAGGACGGTGGCGACCCCCGCGGTACCCGCATCTTCGGCCCGGTCGGGCGCGAGCTGCGCGACAAGCGGTTCATGAAGATCATCAGCCTGGCACCGGAGGTGCTCTGACCGTGAAGATCAAGAAGGGCGACACGGTCGTCGTCATCGCCGGCAAGGACAAGGGTGCCAAGGGCAAGGTCATCGCGGCCTTCCCGCGGCAGGACAAGGTCCTGGTCGAGGGCGTCAACCGCGTCAAGAAGCACGAACGCATCCGCACCACGCAGCGTGGTTCGAAGACCGGCGGCATCGTGACCCAGGAAGCCCCCATCCACATCTCGAACGTGCAGATCGTGGATGACCAGGGCAAGCCGACGCGGATCGGCTACCGGATCGACGACAACGGCCAGAAGGTCCGCATCGCGCGTACGACCGGTAAGGAACTCTGATGACTGCCGCTACCGAAGCCAAGACGCTGCCCCGCCTCAAGCAGAAGTACCGCTCTGAGGTCGTCGGCGGGCTCAAGGAGCAGTACCAGTACGCCAACCCCATGCAGATCCCCGGCCTGGTCAAGGTCGTCGTGAACATGGGTGTCGGCGAGGCGGCCCGCGACGCCAAGCTCATCGACGGCGCGGTTCGCGACCTGACCACGATCACCGGTCAGAAGCCGCTGGTCCGCCGGGCCACCAAGTCCATCGCCCAGTTCAAGCTGCGCGAGGGCATGCCGATCGGCGCCAAGGTCACCCTGCGGGGCGACCGGATGTGGGAGTTCCTGGACCGCCTGCTGTCGATCGCGCTGCCGCGTATCCGTGACTTCCGCGGTCTCGACGGTCGCAAGCTGGACGGGAACGGCAACTACACGTTCGGCCTGACCGAGCAGTCGGTGTTCCACGAGATCGACCAGGACCGGATCGATCGGCCGCGGGGCATGGACATCACGGTGGTCACCACGGCCAAGACCGACGACGAGGGCCGGGCGCTGCTCAAGCTCCTGGGCTTCCCGTTCAAGGAGAACTGAGTATGGCTAAGAAGGCGCTGATCCTGAAGGCTGCCGCGAAGCCGAAGTTCGCTGTGCGCGCGTACACCCGGTGCCAGCGCTGCGGCCGGCCGCACTCGGTCTACCGCAAGTTCGGCCTCTGCCGGGTGTGCATCCGGGAGATGGCCCACCGCGGCGAGCTCCCGGGCGTGTCCAAGGCTTCCTGGTAACCGTCCAACCGCCCCGCCGACCGCCCGCAATCGGGCTGAAGGCTGAGCTACTGACTTGTAATACCGCTTCGCCGTAGGCCCGGGTCTCTGGGAACCGCGGCGAGAAAGGTTGACGAACACCCATGACGATGACGGACCCGATCGCAGACATGCTCACGCGTCTGCGTAACGCCAACCAGGCGTACCACGACAAGGTGACCATGCCCTTCTCGAAGATCAAGGCGAACATCGCCGAGGTCCTCAAGGCAGAGGGCTACATCGCGTCCTGGTCGGCCGAGGAGCCCGAGGAGGGCGCTGTCGGCAGGCGTCTGGTCGTTGAGCTCAAGTACGGCCAGAACCGCGAGCGCAGCCTTGCCGGCATCAAGCGCGTTTCCAAGCCCGGCCTCCGGGTGTACGCCAAGTCCGACGAGCTCCCGCGGGTGCTCGGTGGCCTGGGCGTCGCGATCATTTCGACGTCCCAGGGACTGCTGACCGACCGGCAGGCCCGCAAGCGGAGCGTTGGCGGGGAAGTCCTCGCCTTCGTCTGGTAACTGGAGACTGAGAAACCATGTCGCGAATCGGACGTAAGTCGATCCCGGTCCCGGCCGGCGTCGATGTCACCATCACGGGGCAGACCGTCAAGGTCAAGGGCCCCAAGGGCGAGCTCTCGCACACCGTCGCCGAGCCGATCACGGTTCAGAAGGACGGCGGCGAGCTGCACGTCAACCGCCCCAACGACGAGCGTCGGGCCAAGGAGCTGCACGGCCTTTCGCGTACCCTGGTAGCCAACATGATCACTGGCGTCACCGAGGGGTACAAGAAGGTCCTGGAGATCAACGGCACCGGTTACCGGGTGACCGCCAAGGGCAAGGACCTCGAGTTCGCCCTCGGCTTCTCGCACCCGGTGAGTGTGCCCGCACCGGCCGGCATCACCTTCTCGGTGGAGCGGCCGACGCAGTTCACCGTCGCCGGTATCGACAAGCAGCTCGTCGGCGAGGTCGCCGCGAACATCCGGAAGATCCGCCCGCCCGAGCCCTACAAGGGCAAGGGCGTGAAATACCAGGGCGAGGTCATTCGTCGCAAGGCTGGAAAGGCAGGTAAGAAGTGACCGCCACGCTGCTCAAGCGCCGCAATGGCGGCGGTGTCGCCGCCAAGCGTGCCGTGGGAAAGGCGCGCCGGCACTTCCGGGTCCGCAAGAACGTCCGCGGTACCGCCGAGCGTCCCCGCCTGGTCGTCACCCGGTCCTCGCGGCACATCACCGCGCAGATCGTCGACGACCTCAAGGGCCACACCCTGGCTTCGGCCTCGACCCTCGACGCGTCCCTGCGGGGCGGCGAGGGTGACAAGAGCGCCCAGGCCACCAAGGTCGGTGCTCTCCTCGCCGAACGGGCCAAGGCCGTGGGCGTATCCAAGGTCATCTTCGACCGCGGTGGCAACAAGTACGCGGGGCGAATCGCCGCGCTGGCCGACGCCGCCCGCGAAGCCGGACTCGAGTTCTAGGAGGAATTGACCAATGCCTGGTCAGCAGCGCCGAGGCGGCGGGTCCGGCGGTAACACCGAGGGTGGCAACCGCCGGGACAACCGCCGCGAGGGCGGTCGCGGCAACGCGCCCGTCGAGAAGACCCCGCATCTCGAGCGGGTCGTCGCGATCAACCGCGTCGCCAAGGTCGTCAAGGGTGGTCGTCGCTTCAGCTTCACCGCCCTGGTGATCGTGGGTGACGGTGACGGCACCGTCGGCATCGGCTACGGAAAGGCCAAGGAGGTGCCCGCGGCCATCGCCAAGGGTGTCGAGGAGGCCAAGAAGCACTTCTTCAAGGTGCCGCGGATCGGTGCCACGATCCCGCACCCGATCACCGGCGAGGCCGCCGCGGGTGTCGTGCTCCTCAAGCCGGCCTCCGCCGGTACCGGTGTCATCGCCGGTGGCCCGGTGCGTGCCGTGCTGGAGTGCGCGGGCATCCACGATGTGCTGTCGAAGAGCCTCGGCTCCTCGAACCCTCTGAACATCGTGCACGCGACGGTGGCGGCCCTGCGCGGCCTCGAGTCCCCGGAGCAGGTCGCGGCTCGCCGTGGCCTGCCGGTCGAGGACGTGGCGCCGGCCGCCATGCTGGCGGCGCGTGCGGAAGCGGCGGTGCGCTGATGGCACGCTTGAAGGTCACCCAGGTCCGTTCCGGTATCGGCCGCAAGCAGAACCAGCGGGACTCCCTGCGGTCGCTCGGCCTGAAGCGGATCAACGATGTGGTGGTCAAGGAGGACCGCCCCGAGATTCGGGGCATGATCTTCGCCGTGAACCACCTCGTGAGCGTTGAGGAGGTCGAGTAAATGGCGATCAAGGTTCACCACCTCCGCCCGGCACCCGGTGCCAAGACCGCGAAGACCCGCGTGGGTCGCGGTGAGGGCTCCAAGGGCAAGACCGCCGGTCGGGGCACCAAGGGCACGGGTGCCCGCAAGAATGTGTCGGCGGCGTTCGAGGGTGGGCAGATGCCCCTCCACATGCGCCTGCCGAAGGTGAAGGGCCTGGGCAACCGGTCCCGGAACAAGGTCGTCTTCCAGGTCGTCAACCTGGACCGCCTCGCCGAGCTGTTCCCGAACGGCGGCGAGATCGGTCCGGCCGAGCTGGTCGAGGCCGGTGCGGTCCGCAAGGGCCACCCCGTCAAGGTCCTCGGCTCCGGCGAGCTGGGCGGCGTGTCGCTGACTGTTTCGGCGCACGCCTTCAGCGAGTCGGCCAAGGAGAAGATCGCAGCCGCCGGTGGTTCCACCAGCGAGCTGTGAGGCTTGTGGGGGTGCTGGTCCGGGCGCCGCGAGAGCGTCACTCGGACAGCATCCCCTTTATGGCGTCTGACCTGGTGCTTCACCGGCCAGATCGGCGCCTACGCGCGGTGAGCCCTACCGTGACTCACCGCGGCGCTCCAAGACTGTTAGAGTCCGTTCCCAGCTAGGGATATCGGTCGTCCGGACCGATGCCTTCCCCCACCCGCCGGATACGGCGGTAACCTCGCGCAGGAGGATGAAGTTGCTCTCCGCCTTTACCAGTGCGTTCCGGACGCCTGACCTGCGCAAGAAACTGCTGTTTACAGTCGCAATCATTGCGCTGTACCGGTTGGGCGCCACCTTGCCCAGCCCCGGCGTTTCTTACACCAACGTGCGGCGGTGTCTTGACGCTGTGAGCGATCAGGACGCCGGCGGTGGTGTGCTCAACCTGCTGAACCTGTTCTCAGGTGGCGCGCTGCTGCAGTTGTCCGTTTTTGCGCTCGGCATTATGCCGTACATCACCGCTTCGATCATCCTGCAGCTGCTCACGGTCGTCATCCCCCGACTCGAGCAGCTCCGCAAGGAGGGCCAGTCCGGTCAGGCCAAGATCACGCAGTACACCCGCTACCTGACGCTCGGGCTTGCGGTGTTGCAGTCGTCGGCGTTCGTCGCTCTGGCCCGTACCGGCCAGCTGTTCGGCAACGTCTGCGACCAGAGCAACCCGCAGATGCAGATCATCCCGGAGAACACCGGGCTGCCCATGTGGCTCACGCTGAGCATCCTGGTGCTGACCATGACCGCCGGTACCGGCGTGGTGATGTGGCTCGGCGAGCTCATCACCGACCGCGGTGTCGGCAACGGTATGTCCGTCCTCATCTTCGCCTCGATCGCGGCTCGCCTCCCCAGCGAGGGTTGGTCGATCAAGGAGTCGAGCGGCACGGGCAAGTTCCTGCTCGTCGTCGGCCTGGTCCTGATCATCATCGGGCTGGTCGTCTTCATCGAGCAGGCGCAGCGCCGGATTCCCGTGCAGTACGCAAAGCGCATGATCGGCCGGCGGATGTACGGCGGTACGTCCACCTACATCCCGCTGAAGGTCAACCAGGCCGGTGTCGTCCCGGTGATCTTCGGCTCGTCGCTGCTGTACCTTCCGCAGCTGTACCTGCAGTTCTTCGACCAGAACAACCTCAAGGGTTACCAGATCTGGATCCAGAAGTGGCTTGTCGACCCCACCAGCTCCATCTACATCGGCGTCTACTTCATCTTGATCATCTTCTTCACGTACTTCTACGTCTCGATCACGTTCAACCCGACCGAGGTCGCGGACAACATGAAGAAGTACGGTGGGTTCGTGCCGGGTATCCGGCCGGGTAAGCCCACCGCCGACTACCTGGACTTCATCCTCAGCCGGATCACGCTGGCGGGCGCGCTGTACCTGGCCGTCCTGTCGGTTATGCCGAACTTCTTCTTCATCTGGCTGAACGCGCAGCAGTACCAGAACTTCCCGTTCGGTGGTGTTGCGGTGCTGATCATGGTGGGTGTGGGTCTGGAGACGGTGAAGCAGATCGAAAGCCAGCTCATGCAGCGCAACTACGAAGGGTTCCTCCGCTAGTGGGGACGCGGAGCCGGGGGGCTCTCGCGTCGTCGGCAAGCGAGGATCGTTCTCATCGAAGCGAGGCGATGTAGGTGCGGCTGGTACTGGTGGGCCCTCCGGGGGCCGGTAAGGGGACCCAGGCTGAGTTCATTGCCGCGCACCTCGCCGTACCGAAGATCTCAACGGGAGACATCTTCCGGGCCAACGTGTCACAGGGAACCCCCCTGGGCGTGGAGGCCAAGCGTTACATGGATGCCGGTCAGCTGGTTCCGGACGAAGTGACCATCAACATGGTCCGGGACCGGCTGGCCGAGCCGGACGCCGGTGACGGCTTCCTGCTCGACGGCTTTCCGCGCACCGTGCCGCAGGCTTCGGCGCTGGACAAGCTCCTCGCCGACCTCGGCACGGCGCTCGACCTCGTGATGGAACTCGTGGTCGACGACGACGAGGTGATCCGGCGGCTCTCGGGCCGCCGGACCTGCCGCGGTTGCGGCAAGATCTGGCACGTCGAGTTCGACCCGACCAGCAAGGACAACATCTGCGACCGCTGCGGGTCGGAGCTGTTCCAGCGGGACGACGACAAGGCGGAGACCATCGCCAACCGCCTGGTCGAGTACGCCGAGAAGACCGCGCCCCTGGTCGACTTCTACGGCGCACAGGGCAAACTGGTGGGCATCGACGCCACCGGCCCGGTCGAGGACGTGACCGTGCGCGCCATCGACGCCCTGCGGTCGTACGGGGGCTGACGTGCGCCGTCCCCAGCTGGACATCCAGCTGAAGACACCCGAGCAGATCGAGCTGATGCGCGGTGCCGGCCTGGTTGTCGCCGCCGCGCTGGACGCCATGCGCGAGGCCGTGCAGCCGGGCATCTCCACCGGCGACCTGGACGCCATCGCCGAAAAGGTCATCCGGGACGCCGGCGCCGTTCCGTCGTTCAAGGGCTACCAGGGCTTTCCCGCTTCGATCTGCGCGTCGGTCAACCAGCAGGTGGTGCACGGCATCCCGCGGACCGACCAGATCCTCGCCGAGGGCGACCTCATCTCGCTGGACTGCGGCGCCATCCTGGACGGCTGGCACGGCGACTCGGCGATCACCGTCGGCGTCGGCGCGACCGACCCGGCCCTGCTGACGATGACCGCGGTGGCCGAGGACGCCATGTGGGCCGGCATCGCGGCGGCCGCCCGCGGCGCGGCGAACGGCCGGGGCCGCCTCACCGACATCTCCTTCAACGTGGAGAAGGCGATCCGCAAGGCCGGCCGGTACGGCATCGTCGACGGCTACGGCGGGCACGGCATCGGTACCGAGATGCACCAGGACCCGCACGTGCTCAACCACGGCAAGCCGGGCAAGGGCCCGCGCCTGGTGCCGGGTCTGTGCCTCGCGATCGAGCCGATGATCACGATGGGTTCGCCGCGCACCCAGGAACTCGCCGACGGCTGGACCGTGGTGACCCGGGACGGCTCGGTGGCCGCGCACGTGGAGCACACCATGTGCCTGCTCGACGACGGCGTCTGGGTGACCACCGCGCCGGACGGCGGCCGGGGCCGCCTGGGCGATTTGGTGACCTCGCGCCAGCCGTGACTTTCCGGCATGCTGAGGCCCATGGGGCGCGAGGACATGCGAGCCGGCGACAGTGATCGCAAGACGGTCGCGGATCAGCTCAAGACGGCACTGGACGAGGGCCGCCTCGACCTCAGCGAGTACGACGACCGGCTGCAGCGCACCTACGCGGCCAAGACCTACGCCGACCTCGACGGCCTGCTGACCGACCTGCCCGGCACGGTGCCGGTCCAGCGGGCCCAGGTGCAGCCGCACACCCCCGCGGCGGCTCCGGCCCCGCAGACGGCCTCTCCGGCCCGTCAAATCGCGCAGTGGGCCGGCCCGTACGGCGCAGTGATTGTGGTTTGTGTCCTTATCTGGGCGATCACCAGTGCAAGCGCCGGGCACCTGACCTACTTCTGGCCGGTCTGGATGCTGATCCCGCTGGTGTTCGGCGTCTGCGGCCAGTGGTTCGGAAAGGGCGGGCCGCACCGCCGCTGAGCGGCCGGCCCCATCGAACCGTTGGCCGCTGGAACGGGACTGGCATGCTGGAGGACATGGGCCGGGAGCGGATGCGAGCCGCCGACAACGATCGGCAGCAGGTCGCGGATCAGCTGCGCGCCGCGCTCGAGGAGGGCCGCCTCGACCTGACCGAGTACGACGAGCGCCTGCAGGGTGCGTACGCGGCGAAGACATACGGCGACCTGGACCGCCTGCTGGCCGACCTGCCCACCTCGATCCCGGTGGTGCCCGCCGCGCCGGCGCCGGTCCGGGGCTCCGACAGCAGCATCCGCTCGGCCTGGCTCGGCCACGTCTGGGGTCCGTGGAGCAAGGCGGTCGGCTTCTTCACGGTGATCTGGGTGATCACGTCGGTGGCCAGCGAGGAGGCGGTCTTCTACTGGCCGCTCTGGTTCCTCGGGCCGTGGGGCATCATCCTGCTGCTGCGCACGGCCGGCGGGCTGGCGACCGGTGAGCCGCGCAAGTACGCCGCGGCGCGGGTGTTCCGGCGGCAGCTGCGCGAGCACAAGCGGGAGCGCAGGGCGCTGCAGGCCCGGGCCATCGCCCGCGGGGAGCTGCCCGAGAACCCGACCAAGGAGCAGCGCCGGGCGTTCGTCGCCGAGGCGATCGAACGCGGCGAGTTGCCACCGAAACCGCGGCCTCCGGAGGCCGACCAACCGGCAATACAGGACAATTAACGACCTGTTTGTCGCATTTGCGGGGCGCCGACACACCCGACCCCGGGTAACGGCGACACCGGTTTGGCGTGGCTCCTGCGACGCGCGTACACTGGCTAGCTGGCGCGCAGCGTCCACTCCTGCATGTCCTCAGCGCTTCGAGGATGCGCGGGTGCCGCGGCTGGTCCGAGCTGGCAACAACTCGGGTATGACGCTGCATGCTAGCCCCGAACCCCAGTGTCAGGTAGCGGAGGACATGCCTAAGAAAGACGGAGCCATCGAGATCGAGGGCCGAGTGATCGAGCCCCTGCCGAACGCCATGTTCCGCGTGGAGCTCGCCAATGGTCACAAGGTGCTGGCTCACATCTCCGGCAAGATGCGGCAGCACTACATTCGCATCCTGCCCGAGGACCGAGTCGTGGTCGAACTGTCGCCATACGACCTGACCCGTGGACGCATTGTCTACCGCTACAAGTAAACCGGGGACGGGCGGCGGAAACGCCAGACAAACCCGTCCGAGTGAGAGTTAAGGCAAACCGTGAAGGTCAAGCCGAGCGTCAAGCGGATCTGCAACAACTGCCGGGTCATCCGGCGGCATGGTCGCGTCATGGTCATCTGCAAGACCGACGCGCGCCACAAGCAGCGCCAGGGCTGAGCCCGGGATCCGTTACACCAAAGCTCGTCCCAGTCACCTCCGTGTGGCTACACCCCCGGTCGGAGGCCGGGGCCCGTCCGGGCAGACGGGAGGGACGGGCACAGACCTCCGAACAGCTTGAGGAGTACGCCCGCTTATGGCACGACTCGTCGGCGTAGATCTGCCACGCGAGAAGCGTATGGAGATCGCGCTCACCTACATCTTCGGGATCGGTCGCACCCGTGCCGTCGAAGCACTGACCGCCACTGCGATTGACCTGAACAAGCGCGCCAAGGACCTCACGGACGAGGAGCTGGTCAAGCTCCGCGACTACATCGAGTCCAATTTCAAGGTTGAAGGTGACCTTCGCCGCGAGGTCGCCGCGGACATTCGCCGCAAGGTTGAGATCGGCTGCTACGCCGGTATCCGCCACCGCCGGGGTCTCCCCGTGCGCGGTCAGCGGACCCGGACCAACGCTCGTACCCGCAAGGGTCCGAAGCGCACGGTCGCCGGTAAGAAGAAGCCCGGTCGGAAGTAATAGGAGCGCACTGACTTATGCCACCGAAGGCACGCGCTGGGGCCGCCGTCAAGAAGGTCCGGCGCAAAGAACGCAAGAACGTCGCCCACGGGCAGGCGCACATCAAGAGCACCTTCAACAACACCATCGTGTCGATCACCGACCCGACCGGTGCGGTCATCTCCTGGGCCTCCTCGGGCCAGGTGGGCTTCAAGGGCTCCCGCAAGTCGACTCCGTTCGCCGCGCAGCTGGCCGCCGAGGCCGCCGCGCGCCGGGCCATGGAGCACGGCATGCGCAAGGTCGACGTGTTCGTCAAAGGCCCCGGCTCCGGCCGGGAGACCGCGATCCGCTCGCTGCAGGCCGCCGGCCTCGAGGTCGGGCAGATCAGCGACGTCACGCCGCAGCCGCACAACGGATGCCGTCCGCCGAAGCGCCGCCGGGTCTGAGGGAGAGACAGGAAAGATGGCTCGTTACACAGGTGCGGACTGCAAGCGCTGCCGCCGCGAGAAGATGAAGCTGTTCCTCAAGGGCAGCAAGTGCGATGGTCCGAAGTGTCCGTTCGAGTCCCGGCCGTTCCCGCCCGGGCAGCACGGCCGCGGCCGGACCAAGGAGACCGAGTACCTGCTCCAGCACCGCGAGAAGCAGAAGGCCCGCCGCGCGTACGGCGTGCTCGAGAAGCAGTTCCGCGGCTACTACGAGGAGGCTGTCACCAAGCCCGGCAAGACCGGCGAGGTGCTGCTGCAGATCCTCGAGTCGCGACTGGACAACGTCGTCTACCGGAGCGGCTACGCGTCGTCCCGGGACCAGGCCCGGCAGTTCGTCAAGCACGGGCACTTCCTGGTCAACGGCGTCAAGGTCGACATCCCGTCGTACCGGGTGAAGGAGCACGACATCGTCACGCTCCGCGAGAAGTCGAAGGAGATGACTCCCTTCGTCATCGCGCAGGCCCAGGCCGGTTCCCGGCCGGTGCCGGCGTGGCTCGAGCCCATCCCGAGCGAGATGAAGATCCTGATCCACTCGCTCCCGGCCCGCGCGGTCATCGACACGCAGGTCCAGGAGCAGCTGATCGTCGAGCTCTACTCCAAGTAGTGCTGATGAGGATTATTCAGGGCGGTGGAGATCACCCCGGCGACCTGCGGCCAAGTTGTGGTCCGGGTCGGCCCTGAATAACCCTCATCGGGTGCCGGCCATCAGGCCGGCACCTGCAGGACGGGCCGCATATAGCGGCGGCCCTGACAGAAAGAAGTATCGAGTGCTCATCAGCCAGCGGCCGACTCTCTCGGAGGAGTCGCTCAGCGAGACCCGCTCCCGGTTCACCATCGAGCCCCTGGAGCCGGGCTTCGGCTACACCCTCGGCAACTCCCTCCGCCGGACCCTGCTGTCGTCCATCCCGGGCGCGGCGGTCACCAGCATCAAGATCGACGGCGTTCTGCACGAGTTCACCACGATCCCCGGTGTCAAGGAGGACGTGGTCGAGCTGGTCATGAACGTCAAGGAGCTCACCGTGAGCTCCGAGCACGACGAGCCGGTCAGCATGTACCTGCGCAAGCAGGGCCCGGGCGACGTCACCGCCGGTGACATCCAGCCCCCGGCCGGCGTGTCCGTGCACAACCCCGACCTGAAGCTGGCCACGCTCAACAGCAAGGGCCGGCTCGACATGGAGCTCACCGTCGAGCGGGGCCGTGGTTACGTCACGGCGGCGCAGAACAAGAACACCGGCGCCGAGATCGGCCGGATCCCGGTCGACTCGATCTACTCGCCGGTGATGAAGGTGACCTACCGCGTCGAGGCGACCCGTGTCGAGCAGCGCACCGACTTCGACCGGCTGATCATCGACGTCGAGTCGAAGGCCTCCATCTCGCCCCGCACCGCGCTGGCCTCGGCCGGTTCGACGCTGGTCGAGCTGTTCGGCCTCTGCCGGGAGCTGGACGAGACCGCCGAGGGCATCGACATCGGCCCGTCACCGCAGGACGCGCAGCTGGCCGCCGACCTGGCCCTGCCGATCGAGGAGCTGGACCTCACCGTCCGGTCCTACAACTGCCTCAAGCGCGAGGGCATCAACAGCGTCGGCGAGCTGATCGGACGCACCGAGGCCGACCTCCTGGATATAAGGAATTTCGGTCAGAAGTCCATCGACGAGGTCAAGATGAAGCTCGCCGGAATGGGCCTGGGTCTCAAGGACAGCGCGCCGTCCTTCGACCCCGCGCACGTCGTGGACTCGTTCGGCGACGTGGACTACGACACCGACGACTACCGCGAGACTGAGCAGCTCTAGAGCTCGCTCCCTTCCGGCTTTCCCCAAGGAGCATCTGAAATGCCCACGCCCACCAAGGGTCCCCGCCTCGGCGGCAGCCCGGCGCACGAGAAGCTCATCCTGGCCAACCTGGCCACCGAGCTTTTCCGGCACGGGAAGATCAAGACCACCGAGACGAAGGCCAAGCGGCTACGCCCGCTGGCTGAGCAGCTCATCACGAAGGCCAAGCGCGGCGACCTGCACGCCCGTCGCCGGGTGCTGACCATCGTGAAGGACAAGGACGTCGTGTACGCCCTGTTCGAGCAGATCGCTCCGCGATACGGCAACCGGCCGGGTGGCTACACCCGGATCACCAAGACCGGCCTGCGCAAGGGCGACGCGGCTCCGATGGCCGTCATCGAGCTGGTCGAGGAGCTCGAGGTCGCGGCCACCACGGCGCCGGCCAAGGCGACCAAGAAGACCGCCCGCAAGGCGACCGCGCAGCAGGACAAGGTCGAGGCCCTGGCCCGCGAGGACGAGGCTCCGGCCGCCCGCGCGGACGACCAGGACGCCGAGCCGCCGGTCAGCGCGTCCGGCGACAAGGGTGCCGAGGGCCCCGGCGACCAGGCCGAGGGCGACGACACCGCCAAGGCGTAACTGACGCACGGAAGCGCCCGGCACCCGGATGGGTGCCGGGCCTTTCCGTTGTACGGATGGGATCCATGCGCTTACGACTGGACGTGTCATACGACGGCGCCGAGTTCTCCGGCTGGGCCGCGCAGCCGGCCCGGCGCACGGTCGCGGGCGTGCTCACCGAGGCCCTGGAGCGGCTGGTCGGTGCCGGCGTGCCGCTGGGACTCACGGTGGCCGGGCGCACCGACGCCGGCGTGCACGCCACCGGCCAGGTCTGCCACATCGACCTGCCGGACGAGGACTGGGCCCGGCTGGACGGCACCCTGCTGCGCCGGCTCGCCGCGCTGATGCCGCCGGACGCGCGGGTGCGGACCGTCACGCCGGTGCCGGACACGTTCGACGCGCGGTTCTCGGCCACCTTCCGGCGGTACGAGTACCGGGTGGCGGACACGCCCTGGGGGCCGGAACCGCTGCGCCGGCACGACACGCTCGGCTGGCTGCGACCGCTCGACCTGGCCCTGCTCAACGAGGCCGCGGCCGGGCTGGTCGGCGAGCACGACTACGCCGCGTACTGCAAACGCAAGGAGCACGCCACCACGGTCCGGGCCATCACCCGGCTGGACTGGCGCCGGGACCCGGACGGGATCTGCGTGGCCACCGTGCAGGCCGACGCGTTCTGCCAGTCGATGGTGCGCAGCCTGGTCGGTGCGATGCTCACCGCCGGCGACGGCCGCCGCCCGCCGCACTGGCCGGCCACCCTGCTCACGCTGCGGGAACGCTCCAGCGAGGTGACCGTGGCCCCGGCGCACGGGCTCACCCTGGTGGCGGTGGGCTATCCCGGCGCCGACGAGTACGCGGCCCGTGCCGAAGCAACCCGCCGGCTGCGTGCCTGACTCAGACCCCGGCCGCCCGGCGCTGCAGGATGATCTCGCCCAGGTAGTCGTCGACCAGGTCGGCGGTGATCCGGGCGGCGTTCGGGTCGTCGCCGCTGACCAACTGCCCGTCCGGCCGGGTGATCACGCAGTAGAGCAGGTAGTGGCCGTGTGCCCGCCAGCCCACGTGCTGGGTGGCCGCCGCGTCCGCCGCCGGCAGCGTGGCGAAGTTGCCGTCCCCGGTCTCCACCAGCAGCCGCAGCCGGCCGTCGACGTCCTCGGCGCCCGCGGCGTCGGCCAGGTTGAACACCCCGGCGGTGACCTGGTAGTCGCCGTACGGCGCGGACATCGCGGCCCGCAACACCTGGCTGCACCCGCGCTCGGCGAGCAGCCCGCCGAGGGCGCCACTGGTGGCCGTGCGGCAGTCGCTGTCGGTGTGCGTGATGCCGATCCGGTAGGTGCTCGGAGCGGCCGGCGCGGTCAGCGTCCGCCGGTCCGGAAAGATCTCCTGGAGCGTCAGCGGGTCGTCGTCGAGGGCGCGTGAGTCGAGGCCGCCGGCGACCGCGCGGGGTGGCGTGGCGTCGAGGGCCCGCTGCGCGTCGGCCACGATGAACGAGCCGATCAGCGTGGTGAGACCCAGCACGATCACTGCGGCCAGGCCCTGGACCACCAGGTGCGCGGTCCGCTGCGGTTCGCGCCGGCGGGCCGGGACACGATGCTGGCCGGCGGAGCGCAGGGGTAGGGCCAAGCCGCCGCCGGCGGTCGCGCGGTGGGTGGCGCGCGTAGGGGTGCCGTACAGCATGCATTTCACGGTAGGAGCGCATGGTGATCGATGAACGCACTGGCTGTGCGGCACCCCGGCGCTCGGCGGTCCGGCACCCGGCGGCAGACTGACCAGGTGAGCGCCGAGCACTACTTCAGCACCGACCCGGCCACCCCCGCCCGGCGCGGCGAGATCGAGTTCAACGTCGCGGGCCGGGACTACCGGCTGACCGTGGCGTCCGGGGTGTTCTCGGCCGGGCGGCTCGACCCCGGCACCGCGGTGCTGCTGCGCAAGGCCGACCTGCCGGACGCCGGCGCCACCGGGGTCTTCCTGGACATCGGCTGCGGGTACGGCCCGATCACCTGCGTACTGGCCAGCGAGGCGCCGGCCGCCGAGGTGTGGGCGGTCGACGTGAACGGCCGGGCCCGCGAGCTGACCGCGGAGAACGCCGCCGGCCTCGGCCTCGGCGACCGGGTGCGGGTGGCGGCCCCCGACGAGGTGCCGGACGATCTGGTGGTCGACCAGATCTGGAGCAACCCGCCCACCCATGTCGGCAAGGGCGAACTGCACGCGGTCATGGAGCGCTGGCTGCCCCGGCTGGCCCCGGACGGCGTCGCCTGGCTGGTGATCAACCGGAACCTCGGCGGCGACTCGCTGCACGCCTGGCTGGTCGAGCGGGACTGGGTGGTCGAGCGGGTGGCCAGCCAGCGTGGGTTCCGGGTGCTGAAGGTGCGGCGGAAAACCGGCTGACCTCAGCGGCCGCAACCGGGAGAATGGCCCCTCATGGGTTACGTGGACGTCGCCGGGGCAGGATTCGTGCTGCCCGACGGCCGGGAGTTGTTCGCCGACGTGTCGTTCCGGGTCGGTGAGGGTGCCAAGGTGGCGCTCGTGGGTCCGAACGGGGCCGGCAAGACCACGCTGCTCCGGATGGTGGCGGGTGACCTGCCGAACCAGTCCGGCAGCATCGCGCGGGCCGGCGGCCTGGGGGTGATGCGCCAGTTCATCGGCATGATCGGCGATGACCGTACGCTCGAGGACCTGGCCCTGTCGCTGGTCGACCCGCCGCTGCACGCGGCGGGCGAACGCGTGGCCACCGCGGCCGCCGGACTCGACGAGACCGAGCGCAGCCAGCTGGCGTACGCGAATGCCCTGGCGGCCTGGGGCGAGGCCGGCGGATACGACGCCGAGGTGCTGTTCGACACCGTGGCGGTCGCGATCCTCGGCAAATCGTGGGAGGAGTCGCGGCACCGTCCGGTCCGGACCCTCTCCGGCGGCCAGCAGAAACGGTTCGCGCTCGATCTGCTGCTGCGGGGTTCCGACGAGGTGCTCCTGCTCGACGAGCCGGACAACTTTCTCGACGTACCCGGAAAGAGATGGCTCGAGGCCCGGTTGCGCGAGTCGCCGAAGTCGGTGCTGTACGTCTCGCACGACCGGGAGTTGCTGGCCCAGACCGCCGACCGGGTGGTGGCCGTCGAGGGCGGCAGTGCCTGGACCCACCCGGGTGGCTTCGCGTCCTGGCACGAGGCCCGGGTGCACCGGCACGAGCGGCTCGAGGAGACCCGGCGGCGCTGGGAGGAGGAACACCAGAAGCTGCGCGAGCTGGTCTTCACGCTGAAGCAGAAGGCCACGTACAACGACGGCATGGCCTCGCGCTACCAGGCCGCGCAGACCCGGTTGCGCAAGTTCGAGGAGGCCGGGCCGCCGCCGCTGCCGCCCAAGGAGCAGTCGCTGCGGATGAACCTGCGCGGCGGCCGGACCGCGAAGCGCGCGGTGATCTGTGAGCAGCTGGAGATGGACAACCTGACCTTCCCGTTCGACCTGGAGATCTGGTACGGCGACCGGGTCGCGGTGCTGGGCGCGAACGGCACCGGGAAATCGCACTTCCTGCGCCTGCTCGCGGCCGGCGGCACCGACCCCGAGGCGGAAAACAAACCGGTCGACGGTGCACCGCTGGCACACGTGGCGCACTCGGGTGTGGCGCGGCTCGGTGCGCGGGTGCGGCCCGGTCATTTCTCGCAGACGCACGACCGGCCGGAACTGCTCGATCGGACCCTCGTGGAGATCCTCTGGCGGGGCGACGACCATCGGTCCGGCATGGACCGGGCGGGTGCCATGAAGGCGCTCAACCGGTACGAGCTGGCCGGGCAGGGTGACCAGCGGTTCGGCACGCTGTCCGGCGGGCAGCAGGCCCGGTTCCTGGTGCTTCTGCTGGAACTGTCAGGGGCGACCGTTCTGCTGCTGGACGAACCAACAGACAACTTGGACCTGGCCTCGGCGGAAGCCCTGGAAGAGGGCCTCCGGCTGTTCGAGGGCACGGTGATCGCGGTCACCCACGATCGCTGGTTCACCAGGTCGTTCGATCGGTTCGTGCTGTTCCAGAGCGACGGCGAAGTGATCGAGACCCCAGAGCCGGTCTGGGACGTGCGGTAGCGCATTCGGTAACGGACCGGTTATGGTCCGAAACAACACAACCCCACGGGAGTCCGGAGCACCGGGCTGAGAGGGGGGCTGACGCGGCCCCCGACCGTCGAACCTGATCCGGATCATGCCGGCGCAGGGAGGAGCGTTCGTTGTTTCCTCGTTTGCATATCGTCACCGACTCCCTCGACGTGGTGCGCGGCGCGGTCGGCCATGGACCGGTCGCCGTCCAGATCAGGATCAAAACCTCAGATCGGTTGGCGTACGCCCTGACGACTGCGGCGTTGCCGCTGTGCCGGGCGGCCGGCGCCCTCCTGCTGGTCGACGACCGGGTGGGGGTGGCGCTGGCGGCCGGGGCCGACGGCGTGCACGTCGGCGCGGACGATCTGCCGGTGGCGGCGGCGCGGCGGGTGCTGGGACCCTCCGCGGTGCTGGGCGCCACCTGCCGGAATCCGGAGCAGGCACGCGCCGCGGTGGCGGACGGCGCCAGCTATCTGGGGGTGGGGCCGGCATTCGCGACGTCCACGAAGGACGGTCTGCCGGCGCCGATCGGACCGGCCGGGATCGCGGCCGTCACCGCGGCGGTGCCGGGGACGCCGGTGATCGCGATCGGCGGCATCACCCCGGAACGCGCGGCGACGCTGGATTGCTACGGGGTGGCTGCGGTGTCGGCGATCGCGGCTGACCCGGCCGGGGCCGCCGTCGAACTTCTGGCGGCGTTGTCGTCGAGGCCGGGCGCCGCGCCTTCTCGGGTGAGCGCGTCGTGAGCGCGGTGCGGTGCGGCTTTCGCGGTGGTGCTGCCCTCGGAGTGGTGCTCTCATGAGCGTCGCGATTGTCGGGGGCGGGATCATCGGGCTGGCTATCGCCTGGCGGCTGGTGCAGCGTGGGGTCGACGTCACCGTCCTGGACGACGGGGAAACCGGGGCCTGGCACGTAGCGGCCGGGATGCTGCATCCGGGTGGGGAGTCGGCGTTCGAGGGGCCGGCTCTCGGCGTACTCATGAATCGATCGGCCGGACTCTGGCCGGACTTTGCCGCCGGACTCGGGGTGGACGTCGGTTACGACGGCACCGGGACGCTCGGGTTGGCGCTGACCGCCGATGACGTCGCCGAGAGGGCGCGCTGGTGGGCCCGGCAGAAGCTGCCGGTGCTGCGGCCCTCCGAACTGCGCGAGCGGGAACCGGCGCTGTCGCCGCGGATCCGGGCCGGGGTGCACGCGCCGGGGGAGCGGCAGGTCGACCCGCGCCGGGTGGTGGCCGCGCTGCGCGATCGGCTGGCCGGGCGGATCGTCGCCAAGCGGGTCGAGTCGCTCGACGAGGTGCAGGCCGGGACCGTGGTGGTCGCCGCCGGCTGCGGCACCGCGCGGCTGACCGGGCTGCCGATCCGGCCGGTGAAGGGGCAGGTGCTGCGGCTGCGCGGCGAGCCGGGGCTGCTGCGGCACGTGCTGGACGCCACGGTGGACGGTCGCGAGGTCTACCTGGTGCCACGCGCCGACGGCGAGATCGTGGTGGGCGCGACCCAGGAGGAGCGGACCGACGCCACCGTGACCGCGGGCGGCGTGCTCGACCTGCTGCGCGCGGCCGTCGACCTGGTGCCGCAGCTCGCCGAACACGAACTGGCCGAGACGACCGTGGGACACCGGCCGGGCACGCCGGACAACGCGCCGCTGCTCGGCCGGCTCGACGACCGGGTCGTGGTGGCGGCCGGGCATCACCGCAACGGCGTGCTGCTGGCGCCGGTCACCGCCGAGCTGATCGCGGGGCTGGTGGCCGACGGGGTGGCCGATCCGTTGCTCGCCGAATTCGCGCCGGGGAGGTTCCGATGAGGTTGACGGTCAATGGGCGGGACGTGATCGAGGGCGGCGACGACCTGTCGGTGGCGGCCCTGGTGGAGCGGGTCACCGAGGCGCGCCGCGGGGTGGCGGTCGCGGTCAACGGGACGGTGGTGCCGCGTTCGACCTGGGCGACGGTGCCGCTCACGGACGGCGACCGGGTCGAGGTGCTGACCGCGGCGCAGGGAGGTTGACATGTTCTTCGGGAACTCCCGGCTGATCCTGGGCACCGGCGGAGCGAACAGCCTGGTAGCGCTGGAGGAGGCGATCGTCGCGTCCGGGACCGGGCTGGTCACCGTGGCGCTGCGGCGGGTCGAGGCGGCCGGGCCGGGGCTGCTGCCGATGCTCGACCGGACCGGCGTGCGGGTGCTGCCGAACACCGCGGGCTGCTACACGGCCGGCGACGCGGTCAAGACGGCCCACCTGGCCCGGGACGCGTTCGAGACCGACCTGATCAAACTCGAGGTGATCGGTGACGAGCGCACCCTGCTGCCGGACGGGGTGGAACTGCTGCGGGCGGCGGAAACCCTGGTGGCGGACGGGTTCACGGTCCTCCCGTACACCAGCGACGATCCGATCCTGGCCCGCCGCCTGGCCGACGTCGGCTGTGCCGCGGTGATGCCGGCCGGCTCGCCGATCGGTTCCGGCCTGGGCATCTGCAACCCGCACCACATCCGGCTGATCCGCCAGGCGGTCGAAGTGCCGGTGGTGCTGGACGCGGGCATCGGCACGGCCTCGGACGCGGCGCTGGCGATGGAGCTGGGCTGCGACGCGGTGCTGATCGCGAGCGCCGTGACCAGGGCCGACAACCCGGCCGGGATGGCGTCGGCGATGCGGCACGCGGTCGAGGCGGGCCGGCTGGCGTACACGTCGGGCCGGATTCCGCGGCGCTACCACGCGGTGGCGTCCACTTCGGACGAAGGGCTGGCGCAGTGGTGACCCCGATGGGCCTGGTGGTGCTCACCGACCGGCGGCTCGCCGCCGGGCCGCTGATCGAGGTGGTGGCGGCCGCGGTCCGCGGTGGCGCCGGGTGGGTGGTCCTGCGCGATCGGGATCTGCCGTACGCGCAACGCCGCCGTCTGGCGGTCGAGTTGCGCGATCTGCTGCCCCCGGGCCGGCTGATCGTGGCCGGCCCGGACCCGTTGGGCGCGGACGCGGTGCACCTGGCGTCCGCCGATCCGATGCCGGCGCCGGGACTGTCCCTGGTCGGCCGCTCCTGTCACGGCGTCCCGGATTTGTCCGATGCGGACTACGTGACGCTTTCGCCGATCTACCCGACGGCGACGAAACCCGGCTACGGTCCGGCGCTCGGGCCGGCGGGTGCGGCGGCGCTGGCCGGCGGGGTGCCGTGGCTGGCGCTGGGCGGCATCGACTCGCCGTCGCGCGCGGCGGCTTGCGCGACGGCCGGCGCGAGTGGGATCGCGGTGCTGGGCGCGGTGCTGCGCTCACCCGACCCGGAGGCCACGGCCCGCGCGTTGGCGACGGCTTTCGGCGCGGCCCGCTCGGCCCTCGCGACGGCACGGCCGGCTCCGGCGGTGGTCGCTGCCGGTGCGGTAGGAATGCTGCGGCCGGCAGCGCCGGGTGACGGCGTGGGGGTGAGGTGGTGACACCGCCCGTGGTGTTGACCATCGCGGGGTCCGACTCCGGTGGGGGCGCGGGGATTCAGGCTGATCTCAAGACGTTCGCGGCGCTGGGGGCGTACGGGACCTCGGTCATCACCGCCATCACCGCGCAGAACACGCAGGGGGTCACCGCCATCCATCCGGTGCCGGCGGCGATCGTGGCGGCTCAGATTGATGCGGTGCTGGCCGACTTCGACGTGGCGGCGGTCAAGGTGGGGATGATCGGGGACCCGGCGGTCACGGCGGTGATCGTGGAGCGGGTTGCGCGGCTGCCCAACCTGGTTGTCGACCCGGTGCTGGTGGCCACGTCCGGGTCACGGCTGGGTGAGGTGGGTGCGGTGGCGCCGCTGCTCGCGTACCCCTGTGTCTTGACGCCCAACCGGCACGAAGCCGGCGCCCTCTCGCAAAGCCCGGTCGAGACGGCCGAGGAGATGTCCCGGGCGGCGGAACGCCTGGCCGCCGGGGGTGCCCGCGCGGTGGTGGTGACCGGCAGCGAGCTGGCCATCGACGTGCTGCACCACGACGGGGTCACCTCGGTGCTGCGCGGTGAGCCGGTGGACACCCGCAACAACCACGGGTCGGGGTGCACCTTCTCCTCGGCCGTCGCGGTGCGGCTCGCGCTCGGTGATCCGGTGCCGGCGGCGGTCCGGGCGGCCAAGACGTACGTGACCGCGGCGCTCGCCGGTGGTCAGAAGTGGCAGCTGGGCGCCGGGCCCGGACCGCTCGACCACTTCGCCTGATCGATGAGGAGGCCCGGACCGGGGATCAGTGCTGCTTCCCGTCGTCCGCTTTGTACTGATTAGGGAGGAAAGTATGAGGCGCAAGGTGTACGTCGAAGGAGTCCCCTTCACCGAGGTCGTGCTGAGCGACGGCAACGAGCCGGTGCGGCTGTACGACACGTCGGGGCCGGGCAGCGATCCGGAGGTCGGGCTGCCGCCGTTGCGGGCGCCGTGGCGGAGCGGGCGCACCCAGCTCGCGTCGGCCCGGGCCGGCGTGGTGACGCCGGAGATGGCGTTCGTGGCGATCCGTGAGGGGGTCGAGCCGGAACTGGTGCGGGCCGAGATCGCCGCGGGGCGGGCGGTGCTGCCGGCCAACCGGAACCACCCGGAGTCCGAGCCCATGGTGATCGGGTCGCGGTTCCTCGTGAAGGTCAACGCGAACATCGGCACCTCGGCGGTGACCTCGTCGGTCGCCGAGGAGGTGGACAAGATGACCTGGGCCACCAGGTGGGGCGCCGACACCGTGATGGATCTCTCGACCGGGCCGCGGATCCACGAGACCCGGGAGGCGATCATCCGGAACGCGCCGGTGCCGATCGGGACCGTGCCGATCTATCAGGCGCTGGAGAAGGTGAACGGCGACCCGCTCCAGCTGACCTGGGAACTGTTCCGGGACACCGTGCTGGAGCAGGCCGAACAGGGGGTGGACTACATGACGGTCCACGCCGGGGTGCTGCTGCCGTACGTGCCGCTGACCGCGGAGCGGGTGACCGGCATCGTGTCCCGCGGTGGCTCGATCATGGCGGCCTGGTGCCTGGCGCGCCACGAGGAGAACTTCCTCTACACGAACTTCGACGAGCTGTGCCGGATCTTCGCGGAGTACGACATCACGTTCTCGCTGGGCGACGGCCTGCGGCCCGGGTCCATCGCGGACGCCAACGACGAGGCGCAGTTCGCCGAGTTGCGCACGCTCGGCGAGCTCACCCACCGGGCCTGGGAGCACGACGTCCAGGTCATGGTCGAGGGTCCGGGCCACGTTCCGATGCACAAGATCAAGGAGAACGTGGACCTCCAGGTCGAGCTGTGCGGCGGGGCACCGTTCTACACGCTCGGGCCGCTCACCACCGACGTCGCGCCCGCGTACGACCACATCACCTCGGCCATCGGCGCCGCGATGATCGGCATGTTCGGCACCGCGATGCTCTGCTACGTCACGCCGAAGGAGCACCTCGGGCTGCCGAACCGGGACGACGTGAAGGCCGGGATGATCGCGTACAAGATCGCGGCGCACGCGGCCGACCTGGCGAAAGGCCACCCGGGGGCGCAGGAGTGGGACGACGCACTGTCCAAGGCGCGGTTCGAGTTCCGCTGGGAGGACCAGTTCGAGCTGGCCCTCGACCCGGAGACGGCGCGGGCGTACCACGACGAAACGCTGCCCGCGGCGCCGGCCAAGACCGCGCACTTCTGCTCGATGTGCGGGCCGAAGTTCTGCTCGATGCGGATCAGCCACGAGATCCGGCAGCGCGGCATGCAGGAGAAGTCGGCCGAGTTCGTCGAGTCGGGCGGCCGGGTCTACCTGCCGCTGACGTCGTGAGTGTGCAGGTGGCCGCACATCCCCCAGCGGGTCTCGGCGCTCTGTGGTGACTCCCGCACGCTGCCGTTGCTCAGGTGGCCGAAGTCGCCACGATCAAGGGCATCCAAAACCGCAGCGGTACGCCTGACGTCAGCCTCCACGGTGGACTGCCAGATCCTGCGCCAGTCCCCGATCCGGGGGCGGACCAGCGCCGCGGCACTCGCGTAGAAGTCCTCGAGCGGGCCGGGATCGCCGGCCCGCATCCGGGTGACCAGGTATTCGAAGCCGCCGACCGCGAGTTCGCGGCGGCGGCGTACCGCCTCACTCACCCCGTCGCCTTTTGGCAACGTGCTGGTCGCCCGGAACCGCTCCGGGTCGGCCAGCACGTCCGGCGGGAAGGTCATCACGGCGTCGCCGGCCTCGGGCAGCCCGGCGTTCGACATGATCACCAGGACCCGCAGGCCGTCGTGGTTGACCGCCCGGTGGATCACGCCCGGTCCGAACCAGACCGTGCTGCCGGTGGCCAGCGGGGTCTCCCGGAAGCCGGACCGGTCCAGCGTCTGCACGGCGCCGGCTCCGCCGATGACCACGTACGCCTCGGTCGAGACGGTGTGCATGTGCGGCGTGCCACCGGCGTCGTCGTAGACCGCGAGCCGGCTGATCGACGTACCGCCCGGGAACGTCACGAGAGGGCGTCCCGGCCGTGCTGCGCCAGCGCTGCGGTTCCGTCGTCGCCGTGGTCGCCGGCCGCGATCACCACGGCGTACCGGAATGACAGCTCCGCGCCGTGCGCGAGATCGAGCTCCTCGCTGAAGAACGGCGCCGGGTTGAGGCAGGCGAAGTCGGTGCTGCGGGCGAACCACTGCGGCTCGTGCCGCGGGTTGGCGGCATCGTCGACCAGCACGATTGTGGAGGCGTCGCCGGAGCCGTCGTGCCGGCCGCGGAACGCGAACCACTCGGCCCGGCTGCCGCGCAGGTCGTCGCCGCCGGTCGCGACCGGCGACTGGATCAGGCCGCCGGTGAACGACCGCGGGCCCCGCCAGAACAGGCCGCCGTAACCGGCGTTCTCCCGGCCCTTGGTGGTGGGCGAGCCGAACGCCAGGGTCTCGCCGGAGACGTTGGTCATCGCGGTTTCCCAGACCAGCACCCAGGTGCGCTCGTCGATCAGTGCCGCGGTCAGCTGCCGCCGCTCGTCGATCACCTTGGCGCCCTGCTGGGAGAACCAGTCCAGCTCGTGCGCGAGCGTGACCGACCGGCCGTTCGCGGTCAGCGCGGTGAGGTCGCGATGCCGGCCGCTGCCGTTGTTGTCGAGCTGGACGTAGCCGCGGTCGCGCACGAAGGTGGGGCCGCCCCAGAAGTTGTGCGCGCCCACGTGCGGCAGCGACCAGGCGAAGCCCTTGTGCCAGACGTGGTCGTGCGGGCGGAACGCGGTGACCAGCTCGCCGGCCAGGGTGCGGACCGGGTGGAGATAGGGCTTGGGCGACTCCAGCTGGACCGTGTCCGGGGTGTAGACGTACGTGAACAGGTCGATGCCGCCGGACGCGGCGGTGACCGAGCGGCCGAGCGCGTGGTCTACCTGGAGGTCTCCCATGGGGCACCGGTTCCGTTCATGCTCGTGGCGAAGGGGTGGCCGGCGCCGATCTCGCCGCGGGAGATCGGCCGGCGGGTGAACGCCGAGGCGTAGATCGCGGCGATGAACTCCATCGTCTGCCGGGTCTCGGCGAGCGTCACCGGCGGCGGCGCGCCGGCGTCCAGGGCGTCGAGCACCGCAGTCAGCTGGGGGAGGTGGTCGGTGATCTCGGTGGAGTCGGACGCCTTGGCCCAGCGCTCGGCGAGATCCTCGTGGCCGGGCGCCGGGGTGATGGTCCAGTTGGCGTCCGTGTAGCCGTACAGATGCGACAGCTCGACGGTCGCGTACTCGAAATCGAACCTCAGCGCCGACACCTGGCGCGGCGAGAGCACCGAGTTGACCACCGAGGCGACCGTGCCGTCCGCGAACGTGACCAGGGCCATCGACACGTCCTCGGTGACCACCGGCCGGGCCTGCCGGGCGGCCACCGCGGTTACCTGCTCCCACGGGCCGAGCACCGAGAGCAGCAGGTCGAACTGGTGGATGCCGTGGCCCATGGTCGGGCCGCCGCCCTCGGTCTCCCACTTACCGCGCCACGGGACCTCGTAGTAGGCCTGGTCGCGGTACCAGAGGGTCTCGCAGGTCGCGAGCAGCGGGCGGCCCAGCTCACCGGCCGCGATCAGGCCGCGCAGCCGGGCCGCGCCGGCGCCGAACCGGTGCTGGAAGATCGTGGCGAGGTGGGAACCGGTTTCCCGCGACGCCTCGACCAGAACGTCCAGATCGGCAAGGGACAGCGTGGGCGGCTTCTCCACCACCACGTGCGCGCCGGCCCGCAGACAGTCGAGGGCCAGCGGCACGTGCGCCGCCGGTGGCGTACAGATGTGGACGAGGTCCAGGTGCTCGCCCGTGAGCAGGCCGGCGAGGTCCGCCGCGACGGTCGGCACCGACCACTCGGCGGCGAAGGCGGTGGCCCGCGCCCGGTCGACGTCGACCACCGCGGCGAGCTCGACCCGGTCACCCAGCGCGCGGAGTGCGGCGGCGTGGGCGGTGGCTATCGCCCCGGTCCCGACGATCGCGGCGCGATACCTGGCCATCGGACAACTCCCTTAGGTAAGCGTTTTCCTGACCTAGGGAGGGAGTGTAGCCCGGGATCAGAGCTTGTAGAACGTGACGTAGTGATCGGGCGTGAACCAGGTCTCGCGGGTGCTCCGGTTGACCACGATCCGGTACGCGTCGCGGGACGCGCCCCGGGCCCGGGAGTAGACGTCGTACTCGCCGTAGGTCGCGTTCGCCGGCAGCTGGCCCTCGCGGTTGTAGAACCGGCCGCCGGTGTAGTTGTACTGCCCGTACGGCCACGAGTACCAACCGGCGCTGGCCGGCCAGCCGAGCGAACTCCACCCGGTGCGCGCCGTCCGGGCCGCCGAGCAGCGCGAGACCGTGCAGCTGTTGTAGACCACCGCCTGCGCGGCGTCGGTGTGCGTCGGCGCCACCACGGCCGGGCCGACCAGGGCGAGGCCGGCCAGGGTGGCGACCAGGGCGAAGCCGGAGAGTAGGCGGCCGAGGCGGGTGCGAGATTTCCGGTCAGCAGTCATGCAGACATGGTCGGTGCTGGGGCTACCGGCGGGTACATCCCCATTTGGTCCTATCGGGGCTGGCTCGAGTTGCCCAGTCCGCTCACCCAGTCGACGAACTCGCCGTCGGCGTCGTTCTTGCGGCCCCGGACCTGGGGCGGCGGCGCGATCGGCGTGGGGTTCGGCAGCGGGGCGCTGATCTGCTGCGGCTCCGGCCGGGGCCGGATCGGCGGCGGCGTTCCGTCCGGGGGCACCGCCGCCTGCGGGACCGCGGCCGACGCGATGACCGCGGTGTCCGACGGTCGCAGTTGCTCCGGCGGGCGCTGCGCGGCCGCCGACGCCGCCTGGGCGATGGCCGACTCGGGCTGCGCGTCGCGCTTCGGCAGCGGCGGCCGGTCCGGTGTCGGTTCGCCGGCGCCGCCCGGACCGCTGCCGGAACCGGACGAGGTCCTGGAGTCGGCCGCCGGCTCGCGGCGTACCACCGCCGCCAGCACCGAGCCGAGCACGCCGGCGCCGGCCGCGGTCATCGCCGCCCAGTACGGCACCACCTGGTAGCGGTCCGGGCCGGAACCCGGGCCGGCGATCAGGTAGGCCAGCGTCAGCAGCGCCGGTCCGGCCAGTCCGGACAGCGCGATGGTCAGGGTGGACATCTCCCGGCGACGGGCGATCCAGCCCAGCGCCGCGCCGCTGATCAGGGCCAGGGCCGGCATGGTGAACAGCGCGGTCCGCTGGGTCACCGACGGGCTCAGGTAACCGGCGTCGAACACGCCGAGGCGGATGGCCGGCAGCGGGTCGCTGGGCGCCAGCGAGGGCAGCACCGACAGCGCGGCGATGGCCCAGATGGCGGCGCCCACGGAGACGAAGCTCCAGCGGGCCACCTGCCGGCTGAGGGCGGCGTACGCGGCGAACCCGCCGACCAGGGCGCCGAGGAAGGCGCACACGCCGATCACGAACACCGGGTGCACGCCGGCGACCTGGGCGGTGCGGGCCGGCTGCATGGTCAGCGGCACCACGACGGCGCCGCCGAGACCGGCCGCTACCGCGGTGAGGATGCGGGTGCCGGCACCGGACCGCTGCGGCAGCCGGACCTGGCCGGCCAGCGCGCCGATCACCGCCGAGGTCATCGCGAACCAGGCGACCCAGGCGAGTTGCGCAGTCCAATGGTCACGCGTGGTGACGTCGAGGACACGCGTGAGGCGCAGGATGCCGAGGCCGTATGCGAGGCCGAGCTGGCTCGCACCCGCCAGCGCGGCCACGCCGAGAGTGGCTCCCAATAGTTTTGCCCAGGTCCGGAATGGCATGCCAGGCACGTTACGGAATGCTCGGCCGCCCCCGCCACTCCGGGTTCGATTCTTAAGACAGCCAAAAATCCGGATTAGCGGAAATCGATCCCCATCTTAGAAACCGAGTTCACGGACAGTGATCGGATACTTTGAAAGATTCTTGGCTAAGATGCCAGCCGCCAGCGGCCGCTGCGGGCCACCAGGAGGGTGAGCGCCTGCGGCATGAGACCGGAGTGGTTGGCCGGGGTCAGCCGGATCGGTCCGGAAACGCCGTCCACCTGAGAGGTCTCCAGAATGGCGCGGATCTGGGCGCGGTCGCCGCCCACCCGGGCCACCGCGGTGCCGATCAGGTCGGCGGCGTCCGCCGCGAACGCGGCGACGCCCGAGTAGCTGCCGTACCGCGAGATGTAGTCGCGGAACCACTGCTTGCGGGTGGCCTTCGCGGGGGTCGTCGCGATCACGTCGTCGATCGCCAGGGTCTGCGTGAAGACCAGCGTGGCGTTGTTGACCGCGGCCACCGCGGCCTGCGGGACGAACAGGTCGCTCGCGGCCGCCGCGTCGAAGTAGATCTTGCCGGTGTAGCCCACCGCCTTGGCCGTGGTGGCGGCGAGGATGGCCTGGTCCGGGGTGGAGAGCACGACCAGCGCGGCCGGGTTCTCCGCGGTCAGCTCGCCGACCACCTGGGTGAGGTCGGTGGCGGTCGGCCGCACCGAACGGGTGCTGATCGGTTCGATGTTGACCTTGGACAGCTCGTTCTCCAGGGCCCGGTTGCCACCGCGGCCGTAGAGGTCGTCGGTGTGCAGGACGGCCACGTTCGCGGCCCTGGTGCGGCTCAGTTCGGCGACCATGGCGGCGGCGCTGTCCGGCGAGTTCGGCCCCAGCTTGAAGACGTACTGCCGCTCGGCGATCGGCTCGGTGACCTCGCTCGCCGCGGCCAGCCCGATGGTCGGGATCTTCTTGTCGTTGATGGTCTTGGCGGCGCCCACGATGCACTGGTCGCACGAGCCGGTGACCACGGCCGCGACGTTCGGGTCGTCGGCGAAACCGCTGATGTTGCGCAGCGAGGCGGTGGCGTCCGCCCGATTGTCCTGGGTGCGCAGCAGCAGCTTGCGGTTGCCGAGCTTGCCGGACGCGTTGATCTGCTCGACCCGCAGCTGCAACGCCCGGGAGTAGGCGACGTCCACCGCCGAGGAGTTGTTCAGGTCGGCACCGATCACGATGACCTCGGAGCCGCTGTTGCCCTCGTCCGTGGTGCAGCCGGCCAGGCCGGCGAGCAGGACGGTCGAGGCCATGACGAAAGCCGTGGCGGGGCGGGGAAGCCGCACTTCGGTGCCTCCTCGGGGGGCGGATCGGCGGGGTCGGCGGCAGCAACGGTGTCCGCCGGCGGGCACGCCGGCACGGACAATGTGTCCGTCTGATCGCGCCAAACCTTGCCAACGTGAACGCGACTGGTCAAGCTGTTGCTCATCGATGGAACGGGACGCCCGTCTCACATAATGGTTGGAATCTTGACGGTCTCAGGTAACCGTGAAATCACATTGCGTGTCCGCGTGCATATTCGTGCACGTCAACGCATCGACTCTGTCGATTGTGGATCCGAAAAGGTAGTTACTGATCGGGCAACAAGTTGGTTTCCGGGAGCTCTCAGGCTTCCCAAACTGCTGCGCTCTCTGATGAAATTCCCGGGCCGCAAGCTACTGGCGCGCGAAGAGAGACGGGGATTGACCACGGAGGAGAAGACGTGAGCACCGGATCTTCGACCCAGGTGACGCGCCGTGGTGCCTTCCCTCGTCTTCGGGACGCCCGCATCCGCGCCAAGCTGGCTCTGATTCTGTTCGTTCCGCTCGCCGCGGTGATCGTGCTGGCAACCGCCCGCCTGGTCGACGTGAGCCAGCGGGCGGACGAGGCCGGCCAGGTTGAGAAACTCACCGAACTAGGTACCGACGTATCCAACCTGACCCAGCTGTTGCATCTGGAGCGGATGGCTGCCGCCGCGTTCCTGGCCGACCCGCGGAGCAAGGCCGACGCGTACAACGCGACCGTCCGGGCCAGCGACGCCGAGGTTCAGGACTACCGCGCACACCGCCGCGACCTCGCCGACCCGCCGGCCGCCGTGCAGACCAGGCTGCTGCAGATCGACGACAACCTCAACACGCTGGACGCCACCCGCAACCAGGTCAGCAAGCGGGAGGGCATCGGCGTGGCCGAGGCCATGTCCCGGTACGGCGTGGTTCTCACCGACCTGCTCGGCTACGGCGACGCGGTGAGCCAGTACGCCGGCGATGACGAGGTCGGTGTCGGCGACAGCCTGCGGGCCACGGGCGCGTTCGCGCGGGCCAAGGCCGGTGCTGCCGAGCAGGAGGCGATCTCGTACGCCGCGCTGGTCGCCGGCGATCTGAGCAACGAGCAGCGGACCGCGTTCATCGCGGCCCAGACCAGCCAGCAGGAGGGCCTGCTCACCTATTCGGCGTTCGCCACCCCGGCCCAGCAGTCCCTGGTGGACACCGTGGTCACCGGTGACGCGGTCAACCTCGCCGACCAGATCTCGGTGCAGCTCGGCCGTGGTGTGGCCGTGGCGCCGGAGGAGGTCACCCAGGCCTTCGGCGCGGTCGTCGACCTGATGCGCTGGGCCGAGCAGCAGCTCGAGCGGCAGAACGTGACCCAGGCCGCGGACGTGCGCAGCGACGTGGTCCGGCAGGCCGCGATCGAGGCCGGTCTGGTCCTGCTGGTGCTGATCGTCGCGGTGGCGCTGGCCGTCATCCTGGCCCGCTCGCTCAACCTGTCGCTGCGCCGGCTGCGGGAGGGCGCCCTCGCGGTGGCCAACCGCGACCTGCCGGACGCGGTGGCCCGGCTGCGCGACGCGCGCGCCCTCGGCGAGGGCGGTGCCGACGACATCATCAACGAGCTGCGCGATCCGATCCGGCTCAGCAACAAGGACGAGATCGGCCAGGTGGCCCAGGCGTTCAACGTGGTTCACCGGGAAGCGGTCCGGATCGCGGCCGAGCAGGCCGCGCTGCGCACCAGCGTCTCGGCGATGTTCCTCAACCTGGCCCGCCGGAGCCAGTCCCTGGTCGACCGGATGATCGGCGAGCTGGACAGCATCGAGCGGACCGAGGAGGACCCGAAGCGTCTGGCCCGGCTGTTCGAGCTCGACCACCTGGCCACCCGGATGCGCCGCAACGACGAAAACCTGCTGGTCCTGGCCGGCGCCGACTCCAGCGCGCCGCGTCGTGAGGACGCCCTGCTGGTCGACGCCTTGCGGGCCAGCCAGTCCGAGGTCGAGCTGTACAACCGGATCGAGTTCGGCACGGTCGACACCGACATCGCGATCGCGGCGCTCGCCGTCAACGACGTCGTCCGGCTGGTCGCTGAGCTGCTCGACAACGCCACCCGGTTCTCCCCGCCGAACACCACGGTGGTCGCTGACGCCCGGCGCATCCGCGACTACGTGGTGATCCAGGTGGAGGACCGCGGCCTCGGCCTGTCCGAGGAGCAGATGGACCAGCTCAACCGCCGCCTGGCCGAGCCGCCCAACGTGGACGTCGCCGCGTTCCGGCTGATGGGTCTGGCCGTGGTGAGCCGGCTCGCGTCGCGTTACGGCATCCGGGTCGAGCTGCGGGCCAACCTGGAGGGCGGCACGGTCGCCCAGGTGATCCTGCCGAGCAACATCGTGGTGCTGCCGAACCGCCGGGAAACCGTGCCCGGCATGCCGGCGGCCGAACTCGGCGCGACGCCGTCGGGTCTGTGGGAGGGGCAGAGCAGCCGGGCGGCCACCGCCACGCTGCCGGCCATCGCGCCGGAGCCGTGGCGGGAGTCCGCGCCGCAGCAGTCGGCCCACCCGCAGCTGCCGATGTTCCCGTCGCAGCGCCCCACCTCGCTGCCCGAAGTGCAGCCCACTCCGGACCGTCCGCCGCTGCCCAGCCGGGGCGGCCCGGCCCGTCCGGTCACCGCGGCCGACATGTACTCGCAGACACAGGTCACTCAGGCGGTGCCGGTCATCCACGCGGCCGCGCCGGCGCAGGCCGCGCCGATGAACGGCTTCCGGCCGGCACCGACGCCGATGGCACCGCCACCGGTGCCGCCCGCGCCACCGGTGGACTCGGGTGGCTGGGGGGCCGCCCTGGCCGCCATGCCGCCGGTGCCGTCCCCGCCGATCGCCTCGCCGGTCGAGGATCGGAACGAGGCACCGATCTTCGTGCAGATGCAGCAGAGCTGGTTCCGCAACCACGACAGCGGCCCCGAGGAGTGGGGGATGCCGACGGCCGGGTACGCTCCGCCGCCCAACTCCAGCGCGGCCAAGGCTGCTCCCGCTCCGGCTCCCGCTCCGCCCGCTCCGGCTCCCGTGCAGGGCCGGCAGTCGGCGACGATCCGGAAGCCGGCCGCCGCGACGACCGCAGCTCCGGTGCCCACCGCGGCCACCCGGGTTCCCGCCGCTGCCGCGAACGGATCGTCGTCGAACGGTGCTGGCCATCACGGTGCCGGCCAGAACGGGTCGGGCCAGAACGGCGCGGGCCAGAACGGGTCGGCGCAGAACGGTTCGGCGCAGAACGGGTCGGTTCCGAAGCCGCGTACCGCGGTCGAGGACCGATGGAGGACGGCAGCCGACGAGGGATGGCAACGGGCGATGGCGGCGGCGGAACCACTGGATGCCGGCACCACCCGGTCCGGTCTGCCCAAGCGCGTACCGCAGGCACAGCTGGTGCCCGGCGGTGTACAGGGCGGAACGAAGACCGAGAACCGTCGCAGCCCGGACGAGGTCCGTGGACTCCTGTCCGCGTACCACCGTGGTGTGCAACGTGGGCGGACGGACGGCAGTGCCGCAGCCGCCGCCTTCCAGGCTAAGGAGAAGGACAAGTGACCAGGCCCCCCACCATGCAGGACATGGGCTGGCTGCTCAACAACTTCGCCAACAGCGTCGCCGGCATCGCGCACGTGATCGCGGTGTCGGCGGACGGCCTGTTGCTGGCGGCGTCGCGCGATCTGCCAGAGGACCGAGCCGATCAGCTGGCCGCCATCGCGTCCGGCGTGGTGAGCCTCACCGAGGGCGCCTCCCGGATGTTCAACGCCGGCACGGTGCAGCAGACGATCATCGAGATGGACAGCGGGTATCTCTTCCTGATGTCCATCAGCGACGGTTCGTCGATGGCGGTGCTGGCCGCCCGCAGTTGCGATGTCGGCCAGGTCGGGTACGAGATGGCACTGCTCGTCGAACGGGTCGGTGCGGCACTGTCGCCGGTGCCCCGCGAGACAGTCAGTTATTAAACCGACTGCCGGCCGGAAGGGGGTGATCGCGTGGGTTCGCAGGACCCGAGGGGCAATTTGGTGCGCCCGTATGCGGTCACTCGCGGACGGACCGAACCGATCCGGGACATCCCGATCGAGGCGGTCCTGGTAGCCAGCCAGGCCGCCGTGCAAGAGGCCCGCTTCGCCGGGCATGACAAGTACCGCATCGCCGTGCTTTGCGAGACGAAGCCGCAGTCCCTGGCCGAGCTCTCGGCCCTCACCCGGCTACCGCTGGGTGTGGCCCGGGTGCTGGTTGCGGACATGGTTGCCGACGGACTGCTGTCGCTGCACAGCGCCGCTCCCCGAAAGGGATTCACGGAGCGGATGGATCTGCTGGAAAGGGTGTTGAGTGGACTTCGCAAGCTATGAGCGGGCGGGGGCGCAACCCAAGGAGATCACCTCCGCGAAGATCGTCATTGCCGGCGGCTTCGGCGTGGGTAAAACGACGCTGGTCGGGTCGGTCTCCGAGATCGAACCGCTGACCACCGAGGCGATAATGACCTCGGCCGGCGCCGGCGTCGACGACGCCTCCAAGGTGCCCGGCAAGGAGAGCACCACGGTCGCGATGGACTTCGGCCGTATCACGATGGCCGACGACCTCATCCTCTACCTGTTCGGCACCCCAGGTCAGACCCGCTTCTGGTTCATGTGGGACGAGCTCATCCGGGGTGCCGTGGGTGCCGCGGTGCTGGTCGACACCCGCCGCATCGCCGACGCGTTCGCGCCGCTCGACTACTTCGAGAACCGGCACCTGCCGTACATCGTGGCCCTGAACTGCTTCGACGGTGCCCCGCGCTACGAGCCGGACGAGGTACGCGAGGCGCTGGCCATCCCGTCACACGTACCGCTGATCATGTGTGACGCCCGGCACCGCGACTCGGTCAAGCAGGTCCTCGTGCAGGTCGTCGAGCACGCGATGGCCGTGCTGATGGCCGAGCAGTCCGGCGGCTATCCCGCGGTGGTCGGCTGATTCTCAGGCGGGCAGACGGTAGCCGCGTTTGACTACCGTCTGCACCACTCCCGAGGCGCCCAGCCCGGCTCTGAGCCGGGCCACCGCCATCTCGACCGCGTGCTCGTCGGCACCGCGCGGCAGGGCGTGCAGGAGGGCGGCCCGGGACAGCACCCGGCCCGGCGCGGCGGCCAGCGCGCGCAGCACCGCCATCGGCGCCGGCGCCAGCGGCCGCAGTTCCCCGTCCACGATCGCGGCGTGACCGCGCAGGGTGAGCGTGTGACCGGCCACCTCCAGCGACAGTGCCCGCTTCGGCAGTTCCTCGACGATGGCCCGGACCAGGGCGCTCAGGCGGGCCCGGGCGGGGGCGACGATGGGTACGTTGTGCCGGCGCAGCGGCGCGGCCGTCACCGGGCCGGCACAGGCCACCAGGATGTGCCCGCGCAGCGCCTCCAGCAGCGCGTCGGTGCTCGGGCCGGCGGCACGCAGCAGCGCATTCACGGCGGGTGCCGCGGTAAAGGTGACGGCGTCCACCAGCCGGCCGGTGATCAGGTCGACCAGTCTGTGCAGCGGCGCCGGGTCGGTGGGCGGCGCCCAGCGGTAGACCGGCACCTCGACGACCCGGGCCCCGGCGGTCTCCAGCGCCGCCGTGTACTCCGGCTGGCTCTCGCCGTGCAACTGGAGCGCCACGGTCAGGCCGGCGATGCCCCGGGCCCGGAGGTGGTCGACGACCTCCTCGTAGCTCTCGCCCTCGGGGGACCACTGGTCTTGCAGGCCGGCCGAGCGGATGGCGGCCCGGGCCTTGGGGCCGCGGCCGATCAGGTGCGCGCGGGCCAGCGCGGCCCGCAGTGGCTCGGCCAGGCCCCAGCCCTCGGCCGCCTCGAGCCAGCCGCGCATGCCGATGCCGGTGTTGACCAGCACGATGTCGGGCGGGGTGTCGAGACAGGCGCGGGTGGCGGCGCGCAGTTCGGCGTCGTCGGCGATCGGGACGATGCGCAATGCGGGAGCCAGCACCACCCGGGCGCCCCGGCTCTCCAGCAGACCGGCCAGCTCGTCGCGCCGCCGGTCGGCGGTGACACCGACGGTGTAGCCGGACAGTGACGCTGTCGGTTCGGCCAGCGCGGCCGCCGTGATCACCGTCCGGCGCGTTCCCCCCGCCCGGTCGGTCATCCGGACGGGGCCCTGCTGTTGATCTCGAGAAGTCGCGGCGTGGCCGACCGGTCCACCGAAGGGCACGCTCGGAGCTCGCCGTCCTCAGCGTCGACCCGCTCCCATGTCACGCTTGCGTTCTCCGCCGTACCTCCGTCCGGCACACACCGCGACTCCTCCTCGCCGAACCGGCACGCCGGCCCGGCGGTCATCGTCAGGTCCGTCCTCAACCCTGACGATGGCCTCTCTATAGTGCGCTGTCCATGCACGTATTGGCCACGCCCGGCTCGCGTGATCTGAATGTGCGCGCCGTTGGCCATGACCGAAGCGTGCCGCCGGGGTATTGCGACCTCGCGTCCCGTTTGTTTCGAGCCTGCTAAGAGGTATCGACCTGTGACCTTCGCGACCTTGGATCCCGCCCGCGGGCGCGTCCGAGGCCCGGAGTATGCTTGGCCCGCTATATGGAGCCGCCACCGTTTTGACCACGCGCCGCGGGGCCAGGTATTGTTGCCTGCTGTTGTGCAGCAGCTGCGAGCGTTCCCCTTCGGGTACGCTTGACAGTCGCGCTTGACGCGACCAGCGCGCGACCCCAGACCGACGACAAGACAAGGTAATTCTGTGCGTACGTACAGCCCGAAGCCGGGTGAGATCGAGCGTCAGTGGCACATTATCGACGCTTCTGACGTCGTCCTGGGCCGCCTGGCTACCCACACCGCCAGCCTCCTGCGCGGCAAGCACAAGCCGACGTTCGCCCCGCATGTCGACACCGGCGACTTCGTGGTGATCATCAACGCCGGCAAGGTGGCCCTCACCGGCAACAAGCGGCAGACCAAGGTGGCCTACCGCCACTCCGGCTACCCCGGCGGCCTCAAGCAGATCGGGTACGAAGAGCTGCTGACCAAGCGCCCCGAGAAGGCGATCGAGCTGGCCGTCAAGGGCATGCTCCCGCACAACAAGCTCGCGCGGCAGATCATCAAGAAGCTGAAGGTCTACCCGGGCGCCGAGCACCCGCATGCGGCGCAGCAGCCGAAGCCGTTCGAAATCACCCAGATCGCGCAGTGAGCGCGGGAGAAGGCAGCAGCATGTCCGACATCATCGAGCCCGAGGTCGTCGAGACCGTCGAGGAGCCCGCTGAGACGGTCGTCGTCGTCGAGACGCCCGCGCCGGCCCCGGTCCGCGCCCCGCGTCCCGGTGACCGTCCGATCCAGACCGTTGGCCGCCGCAAGGAGGCCATCGTCCGGGTGCGCCTCGTGCCCGGCAGCGGCAAGATCGTCTGCAACGGCCGTGACCTCGAGGCTTACTTCCCGAGCAAGGTGCACCAGCAGCTCATCCGCGAGCCGCTGAGCACCGCCGAAAAGGCCGAGCAGTTCGACGTGATCGCCAACCTCGGCGGCGGCGGCATCACCGGCCAGGCCGGTGCCCTCCGCCTCGGCATCGCCCGCGCGCTCGTCACGAGCGACCCGGACGACCGCCCCGCTCTCAAGAAGGCCGGCTTCCTCACCCGTGACCCCCGGGTCAAGGAGAGCAAGAAGTACGGTCTCAAGAAGGCTCGTAAGGCTCCGCAGTACTCGAAGCGCTGACCTTGCGCCGCGTCTGAACGGCGGCCGGGTTCGCCCCCTGCAACCCTCGGGGGCGGGCCCGGCCGTTTTTGTTTCCTTCCGTCCCCTCAACTTGCCCGGGAAGATCCATATTTGTAGGTGATCGACCGGCGAAAGGAAGCCGCCATGGGGCGACTGTTCGGTACCGACGGCGTGCGCGGGCTCGCCAACGGCGACCTGACCCCGGAACTGGCCCTCTCCGTCGCGGTCGCCGCCGCGCGGGTCCTCGTCGAGAGCGACGGCAGCCACCAGCCGCTCGCCATCGTCGGCCGTGACCCCCGCGCCAGCGGCGAGATGCTTGAGGCGGCCGTGGTCGCCGGACTGACCAGCGCGGGCGCCAACGTGGTGCGGGTCGGCGTGCTGCCCACCCCCGCGGTCGCCTTCCTGGTCGCGCAGACCAACGCCGACCTCGGGGTGATGCTCTCCGCCTCGCACAACCCGATGCCGGACAACGGCATCAAGCTCTTCGCGGCCGGCGGCGCCAAGCTGCCGGACGAGCTGGAGGCCCGGATCGAGCAGGCCGTCGAGGACGGGCACGGCCTGGTCGGGCGGCCCACCGGCGCCGGCATCGGGCGGGTGCACGACCTGCTCGACGGTGCCGAACACTACGTGAAGCACCTGGTGACCTCCACGCCGCACTCGCTCGCCGGGATCAAGGTCGTGGTCGACTGCGCCAACGGGGCGGCCAGCGAGGTGGGGCCGACCGCGTATGAGGAGGCCGGCGCCGAGGTCATCGCGATCCACGCTGAACCGGACGGTCTGAACATCAACGAGGACTGCGGCTCCACCCACCTCGACAAGGTGCAGGAGCGGGTCGTGGCCGAGGGCGCCGACCTGGGGCTGGCGCACGACGGCGACGCGGACCGCTGCCTGGCAGTCACCGCATCGGGTGAGATTGTCGACGGCGACCAGATCATGGCGATCCTGGCGCTGGCCATGCGGGACGCCGGCACGCTCACCGAGGACACCCTGGTGGCCACCGTGATGAGCAACCTGGGCCTGCGGATCGCGATGAAGCAGTCCGGCATCAGGCTGGTCGAGACCAAGGTCGGTGACCGGTACGTGCTGGAGGAGCTGAACGGCAACGGCCTGGCGCTGGGTGGCGAGCAGAGCGGGCACATCGTGATGCCGGCGTACGCGACCACGGGCGACGGCGTACTGACCGGTCTGCACCTGATGGCCCAGCTGGCGGCCAGCGGCAAGTCACTGGCCGACCTGGCCGCGGTGGTGCACAAGCTGCCCCAGGTGCTGATCAACGTCAAGGTCGGCGACCGGGAGGCGGGCGCGGCCGCACCGGCGGTGCTGGCCGCGGTCGGCAAGGCCGAGCAGGAGCTGGGCGAGAGCGGCCGGGTGCTGCTCCGGCCGTCGGGCACCGAGCCGCTGGTGCGGGTGATGGTCGAGGCCGGCACCGAGGAGCAGGCCCGCGAGGTCGCCGAGCGCATCGCGGACGAGGTCCGCACCGCCAGCCCCGTCTGACCAGACCCGTCTGACCAGACCCGTCTGGCCGGCCCCGTCTGGCCGGCCCCGTCTGGCCGGCCCCGTCTGACCAGACCCGTCTGGCCGGCCCCGTCTGGCCGGCCCCGTCTGGCCGGCCCCGTCTGACCGGCCCCGTCTGACCGGCCCTGCCTGACCGCTAGGTGACGCGGCCCAGCTTCGTGAGGCGCTGGGCCGCCTCGTCGATGACCTCCTGGCGTTTGCAGAAGGCGAAGCGGATCAGGTGCCGGCCGGCCTCCCGGTGGTCGTAGAAGACCTGGGTGGGCACGGCCACCACGCCGCAGCGTTCGGGCAGCGACCGGCAGAAGTCGGCGCCGTCGGTGCCGCCGAGCGGGGTGATGTCGGCGGTGATGAAGTAGGTGCCCTCGGAGGGCAGCACGGTGAAGCCGGCCTCGGTGAGGCCGATCACCAGCCGGTCGCGGCGAGCCTGCAGTCCGGCCCGGAAACCGGTGAAGTAGTCGTCGGGCAGGGCCAGCGCGACGGCGACGGCGGGCTGGAGCGGGCCGGCGTTCACGAAGGTCAGGAACTGCTTGACCCGCTGCACCGTGGCGACCAGCGGGGCCGGGCCGGTGGCCCAGCCGACCTTCCAGCCGGTGCACGAGAACGTCTTGCCGGCCGAGGAGATGCGCAGCGTGCGGTCGCGCATCCCGGGCAGGCTCGCCAGCGGCACATGCGGTTCGGGCGCGTCGGTGAACACGAGATGCTCGTAGACCTCGTCGGTCACGGCGTACGCGTCATGCTCCTGACACAGCGTGGCGATCAGCTCGAGCTCGGTCCGGGTGAAGACCTTGCCGGTGGGGTTGTGCGGGGAATTGAGCAGGACCAGGCGGGTGCGCGGGCCGAAGGCGGCACGCAGCGCGGCCTCGTCGAAGCGATAGCGGCCGTCCGGGCCCGGGCGGAGGGTGACGGGCCGTCGCACGGCCCCGGCCAGCGTGATCGAGGCGGCGTACGAGTCGTAGTAGGGCTCGAAGCAGACGACCTCGTCACCAGCGTCGCACAGCCCCAGAATGGCCGCGGCGACGGCCTCGGTGGCGCCGGCGGTGACCACAACCTCGCTGTCCGGGTCGCGGGTGAGGCCCCAGAAGCGTTCCTCGTGCGCGGTGATCGCGGCCCGCAGAGCGGGAATGCCGGGCAGCGGAGGATACTGGTTGGCGCCGGACCGGAGCGCGTCGGCCGCGGCGGCGAGCATCTCGGCGGGCCCGTCGGTGTCCGGGAAGCCCTGGCCCAGGTTGATCGAGCCGGTGCGCACGGCCAGCGCTGACATCTCGGTGAAGATCGTGGTGCCGAACTGGCGCATGCGTTCGACCAGCGGGTCGTTCGTCACGGTGCCTCTCCAGCTGCTAGTTGAGGGCCAGGTGGGTGCACGAGGCGGTGGCGAAGGTGGCCTGTCCCGACGAAGTCTGCTTGACCTCGTCGCCGTCGACCAGGGCGCGGCAGCTGACCTTGCCCTCGCTGGTGCCGGCCCGCACCACCACGACCGAGATGAGCGCGGGCGTCTCCATCTCGGTGGTGAACTTCCACGGCAGCTTGACCTGGTCGAGCCGGACCGGGGCGTCCCCGATCTTCTCGATGTAGAGAATCTGCGCCGGCCCGTCCCCGCTCACCTCGTACGTGACGCTGATCTTGTGCCCACCACCCGGAACCTCGGTCGGCAGCGTGGGCAGGTCGGGAATCTCGGTCGGCAGGTCCGGGAGGTCGGTGATCGGCTCGACGGCCTCCTGCGCCCGGTCCGCAACGTTGCGCGCGATCAGCACGGCGGCCGTGGCGACGCCGCCGCAGAGCAGCAGGCTGACGGCGAGGATGACGGCGATGAGCGGGACGTTGCTGCGCTTCGGCGGTGGGGGCGGGGGCTGGCCGTAGCCGGGGTGTCCGGGCGGCGGGTACCCACCCGGCGGCGGATATCCGCCCTGGTCGTAGCCGCTCTGGTCGTAACCGCTCTGGTGGTAGCCGCCCTGGCCGTGGCCTGGCTGGCCGTAGTCGGGGGTGTAGCCGGGTGGGGCGTAGTTCACCGGCGGGAACTGCGAGGTCGGCGGGTCGGGGGACGGCTCCGGGATGGCGGCGTAGCCGGGGGTGTAGGCCGGCGGCTGGTAGGGCTGCGGGGAGACCGCGTCGCCGGACGGCGTGGACCAGGGCTGACCGGAGACGGGCGCGGGCGCTGCGCCGTCGTTGCCCGTCGTGCCGAAGGGTGGCGCGGGCTGGTCCGGCGTGCGGTCCGGTTGCGGGTGGTCGGGCTGGTTGGTCAACGTGTCTCCCGGTGCGGGCGCTGCTTGGGGCGCGCACGCCCGACGGTACGCCAATAGCACCACAACCGGCCGCACCGGTACCCGACCCGGCAGTCAACTCTTGGACACACTTTTGAGCATTCCGTCTGCTCGAAAGTGTGTCTCTTGCGCATGACGGGTGAGCGGAGGTCGGTTACGCTGCCCCGCATGTGTGGCATCGTGGGTTACGTCGGCAGTCGTCCGGCACTCAGCATCGTTCTCGACGGATTGCGCCGTCTGGAGTACCGCGGATACGACTCCGCCGGGGTCGCCGTGGTGCACCGGGACACCGTCCAGACCGAGAAGAAGGCCGGCAAGCTGGCCAACCTGGAAAAGGCCCTGGCCGAGCGCGGCGGCGACCAGATCGCCGCGGGCACGACCGGGATCGGGCACACCCGGTGGGCCACGCACGGCGGGCCGACCGACCGCAACGCTCATCCGCACCTGTCCGCCGACGGCCGGGTCGCGGTGATTCACAACGGCATCATCGAGAACTTCGCCCGCCTGCGCGGTGAGCTCGAGGCGACCGGTGTCGAGTTCGCCAGCGACACCGACACCGAGTGCGCCGCCCACCTGCTGGCCGCCGAGATGCGCGCGCTGCGCGAGGCCGGTGGCACCTCCGGACCGGAACTGCTGGCCGAGGGCATGCGCCGCACGGTCCGCCGGCTCGAGGGCGCGTTCACCCTGCTGGCCGTCGACGTCGAGGTGCCCGACGCGGTGGTGGCCGCGCGCCGCAACTCGCCGCTCGTGGTGGGCCGCGGCGACGGGGAAAACTTCCTGGCCAGCGACGTGTCCGCGTTCATCGAATACACCCGCGAGGCGATCGAGCTGGGCCAGGACCAGGTGGTGCTGATCACCCCGGCCGGCATCGGGATCACCGACTTCGACGGCGGTCCGGCCGAGGCACACGAGTTCCACATCGACTGGGACGCGTCCGCCGCCGAGAAGGGCGGCTACGACTACTTCATGCTCAAGGAAATCGCCGAGCAGCCGCAGGCGATCGCCGACACCCTGCTCGGCCGCCTCTCCGACCGCGGCGAGATCGTCCTCGACGAGGTGCGTCTCACCGACCAGGACCTGCGCGACATCGACAAGGTCTTCATCGTGGCCTGCGGCACCTCCTACCACGCCGGCATGGTCGCCAAGTACGCGATCGAGCACTGGGTGCGCATCCCCTGCGAGGTGGAACTGGCCAGTGAGTTCCGCTACCGCGACCCGATCCTGGACCGCTCCACCCTGGTGATCGCGATCAGCCAGTCCGGCGAAACCATGGACTCGCTGATGGCGCTGCGGCACGCCAAGGAGCAGAAGGCCCGCGTGCTTGCCATCTGCAACACCAACGGCTCGACCATCCCGCGCGAGTCGGACGCCGTGCTCTACACCCACGGCGGTCCGGAGATCGCGGTGGCGTCGACCAAGGCGTTCCTCACCCAGCTGGTGGCCTGCTACCTGATCGGCCTGCACCTGGCCCAGATCCGCGGGGTCATGTATGCCGACGAGGTCGCGGCCGTGGTGGAAAAGCTGCGCCGCACCCCCGATCTGCTGACCGAGCTGCTCGGCCAGATGGAGGACGTGCGCGCGCTGGCCCGCGATCTCAAGGAAGCGCAGACCGTTCTGTTCATCGGCCGGCACGTCGGTTTCCCGGTGGCGCTCGAGGGCGCGCTGAAGCTGAAGGAACTCGCCTACATGCACGCCGAGGGCTTCGCGGCGGGCGAGCTCAAGCACGGCCCGATCTCGCTGATCGACCAGGGCACGCCGGTGGTCTGCGTGGTGCCCTCGCCGGCCGGCCGGGGCGTGATGCGCGACAAGGTCGTCTCCAACATCCAGGAGGTACGCGCCCGCGGCGCCCGCACCATCGTGATCGCCGAGGAGGGCGACGAGGACGTACGCGCCTTCGCCGACCACCTGATCACCGTGCCGCACACGCCCACCCTGCTGGCCCCGCTGATGACCACGGTCCCGCTGCAGATTCTCGCCTGCGAGATCGCCGCGGCCCGCGGCCTCGACGTCGACCAGCCCCGCAACCTGGCCAAGTCGGTCACGGTCGAATAGCCGCTTCATCGCGCTGTGCCCAGCGTGATGGCGGCCAGCGCGTCCAGCGACGGGCTGCCCCGGTCCCAGTAGCCGAGGTGGCCCGCGCCGGGCGAGCTGGCGAACACCCGCGCGCCGAAGCCCGGATCGCTCGGGTTGTGGCCGAACCACAGGTCGCGCTCCGGCCGGGCCAACACCCGCAGCGGCGCGAAGCCGGCCACCGCCAGGTCACGTAGCAGACCGCCGGGCGCGACCGCTGCGTACTGGATGATGTCGGTGCGCGAGGTGGTCGCCCACACCCGGTCCGGCGGGACGGCCAGCTCACCGACCGCGTCGACGCCGACGCCGGGCGACCCGATGAAGACGACCTCGTCGGCCGCCAGCCCCTCGGAAGCCGCGGCCCGGCCCACCACCAGCGAGCCGTAGCTGTGACCGATCAGCGTCTGCCGCGCCGGCGGGCCCTCGTGACCGGCTCGCAGCCCCTCCTGGAAGCTGCGCAGCGCGGGCGCACCGGCCTCGGCCCGCGGGGCGCCGGCCGCCTCGTCGACGAAGTCCGGCGCGTCGTAGCCGAGCCACAGCACCGCGCTCGTCGACGCGGCGGGTGCGACCTCGCCGGCCCGCTCGGCCACCCGGGCGGCCCGGTTCAGCTCGCCGCCGAACGACCCCAGGTCGGCGGTCATCCCCGGCACGTGGGTGACGATGTTGTCGGCCCGGTCCGGGTCGCCGAGCGCCACCACGACCCGGCCGTCGCCGGCCAGGTCGAGTCGCAGCAGGTAGGTCCGGGGACCGTGGTCGTCGGCCAGCCGGTCGGTCAGCGCGTCCAGTCCGCGCCGCAGCTCGCCGGACCCGTCGCGGGCCTGGTCCAGCAGTAACCGATTGGCCGCGTCGCGGTCGGCGGCCGGCAGGCCGTCCAGGGCGGCGAGCCAGCCCGGCTCGGTGATCAGCAGCCAGCGCCGCGCGGCCGGGTCGAGCCCGACCCACCAGCGCGCCACCTCGGCCGGGGAGGCCGTGCAGTCCGGCCGGTCCGGCCCGGGCGACCGGGGTGCCGCTGACTGTAGTGCCGCGCGGGTTGCCGCCTCGATTTCGCCGAGCCGTGCGGCCGCCACGGCGTCGGCGCGAGCCGCCACCGCGACCGCGGCGCCCAGGTCGGCCGTGATCTCGTCCACCACGGCGGGGTTCGCAGCGCCCACACCGGTCGGTCCGCCTGAGCCGGTGCCGGCCGTCCGCGGAACTGCTCCGCGGAGGATGCCCTGGTCGTCGATCGTCAGACCGGCCCGGGACGCGGCGGTCTGCGCCCGGGCCAGCAGCAGGCGGACCCGGGCCAGGGCCGCGGCGAACTCGCTGACCGCCTGGTCGGCCTGCCAGCACAGCACCCGGAACAGCACCAGCCCGCGCCGCAGCCGGGCCAGCCGGGCCGCGCAGGCCGCCGCGGCCGCGCCGGACCAGTCGGCGGCCACCCGCTCGGCGCCGGCGGCCAGGTCGGCTACCAGCGCTCCGGCCCGGGCCGCCCAGCGGCGCCAGGCCAGCGCGACCACCCGCCAGCGGTCCGGATCGGTGGCCCGCAAGCGCGAATAGACCGCGGCGGCACTCATCGGGTCAACCGGAAACGGGTGGCGGCACGGGCGTCGGCCACCTCATACGCCGCGGCGGCCGCCTCGATCAGGCGAGCGGTCTCGCCCACGTCGGCGCCGAGGCAGGCGAGCTGCTGCCGGGCCGCCGCGCAGGCCAGGGCGGTGGCGTCGACAGCGTGCCAGCGCGGCGTGGTCGGGACCGCCGGTGCCGGCGCGCTCCCGGCGGCGATCCGGTCGGCGGTGGCGGCCAATGCGGAGGCGGCACGACCCAGTTCGTCCATGTCGACCTCGAGATCGGGATTCATCGGCAACCTCCATGCGGGGAACGGAATGGCGCCGAGATTAGGGCTCCGGGGACCGGCGGCGCGGTGCCTGTGGACGGATGGCGTCCCGCGGACGGCAAAGTTGTCCACAGGTCTTGCGAATGTGACAACCGATAGGGTTGGGCCGTGATCGTGGCTGTCGGTATCGATGTCGTCCTGGTGGAACGCTTCGCCCGCGCGCTCGACCGGACGCCGCTGCTGGCCGACCGCCTCTTCACCGAGGGCGAGCGGCTGACCGGGTCCGGCAACCCGCGCTCCGCCGAGTCGCTGGCCGCCCGGTTCGCCGCCAAGGAGGCCGTCGCCAAGGCGCTCGGTGCGCCGGCCGGCCTGCGCTGGCACGACTGTGAGATCGTCGCCGACCCGGACGGCCGGCCCTGGTTGACCGTCTCCGGTACGGTCGCCGCCGCCGCCGCCGAGCGGGGCGTCAACCGATGGCATCTGTCGCTCTCGCACGACGGCGGCATCGCCTCGGCGATGGTGGTAGCAGAGTCCTGACCAGGACCGACGCAAAACTGTCGTACCCGGGGCCTAAAACCGACGGCAGCACCAACGGGCTTTGGAGGTCGGATGCGACAGGCATGGCGGGTCGCCGATGTGCGGGCGGCCGAGCAGGAGCTGATGGCGTCGCTGCCGGAGGGCACACTCATGCAGCGGGCCGCGGCGGGGCTGGCCCGGCGGTGCGCGCTGCTCCTCGAGGAGGGCGGTGGTGTCTACGGCGCCCGCGTCCTGCTGCTGGTGGGCAGCGGTGACAACGGCGGAGACGCGCTCTATGCCGGTGCCGCGCTGGCCCGGCGGGGTGCTCAGGTGCGGGCCCTGCTGCTGCGGTCCGACCGGGTGCACCTGGCCGCACTGGCCGCGTTGCGGGCCGCGGGCGGCTTCACCGTGTCCGACCTGCCCGGCCGGGCCGACCTGGTGCTCGACGGCATCGTCGGGATCGGTGCGGCCGGCGGCCTGCGTCCGCCCGCGTCCGCGCTGGTGGCACGGCTGGGTGAGCTGCGTGGGCATTCAGGCGTACGCGCTGCCGTCGTCGCCGTGGACGTGCCGAGCGGGGTCGCGGTCGACACCGGCGACGTGCCGGGCGAGGCGGTCACGGCCGACGTCACGGTCACCTTCGGCTGCCACAAGCCGGCGCATCTGGTGGGGCCGGCCGCGGCCCGCTGCGGGCAGGTCGAGCTGGTCGACATCGGCCTGGCGCCGGTACTGCGGGCCGACCCGGCGCTGCGGGTGTCCGACGGCGATGACGTCGCCGGCTGGTGGCCGCGACCCGAGGCCGCCTCCGACAAATACACCCGGGGCGTGGTCGGCATCGCCACCGGCTCGGCGAAATATCCGGGTGCCGCGCTGCTCTCGGTGAGCGGGGCGCTGGCCGGGCCGACCGGCATGGTGCGCTACGCGGGCAGCGCCCACCAGGAGGTGGTCCGGGCTCACCCGTCCGTGGTGGCGGTCGACCGGGTCGGCCACGCGGGCCGGGTGCAGGCCTGGGTGTGTGGCTCGGGCCTGGGCACCGACGACGACGCCCGCCGGACGCTGCGCAGCGTGCTGGCCACGTCGTTGCCGGTGGTGCTCGACGCCGACGCGCTGACCCTGCTGGTGGACGGCCGGCACGCCGACGACCTGCGCCGGGACGCGCCGCTGGTGATCACGCCGCACGACGGGGAGTTCAAGCGGCTGGCCGGCGAGGCGCCCGGTCCCGATCGGGTGGGTGCCGCCTGCAAGCTGGCCGCCTGGATCAACGGCGTGGTGCTGCTCAAGGGCGACCGGACGATCGTGGCGACCCCGTCCGGTGAGGTGTGGGCCAACCCGACCGGCACGTCGGCGCTGGCCACCGCGGGCAGCGGGGACGTGCTGGCCGGCCTGCTCGGTTCGCTGCTGGCCGCCGGGCTGCCGCCGGAGCGGGCCGCGGTCGCCGCGGCCTATGTGCACGGCCTGGCCGGCCGCTGGGCGGCCGGGGCCGGACCGGCGACCGCGCCGGACGTGGCCGCCGCGCTTCGCCCGGTGCTCGCCGGCCTGCTGGAAGAGACCGGGCCGCGGGGATGAGCGGGATGGGAAGGCCGGCTGCCGGGGTGCGAGGCCGGGCTGCTGGAGTGAGAGAAACGTAGGCTGGGAATCATGTGGCAAGCCGAGGTCCGGGTCGATCTGGACGCCATCCGGGACAACGTCGCGATCCTGCGCGCCGGCACCACCGCCGAGGTGATGGCGGTGGTCAAGGGCGACGGGTACGGCCACGGCATGCTGCCGTCGGCCCGGGCCGCGCTGGCCGGCGGTGCGACCTGGCTGGGGGTGGCCACCCTTGACGAGGGGCTCGCGCTGCGCCGGGGCGGTCTGTCCGACGTGCCGGTGCTGGCCTGGCTGCATTCGCCCGGGATGCCGCTGCACGACGGGGTGGCGGCCGGCATCGACCTGAGCGCCGGCAGCCCGCACCTGGTCGGCGAGTTGGTCGCGGCCGCACGCCGGGCCGAGCGGACCGCGCGCGTACACCTCAAAATCGACACCGGGCTGGCCCGCGGCGGCGCCACCCCGGCCGAATGGCCGGTGATGCTGGAGGACGCCGCCAAGGCGCAGGCCGACGGTGACCTCGAGGTGGTGGGCGTGTGGAGCCACTTCGTCGCCGCGGACTCGCCCGGGCACGAGACGATCGACCGGCAACTGGCCGCGTTCGCCGACGCGCTGGCGACGGCCGAGCGGTTCGGCATCATTCCGCGCTACCGGCACATCGCCAACTCGGCGGCCACCCTGACCCGGCCGGACGCGCACTACGACCTGGTCCGCCCGGGCATCGCCGTGTACGGTCTGTCGCCGGTCGAAGGCGAGACCTTCGGGCTGCGGCCGGCCATGACCGCGCGGGCCCGGGTGGCGCAGACCAAGCGGGTCCCGGCCGGGCAGGGCGTGTCGTACGGGCACACCTACGTCACCGAGCGCGAGACGACGCTGGCGCTGGTGCCGCTGGGCTACGCCGACGGGGTGCCGCGGGCCGGGTCCAACGCCGGGCCGGTCCAGCTGGGCGGCAAGCGGCGCACCGTCGCGGGCCGGGTCTGCATGGATCAGATCGTGCTGGACGTCGGCGACGATCCGGTGGTCGCGGGCGACGTGGCCACGCTGTTCGGGCCGGGGGACGACGGCGGGCCGACCGCCGACGACTGGGCCGCGGTGGTCGGCACGATCAACTACGAGATCGTGACGAGGTTCGGCAGCAGCCGGGTGCCGCGGGTCTACGACGGCACCGCCGGGGAGCCGGCATGAGTTCGCGATCGTCGCGGCGGCGCCGCAAACAGGTCGGCATCGCCGGTGCCGCGGCCGGTGTGGTGGCCGCCGGCCTGGCCACCGCGTTCGCGGTCGAGCGGGCCCTGGTGCGCCGGTCGGTCAACGCCCCGGGTGATCAATACCTCGACGAGCCGTTCGGCGATCAGCAGTTTGACCGGGAGATGACGGTCACCGCCGCCGACGGCACCAACCTGCACGTCGAGATCGTCGAGCCGGCCGCGCCCACCGGCGAGCCGACCATCGTCTTCGTGCACGGCTTCGCGCTCGACATGGGCACGTTCTACTTCCAGCGCAAGGAGTTCGCCGAGCGGGCCGATCACCGGCTGGTGTTCTACGACCAGCCCGGGCACGGCCGGTCCAGCAAGCTGAAATCCGGCAACTACGACATCGCGGGGCTGGGCAAGTCGCTGGCCGCGGTGCTCGACGCGACCGTGCCCGAGGGCCGCATCATCCTGGTCGGACACTCGATGGGCGGCATGACGATCATGGCGTTCGCCGAGCAGTACCCGGAGTGGTTCGGCGACCGGGTCACCGGTGTGGCGCTGATCTCGACCTCGGCCCGGCTGTTCGACCGGGCCAAGCTGGCCGTGCCGTCGCTGGTGGCCCGGGCCAGCGCGCCGTTCTTCCCGCTCTGGGGCAGGGCCGCCAACCTGGGTGGCGGTGCCATCGACCGGGCCCGGGTGGCCTCCTCCGACCTGGCCTGGCTGCTGACCCGGCGGTACGGTTTCGGCGACCCGAAGCCGAGCCCGTCGTTGGTCTCCTTCGTGGAGGGGATGAACTCCAAGACCTCGGCCGAGACGCTGACCAAATACCTGAACACGCTCTACAGCCACAACCGCTACCCGGCGCTGTCCGCGTTGCGCGGCGTGCCGGTGCTGGTGGTGGTCGGCACCCGGGACTACCTGACCCCGGTAATCCACTCCGAGGAGATCCTCAAACACCTGCCCGACGCCCGATACATCAAGGTCGAAAACAGTGGACACGTGGTGATGCTGGAAAAGGCCGACGAGGTCAACGCCGCGCTGATGTCCTTCGTGGAGAGACTCTCGTGAAACTGCCCACCCTGGCCGACACCCACGCCTTCGGCCGGCGACTCGCCCGGGTCCTGCGGGCCGGCGACCTGGTGCTGCTCACCGGACCGCTGGGCGCCGGCAAGACCGCCCTGGTCCAGGGCATCGGCGCCGGTCTCGGAGTGGCCGGCGCGATCACCTCGCCGACCTTCGTGATCGCCCGGGTGCACCGGGGGCCGACCCCGCTCGTACACGCCGACGCCTACCGGCTGGGCGACCGGCCCGACCCGCGCGCCGAGATCGACGACCTCGACCTGGACGCCTCCGCGGACGACGCGGTCACCGTGGTGGAGTGGGGCGCCGGGCTGGTCGAGCAGCTCAACGACGAATACCTCCAGGTGCGTATCGACCGCCTGGACGACGACACCCGGGTGGTGGAGCTGGTGCCGCACGGCGGCGACTGGGCGGACCGGCTGCGCGACCTGGACCCATCCTCAGGAGAGACAGCTTGAACCTGCCTGACCTGCTGCCGGCCGAGTGGCGCACCGAGCTGGCCGGCTACCTGGACGCCGACGCCACGGCCGCGCTGGGTGCCTTCGTGGCGAGCGAGTACGCGTCGCACACCGTCTATCCCCCGATCGAGGACCTGTTCGCGGCCTACCGGCTGTGCCTACCCGAGCAGACCCGGGTGCTGATCCTCGGCCAGGACCCCTACCACGGTCCCGGCCAGGCGCACGGGCTCAGCTTCAGCGTGCGCGACGGGGTGCGCATCCCGCCGTCGCTGCGCAACGTCTTCAAAGAACTGGCCGAGGACGTCGGCGTCGCGCCGCCGCTCTCCGGCGACCTGACCGGCTGGGCCGAGCAGGGCGTGCTGCTGCTCAACGCGGTGCTCACGGTCCGGGCCGGCGCGGCCGCCTCGCACGGCGGCAAGGGCTGGGAGGCGTTCACCGATGCCACCATCCAGGCCCTGAACGCCCGCGACGACCGGGTGGTGTTCCTGCTCTGGGGCGGGTACGCGCGCAAGAAGGCGACGCTGATCACCAACCCGGCGCACGTGGTGCTGGAGGCCGGCCACCCGAGCCCGCTCAACCCCAAGGGCTTCCGCGGTGCCAAGCCGTTCAGCGCGGCCAACAAGGCGCTGGCCGACGGTGGCCGCGAGTTGATCGACTGGGCCCGGCGTTAGGGTCGGGGACGTGCTCGTACTCGCCCTGGACACCGCCACCCCGGCGTCGACCGCCACGCTGGTCGAAGTGACCCCCGACGGCCTGGCCGGCATCGCCGAGCAGCGGACGGTCGACCCCCGCGCGCACGGCGAAAAGCTGGCGCCGGAGATCGCCGCGACGCTGGCCGGTGCCGGGGTGCGCCCGGCCGACCTGCGGGCGATCGTGGCCGGGGTCGGGCCCGGCCCGTTCACCGGGCTCCGGGTCGGCCTGGCCACCGCCGCGAGCATGGCGCAGGCGCTGCGCATTCCGACGTACGGGGTGTGCTCGCTGGACGGCCTGGGCCGGGCCGCCGGTCCGGGGCGGGTGCTGGTGGCCACCGACGCGCGGCGCCGCGAGGTCTACTACGCGACCTATGTGGACGGTGTCCGCGAGGCCGGGCCCGACGTCGACAAGCCGGCCGAGGTCGCCGCGCGGCTGGCGGGGCGCTTCGATCGCGTGGCTGGCGAGGGCGGCCTCAAATATGGCGACCTGTTCGGCGTACCCGTGCTTGATGATCTCTTGTACCCACCCGGAGCCGCCCTCGTGGCCCTCGCCGCCGAGCGGATTCGCGAGGCTGCGCCGAGCGAGCCGCTGACCCCGCTCTACCTGCGGCGACCGGATGCCGTGGAGCCCGCGGCACGCAAGCCGGTGCTGACCTGATGCGCATCGAACGGTTCCGCTGGTGGCACATCGCCGAGGTGCTGCCGGTCGAGGAGGACCTGTTCGGCGTCGAGAAATGGTCGGCCACCATGTTCTGGAACGAGCTGGCGCAGCGGCACTACTACGTGGTGGCGCTCGACGGCGACGAGGTGCTCGGCTATGCCGGACTCGCGGCCGGCGACGGCGAGGCCTGGGTGCAAAATATCGCGGTGCGCCGGACCGCCCAACGCCGCGGGGTCGGTCGCGAACTGCTGGAGACGCTGCTCGCCGAGGCCGAGCGGCGCGGCATCAAGCAGACCCTGCTGGAGGTGGCGGTCGACAACGAGCCGGCCCAGCGGCTGTACGCGACGTACGACTTCGAGCCGGTCGGGATCCGCCGCGGCTACTACCAACCCAGCAACACCGACGCTCTGGTGATGATGCGCGATGCCTGACGAGCCCCTGGTCCTCGGGATCGAGACCTCCTGCGACGAGACCGGGGTCGGCATCGTCCGCGGGCACACCCTGCTCGCCGACGCGCTGGCGTCCAGTGTGGACCAGCACGCCCGGTTCGGTGGCGTGGTGCCCGAGGTGGCCAGTCGCGCGCATCTCGAGGCGATCGTGCCGACCATGCAGCGCGCGCTCGACGAGGCCAAGGTCACCCTCGCCGACCTCGACGCGATCGCGGTGACCAGCGGGCCGGGGCTGGCCGGTGCGCTCCTGGTCGGGGTGGCCGCGGCCAAGGGCTACGCACTGGCCGCCGAAAAGCCGATCTACGGCGTCAACCACCTGGCCGCGCACGTGGCGGTGGACACGCTGGAGCACGGCCCGCTGCCCGAGCCCGCGGTGGCCATGCTGGTCTCCGGCGGCCACTCGTCGCTGCTGCTGGTGGACGATCTGACCAACGGCGTGACCCCGCTCGGCGCGACCATCGACGACGCGGCCGGCGAGGCGTTCGACAAGGTGGCGCGGCTGCTCGGGCTGGGTTTCCCGGGTGGCCCGCTGATCGACCGGGCGGCCCGCGAGGGCGATCCGGCCGCCATCGCGTTCCCGCGTGGACTCACCGCGCCCAAGGATCAGGCGGCGCACCGGTTCGACTTCTCGTTCTCGGGGCTCAAGACCGCGGTGGCCCGCTGGGTCGAGGCGCGCGAGCGGGCCGGCGAAAAGGTGCCGGTGCCTGACGTTTCCGCCAGCTTCCAGGAGGCGGTGTGCGATGTGCTCACCGCCAAGGCGATCGACGCGTGCCGGACGCACGGCGTACAAACTCTGGTTATTGGTGGTGGGGTGGCCGCCAACTCGCGGCTGCGGGTGCTCGCCGAGCAAAGAGCGGAAAAACACGGCATCGAGGTACGCGTGCCACGGCCGCAACTGTGCACGGACAACGGTGCGATGGTGGCCGCCCTCGGTTCCCGGTTGGTCGCGGCCGGCGTGGCGCCCAGCCATCTCGATCTGCCTGCCGATTCCGCGATGGCATTGACCGCGGTCAGCGTTCCGGGTAGGAAGCCAGCATGATCGCACGGATGTGGGAGGTGCGGGCGCTGGCGAGCGGCTTCGACGAGCTGCTGGTCTGGGTCTGCGACGTGGCGGTGCCCCGGATCGAGGTGCTGCCGCAACATGTTTCGAGCGACGTGTACTCGTCCACCGACAACCGCATTGTGGTCATCTCACGCTGGCGCAGCAATCCGGAGAGCCTGCCGGCCCCGCCCGCCAAGCTGGTCGCCCGGGCCCCGCATGTATGGGACTTCACACCCGTCGACCGCTGACCCGGTGGGATAACCGATCGCGAACTGTCGTACCCGGCCCGTAACGTCGGTGCCCTGATGCGACACCTGCCCGACGCCGATCCCGGCACGCCCGACGGCCGGTCCGCCACCCGCTATCTGGGCTGGCTGATCTGGCGCTACCGACCTACCGTCCTGCTGGCGATGGCCCTGGGCGTGCTGTGGATGCTGTGCCAGGCGGCGGTGCCGGCGATCATCGGCCTGGCGATCGACGCGGCCACCGCCCACCAGGGCCGTCCGCTGCTGACCTGGTGCCTGGTGCTGTTCGGGGTCGGCGTCGTGCAGTCGGTCGCCAACATCTGCCGGCACCGGCTCACGGTGGTCAACTTCCTGGGCGCCACCTTCACCACCATCCAGGTGACCGTCCGCCAGGCCGGCCGGCTCGGGTCCGCGCTGCCGCGCCGGCTCGACACCGGCGAGGTGGTTGCCATCGGCACCTCCGACATCCGGCAGATCGGCTCGGCGATCGACATCACCGCGCGCGGCACCGGCTCGCTGGTCGCGGTCGTCACCGTGACGGTCGTTCTGCTGGTCACCTCGGTGCCGCTCGGGCTCGTGGTGGTGCTCGGGGTGCCGTTGCTGATGGCGGTGGTGGGCCTGCTGATCCGCCCGCTGCACCGGCGCCAGCAGCAGACCCGCGAACGGCAGGGCCGGCTCACCGGTCGCGCCGCCGATCTGGTCGGCGGCCTGCGGGTGCTGCGCGGGGTGGGCGGCGAGGCGGTGATGGCCGAGCGCTACCGCACCGAGTCGCAGGAGCTCCGGGTCGCCGGCGTGCGCACGGCCCGGGTCGAGGCGCTGCTCGAGGCGGCCCAGGTGCTGCTGCCCGGCGTGTTCCTGGTGCTGGTCACCTGGCTGGGCGCCCGGTTCGCGCTGTCCGGCGACATCACGGTGGGCCAGCTGGTTTCCTTTTACGCGTACGCGGCGTTCCTGGTCGCCCCGCTGCGCCAGCTGACCGAGGCGCTCGACAAGATCACGCGCGGCCACGTGGCCGGTCGCCGGGTGGTGGCGATGCTGGCCGCCCGCACCGATCTGCCCGACCCGGCGGCACCGGTCGCACACCTCACCGGCGAGTTGGCCGATCCCGAGTCCGGTGTGGTCATCCGGCCCGGCGAGATCACCGCGATCGTGGCGACCGTTCCGGCCGACGCGGCCCGCATCGCCGACCGGCTCGGCCGCTACGCCGAGGGCGGCACCGCCGGTGGCCGGCCGCTGTCCGAGTTCGCCCTGGCCACCGTGCGCGAACGCGTCCTGGTGGCCGACAACGACGACCGCCTCTTCACCGGTCCGCTGCACGCCGATCTCGACCCGCAGGGTTCTGGTTCTCTGCCGGCGGCCCTGCACGCGGCCGCGGCCGGCGACATCGTCGAGGCCCTGCCGGACGGCCTCGACAGTGCGGTGGCCGAGCGCGGGCGCACCTTCTCCGGCGGTCAGCAGCAGCGGTTGCGGCTGGTCCGGGCCCTGGTCGCCGACCCCGAGACGTTGGTGCTGGTCGAGCCGACCAGCGCGGTCGACGCGCACACCGAGGCGCGGATCGCCGACCGCCTGGTCACCGCCCGGGCCGGCCGCACCACGGTGATCTGCACGACCAGCCCGCTCGTGCTCGACCGCACCGATCGGGTGTGCTTCGTCGACGGCGGCCGGGTGGTGGCCGAGGGCAGCCATCACGGCCTGCTCGACGCCGAACCGCGATACGCGAGCACCGTGTTGCGGGAGGACCGGTGAGTAGCAACCTGTTGCCGGTGGCCGGCACCGCCCAGGTCCGCCAGTACGCGCGCGACCTGTTCCGCCGGCACCCGCGGACGCTGGCCGGGGTGGTCGGCCTGCACGTGTTCGCGGCGGTCGCCGGGCTGGTCGGGCCGCGGCTGCTCGGCGATCTGGTCGAGGCCATCCAGCAGGGCGAGGGCGTCGGCGTGGTGGATCGGCTGGCGGCGCTGATCGCGGGCTTCGTGGTGCTCCAGGCGGTGCTGGTGCGGTTCGCCCACGTGGCGTCGGCCCGGCTCGGCGAGCGGGTGCAGGCGTCGTTGCGCGAGGAGTTCATCGAGCGCGTGCTGGCCCTGCCACTGTCCACGGTGGAGCGGGCGGGCAGCGGCGACCTGCTGACCCGCACCACCCGCGATGTCGACGCGCTGTCCAGGTGCGTGCGTCTCGCCGTACCGGAAACGATGATCGCGCTGCTCACCATGCTGCTGGTGATCGGCGCGCTGGTGCTGGCCGGCCCGTTGCTGGCGCTGCCGCTCTTCGTGGCCGTCCCGATCATGGTGGCCGGCACCCGGTGGTATCTGCGCCGCGCCCCCGCCGGTTACCTGCGCCAGAACGCGGTCTACTCCACGGTGACCGACGGCCTGGCCGAGTCGGTCGAGGGTGCGCGGACGGTCGACGCGCTGCGCCGCCAGCGCCGGCGGATCGAGCGCACCGACGCCGACCTGCATCGCACCTGGCTGGCCGAGAAATACACGCTGTTCCTGCGCACGGTCTGGTTCCCGATCATCGAATTCAGCTACGTACTGCCGGTGGTCGCGACGCTGCTGGCCGGCGGCGTGCTCTACCTGCGCGGCACGGTCACGCTGGGCCAGCTGACCGCCGCGGTGATCTACGTGCAGATGCTGATCGACCCGGTCGACCGGCTGCTCAGCTGGCTCGACGAGTTGCAGGTCGGCGGGGCCGCGCTGGCCCGGCTGCTGGGCGTGGCCGCCGACGAGCCGGCACCGGCCGGGGCGGGCGCTGCCGAGCCGGACGGCACCCGGATCGAGGTGGCCGGGGTGCACTTCGCGTACGTGCCGGGCCGCGAGGTGCTGCACGGCATCGACCTCACGCTGTCACCGGGGGAGCGGCTGGCCATCGTGGGCCCGTCCGGTGCCGGCAAGTCGACGCTGGGCCGCCTGCTGGCCGGCGTGCACCAGCCGACCGCCGGGCTCATCACGGTCGGCGGGGTGCCGCTCGGCGACCTGCCGCTCGACCGGCTGCGCGCCGAGGTGGCCCTGGTCACCCAGGAGCATCACGTCTTCATCGGCACGGTGCGCGACAACATCGCGATGGTGCGGCCCGGTGCCGCCGAAAAGGAGGTACGCGCGGCCCTGGCCGCGGTGCATGCGCTCGACTGGGTGCTGGCGCTGCCGGACGGCCTGGAGACCACGGTCGGTGCCGGCGGACACCCGCTGCCCGCCGCGCAGGCCCAGCAGATCGCGCTGGCCCGGCTCGTGCTGGCCGACCCGCACACGCTGGTGCTCGACGAGGCCACGTCGCTGCTCGACCCGAGGGCGGCCCGCGACCTGGAACGCTCGCTAGCCGCGGTCCTGCACGGCCGCACGGTAGTGGCGATCGCCCACCGCCTGTTCTCGGCCCACGACGCCGACCGCGTGGCCGTCGTCGAGGACGGCCGCATCACCGAACTGGGCTCCCACGACGACCTGGTCGCGGCGAACGGCCCCTACGCCGCGCTGTGGCGCTCCTGGCACGGCGAGCGAGTCCCCGACGCGGAACTCCGCACGAGCCACTGACCCCCTCGGCCGGCGGCGGGGCCGACCTGGGGGTGCTGCCTGCCGCGTGCGGGGGACGCCCACTGGCTGGCGGCGGGTGCGTGCGGTGGCTGGGTGCGTGGGCGGCCGGGGCGCGTGGTCCGCCAGGGTGTGTGGATGACGGGGTGCGTGGGCGATGGGGGTGCGTGGTCCGCCAGGGTGTGTGGATGACGGGGTGCGTGGGCGATGGGGGTGCGTGGTCCGCCAGGGTGCGTGGGTGACGGGGTGCGTCCGCCAGGGTGCGTGGGTGACGGGGTGCGTCCGCCAGGGTGCGTGGGCGGTGGGTGTGTGGGTGACCGGGTTGTGCGGGTGACGGGTGCGCGGGTGGCCGCTCGACTTCACCATTCGGTTAGCGCGGTTGGGGGAGTTGCCGACTGCACCGATGCCCGCAGACGCCTGGCGATGGTGGCTCCGAGTCGCGATCGTGAAAAGTTTGCGTTCGGTGGAACAGGAACTTTCCAAGGTCTACCTGCAGTGGGCTTTATAGGTGTATTTATGGCTCTTGTTCCAGTGAGTCTGTCGACTGGTGGGACAGTTCGTCCACTGGGCAGGACGGTGCCTCGCTGTGGGAGCGGGTTCGGCATGAGGGTTTTCGGGGACGGGGAATAGGAACTTGGCTGCAAGGCCACCGGTTGAGACTTCTAGAGAGGGCTTGCTGATGTGCGCGGCGAAGCTGCGGGCCGCCGGGGCAGATCTTGGCGATCTCGGTCATCGCCGAACAGCAGATCGACACCATCGCGTCGCGGACGAGCGCCAGCGCGGGGAGGTTTGCGGCCAAAAGGGCTGGGCGAGCGCCGTACTGCCGGGCGGGGTGACGTCGCGACTCCACCGCACCATAACGTGCGGCGTGAGTTTGCCAGGGCTGGAACGCCGCCGGGACGGACCGGGGCGGAACCCGACCGGAAGCGGCTCAGCCGCGGGTGGTGGCGATGAAGACGCCCAGCAGCAGCAGCGTCGCGGCGGCTATCGCGAAGAGGATCAGCAGGTCGCGGCGGGGGCGGTCGGCGTCGGGCGGACCCTGGGACGGGTCGGCCGGCAGGTCCTGCACCACCGCGGCCAGGTCGTCCAGGGTGCGGGCGTCGTGGGCCAGGCGGGCGCGTTCGGCGAACTCGTCCAGGGTTAGCCGCCCGGCGCCGGTGTGCCGCTCGAGGGCGGTCACGGTGCGTTGCCGGTCGTCGTCGGAGGCCCGGATGGTCACGGCCGCACTCTACCGCCGCGGGGGAAGGGGACGACATGAGAAAAGGGCGCGCCTCGCGGCGCGCCCTTCCTGGAACGTTCGGGTCAGAAACCCGGGCCGTGCTGGTGGCCGTGGCCACCGGGGCCGTGGCTGTGGCCGTGGCCGCCCGCCGCGGGAGCCGGCTCGGCCGGCTTTTCCACGATCAGGCTTTCGGTGGTCAGCAGCAGGCCGGCGATCGAGACGGCGTTGGTGACCGCGTTGCGGGTCACCTTGACCGGGTCGATGATGCCGGACGCGGCCAGGTCGACGTACTCGTCGGTGGCCGCGTTGAGGCCGTGGCCCCAGCCCAGCTCGTCGACCTTGCCGACGACCACGTAGCCGTCGTGGCCGGCGTTCTGGGCGATCCAGCGCAGCGGCTCGACGAGCGCCTTGCGGACGATGCGGACGCCGATGGCCTCCTCGCCGGTCAGGCCGAGGTCGCCGTCGAGTTCCTTGGCGACCTGGGCCAGCGCGGCGCCGCCGCCGGGGACGGTGCCCTCCTCAACCGCCGCCTTGGTGGCCGAGATGGCGTCCTCGATGCGGTGCTTGCGCTCCTTCATCTCGACCTCGGTCACGGCGCCGACCTTGATCACCGCGATGCCGCCGGACAGCTTGGCCAGCCGCTCGGACAGCTTCTCGCGGTCCCAGTCGGAGTCCGACGCCTCGATCTCCTTGCGGATCTGCGCGACCCGGTCGGCGACCTCGGGCGACTTGCCGCCGCCGTCGACGATCGTGGTGTTCTCCTTGTCGACCACGACCCGCCGGGCGGTGCCCAGCATGTCGAGGGTGACCTGGTCCAGCTTGTAGCCCAGTTCAGGCGCGATCAGCTCGGCACCGGTGGCGATCGCGAAGTCCTGGAGCATCGCCTTGCGCCGGTCGCCGAAGCCGGGCGCCTTGACCGCCGCGACCTTGAGGGTCTTGCGGATCGAGTTGACCACCAGGGTGGACAGGGCCTGGCCCTCGACGTCCTCCGCGATGATCAGCAGCGGCTTGCTGGCCTGGAGTACCTGCTCCAGCAGCGGGAGCAGCTCCTCGATGCTGCCGATCTTCTGCGTGGTGATCAGGATGCGCGCGTCCTCGAGGACGGCCTCCTGCGACTCGGCGTCGGTCACGAAGTTCGGCGAGATGAAGCCCTTGTCGAACTGCAGACCCTCGGTGACCTCGAGCTCGGTCGCCATGGCCGAGCCCTCCTCGACGGTGATCACACCGTCGCGGCCGACCCGGTCCATCGCCTCGGCGATCAGTTCGCCGATCGTCGCGTCCTGGGCCGAGATGGTCGCCACGTTCGCGATGGCCTTGTGGTCGTCGACCTCGACGGCCTTGGCCAGCAGCGCCTTGGACACGGCCTCGGCGGCCTGGTCCATGCCGCGCTTGAGACCGAGCGGGTTGGCGCCCGCGGTCACGTTGCGCAGGCCCTCGCGCACCAGCGCCTGGGCGAGCACGGTGGCGGTGGTGGTCCCGTCGCCGGCGACGTCGTTGGTCTTGGTCGCCACCTCTTTGACCAGCTGGGCGCCGAGGTTCTGGTACGGGTCGGTGAGGTCGATCTCCTTGGCGATGGTGACACCGTCGTTGGTGATCGTGGGAGCGCCGAACTTCTTGTCCAGGACGACGTTGCGGCCCCGCGGGCCGAGGGTGACCTTGACCGTGTCGGCGAGCGTGTTGACGCCGTGCTCCAGCAGGTGCCGGGCGTCGTCCGAGAAGCTGAGAATCTTCGCCATATGTGGTCCCTTCACGCACCACCGCCCTGACCCACGGGGTGGGCCAGGGCGGTCAGCACTGTCAGTAGGTCACTTCTCGATGACCGCGAGGACGTCGCGGGCGGAGAGCACCAGGTACTCCTCGCCGGCGTACTTGACCTCGGTGCCGCCGTACTTCGAGTAAAGGACCGTGTCGCCGACCTGGACGTCCACCGGAACCCGGTTGCCCTTGTCGTCGATGCGGCCGGGGCCGACAGCGAGGACGGTGCCCTCCTGCGGCTTCTCCTTGGCGGTGTCGGGGATCACGATGCCCGACGCCGTGGTGGTCTCAGCCTCGTTCGCCTGGACCACGATGCGGTCCTCGAGCGGCTTGATCGCAACCTTGGTCGCGGTAGTCACGGGCATACCCTCCTGGGTACAGGTTGTCGCCGATCAAAGGAATTGACCGGTCTAATGCCTCATGCCACCGGGCGGAGCCGTCGTCGCGGGTGCCGGTCCGCCTGGTGCCTAACCGTGCACCCGTCGGGCGCGCGGCTGGCACCCTCATGTTGAGAGTGCTAACCGGAGATTATGCCGGAACTAGCACTCCGTCAACCAGAGTGCCAATTCGTCACGCCGTGGAGAATGCCTGCGTGACCCCTGCCCTGCTGGCCCGCCTGCGTACCACCGAAGGGACGCGGGCCCTCGCCGCCGCGATCACCGTGACCAGCGACGATCCCTTGGCCGCAGCGTCCGCCTTGCGGTCCAGGGGGGTCGATCCGGAGCTGGCGGCCGCCGCGCTCACCCAGGTCGGGTTGCGCCGCCGTGCGGCGGGGAAGTTCGGTCCGGCGGCCGGCGAGATGTTCTTCACCCGCGCCGGGCTGGAGCAGGCGACCCGCGCGGTGGTGGCGGATCGCCGGGCGGCGCGCCTCGCCGCCGCCGGGGTCGGGGTCATGGCGGATCTGGGATGCGGGCTGGGCTCCGATGCGCTGGCTGCGGCACGTGCCGGCATTCGGGTGTACGCCGTGGAGGCCGATCCCCTGACCGCCGAGATGGCCGCCGCCAACGCCGCCGTGGCGGGGCTGGCCGACCGGATCCGGGTCGACTGCGCGGACGCCACGTCGGTGCCTGTCGAGGACTACGACGCGGTCTTCGCCGATCCGGCCCGCCGGCGCGAGGGTCGCGGCCGGGTGTTCGACCCGCGGTCGTATTCGCCGCCGTGGGATTTCGTCACCGGGCTCGCCGGCCGGGTCCCGCGCACCGTGCTGAAGCTTGCCCCCGGCATCGGCCACGAGTTGCTGCCGCCCGGCGCCGAGGGGGAGTGGGTGAGCGTGGGCGGCGACCTGGTGGAGGCCGCGTTCTGGTGCGGGCCGCTGGCCGAGGTTGCCCGCCGCGCCACCGTGCTGCGCCCAGGCGGCGCCGACCAGGATGAACCGGCTCAGCTGACCGGCAGCGGCGTCGAGCGGGCGCCGGTCGGCACAGTCGGCCGCTTTCTGTACGACCCGGACCCGGCCGTGGTGCGGGCCCACCTGGTGGCCGAGTTCGCCGCGACGGTCGGCGGCCGCCTCGCCGACCCGGAGATCGCCTATGTCTACGCCGACGAGCCCGCCGAAACCCCGTTCGGCCGGCGGCTGGAGGTAACCGATGTGCTGCCGTTCTCGCTGAAGCGGCTGCGCGCGGTTCTCCGCGACCGCGGAGTGGGCCGGTTGGAGATCCGCAAACGGGGTTCGGCGCTCGAACCCGAGCGCCTGCGCCGCGACCTGCGCCTGTCCGGTCCGGAAGCGGCCTCGTTGGTGCTCACCCGGGTAGCGGGGGCGCCCACATCGCTGCTGTGCCGTCCGCTCTGACAGCCGATTGATCGGCCGGCCGGATGACCGGCCGTCTGCTATCGGCTCTGCCACCAAGCGCCGGTGCAGCCGGTCGTGACGATTTCGCGGACGCGGAACGCCGCATAGAGGTTGGCAAGGCTGTAGGCGCCGGGGATGCTGCCGTCCCGCACGCCCGCGATGTAGTCGTCGCCGTGGCTGAGCAGTTGCTCGCGTGCCGCGACGGCGACCGGCGACGTCGAGTCGGCGGCGCACAGCAGCTCCAACGAGGTGGCCAGCGCGTAGATGTTCACCGTCGTCGCGCTCTCGTCCGTCTTGACCTGGCGCCCGACGGCCGTCTTCGTGGCGGTCGTCAACCGTTTGATCGCATTCGCGCTCGCCACCGGAACGGGGCTGAAGCAGGCCGTTCGCCGATTGATGACGGCGCCCAGCGCACTCGACTTCAGATAGGAGGGCTGGCTCTTCTTCGCGGCGTTCGCGATGTAGTCGTCGGCCAGCCGGTGCCAGTCCGCCGGCAGTTTGGAGCAGTCGTCGGCAGCCCGCGCAACAAGGGCGCCGATCTCGACCCGCTCCGCCGGCGGCATGGCCGGGAAGTCGATGGAACTTCCCGATGTGCGGGCTCCGGGAAGGCCCAGGCTCATGATGACCCGGCCGTATTCGTCGTTCGCCGGAACCGCAAAACTGGGCACCGGCTGGGCGGCGGACGGGCGGACCGTTTCGGGGGTCAGGCGTTGCGCCAGCTGTCCGGAGAGGACGCGGCCGAACGCGTCGTAGTTGATCCGCGGAGAAAGGCTCCCCCGAAAGTACGTGCCGTTGCTCAGCGCGCTGCTCAGTCTCGTCACGGTCCCGGTGCGCAGATCGGCCGGAAGTCCGGCGAGCAACCGCGACGCTGCGAAAATGACCCGTACCGATGCGGCCGGGGACGTCTCGCTGGTGGAGGCGGCGATGCTGTCCCAGCACGCGGACACGAAAGCCGATCCGCCGGTCCGCGACGCGGCCGGCATGAACAGATAGCAGCCTTCGATTTCCGCCGGCCGCACGAAGGGGGCCAGTTTGGGAAGTGCGGCGGCGGCGCCGGCGCATTCCTGGCCGATCAACGCGACGATGACGTGTGCGGTGGCCAGCTGCCGCGCGGTTTGCTGGGAGACCGTGGAGTTCTGGAATTTCTGGCACGCCACGCGGAACAGATCATTGCCGGACGAGGTTTTCAACCGGGCGGCGAGAACGGCCGCCTCGACCGTCGAGAGCTGCCCGACATCGGTCTGCAGGCGTGCGTCGAAATCGGCTGCGGCCGCCGCAATGTGCCGGTCCACGGCCGACACGTCGATCTTGCTCTGGTGGTCGCCGGAAACCGTGGCGAGGGCGGCCAGGAGGCTCAGCCGGCGGGTCTCATCCTCGGTGGACGCGGCCGATGTGGAGCCGTAGCTCCCGAGTGCCTCGGCGATCAGGTGCTGACGCAGCGCTGGAGCGGCGCTGTGGCGCGCGAGGCTCTCGAACGCCGCCAGCGCCTGGATGCCGATCAGCGGGTCCGGGTTGTCGGTTCGTTCGAGCGCGAGCTGGCCGAGGTTGTCGGCCGACCGGATAGCCGCTTCCGCCGACAGAGTCAGTGGCGTGGGGCGGGTGCTGGCCGGTTCCTCGTCCGCGGTGGTGAGCCGAACCACGAAAAGGGCGAGCAGCGGGAGTGCGATGACTCCCGCTGCCACCGTCCAAGTTCGGCTCCGACCGGACCGCCACCATCTGATGGTGCTGGGCATCTGGCGTCCATACCTGTCGAAGCTGTCAGAGATACCGGCACGTCATTGCCGTGCCGGACCTGTTACGCGTGGTGGTAGTTGTTTTCGCCCACGTTGCGCACAACGGTCGTCCCGTTGATCTTGAAGGACGCCTTCCAGTTCGACTGAATCTGGATGTAGTTGAAGCCGGTGTTGTCCAGGAAGTTCGTCGCCGGGAGCGACGTGGACGTCGGCTTGCTCGCGTTGAAGTCGGTGCTGTCGGTCGCCGTCAGGGTCCTGCTGTCCGAGCTGATGGAGCAGGAAGCGCCGGACGGGTAGCCCACGCTGCAGGCCACCGCGCTGGAGCCGTTCACGCTGACGGTCCACGTCTGCACCAGATCCGTGGCGGTCTGCGGCGTGTCGCCGTAGGGGCCGTAGTAGTAGACGCCGCCCGAGCTGCTCGCCGATGCCAGACGGATGTTCTTGTTGGAGTTCGAGTAGCTGGTGTCCGTGTTGATCGTCATCGAGGCGTAGTAGCCCGACCCCGAAGTCTGGAACCACTGGGTGTTCGAGTCGTACAGCTTCACTGCCTGGGCAGGCGTCGCAGCAATCGCGATCACACCGGCGACAACCGCCGCGCCCAGCATCCCCCGTCGTACGTTGCTCAAAACCGCTCCTTGAATTAAGGACATTATCGATCATGAATCTAAGAGCCGATTTGTTGAAGATCATCAATCTTTTAGCCCCGGGATCATCGTCCGAACGGCGGTTGCCGTGAGGCCCGTCGATGTGCATGCGAGGGGCTGAGTAGCGTCTTCGGCATGGGAAAGAAGACCATCGCCAGCACCCCGGCGACCGCCGTCCTTGCGGCGGCCCGGGTGGATTTCGAGCTGCGCTCCTACCAGGTTTCACCCAGCTCACCGGACTACGGAGCCCTGGTGGCGCAGGCGCTCGGCGTGGAGCCGGAACGGGTCTTCAAGACGCTCGTGGTGGACGTCGACGGCGACCTCGTGGTGGCCGTCGTGCCGGTCGCCGGTGACGTAGATCTCAAGGCGCTCGCCCATGCGGTGGGCGGCAAGCGGGCCGGGCTGGCTGATCGCGCCGTGGCCGAGCGAAGCAGTGGATATGTCCGCGGCGGGATCAGTCCGCTGGGGCAGCGGAAGAAGCTGCCCACGGTGGTGGACGAGTCCGCGCTGACCCACGAGCGGATCCTGGTCTCGGCCGGTCGTCGTGGTCTGCAGGTGGCACTGGCCCCGGCCGAACTGATCCGGCTGACCGGAGCGACGACCGCCGCCGTGCGGGCCTGAGCGTGCCGTTACCACATCGTTACCCTCCGCGTAACTGGTTGTCGCCAAGTTCGGAGAAGCGGCACCGCGGCGTGACCTAGCGTCACTTAGGGAAGCGGGGCACCGGCATTCGCGGTGGACGGCTGAGAGTCCAGGCGGTCCCACTGTCACTGCCGTGTTGCCGGATTGTTATCCCGGGTGACCAGATCGGCCGGGCGCGCTCCTTGTGCGACGGGCCGTAACGGGAATACGTTGCCGGGCACAACAAACTAGCCCTTGAACTGACCGCGTCTTGGGGAGCGACAGCCTCCCGCAGCGCAACACCGCATCCGATCGAAGGCCCGGAATATCCGAAAGGACACAGGAATGCGTAAGGGACTGTTCGCTTTCGCCACGGTCGGCTTGCTCGCCACCGGCAGCATTGCCGCGTGCGGCGACAACAGCGATAACGCCGGCAGCGCCGGCACTGGCAGCACCGCCGCCGCCACCGGCAAGGTCGGCGTCATCCTCCCCGACACCAAGAGCTCGGCGCGGTGGGCGACGGCCGACCTCAAGTACCTCAAGGAGGCCTTCGCCGCGGCCGGCGTGCAGGCCGACATCCAGAACGCCCAGGGCGACAAGACCGCCTTCCAGACCATCGCGGACGGCATGATCTCCAGCGGCGTGAAGGTCTTGATGATCGTGAACCTGGACGACGGCACCGGCAAGGCGGTTCTCGACAAGGCGAAGCGCGCCGGCATCGCCACCATCGACTACGACCGGCTCACGCCCAACGGCGGCGCCGACTACTACGTGTCCTTCGACAACGTGAAGGTCGGTGAGCTGCAGGGTCAGGGCCTGGTCGACTGCCTGACCGAGAAGAAGGCCACCAAGCCGGTCGTGGCCGAGCTGAACGGCTCCCCGACCGACAACAACGCCACCCTGTTCAAGCAGGGCTACGACTCGGTCCTCGACCCGAAGTACCAGGGCGGCGAGTACGTGAAGGGTCCGGACCAGTCCGTTCCGGACTGGGACAACGCGCAGGCCGGCACGATCTTCGAGCAGATGCTCACCCAGGACAAGAACATCAAGGGCGTGCTGGCCGCCAACGACGGTCTCGGTAACGCGGCCATCGCGGTGCTCAAGAAGAACAAGCTGAACGGCCAGGTCCCGGTCACCGGCCAGGACGCGACCGTGCAGGGCCTGCAGAACATCCTCAACGGCGACCAGTGCATGACGGTCTACAAGGCGATCAAGAAGGAGGCCGACGCGGCCTCCGAACTCGCCATCGCGATCGTCAAGGGCCAGAAGCCGACCACGGCCACCGGCACCATCAAGGACCCGAAGTCGGGCAAGGATGTTCCGTCGGTGCTGCTCACCCCGGTGACGATCACCAAGGCCAACGTCAAGGACGTCGTCGCCGACGGCTTCGTGACCAAGGAAGAGCTGTGCACCGGCGAGTTCGCCGCCAAGTGCACCGAAGCGGGCATCTGACCGCTAGCTGTTGACGGGCTGGTCCCGTACGACTGACGACGGCGCCGTTCACCCTCCGGGGTGGGCGGCGCCGGAGTCGGGTCCACCCCCAACCCCCCGGTCACTCAGCGCGAAGGAGAACCAGCGTGGCCGCGACACCCCTTCTGGAACTCAACGGGATCGACAAGAGCTTCGGTCCCGTCCAGGTTCTGCATGACGTCGGCCTCAGCGTCTATCCCGGCGAGGTCACGGCGCTTGTCGGCGACAACGGCGCCGGCAAGTCCACGCTGGTCAAGTGCGTCAGCGGGATCTACACCATCGACGCCGGAACGATCACCTTCGAGGGCAACCAGGTGGCCATCCACAGCCCGCGGGACGCGTCCGGGCTGGGCATCGAGGTCGTCTACCAGGACCTCGCGCTCTGCGACAACCTGGACATCGTCCAGAACATGTTCCTGGGCCGGGAGCGCAAGCGCGGCATCGTGCTGGACGAGCCGACCATGGAGCAGATGGCCGGCGACACCCTGGCCAGCCTCTCGGTGCGGACCGTGAAGTCGCTGCGCCAACTGGTCGCGAGCCTCTCCGGCGGCCAGCGGCAGACCGTGGCCATCGCCAAGGCGGTGCTCTGGAACTCCCGGGTGGTGATCCTGGACGAGCCGACCGCGGCGCTCGGCGTCGCGCAGACCGCCCAGGTGCTGGAGCTGGTTCGCCGTCTCGCGGACAACGGACTCGGCGTGGTACTGATTTCGCACAACATGAACGACGTGTTCGCGGTGTCGGACCGGATCGCGGCGCTCTACCTCGGCCGGATGGCCGCCCAGGTCAAGGCCACCGAGGTGTCCCACGCCCAGGTCGTCGAGCTGATCACCAGCGGCCGCAGCGGCAACATCGGCCTGCCGCCGGAGAAGCCCGCCGACTTCAACGGGGACATCGTGGACATCACGCCGGGAGGCGACAAGTGAGCACGACCACGACCACCACGGCGGGCGGCGTCAAGGTCGTCAAGCCGACCGTCGCGAGCCACCTCAACGACTACTGGGGCCGGGTGCGCGGTGGCGACCTCGGCAGCATCCCGGCCGTCGCCGGCCTCATCGTCCTCGCCCTGATCTTCGGCGTGGCGCGCGAGCAGTTCTTCAGCGCGCTCAACTTCGCCAATCTCTTCTCGCAGAGCGCCCAGGTGGTCTTCATCGCCATGGGCCTGGTCTTCGTGCTGCTGCTCGGTGAGATCGACCTGTCCGCCGGCTTCGCCAGCGGCGTGTGCGGCGCGATCATGGCGATCCTGCTCACCACCCACGGCATGGCCTGGTACGTCGCCATCCCGGCCGCGATGGTCACCGGCATCGTGATCGGTTTCCTGCTCGGCTTCCTGGTCGCCAAATTCGGCATCCCGTCGTTCGTGGTCACCCTGGCCGCGTTCCTCGGCTTCCAGGGCATCCTGCTGCTGCTGCTCGGCGGCGGCAAGAACATCTCGATCAGCGACGAGTTCGTGCTGAATCTGGCGAACAGCAACCTCCCGGTCGGGCTGAGCTGGGGCATCGCGCTGGTGGGTGTGATCGGTTACGCCCTGGTCCAGCTCAACAACGTCCGCAGCCGGGCGGCCCGCGGACTGGTCACCGACCCGATGGGCATCGTGCTCATGCGGATCGCCGCGCTCGCCATCGTGGTGCTGGTGGCCACCGCGATCCTGACCCAGGAGCGGAGCATCAACCCGGTGCTCAACTCGGTCAAGGGCGTGCCGATCGTGGCGCCGATCATCGCGGTGTTCCTGGTGCTCTGGACGTTCGTGCTGGGCCGCACCACGTACGGCCGGCACGTTTACGCGGTCGGCGGCAACACCGAGGCGGCCCGCCGGGCCGGTATCCCGGTGGACCGGATCCGCATCTCGGTGTTCGTGATCGGCTCCTTCATGGCCTCGATCGGCGGCATCCTGGCGGTCAGCCGGGCCAACTCGGTCGACCCGAACACCGGCGGCAGCAACATCCTGCTCTATTCGGTGGGCGCGGCCGTGATCGGCGGCACCAGCCTCTTCGGCGGCAAGGGCAAGGTGATCAACGCGGTCGTCGGTGGGGCGGTGATCGCCGTGATCGACAACGGCATGGGCCTGATGGGCCTGGAGTCCGGTGCCAAGTACATTTTCACCGGCATCATCCTGCTGATCGCGGCGAGTGTCGACGCCTTCGCCCGGCGCAGGGCGGCAGCAACCGGAAACCGATGAACGCCGGAATCCGATGAACGATAGCCTCGGATGGGGGGCGGCACGCTGATGCGTCCGGCCCCCAGTCAGGAGGAGGTCCGCCGGCACAACCTCGGGACGCTGCTGCGGTACGTACACGTGCACGGCGCGACGTCCCGGGCGGTACTCACCACCGTGCTGGGGCTCAACCGCAGCACCATCGGCGCGCTCACCGCCGAGCTCACCACCGCGGGCCTGGTCTCCGAGGGGACTCCGCGGGAGACCGGCCGGGCCGGGCGACCCTCGCTGGTCGTCCGGCCGGAGTCGGCCAAGGTCTACGCGTACGCGCTCAGCATCGAGGTGGACCGGCTGCGCGCGGCCCGGGTCGGCCTCGGCGGGCAGATCCTGGACAGCCGGGAGACCGACCGGCCGCGCGGCATGCAGGTACTGGACGCGGTGCAGCCGCTGGCCGAGTTCGTCCACGAGATGCGCCGCGAGGTGCCCGGCGACGCCCGCTACGTGGGCACCGGGGTGGCGGTGGCCGGCATGGTGCGGCGGGAGGACGGCGTGGTCCGGCTCGCGCCCACGATCGGCTGGGTCGAGGAGCCGGTGGGTGCCGCGTTGCGGTCCGAGCTGGGCGACACCGGCAAGCTCACGGTCGGCAACCACGCCGACGTGTCCGCGCTGGTCGAGCACAGCCGGGGCGCTGCGGTGGGCTGCGACAACGTCATTTACCTGTACGGCGACGTCGGGGTCGGCGCCGGGATCATCGCGGACGGCCGGCGGATCGCCGGGCATGGCGGGTACGGCGGTGAGGTCGGCCACATGGTGGTCAACCCGTACGGCCGGGAGTGCAGCTGCGGCTCGCGCGGCTGCTGGGAGACCGAGATCGGCGAGTACGCGCTGCTCAAGCACGCCGGCCGGGGCGACGAGACGGGCCGCGAGGCGGTGCTCGGCGTGGTCGAGGCGGCCATGCGCGGGGACAGCCAGGCCCAGTTCGCGGTGCGCCAGATCGGCGAGTGGATCGGCTTCGGCGTCGGCAACCTGGTCAACATCTTCAACCCCGAGGCGGTCATCTTCGGCGGCACGCTGCGCGACCTCTACCTGGTCGCGGCCGCACAGATCCGCAGCCGGCTCAACGCGATCGCGCTGCCCGCGTGCCGCGAGCACATCCGGTTGCGTACCCCCGAACTCGGCAACGACGCGGCCCTGATCGGCGCCGCCGAGCTGGCCTTCGAGCGGCTGCTGGAGGACCCGCTGGTGCCCTGAGATATGGGGCACCGTAAATGGTCCGACTCATTTATGCTGCCGCGCATGTCCGACACCGCCACTGCCGCGACACTCGACCCGGCGGCCGCATATCCTGAGGTGAACGCGGTCCGCGCGGCGCTGGCCGCGCGGGACTGGGCGGGGGTGCGCCGGGTCGTCGACGCGGCGTCGCCGGTGGGCCGGACGATGCTGCTGCGGATCGGTGCGGACAGCGACGACCTCGAGGACCTTCTGCGGTACGTGGTGCTGACCGACCCGGACGACAGCGGCGCGGCCGCGATGCTCGGCATGCATCTGATCCGGATCGGCTGGGGCATCCGCTCCGGCGCCCGCGCCCAGCACGTCTCGTCCGAGCAGTTCTCGACCTTCCACGACTGGCTGCGCCGGGCCGAGGTGGTGCTGCTCGACGGCCTGGCCCGGCACCCGGCGGACCCGGCGCTCTGGACGGCCCGGCTGATCTCGGCCCGCGGCCTGGAGATGGGCCTGGCCGAGACCCGCCGCCGCTACCACAAGCTGGCCGCGCTCGACCCGCACCACCTGCCCGGCCAGATCCAGTTCCTGCAGCGTCTGTGTCCCAAGTGGAGCGGCAGCTGGGAACTGCTGCACCCGTGGTGCCGCGAGGCGATGCTGGCCGCACCGCCCGGCGCGCTGCAGGCCGGCCTTGTGGTCGAGGGGCACATCGAGCACTGGCTGGACCTCGACGGCGACGAACCCAGCCTGCGCTACCTGCAGGACGGTCCGGTCCGGGCCGAGATCTATGAGGCCGCACAGCGATCCGTCTGGCATCCCGACTTCCGCCGCGACCCCGGCTGGGTTCAGGTGGCCAACGGCTTCGCCATGGTGTTCGGTCTCCTCGACGACCAGCGCGCCGCGGCTTCGGTGTTCGCCATGCTCGGCAATCTGGCGACCGAACTACCGTGGGGCTACCTGCAGGGCGGCGCGCTGGACAACTTCAACACCCGCCGGCACTGGGCGCTGGCGGGCGCGGGAGGAGAAACATGATCAAACGGCTCGTGGTCGACGGCGTCGACACGCTGCTGGCGCCGACCACCGGACCGACACAGGCCGGACTCGCCTTCCGGGTCGGGTTCGCCGACGAACCCCTGGCCCGGCGCGGCATCACCCACCTGATCGAGCATCTGGCGCTGCACTCGGTCGGCATCACCGACTACCACTACAACGGCGCCACCGGCATCGAGTTCACCTTCTTCCACATGCAGGGCGCCGAGCACGAGATCGTCGCGTTCCTCAACGGGGTCTGCGCGTCGCTGCGCAACCTGCCGATGCAGCGGCTCGCGGTGGAGAAGGACCTGCTCCAGGCCGAGGCGAACGGGCGCAGCCAGGGCGTGGCCGACCAGATGGCGCTGTGGCGGCACGGCGCCCTCGACTACGGCACGGTCAGCTATCCCGAGTGGGGGCTGCCGGCGATCACCGCGGACCACCTGCGCTCCTGGGTGGATCGCTATTTCACCAGGGAGAACGCGGTGCTGTGGGTGGCCGGCGACGCGGTGCCCGAAGACCTGCGGCTGGACCTGCCGTCCGGCGTCCGGCAGCCGACGCCGGCACCCTCGTCGGCGCTGCCCGAGACGCCCGCCTACTTCTGCGGCTCGGCCGGCGGCGTGGTGTGGGACAGCGTGCTGCCGCGCTCGGCCGCCACCTGGGTCTACACCGCGGTGCTGGAGCGGATGCTGTTCCGCGAGTTGCGGCAGGAGGCCGGCCTGTCCTACACGGTGCAGACCGACTACCAGCCGTTCAGCACCGACAGCGTGATCGTCACCGCGGTCGCCGACGCGCTGCCCGAGAAGCAGGGCGCGGTGGTCGGCGGGTTCGTCGACGTGCTGGCCACGCTGCGGGCCGGCCGGATCGACCCGGCCGACGTGACCGCGGTGGTCAACAAGCGGGTGGACGCCATGCAGCACGCCGACGACGTCGGCGCGCGGCTGCCGGGACAGGCCTTCGGCCTGCTGGTGGGGCGCGAGGTCCAGGACGTCGAGCAGATGATTGCGGACGTACGAGCGGTGACCGTGGCCGACGTGGCGAAGGTTGCGGCCGCGGCCTGGCCGGCCGGGCTGATGATGTCGCCGGCCCGCGGCGAGTGGGCCGGTTTTACCCTGGCGCCGAGCCGGTCCGAGTCGGCGGTGGCCGGGGTCTCGTTCGTCTCGCTGGAAAACCCCAGCGAGACGCTGGTGGTGGGTCCGGCGGGCGTCAGCCTCGTCGAGGGCGGGCAGATTTTGACCGTACGCCACCAGGACTGCGTCATCGTGCGGGCGTGGCCGGACGGCGGCCGGCAGTTCGTCGGCGCGGACGGCATCGTGGTCTGGATCGAGCCCACCCTGTTCGCCGACGGTCACACCGCGGTGCCGGCCATCGACGCCGGGGTCCGGGCCGAGGTGCGGGTCGACCAGCCGGCCCGCGATCCGGAACGCATCCCGAAGCCGCAGCCGCACGTCCCGCCGCTCGGCGCCGCCACCACCGAGGACCGGGTGGTCGGCATGGCCGGTCTGCTCTTCTGGTGGCCGGTCTCGCTGTTCTTCGGTGCGATCGCGGCGCTGCTGTTCATCTCGCTGACCACCGACACCGAGGAGGCCGGCCTGATCATCGCGGTGGCGCTGATGTGTCTCGGCGTGACCGCGCTGGGCGGGTACTTCATCCGGCGCTCCGCCCGGAGGCGGCGCTTCGGCCGCTGAGTCACCATGGTGGGGTGAAGCTTTCGGTACGCGCCGGACTGTCCGGCGTGGTGGCGGCCGCGGTGGCGATGGCGGCGGCCGAATTGGTGGCGGTCCGGACCGGGCCGCTGTCGGCGCCGCTGCTGGCGGTCGGCGGGGTGGTGGTCGACTCGGTGCCGCCCGCGGTGAAGGACTTCGGCGTCGCGGTGTTCGGCGTGCACGACAAGACGGCCCTGATCACCGGGACCGCGCTGCTGCTGGCGGCGTATGCCTACGGGCTAGGGGTGGTGGCGCTGCGCTCGTGGCGGCTGGCCCTGGCGGGGATTGCGCTGTTCGCCGCGGTGGGGGTGGCGGCGGCGGTGACCCGGCACGACGCCGGGGTGGTCGCGGCGCTGCCGGCGTTGGTGGGTGGGGTGCTGGCCGCGGTCGTCCTGCGCTATCTGCTGAAACTGGCAGGGGCGGACCTGGGAAGCGGGAGAGCGGCTGCGGTCGGCGGCGCGGCTCAAAGCGGACGCGCGGCTTCGGGTGGGGACTTGGGCGGGCGGGCTCCGGCTTCCGTGGGGGAGGCGGGGGCCGGGGACCTGGGGGCGCCGGGTTCGGGCGGCGGGGTGGGCACGCAGGAGAGCCCGGCGGCCGCCGACGGCCGGGAGGACGACGGCGCCGATGCGCAAGACCGGGGCGCTCGTGCCGACGCGTACGTTCGCATTGATTTTGATCGTCGGGTCTTTTTCCGGGCTCTCGGGATCACGTCGGGCCTGGCGGTCGTCGGTGGGGTGGCCGGGCGGCTGCTGACCGCGCGGCGGGCGGTGAGCGGTGCGCGGGATGCGGTGGTGCTGCCGGTGGCGCGGCAGGTGGCGGCTCCGCTGGCGAGTGATGTGCAGGCGCCGGGAGCGGTGCCGTTCGTGTCGTCCAACCGGGACTTCTATCGGATCGACACCGCGCTGTACCCGCCGCAGGTGGATCCGGCCACCTGGCAGTTGAAGATCCACGGGCTGGTGCGGAACCCGATCACGATCACCTGGGCGGAGCTGCTGCAGCTGCCGATGATCGAGCGGTACGTGACGCTGGCCTGCGTGTCCAACGAGGTGGGCGGCGACCTGGTCGGGAACGCGCTCTGGCTCGGTACGCCGGTGCAGGCCCTGCTCGACCGCGCCGAGCCGCTGCCGGGAGCCGACCAGGTGGTGCAGCGGTCGGTGGACGGGTGGACCTGCGGAACGCCGACCGAGGTGTTGCGGGACGGGCGGGACGCGCTGCTCGCGATCGGGATGAACGGCGAACCGCTGCCGGTTTCGCACGGGTTCCCGGTGCGCATGGTGGTGCCGGGACTGTACGGGTATGTGAGTGCCTGCAAGTGGGTGACCGAGCTGGAGCTGAGCCGGTTCGCCGACTTCGACGCCTACTGGGTGCCGCGCGGGTGGGCACCGAAGGCACCGATCAAGACACAGTCCCGGATCGACACGCCGCGCGACGGTGACCCGGTGGCCGGCGGGACCGTGGTGGTGGCGGGCGTGGCCTGGGCGCAGCAGCGTGGCATCGCGAAGGTCGAGGTGCAGGTCGACGAGGGTCCATGGGTGGAGGCGACGCTCGCCGCCACGGTGTCCAGCGACACCTGGCGGCAGTGGAGCCATCGGTGGGCGGCCGCGCCGGGAGACCACACGATCCGGGTACGCGCGACCGACACGCGAGGCGAGACGCAGCCGAGTTCACCCTCGTCGACGGCACCCGACGGGGCTACCGGATGGCACACGATCCGGGTACGTGCCGGTTAGTTGAAGGACGCACTTGCGGTCCGACTCGAATCCGCAAGTCGCTCATACGGTGGCTTGCATGTCCACCGATGCGGTTGCTGAAGAACCGTCGAACAACGTAACCCGGCCCCCTTACGGGGACCGGGTCGTCGGGGTGATGCCCGGTGCCGCGCGAACTCGGGCCGTGCGGACTCAGGCCGCGGGTGCCTGCCGCTGCGCCGGCACGGCCGACTTGTGGGGCCGGCCGAGACGAGCCTCGAGCCGAGCAAGGTCGACACGTCCGTGATGGCGGTCGGCGAGGTCCTCCCAGCCGACCGCGAGCAGCCGCAGCCGCTCCGCTTCGCTGAAACCTCCCCAGACCCCGTACGGCTCCCGCACGGCGAGGGCGTGCGCAGCGCACTCGGCCCGAACCGGGCAGGCGCCACACATGCTCTTGGCTTTGGCCTCCCGGCGGTTGCGGGACGAACCGCGCTCGCCGTCCGGGTGGAAGAACTGCGCACTATCCCGGCCGCGGCAGAGACCCAGCCTCTGCCAGTCCCAAAGGTCAGCGATGGGCCCGGGCAGTCTGCGTACGTTCGACATAAAACACCCTCCTCCCGCGCGGCACCGCGGAGTGTCGTTCTGAGGGGCCTTGCTCAGGCCTGCCGCGCTCTTACCCCGGTGGTGGGCCACTCACACCCGACTCGTCGATGTGTTCCGCAGGTGCATGACATCGGGCAAGCAACTCATACCGATCTTTCCCATTTTTTCCATCTAAAGCGCGTAATGCTGCGGCCCTCGCGTGATCTCCTCTGAGAGAGAAGGAGGATCACTGTGCGTACCGTCCTCGTGTGCGTCCGTACCCCGCTGGCGGCCCAGACCGTCGCGTCCACCGCGGCCCGGCTCGGCATGACCGGCGTCGTCCGGACCGCGGTCAGCGAGACCGAGGCCATGATCCGACTGGCTGAACGGCCGGCCGAAGTGGTCCTGGCCGACACCGCCGTGACCCGTCCCGACAGCGTCGGATTCACCCGTCGCGTCCTCGCCCGCGCCCCGCAGGCGCAGGTGGTGCTCTTCGGTGCCGAAGATCCACGAGTCGCCGCAGCGGCCGTGGCGGCCGGCGCCCGCGGCGTGATCCGCGGCGTCGAGCACGACCTGGTCAGTGTGGTCGCCAAGGCCCTACTTCTGCTGTTGCTGCCGGTGCGCCCGCAGGGCATGCCGATCAACGGCACCAACGCGCAGCCGGCCGCGGTGGCCGGTGGCGCCCGGAACAGCAACTCGACCGCGGCCCGCGGCGCGTACCAGAACGGCATGGGCATGGGCGCGCCGAACGCGGCGGCCGTGCCGGCCATGCTGCCGAACTCGCCGATGGTGCCGGCGCAGCGTGGCGACGCACCCATCGACCCGGTCACCGGGCGGCCCGTGGTGGCCTGGCCCGGCAACGAGGCCCAGGTGGGCGTCGCCGAACCGGCTCCGGCCGGCCGGCGGCTCACGCTCACCGAGCGCGAGCTGCAGGTGCTGCGCGGGATGGCCGACGGAAAGAGCAACGCGGAGATCGGACGGGAACTCTTCGTTTCCGAGGACACCGTCAAGACGCACGCCCGGCGCCTGTTCCGCAAGCTGGGCGCCCGCGACCGGGCGCACGCGGTGGCCGCCGGTTTCCGGGCCGGCCTGGTCGCCTGATTCCGGTGTGAATAGCCGGCGCCTCCGGGCGCCGGCTATTTTTGCTGGTCCTCGTCGGTGCCCTCGGTCAACGTGTCGTGGACGCCGTCGGCGTAGCCACGGGCATATTCCCACGTGACGTAGTGGTCGGGATCGGGGTCGTAGGCCGGCTCGTGCACGCGCGGGCGCCCGCTGGTCAGCAGGTGCCGCAGGTTGCCGCGGAGCAGATCCCAGTCGAAATAGTGTGGCTCGTGGCAGTCCTCGCACTCGATGACCAGCCCGCGGATGCCCGTTGGACTCAGCAGCGCCTGGTAGATCTCCAGGTCGGAGAGGTCCTCGAGGACGTCCTGCCGCTCGGCCTCGGTCAGCGGTTCGTTCTCGGCGTCCTCGGTGAGGTCGTCGAGACCGGCGGCCGGGTCGGCGGGATCGCCGTTGAACGGGTCGATGGGCTCTTCGTGCACCCCCTTACCGTACTCACCTCGGGCGGATGTGTGCTGGCCCGCACGTCCTGTCCGTCGCACGAGAGCCCCCGAGGCGGATGGGTAACATGAACTCTTCCTCCTCCGGCCTTTAAGGGATGCTCGTGGAAACTGACTCGGCCCGCACGGTTCCGCTCGGTCTGACCTTCGACGACGTGCTGCTTCAGCCAGGCGAATCGGACATCGTGCCGAGCCGGGTCAACACGAACACGCGGCTCACCCGGAACATCGAACTGACCATCCCGCTGCTGTCCGCGGCCATGGACACGGTCACCGAGGCCCGGATGGCGATCGCCATGGCCCGCGAGGGCGGCATCGGCGTGCTGCACCGCAACCTGTCGCCGGAGGACCAGGCCGCCCAGGTCGACCTGGTGAAGCGGTCCGAGTCCGGCATGATCACCAACCCGGTCACCTGCAGCCCCGACGACACCCTGCGCGAGGTCGACGCGCTCTGCGCGAAATACCGGATCTCCGGGGTGCCGGTGGTCGACGGCGACGGCACGCTGGTCGGCATCGTCACCAACCGGGACATGCGGTTCGTCTCCGACCACAGCGCCAAGGTGCGCGACGTGATGACCAAGTCGCCGCTGATCACCGCGCCGGTCGGGGTGAGCAAGCCTGACGCGCTGGCCCTGCTCCAGCGGCACAAGGTGGAAAAGCTGCCGCTGGTCGACGAGGGTGGCCGGCTGCGCGGGCTGATCACGGTCAAGGACTTCACCAAGAGCGAGCAGTACCCGAACGCCACGAAGGACGGCCAGGGCCGGCTGCGGGTGGCGGCCGCGATCGGCGTCGGCGACGAGTCGTACAAGCGGGCCCGCGGCCTGATCGACGCCGGTGTCGATGTGATCATCGTGGACACCTCGCACGGTCACCAGCGTCAGGTGCTCGACATGATCGCCCGGCTCAAGCGGGACACCGCCACCGACATCGTGGGTGGCAACGTGGCGACCTACGCGGGCGCCAAGGCGATGGCCGACGCCGGTGCCGACGCGGTCAAGGTGGGCGTCGGCCCGGGCGCCATCTGCACCACCCGGATCGTGGCCGGTGTCGGCGTACCGCAGATCACCGCGGTGATGGAGGCGACCCGCGCGTGCAAGCCGGCCGGCGTACCGGTGATCGCCGACGGCGGCATTCAATACTCGGGCGACATCGCGAAAGCGCTGGTGGCCGGCGCCGAGACGGTGATGCTGGGCGGCCTGCTGGCCGGTTCCGAGGAGAGCCCGGGCGATCTGATCTTCGTGAACGGCAAGCAGTACAAGTCGTACCGGGGGATGGGCTCGCTGGGCGCGATGCAGTCCCGTGGTCAGGCGAAGTCGTACTCCAAGGACCGGTACTTCCAGCATGATGTGCCGGAGGAGAAACTCGTTCCGGAGGGCGTCGAGGGTCAGGTCCCGTACCGCGGTCCGCTGTCGCGGGTGGTGGCTCAGCTGGTCGGCGGCGTGCGGCTGGCAATGGGGTACGCGGGTGCCGAGACCATCACCGACTTGCAGGAGCGGGGGCAGCTCATCAGGATTACCGCTGCCGGTCTCAAGGAGAGCCACCCGCACGACATCCAGATGACCGTCGAAGCTCCGAATTATCACTCCCGCTAAGAAACCTTTGAGGATTCCAAATGCGTGACGTCGTGGAGATCGGTCTCGGCAAGACCGCTCAGCGCGGTTACCACCTGGACGACATTGCCATCGTCCCGAGCCGGCGCACCCGCGACGTGGACGACGTGTCCACCGAGTGGCGCGTCGACGCGTACCCGTTCAAGATCCCCTGCGTCGCGCATCCGTCCGACGCCACCATGAGCCCGGAGTCGGCCGTCGCCCTGGGCCGCCTCGGCGGCCTGGGCGTGCTCAACGCCGAGGGCCTCTGGACCAGGTACGAGGACCCCACCAAGGTTCTCGAGGAGCTGGCCTCGCTGGGTGAGGACGCGGACGCCACCAAGCGGCTCCAGGAGGTGTACGCGGAGCCGATCCGGCCGGAGCTGATCGCCGAGCGGGTCAAGGCGGTCCGGGACGGCGGCGTCACCGTCGCGGTCCGGGTCTCGCCGCAGCACACCCTGGCGCTCGCCCCGGTGGTGCTGGACGCCGGCGTCGACCTGCTCGTCATCCAGGGCACCCTGGTCAGCGCCGAGCACGTGTCCACCACGGACGAGCCGCTCAACCTCAAGGAGTTCATCGCCGACCTCGACCTGCCGGTGATCGTGGGCGGCTGCACCGACTACAAGACGGCGCTGCACCTGATGCGCACCGGCGCGGCCGGGGTGATCGTGGGGGTGGGCGCCGACGAGTGGTCCACCACCGACACGGTGCTCGGCATCCGGGTGCCGATGGCCACCGCGATCGCCGACGCCGCGGCCGCCCGCCGGGACTACCTGGACGAGACCGGCGGCCGCTACGTTCACCTGATCGCGGACGGTGGCATCAGCACGTCGGGTGACATCGCCAAGGCGATCGGCTGCGGCGCCGACGCGGTGATGCTGGGCGAGCCGCTCTCGCTGGCCGCCGGATCGCCCGCCGGCGGGGCCTGGTGGCACTCGTCGGCCAGCCATCCGTCGCTGCCGCGCGGTGGCTTCTGCATCGCCGGTGAGCCCGACGGCACGCTGGAGGAGCTGCTGTTCGGACCGGCCGACCGGCCGGACGGTCAGCTCAACCTGTTCGGCGGCCTGCGCCGGGCGATGGCCAAGTGCGGGTACAGCGACGTCAAGGAGTTCCAGAAGGTGGCTCTCGTCCTCGACAAGTAACCTCGCCGCATGAGGCGAGTGTGGCTGTCGGGACTGTTGTGTCTGGTGCTCATCGGCGGCGGGGCGTGTTCGCCCGCCGCCGACAAACCGGGCGTAGCGGTCGCCGGTCCGTCCGCCAGCATCGCGTACCGGCCGGGTGCGCCCGGCGCCGGTGACCCCTACTTCCCGACCTACGGCAACGGCGGCTACGACGTGGCCGGCTACGACCTCGCCCTCCGGTACGACCCGAAGAGCGGCGAGCTCGGCGGCACCGCCACCATCACCGCCACGGCCACCCAGGACCTGGCCGGCTTCCACCTCGACCTGGCCGGCCTGACCACCAAGAGCGTGCGGGTGGACGGCACCAAAGCGACCGCCCGGCAGGACGGCAACGAGCTGATCGTGACGCCCGCCGCCGGCCTGGTCCGCGGCCGGTCGTTCACCGTGGTGGTCGACTACGGCGGCAAGCCCGGCCAGCTGTCCAACAAGACGCTGGGCGAGGGTGGCTGGCTGAAGTCCGGTGCCGGGGCCATCGCGCTCGGCCAGCCCGAATCGGCCAGCACCTGGTTCCCGGTCAACGACCACCCGTCCGACAAGGCCACCTTCAAGCTGGCGATGACCGTGCCGGACGGCCTCGAGGTGATCAGCATCGGTGTCCCCGGCGAGCGGAAGAGCTCCGGCGGCTGGACCACCTGGCAGTGGACCGAGAGCTCGCCGCTGGCCAGCTACCTGTCGACCGTGGCGATCGGCCAGTACCGGGTCACCACCAGCACGCACGACGACAAGCCCATGGTGATCGCGGTCCCCGAGTCGCTGCCGGCGACCGGCCCGGCCGCCAGGTCGCTGGCCCGCACCGGCGAGGTGGCCGACTTCCTGGCCACCGAGTTCGGGCCCTACCCGTTCGACTCGTACGGGGGCTTCGTGGTGGCCGACGAGCGGATCCGGTACGCGCTGGAGACCCAGACCCGCCCGGCGTACGGTGCCGGCTTCTTCTCCAGCGGCGAGAACGCGGTGGTGGTGGCGCACGAGATCGCGCACCAGTGGTTCGGCAACAGCGTGGGTATCGAGCAGTGGCGCGACATCTGGCTCAACGAGGGCTTTGCCACGTACGCGGAATGGCTCTGGGAGGAACACGACGGTGGCCGCAGCGTGCAGCGGAGCTTCGACCGCACCTACGCCGGTTTCGACTGGAAGCAGACGCCGGGCGACCCGGGCGCGGCCCGGCTGTTCGGCGACGGTGTCTACCAGCGCGGCGGCATGACCGTGCACGCGCTGCGCAAGACCATCGGCGAGGAGGCGTTCGCCGAGCTGCTGACCACCTGGACCAGCGAGTTCCGCGACGTCAACGCGAACACCGACGACATGATCGCGCTGGCCGAGCGGCTCTCCGGGCAGGACCTGGACGCGTTCTTCCAGGCCTGGCTCTACGACAAGAAGAAGCCTACTTATTGATCAGCTTGGGGTGCTTCGCCAGGTATCCGTCCGGGTTGCCGGCCACCAGCGCCTTGAGGAAGCCCCGGCTCTCGGCGGTGAGCTGCTCGCCCAGGTAGCCACCGCCGCGACCCACGCCGGCGCCGGGCAGGTCGACCACGGTGATCCCGTCCGCGGTCAGCTCGCGCAGCGCGTACGCGTACTCCAGCGGGGTGCGCCCGCCCAGGTAGACGAGGGTGTCGCCGAGCGCCGAGATGATGCCCTCGAGCTGGCTGAGGTTCTGGCCGAGGCCCTGGTCGTGCGCCTTGGTCAGGATCGCCTCGACGAGCTGGCGCTGGTGCCGGGTGCGGTCGTAGTCGCCGTCGTCGAGGCCGTACCGCTGCCGGGCGAAGTCGATTGCCTGCCAGCCCTCCAGGTGCCGCTCGCCGGGCTGGTAGACGGCCTGCGGCCCGACGTAATCGCCGCCGCGCAGCGTCCGCATCGAGCCGTCCGGCTTGCGGTGCCGCGACTCGACCCTCTCGTCGATCCGCAGGTCGACGCCGCCCAGCTGGTCGACCAGCTTCGCCAGGCCGCCGAAGTTGAGGATCGCGCCGGCCTGGAACTCCTCGATCCCGGTGTACGAGCTGAGCGACCTGGTGAGCAGCTCATAGCCCTGCTCGACGCTGTGCTTCTTGCTGCCCGGCACCCGCGAGCCGCGGCTCATCGCCTCGGTGAGCTTGTACGTGCCGCCGCCGAACCCGGCCTTGGCGTACTTCGGCATCTTGACCCGCAGGTCGCGCGGCAGCGAGTACAGATAGGCCGACTTCAGGTCGGCCTCGACGTGCAGCAGCATGACGGTGTCGGCGTGCGGTTCCCAGTCCGGGATCGACACCCGGGTGTCAACCCCGATGAGCACCAGGTCGAGCGGGCCGGTGATGTCGGCACCCGGCGAGGGCGGCGGCGGAGCCGCGCTGGTGGCCAGCGGGCCGGGCTGGGCGGGCGTGGAGCCGGACGCGTCTGGTTTGCCGTCGCCGGAGCCGGACGTGACGGCGATCGCGATGCCGCCGCCGCCCAGTAGCACGACCACGCACGCGCCGACAATCCACCAGAGAATCCTTCGGTTCCGCACGGCGGAACAGTAGATCAAGGCAACCATCCAGCTCAATGCCCAGCTATGGGTCAGAGGCAGCCGAAGAATCGGGTGTACCAAATGGTGCTCTCGCGCCCCGCGCCCGCGTTCGTGGGCCTGTCCTGGAATGCGGACCGCAGGACGGGGGCCAACCGGCGCTACCGCCGGCCAACCGCACTGCACCCGAAAATGACCGGAATCGTCTGACCGCCAACCGAACGTGAGGGGAGCCGGCCAAACCTGGCCCGCTCCTTGAATGTTGGGGGCTCCGTCATGCGGTTCCGCAACCTGGCCGCCGGCTTCGTGGCCGGCACGGTGGCATTCGGACTCACCCCGCCGCCCGCCGCCACCGCCGCCGCCGAGCCCGCCACCCTGATCGTCGGACTCCGCCACGGCACGGCGCCCGCCGCCGCCCTCGACCGCATCGAGCCGATCACCACCACGGCGCTCAGCGAGGCCGAGGCCGTCGCCATCGAGGTGCCCGCCCGGGAGGCGGCCGCCGCCACCCGTACTCTCCTCGCCGATCCCGGCGTCGCCTACGTCGAGCCCGACCACGTCGCTCAGGCCGCCGCCATCCGCCCGAACGACCCCGGCTACGCCGGCCAGTGGGGCATCGCCATGACCAGGGTCAACGAGGCCTGGTCGGCCACCCGGGGCTCCGCGGCCGTCACCATCGCCGTGATCGACACCGGTGTCAGCCGGCTGCCCGACCTGGCGCCGCGGATGCTTCCCGGCTACGACTTCGTCAACGACGACGCCGACGCCACCGACGACAACGGGCACGGCACCATGGCGGCCGGTGTCATCGCCGCCGGCGGCAACAACAGGGTCGGCGTTGCGGGCGTCTGCTGGTACTGCCGCATCCTGCCGGTCAAGGTGCTCGGCAAGGGTGGCAGCGGCAGCTACAGCGACATCGCCGAGGGCATTCGCTACGCCGCCGACCGGGGCGCCGACGTCCTCAACCTCTCGCTCGGCGGCGGGGATGACAGTCAGCTGCTGCGGGACGCGGTCGCGTACGCGACCGGCAAGGGTGCGCTCGTGGTGGCGGCGGCCGGCAACCAGGGTTCGCCCAAGCCGCACTATCCGGCCGCGATCCCGGCGGTCGTCGCGGTGGGTGGTGTGAACCCGTCCGGCGCCCGCTACCCGTGGTCCAACTACGGCGCCGACTGGGTCGATCTCACCGCGCCCGGCTGCAACCCGGCGCAGAACCTCGCCGGCGTCGTCAGCCAGTACTGCGGCACCTCGTCGGCCACCCCGTTCGTGACCGGTGTGGCCGGTCTGCTCGCCGCCACCTCGCCGGTTCCGACGTCGGCCGAGGTCCGGTCGGCGCTGCTGGCCGGCGCGGTCAAGGGGCGGGTCGATGCGCTGGGTGGCCTGGCCAAGCTGCCGGTCACCGGGGACACGAGCCGGCCGGCGGTGGTCTTCGGGGCCACCCCCACGATCGGGCGGGGGGTGGTCACGGTCACTGCGTCGGCTGCGGATCAGCGCGGGGTTTCCAAGGTCCAGCTGTACGCGGGGAGCCGGCTGATCGGCACGGACACCGTCCCGCCCTACGCCTTCCGCTGGCAGACCGCACCGCGTACCGGAACCATGTCTTTGGAATTGCGAGCCGTCGACCGGGCCGGCAACGTCGCCGCCACCCGCCGGACGGTCCGCGTCGACAACACCGCTCCGGCCATCAAGATCGCCAAGCGCGGCCGCCACGTGACTGCCCGGGCCACCGACTCGTCCGGCATCGCCAAGCTGGAACTGCTGGTCAACGGCAAGGTCGTCGCACGCCATGCCGGATATCTCCGGCAGTTCCGGGTGCCCAGGACGAACCGTTCTGTGCAGGTTCGCGGGTACGACAAGGCCGGTAACTGGCGGGTCGTGCGCGCCGCCTAAACTTCGCCGGGTGAGTACTCCGCGTCCCGTCCTCGTCGTCGACTTCGGCGCCCAGTATGCCCAGCTGATCGCCCGCCGCGTCCGCGAGGCGCGGGTCTACTCGGAGATCGTGCCGCACTCGATGCCGGTCGCCGAGATGCTCGCCAAGGACCCGGCGGCGATCATCCTGTCCGGCGGTCCGTCCAGCGTCTACGAGGAGGGCGCGCCCGGCCTCGACGCGGCGCTGTTCGACAACGAGGTGCCGGTCTTCGGCATCTGCTACGGCTTCCAGGCCATGGCACAGGCGCTCGGCGGCACGGTCGCGCACACCGGCGCGCGGGAGTACGGACGTACCGTTCTGTCCGCCCAGGGTGGCACCCTGCTGCGTGACCTGCCCGCCGACCTGCCGGTGTGGATGAGCCACGGCGACAGCGTCGCGGTGGCGCCGCAGGGCTTCGCGGTCACCGCCTCCACACCGGGCGCGCCGGTCGCCGCGTTCGAGGATCTCACCGCCCGCCGGGCCGGCGTGCAGTTCCACCCCGAGGTGGCGCACACCGAGCAGGGCCAGGAGATGCTGCGCCGCTTCCTCTACGACATCGCCGGCATCGAGCCCACCTGGACGTCGTCCAACATCATCGACGAGCAGGTGGCCGCGATCCGGGCCAAGGTCGGCGACAAGCAGGTGCTGTGCGGGCTGTCCGGCGGCGTCGACTCGGCGGTCGCCGCGGCGCTCGTTCACAAGGCCGTCGGCGACCAGCTGACCTGCGTCTTCGTCGATCACGGCCTGCTCCGCGCGGGCGAGGCCGAGCAGGTCGAAAAGGACTACGTGGCGGCCACCGGCATCCGGCTCAAGGTGGTGGACGCCGCCGACACGTTCCTGGGCCATCTGGCCGGGGTGACCGACCCCGAGCAGAAACGCAAGATCATCGGCCGGGAGTTCATCCGGACCTTCGAGGCCGCGGCCCGCGAGCTGGACGCCGAGCGGCACATCGAGTTCCTGGTGCAGGGCACGCTCTACCCGGACGTGGTCGAGTCCGGCGGCGGCACCGGCACCGCCAACATCAAGTCGCACCACAACGTCGGCGGCCTGCCCGACGACCTCCAGTTCGCCCTGATCGAGCCGCTGCGCACCCTGTTCAAGGACGAGGTGCGCGCGCTCGGCGCCGAGCTGGGCCTGCCCGAGGAGATGGTGCAGCGGCACCCGTTCCCCGGCCCCGGCCTGGCCATCCGGATCATCGGCGCGGTCGACCGCGAGCGTCTCGACATCCTGCGCGCGGCCGACCTGATCGCCCGCGAGGAGCTGACCGCGGCCGGGCTCGACCGCGACGTCTGGCAGTTCCCGGTGGTGCTGCTCGCCGACGTGCGCAGCGTGGGTGTGCAGGGCGACGGCCGCACCTACGGCCACCCGGTGGTGCTGCGGCCGGTCTCCAGCGAGGACGCCATGACCGCCGACTGGTCCCGTCTGCCGTACGACGTGATCGCCCGGATCAGCACCCGGATCACCAACGAGGTCCGCGAGATCAACCGGGTGGTCCTCGACGTGACCAGCAAGCCGCCGGGCACCATCGAGTGGGAGTGATCAGACGGTCGGCGGCTGGTACCAGGTGGGGGTCGGTGCGGGTGGCGTGGCCGGCGGCTCCTCGGGCATCAAGAACCAGATGACCGGGTACGCGATCAGCGCCGTGCCCCAGGTGACCACGGCAAAGATGGCGAACGCGACCCGGATCAGCACCGGGTCGACGCCGAAGTAGCGGCCGATCCCGCTACAGACGCCGGCCACGATGCGGTCGTCGAGTGGGCGGAGGAGGCGGCGGTAGGGTGCTTCAGTCATGCCTCCATGCTGGCCGCCGCGAGGGCTCGGCGACCTCGGTGACTGCCCCGATACGACCCTGAATTCGGTCCCCCACAAGATCGGATATTACCGACACGACGGGTAACCGCCCGGGTGCTCCGTGTGTGCGTCAACGCTCTGATCTGCGGTTACGCGGCGTCATCCCCCTGTCAGGAATCTGACAGACGTTTTCTGGAGTTAAAATAATCCGGGCAGAATGCCGCCCGTGACCCCCGCACTTGAACCGCTCCGCCGGATCGCCGCCTACGCCGTCGCCACCGACGACAAAGGCCGCGTTCTGCTCGTTCGTGCCTCGAGCCGTTCCGGCACCCCCGGCGTCTGGTCGCTCCCCGGCGGCGCAGTCGACCATGGGGAGGACCCCAACCACACCGTCGTCCGCGAAACGGCGGCCGAGACCGGACTGTCGGTCGCGGTCACCGGGCTCCGTGAGGTCGTGGCCGACATGCGCTCCATGCCGCACCGCGGCGTGACCATCCACACCGACCGCCTGATCTACAGCGTGTCGATCCGCGGCGGCAACCTGGTGGACCGCGTCGGCCACCCGACCGACCTGGCCCGCTGGCACGCCCCCGAGGAGGCGGAAAAGCTGAAACTCCGGCCGTTCACGGCGGCCGCGCTCGGCTTCGGCGCCGCGTCGGCCGACCTGCGGCCGGAGGAGGCGCCCGACTTCCCGTCGTTCTACGCCTATCCCGGGCCGGACGGGCTGCACCGGGCGCAGCGGTTCGCGGCATACGCGATCGCCACCGACGCCCAGGAGAACAGCCTGCTGCTCACCCGGATCGCACCCGGCTACCCGGGCGAGGGCCGCTGGCACCTGCCCGGCGGCGGCACCGACTACGGCGAGCAGCCCGGCACCGCGCTGATCCGCGAGCTGGTCGAGGAGACCGGTCAGGAGGGCCGGCTCATCGAACTACTGGGTGTGGCCAGCCACCGTGACGCCGCGTCACTGGGCCCGGAGGGCTACCCGATCGACTGGCACGGCGTACGCGCGTTCTACCGCGTCGTGGTCGACAAGCCCACCGAGGTGGCGGTCAAGGACGTGGGCGGTTCCACCTCCGAGGCCCGCTGGATGCCGCTGCGCGCCGTGCTGGCGCTGCCCGAGGACCACCTGACCGAGGTGACCGCCGAGGCACTCCAGCGAGCGAGGCTCACTACGCTGAGCGGGTGAAGATCAGGCGGGTCGGGGCGTACGGAATCTGCCGGGACGCGTCCGGGCGGGTGCTGCTCGCCCGGAACTCGGAGCTCAGCGCGTTCCCCGGCCTCTGGACCCTGCCGGGCGGCGGCGTCGACCAGGGCGAGCATCCGGCGGATGCGGTGGTCCGGGAGTTCGGCGAGGAGACCGGTCTGTCCGTACGCGTCGACGCCCTGCACACGGTCGTCGCGGATGTGTTCCGGCTGCCGGACGACAACCTGGAGCACACCGACCGCATCCTCTACCGGGTGTCGGTCGAGGGCGGCGCCCTGCGCAACGAGGCGGAGGGCACCACCGACCTGGTCGAGTGGCTCGCGCCGGACGAGGTCGAGAAGCAACCGTTGATGCACTTCACGGCGGTTGCGCTGGAGGTCCCGTCCACCGCCGAACTGGCCGACAAGGCAGATATGCCTCATGAAAACGAGGTGAAGCGCCACCAGCGCTTCGGGGCCTATGGGGTGGTTACCGACCCGGCGGGGCGCGTCCTGCTTACTCGGATCGCCAGCGGGTATCCCGGTTCTGGACGGTGGCATCTGCCGGGTGGTGGCACCGACCACGGTGAGACCGCTGAGGAGGCGCTGACCCGGGAACTGGCCGAGGAGACATCGCAGCGCGGCCGGGTGACGACTCTGCTCCGGGTCGAGCACCACCACAACCCGGCGGCCGTCGGGCCCGAGGGGGTGCCGGTCGACTGGCACGTGATCCGGGCGCTGTTCAGGGTTTTCGTGGATGTGCCGACAGAACCGGTAGTGAGCGAGGCCGCGGGTGGATCCACCGCCGCGGCCGGCTGGTTCACCCGGGAGGAGGCGGCGGCGCTCGAGCTGACCGACTCGGCCCGGGACGCCATAGATCGAATCGATGATGAGCGAGCGAGTTAAACTCATCACAAGGAGAGGGTGCGCAGCGCTTGATCCCTCTGCCCGCCCGGAACAACACCGGATCAACGCCGGTTACACCGGTGGTCGGTCGATCTATCGCCAAGGTCGTCCGGCTGTGCAATGGTGTAACCCCGAAAAACCGGGGTCCGCGTGTGCGGCGGGCTACGGGGCCATAACCCACCGCAAAGGTGCAGGTGGGCAGACCGATCCCATGGAGGAGACACGTGCCGAGTACCCCTTGGCGCCGGCATCGCACGACGGATAGTCCCCGTCCTGCCGGACGCCGTTGGGCAGGCCGTCTGCGTCGCGGAGGAACCCTGGCGCGGCAGGCCCTGTTGGTGCGGGTGGGCCGCCGTTCCGCCGAGTCCGGGCGGGCCGCCACGGCCACCCGGGCTGAGGTGATCTACACCGGCGCCGAGCTGCACCCGACCCGGAATGCCCCCGGTGGAGCACATCTGGCCGCTCCCGCCATCGTCGCCTCGGTGGTCGAGGCGGAGGGCGTCTCGCTGCTCCCGGGCGAGCACACCACTGCTCGGCGTGTCGGTTTTGCCCTGGTCAACGCGTGCACCCTGGCCAGTCTCGGCCTCGGCCTGCTGGCGATCTTCCTGGCCATGGCCGGCGACATCCGCGCCGCGGCCGGTTGCCTGGTTGCCTGCGTGGCCTTCGACGGCCTGGACGGTGCCCTGGCCCGCCGGCTGGGCGTGTCCAGCCCGTTCGGCGCCCAGATGGACTCGCTGGCCGACATGTGCTCCTTCGGTCTGGCCGCGCCCGTGGTCGTGTACGCCTCGCTGGCGCACACCGTGCCCACCCCGGCCGCCGCGGTGGCCTGCGTGCTGGTGGCCGGCTGTGCCGCGATCCGGCTGGCCCGCTTCAACGTCTCACCCAAGGACGGCAAGTTCTTCTCCGGCGTGCCGACGACCATGGCGGCCGCGGTGCTCGCCGTGACCGTGCTGATCGGCCTGCCGCTGCCCGGCTTTGCCCTGCTCGGCGGCGTCGCGCTGCTCGCCTTCGCGATGGTTTCCAGCTTCCCGTACGCGAAGCTGGCCCGCCTCGTGAAGCTCCCGCCGTGGATGTGGCTGCTGCCGGCCGTCGGTGCCCTGGTCGACGCGCGTCTCACGTTCGTGGTGATCGTCGCGGCGTACCTACTGAGCGGCCCGGTCATGTGGGCCCGCGCCAGGCGCGCCTGATCCACCCCTGAGCAAGCGAAAGGGCCGCCCCCCACGGGGCGGCCCTTTTCGTGCCGGTCAGCGCCAGCGGGCGATCACCGAGGCTCCGCCGATCACCTTGTCGTTCACGGTGACCAGCGGCTCGGCGCGGTCGGCCGGCAGGTAGACGTCGGTACGCGAGCCGAACCGGATCAGGCCCATCCGCTCGCCGCGGGCCACCAGCGTGCCGACCGGCACCCGCTGCACGATCCGGCGGGCGATCAGGCCGGTGCGCTGGGCCACCACCACGGTGCCGCGCTCGGTGTCCAGGACCGTGTACGCCGCCACGTTGTGCTCGGCCGCCGCGGTCATCGCGTTCGCGTAGCCGCCGTCCTCGACGAAGTAGTCGGTCACCCGGCCGGCCACCGGCACCCGGTTGACGTGCACGTCGAGCACCGACAGGAACACCGCGATGCGCAGGAACTCGCCCGGCCCGAAGCGCTCGTCGGTCATCCGCTCGACCGACAGCACCTTGCCGTCGGCGGCCGCCACGACCGCGTCCGGATCGGCCGGGACGACCCGCTCGGGGTCGCGGAAGAACGCGGCCACCGGCGCGGCGGCCAGCGCCGGGAGCAGCCACAGCCGGGAGTGCGGCCGGGCGGTGCGGGCCAGCGCGGCCAGGCCGAGCGCGATGCCGGCCGCGGCCACGCCGTTCGAGTCGATGTGCATGCCCCGGGTGACCGGGACGCTGGACGGCCGGTACGCGGGTGCCAGGCCGGCTGCCGCCCGCGGGTCGGCCGCGGTGAACCGCAGCCTGTGCACGCGCAGCGGCGGCTGGTTGCGGACCACCAGGTCGGAGCCCACCCCGAACAGCGCGCCCTGCCGGAACAACTCGGCCGCGGCACCGCCGGTGCGCCCGGGCAGAGCGGGCGTGGCGAGCGTGACGACGCCACCCTCGGTCACGTACTTGCCGAGGCGGTCTAGCAGCGTACGGACGTCCTGAGCGGTGCCGGTGACCGGTTCCCCGACGATCACCACGTCGGCCGGCTGGGCCTCGTCGACGGTGTCGACCACCTTGACCCGGTCGGCGATCCAGCTGCCCAGCCCGCTGATGTGGTCGCGGAGCAGTTCGGCGGTGCTGCGTTCGCCGGCCACCAGGGTCAGCATGTCGCCGGGCAGCAGCGCCTCGACCGCTGCGGCGACCACCAGCGAGGCGTGGTCGGCGCCGATCACGAGCGCGGAGGTGGCCTCGTTGTGCCGGGCGAACTCGGCGGTCAGGGCGCGAGCGGCCGTGCTGCCGATGCCGACGATGGGAGCCTTGGACACGGCGGGGTACGGGGTCATGACCCGAGCATATTGCGCCGCCCGCGGGCAGGTTCCCCGCGGGCGGCGCAACCATCCACCAGTTGACGTGCTCAGTCCTTCTTCTGCGTCGGCTCCGTGGTCAGGTCCGGGTGCTCCTGGCGGAACCGCTCGCCGGGCTCCTCGAGGAGTTCCCGGACGATCGAGGCGTGCATCTCGGGCGGCAGGTCGCCGGGGATCTCCGGCTCGGCCGGCCGCTCGACCACCGGCGCCGGGGCGGGACGACGGCCGGAACGGATCGCGCCGAGCAGGCCGATCACCCCGAAGGCGATCAGGCCACCGGCCACCACCCAGCCGACGGCCGGCAGGTGCAGGGTGACGACCCGGGACAGCGCCCACCAGAGCGCGATCAGCAGGAAGATCAGCCCGAAGCTCAGCGAAACCCCGTCGGTGCGGTGCGGCTTCACCGGATCACCTCCACGTTGCCCGTGTCCATCTGCAGGTTGAGCTTGAGCGTGCCGCCACCGGCGCCGTCCAGGCCCTGGTCGGACAGCGACTCACTGATCGCCTCGCCGCTCTCGAACTCCTTGCCGAAGACCATCGCCCGGCCGTTCTGCAGGTCGAGGTCGGCGGTGGCGTCGACGTTCGGCGGGAGCAGCACCCGGATCTGGCCCACCTTCATGGTCAGCGTGACGTCCTGCGTCTGGTTGGCGAAGTCGACGTCGCGCAGGTCGAGGGTGGCGTTGCCGACCGTGAAGTCGTAGCGGTCGGCCACCGCGCCGGCGGTCTGCGGGCGGTAGACACTGTTGCCCAGCTCACCGCCCCAGCGCTCGGCACCGGTCGAGACCAGCAGGCCGATCGAGGTGAGGAGGGCCAGGAAGATCAGCCCGCGGGCCCGGCCGAACCAGGCGCCCACGATGAGCCCGAGCGCGATCGTGACCAGCGCGGCCGCGAAGTAGGCGGACACCGCGATGCTGGCACCGGCCATGTCGATCGCGGCCATCACGCCGAGCACCATGATCACCCCGAAGAAGGTGAGCCGGCCCAGCTTGGAGCGCTCGCGCGGCGGTTTCGGCGGCGCCGGCGGGCGGGGTGGCTGCGGCGGCGCGACCGGCTGGTGCGCCGGGCCACCCCACGGGCCGTGCGGCGCGAACGGCGGCCGGTAGCCGCTCGGCGGTGCCATCGGCGGCATCGGCGGGACCGGAGGTGCCGATGGGATCAGCGGGTCGGCCTTGGTCACCGGTTCCGAGGGCGGTGCGGTCGCGGCCGGCCCAGGGAAGCCCGGCCCAGAGAAGCCCGGCCCAGAGAAGCCCGGCCCAGCAAAACCCGGCGCGGTGTAGCCCGGCGGGGGGTAACCCGCCCCGAACTGTGCCGTGGCCGGCTCGCCGGGCGCGGTTCCGGGCGGCGGAAAGGCGGCGGCCTCGGTGCGCTGCGGCCCGCCCCGCTTGATCAGCAGGATCGCGCCCACGATCACGGCGGCCGCGAGCAGGCTGGCCCGCATCCCGTCGTTCACGATGAAGGCGAACGAGATCACCGCGCCGGCCGCGAGCAGGATGATCGACATCCGCGACATGCCGGAACGGCCCTTGCCGAGCAGCGACTCGATCGGCGAGACGCGGTCGCCCTCGCCCGGGATGACCAGCCAGCCGATCAGGTAGAGCAGCAGGCCCACGCCGGTCATGATGGCCAGCACGGTGACCAGGACCCGCCACAGCACCGGGTCGGTGTTGGTGGCCCGGGCCAGCGCGGCGCAGACGCCCGCGACGTACCGGCCCTCCTTCGGGCGTACGAGCTGGTCTTTGGAGAAAGAGGGACCAGGGGACCCGGCGGGAGGCGGCGTCCAAGCCGGCGGAATCTCCTCGGTCGGCGGCTCCGCCGACGGCGAACCGGAGGAAGCCGGCGAAGCAGACGAAGCGGAGGAGTCGGTGGGGGTCGGGTCCGGCCCGGGAGCCGGAGGAGCGGTCTTGGCGGCGGGCTCGGAAGTCGCCGGCACGTCCTGCGACGGACCGGACGGGCCCCGCGATTCGGCAGCTTCGTCGTTCATGTCATCGATCCTGGCCGCCCACCCACCCGAGGCGCTTCCGGCACCGACCCTGAGCCCACCCTGAGATCCTGGGGGCCGGATACCGGGGGAAGTTCCCCGTGGCCGCGGGCCTCCGGACGTGTGACGATCGGAGGACCGACCGAGGAGGAGCCATCACCACCGCAGTCAACCCACCCACACGCCGGTTGTACCGGCCGCGGGACCACCGGATCATCGCCGGGGTCGCGGCCGGCCTGGCGGAGCATCTGGGTGTGCCGCTGCTGGCGGTTCGCATCGCGCTCGTCGTGCTCCTCAGCTTCAGCGGCCTGGGCCTGCTCCTCTACGCCGCGTTCTGGGCCGTGCTGCCGCAACAGATTCCCACCGACGGCCAGCCGCCGCGCCGCGATCTGGCCATGCTGCTGCCGTTCGGTGCGATCGGACTCGGTGTCATTCTGCTCCAGGCGCTGGTCTTCAAGGACAGCGTGGCCGGGCCGGTGGGCTGGCTGATCGCGGTGGTCGCGGTTGGCGCCGGCATCATCTGGCACCAGTCCGACCCGTCCCGGCGCGGCCAGTGGGCCGGCAACCTGCCGCAGACCCCGTGGCTGGCCGCGGTGGTGGCCGAGAGCGACCGGCGGTTCTTTCTGCTCCGCTTCATCGGCGGCGGCGTGCTGGTGGCCACCGGCATCATCGGCCTGGTCGCGGTGTACGCCCCGGCCGAGTCGCTCACCTCGGTGTTCAACGGCGTGATCTTCGCGCTGGTGGGCCTGCTCGGGGTGGGCGTGGTGGCCGCGCCGCTGCTCTACCGGATGTTCAACCAGTTGCGCGCCGAGCGCGAGGGCCGGATCCGCGAGCAGGAGCGCGCCGAACTGGCCGCCATGATCCACGACCAGGTGCTGCACACGCTCGCGCTGATCCAGCGCAACTCGGCCGACATCAAAGAGGTGCAGCGGCTGGCCCGCGGCCAGGAGCGCAGCCTGCGCAACTGGCTCTACAAGCCGACCGCCTCGCCGACCGAGCGCTTTGCCGCCGCCCTCGAGCAGGCGGCTGCCGAGGTCGAGGACACGTACGCGATCACCGTGGAGACCGTGGTGGTGGGCGACACCCCGTGCGACGAACGGGTGGCGGCGCTGGTCGCGGCGGCCCGCGAGGCCCTGGTGAACGCGGCCCGGCACGCCGGCGTGCAGACCGTCTCGCTGTACGCCGAGGTGGAGGACGACGAACTCAGCGTCTTCGTCCGCGATCGTGGCGCCGGTTTCGAGCTGTCCGGCGTGGAGGAGTCCCGGCACGGGGTGCGAGGCTCGATCATCGGCCGGATGAAACGCCACGGCGGGCGGGCCGAGATCCGCAGCACGCCCGGGGAGGGCACCGAGGTGCGGCTCATGCTGCCGACCTCACGGGACAATGTCGTGACCACCGGGAAGGAGACAGTGCGATGACCGAATCGACGTCGTCGGAGGGTCGCCGGCTCGCCGTCTTCCTGGTCGACGACCACGCCATGTTCCGCGCCGGGGTGCGCGCCGAACTGGGCGTGCACGTGGACGTGGTGGGCGAGGCCAGCACGGTGGCCGAGGCGGTCAGCAAGATCGCCGCCCTCGAGCCGGACGTGGTGCTGCTCGACGTGCACATGCCGGACGGCGGTGGCCGCGCCGTGCTGGACGCCATGCGCCGCAGTCACCCGCACGTCCGCTTCCTGGCGCTCTCGGTGTCGGACGCCGCCGAGGACGTGATCGGCCTGATCCGGGCCGGCGCCCGCGGCTACGTCACCAAGACCATCTCGCCCGACGAGCTGGCCGCCGCGATCAAGCGGGTGGCCGACGGCGACGCGGTGTTCAGCCCCCGGCTGGCCGGGTTCGTGCTGGACGCGTTCGCCTCCCGCCCGGACGTACCGGTGGCCGACCCCGAGCTCGACCAGCTGACGAACCGAGAGCGCGAGGTGCTGCGGCTGCTCGCCCGCGGCTACGCGTACAAGGAGATCGCCAAGGAGCTGTTCATCTCGATCAAGACGGTTGAGACGCACGTCTCCAACGTTCTGCGCAAACTGCAGATGAGCAACCGTTACGAGCTGTCACGATGGGCGGCCGACCGGCGACTGGTCTGATCGAGTCCGGAGGTTTTCCGCGGGCGTGGTTACTATCGGGCTGAATAGAGCGACTCACACATCCCCCGTGAGCCCTTGAAGGAGATTCTCCCCATGCCCGGGAAAGGCTCTTGGAAGATGGCGGCCGGCGTGGCCGCCATCTCCTTGTTGGCGGCTGGTTGCACCGGCGACTCCGACGACGACCAGGCACTGCCCAACTCGATCTCGATCGGCATCGTCGAGCCGGACAGCCTGATCCCGGCCAACACCACCGAGTCCAACGGCTCGCAGGTGCTGGCGTCGCTGTTCTATCCGCTGGTCCGGTTCGACGACAAGAGCCAGCCCTACCCGGTGGCCGCCGAGTCGATCACGCGCGACAAGGCCAACAAGGTCTGGACGATCAAGCTGCGCCCCGGCTTCACCTTCAGCAACGGCGAACCGGTCACCGCGGACAATTACCTCAACGCGTGGAACTACGGTGCGTACAAGCCGAACGGGCAGTTGGCGTCGTACTTCTTCAGCCGGATCGACGGCTACGCCGAGATGCAGTCGGTCGACCCGGACGGCGAGGGACCGCAGGAGGCGCCGGCTCCCCGGGCCGGCAAGCTGCGCGGCCTCAAGAAGGTCAACGACCTCTCGTTCACAGTGACGCTGTCGTCCGGGTTCACCGGTTGGCAGTCGGTGCTGGCGTCGGACGCGTTCTATCCGCTGCCGAAGGCGGCGTTCGGTCCGGACGGCGCGCTGGCACCGGGTTTCGGTGACGCGCCGATCGGCAACGGGCCGTTCAAGATGCGCGGCGCCTGGGAGCGTGGCAAACAGATCCAGGTGGAGAAGGTGCCCGGCTTCAAGGGCACGGCGCCCAAGGTCGACGGCATCACGTGGAAGATTTACAAGGGTCTGAACGCGCAGTACGAGGATCTGAAGGCCGGCGACCTGGACGTCGAGACCAGGCTGCCGCTGGACAAACTGGACACCGCCGCGGACGAACTGGGTGATCGCGTCCAGCAGAGTCCGAGTTCGGCGTTCGCGTTCGTCGGCTTCCCCGCGTACCAGAAAGATTTCCAGAAGAAGGAGGTCCGTCGCGCGATTTCGATGGCCGTCAACCGCCAGGAGATGACCGACACGATCTTCAAGGGTGCCGAGACGCCGGCGACGTCGTTCGTGTCCCCGGTGGTGGCCGGCTACCGCGAGAACTCCTGCGGCGAGTACTGCGAGTACAACCCCACCAAGGCCCGCGAGCTCTACACCCAGGCCGGCGGCCCGCCCAGCATCACCATTGCGTACAACGTGGATGGTGGACATCAGGCCTGGGTCGACGTGATGTGTGCCCAGATCACGGCGTCGCTGGGTGTGGAGTGCAAGGGTGTCACCGAGCCCACCTTCGCCGGACTGCTCGGCAAGGTGCGCAAGCAGGAAGATGTCGGGCTGATCCGGCTGGCGTGGACCATGGACTACCCGCTGATGGAAAACTTCCTCGCCCAGCTCTACACCACCGACGGCTCCTCCAACTACTACGGCTGGAGCAACACGGCGTTCGACAGCCTGGTGCGCGAGGGTGCCGAGGCCCCGACCGCGGCCGCCGCGCAGCAGAAGTGGCAGCAGGCCGAGGACATCCTGGCCGACGAGATGCCGGTGCTGCCGCTGCGGTTCGGGCAGAACGTGTTCGCCCACTCGACGCGGGTCTCGAACGTCACGATGGATCTCTTCCAGAAGGTGGACATCTACCAGATCGCGCTGGTGGGCTGACCAACCCGGGCTGGCTAGAGCGGCCCGCGCCCCGCCCGCAGGATCATCAGGGCGATCTGGGTGCCGTCCGGGCCCAGGGCGGACCGGAAGCGGTCGACGATCTCGCGCTCGCGGGACAGCACCAGCCGGGTGCCGCCGCTGGCCATCCGGGTCTTGCCCACCGTCTGGGAGAGCCGGGCTCGCTCCAGCCACAGGTCGATGATGGCCTGGTCGATCTCGTCGATCCGCTCGCGCATGCCGCGGATCTCGTCGGCCGCCAAGGGCTCCCCGGCTCCGGTCGTCTGGTCCACCACGTCGGCGGTCATTTCGTGCTCCTCGGGTGCTTGCGCCCCGGTCGACCCGGCCCGGGCAGCATCAAGCCCCGGGCTGGGAAGCCCGGGGCTCGAAGTAGGTCTGTCGTTCAGACGCGGCCTACGGCTGCCGGACCTCCGGTGCCGTAGTAAAAAAATCGCGTCTGCTGAATCACGAGCCGAGTATGCCCCCGCCTCGAACCCAACCGCAAGAAAACCGCCCGATCCGTGAGACGGACCGGGCGAACTTTCTCACGCCGTCGTGCTGATCCGGTTGGCCGGACCGGGCGCCACCGGGGAGGCGGGACCGCCCAGGTAGGCGATCAGCGCGTCCACGTCGAAGCCCGGCGCGGTCACCCGGTCGGTGCCGGCGGTCAGCGTCGAGAACCCGTCGCCGCCGTTGGCCAGGAAGTCGTTGGTGGTGACCCGGTAGGTCGCGGCCGGGTCGATCGGGGTGCCGTTCAGGGCCAGGTTGGTGACCTTGGAACCGGCCGCCGCCGAGGCGCTCCAGGTGTAGGTCAGGCCCGCGGAGACCTGCAGGATGCGCTGCGTGGTCTGGCCCTTGTGCCCGACGAACTGCTGCTCCAGGACGTCCCGGAGCTGCGCGCCGGTGAACGTCTGGGTGACCACCAGGTTGTTGAACGGCTGGACCGTGAACGCCTCGCCGTACGTGACCTGGCCGTTGGCCTCGCCGCCCGCGGACGCCTCGGCGTCGAAGTCGGCGCGGATGCCGCCCGGGTTCATCAGCGCGATCTGGGCGCCGGCGCCGCTCGTGTAGGCCAGCTGGCCATCGGCGATCACGTCACCGAGGGGCGACTCACCGGCGGCGGTGGCCGTCCGGGTGATGTCGGCCGTGATGGCGCCGACCACGCGGTTCGCGATCGGGGCCACGGCGGTGCGGTACTTGTCGGCGATCCTCTTGGCGTCCGGGTCGACCGTGTCGGGGTTCTTGAGGTAGACGCCGGCGGCGTCGCGCTGCCAGCCGCCGCTGCCGTCCGGCACGCCGTTCTCGACGATCACGTTGCGGGCCGAGATGCCGGCCCAGCGGCCGGTGCGCTGGTTCAGCGTGTAGTCGACGTCGGTGATGATCTGGCCGTTGTTGCCGGCGCTGGTGACCACGGTGTCGGCGCCGGACCGGTTGGGCAGGCTGCAGGTGTAGAACCGGTGCGTGTGACCGGACACCACGAGGCCGAACTCGGGGTTCAGGCCCTTCACGATGTCGACCACCGGGCCGGAGAAGTTGTGGCAGGCCGAGACGCCCGGCGTGGGTGTGGCCGTGCCCTGCTGGCCGCCCTCGTGCAGCAGCAGCACCTGGGCCTTGACGCCGAACAGCTTCAGCAGGTTGCCCCACTTGTTCGCGGTCTCCACCTCGTCGGTGAAGCGCACGCTGGCGATGCCGGCCGGGTTGACGATGCTCGGCGTGCCCTCCAGCGTCATGCCGACGAAGCCCACCGGCACGCCGTTCACGATCTTGATGTCGACCGGCGGGAGGATCGGCAGGCCGGTCTTCTTGTCGATGGTGTTGGCCGCGAGATAGGTGAACTTGGCACCGCGGTACGGGTCGCCGTCCTGGCAGCCGTCCGTCGGGTGGCAGCCGCCGCGCTGGATGCGCAGCAGTTCGGTCACGCCCTCGTCGAACTCGTGGTTGCCCACCGAGCTGATCTGCAGGCCGACCTGGTTCATCAGCTCGATCGTCGGCTCGTCGTGGAACGCGGCGCTGACCAGCGGGGTGGCACCGATCAGGTCACCGGCGCCGACCGTGAGGGTGGTCGCGCCCGCTGCCTTCGCCTCGGCGCGGAGCTTTTTGAGGTACGTGGCCAGGTATTCCACGCCGCCGGCCGGGGTGCTGGTGCCGGAGGCGTTGACCACGGCACCGCTGCCGCTCGGCGGGTCGATCGCACCGTGGAAGTCGTTGTAGCTGAGGAACTGGCCCTGGACGGAACCGCCGTGCGGCTGCCCGTACGACACGCTGACCGGCGTGAACTCGGCCGGCGGGGCGTCGGTGGCCGGAGTCGACGGGGTGCGGGCCGCCGGCAGGGTGATGACGACGGCCAGAGCCAGGGCTGGTGCGGCGAGATGGCGCAGCACCGACCGGCCGCGGAATCGCGGACTGTCCATGGTATTCGGTCTCCCGATCGGATTAAGGGTCAACCAACGCAGCACAGCCTGAGCTATCGATGCAGGTGAGCGCTACCTCCTGCAGGTGACAAGTCGATTGCTGATCGGCTATCCGACCTGCTGGCCGACCTACTGGCCGGCTTGCTGGCGGAGCCGATCGACGCAGGTCTGTTCGACGCTCGCGAAGCTGCGGCCGAAGACGCTGCGCGCGGCCACCTCGAGCGTGTTCCCCAGTCGCAGTCTAAGCCGGACGAACTCCATGGCCCGGGCTTCGCCGAACTTGGTGACCAGGCACTCGACCGCGAAGTGCCCGTGCGCGTAGAACGCCGCCACCTCGGCCTTTCCGGCGCCGTCGCGCAGCGGGGGCACGGCCAGCCGGGTGGGCCTGCGCAAAACCGAGAGGTTGTACGTCTGACCGGCCGCGCGCGGTCGCATCCCGATGTACTCGGCGACGCCCTCCACCAGCCACATGTCGTGCACGCCCGGCTGCACGCCGCCGATCGTGGCGACGTGGCCCAGTTCGTGCTGGATTACCTCGCGCAGCGCGGCCCGGTTCCGGATCCGGTTCAGGTGGATCACCACGTCGGCGCCGGCACCGGCGAGCGGCTGCATGTACCCCGCTGCCCAGTCGGTCCCCTTTCCGCCGTACCAGATCCGCCATTGCTTTTCCGACGCCAGAAAGATCCGGTAGCGAGCCTGCCGGTTGCCGGCCAGGGCGGCGTAGCGGTCATCGATCGTGGCGGCCTCGTCGGCGATCCGCACCACCTCGGCCAGCCGCCCGGCCAGGACCTTCGGGGCCGCGACCGTGACCCGCCGGCCCTGTGCCACCACCAGGTCGCCCGACTCCCAGGGGGTGGGTTGCAGCTTGGTGGGGCGCTGCGGCTTGGTGAGTTTGATGAGCCGGTACGCGGTACCGCTGCGCTCGAAAGTCAGGGTCTGCGCGATGCTCGGCCGGTCATTGGTGCAGGCCGTGAAGCAGTACGCCAGCTCGACGGCCAGGGCCGGCAGCCGGCCGCCGGTGATCCGGTATTCCACTGTGGTCACCCGCAGGGCCCGCAGTGTCCGGTAAAGACCGAGGTAGCGGCCGTGCAGGGCGGGCGCCACCGGGGCCAGCCAGCCGGCCCGGTCGCCACGCCCGAGGGCGGCGGCCTGTTTGTGCAGTATCTGGCGGACCTGTTCGAGCGGCGCGGGCGGGCCGGCCGCGACCGCACCGGCCGCGATCACCTGATCCGGGTCGTCCTCGCCGGGTCCGGAGAACGCCGAGACCGCGCTGACTCCCAGGACCACGGCCAGGATGGCGCCGCAGATCCGCCGGACTCCGTCGTGCGTGACTGTGACATCGAGCACCGCGCCCCCTCGGCCCCTGTCGGCCGATTCAAACAGATTCCGCGCCGCCGCACAGTCCCCGATTCTTGTCGGGGGGTGGGCCTAGACTTGCCACCGCGATGCGAGCTACCTCCGAACCCCAGAACAACGCCCTGTTCGCCATGCCCGCGGTCCGGGAGGCGCCCCCGTCCGATCCGGCCCGGTCTCAGCCGGCCCCGTCCGATCCGGCCCGCAAGGCCCGCCGGTTCGACACCGAGGCCCTGCTGACCGGGCTCAACGGCCCACAGCGCGACGCGGTCACCCACTCCGGCACGCCGCTGCTGATCGTGGCCGGCGCCGGCTCCGGCAAGACCCGGGTGCTGACCCACCGCATCGCCTACCTGCTCGGCGAACGCCATGTGCACCCCGGCGAGATCATCGCGATCACCTTCACCAACAAGGCGGCCGGCGAGATGAAGGAGCGGGTCGCCCACCTGGTCGGCCCGCGCGCCCGGCTGATGTGGGTGTCGACGTTCCACTCCGCCTGCGTGCGCATCCTGCGCGCCGAACACGAGCACGCCGGCCTCAAGAGCTCGTTCTCGATCTACGACGCCGACGACTCGCGCCGGCTCATGCAGCTGGTGGTCCGCGAGCTCGACCTCGACCCCAAGCGGTACACCCCGCGCGGCCTGGCGGCCCAGGTGTCCAACCTGAAAAACGAGCTGGTCGAGCCCGAGGAGTTCAAGGACAAGGCCAAGGGCCCCACCGAGCGGGCGGTCGCCGAGGCGTACGAGCTCTATCAGCGCCGCCTGCGCGAGGCGCACGCGCTCGACTTCGACGACATCATCATGGCCACGGTGCACCTGTTCCAGTCGCATCCGCACGTCGCCGAGGCGTACCGCCGACGTTTCCGGCACGTGCTTGTCGACGAATACCAGGACACCAACCACGCGCAATACATGCTGGTCCGCGAGCTGGTCGGGCAGCCGGGGGGCGACGTGCCACCGGGCGAGCTGTGCGTGGTGGGCGACGCCGACCAGTCGATCTACGCGTTCCGCGGCGCCACCATCCGCAACATCCTGGAGTTCGAACGCGACTACCCGGATGCCCGCACCATTCTGCTCGAGCAGAACTACCGCTCCACGCAGACGATCCTGACCGCCGCCAACGCGGTGATCGACCGCAACACGTCGCGCAAGCCCAAACGGCTGTGGAGCGACCAGGGCCAGGGCGAGCAGATCGTCGGATACGTGGCCGACACCGAGCACGCCGAGGCCGACTGGGTGGCCCGCGAGATCGACCGGCTGCACGACCGCGAAAACGTCCGTCCCGGCGACGTGGCCGTCTTCTATCGCACCAACGCCCAGTCCCGGGTGTTCGAGGAGGTGTTCATCCGGGTCGGCCTGCCCTACAAGGTGGTCGGCGGGGTGCGTTTCTACGAGCGCAAAGAGGTCCGGGACGCCCTGGCGTACCTGCGCGCCCTGGTCAACGACGACGACACGGTCAGCATCCGCCGGGTGCTCAACACCCCGAAACGCGGCATCGGCGACCGTGCCGAGGCGTGCGTCGAGGCCCTGTCGGCCCGCGACCGCATCTCGTTCGGCCAGGCGCTGCGGCACGCCAAGGACGCGCCCGGCATCGCGGCCCGCTCGGCCAACGCGATCGCCGACTTCGTGCACATGCTCGACGACCTGCGGGTGATCGCCGAGACGGCGCCGCCCGAGGAGGTGCTCGAGGCCGTGCTCCAGCGGTCCGGCCTGCTCAGCGAGCTGGAGGAGAGCCTCGACCCGCAAGACCAGGGCCGGGTCGAAAACCTCCAGGAACTCGTCAGCGTCGCCCGGGAGTACACCGAACGGGTGGAGGCCCAGGCCGAGGAGGACGCGCCGCAGGCGGCCACGCTGGCCGGCTTCCTCGAGCAGGTGGCGCTGGTCGCCGACGCCGACCAGCTGCCCGACGACGACCCGGAAAACCAGGGCGTCGTCACCCTGATGACCCTGCACACGGCGAAGGGCCTGGAGTTCCCGGTGGTCTTCCTCACCGGCCTAGAGGACGGCGTGTTCCCGCACATGCGCGCCATGAGCGACAACACCGAACTCGAGGAGGAGCGCCGCCTCGCGTACGTCGGCATCACCCGGGCCCGCCAGCGGCTCTACCTGTCCCGCGCGGTCACCCGGGGTGCCTGGGGCCAGCCACAATACAACCCACCGTCCCGCTTCACCGACGAGTTGCCCCCCGAGCTGATCCGCTGGGAGCGCACGGCCGGTTCCTACACGTCCTGGTCCGGTACGGGCGGCGGCGTGGGTGGCCGGGGCGGCGGTGACCGGGCCCGCGGCGGCGGCTTCGCGGGCGGCACGCCCAAGGCCCAGCAACTGGCCAGCCGCCTGGGCATCGACGCCAGCAAACTGGCCACCGCCAGCGAGTTGCCGCAGGCCCCCAAGGTCGCGGTCGGCGACCGGGTCAACCATCAGCGCTACGGCCTGGGCCGCGTCGTCGCGGTCGAGGGCCAGGGCCCCGGCGCTCGAGCCCAGATCGACTTCGGCGACCAGGTGATGTGGCTGATCATGCGCCACGCCCCGATCGAAAAGATTTAACACCCGCGGATGTCGACCCCGCGCGCACGCAGCCAGGCGGTCGGTTCCACCGGGTCCTGGTAGGGCCCCTGACGCACCTCGAAGTGCAGATGGGGCCCGGTCGAGTGCCCGGTCGACCCCTCGTGTCCGACCGGCTGCCCGGCCCGGACCCGCTGCCCGGCCACCACGCCGATCGCCGCGAGGTGGCCGTAGTGCGTGCGGTATCCGTCGCCGTGGTCGATCAGCACGGCATTGCCGTACCCACCCTCGACGCCGGCCCGCACCACGACGCCGGTGCCGGTCGCCACGATCGGTGTGCCCGCGGGCGCGGCGAGGTCGACGCCTTGGTGCTCCCGTCCCCACCGCGGCCCGAAACAGGACGTGACGGTCGCCGTCGGGTTGGGGTGGACCCATTGTCCTGGGGCGCGGCGGCTGGCGGGCGCCTTGAGCCGAACGGTTTCAGCGGGCAGACCAGCTCCGTTGGCCAAAGCCCCTGAACCGCTCCCCACTCCCGCGCCGTGCCTTCCTCGCGAACCTTCCCGTCCTCCCGAGCCGGTTCCGCTTCCCGCGCCGGTTTCCCCTCCCGAGCTGGTTTCTCTACCCCCACCGCGCGAAGCGGGCGCAAGGTTGGAGCCGGATAAATCGGGCGACGCGAGGGCGCGGTGGGGCGCGGGTGCATCGGTTGGGCCTGGTGCGAGCAGCGCGGGAATGTCCGACTGGGCGGCTGCGGTGGTGCCGCCGGCCACGCCGGTCAGGAGGGCGGCGCCCATCGTGCTGCTGAGCAGGAGCGTGCGGCGGTTCTGGGGGAGTGGGGCGCGATGGCGCGCGGCGTGCACGCGGCGGTGACGACCGGTGCGATGACGACCTGACACGTCATGATCGTCGGCCCGGTGCGGCCGGGCCTGAGGGAAAGCGGGGTCAGGAGGCGTTGGCCGCCATGCCGGCGTACACCGACTCGACCTGGAGCTTGATGTCGACGCCGCGCTGGCGGAGGAACGGGATCGGGTCGACCGGGTTGCCCTTGCTGTGCACCTCGATGTGCAGGTGCGTGCCGAACGAGGCGCCGGTGCTGCCGACCTCGCCGATCATCTGGCCGGCCTTCACCTGGTCGCCGGCCTTGACCAGGACGCGACGGGAGTGGGCGTAGATGACCTCGGTGCCGTCGTCGTTCTTGACCGTGATCGAGTAGCCGTAGCCACCGTCGTAGCCGGCCTTGATCACCGTGCCGGCGTGGATCGCCTTGTACGGGGTGCCCTCGCGGGCGGCCAGGTCGACGCCGGCGTGCAGTTTGCCCCAGCGGACGCCGTACGCGGAGGTGAAGACGTAATCGTCGAGCGGCAGCAGCCAGACGTCGCGCGCGGCTTCCTCGGCGCTGACCTTCTCTTTGCTGACGGCTTCGCGGTTCTCATTACGCGAGGCGGCCTTGTCGTCGGACTCGCGCTGGGCGATCGCCTCGGAGACGTTGGCGCTCTCCAGGCCGCGCAGCGCCTCGGCGTTCGGAGCCTTGATGTCCGGCAGGTTGGACGCGGCGCCGAGGGCCACCACACCAGCGCCCATGAAGGCGGAGGTGACGACGACGGCATAACGACTGCGAGGTGGGGTAGGTACGCGACGACGGCCGCGATACCGGTCGGGCTCAGACGACAAGCGCTGGCGCACGAACTAACCCTCCATCGGTGGTAATACGGTGGCGGTCACCGGCCGAATTTCCGGCCGTTCGGTGCCCGTCCTGGCTGCCGGTTCGGGGTTAACCGGTTGACAGCCGTGGGCCACGGTAACGAAACGGCCGCCGCGCCACAAGTCGAAGCGCCAATTCCGTGACAGTTACCGGTCCGCATTCAGGAGAGAATGTCCGAATTCGTTACCTTTTTCGAACAGCTTCGTTGCCCACTCTCTGTGATTATCTAAGAAACGCAAAGTCAGGTGACGCAGAATACATTTTCGGTCACTCTTGGTGATCTCTGTTAGCGGAAGCCGACTACCCCGGCCCCCTCGCGCGGGTTACCGTTCGTTCAGGACAACGGTGTTCCGGGACGCGGAGGGTCGGATGGAAGCACGGATCAGGGTGGTCGTCGCCAAACCGGGGCTGGACGGGCACGACCGTGGCGCCAAGGTGGTGGCCCGCGCGCTGCGTGACGCGGGTATGGAAGTGGTCTACACCGGTCTGCACCAGACGCCGGAGCAGATCGTCGGCACGGCCATTCAGGAGGACGCGGACGCGATCGGTTTGTCCGTTCTGTCCGGGGCGCACATGACATTGTTCCGCCGCGTAATCGAACTGCTAGCGGAACGTGATGCAGATGACATCGTGGTATTCGGCGGCGGCATCATTCCGGCCGACGACATTGCCGAATTGGAGGCACTGGGGGTTGCCAAGATTTTCACCCCGGGAGCCACCACGGCATCCATCATCCAATGGGTACGCGCCAATGTGAGTTCGCCGGTCGCGTAACGGCAAGGGGAGAGGCCGGACGCACCCCTCACACGTCCGGCCTCTCTATGCACGATGCCCCGCCGCCACCCCTCGACCGACAGGGCATCGGCCGCTCGCATTCGGTTCGCCGTAGCGCTCCGACACCACTCTCAACGACGCCCTCCGGGGCGGGTTACGCGAGCGCGGACAGCTTTTTGAGTACGGCGTACGTGTGCGGTCTTGCACACCGCGCACCCGCGGCTACGGGCTGCTCCTCAGGGTCGCTAGTCTGCGAAGAGGGCCCCTTCGGGCCGGACATTCTTCACGCTGGCGGCGCCTCGGCGGACCCGGCGCGCACACAGGTCGGGACGCGGGCGGTGTGGCTTGCCGGTGCTTGGCGTCGCGAGCGAAAGGAGACACGTGGACCTGTTCGAGTATCAGGGGCGGGACCTGTTCGAACGGCACGGACTGCCCGTGCTGGGCGGCGGTGTCGCGGAGACCCCGCAGGAGGCCCGCGCGATCGCGGAGCGGCTCGGCGGCAAGGTCGTCGTGAAGGCCCAGGTCAAGGTCGGCGGCCGGGGCAAGGCCGGCGGCGTCAAGCTGGCCGACGGCGCCGACGAGGCGCAGGCTCGGGCCACCGACATCCTGGGCATGGACATCAAGGGCCACACGGTCCACAAGGTGATGCTGGCCGAGACGGCCGACATCCAGGAGGAGTACTACTTCTCCTACCTGCTCGACCGCGCCAACCGTACGTTCCTGTGCATCGCGAGCGTGGCCGGCGGCATGGAGATCGAGACGGTCGCCGAGGAGCAGCCGGACCGGGTTGCCAAGATCGCGATCGACGCCGTCAAGGGCGTCGACGAGGCCAAGGCCCGCGAGATCGTGACCGCCGCCAAGTTCCCGGCCGAGGTCAGCGAGCACGTCGTCGACATCGCGGTGAAGCTCTGGCAGGCGTTCGTGGCCGAGGACGCCACGCTCGTCGAGGTCAACCCGCTGGCCAAGGTCGGTGACGGCCGGGTGCTCTGCCTGGACGCCAAGATCACGCTGGACGAGAACGCGTCGTTCCGGCACCCGGACCACGAGGCGCTGGTCGACCAGTCCGCGGTCGACCCGCTGGAGCAGGCGGCCAAGGCCAAGAACCTCAACTACGTCAAGCTGGACGGCGAGGTCGGCATCATCGGCAACGGCGCCGGCCTGGTCATGTCGACCCTCGACGTGGTGGCGTACGCGGGTGAGAAGCACGGCGGGGTCAAGCCGGCCAACTTCCTCGACATCGGCGGCGGCGCCAGCGCCCAGGTGATGGCGAACGGCCTCGAGATCGTGCTCGGCGACCCGGCGGTCAAGTCGGTCTTCGTGAACGTCTTCGGCGGCATCACCGCCTGCGACGAGGTGGCCAACGGCATCGTCCAGGCCCTCGCCCTGCTCGGCGAGCGCGGCGAGAGCGTGTCCAAGCCGCTCGTGGTCCGCCTTGACGGCAACAACGCCGAGGCCGGCCGCGCCATCCTCGACGGAGCGAACAACCCGCTGGTGGAGCGGGTGGACACGATGGACGGAGCGGCCGAGCGGGCCGCCGAGCTCGCGGCTGCGGGGAAGTGACGTAATGGCTATCTGGCTTACCAAGGACTCCAAGGTCATCGTCCAGGGCATGACCGGTGCCGAGGGCTCGAAGCACACCCGGCGGATGCTCGCCGCGGGCACCAACGTGGTCGGCGGGGTCAACCCGCGCAAGGCCGGCACGAAGGTTGACTTCGACGGCACCGAGCTGCCGGTCTTCGCGTCGGTGGCCGAGGCGATCAAGGAGACCGGCGCCGACGTGTCGGTCATCTTCGTCCCGCCGGCGTTCACCAAGGCCGCGGTGGTCGAGGCGATCGACGCCGAGATCGCGCTCGCCGTGGTGATCACCGAGGGCGTGCCGGTGCAGGACTCGGCGGCCTTCTGGGCGTACAACGTCGACCGGGGGCAGAAGACCCGGATCATCGGCCCGAACTGCCCCGGCATCGCCTCGCCGGGCGCGTCCAACGCCGGCATCATCCCGGCCGACATCACGCCGGCCGGCCGGATCGGCCTGGTCAGCAAGAGCGGCACGCTGACCTACCAGCTGATGTACGAGCTGCGCGACATCGGCTTCTCGAGCTGCGTGGGCATCGGCGGCGACCCGGTCATCGGCACCACCCACATCGACGCGCTGAAGGCGTTCCAGGAAGACCCGGACACCGACGCGATCGTGATGATCGGCGAGATCGGCGGCGACGCCGAGGAGCGGGCGGCCGAGTTCATCAAGGCCAACGTGACCAAGCCGGTGGTCGGCTACATCGCCGGCTTCACCGCCCCGCCCGGCAAGACCATGGGCCACGCCGGCGCGATCATCTCGGGCTCGGCCGGCACCGCCGACGCCAAGAAGGTGGCCCTCGAGGCCGCCGGCGTCAAGGTCGGCAAGACCCCGAGCGAGACCGCGCGGCTCATGCGCCAGGTCATGAGCTGATTCCGGTACGAGCAATGACGGCGCGCCGCCACCCGGGCCCAGGTGACCCGAATGGCGGCGCGCCGCCGTATCTGCGTCGCCGCAGCCCCTCCGTCGTGCAAAAGTAGGCGACGATGCCCACCCCACCCGACCGTCCCGACGACTCGGAAGACCCGTTCGCGGTAGCCGAGGCGGCCTTCGCCGCCCGCGAGACGGTCCCGCTCGACCGCCACACCGAACCTCTCCCCGCCCCCTCATCGGGCCCACCCGACAAATCCGATAAATCCGGTCAGGGCGGGCGGCGTGGCGAAGAGGGGCGACACGGCGAAGAGGGGGTGCGCGGGGATGCTGGGCTGCGCGGTGAGGGCCGGCGGCGCGGTGAGGGCGGGGTGGAGCGGCCGACGCAGGCCATCCGGGCTGAGGGTGGCAAGGCGGATCGGGCGGCCTCGTCCGGTGGCATGGACCGGTCCACCGAGGCCATCTCCGGGCCGGGCTCGGGTGGGCGGCCCACCGTGCTGGTTGATGACAAGGTGCTGGGGGACCGGCCTACCGTCCGGGTGCCCAGTCAGCGCCGGCCGCCCGGGCCGGCGCGGCGGGCGCCGTTGCCGGTTGCGGTGGGGTTCGCGACGGTGTGGGCTGCGGCTCTGTCCTATGTTCCCGTTGCTGCTGTGATCGGGCTGGCTCGGACCCTGGAGGGGCAGGGCGGGCTCGCTGGTGCCGCGCATGCGGGGCTGGCCGGGTGGCTGCTCGGGCACGGGGTTCCGATCGGGACGTCGATCGGGGCGCTGGGGCTGGCACCGCTGTTGCTCACCATGCTGGTCGGCTGGCGGCTCAACCGGGCCGGGCTGCATGTCACGCGGGCGATCGGGGCCCGGCGTAACGGGTCCACCGGGTCCGCACTGCTGGTCGCGTTCGCTATTGCGTTGACCTACTCGCTGCTCGGGTCGATGGCTGCGCTCGGGGTGGACGGGCGGGGCACCGATGTGGCGCCGGCCCAGGCGGCGATCAATTTCTTTGTGATCGGGCTGGCCGGCGGGCTGGTGGGGGCGCTGCGCGGCACCGACGCGCTGAGTGTGCTGGCCCGCCGGACGCCGGTTGCGCTGCGGGCCGGTGTGCGTACCGGTCTCATCGCGACACTTTTCATCCTGGCCTCGGGGGCCGCGGTCACCGGGCTGTCCGTTGCCCTCGGCGGCGGGCAGGCGGCCGACACCATCTCCGCGTTCCGCACCGGAGTGGCGGGGCAGGCCGGGATTACGCTGCTCAGCCTGTCCTACGGGGCCAACGCCGCGGTCTGGGCCGCCGCCTATCTGCTCGGGCCGGGATTTGCGCTGGGCACCGGCTCGGCCATCCGGCTCACCGAGGTCACCGTCGGGCCACTACCGACCTTGCCGCTGCTGGCCGGGCTGCCGAACGGGCCGATGGGGGCGGCGGGCGCGGCCCTGCTGGCGGTTCCGGTGCTGGCGGCCATGGCGGCCGGCTGGCTGCTGACCATGCGGGTGAACCGCGGGATGCCGGCGGCGGCACCGGGCGAGAAGCCGGCCACGCCGTGGTCGCTGCTGCTCGGCGGGGGAGTGCTCGCCGGTCCGGTGGCCGGTGTCGCGCTGGGGGTGCTCTGCCGGCTCTCCGGCGGGCCGCTGGGCGACGGCCGGCTGGCCACCATCGGGCCGGATCCGTGGCAGGTCGGGCTGGTCGCCACCGCGGTGGTGGCGGGGGCGGCGGCCGCCGGTGCGGCCGCGGGACGTGCTTTTGGGCCGGCCCGCAAGAACTGACGGGCCGGCCCGGGGAGAACTCAGTTGGTGCTGTTGTTCTCGAGGTAGGTCTGCCAATCGAGCTGGGACAGGCTGAACGACAGGATCAGGATCAGGATGCCCAGCACGACACCGACACCCGAGCAGATCAGGCCGGCCTTGGCCTGGCCGCCGTTGCTCGCCAGACCCTCGTTCGCCTTCTTGAGGCCGAGCCAGCTGAAGACCCCGCCGACGATGCCGACGATGATGCCCAGGTACGGGCAGCAGGCCAGCGGGATCGCGATGATTCCGAGGATCATGCCCACCAGGCCCTGGGTGTTCTGTCCGCCGGCCGGCTGGCCGGCCGGCGGGCCGTAGTTCGGAGGCGGGCCGTAGTTCGGAGGCGTAGTCACGCTTTCATCCTTCAGGTTGAGCTGCTTGCACAGCGAAATATCGACAGATTCCTAGGGACCGGGAGCGTAGTCGATGATCAGGTATTTCGTGTGCCCGGCCAGGTAGCCCGTTGTCGGGCTGCCGCCGCCGCGGCGATAGGGTGCACCGGTGACCGACCTAGCGCCTGCCCGCCTGGTCGTCCTCGTCTCCGGATCGGGCAGCAACCTGCAAGCTCTGCTCGACGCGAGCGCCGACCCGGGCTACGGCGCCCAGGTCGTCGCGGTGGGCGCCGATCGGGACGGCATCGCCGGTCTCGACCGCGCGGCCGCCGCGGGCGTACCCACATTTGTGGACTCGCTGAAGGCGTACGAGACACGTGACGACTGGGACGCGGCCCTCACCGCCCACGTCGCCGAGCACAAGCCCGACCTCGTTGTCTCGGCCGGCTTCCTCAAGCTGGTCGGCCCGGCGTTCCTGGCGGCGTTCGGCGACCGGTACATCAACACGCACAACGCGCTGCTGCCGTCCTTTCCCGGCATTCACGGCCCGCGCGACGCGCTCGCGTACGGCGTCAAGGTGGCCGGCGCCACCCTCTTCTTCGTCGATGCCGGCATCGACACCGGCCCGATCATCGCCCAGGTGGCCGTCCCCGTGCTCGACGACGACACGGAGGAGACGCTCACCGAGCGGATCAAGGTGGCCGAGCGCACCCAGCTGGTCGACGCCGTCGGCCGCCTGGTCCGCCACGGCTGGACCATCGAAAACAGGAAGGTACGTATCAGATGAGCGAGGGCCGTCGCCCGATCCGCCGGGCGCTGCTGAGCGTGTGGGACAAGACCGGCCTTGTCGAGCTGGCCCGGGCGCTGCACGCCGCCGGGGTGCAGATCGTCTCCACCGGGTCGACCGCGTCCACGGTCGAGGCAGCCGGCATCCCGGTGGGCCGGGTGGAGGAGCTGACCGGCTTCCCCGAGTGCCTCGACGGCCGGGTCAAGACGCTGCACCCGCGGGTGCACGCCGGCCTGCTCGCCGACCTGCGCCTGGATTCCCACGCGGCCCAGCTGCGCGAGCTCGAGATCGAGCCGTTCGACCTGCTGGTGAGCAACCTCTACCCGTTCGTCGAGACGGTTGCCGCGGTCGCCAGTGAGGACGAGTGCGTCGAAAAGATCGACATCGGTGGTCCCGCCATGGTCCGGGCCGCGGCCAAGAACCATCAGTCGCTTGCCGTCGTCACGGCCGTCGAGGCGTACCCCCTGATCTTGGATGCTCTGGAACGCGGCGGTTTCACGCTGGCCCAGCGCAAGGTGCTCGCGGCGCGGGCTTTCGCCGACATCGCCGAGTACGACGTGGCGGTCGCCAACTGGTGCGCCACCACCCTGGCCCCGGCCGAGTGGCCGGAGTTCGCCGGGATGGCGCTCCAGCGGCAGAACACCCTGCGGTACGGCGAGAACCCGCACCAGGAGGCCGCGCTCTATGTCGACCCGGGCGCGCCGGTCGGGCTGGCCCAGGCCGAGCAGCTGCACGGCAAGGAGATGTCGTACAACAACTACGTCGACGCGGACGCGGCCTGGCGCAGCGCCAACGACTTCACCGAGCCGTGCGTGGCGATCATCAAGCACGCCAACCCGTGCGGCCTCGCGGTCGGCGCCGACGTGGCCGAGGCGCACCGCAAGGCGCACGCCTGCGACCCGGCGTCCGCGTTCGGCGGCGTGATCGCGGTCAACCAGGAGGTCAGCGTCGAGCTGGCCCGGCAGGTCGCCGAGATCTTCACCGAGGTGATCGTCGCGCCCGGGTTCGCCGACGGCGCGCTCGACGTGCTGCGCGAAAAGAAGAACCTGCGGGTCCTGGTGGCCCCCGCGTGGGCGCCGGCGCCGGCCGAGATCAAGCAGATCGGCGGCGGCGTGCTGGTGCAGATGGCCGACCGGATCGACGCGCCCGGCGACGACCCGTCCGGCTGGACCCTGGCCACCGGCACTCCGGCGTCCGCCGAGGTGCTGGCCGATCTCGCGTTCGCCTGGCGGGCGATCCGCGGCGTCAAGAGCAACGCGATCCTGCTGGCCCACGAGGGCGCCACCGTGGGCGTCGGGATGGGCCAGGTCAACCGGGTCGACGCGGCCAGGCTGGCGGTCGACCGGGCCGGTGCCGAGCGGGCCAAGGGCAGCGTGGCCGCCTCGGACGCGTACTTCCCGTTCCCGGACGGCCTCGAGGTGCTGATCGCGGCCGGGATCACCGCGGTGGTGCAGCCGGGCGGCTCGATCCGGGACAGCCTGGTGATCGAGGCGGCCGAAAAGGCGGGCCTCACCGTCTACCTGACCGGCACCCGGCACTTCTTCCACTGATGGAAACCCTGGTGCAGAACCAGACCTTCTCGGGCGCCGACTGGGCGCTCGAGGAGGTCACCGGGGTGCGCTACGAGGACTGTGCCTTCCACGACGTCGACTGGTCGGAGGCGCAGATCACCGGGTGTGCGTTCACCCACTGCACGTTCGGCAACACCCGGTTCAACGCGGCCACCCTCGACCGGGTGGCGATCCTGCAGTCGACGCTGGAGCGTTGCTCGTTCTTCGACGCCACGTTGACCGGGTGCAAGCTGACCGGCAGCCAGTTCGTCGACTGCGGGCTGCGACCGCTGACCGTGGACGGCGGCGACTGGGGTTTCGTGTCGCTGCGCGGGCAGAACCTCACCGCGGCCAAGCTCGGCGGCCTACGGTTGCGGGAGGCGGACCTTACCGGCGCCGACCTGACCCGGGCCGACCTGCGCAACGCCGACCTGTCCGCGGCGCGGCTCAAGGACACCGTGCTCAACGGTGCCGACCTGCGCGGCGCCGACCTCGGCGGGGTGGCGTTCCGCGAGGTCGACCTGCGCGGCGCCAAGATCGACCTGGCGCAGGCGGCGCTGTTCGCCACGGCGTACGGGGCCATCGTTTCGGGCTGAGAGGGCGTCGCGTGTCGGCACGGATCCTGGACGGCAAGGCCGCCGCGGCGGCGGTCAAGGACGACCTGCGGGCGCGGGTGAAAAACCTGGCCGGGGTCGGACTCGGCACCGTTCTGGTGGGCGACGACCCGGGCTCTCGGGCCTACGTGGCGGGCAAGCACCGCGACTGCGCCGAGGTCGGCATCGGCTCGATCCGCCACGACCTGCCCGCCGACGCCGCGCAGGAGCACGTCGAGGCGGTGCTCGCCGAGTTGAACGAGGACGACGCCTGCCACGGCTACATCGTCCAGCTGCCGTTGCCCGGTCACCTGGACACCGGCCGCGTCCTCGAGCTGATCGACCCCGACAAGGACGCCGACGGCCTGCACCCGGTCAACCTGGGCCGGCTGGTGCTGGGCTTCCCCGGCCCGCTGCCGTGCACCCCGCGCGGCATCGTCCACCTGCTCCGCCTCAACGACATCGCGCTCAAGGGCGCCGAGGTCACCGTGGTGGGCCGGGGCACCACCGTGGGCCGCCCGCTCGGCCTGCTGCTCACCCGCCGCTCGGAGAACGCCACCGTCACGCTGTGCCACACGGGCACCCGCGACCTGGCCGCGCACACTCGGCGCGCCGACATCGTGGTGGCCGCGGTCGGCGTGCCCGGCCTCATCACCGCGGATATGGTCAAACCGGGGGCCACCGTGGTCGACGTCGGCATCACCCGGGTGGCCGGCGGCAACGGCAAGGGCCACTACACCGGCGACGTGGCCGCCGACGTCCGCGAGGTGGCCGGTGCCCTGGTGCCGGTGCCCGGCGGCGTCGGACCGATGACCCGGGCGATGCTGCTGACAAACGTGGTGGAGCGCGCGGAGTGGCTTAGCTCGCGTTGACGTGACCGCCCGGTAATACGTCGTTAACCGGCTGATACGGTCGGCCAAAAAGGAGTGGTTATGGGCAAGAAGGTAACCGTCGTAGGCGCCGGTTTCTACGGGTCGACGACCGCACAGCGGCTGGCCGAGTACGACATCTTCGACACCGTCGTGCTCACCGACATCATCGACGGCAAGCCGGCCGGCTTGGCCCTCGACCTCAACCAGTCGCGCCCGATCGAGGGCTTCGAGACCAAGGTCGTCGGCGTCACCACCGGCACGAACGGCGAAGGCTACGAGGCCATCGAGGGCTCCGACGTGGTGGTCGTCACCGCCGGCCTGCCGCGCAAGCCCGGCATGAGCCGGATGGACCTGCTCGAGGTCAACGCCAAGATCGTCCGCCAGGTCGCCGAGAACATCGCCAAATACGCCCCGAACGCCGTGGTCATCGTGGTGTCCAACCCGGTCGACGAGATGACCGCGCTGGCCCAGCTCGCCACCCAGTTCCCCAAGAACCGCGTGTTCGGACAGGCCGGCGTGCTCGACACGGCCCGCTTCACCAACTCGATCGCCGAGACCCTCGCGGTGCCGGTCAAGAGCGTCAAGGCGCTCACCCTCGGCTCGCACGGCGACACCATGGTGCCGGTCCCGTCCCGCTGCACGGTCGACGGCAAGCCGCTGAGCGAGCTGCTCCCGGCCGATAAGATCGAGGAGTTGGTGGTCCGCACCCGTAACGGCGGCGCCGAGGTGGTGGCCCTGCTCAAGACCGGTTCGGCCTACTACGCCCCGTCGGCCGCCGCGGCCCGGATGGCCAAGGCCGTAGTCGAGGACTCCGGCGCGGTCCTGCCGGTCTGCGCCTGGGTCGACGGCGAATACGGCATCTCCGGCGTCTACCTCGGCGTGGAGGCCGCGATCGGCGCCACCGGCATCAGGCACGTGGTCGAGGACAAGCTGACCGACACCGAGCTGGCCGGCCTCAAGGAGGCGGCCGAGGCGGTCCGGGCCAAGCAGGCGGACGTCGCCAACCTCTAAATTCTTTGCCGGTACGGGCGGCGGCCGCCACCAACCGCAAGGTGGCCGCTCCCGGATCGGCGGGCGCCGATAGCTCCGCCGCGCGATCACGCCGACCCGGGTGATAACACGCATCAGCGTTCCGGGTAACACCAGGTCGGGGTCGGCCGACGATCTTCGGGGTCCGGGCAGTACGCTCGTACTGCTAAGCATGGTTTCGGGAGAGGAGCGCCGGCCGATGGCGAAAATCAAGGTCACAAACCCGGTCGTGGAGCTCGACGGCGACGAGATGACCCGGATCATCTGGAAGCAGATCCGGGAGCAGCTGATCCTGCCCTACCTCGATGTCCCGCTCGAGTATTACGACCTGTCGATCCAGCACCGCGACGAGACCGACGACCAGGTGACGATCGACGCGGCCAACGCCATCAAGCAGCACGGCGTCGGCGTCAAGTGCGCCACCATCACGCCCGACGAGGCGCGGGTCGAGGAGTTCGGCCTCAAGAAGATGTGGCGGTCGCCGAACGGGACGATCCGGAACATCCTCGGCGGCGTGGTGTTCCGCGAGCCGATCATCATGTCGAACGTGCCGCGGCTCGTACCGGGCTGGACCAAGCCGATCATCATCGGCCGGCACGCGCACGGCGACCAGTACAAGGCGACCGACTTCGTGGCGCCCAAGGCCGGCAAGTTCACCATGACCTTCACGCCGGAGGACGGCTCCGAGCCGATCGAGTTCCACGTGGCCGACTTCCCAGCCGGCGGCATCGGCATGGGCATGTACAACTTCGACGAGTCGATCCGGGACTTCGCGCGGGCCTCGTTCCGGTACGGCCTGGCGCGGAACTACCCGGTCTACCTGTCCACCAAGAACACGATCCTGAAGGCGTACGACGGACGCTTTAAAGATCTTTTTGCGGAGATCTTCGAGAGCGAGTTCGCCGACCAGTTCAAGGCGGCGGGGCTGACCTACGAGCACCGGCTCATCGACGACATGGTCGCGGCCGCGCTCAAGTGGGAGGGCGGTTACGTCTGGGCCTGCAAGAACTACGACGGTGACGTGCAATCCGACACCGTGGCCCAGGGCTTCGGCTCGCTCGGGCTGATGACCTCGGTGCTGATGACGCCGGACGGCCAGACCGTCGAGGCCGAGGCCGCGCACGGCACGGTCACCCGGCACTACCGGCAGTGGCAGAAGGGCGAGAAGACCTCGACCAACCCGATCGCCTCGATCTTCGCCTGGACCGGCGGCCTCAAGCACCGCGGCAAGCTCGACAACAACGCGGCGGTCACCGAGTTCGCTGAGACGCTGGAAAAGGTCTGTGTCGAGACCGTCGAGGGCGGCCAGATGACCAAGGACCTGGCGCTGCTGATCTCGCGCGACGCCCCCTGGCTGACCACCGACGAGTTCATGAACGCCCTGGACGAAAACCTGGCGCGCAAGCTCGCCTGATCTTCACCGAGATCCCACCTTTCCCGCGCATGGCCGGAAAGGTGGGATCTTCGTCGTTGCGGTCATGACCGTGCCGGCCCGACGATCGATGCATGGCCGACCACCACGTGCAGATCGTCCTCTTCGACGGGGTGCAGAGCCTCGACGTCACCGGACCGCTCGAGGTCTTCCACTACGCCCGCGGTTACCGCGTCACCACCGCCAGCATCGGCGGCGCGGCCGTCCGCACGTCCAGCGGCCTGCGCCTGACGCCCGACGAGGCGCTCGCGGAGCCGACCGTGGACACCCTGGTGGTGCCGGGCGGCCACGGCACCCGGCAACCGCAGCCCGCGGTGGTGGCCTGGCTGCGCGCGCACGCCCACCGCCCGGCCCGGATCATGTCGGTGTGCACCGGAGCGTTCCTGCTGGCCGAGGCGGGCCTGCTCGACGACCGGAAGGCCACCACGCACTGGATGTACTGCGACACGCTGGCCGGCCGGCACCCCAAGGTCGCGGTCGACCCCGACCCGATCTTCGTGCGGGACGGCCGGATCGCCACCTCGGCCGGCGTCACCGCGGGCATCGACCTGGCGCTGGCCCTGGTCGAGGAGGACCGCGGCCGGAACGTCGCGCTCGGCGTCGCCCGCGGCCTGGTCATGTACCTGCGCCGCTCCGGCGGCCAAAAGCAGTTCAGCGCCCAGTTGTCCGCCCAGGTGGCGCACCGTGAGCCGCTGCGCGAGGTGCAGCGCCTGATCGCCGAGCACCCGGAGACCGATCTGTCGGTCGCCGCGCTCGCCGCTCACGCCAACCTGTCGCCCCGTCAGTTCACCCGCGCGTTCGCGGCCGAGGTCGGCGTCCCGCCCGGCCGCTACGTCGACCAGGTGCGCCTGGAGACCGCCCGCCGCCTGCTCGAGGACACCAGCGACGGGATCGCCGAGGTGGCCCGCCGCGCCGGTTACGGCACCCCCGAGGCGATGCGCCGCGCCTTCCTGCAGGCCGTGGGCGTGGGCCCGGCCGAGTACCGCCGCCGCTTCTAGTTTCTCGTTCCCGGAAAGGTCAAAATCGTGAAAATCAACATCATCCTGTACGACTCCGTGACTGCGCTCGACGCGGTCGGCCCCTACGAGGTGCTCGGTCGCCTGCCCGGTGCCGAGGTGCACTTCGTCGCCGAGCGCGCCGGTCCGGTCCGCACCGACACCGGCCACCAGTTGCTGGTCGCCGCCGCGTCGCTGGCCGAGGCGCCGGCCGCCGACCTGGTGCTGGTGCCGGGTGGATACCGGCCGCCGATCGAGCCCGGCCCGGTCCACGACTGGCTGCGCGCCGCCGACGCCACCAGCACCTGGACCACCTCGGTCTGCGTCGGCTCACTCGTGCTGGCCGCGGCCGGCCTGCTCACCGGCCGCCGGGCCACCTCGCACTGGATGACCCTGGATCGCCTGCCCAGCTTCGGTGCGGTGCCGGTGCCCGACCGGGTGGTGGTCGACGGCAAGTACGCCACCGCGGCCGGCGTCTCGGCCGGCATCGACCTGGCCCTCGACCTGGCCGGCCGGATCGCCGGTGCCGAGGCGGCGCAGACCATCCAACTGGGCATCGAGTACGACCCGGCACCACCGTTCGCGGCCGGCTCGCCGGACAAGGCCCCGGCGCCGATCGTGGACTTCCTCCGCGAGCACCGCGAACTGGTCGTCGGACTTTGAGCTCATGCGGCAAATCGCATGTTTATTTCCGTAACCAGTGGAAATGGCCGTCGTTTCTTAGAGCGAAACGGATGACGGCCGCGCCGGCGAGGGTGTTCGCCCACCTTCCGGCTGCCTTGTCCCGGGCGCCGGTCGGTAATTCCCGGCTTCGGTGGCGGCCAGTCCCTTCCCTGCGGGGGGCCTTGTCCCGGGCCCCCCGCCCCCATAACTTGGCCCCATGCCGCCCCTCGATCATCTGGCCGCCTTCGCGCTGGCGGCGTTCGTGCTCATCGTGATCCCCGGCCCGTCGGTTCTGTTCGCGGTGAGCCGGGCACTGGCCTACGGCCGCCGGGCCGCACTGGCCACGGTGATCGGCGGCGCGCTCGGCTCGCTGGTCCTGTCCGTAGCGGTGGCGGTCGGCGTGGGCGCGGTGGTGCAGGCCTCCGCCGCGGTCTACACCGCGATCCAGCTGGCCGGCGCGGCCTACCTGGTCTACCTGGGCATCCAGGCGATCCGGCACCGCCGGCAGTTGCGCGAGGCCTTGGACGCGCCGGCCGCCCCGCTCGGCGACCGGCGAACGGTGATCGAGGGCTTCCTGGTCAACCTCACCAACCCCAAGACAATCGTGTTCTTCGCCGCGGTCCTGCCCCAGTTCGTCGACCCGGCGGCCCGCCACGTGACCGCGCAGATGGTGGTGCTGGGCGCCGTGGTGGCGGCGATCGGCCTGGCGATGGACTCGGTATGGTCGGTGGCGGCCGGCGCGGTGCGCACGTGGTTCGCCCGCTCACCCCGCCGCCTGGACGCGGTCGGCGGCGCCGCGGGCCTGACGATGGTCGGCCTGGGCGTCGGTCTGGCCGTGACGGGGTCGGCCGTGACGGGCCGGCGGTGACGGGGTCAGCGGTGACGAGGTTGGCGGTGACAGGTGCCGCTTTCGCCCCCTTTGGCCGCGGGGCGCCACTTCCGCCTTGTTGGTCGGGAGACCGCAGCCGGTCCTGCCTCCAAGATGCGCCATCGTCCCGCAGAGCCATACATTTCGGACAGTGGGACGACCGCCTTGGGGCGGCCACGCCTCCACCGGGCGCGCCCTAACCATGATATTTCCCTTATATCGGGCGGCTGCGCGTGGAGATTGTCGAGTTGCCGTTGGTCGGTGGCATCAGGTCCACCAGATCTGAGGGAGGTGTCGAGCCCATCCCGCGGTTGACTGGCAATTCGGGTAGATGCCTAGAACGACGAGCGCGCGGATGCGGCCGCTCATAGCTCGTGCAGGACCGACCTTTGTCCGGAATGTGCCTGCATACGCGCCGGGCTGGACTGTCTGCTGGGCCGCGCTGCGTGGTTGGCGCGGTGTGCGGGTGGCCGGGGCGGGGTGTTACTGGCCGATGCGGCCGTCTATGCGCTCGCGTAGCAGGTCGGCGTGGCCGTTGTGGCGGGCGTATTCCTCGATCATGTGGATCAGGACCTCGCGGACCGCGTCGCCTTCGGGGCCCTCGTGGCCCAGGTCGTCGATGGTGTCGACGAATTCCTCGGCGTACTCGATTTCGGTTTTCCAGGCGGCGAAGGCGGCCTTGACCACCTCGTCGTCGGGCACCGCGCCGTCGAAGTCGGCGTCTCGGTTTTCCTCGGTGCGGTAGATGCGCTGGACCCTGTTGCCGGCCAGGCGGATGCGGAACCAGTTGCGTTCCACGTCGGTCATGTGTCGGATCAGGCCCAGCAGGGACAACTTTGACGGCTCGACCGAGCGCCGGGCCAGCTGGTCGTTGTCGAGGCCCGCGCATTTGAGCTCCAGCGTGAGCCGCTGGTCGCGGAGATAACCGACCAGAGTGTCGCGCTCGCCGACGAAACCGCCGTCGGTGCGCGGGTCCTCCTCGGGCGCGACGAACATGTTGGACCACGCGAAACCGCTCATGATTCGAACCTACAGAATCTCCCGCAGGGTCTGCGCCGCCCGTTCCGGCACGATGTCGTTGACGAAAACGCCCATTGCGGACTCCGAGCCCGCGAGGTATTTCAGCTTGTCGGCGGCCCGCCGGATGCTGAACAGCTGGAGGTGCAGGTAGCCCAGGTCGCGGCCCTCGCCGACGACCGCCTGGTGCCAGGCCGAGATGTACGGCATCGGCTTGCCGAACAGCGCGTCGAACCGGCGCAGGACGTCGAGGTAGAGCGGGCCGAACGCGTCCCGCTCCGGATCGGACAGTGCCGGCAGGTCGGGCACCTTGCGGTGCGGGGCGATCTGGATCTCGTACGGCCAGCGGGCCGCGGCCGGCACGTAGGCGGTCCAGTGTTCGTTGGTTCCGACCACCCGGGCGCCGTCGCGCCGCTCGGCGGCCAGCACGTCGGTGTAGAGGTCGTTGCCGGTGCGGGCGCGATAGGCAGCGGCCGCCGCCAGCAGGGCCCGGGTGCGCGGCGGCACGGTCGGGTACGCGTAGATCTGGCCGTGCGGGTGGTGCAGCGTCACGCCGATCTCGACACCGCGGTTCTCGAACGGGAAGACCTGCGTGACCCCGGGAATCGCGGACATCTCGGCGGTCCGGTCGGCCAGCGCGTCGACCACGGTGCGCACCCGCGCCGGTGGCAGTGCGCCGAACGCGCTGTTGTGGTCGCTGGTGAAGCACACCACCTCGCAGCGGCCCACGCCCGGGCGTACCGGAACCAGGTCTGTCAGGGCGGTGATCTCGTCGGGCTTGATCCGATCGCTGAACGACGGGAACTGGTTTTCGAACACCACCACGTCGTAGTCCGGCGCCGGGATCTCGCTGGCGAAGGCCGACGTGGACGGACACAGCGGACACGCGTCGCTGGGCGGCAGGAACGTGCGGGTCTGCCGGTGCGCGGCCACCGCCACCCACTCGTCGACCAACGGGTCGTAGCGCAACTGGGAGGCCGGCGGCGGCGGGGGCAGCTGCCTGGTGTCCGGGTAGTCCGCCCGGTGCCCGGCGGTGGATTCGTCGAAGTAGACGAGTTCGCGGCCGTCCGACAGCCGGATCGCGGTGCGGTTCCGGATCGTCACTGTCCGCTCACCACCACGAGTTCCGGCACCGTCTCCTCGAGCAGCGCGCGGGCCTGCTCGTCCAGGCCGTCGTCGGTGATCAGCACGTCGGCCCGTTCCAGCGGCACGATCGAGGAGATGCCGACCGTGCCCCACTTGGTGTGGTCGGCCAGCACCACCAGGCGCTCGGCCGCCTCGACCAGGGCCCGGTTCACGTCGGCCTCCATCAGGTTGGGGGTGGTGTATCCGGCCCGCTCGCTCATCCCGTGCACGCCCAGGAACAGCACGTCCAGGTGCAGGGTGCCGATCGCGGCGGCCGCGACCGGGCCGACCAGGGCGTCCGAGGGGGTACGCGTGCCGCCGGTCAGCACCACGGTCTGGTCGGGCCGTCCGGCGCGGTAGAAGATGTCGGCGACCGGGATCGAGTTGGTCACCACGGTCAGCGACGGCACGTCGACCAGCCGCTGGGCCAGCCCGGCCGTGGTGGTGCCGGCGGACAGCGCGATCGCGTCGCCGGGCGAGACCATGGACGCGGCGCGCATCGCCATGGCGGCCTTCTCCCCGCGCTGGCGCACCGACTTGGCGGCGAATCCGGGCTCGTGTGCCGAACCGGGGCTGACCGTGGTGGCGCCGCCGTGTACCTTCGCCAGGAGGCCGCGATCGGCCAGCGACTCGAGGTCACGGCGGATCGTCATGTCGGACACGCCGTACTCGGAGGCCAACTCGCTGACCCGGACGCCACCGGCGGCCCGGACCCGGTCGAGGATGGCCGCCTGACGTTGCTGGGCCAGCATCAGAGCTTGCCCAACCAGTAAACGATCCGCACTAATTCGAACACTCCCGAACATTACCTCGTGCTCGGGTGTGCTGAAAAGAGTGAGGTTAGATACCTCGCCCCCGCTTGTGCAGGGCGGAGAGCACATTTTCCACCTTGACCGCGCCGGTCATGGCGGCCAGCGCGATCGCGGTGCGCGGTTCCTTCCAGTTCGCCCGCACCGCCTCCTTGCTGAACTGCCACGCCTGGCTGCGGTTGCCGCTGGCTGCCGACCAGCAGGCCAACTGGCCGTAGACCCGGGCCGCGCCGGGCCGGCAGCCGCTGATCTCCGGGTGCCGTTGCATCATCCAGCGCAGTGACGAGATCTTGGTGGCGTACTCGTACGCGTAGTGCGAACTGCGGCCCCACAGCACCCGGACCAGCGGCTCGTCCAGGTGCACGATCGGTGCCCGGCGGGCGGCCCGCAGCAGCAGGTCCCAGTCCTCGTTCTGGCTGCCCGGCGCGTCCTCGGCGACCAGTCCGACGGCGTCCGCGGTCAGCGCCTCGCGCCGGATCAGGAACGACGACGAGTGCAGCATGGCCATCCGGGAGCGGGCCAGTTCGCCGACCGTGACCCGGCTGCGTCCGGCCAGGCGCGGCGTGCACCGGCCCTCGTACTCCACCTCGATCGCACACGTGGCGAACTCCGAGTCCGGCTCGGCCAGCAGCGCGGCGACCTGGCGGCGCAGCTTGTCCGGCAGCCACTGGTCGTCGTCGTCGCAGAACGCCACGTACTCGGTGTCGAGCGCCAGGATGCCGGTGTTGCGGGCGCCGGCCAGGCCCGAGGTGCGCCAGTTGGTGAGCACCAGCACCTGCACGTCCTCGGTGGAGGCCAGCAGGTAGTCGGGCTCGGTCTGGTCGTACACCACCAGGATCTTGAGCTCGCCCGGATAGCGCTGGTCGCGGACCGACGCGATGGCCTTGCGGACCAGTTCGGGCCGGTTGCGGGTGGGGATGACGACGCCGACCGACGGCCAGTTCATTTCGCCTCCGGGGCGGAGAGTGGGTATCCATAGGCGCGCAGCATCGGGCCGCACACCGTGCCGACGAGCCGGCGCTGGCGGGAGGGCAGGGCACGCACCCACGCGTCGTCGCGGCGCAGCGGCAGCCGGCCGACCGTGAAGCGCATCGGGTTGCCGGCCGCGCTGTGCCCGATCCGCAGGTCGGCGTGGTCCGGCTGGAGGAAGTCCAGGTCGCCGTCGCCCAGCGGCACGCCGGCGAACTCGGCGATCGTGGTGAGGGCGGCCCGCGGGTCGGCCAGGAACTCCTCGTACCGGATCCGGTGCACCGCCACGCCGCGGCGGGCGAGCAGGCCGAACGCCGCGTTGTGCGCGTTCCACAGCAGCGCCGAGCGGCCGGGAGAGTAGCGGGTCATCTCGTCGGAGCCGTCGGCCTCCGGGCGCTGCACCGTCTTGGTCCACGAGTACGCCACCCCGCGCGCGTCCCGGACCACGTGCAGCACGCGCAGGTCGAGGTCGCTCGACCAGCGCAGCACGTGGGCCAGCGCCGAGTGCTTGGACGAGTCGACCACCAGCCGGGCGCCGGACACCTCGGCCGCGGCGGCGTAGACCCGGGTGTAGTACTCGGCGTACTCGTGCACCTCCTCGGGCGCCTCGACGGCGGTGGCCAGCCGGGGGATGTGCCGGGTGCGCTCGACCGCGGCCTGCAGGTAGTGCACCCGGTCGACGTCCACGTTGTGCCAGCCGCCGAACGCCAGCGCGCCCACCCGGCGCCAGAACGTGCACTGCGAGAAGCGCGCGCCGCAGCCGCAGCGCTCGTCATCGCGGATGTCGCGCTGCCAGAGGTGAACGACCTCGCCGAGCGCGCACACGCCGGGAAGCTCGCCGAGCAGACGTTCGACGAGGGTTGTCCCACTACGTCCTAATCCACCCAGAAATAACGCCCGTGCCACTTTGGCCTACCTTCGCTCGTTTCGCTCCTATAACGAGCGAAAGACCGTGAAGGAGGCGTTGGGTGACCATTGAGGCGTTCGACCGGGTGCAGCTGGACGGCACCGGCATCGACCGGATCACCGAGGCGGAGGTGGTGGCCGTGGTGCGCAACGCGCTCGCCGACGGCCGGGGCGGCCGGATCATCACCCCGAACATCGACATCCTGCGGCGGGCGCAGGCCGAGCCGGAGACCCGCCGGCACCTTGCGGACGCCGATCTGATCGTGGCCGACGGCATGCCGCTGATCTGGGCCAGCAAGCTGGGCGGCACCCCGCTGCCGGAGCGGGTGGCCGGCAGCAGCCTGATCTGGTCGCTCTCGGCCGGCCTGGGCCGCGACGGCCGGTCCATCTTCGTGATCGGCGGGGCGCCCGGCCGCCGGGGCGAGTCGGACGGCGCCACCCGGGCCGCCGACCGGCTCACCCGGGAGTGCCCGGGCCTGCGGGTGGCCGGCACGTTCTGTCCCGACTTCGGGTTCGAGCGCGATCCGGCGGCGTACGCGGATCTCTGCACCAAGGTGATCGACGCCGACCCGGACCTGGTCTTCGTGGGGCTCGGCTTCCCCAAGCAGGAGGACGTGATCGCCCGGATCCGGCCGTTCCTGCCGCGGGCCTGGTTCGTCGGCTGCGGCGCCGCGGTCAACTTCGTGGCCGGCGACGTCGACCGGGCGCCGCGCTGGATGCAGCGCACCGGCCTGGAGTGGGCGCACCGGCTGGGCACCGAGCCGCGCCGGCTGGCCGGACGCTATCTGCGGCACGACGCCCCGTACGCGCTACGCCTGCTGGCTCGGGCCCCCGGGCAGCGCGCCGCTAACCGTACGCGCGTACTGTAAAGGGATGTTGCACCACGTTCAGATTTTGATCCCGCCGGGCGGCGAGGACGAAGCCCGGGCCTTCTACCGAGGCGTCCTCGGCATGACCGAGTTGCCCAAGCCGCCGGTCCTCGCCGCCCGCGGGGGCTGCTGGTTCCGCGGCGGTGGTTGGGAGATCCATCTGGCCCCGGTGGCCGGGTTCACCGCAGAAAAGAAGGCGCATCCGGGCGTACTCGTGCCTGATCTTGATCTTTTGGCCGGCACGCTCGAAGCCGCCGGATACCCGGTCGAGTGGGATCCCCACTTCCCCGGGCACCGGCGGCTCTACACCCACGATGCGCACGGCAACCGGCTCGAGTTCCTGCAGCCGATCACGGGTTGAAGTACGGGTCCCGCACCAGCTTGTGGAACGCCTTGAACGCCGGCTTGTCGCCGGTGAGCTGGAACTGCTTGGTGGGACCGTTGCCCTCGGGGTCGGACTCGAAGTAGACGACCGCCTTGATCTGCGGGTTCGCCTTGAACGTGCGGGCCGCGTCGCGCAACCAGGCGGCCCGCCCGGCCGAGCCCCACGCCTTGGCGACCCCGAACTCGCCCACCACGATCGGCTTCGGACGCTGCGCGGCCCACTGCAGGAACGGGCCCATCAGCTCGGCGATCGGCGCGAACCGCTCGCCGGCGTAGACGTCCACGCAGGTCCAGTCCACCTGGTCGTCGCCCGGGTAGAACCCCGGTGCGTCGCCGCGGATGAAGCCCTCGGCGGTCGGGCACCACACCCAGGAGACGTTCTTGACCCGCTCCTGCCGGAAGATCTCCCGGACGTACTTCCAGGCCGCGATGTAGTCGGCGCCGGACCACATGGTGGCCCGCAGGTTGGGCCGGTCCATCTCCCAGCGCATCCGGAGCAGCACCGGGCGGTGCACCTTGCGGATCGCCCGGGCCTGCTTGCGGATCAGGTCGTCGTGCTCGCCGTCCAGGATGGACCGGTTGTCGCCGGTGGCCCAACTGACCATCAGTGTCGCGCCCTGGGCCAGGAACTCCTTGTCCGAGGGCGTGCCGACCATCTGCTCGAACCGCCGGTAGGTGTTGACGATGTGCAACGACCGGCCGAGTTCCGACTCCAGGCCCTGCACCGCGGCGAGCCGGCCCACGTGGGTCAGCTCGTCCGGCTTGATCCAGGCGCCCACGTACGCGCCCTTCTTCGGTGCCTTGAACGGTCCGGCCTTGAACGGTCCGGAGTGGATCGCCACGGCCGGCGGCGGTGCGGTCAGGTTGGGCGACGGCTTCGGGGCCGGCTTCTCCTTCTCCTTACCGAACGAGCAGCCGGCCAGCGTCAGCGTCGTTACCAGGACGAGAGCTGCTGCCTTACGCATGAGCCCGGCGCGCCGTGTACAGCACGTTCACCGCGTACCCGTCGCTGCCGGGCAGCTTGCGCACTGCCGCGTCGGCGGCCCGGGCGATCGGGTTGCCGTGCAGCGACGGCGTGATCATCGAGAAGCCGCGCCGCTCCACCACCTCGAAGCCGTGCCGGGCCATCAGCCGGTCCACCTGCTCGTGCGACAGTTCGGCGAACCAGCGGTCGTCCCGGTGCCGGCGGGCCCCCAGGTGCCGCAGCGAGCCGGCGTTGCCGTGGTTCTCCACCACCAGCAGGCCGGACGCGTGCGTCGGCAGCACCTTGGCGGCGAACGCCAGCGCGCGGTCGCGCACCGCCTCGTCGACGTTGAGCAGCAGCCGGAACATGGTCACGATCGCCGGGTGGCCGGCCTCGACCGGCTCCGGGACCGGGCCGTCGACCGCTACCTGGTGCCAGGTCGCGTGCGAGCCGACCTCGGCCGCCTTGGCCATCATCTCGGCCGAGGTGTCGTAGCCGTGCGCCTCCCGGACCAGACCGTGCAGGGTGCGGATAGCCCGGCCGGTGCCGCAGGCGAAGTCGTGCTGCACCGGCGCCCGCGGGCCGAACTCGCGTCGTACCAGCGTGCGCAGATAGTCACGCTGCCGCTGGTTGATCTGCGACGCGTAGCTGTCCGGCGCGTACGTGACGTGCTCGTACTTGTCGACCGCGCCGGCGTCCTGGAACACCTTGCTGTAGTCGGTGGTCAACTTGTCCTCCTTGATGATGTGAAGGCCTTCAGCGCGAGCCGGTCGCGCAACAGCCACGCCCCGGCCAGGAAGGCGGGGCCGCCGAGTGCGAGCCCCATGGCCGGTCCGGCCACGTGCGGAAGTACGCCGAAGCAGGTCACCGACAGCAGCGCCGCGGCCCGGGTGCCGGGCCCGAACGGGTGCAGGCCGGCCGAGCGGCCCACCTGGATCAGCGGCAGCAGGTTGTTGACCAGCAGCGCGCCGGCCAGCCCCAGGGCCGCGCCGAGCGCGCCGAGGCGGGGGATGAGCAGCACGTCGAGCGCCACCGTGACGGCGAGCGCGAGCAGCACGTTGACCAGGTTCCACGAGGTTCGGCCGGCCATCGCGAGGACCATGTCGACCATGCCGCAGCCGGTCGCCACCAGCATGGCGCCGGCCAGCACCAGGACCACCGGCGCGCCGGCCGCGTACCCGGCGCCGAACAGCCGCAGGTAGACCGGCGCGAACACGATCACCAGCAGGCAGATCGGCCAGGTCACCAGCACCAGCCACCCGGTCGCGGTCTGATAGAGCCGCTTGGCCGCCGCGAGATCGCCGGCGGCCAGCGCCTCGGCCAGTCGCGGCTGCACCGACTGCGAGACGCCCTGGTTGGCGAACTGGATCAGCACCACGAACCGGCCGGCGACCGCGTAGACGGCGGCCGGTGCCAGCCCGCCCAGCAGCGCCACCAGCAGCACGTCCACCCGCTGCAGCGCCAGTTGGGCGACGCTGGCCAGCGCGCGCGGCCCGGTGAACTGCCAGAACTCGCGGCGCAGCGCGCGCCGTTCGGCTGGGTGGGTGGTCACTCCGGCCGGTTTGCCCGCGCGATAGACCTTGCGGAGTGCGTACGCCGCCAGCACCGTCACCGGCAGATAGGGCGCCGCCCACGCGCACGCGAACATCGCCAGCGAGCCCGCCGCGACTCCGGCCCAGGCCACCAGCACCAGCTGTAACGCGCTGCGCAGGACCCGGTCGTAGAGCACGGTCGGCCGCATCGCCCGGTAACCCCGGGTCGCGGTCAGCAGCGCATCGGTGAGCGCCTGCAACGGCAGGAAGACCGCCAGCATCCGGATGCCCGCGGTGTGCGCGCCCACCACGGCCGGCGACTCCCGCGCGGTGGCCGCCGCGATCTGCGGCGCGGCCAGCCACATCAGCGCGGCCAGCAGCACCGACAGCACCAGCACCGGCAGCAGCCCGGTGCGCAGGCAGGCACCCAGCAGGTGGGCCCGGCCGGTGGTGCGCAGCCGGGCCGGCCAGTACACCAGGCCGGTCTGGGTGCCGAGCTTGGCCAGGCCGCCGGTCAGCACGAACGCCGCGGTGGCCGCGAAGAACGCGCCGGCCTGCTCGGCGCCGAGCGAGCGGGCCGCGATCCAGGTGACCACCACGCCGGTGCCGCCGGCCAGCGCCGAACCGGCCATGTTCGCCAGGCCGCCGCGCGCCGTCTTCTCGACCGCCCGGCGCTCGAGGACCTCCGTCATGTACTGCGCCAGACCGGCATCCGGCCCAGCCACCGGGCCAGCGCCTCGTCGTGCGGCAGGTAATGGTTGGTCAGCTCACGGCGCAGGCCCGCGTCCATGTCGCTCTGCCGGGGCCGGGCGTTGTGCCGCTCGAACGGCGGCCGTTCGAGGTAGGTCGGCAGGCCGAGGAAGTTGCAGACCTCGTCGTACACGTCCTCGGGCTCGCTGAAGAACCGCTCGCTCTCCACCACGTGGATCCGGTCCCGGCCCACGTGCTGGGCCATCACGTTCAGGTAGCGGGCGTACTCGCCGCGGGCCCGGTAGGCGTGGTGCTGGTGGGCGAAGCTGTAGTAGGACGGGTCCTCGGCCAGCCGCTCCTCCTGCCGGTGCAGCCGGGCCGCTTCCAGGGCCAGCGCGCCGCCGAAGTCGCGTTCCGGCTCGAAGCCGCGGGCCACCTCGTGGTGGTGCTGCGAGTAGGCCCGCTCCACCGGGTCGCGCACGAGCACCACGAGCCGGGCCTGGGGCAGGTCGCGGGCGATCCGGGCGGCCGCCTGCGGGTGGTACATGTAGTACGGGCTCGACTCGAAGGTCTGCGCCGTCACGCCGTACCGCTCGGAGACCTTGTCGGCGCTGCGGTTCAGCGGGAAATGCGCCCGGTACCAGTCCAACCCCCGGTCGTACGACGTGTCGAAGTAGTGCACGCCCTTGTGCAGCACGGCCTTGAGCACCACCGGGTGCGCGGCCAGCGCCCGGTACATCGAGGTGGTGCCGCAGCGCTGGCCGCCGCAGATCAGGAACGAAGGGGTCATCCGCCCCGGGGCGGTCAGCCGGCCGTACGAGCGGGTGCCCAGGTGCACGACCCGTTTCATCGGGGCCGGCAGGTTGCGCACGTTCATCTGGCTCTCCTCAGAGCTCCTCGACCCGGCGGATCAGCACCGGCAGCAGCCAGGTGCCGAGCACGCCCAGCCGCGCGCCGGCCTCGGCCTGGCGGTCGGTCAGGTAACGGACGGCCAGGTCGACCAGGTAGAGCAGCGCGGTGACCTCGCGGCCCTCCGGCGGCACCCCGAACGGGCCCAGCAACTCGCCGGCCCGGCGCACGGTCTGCTCGACCGCGTCCTTGGCGTCGCCGGTCGACTGGATCCGCTTCTGCAGCTCGTGGTGGACCGCGTCGAAGCCCATCGGCACCCCGGTGGCGAACCGCTCCCAGTCCCAGACCAGCAGCGCGTCGGCCAGGTTCGCCATGTTCCAGGGCGCCCAGTCGCCGTGCCAGGCGCCGTACCGGAACACCGTGTCGCCGGCGTGCTTGACCAGCAGTTCCGCGGCCGCGGCCAGGCCGGCCGCCTCGGGCCGGTCGCCCACCGCGCCGAGCCGGGCGCGCAGCTCGTGCCAGTACGCGCTGTTCTCCACGGTGCCGTTGGTGTATCCGCAGCAGCCGGCGATGTCGAGCATGGCGGCCACCAGCCGGCGCTGGGTCAGCGGCGCCCGGGGCAGCCACACCGGCAGCGCCGACTGGATCAGCACCTGCAGACCGCGCCACTCGCCGGCGAACAGCACGCGGGGCACGGTCAGCCTGGTCAGCCCGCTGCCGCCCAGCGCGGTCAGCGCCGCGGTCTCGGCCTTGACCAGCCGCTGGGTGAGCGGGCCGGTGCCGAGCTTGCCGAAGCCGAACGTGTCGCCCTCGGGACCGATCAGCTGGACCACCGGCTTGCGGTTGGCCCGGGCCGGGCCGATGTGGACGCTGACCGAAAGCTCCCGGCCCAGCACCTCGCTGAGGAAGCCGTCGATGCTGGCCGAATACGGGCCGGTGACCCGGATCCGGTCCCGCAGCAGCACCGCGGACGCACCGGTGCGCACCGCGGCGACCACCGCGTCCCGCTTCAGCTTGGCGGCGCGGGACTGCGGCTCGGCGTACCGGCGGACCGCGGCCGCGGCCACCCGCCGGGAACCGGCCGGCACCAGCAGGCGCGGCCGGCGGGCGTCCGGCACCACCAGGTATTCGGCGATCGGTGTGCCCGGCGCGCCGTTGGTGCGGCACGGCGCCGGGTAGAGCAGCTCGAGCACCTCGTTGAGGTACTGGGTACGAAGTGCCGCGTCCCCGGCCGTCAGCTCGGCCGGTGCGGTTTTCACCGGGCTCATGTTGTGGGTTCGTTCCCCTCGATCGAGTTGCGCCAGAGCAGCGCAAACGCCAGAACCATGAAGGCCAGAGGGGTGACCAGCGAGTTGTACCAGAGCATGGCGGAGAACGAGGTGACCAGCGCGGCGCTGCCGGCCACCCCGATCGGCGACCGGTCCCGGCGGAACCGCCACAGCCCGTACGCGAAGAAGCCGAGGTAGCCGACCGTGCCGACGGTGCCGTGTGCGTACAGCAACTGCCACAGCTGGCCGTTGCCGCCGACGGTGAAGTTGCCGCAGCGCTCGCAGCCCGCGCTCTCGCCGACCGCGATCGAGTTGCGGCCGCCCAGGGTGCTGCGGGTGCCGCCGTAGCCGATCACCGGTGAGCCGGTGAAGCCGTCCAGCGCCCGGTCGACCAGGAACGAGCGCACCCCGTTCGACTTGCCGTTGTCCAGCCGGGCGCTGATCACGCCGCCGAGCGGGGTGGCCACCAGCGCGACCGTGAGCATGGCGGCGGCCACTGTGACCACGCCGATGATCCAGAGCTTGCCGGCCAGCACGTAGCGGGCGGCCACATAGATCACCAGCACGCCGAGCCCGATCCACAGGCCGCGGTTGAGCGAGACCACGGCGGGCGCGATCGAGACCAGCAGGCAGATCACGGCCGCGAACTTGTACTTCCCCCGGCCGCTCCGCCAGGCGGCCACCACCATCCAGCCGAGCAGCAGGCAGAAGTTGTTCCCCCAGGTGTTGGTGTACCCCCAGGGCGCGGCCGGGCGGGGCTTCTCGCCGCCGACGAGGTCCATGATCTGAGCGGCGTACGGGTGCACCAGCGACTGCACGAAGCCCTTGTTGCGCACCCCCGGCGGCAACAGCATCTCAACCGGCGAGGTGAACTCGAACGTGCCGGCCACCATGCCCAGCACGCCGCCGGCCACGGTCACCACGAACATCCAGCCGAGCAGCTTGACCAGGCGCCGCCGGGGCAGTTCCACCTCGGTGAGGTTGCCGGCGTAGACCAGCAGAACCGTCAAAGCCAAATACATGATGAGCTTGTACGCGACCGCGGTGAGCCGGTCGGTGGCGTGCTCGGCCACCGTCCCCGGCGGGTCGGCACCCAGCGCACCGATGCTGACCACGACCGCCACCAGGAACAGCGCCCACCAGCCGAACCCGGGCGGCAGGCGCAGCGGCCGACCGGCCGCCCGCCGCCGGAGCAGCAGGAACAGCATCGGCACGGCCATCGCCGCGAAGATCAGGACGCCCAGCCCGAGCGCCCACCACAGCGGATAGAAGGCCAGGATGCTCGCCACCGGCCAGGCCGGCAGCGTGGTGGGCTTACGGGTGCCGTGTGCCGGGCCGGTCCGGGGGAGGGCCGGAGCAACGGTCACTTCCCGTCGCCCTCCGAGTTCGCCGTGTCCTTCATGCCCGACATGTCGAGCACCGCGGTGATCTCGTCACTCGACTCCGCGGAACGGGGACGCACCTGCGCGTTCGGGGCGGTTTTCTCGTTGAGCGCCTTCTCCCGCGCCTTGGCCTCCTTGGAGGAAACCGTGTTCGTCGGAAAGCGCATCGGCTGGGTCAGGTCGGCATCGGTGATCTTGTTGGAGTCCGCGGTCAGCGTCACGGCCGGCGCGCTCACGTCGACGATCGGCAGGTGCGACAGCCGGGGCAGCACGACCGCGCCGAGCAGCGGGGTGCCGACCCGCTGCAACTGCTCGGCCGCGTCCAACAGGGCCGGGCGGCGCGACTTGCGCAGCTCGACCGCGAGGATGGCCGCGTCAGCGAGGCTGGCCAGGCTCTGCGCGTCGGCGCTGCTGCTGGTCGACGGCGCCTCGATCACCACGTACCCGCCCTGCCGGCGCAGTGCCTCCAGGGTGTCCTTGAGCCGCTGCGACTGCATCAGCCCGGCCGCGGTGGCGGCACCACCCGTGGTGATCACCCGCAGCGACGGGATGCGCGGGGTGCGCTGGATCGCGCGGGCCAGGCCGACCCGGCCGGCCAGCAGGTCGGACAGACCCGGTACGGCCGAGACACCGAGCATCCGGGCCAGCGGCGCGGCGTCCACCACGCTGTCCGGCAGGTGCGCGCCGATCAGCACGACGTCGCTGCCGGTGCGGGCCAGCGCGGCGGCCAGGTTCGCGGCCACCAGGGTGGCGGCCGACCCGCGGCTGGTACCGGTCACCACGATCACCTGGTCGCTCGGCCGCAGCGTCGCGAGGATCTCGTTGCGCAGCCGGTTGAAGACCCGGCCGCCGGCGCCGTACGGCTGTAGCACGTCGTCGAAGTGCGGCGTGGTGCGCTCGTCCAGCGCCGCCAGCACGTTCACCCGGCCCCGGTCGCGCACGTCGGCGGCGGACCGCAGCCGCCGGTCGAACCGTTCCCGGACGAACGCCGCACCGACCCCGAGCAGCAGGCCGATCATCCCGCCGGTGGCCAGGTTGATCATCCCGTTCGGGCTCACCGGGGTGTCCGGCAGCCGGGCGTCGCTGATGATGCTGCCGGCGCCCACGGTCGTGGTGGTCAGCTCGTTCAGCCGGCCGGTCAGCCCGTTCAGCTGGTTCTGCGAGTTGTTGCGCAGGCTCTGCAGGTTGCTCTCGTCCGGGCTGCCCTTGACCGCCCGCGACAGCCGGCCGTTGATCCCGGTCAGCGTCGTGGTGAGCTGTTTGATCTTGGTGGTCAGCGTCTTGATCTGCTGGTCCAGGCCGTGCTGGGCGGTCTCCTCGCGGTTGCGCAGGTACGCCTCGGCGAACGCATGCGAACCGGACTGTGCCTCCTGCGGCGAACCGGCCTTGAACGTGATCACCAGAACGGTGGTGTTCGCCGGCACCTCGACCTTGACGTCCTTGGCCAGGTCGATCGGCGAGCGTGCGGATCGCAGCAGCGCGGCGGCCTTGGTGGCGACCGCGCCCGAGCCGACCAGCTGCGCCTCGGTGTCCAGGTTGACTGAGCCCTTGGTCCGGCCGCCCTGCGCGTTCGTGTCCTGGTCGAGAGCCTGCACCAGGACCGCGGTCGACGACTCGTACACCTTGGGCAGTGCGCTGGTCAGCGCCGCGCCCGCGGCCAGACCGGCACCCGTCGCGATCAGTGCGATCCACCAGTGCCGGCGGAACACGCCGAGATAGTGCGAGACATCCGCAGGGCGAGACGGTTCCATCGGTCGGCGGGCCTTTCGGGGTTGGCAATCGGGCGTTTCGCCCCTACGGGGTAACGGCCCAAGCCCGCCTTCGTGATGGGTTTAGGTCAGTTTGGGCTCCACCCAGCCGTTCTCCACCAGGTAGGCCAGCACGAGCTCGATCGCCTCCGGCACCGTCATGGTGGTGGTGTCGATGGTCAGCTCGGCGTCCGCCGGCTCCTCGTACGGGTCATCGATGCCGGTCATTCCGCGCAGCTGGCCGGCCCGGGCCCGGGCGTACAGGCCCTTGCGGTCACGCTGCTCGCAGACCTCGAGCGGGGTGTTCACGTGCACCAGCACAAAACCGGCGCCGGCGTCCTGCGCCATCGCGCGGACCGCGGCCCGGGCGTTCTCGTAGGGCGCGATCGGGCAGGCGACGGCCATGCCCCGGTGCCGGCCTACCTCGGCGGCGACCCAGCCGATCCGGCGCACGTTGCGGTCCCGGTCCGCCTTGCTGAAGCCCAGGCCCGCGGACAACTCCCGGCGGACCACGTCGCCGTCGAGCAGGGTGATGGTGCGCTCGCCCGACTCCCGCAGCGAATCGGCCAGCCCGCGGGCGATGGTCGACTTGCCGGAGCCGGAGAAGCCGGTGAAGAAGACGACCAGGCCGCGGTGCCGGCGGGGCGGGCGGGCGCGCACCAGTTCCTTGGCGACGGCCGGCGGCGTGTGCCACTCCGGCAGCGGGAAACCACGGTCCAGCAGGTCGTTGATCTCGGCCGCGGACATGGCCAGCCGCCGGTTGCGCGGCGGGATGTCGTCGCGCCAGCGCCACTGCCCGTCCCGGTTGTCATAGGCGAGTTCGCGCGGCACCAGCACCCGCAGCCCGCCACCGGAGAGCATGTCGCCGGTGGAAAGAACATGGGTGACGCCGTACGCCGCGGCCACCCGAGCCCGGAGCATCGCGTCGCGCATCTCGTCCCCGCGAGGCAGCAGCGAAACGGCCACCACGGTCGCCGGCGGCATCCGATCCCGCGCCGAGAAGACGGACCGCACCAGGGCCTCCGGCGGCAATCCGTCCGGCCCCGGCCCACTGACCGGAATCAAAATCAAAAGATGAGCAGCGAGCGTACGCGCGGCGTGCGCGATCTGCGCCAGTTGTGGTCGGTGCAGCGGCCGGTCGGCGATCACCCCGAGCACGCGCCCCGGTGGCAGCAGCGCCCGAACCTCTTCCGGGTTGCGCCGCAGCCGCTGGAACGGCCCGTGCCCGCCGTCACCCATCCGGCGAACCGTGCCACCCACGCCGTAGGTGCGCTCCCCGGCCTGCCAGGCGTCACTGACCTCGAGGGCCGCGACCGGCGCCCCCTCCGGATCGGTCAGGATGATCGTCCGGTGCAGCGGATCGTCGAGCACCAGCGCGGTGGCCAGCTCGGCGGGAACCTCCAAAGTGACCGGCACCGGCCACGGCGTCCCGTCGGCCAGCTGCCCCCGCCGGCGGAGTGAGGTCAGATCGGCCCGCCCGAGAAACCCGGTGAGCGGCGCATAGGCTCCGGACAGCAGAAGGTCGAGGTCCGCGAGCTCGTGCGGGTGCGGCGTGTACGTCGGTGCGTCACGCAGCACATCCTCGGGCAGCACCGAACCATTCACTTTCGTATCCCCCTGCGGCCGACTAGGGGACAGTTTCGCAGCCCCGCTGATCGAGGTCGAGCCGGGTATCCCGTCCACGCACCGGCCGCGGCCCACCCACGCTTCCCGCGGCCACCCACCGTCCCCGCCACTGATTCGTCAGCAGTCCCGCGCGTCATCCATAGATCCGACCCGTCGCCTCATCCCAGCGATCGCCCCACCCCGTCCCGGCGGTCCGCCACCCACCATCCCGCCCCGGTCACTTGCGGCGCCACGCCCGCCTCGTGCCGGTCACTTGCGGCGCCACGCCCGCCTCGTGCCGATGCCGCTTCGTGTGGGTGCCTTCCCGTGCCGGCGCCTTCCCGTGCCGGGGCCTTCCCGTGGCCAACCGCCGTGCGGCTCGCAACAGGTCCCGCCCAGGGGTGTCCGCGCTGGTTCGGCATGGCGCCGCCCACCCGCCTGAGGTCGGGCTGCTGCGTTCCCCGGCCCAACCCCCGGCCTCCCGTTGGTGCCTTCGCCTTCTGGGCTCGTCCAAGCGGGCGTCAAATTTTGGCGATTTGTTTGGATTTATCCGCGTCGGGTATTAGACAAAACGGATTAAAGTCACAATACTGGCTCCTCGTGAGTCGAAGCCCGCGCCGGAACCGCCTCGTTCGCATCGCCGCCGTGCCTACGGCCTTTGTCCTGTCTGTGGCGACCACGCTCGCCTGGGCCTGGACCGGGGGCGTGGACCAGATGGGACTTCCGATGGGGCCGGCCGGTGATCCGACCGTGTCGCTGCCGGTGCTCACCTCGCCGAATCTGCCGGGGTTAGGCACGCCGCGCGGGGACGGACCGGACGCGCAGGCACGGTCGCTGCCGAGTTCCGCGGTGCCGGGCGCATCGTCTGCCGCGGCTGCGATCACCGGGCCCACGGTCGCCGGGAGCGCGTCGGCCGCCCCGTACGGCGCAAATAATGGGGTGGCCCCGCGCATCGCACTCAGCCCGACCGACATCGGGGTGGCGCTGGCGGCGGACGGCATGTCGCGGCGCGGGAAGTGCCGGACCGGCCGCAAACTCGTGCCGACCTGCGGAATCCTCTGGGGCGTGGCGCCCGGCGCGCACACCGAGAGCCGCGGGGCGGGTGCGCTGGCCGCGTTCGAGCGCAAGACCGGGCGCACCCAGGCGATTTACCACGCCTACCACGGCGGCCTCCGGCAGCTGTTCCCGACGCCGGAGGAGATCGCCATCGCGCGCCAGTCCGGCAAGAAGCGCATCCTCTTCCTGAACTGGAAGCCCGAGGCCGCCACCTGGGCCGCGATCGCCCGCGGCGACCGGCGCACCGATGCCTTCCTGGACCGGCTGGCCGCGCACATCCGGAAGAACTACCGCGAGCAGTTCTTCCTAGCCGTGCACCACGAGGGCGAGAACGACGTACGCGAGAAGGCCGGCTCCGGCTACACCGCTCGCGACTACGCCGGCATGTACCGCCACGTGATCAAGCGCCTGCGGGCGAAGGGCGCCACCAACATCGTCTCGGTCCTGGTGCACATGGCGTACCACCGGCACGCCACCCAGAGCTGGTTCAACTCCATGTACCCCGGCGACGACGTGGTCGACTGGATCGGCCTCGACACGTACGCCTACAGCGACCCCGGCTACGGCCACGGCAACTTCGCCCAGGTCTTCAACCGCCGCATCGAGGGCAAACGGAGCTGGCCCGGCTTCTACACCTGGGCCGTCACCAAGCACCCCGGCAAGCCCCTGATGCTGGCCGAGTGGGGCGTCTGGTCGTCCCGCAAGAACACCACGTACAAGGCCGACTTCTACCGCCGCCTGGGCCACGAACTGCGCCGCTTCCCGAAGATCAGGGCCATGGTCCAGTTCGAGACCCCACACAACCAGAAGGGCCAGGACTCCTCGGTGGACAGCACCCCGGCCGCCCTGAACGCCTACCGCAAACTGGGCCGCCTCCCGATCTTCCAGGTGTCCGTTACGCCATAGTCCCTCCGTTTCTCACGAAGCCTCGGCCTGCTTGGGCCGGGGCTTCGTTTTCCGATTTGGGGAGTTTGTGCCTGAGTGCGGCGGCGGTCTTGAGTGTCCGGCGTGCTCGCTGGCCGTCGCTTCGCTCGGAGGTGTCGATTTGCGGTTTCAGCGGAACAGCAGGTCCACAAAATCTCTCGGAGTGGGGTTTGAGGCTGCCTAAATGGTCGCCTATATCGGATTTGCGCCTGCGTTGAGCTGGATGACGTGGTCGGCCGCTCCTCCTCCGGGGAGTGGGAGCCGCAGCTGCGTCGCACGACTGGGGTGGGCTGGAGGGGCCAGGCTGGCCCGGTCGGCTGGGCCGGTGGGGTCGGCCTGGCTCCGGTGGGTTGGGCTGGTGGGTTGGGCTGGTGGGTTGGGCTGGGGTGGGCTGGGGTTGGGCTGGGCCGGTGGGCGGGCCGCCGGGACGTCGCACGCTGCGCCGCTAATCCAGCGGAAAGTCGGCTGTCAGTCGTCTCGCCACGTAGTCCACTACCGACGAAGTGGTCGCGATCTCGTGGTCATCGGTGTGGCCCGACGGTGCGAACCGGGCGCCGCGTAACTCTTCGGCGATCACCCCGAGCGGCGCCCCGTGACCCAGCGCCACCGTGACCGCAGTCGAGAAAGCGTCGGTCAACCCGGCCAGGGTCGAGCCGTGTTTGCCGCTCCGGAGCGCGACCTCGCCCAGCCGACCGTCCGGCAGGGCGCCGGCGGTCAGCGTGGCCGTCTCGGCGCCGAGCCGGACCTCCATCGTGTAGCCCGCCCGCATGCGCGGAACGGCCCGGATCACGGCAGATTCGGCGATTTTCATGACTTCCCCCGACACGACAGGTAGTGGATATCAACGGTCACCACCACAAGATCTGGTGATGCCAGGAGCCTATCGGCGGGGTACGACAATATTTGCGCCCGGCGCGCCGCGCGCCTCAGTCTTGGCCTGGAGTGATTCGGAAGGCGGCCGGATTCATCAGGAACAAGCGCGTCCCGCGCCGGCCCAGATCGCCTCGCACGGACACCGGCAACATCTCCTGGTGTGCCCGCATGGCCAGGGCGTAGCGGGACGACATTGCCGGCCACCATGGCCCCTCTTCCGGCACTCGCTCACGCAGTTCCTGGGCGGCGGAGGCGAGGACCGGCAGATGATCGCGACGGAAGTGGATCGCTCGCAGCTGGCGTGTTTCTAGTGGCCGGGAGGGTGCGAGACGCAGGGTGAGCTCGAACGGATGCCCGGCCTCGCCGCCGAGGCCGACCGGGGCCTCGCAGAGGTTGGCACTGACCCCAGCCGGAACGGCGCCGGTGAAGGCATCGAGGCCGTTGGGATCGACGAGCGCGTCGTTCGCGGCCTCGTGGCGGCCTGGACAGCGTCGTCAAGGCCGATCATGCCGGGGGCGTTGTCGGGCGGGTCGTCCCGCCCGAATGCGTCGCCCACAGCGGGGAGTCTAGTCGCATGACACTAGTCATGGGAATGCGGTCGAGGGCTCCGGTGGAACCCTCGACCGCGGGATGATCGTCGATCAGCTGGTTTCGCCGGCCATGCTGAAGGAGGCCAGGCGGTTGATGGCGTAGAGGGTTCCGCCGATGGCGAAGATCAGGCTCATCACGATGGCTACGGTCAGGGAGACCTTGCCGGGGAGCATGTCGGTGGGGGCCATTTTGTCGGCGATGGTGATGATGTACTGCTGGATCGAGAGGACTCGGGTGCCGCTCACGAAGCGGCCCAGCAGGCCCTCCCACACCAGGATGTAGACCAGGCCCAGCAGGACCGGGCGGCGGGTCAGCAGGCTCAGCAGCAGGAACAGGGCCGAGTAGGCGACCGCGCCGGCCGCGGCGGCCGTTGCCAGGGCCAGGCCGAACTGGACGCCGTCGGCCAGGAGCCCGACCACGAACAGGGGTACGGCCGAGGCGACCGTGCTGACCCCGGCCGCTACGAGCAGCTTGGCCAGGATGATGTCGCGGCGAGGCAGCGGCTTGGTGAGGATGTGCACGATCGTGCCGTCGTCGACCTCGGAGCCCAGGACGCCGGTGCCGATGATCAGGGCGATGACCGGAAGCATCACCGCCAGGCCCAGGCCGACCACTACCGGCTGGCCCCATTGCGACGGGTCTACGTCGTACGCCCGACAGATGAGCGCGAGTCCCACCAGCAGTAACGGAAGCGGCAGCAGGATGAGCACCCGGCGGCGGCCGAGCAGGCCGCGGGCGGTGATGTAGGCGACCGTGGACATCATGCCTCCAGCAGGTAGGAGAAGACGCTCTCCAGGGACTCGTCGGACGGCAGCAGGTGGCGGATCCGGATGCCCTCGGCCAGGGCGATCCGGGGCAGCGCACGGGTGAAGCTGCCGTAGTCGGATGCGCGTACGGTCATGCCGGTCGCCTCGATCTCGACGCCGCTCACCGATTTTTCCGCGATGAGCGCCACCGCCAGGCGACGGTCATCGGAGCTCCGCACCGCGAACACGTGCGGGCGGTTGGTCATCAGGCGGCGGATGCGGCGGTAGTCGCCGGAGGCCGCCAGCCGGCCCGCCACGATCACCTGGACCAGGCCGGAGAGCTGCTCGACCTCTTCCAGGATGTGCGAGCTGAACAGGATCGTGTGGCCCTGGTCGCCGAGTGCGTGCAGCAACTCCATCATGTGCATGCGCTGCCGCGGGTCCATGCCGTTGAACGGTTCGTCCAGCAGCAGCACCTGGGGCTCGTGCACCAGCGAGGCCGCCACCCGGGTGCGCTGCCGCATGCCCTTCGAGAACGTCTCGATCCGGCGGTCCTGCGCGTCGGTCATCTCGACCATGGCCAGCGCCCGGTCGGCCGCCGCCTCAGGGTTGGGCAGTTTTTGCATCTTGGCGCAGGCCAGCACGAACTCGCGGGCGCTCAGGAAGCCGTGGACCGCCTCCCGCTCGGCGACCAGCCCCAGCGTGCGGTAGATGGCGGGGTTGCGCCACGTCGGCCGGCCGTCGATGGTCACCGTGCCGCGTGATGGTGACAGGAAGCCGGCCATCATGTGCAGCACCGTGGTCTTGCCGGCGCCGTTCGGGCCGAGCAGGCCGGTCACCCCGGGCTGGAGGGTCATGCTGACGTCGTTGACCGCCACCACGTTGCCGTACCAGCGGGACACGTTCTGCAGTTCGACGACGCTGCCCGACCGGTTCGGGGCGGGGCTCGTCACCTGGGTCGGAGCGGTCATAGCGAGGCCACCTTCCGGTAGCGGGCCAGCAACAGCAGCAGGCACGCGGTGATCAGGCAGAACGCCTCGATCGCGTAGATCGGGCCGAACTCGCCGATGTCCAGGCCGAGGTCGGTGCGGTCGCGCAGCCAGATCTCCACGCCGTTGATCAGGGAGATCGGGCTGGCCAGGCCGGCCAGGTGCTGCGCGGTGTCCGACGGCATGATGCTCAACACGCCGACCACCGGGGCGGTCATCAGGAACACTGCCACGATGCCACCGGCCGCGAATGCGCGCTTGCCGGTCAGCGAGGCCACCAGCAGGCTGATGCTGGCAAAGACAAAAGCCCAGAGCAAGCTGTACGCCCAGCCCGGCATCAGCAGGCCGAGCTCGTCCCACACGCCGCTCATGCCGGTCTTGGTGGTGAACGCGGCGCCGAGGAACATGATCAACTGCGGCACGCCGAGCAGCAGCCACACGCCCGTGATGAGGGCCGCGACCTTGGCCCACACGTAGTCGGCAGCGCGCAGCGGACGGCTGAAATACAGCGGGAGTACGCCGGCCCGCAGGTCACGGGAGACCAACTCGGGCGCCACGATCGCGACGAAGAAGATGACCAGCCAGCTCATCGTGTCGTTGAACTGGTAGTAGTCGAACAGCAGCGTCCCGGTCTGCGAGCGTACGGCCGCATTGATCACCGCGACGAGCAGGACCACCGAGGCCACGCCCCACGGGAAGATCTTGGATTTGGCGGACCGGCCCAGACCGAACGTGGCCCGCAGGCCGTGCTGGTAGAGCGCGCCGAACACCGCGGCCCGGCCCAGCCGGGGCCCGGAGTATCGCTGGTATCCGATGTCATGGATGACGCCGGCCTCAGACATCGGCCGTCTCCTTCGTGAAAAGTTCGGCGACGCGGTGGCGCCGCTGGTCCAGGCGGTGCAGCGGGAGGTCCAGCTCGGCCACGGCCTGCAAAATGCGGTCGTACGAGCTCTCCGACTCGAGCGGCACCAGCAGCAACCGGCCCTCCGGAGTCACCGCGAAGCCGCGGTCGCGCAGCGCCGCGGCAAGCTCCTCGGTGCCCTCGCTGACCTCGACGGCGAGCACGTCGGACGCCGCGGTCATGCTGGAGATCCGGTCGGCGCGCAGCAGCCGGCCGCCGTCGATGGCGATCAGCGAGTCGCAGATCCGCTCCACCTCGCCGAGCAGGTGCGAGCAGACCACCACCGAGATGCCGAACTCGTTGCCGATGCGGTGCACCAGGGTCAGCATGGCGTCGCGGCCGGCCGGGTCGAGGCCGTTGGTCGGCTCGTCGAGCAGCAGCAGGTCGGGGTCGTGCACCAGGGACTGTGCAAGCTTGACCCGCTGCTTCATGCCGGTCGAGTAGCCGCCGATCTGGCGGTACCGCTCCTCGTAGAGCCCGACGTGCCGGAGCGCCTCGGACGCGCGCTCCCGGGCCGTGGTTTTCGGCAGCCCGCTGAGCCGGCCCATGTGGGTCACGAACTCGGAGGCTGAGACGTCCGGCGGCAGGCAGTCGTTTTCCGGCATGTAGCCCACCCGGGCCCGCACCTTGTCGGTCTGCGTCACCGGGTCGAGCCCGAACACCCGCACCTCGCCCGCGGTCGGCGCCAGCAGCCCCAGCATGATCTTGATTAATGTGCTCTTACCGGCGCCGTTGGCGCCGACGAGCCCGATGATGCCCGCGTCGACCCCGACAGTGAGGTCGGAAAGCGCGGTCACCCCGCCGCCGTACGTCTTGGTGAGCGCCTGGGTCGCGATGATGGTCACGGGCTCAGCCTAGGAAGCGGGCGCACCTCAGGGGATCCGGTGAACCCCTGAGGGCCCCTCAGGGTCTCTCAGCCTGCTCTCAGCTGACGCCAGCCGCGGACGTTCCCGCTGGCGCTTGCCCGCGACGCGATGTCGTTGATCTGCTGCTCGCCGGGATGATCGTAGATCGCCAAATCGGGAACCGGCGGCTTCTCGATGTCCGGTTAAAGGGCTACTTGTCGGATATACCCCTGGACCGACTGCCGCAGCGATGCGTGGAAAAGCTCGGGCGGCCGGGTCGTGGGAACCCGGCCGCCCGAAATGACGGCTTCTGACTAGTGCCCGGCGGTCAGAAGCCGAATGGGGTGCGGAATGCGAAAGGGGGTCTGGGGAGATGCTGGGGACAGGTCACGAAGCGGCCGGGCCGGCGCGGAGCGCGCCGTGGGGATGCCCGGGCCGTTCGCGATGAAGCCGGGAAGCGCCGATGCGTCGAGGGGGATCGGGGTGCGCACGGGCGTTCGGCTCCGTTTCCATGGGGATCGCGCTCCCGTGGGAGCGCTCCCAAACCATAGATGGCAGGCCGCCCCAGCGCGAGCCGCTAAAGGTTTCTTTTAAGAAAAACGGGGTCAGCCGGTGTTGCGCATGCCGGCGGCGATGCCGTTCACCGAGGTCAGCAGGGCCCGTTCGAGTGCGGTCGAGTCGGAGGGGGCCCGGCGGGCGCCGGGAGCGGTGGCCAGCTGGCGGTCGTTGTCGCCCAGCTCGCGGTATTGCCTCAGCAGGGCCACCTGCAAGTGGTGCAACGGCTCCAGGTAGGTGTCGCGGACGCCCAGGGTTCGCTTCAGCTCGGGCTGCTGGGCCAGCAGGTCCTCGCCGCCGGTGATGGCCAGGACCTCGCTGACGGTTCGGGCGTACTCGTCCTCGATTTTGCCGAAGATGGGGTGGAGGTTGGCGGGGACCAGGGTCTCCACGTAGCGCCTGGCGATTTTGAGGTCGGTCTTGTTCAGCATCATCTCCACGTTCGAGAGGAACGTGCGGAAGAACTGCCAGTTGGCGAACATCTCGTGGAGGACCTCGGTGTGGCCGGCCTCGCGCGCCGCCGCCAGGCCGGAACCGACGCCGAACCAGCCGGGCACGATCTGCCTGGTCTGGGTCCAGCCGAAGACCCACGGAATGGCCCGCAGACCGCCCAGGCCCGCGTCGGCGTTGGGGCGCTTCGCGGGGCGGGAGCCGATGTTCAGCTGGCCCAGCAACTCGGTGGGGGTGGCCGCCCAGAAGTACGCGGGCAGGTCGGGGTCCTCCACCAGCGACCGGTACGCCCGGAACGCGGCGTCCGACGCGGTGTCCATGGTGGCGTCCCAGCGGGCCAGGCGCTCCAGGTCTACCGACGGGCTGGTGTGCAGCAGGGTGGCCTGCAGGACCGCGGCGACCGTCAGCTCCAGGTTTTCCCGGGCCAGTGCCGGGAGCGTGTACTTGTCGGAGATGACCTCGCCCTGTTCGGTCACCTTGATGGCGCCGTCCAGGGTGCCGTAGGGCTGGGCGAGGATGGCCTCGTGGGTGGGGCCGCCGCCGCGCCCGACGGTGCCGCCTCGGCCGTGGAAAAGCCGCAGCCGTACGCCGTGCCTGGCCGCCACGTCGCGCAGCGAGCGCTGGGCCTTGTGGATGCGCCACTGGCTGGTGGTGATGCCGGCTTCCTTGTTGGAGTCGGAGTAGCCCAGCATGACCTCCTGGAGGTCGCCGCGGGCGCGGACGATCTCGCGGTAGGCGGGCAGGCTCAGCATCTCGTCCAGCAGTTCGCCGCCGGCGTCCAGCTCGGCGGGGGTCTCCAGGAGCGGGACGATGCCGACCCGGGCGCGGCCGGTGTGGATGTCGACCAGGCCGGCCTCGCGGGCCAGGACGGCCGCGGCCAGGACGTCGTCGACGCCCAGGGTCATCGAGATGATGTAACTCTCGATGACGTCGGGGCCGAAGCGGTCCTGGGCCTCGCGGATCGTGTTGAACACGTCGAAGGTCTTGCGGGCCGAGTCGGTCAGCGGGGTGTCGGCGCTGGACAGCGGGCGGCGGCCGGTCAGCTCGGTGGCCAGCAGCTTGGTGCGTTCGTTGCGGTCGAGCGTGGCGTAGTCGTCGACCTCGCCGACCCGGGCGTACATCTGCTGGAGCACCTCGTGGTGCTTCTCGGCGTGCTCGCGGACGTCCAGCGTGGCCAGCTGGAGGCCGAACGCCGACACGGTGCGGATCGCGGCGGCCACCACGCCGACCGCGGTGAGCTGGCCGGAGTTGCGGGCCAGCGAGGCGCGCATCAGCTCGAGGTCGCTGATCAGCTCGTCGTTGCCCAGGTAGTCGCGGCCGGGCACGTGCGGGGTGCCGCGGCGCAGCCGGTCGCGGGTATTGGCCAGCTTGGCCTTCACGGCGCGGACCTTGAGCCGGTACGGCTCCTCGGCGTTGGTCTTGCGGAACCGGGGCGCGACCTCGGGCAGGTTGTCCAGGTCTTTGGCCAGCGACGCGGACAGGTCGAGCGAGACGCCGCGCAGGCGCCGGGACACCGACAGCTCATCGATCAGCTTGTCCATGGCCCGCTCGGTGGCCTGGATGCCCTGCTCGTGCTGGATCATCAGGACGTCGCGGGTGACGGCCGGCGTGACGAACGGGTTGCCGTCGCGGTCGCCGCCGATCCACGAGCCGAAGGTGAGCGGCCGGGCCGTGGGGGAGGTCTCAACGCCCAGGTGGCGCAGCGTCTCGGCGAGGTCGCTGAGCACCTGCGGAGCCGCGTCGGCGTGCAGGTCGCGCAGGTAGTAGACGGCGTTGCGGGCCTCGTCGGTCGGGTCCGGCCGGTCCAGCCGCAGCTCGTCGGTCTGCCACAGCAGGTCGATCAGTTCGGCGAAGCGGCGGGTCGACGCGGTGGTGTCCGAGGCGCCGTAGAGGACCGCCGCGGCGGCCTCGGCGTCCAGCGCGTCGGCGAGTTGCCGCAGCTTGGACAGGATGGAGCGGCGGGCCGCCTCGGTGGGGTGCGCGGTGAAGACCGGCCGGACCGCGAGGCGGCGGGCGGCCGCGGCGATCTCGTCGGCCGGCACCCCGCGCTCGGCGATCCGCTTGGCCGCCTGGTCCAGCCAGCCGCCGTCGCGGGCCCGGCGGCGCTGCAGGTCGCGGGCCCGGTGCACCTGCTCGGTGATGTTGGCCAGGTGGAAGTAGGTGGAGAAGGCCCGGGCCAGCTTGGTGCCGGTGGTGACGTCCATGGCGGCGAGGCGGTCGGCGGCGGCCGGCGGGTCGTGCCGGACCAGCGCGCGCACCTCCTCGACCAGGTCGAGCAGGGGACGGCCCTCCTGCCGGGCCAGGGTCTGGCCGAGCAGCGTGCCGATCCGCCGGATGTCAGCGCGTAGGGCCGCATCGGGGTGGTTGGACGGGCTGTCTTCAGTCAGGCTTAGGGCGGCGGCGGGGTGGTTGGACGGGCTGTCTTCAGTCAGGCCAAGGGCGGCGGCGGGGTGGTTGGAAGGGCTGTCTTGCTCTAGGTCGGTCATCGGGGCGCACTCCTTCGACTGTCCGGTGCTCCAGGACTGCGCTGTCCCGACTCCGCCGATCGTATCGGCGGTACCGAAATGGGGGGCAATTTGAGGCAGGTCTCACTGACGGGCTAGGTCCAGGGCATACCGGTGGAACCACCGGCCGGCCGGCGGCGCTCCGGGCGAGCAGGCGCCGTCGGATTCGCCCGGTCTCTTCACCCAGAGGTACCCGGCCACCAGCGGGTGCCCGGTGTGCAGCGTGGGCGCGGTGCCGAGCTTGCGGCCGGGCGGGTTGCACCAGTGCCGGCTGCCCGCGCCGGGCCGGGCCGGTCCGGTGCCGTTGCGGCTGGTGTCCACCACGAAGCGGGCACCGCCGAGCGGGCGGGACAACTGGATGCCGTACGCCAGATTGGCCGCCGTGGTCTCGAAGTTGGCCACGTTGAGCGCGAACCCGTGGCTGCGGGTGATCCCGGCCCGGCGCAGGGCCGGCACCACCTCGGCGGGGGTGAGCCAGGTGGGGTTGCCGGCGTCCAGATAGACGGTCACGCCGGGCACCGAGCGCAGGGTCTCGACCGCCGACGCGAGCAGGGCGAACCGCTCGGCGGCCCGGACCCGGTTGAGGCAGCCGCGGACCGCGTGCGCCACCGCGTCCGGTTCCAGGATCACGATCGCCCGGTGGCCGCGCAGCGCGCCGGCCAGGTTGCCGACCCAGCGGCGGTATGCGAGACCGTCGGCCGCGCCGCCCGCGGAGTACCGGCCGCAGTCCCGGTGCGGGATGAAATAGAAGGTCAGCACCGGGATGCGGCGGGCCGCCGCGGCGCTCGTCACCAGCCGCCGGGCCCGGTCCACGTAGCCGGTGGCGTCGTCGGCGAACCAGGTGGCGGCCGGCTGCACGGCGATCCGGCGCACCAGGGCCGCCTCGGCGGTGCGTCCGGCCCGCTCCAGCGCCCGCAGGTGGACCGGCGCGGCGCCGTACGGGTCGACGTAGAGACCGACCGGTGGCGCCGGTGTGGTTCGGGCCGGCCCGCGGGTGGTGGCCGCGGCGACACCGGCCACCGCCACCGCGACCAGCACGAACAGGAGGATCGCGAACTTACGAGGCACGGGGTCAGCGCACCCTTATCCAGCGCGCTACCGACGGGACCCCGCGGTCGTCGACCAGGAACAGCATGTACCAGCCGGACGGCACCAGCCCGGCGCCCTGCGGCACGGCCAGGTCGAGACCGCCGCCGGAGCGGGTCACGCCGAGCGCGACCGAGCGCTGGTCCACGTCGGTGGTGTGGGTGACCGCGCTGGGCCGGATCAGCCGGGCCGTGGCGATCCGGTCCGCGTCGGGGGTGTTCACATGGAACGCCGTGCCGCGGTCGGCCTCCGGCGGGCTGGTCGCGATCGTGGGCCGTTCGCCGCGGAACAGGTACGGCGGCTCGTACACCTCGATCCGCTGCTCGAAGGTCCCCGGGTTCTCGCCCTTGCGGTCGTACAGCGGGTCGCTGCCGAGCGTGATGACCCGGCCGTCCGGCAGCAGGATCGCCTCCGAGTGGTAGTTGCGGCCGACGGTCGACTCGGCCGCGGTCCGGAACGTGTTGGTGCCGGGTTGGTAGAACTGCGCGTTGAACAGGTCGCTGCGCGGTTCGCCGCGGTACGGGCCACCGCGGTACCCGGACGAGCCGCCGGTGGTGAACACGGTGTCGTCGGGCAGCACAACCGTGGACAGGTAGCGGGCCGGTTCGGGCAGGTCGGGCCCGGGCCGGTAGACCGGGTGCTGCTGCCGGAGATCGGCGATGGCGGTGCGCGCGGTGGACACCGGGGACTCGCCGATCTCGCCGCCGCCGAGGATCATGACGCGCTGGTCCTGGGCCGGCGGCAGCAGCAGTGACGTGCTGGTCTCGGTCATGGTGGCGTCGCGCAGGCCGGGCACCGGCTCGAAGGAGTTGTCGTCCAGGTCCCAGACGCCGGGCGTGCGGCCCTCGGTGTCCGAGCCGTAGCCGGAACTCGCGCCCGAGTAGAACAGCCGCCCGTCGGCCAGCAGGTGCAGCGCCGGATAGGTGGGAAAGACCCGGGTCAGTTCCGGCGCGGCCCGCCAGCGGCGCTGACCGGTGCGGTAGACCTCGTTGCGGCCCGGCAGGATCCGGCCGAACCGGTCGAGGCCGGAGACCGCGAGCACGTCGCCGTCGGTGAGCTGGACCAGGGTCGGATACCAGCGGTGGTCGTTCAGGTTGCCGGTGCGCACGTACCGCTCGGTGCGCGGGTCGAACTCGTAGGACGTGTTGTCCCCGCCGTACTCCTGCTTCTCTCTGGTGATTTTGTCCGCGACGCCGTAGAGGTTGCGCTGGTCGTCGCCGGTCAGGCCGTGGATCCGGTACTGCGCGCCCTGCGTCACCACGGACGCGTTGCCGGGGCGTACCGCATCCACCCAGACCTCGGCCTCGCCGGCCCGCCCGGCCGGCGCGGGCACGGTGACCGCGCTGCGGGTGCGGTAGACGGCGCCGGTCGCGGACACCAGACGGGTGCCCTTGGCGAACCTGCGAGGGCGGCCGTCGCGCCACTCGTTTTTGAACTTCATCACCCCGGCGGCGTGCTCGACGTCCTCCTCGAGCACCTCGTACGACTTGGTGCCGCCGGCCACCAGCAGGTTGCCGCTGGACAGGAACGTGTGGCCGGCGCAGAAGACGTCGGTGGGGGTGGACACGCCGGAGAACCGGTCGGCGGCCGGGTCGTACAGGATGGTCCGGAACGTGCCCGCCTCGAAGGCCTCCCGGTTGTTGCCGCTGCCCGCGATGATCAGCACCTTGCCGGTGTGCAGCAGGGCGGCGTGGATGGCGTTGACCCGGAAGTCGTCCGGCACCGGCAGCCGCGACCAGAACCCGTACTGCTCCTTGTAGGACTGCCGGCTGACCTGGTAGGTGTGCAGCGCCTCCTGACCGGCCGCGAAGACCGGGCGGTTCGCGACCGCGACCGCGGCGAGCACCGCCAGCGTGACGAGTCCGCTCGCGAACCGGCGGGCGAGACTGGGACGGGGGTGCGGCTTCATGCGGGCGGCTCCAGGGTGCGGCGCCGGCGGGCGAACCACAGCGCCGGCGGGGCTAGGCAGATGGCGAGGTTGAGTGCGGGCCAGAGGAACATCGGGCCGTCGACGTGCCCGGTGCCGGCCGCGATCAGCAGCAGAACGACGTAGAACGCGGCCCAGCGCAGGCCGGGCGCGAAGGTGGCGAGCCGGTCCGGGCTGGCCGAGTCGCCCTTGGGTGTGACCACGAAGCCGGCCCGGCGGCGCAGCACCGCGCCGAGCAGCGAGGAGAAGTAGATCGGCGCGCACAGCGTGGACGCGAGCATGCCGGCCAGCCCGGACGAGCCGGCCTCCTCGTGCGGCGAGATGTTGTGCCGGCGGTTGACCACGTACAGGCCGACCTGGAAGAGCGCGGCGTCCACGTACAGCATCAGCCAGACGTGCTCCGGCACCTGGACGCCCTTGGCGCCGAGCACCAGGAAGAAGAACGCGTTCGCGGCGCCGAGCAGCCAGGCCAGCGCGGTCAGCGGGTAGTACGACATCAGCAGCGCGTAGTGCAGCGCCCGGCCCGGTCCGAGCCGCCAGGCCAGCCGGCCGAACCGGCGGACCACCACCTCGTCGGTGCCGCGTGACCAGCGGTGCTGCTGGGTGAAGTAGTCGGTCCAGGAGGACGGTCCCTCGCCGACCGCGAGCACGTCGGGGGTGTAGACCGAGCGCCACCGGCGGCCGGTCTCCGGGTTGCGGGCCGCATGCAGGGCCAGGCTGGTCGCCATGTCCTCGGTGATCGAGTCCTGCAGACCACCGATCGACTGCAGAGCCTTGATGCGTACGGCGTTGTTCGTGCCCACCAGCATGGCGATGCCGCGCTTGTTGCCGGCGCGTTGGAGCAGCGAGTGGAACAGGTACTGCTGGGACTCGGCCCAGCGGGTGACCAGGTTGTCGTAGTTGCCGTAGATCTGCGGGCCGACCACGAACGCCACGTCGGGGTCGCGGAAGTAGCCGAGCAGGCGCTCGCAGAAGTTGGGCAGCGGCACGTGGTCCGGGTCGACCGAGACCAGCACGTCGTACTCGTCGCCGTGCGAGGCGATCCAGGAGTTGTAGTTGCCGTGCTTGGTGCGGGCTTTGTACGTACCGGAGCCGGTGTTGAAGTGCTCTTGACCTTTGCGGCTGAAATGGCGGACGCCGAGGTCGTCGCAGAGCGCGCGCACCTCCGGGTCGTCGCCCTCGTCGAGCAGCCAGACCTCGTAGTGGCCGCGGTACCGCACCTGCCCGGCCGCCCGCAGGGTGCGCTCCACCATCTCGATCGGCTCCTTGCCGGGCACGATCGTGGTGAGGAACGCGACCCGCAGCGTCACGTCCGGCACCACCGGCACGGGATCGCGGGCCCAGAGCGTGGCGAAGCACAGCGTGACGACGTTGACCAGCCGGAACAGCTCGATCGCCGCGGTCGCCACGATCATCGCGACGGTGGCGGCGTGCAGCACCACGTGCAGGTCCGGGTCGGGCACCTCGATCGAGGAGACCAGCCAGCCGAAGAACGTGCTCTCGAAGGCGAACGCGAACAGCGTGATCAGCAGGGTGCGGATCGGCCGGCGCCGGGCCAGCCGGCGCATCCGCACCCGGTAGTCCGGGGCAGGATCGGGCTCGGCCGGGCCGGCCAGCACGCTGTAGGCGCTGTAGTTGTAGCGCACCGGCAGCTGCATGGTGGGGCCGTGCAGGGCCGCCTCGGCGGGGCGCTGGAGAGGAATGCGGTCCTGGGTGTGCAGCTTCGCCATCAGGCGGGCACCGCGCGGCGGACCAGGGGCCGCTGGTGCACCTTCTTGCGCACCGGGGCGGGATCCGCGGTCGTGGCGCGCAGCCGGGCCGGGGTCTCGGTGGGCTTGACCTTGCGGACGAACTGCCGCCGTGCCTCCGCGAAACCGGACCGGTCGCCGTACATGTCCCGGCTCATCTCGGCCAGTTCGCGGGCCTCGTACACCTCCAGCGGGACGCGTTCGGCGGCGAGCCGCCGGGCCTTCGCCTGCCGGCGCTGACGGGCGGTGCGCACGTCACTCTCGCGTTCGGCGAGGGCGGCGAGCCATTCGGCGTACGCCTCGGGATGGCGTGGACCGACCTCGTCGACCAGGCCGATCGACTTCGCGGCGGCGGCGCTGACCGGGAACTTCTCGTCGATCAGGCGCTGGGCCTGGTCGGCGCCGACCCGCCGGGGCAGCGTGAAGGTGTGCAGTTCGGAGCCGAACAGCCCCATGTCGTAGTACGGGTTGAGCACGATCCCGTCGCGGGCGGCCACGATGTCGGCACCCAGGCCGAGCATCACGCCGCCGGCGCCGGCGTTGCCCGCGTAGCCGGCGATCACCACCTGGCGGGTGCACGTGATGATATCGCGGCAGACCTCGTTGATCGCCCGGATGTTGGCCCAGGCCGCGCTGGCCGGGTCGGACGACGCCTCGATCACGTTGAGGTGGATGCCGTTGCTGAACGCGTCGGTGCCGCCGCGCAGCACCAGCACCTCGGTGTCCTGGCTGACCGCGTGCCGCAGCGCGGCGAGCAGCCGGCGGCAGTGCCCGGGTGCCATGGCGCCGTTGTAGAAGTCGAACGCGAGCCAGCCGACCGCGCCGGCCCGCCGGTAGCGGACCTGGCGGTAGGTGGCCGGGGATTCCGGCTCGGTGCCGGGCGGCACCGGCGAGTGCGGTACGCCGCGCAGCCGCGCGCCGAGCAGCATGGTGGCCGGAAGCTTGATGCCGGCCCGGGCGTGGTGCGGTTCGGCGGCGCGCAGGTGGCCCAGCCAGATGCTGCCCTCGCCGGTGCCGATCAGCACCGCGCCCTGGCGGCGGCTGAGGATCTGACCCGGGCGGCCGTGCCGGGCGATGCCGGGCAGCGCGTCGTAGGCGAACACCGGCAGGCCGCCGATCTCGGTGCACACGCCGGGGGCGCCGTCCGCGGCCCGGATCCGCCGGATGATCTGGTCGGCCGGTTCCGACCAGTCGAACGACCGGTCCTGCTGGCGCATCAGCGGCCGGGGCCGGGCGCCGGGTGTCTCGGTGGGCGCGCCGTCGGCCGGCACCGGGGTGAACGACGCGTCCTGCGCCTTGGTCACCGCCTCCAGGATGCACTCCATGGCGGCGTCCGCGACCGGGCCGTTGTAGAGCGACGACTTACGCGGCGGCGCGGCCGGCAACGAGATGGTGCGGGTGGCCCAGATCGGCCCGGCGTCCATCTCCTCGACGGCCTGGAGCGCGGTGACGCCCCAGTTCCGGGCGCCCTCGGCGATGGCCCAGTCCAGTGAGGACGGTCCACGGTCGCCGACCGGGCCGGGGTGGATGATCACGGTGCGCCAGTGCTGCCAGACCTCCGCCGGCACCCGGTCCTTGAGGAACGGGCAGATGATCAGTTCGGGTTCGGCGGCCCGGACTCCCTCGATCATGTCGGCCGCGCTCGTGGCCAGTTGGACGGAGACGTCGTGCCCGGCTTCGCGCAGCGCGCACCAGGCGCGCTGGGTCAACCCGTTGAATGCCGTAACGAGCAGCAGGACTCGCACGTTGCCCTCCTAGGAGTTGTCCCGACAACGGAACGGGACTATTCACCTGATATCGACCGGCATGTCGGACATGTTGTCCGTTCGACAGGGGCACCATGGAAGCCGCCGGCGCGGACTAAACTGGTCCTCGTACCCCCGCCCTCCTGGTCGTTGGGGCTTTTCGACGTGTCTGGAGCAGACTCCGATGCAACTCTCCGGTCTGATCCCCGCCGCCCTGCGCGACCGTGGTCTCGCCCGCGCCCGTGACCTGGCTCGCAAGAGCTTCGTCGACTCGGACGCGCTCGACCTGACCGCGCCCGCCTCGCTGCGGCCGTTCGTGGTGGCCGCCGTGGCCGGCGCCGCCGAGCTGGGCGGTGCCGGACGGCCGGTGCTCGCGGTCACCGCCACCAGCCGCGAGGCCGACGATCTGGCCGACGCGCTGGGCTGCCTGATCGAGCCGGGCCGGGTGGCGGTGTTCCCGTCCTGGGAGACGCTGCCGCACGAGCGCCTCTCGCCGCGGTCCGACACGGTGGGCCGCCGGCTGGCCGTGCTGCGCCGCCTCGCGCACCCCGGCGACCAGCCGGTCCAGGTGGTCGTGGCGCCGGTGCGCAGCGTGCTGCAACCGCAGCTCAAGGGCCTGGGTGACCTCGAACCGGTGGAGCTGGCCACCGGCGGCGAGGCGGAGCTGGAGGGGGTGGCCCGCCGCCTGTCCGACATGGCCTACGCGCGGGTCGACCTGGTCACCAAGCGCGGCGAGTTCGCGGTGCGCGGCGGCATCCTCGACATCTTCCCGCCCACCGACGAGCACCCGTCCCGGGTCGAGTTCTGGGGCGACGAGATCGAGGAGATCCGCACCTTCGCGGTGGCCGACCAGCGCACCATCGACCCGGTACCGCGGCTCTGGGCGCCGCCCTGCCGCGAGCTGCTGCTGACCCCGCCGGTCCGGCAGCGGGCGGCCGAACTCGCGGCCCAGCACCCCGAGATCGCCGAGATCCTGGACAAGCTGGCCGAGGGCATCCCGGTCGAGGGCATGGAGTCGCTCGCGCCGGCCCTGCTGCACGGCACCGACAGCATGGAACTGCTGATCGACTGCATGCCGGCCGGCACCCACGTGCTGCTCTGCGACCCGGAGCGGATCCGCACCCGGGCGCACGACCTGACCCGTACGTCCGCCGAGTTCCTGGAGGCGTCCTGGGCGGCCGCCGCGGGCGGTGGCAAGGTGCCGATCGACGTGGGCGCGGCGGCGTTCCGCACGCTGGCAGACGTCCGCGCGCACGCCGCGACGCGGTCGCTGGCCTGGTGGACGGTGTCGCCGTTCGGTCTGGCCGCGGTCCCTTCTCCGCAGGATGATCAACCTTGGCTGGAGCAGCGCGAGGTCGAGGTCGCACCGGATCAGGGCGACGCCGTTGCCGTCGATGCGCAGCCGGTGCCGCTCTACCACGGCGACACTGCCCGGCTAACGTCGGATTTGTCGGAATGGTTCGGCCGTGGATGGGCCGTCGCACTGGTTTTCGAGGGGCACGGCACCGCGCAGCGGGCCACCGAGGTGCTGCGTGACGCCGGCCTCGGCATCACCCCGGTCGACTCCATCGAAAAGCCGATCGAGCCGGGACAGCTGCTGATCACCTGCGGCGGGCTCAACCACGGCTTCGTGGACGAGACGGCCCGGCTCGCGGTGATCACCGGGAACGACATCAGCGGCGGGCGCGGTGCGTCCACCAAGGACATGCGGCGGATGCCGTCGCGGCGGCGCAACACGATCGACCCGCTGGAGCTCAAGCCCGGCGACTTCGTGGTGCACGAGCAGCACGGCATCGGCAAGTACGTCGAGCTGGTGCAGCGCACGGTCAACGGCGCCGACCGGGAATACCTGGTGATCGAGTACGCGCCGTCCAAGCGCGGCCAGCCCGGCGACCGGCTGTACGTGCCGACCGACCAGCTCGACCAGCTGTCCCGCTACGTCGGCGGCGAACAGCCGTCGCTACACAAGATGGGCGGCTCGGACTGGCAGAAGAGCAAGGCCCGGGCGCGCAAGGCGGTTCGCGAGATCGCGGCCCAGCTGATCCAGCTGTACGCGGCCCGGCAGGCGTCCAAAGGGCACGCGTTCGGCGCGGACACCCCGTGGCAGCGCGAGCTGGAGGACGCCTTCCCATACACCGAGACGCCCGACCAGCTGGCCGCGATCTCCGAGGTCAAGCACGACATGGAACTCGAAGTTCCGATGGACAGGCTGATCTGCGGCGACGTCGGCTACGGCAAGACCGAGATCGCGGTGCGGGCCGCGTTCAAGGCGGTGCAGGACGGCAAGCAGGTGGCCGTGCTGGTGCCCACCACGCTGCTGGCCCAGCAGCACTTCAACACGTTCACCGATCGGATGGGCCAGTTCCCGGTGCAGGTCAAGCAGCTGTCCCGGTTCCAGACGCCGACCGAGGCCAAGCTGACCCTGGAACAGGCGGCCGACGGCACCGCCGACATCGTGATCGGCACCCACCGGCTGCTGGCCAACTCGACGAGGTTCAAAAACCTCGGTCTGATCATCGTGGACGAGGAGCAGCGCTTCGGCGTCGAGCACAAGGAGCAGCTCAAGGCGCTGCGGGCCTCGGTCGACGTGCTGACCATGTCGGCGACGCCCATCCCTCGCACCCTCGAAATGGCGATCACCGGGATCCGCGAGATGTCGACCATCGCCACCCCGCCCGAGGAACGGCACCCGGTGCTGACCTTCGTCGGCTCGCACGACGAGAAGCAGGTGGCCGCCGCCATCCACCGCGAGCTGCTGCGCGACGGCCAGATCTTCTACCTGCACAACCGGGTCGAGTCGATCGACCGGGCCGCGCGCAAGCTGCGCGAGCTGGTGCCCGAGGCGCGGGTCGCGGTGGCGCACGGCAAGATGGGCGAGGATCAGCTGGAAAAGGTGATGGTCGGGTTCTGGGAAAAGGAGTTCGACGTCCTGGTCTGCACCACCATCGTCGAGTCCGGCATCGACATCCCGAACGCGAACACGCTGATCGTCGAGCGGGCCGATCTGCTCGGCCTGGCCCAGCTGCACCAGATCCGCGGCCGGGTGGGCCGCGGCCGGGAGCGGGCGTACGCGTACTTCCTCTACCCGCGCGAGCGGCCGCTCACCGAGCAGGCGCACGAGCGGCTGGCCACCATCGCCCAGCACACCGAGCTCGGCGCCGGCATGTACGTGGCGATGAAGGACCTGGAGATCCGCGGCGCCGGCAACCTGCTCGGCGGCGAGCAGTCCGGCCACATCGAGGGCGTCGGCTTCGACCTGTACGTCCGGATGGTCGGCGAGGCGGTGCAGGCGTTCAAGGGCGAGCGGCCCGAGGAGGAGCCCGAGGTAAAGATCGACCTGCCGGTCGACGCCCACCTGCCGGTCGAATACATCGCGGTCGAGCGGCTGCGCCTGGAGATGTACCGCAAGCTGGCCGAGGCCCGCGACGACGCGAAACTCGACGAGGTGGTGGCCGAGATGACCGACCGCTACGGCGAGCCGCCCACCCAGGTGGCCAACCTGATCGCGGTGGCCCGGTTCCGCCAGCTGGCCCGCCGCTACGGCCTCACCGACGTGTCGATGCAGGGCAAGCACATCCGGTTCTCGCCGCTGTCGCTGCCCGACTCCAAGCAGCTGCGGCTCAAGCGCTACCACCCGGATTCCGTCTACAAGCAGGCGATCGACCAGGTCAGCGTGCCCCGCCCGGCCACCCGCCGGCTCGGCGGCGAGCCACTGCGCGACACCGACCTGCTGCAGTGGTGCGCCCAGCTGCTCAAGGACGTCCTGGGGGAGGCGCCAGTCCCGGCGCGCACGTAACGGTCCGACTGTCGCACGCCCGATGCGGCGGCAGGTTGCCGCATTGCGGGACGGTGAGGCCACGTGCTGGGCCGGGGCGGGGCCGGGACTCGATCATCCACTTGTCAGGACGACGGCCACCGGCGCGGGAGTATGTCTCGACATTCGGTTGCGGGGAACCACCGGCTGGGAATGGGAACGCCGGTCTGGTGTTCGGGCCGACGAAGCCGCCCCCACCGGACGCGCCTGATCCTCAGGATTCTGGGCGGTAGGCCGAACGACGAGGAGGAGCGGTCGGTGACGCTGGAGGTGGGGCGACGTGACCGGGAAACAGTTGCTGCTGGGGGCAGCGCTCGCCCTCGCCGCCGTGCTGGGCGGGGCGCCGGCCCGGGCGGTGGCTCCGGCGCCGGACATCATCGACGGGCAGGAGATCAGTCGGAACTACCCGTTCCTGGTGCATCTGCCGGGTGGGTGCGGCGGCGTGCTGATCTCGCCGCGGTGGGTGGTCACGGCACAGCACTGCCCAACCCCGATGACCGTACGGGTGGGCAGCCTCGACCGGACCGCCGGCGGCACGGTCGCGCAGGTCGACGCGTACGTGGATCTGCATGGGGTGGACCTGAAGCTGCTGCGGCTGCTCGCGCCGGTCGGCCACCTGCCGGCGATCATTCCGGCCGCGTCGCCGGGAGCCGGTGAGGTGGTGCGACTGATCGGCTGGGGCCAGACCTGTCCGCTCCCGGGCTGCGGGGCGATTCCGGCCGGTGCCCGCGAGCGCGACCAGACGGTCACTACGGCAGACCAGTGCGCCGCGGGATTCCTCGACGCCGCCACCGAGATGTGCGTCAACAGTGCCGCCTGCTACGGCGACTCGGGCGGGCCGGTCAGCGACGTGGCCGGCCGGCTGGCGTACGGCATCGTGAGCCGGGGCGACGCCGAGGACTGCGGCCGGGCGCACACGATCGCGGTCGACATGACCCGGCAGCGCGAGCGGATCGGCGGCATCGTCGGCGAACTGCCGCAGGTGTTGCCGAATCGAGGCGTGCCGAGGTAGCCCGGCGACTGATCGACCGTGCACAATCCCCGAACTTGCACAGCAATCGGGGGAGCCGTTCCGTGGACACCGTGGGCGCCGAGACGACCTGCTACCGCCATCCGAAGCGGGAGACCTTCGTCCGGTGCAGCCGCTGCGACAAATACATCTGCTCGGACTGCATGCGGGAGGCGCCGGTCGGCCAGCGCTGCCCGGAGTGCGTCAAGGAGGAGAACAGGTCGGTCCGGCGGGCCCGGACCATCTTCGGCGCCACCCCGGAGTCGACGCCGTACGTCACGTACACCCTGATCGTGGTGACCGTGCTGGTCTATGTCGCGCAGCTGGTCAACCCGGCGCTGGTCGACCAGTTCGACGTGCTCGGGCGCGGGCTGCTCGGCCCGGACGGCGAGTACTACATCGACGACGGCTTCCCCGACCCGGACTACCGGCCGATCGGCATCCTGAACGGCGAATGGTGGCGGTTGTTCACCGGCGCGTTCCTGCACCAGCCGCCGGGCAACGGGTTCGGGCTGCTGCACATCGCGTTCAACATGATGTGGCTGTGGACGCTCGGCCGGTTCCTGGAGGGACAGCTGGGCCGGTTGCGGTTTGTGGCACTGTATTTCGTGGCGGCGCTGGGCGGCTCGGTGCTGGTGGTGCTGGTCGATCCGGACCAGGGCGCAATCGGTGCATCCGGTGCCGGGTTCGGGCTGGCCGCGGCATACTTCGTGATCACGCGCAAGCTGCACACGTACCCGCTCGACCCCAAGCAGCTGCTGATCGGTTTCGTGCTGTGGCTGGTGCTGACGGCCGGCTTCACGTCCTGGACCGGACACCTCGGCGGCCTGCTGACCGGGGCCGCGGTGGCGATGGGTTTCGCGTACGCGCCGCGCAAACACCAGGCGCTGGTGCAGGCGGCCGTGCTGGCCGGGGTGATCGCGGTGCTGGTCGTCGCGATCGTGGCCAAGGCAGCCCAGGCCGGGTGATCGGGCCGGGTAGATCGGGTTTTCCGGGGGTCGGCGGCGTGCATCACATCGGTCGTGAGAGAGTCATCTACATGCTGCGTGCTCGCCGACTCGCCTCCGTCGCCGTCGTCGCCTCCCTCGCCGTGGCCGGCCTGTCCGCCTGCCGATCGGAGCCGTCCGTGGTCGCCTACCTGGGCGACACCAAGGTGACCGACGCCCGTGTGCAGGAGGTCTACGACGAGGTGCAGGAGAAGTTCGTCGCGCCGCCCGGAGCCCCCGCGGGCCAGCCGGTGCGGGTGCCGATCAGCCGCACCGACGTGGCCGCCGCCCTGGTGAGCAGCCAGGTGCTGGCCCAGGTGGCCAAGGAGCGCAGTGTTTCGCTGCCGGCCGACCTCCAGCTTGCGGAATACGCCGGCTCACTGAGCCTGCCGGAGAACACCGAGTACGTACGCCTGTTCGCCGAGACCGACGGCTACGTGCGGGTCCTGCGGGAAAAGCTGCAGAACGCGCCCGAGCCCTCCGACGAGGACCTGCGCGAGGTCTTCGACGTGCTGGTGGCCACCGAGCAGGTCAACGCGGCCGGCACCTTCGAGGAGTTCAAGTCCTCGCTGCCCCCGCAGAACAAGCAGCTGGTGCAGACCGCGGCCGCGGTGCGCAACGAGATCGTCAAGGCCGCCGACGCGATGGACATCCGGATCAACCCGCGCTACCAGCCGCTGGGCATCCCGGTGCTGCAGTTCCAGACGCAGAACGGCGAGGTCAGGCCGCTGCTCACCGCGAAGCTCGGCTCGGACGAAGCGGCTCCGGTCGTCGACATCCGTTGATCCGCATCGTCCTTCTTGTCACGTCCCCGCGGCTGCCCGCGGGACTGCTGACCGCGGCCGCCTGGGACCTGGTCCGCCAGCATCCGGTGTACGCGGGTGCCGAGTCGGAGCAGGCGGCGGCGCTGCGGCACAGCGGGGTGCCGGTCACCGTGCTCGAGAACGACCCGGAACGGCTGCTGGCCGCGATCGGTGCCCAGTCCGAGGTGGTGGGGCCCGCGGTGGTGTGGCTGGCCGGACCGGCCGGCGATCAGGACTTCGCCCGGCGGCTCGGGCTGCGCCTGACCCGCGAACCGGACCTGGCCGAACTCGAGCTGATGTACGGCTCGTGGGATCCGCCCGGCGCCCGGCTGCTGGACGCGGTGGCGGTGATGGACCGGCTGGTCTCGCCCGGCGGTGATCCGTGGAAGCGGGCGCAGAGCCACCGGACGCTGGCGCCGTACCTGCTCGAGGAGGCGTACGAGGCGTACGACGCGATCGAGTCGGACGACCTGGCCGCGCTGCGCGAGGAACTGGGCGACGTGCTGCTCCAGATCGTGCTGCACGCCCGGCTCGCCGAGGAACTGCCGGACGGCACGGCGTGGGGCATCGACGACGTGGCCGGCGGCCTGGTCGACAAGATGATCCGCCGCAACCCGCACGTGTTCGCGGACGCCGACGTGACCGGCCTCGACGAGATCACCGAAAATTGGGAGCGGATCAAGCGGGCCGAAAAGGAACGCGACTCGGCGCTGGACGGCATCGCGCTGAGCCAGCCCGCGCTGGCGCTGGCCGCCAAGGTGCTGCACCGCGCCGAGCGGGCCGGTCTGCGGGTCGAGTTGCCGGCCGGCGACGACCTGGGCGCGGCGCTGCTGCGGGTGGTGGCCGAGGCACGGGCGGCGGGCGCCGATCCGGAGGCGGAGTTGCGCCGGGCCACGCTGGAATTCGCGGACGCGGTACGGGACGCCGAACGGCAAACTGTCGGACCCTCCGAGTAGGTTTCACGGCATGCCGGAGTTCGTACCGCTCGCCGAGCACATCGTCGACGCCCTCCTCGCGTCCGACCCCGGGCTGGCCACCACGGCCGGCGACCACCGCTATGACGACCGCCTGCCCGATCTGTCGCCGGGGGCGCTGGCCGAGCAGGTCAGCATGCTGCGTGATGCCACCGACGCGCTGTCCGGCATCGATCCCGAGGCCTTCGGCCCCGAGGATCAGGTCGACCATGCGATTCTCTCGGCCGTCGTCGAGCGCGGGCTTTTCGAGCTGACCGACGTCCGCGAACACGAGTGGAACCCGTTGCGGCACAACCCCGGGCCGCTGCTGCACGCGCTGCTCGCGCGCCAGTTCGCGCCGGCCGAGGAGCGGCTGACCAGTCTGGGCGGCCGGCTGGCGGCGATACCGGACGCGCTGGCCACGGCCCGGGCGGTGCTGCGTGACGTGCCGCGCATCCACATCGAGACGGCGGTCGGCCAGTTCGCCGGCACCGCGGCGCTGGTCCGCGACGAGCTGCCCAAACTGATCGCTCAGGAGCCGAGCCTGCGCCCGGCCATCGAGCCGTCCCAGGCGGCGGCGCTGGCGGCGCTGTCCGAGTTCGACGGCTGGCTGCGGTCCCGTCTCGAGGGCGGCGACCCCGGCCGCGACCCGCGACTGGGCCGGCCGCTGTGGGAGGCCCGGCTGTGGCACACGCTTGACACCGAGTTGCCGGCGGCCGAGGTGCTGGCCCGCGCCCAGGCCAACCTCGACCGGGTGGGCGAGCGGCTGCGGGCGGCGTCCGCCGAGCTGGTCGGCGGTCCGGAGACCGACGAGACGGTCCGCCGCGCGCTCGACACGCTGGCGGCCGACCACCCCGACGACTCGTCCATCGTCGACCTGGCCAAGGTCACCATGGACGAGGCCACCGAGTTCGTCCGCCGGCACGACCTGCTCTCGCTGGTCGACGATCCGTGCGTGATCGAGGAGATGCCCGAGTTCGCCCGCGGCGTCGCGGTGGCCTACTGCGATCCGCCCGGTCCGCTCGAGACGGCCGACGTGCCCACCTTCTACTGCATCTCGCCGACCCCGGCCGGCTGGTCGCCCGAGCGGGTCGAGTCGTTCTACCGCGAATACAACGACCACATGATCCGCGACCTGACCGTGCACGAGGCGATGCCCGGCCACTTCCTGCAGATCGCGCATTCGCGGCGGTTCCGGGCCGCGACCCGGGTGCGCGCGCTCGGCTGGTCCGGCCCGTTCGTCGAGGGCTGGGCGGTCTACGCCGAGGAGCTGATGTCGGGTCTGGGCTTCGGCGGCCTGCCGGTGCGTCTCCAACAGCTCAAGATGCAGCTCCGGATGAGCCTCAACGCCATCATCGACCAGCTGGTGCACTGCGACGACCTGCCCGAGGCCGAGGCCATGGCCCTGATGAAGGATCGCGGCTTCCAGGAGGAGGGCGAGGCGGCCGGCAAGTGGCGCCGGGCGCTGCTCACCTCCACCCAGCTGTCGACCTACTTCGTCGGCTACACCGAGATGGCCGCCATCGCCGCGGCCCGCCCGTTCGGCGCCACCCCCAAGGCCTGGCACGACGCCATGCTGGCGCACGGCTCCCCACCCCCGCGCCACCTGCGCACGCTGCTGGGCGTCTGACCGCGTGCTGTTCCTGCTCGACCTGTTCCTGCTCGACCTGTCCCGCTCGACCTGTTCCTGCTCGACCTGTCCCGCTCGACCTGTCCCACTCGACCTGGACGGCCCGCTCCGCACTCGCGGCGGCCCGCTCTCCGGCGCCGCCGAGGCCGTCCGCTCCCTGCGAGCGGCCGGCCACACCCGTGCGCTTCCTGACCAACACCGACTCCCAGCCCACCCCGCCCTGCTGGCCGCCCTCCCGGCAAGGGGGCGTCGCGTCGAGGCCGCACAGACCGAGCTGTTCACCGCCCTGACCGCCGCCGAGGCGCTGCTGACCGCACCCGGCGCCGTCCGCGTCCTCCCCCCTGACCGACGCCGAGGTGGCGTCCCCGCTGGCCAGCCGCTTTCCACCGGCCTCACCGCCGCCGAGCCTTCGCCCGGCGCTGCGCGCCGGCCCACCGATGGGGTCGCCGTTACCCACGTGGTTGTTGGGGATCTGCGGGCGAACCTCTTCTATGAACTGCTTTGATGCGGCATTTCGGGCGGTGCTTGGGGGAGCGGCGCTGCTGCGCTGAACGGGTCAGCGGGTGCGCTTGTCGGTCAGCTTCGCCGTTGCGGGCAGGGTGAAGGTGCTGGTGTCGACCTTTTCGGCGTAGGCGGTCAGGGCCTGGTCTATCCGCTTGCCGTCGATCGTGGCGGCGAAACTGGCCATCGCGCCCTCATTGGTGACGCACAGGGAGAACTCCGACGTGGGGGTGCCGTCGACCTTGGCGAGTTGGAGGCAGCTTGCGGGCCGGCCCACGATGGTGGTGTCGCGGCGGGTGGCGGTCACGTCCTGGTCGAGAGCCGCGGTGTTGAGCATCGCCAGGGCCGCCTCGGGAGTGACCAGCGCGGTGCCGGGCAGGGGCTCCGGCAGGACCGGGGTGGGGTCGGTCTGCGTACACGTCCAGGCTTTGTCGCAGTTGATCGTGCCTTTGGCCGTGCGGATCAGGCGGCCGCCGGGGAAGTCGTAGGCGGTGCGGGTGGGGCGCTGGGCCTGCGTCACGGTGGCCGACTCACCGTCGGTGAGCTGGTATTTCGCGGTGTAGGTGAGGTCGGTCACGCGGGAGAGCTGAGCTGCGGTCTCGGAGATCAGGTCGTTGCGCGCGATGCCGGCAGCGCTGGCCTCGTCCAGGCCGGTGCAACCGCTCAGGAGCACGGCTGCGGCCACGGCGGGTAGGCCCACGGAGATCAGGCGCGCTCGGAAAGGCACGCCTGACACCTTGGCCTACCCGCGCAAGGCCGCGCAAACCAGTATCAGGGCTCGCTCAGTGACCCCGTTGGCGGGCCATCAGCTGGTTACGCATGATGTATCGGCGGATGACCTTCGCCTGGGCCTCGTCCTGGTTGTCGAAGATTGCCACCATCTCCACCGAAAGTGGTCCCCGGACCGGCACCTGCTGTCGCATCGAGCTGACCTTCAGCGCCGTGGCGGGGAACTCCACCAACTCGTCGGCGACCTGGATGCGCAGCATCATCTCGTCGCCGGGATTCAGGTCGATATCGGTGAAGTGGGCGCGAACGGCGCGTTCGCTCATGTCGTGCACCTCGCCGACGACATCCTCCGCGTCGGGCCGGCACAGGACAATCGGCTCACCGCCCCCGCCGCGGACGAAAAGTCTGCTCTGCAGCACCGAGGGATGGCCGGTGAACCGGACGTCCACCCGATTGCCGTCCACCGACACCACATAGCCCTCTTGGGCAACTCGGCCGCGAGGCGCGGCGGCCCAGCGCAACTCGACGGACGAGTTGGCGGGCGGTACTTGGGCCAGGGCGAGTGACAGCGTGATCGCCGAGCCGTCCGCGTGCACGACCCGGACCTCAGGCAACGTCTCGCCGTATGAGGTCATCTCGATGAATGACCCGTCGGGGGGAAGAGTCGGAGCGCTCATAGTGCCTGGGTCATCGGCCGGTGCGCGGCAACCTTGAGGCAACGAGCGGCGGAAGTTCACCGGCCGCGCGTACGGCCGCAACAGCGGGTCGATACGCTCAGGAACGCGGTCGGCCGCAGGGTCGCGGTCGGTATACGACAGCCTTACGCAAAAGGAGCGACACCACACATGGCCACCATCGAAGCGATCGTCGCCCGCGAGATTCTCGACTCCCGGGGCAACCCGACCGTCGAGGTCGAGGTCGGGCTGGACGACGGCACGGTCGGCCGGGCCGCGGTGCCGTCGGGCGCCTCGACCGGCGCGTTCGAGGCTCTCGAGCTGCGCGACGGCGACAAGGGCCGCTACCTCGGCAAGGGTGTCGAGAAGGCGGTCGCCAACATCGAGGACAAGATTGCCGACGAGCTGCTCGGCTACGAGGCGAGTGAGCAGCGTCTCATCGACCAGAAGATGCTCGACCTGGACGGCACCGCCGACAAGTCCGAGCTGGGCGCGAACGCGATCCTCGGCGTGTCGCTGGCGGTGGCCAAGGCCGCCGCGCAGTCGGCCGAGCTGCCGCTGTTCCGCTACGTGGGCGGGCCGAACGCGGCCGTCCTGCCGGTCCCGATGATGAACATCCTGAACGGTGGCGCGCACGCCGACTCGAACGTCGACGTCCAGGAGTTCATGATCGCCCCGATCGGCGCGCCGACGTTCCGCGAGGCGCTGCGCACCGGCGCCGAGGTCTACCACGCGCTCAAGTCGGTGCTGAAGAAGAAGGGTCTGTCCACCGGCCTGGGCGACGAGGGCGGCTTCGCGCCGAGCCTGCCGTCCAACGCGTCCGCGCTCGACCTGATCGGCGAGGCCGTGCAGGCCGCCGGCTTCACCCTGGGCACCGACATCGTGCTGGCCATGGACGTGGCGGCCACCGAGTTCTACAAGGACGGCTCGTACGTCTTCGAGGGCACCCCGAAGTCGACCGACGAGATGATCACCTACTACGCGAAGCTGGCCGACGAGTACCCGATCGTCTCCATCGAGGACCCGCTGTCCGAGGAGGACTGGGCCGGCTGGAGCGCGATGACCGGCCAGCTCGGTAACAAGATCCAGATCGTCGGTGACGACCTGTTCGTGACCAACCCGACCCGGATCGGCCGGGGCATCGCCGAGAACGCCGCCAACGCGGTCCTCGTCAAGGTCAACCAGATCGGCTCGCTGACCGAGACCCTGGACGCCGTCGACCTGGCGCACCGGGCCGGATTCAAGACGATGATGTCGCACCGCTCCGGTGAGACCGAGGACACCACGATCGCCGACCTGGCCGTCGCGGTGGGCAGCGGCCAGATCAAGACCGGCGCGCCGGCCCGGTCCGACCGCGTCGCGAAGTACAACCAGCTGCTGCGTATCGAGGAGCAGCTGGAGAACGCGGCCCGCTACGCCGGTGCGGGCGCATTCCCGCGTTACCGGGTCGCATAACCACCGGACCGAAGATCATGGAGTTGTGGCTCCCGCCGTCCTCGACATAGGTTCGGTTCAGCGGGTGCCACAACTCATGACCGGTCGAGCGGGGGAGCAGGGGTGACCACACAGCGGCGCACGCCGAGCGGACAGGGCCCGGCCCGCCGCACCGGCTCGTCGCGGGTGCGCACCACGAGCTCGACCCGCACGCGGGCGCGTCCGGCGTCGTCGCGGCGCACCGGCAGCATCAACACCGGCAGCGGACCGGCCAAGCGCACCGCCGCGCCCCGGCCGCCGCGCGGGCTGACCGGCCGGGCGACCGTCCTGATCGTCGTGTTCGTCGCGCTCGCCCTCGCGTACACCTATCCCTTGCGGGTCTATCTCGCCCAGGAGTCGCAGATCGCGCAGCTCGAGGCCGAACAGGCCGAGCAGCGCCGGGCGATCGCCGACACCTCCGAGGAACTCCAGAAATGGAAGGACCCGGAATACCTGCGCGCCCAGGCCCGCGAAAAACTGTTCTACGTACGCCCGGGGGAGACGCCCCTGCTGGTGTTGAACGACCCGGCCGGCGCCGCGCGCGAGGCCGGTAAGAACGCCCCGGCGGCCGCCCCCGACCGCTGGTACGAAACGCTGTGGAGCAGCGTCCGAGCCGCCGACGCGGAGTCGCCGAACTAATGGGAACACCCTCCGAAGCCGACCTCGAGACCGTGGCGGCCCAGCTCGGCCGCATGCCCCGGGGCACCCGGGCGATCGCGCACCGCTGCCCCTGCGGCAACCCGGACGTGGTGGAGACGTCGCCGCGGCTGGATGACGGCACCCCCTTCCCGACCCTGTTCTATCTGACCTGTCCGCATGCGACAGCCGCGTGCAGCCGGCTGGAGTCGGCCGGCGTGATGCGCGACATGCAGGACCGGTTGTCCACCGACCCGGAACTGGCGCTTGCGTACCGTAAGGCCACCGAGGACTACCTGGCCCGGCGCACCGCTATCGAGGACGTGCCGGAGATCGCGAACGTGGCCGCGGGTGGCATGCCCGAGCGGGTGAAGTGCCTGCACGTCCATCTGGGCCACGCCCTCGCCGTGGGGCGCGGGGTTAACCCGTTCGGTGATGAGGTGCGCGACGCGGTCGAGCCGTGGTGGATCGACGGCCCGTGCGTACGGCTTAAAAAGGACGAATAGGTGGAAATCCGGCGAGCACGGACCAGTGACATAAGGGCCATCCGGACTCTGGTGGACGAGTACACGTCCGACCGCCGGCTGCTCAGCAAGGCCACGGTCACGCTGTATGAGTCGGTGCAGGAGTTCTGGGTGGCGGTCGACGCCGACGACCAGGTGCTCGGTTGCGGCGCGCTGCACGTCATGTGGGAGGACCTCGCCGAGATCCGCACGGTGGCGGTCGACCCCGCCCACCGCGGTCGCAAGATCGGCCACAAGATCGTCGCGCGCCTCCTGGACGCCGCCCGTGACCTGGGCGTCCGCCGGGTCTTCTGCCTCACGTTCGAGACCCGGTTCTTCGGCTCGTTCGGTTTCACCGAGATCGACGGCGCGCCCGTTCCGCACAGCGTCTACGAGCAATTACTTCGGTCGTACGACGAAGGTGTGGCCGAATTCCTCGACCTGGAACGGGTCAAGCCCAACACCCTGGGGAACACGAGAATGCTGCTGCACCTATGAGAGTCGCGGCGATCGACTGCGGCACGAACTCGATCCGCCTGCTCATCGCGGACGCGGCCGGCGGCGGGCTCACCGACGTGGCCCGGCGCATGGAGATCGTCCGGCTGGGCGAGGGCGTCGACCGCACCGGCCGGATCTCCGACGCGGCGCTGGCGCGCACCCGAAAGGCCTTGCTGGGGTACGCGGCGGAGATCGCCGAACTGGGCATCAGCCGGGTCCGGATGTGCGCCACCTCGGCGTCCCGGGATGCGTCCAACGCGGCCGACTTCCGGGACATGGTGCGCAGCGTGCTGGGCGTCGACCCCGAGGTGATCACCGGCGACGAGGAGGCTCGACTCTCGTTCACCGGCGCGGTGGCCGGCCTGACCGCCGACCCGCCGTACCTGGTGGTCGACATCGGCGGCGGCTCTACCGAGTTCGTGACCGGCAGCAGCGGCGTCGAGCACGCGATCTCGATGGACATCGGCTGCGTCCGGATGACCGAGCGGCACCTGCACGACGATCCGCCCACGGCCGCCCAGATCGCGGCGGCCACGGCCGACATCACGGCCGCGGTGGACACGGCGCTCGCGGCGGTGCCCGGCCGCGAGGCGGCGACTTTGGTCGGCCTGGCCGGTTCGGTCACGACCGTCGTGGCACTCGCGCAAAACCTGCCCGGGTACGACGCGACGCGTATCCACCACGCCCGGGTGAGCCGCGACGAGGTGGCCAAGGTGACCGCGGACCTGCTGGGCATGACGGTCGCCGAGCGGCTGGCCCGGCCGGTGATGCACCCCGGCCGGGCGGACGTGATCGGCGGCGGCGCGCTGATCCTCCAGATCATCATGGAGCGGTCCGGGCTGACCTCGGTGGTCGCCTCCGAACACGACATCCTGGACGGCATCTGCCTGAGCCTGTAGGGGTCCACCGTCCGGTGGACAGGCTCGGCGTTTCCGGCAAGTGGGGGTATGACGGACGCATAGGGTGCGCTTCCGGAGGTGCTGACCGTGCCCGTTCTCTTGCTGTTCGTCCTCGCCGGTGTCGTCGGCTGCGCCGCCAACAGCTGGATCGCGTTCGCCCTCACGGTTTTGGGTGTCCCGGCGGCGCTGGTGATGCTCGGCTCGCTGGCGGAACGGTCGCGCCCTTCTTCCAGCCCTTACCTGGCCGATAAATACGACTTATCGGGTGGTCGGGTGGGGCGGCGTGTGCGCGCGGGCGGGGCTCGGCTGAGCGGCCGGCCCCTGGTCCGGCCGGTGGTGCCGCGAATGAGCCGGGCCGAGCGCCGGGCGGTGCGCGAGCGGGCCGCTCTCGCCGAGCGGAAGCGTCACGCCGGCGAGGTCGAGCGCCTGGCCGTCGAGTTCGGCCTGCCCAACCCCACCTACGAGAAGTTCGTGGCCGAGGAGCAGGCCCGGCTCCGGAAAATCCGCGAGGCCCTCGAAGACTGAAAGCCGTCAATTCGCGGCTTGACGGTATTTCGCACTGCGAAGTACTGTGCAGCGCGTGGATACGACCCAACTCCTCAAGGGCGTCCTGGATCTGGCCGTGCTGGCCGTCCTGCGCGACGAGGACGGATACGGCTACGACATCCTGCGGCGGCTCCGGGCCGCCGGGCTGGACGATGTCGGTGACGCCTCCGTCTACGGCACGCTGCGCCGGCTGTTCAACGCCGGCTTCCTGAACACCTACGTGGTGCCCAGCGACGAGGGCCCGCACCGCAAGTACTACGCGCTGAACGCCGCGGGCCGGGCGGAGTTGCAGCGGTCCGGCAAGATCTGGCAAGGCTTTGCATCCATCATGGAAGATCTGCTGCGCGATCGGGGGGCGGCGTGAACGTCACGGATTCCGACGAGATCACGGCGTATGTCGAGGGCGTCCGGCGGGCCCTGGCGGGAGTGTCCGAGCCGACCCGCCTCGACCTGCTCGAGGACCTGCCCGAACACCTGGCGGAGGTGCAGGCCGAGGGGATCGGCACGCTGGTGGAGCGGCTGGGCCCACCGGAGGTGTACGCGAAGGAACTGCTCGCCAGCGCGGGCCTGATCGGCGGCTTCCCGGACCCGCCGGCGCCCAACCGGTTCGCCGGCCTGATCGAGACCCGCGACAACGTGCTGCGCCTGGTGCACGACGCCGACGTCCGGACCGGCCCGGTGATCGGGTACGCGAAGACCAGCGATTTCCTGCTGCTGCTCCGTCCGGCCTGGTGGGTGGCGCGCGGTTACCTGGTGGCCATGCTGATCGCGTACATGGTCGAAGGAAACAGCCGGGAAATCGGTCTGCTGCCCCGGATCAGCGGCAACGACCTGCTCGCCCTGGTCCTGCTGACCGGCTGCGTGATCGTCTCGATCGGGCTGGGCAAACGCACCGACACCCTCGGCGGGGGCCCGCGCCTGGCCCTGCGGATCGGGACTGTGGTGCTGATCCTGGTGGCGTTCGGCGGTTTCGCAACTGCGGACAGCAGCACCCGGCAGCCCGGCTATTTCGACGTGAGTTACCACGGCGGCAATCCCAACGAGTTCGGCCACGTCAATGACGTCTACGTGTACGACAATCAGGGCCGTCTGGTGGAGGGCGCGAGGTTGTACGACCAGGACGGCGCCCCCATTCAGCTGGGCAACAATTACTGCACCGACCCGAACACCGGCGAAACAATGCGGTCCCGCAGCCTGGGTTACCCGTTCTGCCCGCAGAACGCTCCGCTGGGTGCATCGCCGAGCGTGACCCCGGCCGAGGGCGCCGGCCCGGCCGGTCCTTCTCCTGCGCCCGATGACGCTTCGGCGTCGCCCACCGGCCCTTCGCCGTCGTCCGCCCGCCCTTCGCCGTCGCCTTCCAGTTGATCGCCGTCGCCGGCCGGTGTGCCTCCCGGGTGCGCCGGCCCGCGAATTACGTCCCGCACCGCCGAGTGCCGGCGTATGTGGACCTTTGGCGAATGCGCTGAGCAGATGCGCTCGGAGTGGCGGGGGCGGGCGAGCGGCTTTCGGGGCGGCGTGTTGTGCTGCCGGGGTGACGATGCGGTCTCGTACCAAGGACGACGTGGTGGCGCACGCTGCTGCCGCCGCCGATCTCGGCGTGCTGGACGCTGAGATCGCGGAATGCTTTGCCTGCCCGCGGCTGGTGGCCTGGCGGGAGGAGGTCGCACGGGTCAAGCGGGCCGCCTTCCGCGACCAGGAGTATTGGGGGCGGCCGATCGCGGGCTTCGGCAACGCGGACGCGGAGATCGGCATTCTCGGGTTGGCGCCGGCCGCGCACGGCGGCAACCGCACCGGCCGGCTCTTCACCGGCGATCGCTCGGGAGATGTCCTCTTTGCCGCGCTGCATCGGGCCGGCCTCGCCAACCAGGCGTTGAGCGTCGCCATCGGCGATGGCCTCAAACTACGGAATACGCGCATTTTCCCGGCCGTCCGATGCGCGCCGCCGGACAACAAGCCGACCCCGGACGAGCGGGACACCTGCGCCCCCTGGCTGCATCGCGAGATCGAGCTGATCCGGCCGACGCTCAAGGTGGTCGTGGCGCTGGGGGCGTTCGCCTGGGCCGCCTGGTGGCCGGCCATGAGCGCGGTCTACGGCGAGCGGGCTCCGGTGCCGCGCCCGAAATTCGGGCATGGTGCGCAGATCAACATGCCCGGCGTTCCGATCCTGCTTGGGTGTTTCCACGTCAGCCAGCAGAACACCTTCACCGGGAGACTTACCCCGGCGATGCTCGATGAGGTGTTCGCCCGTGCAAAGGCCGTCGCGGGCCTGGCATGATTCGGCACAGCCGGAATCCCCCGAACCGACAGGTCTGAGCCAGCCCGATGGATCTTGCCGCAGTGCGCCGCTGGTGGCCCCTTGCCGCCGTCCTGGTGTTGCTCTTCGTCACGGGGCTGGCGGCCACCCGGTCGGCGCCTCAGCTCGACCAGATCGTGGACGACGCGGCGCCCACCACCGACCCGCCGCTGCTGCCGACCGCCGCGCCCAGCGTCGCGCTGGAGACAGCGCGTCCCGAGCCCGAGGCGGCCGAGGGGCTGCCGGACTGGGTGGGGTCGGTGGCCGTGCTGGTTCTCGGTGGGCTGGCGTTGATCGTGCTGGGGCTGGTCGTCTACGCGCTGTTCCGCGAGCAGGCCAAGCGCCGGGCCCGCAAGAAGGGCCGGAATCCGACCCGCCGCGACCAGGGACGCACGGCCGACGAACTGGTCGCCGCGCTGGACGCCGGCCTCGAGGAGTTGTCCGACGCCGATCGTGATCCGCGCCGCGCGGTGATCGCCTGCTGGGTGCGGCTGGAACAGGCCGCTGCGGCCGCCGGCACGCCGCGCAACCCGGGCGACAGCCCCACCGACCTGGTCGGGCGGCTGCTGCGCGAGCAGCGGGTGGACGCCCAGGTGCTGGCCGCGCTGCTGGACGTCTACCGGCAGGCGCGCTACGCCACGCACACCGTCGACGACGAGATGCGGCAGCAGGCCCGCAGTGCGCTGGAGCGGCTGCGCGCCGACCTCGGTGCGGTGGTGACGCTATGAGCGACGGCGGTCTCGACGAGCTGTTCAGCGCCCGCGACGAGCCGGTCGAGGAGGCGCCCGAGCCGGTTGCCAAGGAGCGCTCCCGGGCGTTGATGATCCTGCGCAACGCGCTGCTGGTGATCGCCGCGACCGTGGTGACGGTGGCCGGCCTGCGGGCCGGTGGCCTGCGGATCTCGGTGCCGCTGGTGGTGGTGTTCTTCATCGGGCTGCGGCTGGTGCTGTTCGCGGTCTCCGAGGTGGCACCGCCGCCGCTGCCGAAGCGGCGAGCGGCTGGGTCCGCGGCGTCGCGCGAGGCGGGCAACGACTCACTGCGGTTGGCCGTACGCCGCTGGGAGCGCAACCTCGACCGGGCGCATGCGGACGCCGAGGTGTATACGCGTAACGTCTTGCCGGTGCTGGCGGAGCTCACCGACGAGCGGCTGAGGTTGCGGCACGGGATCACCCGGCAGTCCGACCCACGCCGGGCCCGTGAGTTGCTCGGCGACCCGCTCTGGGCGGCGCTGCACGATCCTGGCCGAAGACATCCGAGATCGCGTGAACTCGAAGCGTACGTGGACACGTTGGAACGACTGTGAGAAAGGTACGCCGGTGACCGAGAACGCCCTTCCCCCGTACGAGGTGGGCAGGTTGGCCGGTGCCGTCCTGGACTCGGTCGGCAGCGTGGTGGTCGGCAAGCGCGAGTCCCTGGAACTGGTGCTGGCCGGCATCCTGGCCGGCGGTCATGTGCTGCTCGAGGACCTGCCCGGCCTCGGCAAGACGCTGACCGCCCGCTCCTTCGCCCAGTCGCTCGGGCTCGACTTCCGCCGCCTGCAGTTCACCCCCGACCTGCTGCCCGCCGACGTCACCGGCTCGTTCCTGTACGACCAGCGCAAGGGCGACTTCGCGTTCCGGGCCGGCCCGGTCTTCACCAACATGCTGCTGGCCGACGAGATCAACCGGACGCCGCCCAAGACCCAGGCCGCGCTGCTCGAGGCCATGCAGGAAAAGCAGGTCTCGGTCGAGGGCGTCACCTACCGCCTGGACCCGCCGTTCCACGTGCTGGCCACCGCCAACCCGATCGAGTACGAGGGCACCTACCCGTTGCCGGAGGCCCAGCTCGACCGGTTCATGCTGCGGGTCTCGTTCGGCTACCCGACCGCCGAGGAGGAGTGGGACGTGCTCCAGCGCCGGATGTCCCGGCGCCAGGAGGACGCGTACCTCCAACCGGTGGTGGACGCCCGGATGCTGCAGGCCATGCAGGCGTCGCTCGAGCTGATCACGGTCGAGGACTCCATCGGGCGTTACATCGTGTCCCTGGCCTCGGCCACCCGTGAGCACGCGTCGGTGCTGGTCGGCTCGTCGCCGCGGGGCTCGCTGGCGCTGCTGCTGCTGGCCCGGGCCCGGGCCGTGATGGCCGGCCGCGACTTCGTGGTGCCGGAGGACGTCAAGGACGTGGCGGTGCCGGCCCTGGCACACCGGATCACGCTGCGGCCCGAGATGTGGCTGCGCCGGGTCGACCCGGCTTTCGTGGTGCACGAGGTGCTGACCAACGTGCCGGCCCCGGCGAGCGGGGCCTTGCCGACGTACGCCCGGCATGACTGACCGATACCAGCTGCGCACCGCGGTGCCGCCGGCGGCCGAGGCGGAACAGTGGTCGGCGCCGGTGTGGGTGCCGACCCGGGCACTGGGCCGCTCGGTGCTGCTGACCGGCCTGCTGCTGTTGCTCGGGGTGGCGCTCGGCCGGGTCGACCTGGTCCTGCTGGCCGCACCGTTCGCCATCGGTGCCGCCATCGGCCTGCGCCGCATGCCGCGGTCCGCGCCCGAGGTGACCATCGCGGCCGACGAGGACTACGTGGTCGAGGGCGGGCACGTCGAGGCCGCGGTGACCGTGAGTAACCCTGACGTCATCACGTACGACCTGGTGGTGGTGCGGACCCGGACGTCGCCCTGGCTGAAGCTGGAGCACGCCGACCGGCCGTTCGCGCTGACCGTGCCGCCGGACGGCTGGCAAGCGGTCGACCTGCCCGGCAACGCGACCCGGTGGGGCCGGCAGGACGTCGGCCCGGCGGCGGCCCGGGTCGCGGCCTGCGGCGGCCTGCTGGCCTGCCGCCCGGTGGTGACCAGCGCGCGCGGCGTGCGGGTCTATCCGGTGACCGAGCCGTTCAACGCGACCGAGGCCATGCCGGCCGCCGCCGGGCTGGTCGGCAACCACCGGTCCCGCCGGCCGGGCGAGGGTGGCGAGCTGGCCGGGGTCCGCCCGTTCGCGCCGGGCGACCGGCTGCGGCGCATCGACTGGCGGGTCTCGCTGCGCACCCGCGACCTGCACGTGGCCTCGACCCTGTCGGACCGGGACGCCGAGGTGCTACTGCTGCTCGACGTGCTGGGCGAGGTGGGCGTCTCGGGCGGTGTCTCCGGCGGGGCCTCGGTGCTCGACACCACGGTCCGGGCCGCGGCCGCGATCGCCGAGCACTACCTCCAGCGCGGCGACCGGGTGTCGCTGCTCGAGTACGGCGCCGCGGCCCGCCGGTTGCGCCCGGCCACCGGCCGGCGGCAATACGTGCTGATCCTCGAGTGGCTGCTGGACGTGCGGCCCGACCCGGTCGAGCTGGACGAGGACGACTACGAGAACGTCTTCGGCGTGCACCACGTCTCGTCGGACGCGCTGGTCATGGTGCTGACCCCGCTGGTCGATCCGCGGTCGGCCGACATGCTGGCCCAGCTGACCCGCTCCGGCCGGTACGTGGTGGCGGTCGACACGCTGCCGCCCGGCGCCGCGCCGGTAAACCGGAGCCACTGGACCCCGCTGGCCACCCGGCTGTGGCGGATCGAGCGCGAGAACGTGCTGGGCCGGCTGCGCGAGCACGGCGTACCGGTGGTGGCCTGGGCCGGGGCCGGCAGCCTCGACCTGGTGCTGCGGGACGTGGCCCGCCTCGCGTCGGTGCCGAGGGGCCGCTGATGGCCCTCTTCGCGTTCGGCAAGAAGCTCGATGTCACCAAGTCGGTGCTGGCCCGGGCCACCCCGGCGCCGTTCCTGGTGCGCTGCGGGGTGGCGCTGGCCGGCCTGCTCGCGATGATCGTGGCGTGGCCCGCGGCCCTGGTCGGCAGCGAATACTTCGTCCTGCTGGCGCTGGCCGCGATCTATCCGGCGGCGGCGCCGCGCGGCCGTGGCGCCACTTTCTCGGCGGTGCTCGTGGTGGCCGGCTGGCTGGTCGACACCACCGGTTACGACGCGCCGGTCGCGCTCTGGCGGGTGCTGACCATGGCCAGCCTGCTCTACATCGGACACAGCCTCACCGCGCTGGCCGCCGTGCTGCCGTTCGACGCCGTGGTGAACGTCGACGTGGTGAGCAACTGGCTGCTGCGGGTCGCCGGCGTGGTGCTGATCTCGGCGGTGCTCACCGTGGTCGTCCTGGGCCTGTCCGCCGACCTGGCCGGCGGCGCCTTCCTCCTCGCGACGATCGTGGGCCTGGCCGGTGCGGTGGGCGCCACCGTCCTGATAGCGCGACTCTTGCAACGTGTGCCCGACGGCACGTGACCAACGGCGTTGTCGAACGTCACAGCAGGGGTCGCCGAGCGGTCCCGCGCGGGAGAATGGGGGCGTGAAACCGCAGCGCATCGTCGTCGTAGGGGCAGGGCACGTGGGGCTGTACGCGGCCCTGCGGCTGTCGAAGAAGCTGAGCCGGCGCCGGGCCGAGGTGGTCGTCATCGACCCGCAGCCGCACATGACGTACCAGCCGTTCCTGCCCGAGGCAGCCGCCGGCAACATCTCCCCGCGGCACTCCGTCGTGCCGCTCCGCCGCGAGCTGAAGAACTGCCGCATCGTGTCCGGCGAGGTCACCAACGTCGAGCACGCGCGCAAGACGGTCACCATCCAGCCCATCGAGGGCCCGTCCACCGAGATGACGTACGACCACATCATCGTGGCGCCCGGCTCGGTCTCGCGCACCCTGCCGATCCCCGGCCTGCGCGAGCGCGGGATCGGCTTCAAGACCATCGGTGAGGCCATCTACCTGCGTAACCACGTGCTCGACCAGCTCGACGTGGCGGCCGTGACGCCCGACCCGGCGGTGCGCCGGGCGTCGCTCACGTTCGTCTTCGTGGGTGGCGGTTTCGCCGGCATCGAGGCGCTCGCCGAGATGGAGGACGTGGTCCGCGAGGCGATCGGCAAGTACTACCCGGAGCTCGACCAGGACGAGGTCCGCTTCGTGCTGGTGGAGGCGACCAAGCGCATTCTGCCCGAGGTGGGTCCGGAGATGGGCGCGTACGCCGCCCGCGAGCTCGACAAGCGCGGCATCGACCTGCGCCTGGACACCCGTCTCGAGTCGTGCGTCGACGGCGACATCGTGCTGGCTGAATCTTCCCGCAGCGGAAAACCCCAGGACAACCCCGATGATGGCGAACGGTTCCGGGCCGAGACCCTGGTCTGGACGGCGGGTGTGAAGCCGTCGCCGATGCTCGACCACACCGACCTGCCGCGTGGCCCGCGTGGGCACGTCACCTGCGCGCCCACCCTCCAGGTGGTCGACGGCGACCGGGTGCTGGACGGCGCGTGGGCGGCCGGCGACTGCGCCCAGGTGCCCGACCTCACCAACCCGGGTGCCTACTGTTCGCCGAGCGCGCAGCACGCGGTCCGGCAGGCCAAGGTGCTGGCCGACAACATCCGGTCGGTGATTCTGGGCTTCGAACCCGAGAACTACCGGCACAGGTACGTGGGCAGCGTGGCCGGTCTGGGCCTGTACAAGGGCGTGGCACACGTCTACGGGCTGAAGGTCAAGGGCATGCCCGCCTGGTTCATGCACCGCACTTACCACATGAGCCGTATCCCGTCGTTCAACCGCAAGGTCCGGGTCGTCGCCGACTGGACGCTGGCCTTCGTGCTGCGCCGGGAGACGATCGCGCTGGGCCAGTTGCACGCCCCCAGGGACGAGTTCACCCACGTGACCCCTCCGGTTCGGGAGACCGCAGGGTCACGCTGACGGGACCGCCAGTCCGATTCCACTGCCCGGGCGGCAACCGATACGGTGTCAGCAGCCCGCCCGGGTGGTGGAATGGCAGACACGGCCGCCTTAAAAGCGGCTGCCTCGCGAGGCGTGCGGGTTCGAGACCCGCCCCGGGCACCCTGAGCCTCCGCACGGAGATCATCGGCCGTTGGTTGGGGTCTGCTGCGTGTCCCACTGGGGGCACGCAGCGGTTCCGCAACGAGATTGCAGGGCTACTCCGAGCTTGCTGGCATCGGCTAGCCGGTTCTCGTAGCGACTAAGGTCGAAGACTCAGCGTGCTCTCATCGGCTAAATGAGTAAGTTAATCACGGTCTCTGATGATCAGTTCGACGACGCTTTAGGGTGCCGTTGGCTGTTGCAAGGCACGTCACATTCGGCATCTACCAGCATCGCCTTGGCGGTCTACCTCGCTAACGGCAGATGCGGTGCCCTCCTCCGGCAGGCGCACTCATGGGTCATCGGCCCAGCCGGGCGGGCATCGCAGACCAGCCGGATAGACGCCGCATCCGGCCACCGCGGCGAGCACGGTGGCCGGATGTGGGTGGCTGTCAGGGTTTGAGGACGACCTTCTCGCAGTTGTCCTGCTTGTTCTTGAAGACTTCGAAGCCGTGTTCTGCCTCGTCGAGCGGCAGGGTGTGGGTGATGATCCGGGTGGGATCGATCTCTCCGCGTTCGATGCGCTGCAGCAGCGGCTTCATGTAGCGCTGCACGTGGCATTGCCCGGTACGCAGGGTCAGCGCTCGGTTCATCCACGCACCGGCGGAGAATTTGTCCAGCAGGCCGCCGTACACGCCGATCACCGAGACCACGCCGCCGCTGCGGCACGACAGGATCGCCTGGCGCAGCGCGTGCGGGGGTTCGGTCTCCGACCGTACGGCCTGCTTGACCCGGTCGTACGCGGCGATGTGGGCGCTGCCGTGGGTGGCTTCCATGCGACCGCGTCGATGCACTTGTCCGGTCCCCGGCTACTGGTCGGCGCGTTCGGCACGGCCGCGTTCGCGCTCACCACCTCATACAGACGATCATCCAATGGCTGCCCTACGTCCACCGGCCCTGCCCGAATATCCTGAACGGCGGCCGCCGTACTAGAGACCAAGGGTCGCTAGGCCGGCGGTTCCGGGACCTACAGTCCTCCGGCACCACCGGCCGGCACCGGAGAAGCGGCTCGAATTCCGGGGCCGATCGGGCGCATGCAACGCCTCCGAAGTGGGTACCCGGCACTCAGGGAGGCGCGGTGGCTGGAAACAGCAGCGCACGAGGCGAGTCGGTGGCGCGTCGGCTGCTGCGTGTGTTGGACGCGTTCAGCATCGAGCGTCCCGAGCTGGGTCTGACCGACATCAGCCGGACGACCGGCCTGCCCCCGGCCACCGCCTATCGGCTGCTGCGCGAACTGATCGAGCACGGCGCGGTCCAGCGTACGGCTGCCGGGCGGTATGCCGTCGGCGTGCGCTTGTGGGAGATTGGCCGGCTGACTCCGACAATCTCCCGCCTGGACGATGTGGCCATGCCGTACCTGGAGGATCTCTACGAGGCCACCCACGGATCGGTGCACCTGGCCGTACCGCTCGGCGCCGACGCGATGTACGTCTCGGCGATCAACGGCCACCAACCCGTGCGACCGCTGCGTCCCCCGGGCACCCGGGTGTCGTTGGCGTCGCCCGGGATCGGTCAGGTGCTGCTGGCGTACGCCGCGACCGAGGTACTCCACGAAGTGCTGGCCGACGGCCACCGCACCGGCGGGCGCCCGGCCTGCTCGGCGTATGGGCTCAGACAGTCCCTGGCCGACATTCGGCGACATGGCCTGGCCGAGTCCCGCGACGGTATCGGGCCGTTCTCCGCCGTGGCCCCGGTCTTCCGCGCGCAGGCGACGATCGTGGCGGCCGTATCCGTGGCGGTACGCGCACCCAGCGACGGTCGCCTGTTGGGCAACCTGCTCCGCCGCACGGCGGCGGAGATCTCGCGCGAACTCGGCGCGTCGAAACGCGAATTCCCCCGCATCGAAGCAGGTCACAACGCCGGCTTAGCCGGCGACCGCCGCGCGATCGAGGGTCGATCTTCCATTCAGTGAGGTATGGGCCGGCGGCCACCCGTCTGCCTGCCCGGGCCGCACCGCTGCGCGAGAACGGCATTTCCGCCTTCGTGTCGGCGTTGAGCCGCGCCCGGCCACCCGAACGGAGGATGGGCGGACGTACGGCCGGGGATGTCACGCGTCTCCCGCACGGGCCGGCCGGCGGTGGGCCGACCGCAGCCGGGAGCGCGCGCCGCCGGGCACGGCCGCCCCGGCGCTACCCCGGCCGGCCCTTCGCGATGTGGTCGGCGACCCGCCACGCGTTGGCCATGATGGTCAGGGTGGGATTGGCGCCGGTCGCGGTGGGGAATGGTGCGCCGTCGACGACGAACAGGTTGTCAACCTCGTGGGCCCGGCAGCTGCGGTCCACGACCGACGTCTCGGGGTCGTTTCCCATCCGCGTGGTGCCGTGCTGGTGCGAGCAGTTGCCGGTGATCCGGTCGATGTAGACGCGGTACACCTTGTGCGCCCCGGCCGCCTCCAGGATCTCGGCGTTACGGTCAATCAGCCACCGGCCCATCGCGATGTCGTTGGGGTGCGGCTGCACCGTGATGCGGGCGGCGGGCAGGCCCCATGCGTCGGTCACCTTCTCGTCGAGGTCGACCCGGTTGTCGTGTTGCGGCATGTCGTGCACGACCATGGCCACCGCCATGCTGTGGTTGAAGTACTCCCGGTCCATGCGCTTGGCCTCGGCGCCCCACAACGGGCGGTCCGGCAGTCCCCAGTTGATCGGCAACGGGATACCCACCCCGGCACAGGCGACGTGACCGCCGCTGGCGAAACCGCGGTTGTCGTCGTGCTCGTAGAACTGGAAGCTGCTGGCGCTGACGTACCCGCCGCCCGCCCAGGCGTAGATGGAGTCGTTGAACAGCCCGACGGCGGCGCTGTACTCGTGCCACGTGACGTTGCGGCCCACGAGGTCGTTGCCGTTGGCCAGACCGTTCGGGAAGCGGGCCGAGCGGGACAGCAGCATGAGCCGGGCGGTCTCGACCGCCCCGCAGGCGAGGATGAAGACGTCCGCCTCCTGCTCGATCAGGTCTCCGTCGCCGTCGGCGTACACCGCGCTGCGGGCCCGGCCGCGCTCGTCGACGGTGATCTCCCGGACGTACGAGTCGGGCCGCAGGTCGCAGCGGCCGGTGGCCACCGCGTCCGGCACGAACACGTTGAGCGCGCTCGAGCGGGTGCCGGTCGGGTCGCCGTGCTGTTGGGCAAACGCGCTGATCACTGTCGGCGGCCGGCCGTTGTACGGCTGCGACAGCGCCGCCTGCGGCGTGGGGAACGAGTTGTACCCGAGCGCGGCACAGCCGGCGTGGAACTTCTGCGCGTACCGTGACATGGGCATCGGCGGGCACGGGTACCCCCGGCTGCGCGGGGACTCGAACGCGTTCGCGCCGGCCGCCCCGGAGACCCCGAATGCCCACTCGACCTTGTCGTAGTAGGGCTCCAGGTCGGTGTAGCCGATCGGCCAGTCGGCGAGTGTCGCGCCCGGCAGGTCGCCGATGACGGTCCGTGGCCGGAAGTCGTTCTCGGTGAACCGGGGCAGCCAGCCCTGCCAGTGCACCGTGCCGCCGCCCACCATCTGCGGCACCGGGCAGAACAGCTCCACCCGCGGTTCCTCGTCCGCCGAGCTGCGCACCGTACGCGGGTTCAGCAGCGGATCCGGCCACAAGTTGTACCGGTTGACGTTGGCCAACTCGTCCCCGCCGAACGTCTCCCTGGTCCGCCACGGACCGCGTTCCAGCACCACCACCTGCACGCCGGCCTCGGTGAGCACCTTGGCCGCCGCCGCCCCTGACGCGCCCGCGCCGATGATGCACGCGTCGACCCGGTCAGGCTTCCGCTTGGGCGCCATGACCAACCTCCTGCTCTGCGAAGTACGGGAGTGCGGTGTAGCGCCCGGAGTGCACCTCGGCGAGCGACGTGGGCCCCGGGAACCCGATGACGTCCCAACCGACCCGGTCGCGATTGCCGCCGTAGATCGGATCGGCGTAGAAACCCTGCCGGGTGTGCAGGGCCAACAGCGGAAAGAAGTCGAGATCGATCTCCACGCTGGCTTGTTGCAGCGGCGTCTCCACCGGCGCGAATCCAGCGACCGTCTCGGCCTCGGGTAATGTCGTCGGGCGGTCGAGTTCGCTCAGCACGGTGTCCTGTTGTGCCGGCTCCAACGTGGCGAAGTCGCTGCCGAACCGGTCCCGACTGCGCCGGTCCAGGTCGGCGATGCCATGAGCGTACTTGTCCCGGATGATGTCCAGCCGCTGCCGCCAGGCGTCGGCCCGCTTGCCCTCGAGCTTCTCGAAGCCGCTGCCGTCCGGCTTGGCGTAGACGTGGTCCAGACCGGACAGGTACCGGTCCAGGAAGTCGATGGTGCCCGCCTCGCGGGCGCCGGGGGCATCGTCGGTCGGGATGATTCGGGCCATCGCCGCCTCGACGGTGGCGCGCTGGTGTGGATCGAAGAACATCTCAGGCCACCAGGAGGGGTCGCAGGGTCCGATGCGCAACGCGCAGTCCAGTTTCGATCTTGTCCTCGGTGCCGCCCCACAGCGGATCCTCGTGTTCGACCGAGAGGACCCCGTCGAACCCGCCTTCGTAGAGGGCGTCGACGACGCGGGTGGCCACCTCGAGCGCCTCGAACGCGTTCTCCGAGGCCCACGCCGCGATCTGCTCCAGACTGCGGTTGGGCAGGCAGGCGGTCAGGAGACCGAGTTTCATTGGGGTACCTCCACCCATGTCTCGTCGGCGGCGGACTCGACGACCGCTGCGGTGAGGACGGCCGCTCGCAGCCCGTCGGCGAACATCGGCAGACCGTCGGGTTTGTGGCCGCCGATCGCGGCGTACACGTCGGCCACGAATGCCGTGAAGCTGTCCTGGTAGCCCTGGGGGTGCCCGGCGGGTAGCCGGGCGTAGCCCGCCGCCGGCCCCGAGAAGGTGTCCGGGCCGCGGGGTACCACCTGGTTGCCGCGTTTCCCGCCGACCCAGAGGGAGTCCGGCAGTTCCTGGTCGAATGCGTAGGAAGCCGACGGGCCGTCGAACTCGAACCACAGCCGGTTCTTGCGGCCCGGTGAAACCTGGCTGACCACGACCGATCCGGAAGCGCCGCGGTCGGTGCCGAACAGCACGGCGGCGCCGTCCTCGGTGATCCGATCCGGATGGGCCGTTGCCATCCGGGCGATGAGCCGGGTGATCCGGTGCCCGGTGGTGAACTCCATCAGGTCACACCAGTGCACGCCGATGTCACCGAACGCGCGGGAGGCGCCGCCCAGTTTCGGGTCGACCCGCCAGTTGGTCGCGTCGCTGCCGGCCAGCCAGTCCTGCAGGTACGAGCCGTGCAGCAGCCACAACGGACCCGCGTCCCCGGCGCCGATGCGGGCCCGGGCCTCCCGCACGGACGGATAGAACCGGTACACGAACGGCACCGCCGCGACCAACCCGGCGTCGGCCGCCGCCTCCACCAGCCGGCGGGCGTCGGCCGGGTCGGTGGCGAGGGGCTTCTCGCAGATCACGTGCTTGCCGGCACGGATCGCGGCCTCCGCCTGCGGCACGTGCAGAGCGTTGGGGGTGCAGACGTGCACGACGTCGACGTCGTCGGCGTTGATCAGCTCCTCCGCGGAGGCGCAGGCGTGCTCGGCCCCCAGTCGACGCGCCGCCTCCGCGGCGTGTTCCAGGCTCTCGGCCGCGACGTGGGCGAGCGCCCCGCCGGCCGCCCGTACGGCGTACGCGTGCACGCCGCCGATGAATCCGGTGCCGATGATGCCGGAGCGCATGTCCATCACTTCTTCCGCGCCAGCGCGACGGCGAGGATGATGATCGCACCGCGGACCACCTGCTGCTGGCTGGACTCCAGGCCGGCCAGGATCAGCCCGTTGTTGATCAGTCCGATCAGCAGGGCGCCGAACAGGGTACCGATGACCGAGGCGGAGCCGCCGAACAGGCTGGTGCCGCCGAGGATGACCGCGGCGATCGCGGACAGTTCATCACCGGTACCCCACTGGAACCGGCCCGACTGGAGTCGGCCGGCGTACAGCAGGCCGACGATGCTCGCCACCACGGCGGAGATCAGCAGCACCTGGAACTTGATGCGCTTGGTGTTGATGCCGGTGAAGTTGGCCGCTGTCCGGTTGCCGCCGGTCGCCAGCACCTCGCGGCCGTACCGGGTCTTGGTCAGCACGACATGGCCGACCACGACGAATATCGCGCTCCACACAATCAGGCCCGGGATCGGCCCGATGTTGCCCGATCCGAAGACCAGGTTGAACGCGTCGTTGAGGATGGGCTGGGGGGCGGAGGCGGTGACCCACTGGGCGACGCCGGAGGCTATCCCGAGCATGCCCAGGGTGACCAGGAACGACGGGATACCCAGGGTGGCGACCAGCCCGCCGTTGATGGCGCCGACCACGAGGCCGACCGCCAGCCCCCCGATGATGCCCGCCACCAGGCCCCAGTGGGACAGCGCGATGGCCGCGACGACGCTGGACAGGCCCGCGACCGAGCCGACGCTCAGGTCGATCTCCGCGCATGCGATCACGAACGTCATGGCGACGGCGATCACGGTGATCGTCGCTGTCTGCCGGAGGATGTTCAGGAGGTTGTTGGCCGACAGGAAGCCCTGGTCGCGCAGCAACACGGCGAAGAACAGGAATACCACGACGAAGCCGATGTAGATGACGTAGCGGTGCCAGTCGACCCCGGCGAGCCTGCCGCGACGGCCGGCCGTGGTCTCGGAGGGGGTGACGGTGGAGGTTGCCATGATCAGACTCCTTGAACGGCGAGCTGGAGGCTTTCCTCGTCCGGGATGTCGCCGCGGTCGAGCACGGTCAGCACAGCGCCGTCCTTGATTACGACGACGCGGTCGCTGACCGCGAGCAGTTCTGGATACTCCGACGAGATGACGATCACGCCTTTGCCTTCGTCGGCAAGGTTGCGGATCATGTCGAGGATCTCGGACTTGGTACCGATGTCGACCCCCGCCGTCGGCTCGTCCATGACGAGCACTTCCGGCTCCGTGCCGAGCCACTTGGCGATGACGACCTTCTGCTGGTTACCGCCGGAGAGCACGCGCACCGGTTTGGCCATGTTCGCCACCTTCACCGAGAACCGCTGGATCAGGGAGCGGGCGAGTTCGTTGCCCCTGCGGTCGCTGATCAGCGGCCCGGCCTTCAACCGGCTCAGCAGCGGCAGCAGCAGGTTGTCGCGTACGGAGTGGTCCAGGACGAGGCCCTGCTCCCGCCGGTCCTCCGGGATCAGTGCGATACCGACGGCGGCGGCGTCGCGTGGGTTGCCGAGGTCCACGCGCCGGCCGTGCAGCCGTACCTCCCCGCTGTCGAGCTTGTCGATCCCGAACAGGATGCGCGCCAGCTCCGTACGACCGCTGCCCATCAGACCGGCCAGGCCGAGGATCTCGCCCTTGTGAAGCTGGAACGAGACGTCGCGGACCCGCCGACCGGCGTTGAGTCCTTGAGCCTCCAGCAGCACTTCCCGGGTGCCCCGCGGCGCACGCTCCTTGTACTCGAGCTCGCCCTCGATCTTCTGCCCGACGATGCCCTCCACGATCTCCTCGCGGGTGACCTCCTTGAGCGACTTGGTGAACAGCCGCCCGCCGTCGCGCAGGATGGTGATCCGGTCGGCGATCCGGTACACCTCCTCCATCCGGTGCGAGATGTAGATGATCGCTATGCCCCGCGCCTTGAGGCGCTCGACCAGTTCGAACAGCGCCTCGGTCTCGTGCTTGGCGAGGCTCGCGGTGGGCTCGTCCATGATGAGGATCCGGGCATCCTGCGCTAGCGCCTTGGCGATCTCCGTCAGCTGCCAGTACGCGGTGCTGAGGTCCTGCACGCGAGCGGTCACGTCGACCTCGACGTGCATGCCGGCGAACACCTCCCGCGTCCGCCGGACCGCCTCCCGGTCGTTGATCATGCCGAGCCGCCCCATCGGCTCGGCCGCCAGGAAGACGTTCTGCGCTACGGTCAGCGTGGGGACGAGACTGAACTCCTGGAACACCATCCCCACGCCCGCGGCGCGGGCGTCGTGGATGCTCGACAGTCGCGCCGGCTCGCCGTCGATTCTGATCTCGCCGGCGTCCATCGAGTACACGCCCTGGAGAATCTTCATCAGGGTCGACTTGCCGGCTCCGTTCCCGCCGGCCAGGGCGTGTACCTCGCCGGCGCGGACCTCGAAGTCGACGCCTTGCAGAACCGGCACCCCGGAGAATGACTTGTAGATCCCGGACATTTCGACGGCCGGCCTGTCGGCCCCGCTCCCCGGCCCGTCCGGGCGGCGGGGGCTCGTGATGTCTTTCATCGTCTCGGCCATGACGTTCGTCCCTTCCCGGCGGATTGGTGGCCGGGGTCGCGTTAGTTACGGGAGGTACGCGTTCTTGAGGAAGTCCGGGGGCGGCTGGTGGTAGACCTGCGTCCAGGCCTCCAGCACGTTGTCGTGCGTCACCGCCAGCGCGCCCAGCGACACGAAGGTCGGCTCCTTCTTGCCGATCAGCGCGCCCGCCGCCACCCGCGCCTCCGTGACGCCCTGGTCGAACGGCACCTGTGCACCGACCCCCACCATCAGCTGGTTTCTCGCCAGGCCGAGAGCGACGATCTTGCCGAGGTCCTGGGCGGTCACCGCGAGGTCGAGCCGGCCAGTGGCACGGGCAGCGGCCATCACACCCTCGGCGGGCACGTCCCAGATCGCCCAGATGCCTTTCAGATCCGCGTACTTGCTCAGCATGGCGCTCGCCACGTTCTGCGCGTCCCCCGCGAAGTCGGGGCCCACGATGCCTTTCTTCTCGACGATCTGGATGTCCGGGTAGTTCTTGAAGGTGGCCTCGGCTCCGGCGCGGCGCTCGTTGTTCACCGGGAAGTCGATACCGTGATAGATCATCCCGATCTTGCCCTTGCCGCCGATCGCCTTCGCCATCAGGTTGGCGGTCACCTCGCCGAGGCGGTAGTTGTCCGCGGAGACGATCGCGACGTAGTCCTTGCCGGGCACCATCCCCTTGGCTGCCAAATCCATGAAGACGATCTTGACTCCCGCCGCCGCGGCCTTCTGGTATGCCGGCGCCGTGGCCGTCGTGTCCGTCGGGATGGAGACGATGATGTCCGGCTCTTTCGCCAGCATGGTCTCGATGTCGCTGGTCTGCTTGTCGGGGCTGAAACCGGCGTCGGTGACGGCGACCACCTCGATGCCCAGCCGGGCGAACTCGGACTTGAGCCCGGCGGTCTGCGCGTTCGACCAGTCGTTACCGCCGAAATGCAGAGCGATTCCGGCCTTGGCCTTCAACGCTTTGATCTTCTCCACGTCCTGCGGTGTCAACTCCACCGCGGACGCCGGCGCCGGCTCTTCGCCGTTCGGACCCGGATTCCCCGGTGCGGTCTTCAGCTCCGCCAGCGCCTGATCGGCCTGCTGGGAGACGCCGGGATCCTGCTGCACGGACGTGGCGGACGGATACGCGCACCCGCTTGCCGCCAGGAGCACGACCGTCACGACCACGAGCGGACGGAATACCTTCCTCATGGCTTACCCCCACTCTGTAGCAGCGGACGCAGGAACCGCACGGAGTCGGCCGCGAGGGCGTCCATCGATTCGGCGACCGGCCGCCACAGGGATACCGCACGGGCGATCTCCTGGACGGTGGGCAGGAACGACTCGACCACGACGCTGCCCGCGTAGTCGATCCCGCGGAGGGCCGCTACGACCTCCTCCCAGGCAATGTGCCCACTCCCCGGCGTACCACGGTCGTTCTCGGATGCCTGGAAGTGGAAGACGCGGGGTCCGGCGGTGGTGATCGCGGCGGGGAGACTCTTCTCCTCGATGTTCATGTGGAACGTGTCCAGCAGCAGGCCGACGTTGTCGGCGCCCACGTCCGCGCAGAGCCGGACGCCCTGCTCGACGGTGTTGACGAGATCCGTCTCGAACCGGTTCAGCGGCTCGACGGCGAGCCTGACGTTCGCCGTGCGGGCGTGTTCGGCGACCTGCGCCAGGCTTTCGGTCGCCCGCGCCCACTGCGCCGCGCGCGCACCGCCGTCCAGCAACCGCGCCTGCCCTGTCGGCGCGTACATCGGGCCGCTGACCAGACTGCCGCCCACCGCCGCGGCAAAGTCCACGCAGTGACGCAGGTAGCCGGTACCGCCGCGGCGGCGATGCTCGTCCTCGTGGGAAATGTCGCGGTCCGGGCCGAAGGCGCCGCACACCAGCACCGACAATCCCTCTTCGGCCGCCGCCTTCGCGACGGCGGACGCCGTCAGCCTGCCCGGATCCTCGATGCACACCTCGACCTGCTCGTACCCGAACGACTTGACCTTGCCGAACAGCCCCAGGTCGGCGTCGGAGAACGGCGAGGCCAGCACGAAGGTGCTCAGGCCCAACGGGATGGGCCGGGTGGTAACCATGTCAACCCTTTCCGCCCAGGGTGCGACGGGTGCGTACCAGGTCCTCCATCGCGCGGATCACCCGGATGGCGCGCTCGGTGTAGCGGTCGAAGAACTCCTCGTGACGCCCGCCGGAGAACGGGTCCGCCAGCGCCGGCAGCAGCTCGAAGCTGATGTACTTGTCATAACCGATCTCGACGAGCGCATCGACGATCGGGACGAAGTCGATGTGCGCCCCGCCGGGCGCGGTCCGGTCCGAGTCGGCGAAGTGCACATGCTGCAGGACGCCCGCGCTGTCGCGGTACGCGTCAGCGAGCGAGGCCTCCTCGATGTTCATGTGGAAGGTGTCACCCTGCACGCCACCGTTGGTCAGCCCGGTCTCGGCCCACAGGCGCCGCGCCTGCTCCAGCCGGTTGAGGAAGTACGACTCGAACCGGTTCCAGCACTCGAGGGAGAAGCTGACACCGCGCGGCGCGGCGTACTCCCCGGCGTTCCGGATGGACTCGACGGCCCACTGCCACTCCTGGGCGGGATCGGCGAGCGCCTTGATTTTCATGTTGGCCGTCGGATGGACGACCACGGTCGGGCACTCCATCGTCGCGGCGAAGTCGACCAGGTCCTTGACGTACTGGATCGCGGTGTTACGAGCATCCGGATCCGGGTGGATCAGGTCGCGCTCCGGAGTGTAGATCGAGCAGATGCTACTGACGCCGATGCCGGCATCCTGGGTCAGCTTCGCGACGCGCTTGGCGTCGATCTGCTCCGGCTCGCCCACGACCTCGATCGCGTCGTAGCCGAAACGCGCCACCCGATCCACCGAGACCGCGAGGTCTTCACCGGCGTAGACGAGTGAGTTGTAGGAATAACGGAATCCGCCCTCAGCCGTCATGTCTTTCACCTACCAAGCCTTGATGCCGTTCCTTCATGCCTGAATGTGGACCTTGACCGTGCTCTTGTCGCGCTCGAGGCCGCGGATCGCGTCCACCGCTTCGTCGAGCGGCCGCACCGAGTCGACGATGAGGCTCGGGTCGAACGTGCCACCCGAGAGCAGTTCGATCGCCCGCGGCCCAGGTGTCGTAGGTACCGGCGTACGACGCGACGATGGTCAGTTCCTTGGCGTACACGTCGAACGGGCGCAGCGATATGCTCCGGTCCATCGGCGCCGCCCCGTACGCGAGCACCTTCCCGCCGCGGCGGACGGCCGCCATGGAGTCCTCGTAGGTGGGGATACTGCCCACAGCTTCGATCATGACGTCGGGCCCGATGCCGTCGGTGAGGTCGGCGACTGCCTCGACCACCGGTGTGTCGAACGGGTTCAGCAGCTCGTCGGCGCCGAGGCGCCCGGAGAGCTCCCGCCGGCGCTCGTCCGGCTCGGAGACGATTACCTTGCTGGCCCCGCTGAGCCGGGACAGCGCGAATGAGCACCTCGCCGGGCCCCGCGTCCGGGATTGGCACCTCGTCCAGCCGCAGGTTCTCCGTGGAGTGCAACCGGACCGCGGTCATCATCCCGGTCATGTTTCCTCCCTCCTACGCGTCGAGCAGCTTGTCCAGGTACGCCCGGCTGCTCTCGGCGGCCTCGCGGGGATCGCCCTCGTAGGCGTCCAGTTCGACGATCAGCCAGCTGTCGTACCCCGCCTCCCGTAGCGCCCGCAGGATGTCCGGGAAATCGAGGACGCCGGCACCCAACGGCAGGAAGGCGAGCGGTTCCGGGCGCAGGTCTTTGAGGTGTACGTGTCGGATCCGGTCGGGGTACCGGCGGATCAGCGCCGCCGGATCGCCGCCGCCGGCGGCCAGATGCGCGGTGTCCGGGCAGAACCCGATCCGGGTACGCGACATCAACCGCTCGAGCTCGTCCGGGCTCTCCACGATCGTGGACAGGTGCGGGTGGTAGCTGGCGCTCAGCCCCTGGCGTTCGGCGATGTCGGTGATCCGGTCCAGCGCCGCCGCCAGCCGGTCGTAGTCCTCCGACGGCGTGCCGGCCGCGCGCCGGGCGCCCCCGCCCACCACCAGGCTGCGCGCGCCGAACGTCGCCGCCAACTCCGCCGCACGCTCGACCCGGTACAGCTCGTCCGGCAACGCATCGGCGTAGACGAAGTTCGCTCCGGTGTAGACGCTGACCAGCTCGACAGCGGCCGAGTCGAGCAGCTCGCGCAGGTCGTCGGGCCGATCGGCGTATGCGGCGACGTTCCCGTCGAACATCTCGGTGCCCTCGTACCCCGCGGCGGCGATGTCGCGTACCGCCTGCTCCATCGAGCCGTTGGCGCGGTAGTACAGGTCCTTGATGCTGGTCACGCCCGTCGCGTCGCCGACGACGCCGCCCCAGGTGATCGAGTGGTATCCGAGTCGCATGCCTGGCATCCCCCTTTTCGGGTGCGGGATGCCCCCGGGCTCGGCCGCGATCCCGTCTAGAGTGTCGTCGCTGTATCCCGGCCAGCTCCACCCCGGACCTCACTGGGCGGAAGATCTGTTCGTGTCGGTTTCGTGGCCCGGCGCCCCGCCACCGATGGCACCGACGAGTTCCTGAGCGATCCGGTTCGCAGCCAGCCGGACCAGCCCGACCGGACGTGCTGCGAGTCGGTGGCACGGACGGCCGCCGACAGCGCGGCGACCACGCCACCGGAGGGACCGAAGACGGGCGCGGCCACCACGACCGACCGGAGTCCGCGGCGGGTGACCGCGACGCCGGAGCGGCGGATGCCGGCCAGCCGCTGACGGATCGGATGCGTCGACGCGATCGGATGGCCGTTCGTACGCGGGTAGTCGACGAGGACGCACTCGATGAGATCCGGGTCGGCGTAGGCGAGCAGGACCTCGCCGGCGCCCAGGGAGGTCAGCGGGATCCGTGTACCGACCCGCACGCCCGGGTCCACCGGGTGGTGACCCGAGATGTTCGTGACGTAGAGAGCGTACGTGCCGTGGAGTACGGCCAGGTGGAGACTGCCGTGGGTGGCCTCGTACAGATCTTCCAGGTGGGGTTGGGCCCGGTTCGTTCCGCTCGACGATGTTGCCGGGCTGCTGCGGCCGTACGTCGAAAGTCGGGTCCGGGAAGCCTCGGTCGCAGCCGATGGCGGCGGCTTGCGATATCTGCACAACGGTGTGCCCGTCTGACCGACAGCCCCTCCCAACGCCCTCACGGCCGGCCCGTCTCATCTAGAGGTCTGACTCGCCCGGAAGCTCGACCAATCGGGCCCGGGCGCTACGGAGGCGTACGACGCTGCGCGCTTGGCCTTCGAGCTCGGTCGTTCTGTTCGAGAACTTCGTGAGCGCCGAGGTTGGAACCAAACGCAGCTGGCAAAAGCATCGGGGATGACGCAGTCCGCGGTCGCCCGGTTCGAGGCCGGCGGAACAGTTCCTACCTTGGCAGTGCTGGAACGGCTGGCGACGGCCCTGGACGTACGACTCAGAGTGGGATTCGAGGCCGCTTGAGCTGCGGCGAACCGTCAATGCGGCTACGGCGGCGCTCAGCGCGCACCCCGACGCGTCTGTGACCTGGAAAAACGTCCTGGCATCGGGATACCTGGAACGACCGAAGTCCGGTTCGCATGGTGCAACGCTCGGCCCACCCGGGTTCGAGTCCCGACGTATTATCACAATCCTTAGTTAAACACCATTGACGTCGATATGGCGCAGATTGATCCATCCGTAAAGGTTCAAATCGGCCAGCGGGGACGCAGAGCTCTCCTGGAGGCGTCTCTATGTCCGTGATGGAACTGCGATTCGTTCTTGAATGACGAGTTGTCCGGCTGATCTCGGCGCTGTCGGTGCTTGAGGTGCTTTGTGTGACCCGCCCCGGGCACCTCTTGACATCGTGAGGTGTGATTGCCCCGACCCACGGGCGCGCCTCGGCTCCCCACATCGGTGCGATTTGCGTGGATCTGCCCCGGTAAATCGGCAACGATGTGGAAGCGAGTGACGTTGTGGTCTGGTGGATCGGCGCCGAGTCGCGGATGGTAATGCGGTGAGTTCCTGGATGCGCCGCCGCGACCACAACATATTCTTCAATGCTTTCTCGTTGCTGGTCTGCGGTTTAGTGGCCGGCGTCGTGGTGGCGGCGGCCGTGTTCCCAGCCGCGGCGATGTCCGGGCTGGCGGCCAAGGCGGGCAACAAGACGTTCGCGAGCCTGCCCAGCGAGATCAAGGACTTCAGCTCGCCGCAGATCAGCCGGATCTACGCGTCCGACAACAAGACACAGATCTCGCAGTTCTACGACGAGTTCCGCAGCGACGTGCCGCTCAAGGAGATCTCCAAGCCGATGCGCGACGCCATGGTCGCGGCCGAGGACCGGGAGTTCTACAAGCACAACGGCGTCGACCTCAAGGGTGTCGCCCGCGCGTTCGTGAGCAACAACAACGGCAAGCAGAAGCAGGGCGCCTCGACCATCACCATGCAGTGGGTGCGCATGTCGCTGGCCTACTCGGCGACGAACGCGCAGGAGGTGGTGGACGCGACCAAGGACACCCCGAAGCGCAAGGTCACCGAGATGAAGTACGCGCTCGAGGTGGAGAAGCAGCTCACCAAGGACCAGATCCTGGAGCGCTACCTCAACATCGCGCCGTTCGGCAGCCGGGCGTTCGGGATCTTCGCGGCCAGCCAGGTCTACTTCAACAAGAAGCCCAAGGACCTGAGCGTCGGCGAGGCCGCGATGCTGGCCGGCATCATCCGGGCGCCGTCGTTCTACAACCCGACCACCCCGGACGGGCGCGAGGAGATCCAGAAACGCCGCGACAACTACGTCATCCCGGGCATGGTCGAGATCGGCGCCATCACGCCGGAGCAGGCCGCGGCCGCCAAGAAGGAGCCGATCCCCAACAAGGTCCGGCCGATCGCCAACGGCTGCGTCTCGGTCGCCAAGAACAACTGGGGCTTCTTCTGCGACTACTTCTACCGCTGGTGGATGAGCCAGGAGCAGTTCGGCGAAACCGAGTACGACCGGGAGCGCCGCCTGAAGAGCGGTGGCTACCGGATCACCACGACGCTCGACATCAAGGCGCAGAACTCGGCTCGGGAGCGGATCGCCGAGCTCATCAAGGAGAAGAACAAGAACGCGCTGCTGCTGGCCGCGATCCAGCCGGGCACCGGCAAGGTGCGGCTGCTGGCCGCGAACCGGAAGTACAAACTGGACAACCCGCAGAACCCGCAGAACTACATGTCGCCCGACCCGAAGAAGGCGCGGAAGGGTATTCGGGGTTCCTTCCCGAACACCACCAACCCGCTGCTGACCGGCGGCGGCGACATCACCGGTTACCAGGCCGGCTCGGTGATGAAGATGTTCACCATGGTGGCCGCGCTGGAAAAGGGCTATCCGCTCGCGTACACCATCAAGGCCGAGAAACGGTATAGATCGGGCTATATCGTCGAACGCAGCACCCCCTCGGCATGTCCGGGCACGCATTTCTGGTGCCCGAGCAACTCCGGCGGTGGCGGCGAGGGCGTCTTCAACATGTGGACCGGCTTCGGCAAGTCGATCAACACGTTCTTCGTCCCGCTCGAGGAACGCGTCGGCGCCGAGAATGTGGTGGCGGTCGCCAAACGGTTCGGCATCCAGTTCCGGGCACCGAACGACGCCGAGCTGGCCGAGCCACGCAACGCGCGCCAGTGGGGCGCGTTCACGCTTGGCGTCTCGAACACGACCCCGCTGGACATGGCGAACGCGTACGCGACCCTGGCCGGCGACGGCATGTACTGCGCGCCGACGCCGATCGAACAGATCGTCACCCAGGACAACGCGAAACTCGACATCGGCAAGCCGCACTGCATCCGCGCGACCAGCAAGGACGTGGCCCGCGCGGCCCTCGACGCGACGCGTTGCCCGGTCGGCGACTCGGCCCAGCTGGGCCGGTGCGGCGGTGCCACGGCGCCGCAGACCCGGTCCACGGTCAAGCATCCGGTGTTCGGCAAGACCGGCACCACCGACCACGACAAGACCGCTTCGCTGATCGCCGGCACCACCCAGCTGGTGGTGGCGGGTTACCTGGTCAACCCGGACTACCAGAACCACCCGGACCGGCTCCGGCACGCCCAGGTCAACCCGGCGGTCTACAAGACGCTTGCTGACTACATGGAGGGCAAGCCGCGCGAGCAGTTCGAGCGGCCGGAGAGCCGGAAGATCGCGTACGGCGACCAGCGCTCGATCCCCGACGTCACCTGCGATTCGCTCGACAGTGCCCGCAATCGCCTGTCCGGCGCCGGATTCTCGGTGTCGTTGGCCAACGGCGAGGTCGACTCGACCTGCCCGGCGGGCACCGCGGCCGGCACCAACCCGAGCGGCCGCACCATCAAGGGCGGCGTGGTGATCATCGAGGTGAGCAACGGCCGGGGCGCCCAGCCGCCGGGCACCCCGGGCATCCCCGGGTTGCCGTTACCGCCGGGACCGCGCTGACGTAGCTGGTCCGACCTGGCCAGGCCGACCTAGCCAGGCCGACTTAGCTGGCGCCGGCGCCTTCCACCGCGAAGGCGTCGGTGCCGATCGGCCGGACCTTGGCGCCGGGCGGGAGGTCCAGGCCGGGCGCGGTGCCGGCCGCCGCGCCGCCCGCCACGATGCCGTAGACGACGTTCCCGCGGCTGGTGAACCGCACCGGGCGGCCGTCCGCGGTGGTGCCCTCGGCCCTGGTCCACGGCCGGGTGCCGTACACCGCCTCGCCGTGCACCTCGAGCCAGCGGCCGATGCCGTACAGCAGTTCCTGTTGCGCCCGCGGGATCTGACCGCGGTCGTCCGGGGTGACGCCGAGCAGCAGGTTCCCGTTCTTGCTGATCACATCGGCAAGCAGAAGAACCAGATCCGGTACGGAGATCAGCTCGGTCTCCTGGCGATTCCAGCCGAACGAGATGCCGACGGCGCGGACCGTCTCCCACACCTCGGTGTCGATGTCGGCGCGGCGGGCGTACTCGGGCGTGCGGACGTCCGGGCGTGCGGTGCCGAAGCGGTCGTTGACCACGCCGTCCGGCACCGCGGCGTAGTAGTCCTCGATCAGCCGGTCCGGCTCGGCGGCCGGCGGGTACTTGATGTCGTTCCACAGGATGGCCGGCCGGTAGCGTTCGATCAGTTCGCGCCAGTGCGCGTCCACGTAGCGGGCGAACTCGGGGCTGTCCGGGATGCTGTGCGGGATGTCGGCCAGCCGCCGGATCGGCAGGTGGTCGAAGGTCCAGTCCGGGCCGCCGGAGTAGTAGAGACCCAGGTGCAGGCCGCGGCCGCGGACCGCGGTGGCCAGTTCGCCGATCACGTCCCGCTCGACCGACCAGCCGGCGCGGTTCGGGTTAGGCGTCGCGGACGGCCAGAGCGTGAAGCCGTCGTGGTGCTTGGTGACCGGGATGACGTACCGGGCGCCGGACGCCGCGAACAGGTCGGCCCACGGTTCGGCCGACCAGCCCCGGACCGCCTCGGCGAAGGCACCGCGAAAATCGCCGTAGTCCTGCCCGCCGTACGTGGCCTCATGATGTTGCCTTGTCGGCCCGTCGAGCAGGGCACTGTTCTGGTACCACTCGGCATACGAATGCCGGGCCAAGGGGTCGCTCGCCGCGTCGCCGTCCGGGCCCTCCAACTCGGCCTCGAGGATCCGCACCACCTCGTCGTCGAGCGGCGCCCAGGCGGGGATCGAATACAGTCCCCAGTGGATGATGATGCCGAACTTCGCGTCCCGGTACCAACCGGGCGTTGCTCTCACCGGTTCAGCTCCAGCTTGATGGCGTCGTACGCGAGTTCGTTGCCCAGCTCCGGCGGCGAACCCTCGTTGATGCGCAACACGATCTCGTTGCCGGTGGGACGCAACAGCGCGGCGTCGAACGGGAAGGCCCGGCGGAACGTGCGGCCGCCGCAGCCGGAGCGGTAGGTGGCGCCGCGGGTCTCGTCCGGCTCGAACGTCCAGACGTGTGGCGTTCCGTTGATCGTGACGGTGAGGTTGCCCGGGGTCGGCGGGATGTCCCGGGCGGTGTCCATACCCCACGCGGCCAGCGCGACGGTGAGGGTCGCGGTGGCCCCGGCGCGGGCCGGCCGGTCCAGGTCGAACAGAATCCGCCAGGGCGCCTGCTCCACCCCGTCGATCCGCTGGAACTGCAGGTAGTTCCAGTCCTGCGGGCCGCTGCTGCCGACCCGGTAGACGACGCCGTCCGGGAAGTCCGCGGCGAAGAACCGCGAGGTGCCCCACTGCCGGAACTCGGTGCCGCGCCGGAACTCGGCCGAGGTGCGGTTCGGCGTGCCGATCTGCCACAGCAGCCGGCCGGCCGGAGCCACGCAGCCGGGCAGGTCGTCGAGCCGGACCGTGCCGCCGGCCGGCACCACCACGTCGTCGCGGACCAGGTCGTCCCAGACGCCGGGGCGATAGACGGTGAGCCGGTAGGTGCCCGGTCGTACGCCGCCGATCTCGAACCGGCCGTCCGGGCGGACGTCGGCCCAGTACGCGTAGCCGAGCGCGGTGCGCTGATGGTCCAGCCGGTTGTCGGACAGCACGGCGACCGCGCCGCGTGGTCGATCGATCCGGCCGCGTACCACCGATCGGTCGGTCCTGGGAACCCACCCGGGAAGCGCCACCCGGTCGTAGAACGCCTGGTGTGCCGCCGGATTCGCGCTGCGCATCGCCTCGGCGCGCATGACGGCCGGATCGTCGCCCTTGGTCAGCTGCACGAAGTAGGGCCCGTAAGTCTTGGACCAGTCCTGCCCGGCAGCGACCCGCACCGGCGGCGAACCGTAGTGCGTGCCGTGCGGCTCCACCAGCAGCACCGGGCGACTGGTGGTCTGGTGCAGGTTGAGGTCCTGGCGCACCGGGCCGCCGCTGAACGCCTCCCGGTTCGGCTGCACCACCCAGATGCCGTACCCGTTGCCGTAGAGGCCGTGCACCACGTGGTCCTTCACCCAGGTCGCCCAGTCGTACTTGGTGTAGTACCGGCGCGGGTAGGCCGAACCGACCCCGTCCAGGTCGTGCGTCGCGTCCATCACCATCGGGCCGGCGGCGAGCTCGGCCGGGGTCGGCATGACCGCGGCGCCGGCCCGCCAGGCCAGCCCGATCGGGTCGTCCTCGACCGAGGCGTCGGTGAACCGGGCCGGGTCCAGATAGAAGACGTACCGGTGCTGGTCGGAGCGGAAACCGTGCAACTCGGGCGGGTGCTGGAAGACGGTGGCCAGGTGCAGGCCCGCCTCGCCGGCCCGGACGATGTAGTGCCGCTCCAGCCAGAACGGGCCGCCGTTGGACGGGCTGTACCGGAACGCGACGTCCACGAAGTCGTCGCCGGTGCGGATCTCGTACGTGTTCTGCGCGGGTGGCAGGGGGAGCGGGTCGCCCTCGCGCGCGTTGTTCATGTCGTAGTTGCCGCGGCCGCCGGCCAGCATGTCCTGGCCGTCGAAGATCAGCTTGGTGAGCCGGGCCGGCGTGGTTTTGTTGATCGTGAGCTGTATCGGGCCGTTGTCGACCAGGATGTCGGTTTCGGTCTCGGTGACGCCGATCGCCGCCGGGGCGGCGTCTGCGGCGTGCGCGGCGGTGGGTGTCAGGGCGGCGATCGAACCGGCCGCGAGGGCGTGGAATTGCCGGCGGGTGACGATGGCGGGTCTCCTTCGATCGAGGAAAGCGCTTGCCTCGATCGAAGACTAACGATGAATGTGCCCCTGTGGGCACCTTTCAGCCTGCTCACAGCTTCTGGCAACCACATTAGGTGGACGTTGCTTTACCCTGGAAAGGCAGCACATGACGTGCTTCAACCTCAAGGGAGGCTGGACACAGTGAAATCTTCGAACCCGGTACTCTCGCGCCTCGGTCAGGCGGCTGAGCGGGAGCGGACAACCGGGTACGGGGCGCCCGTTTCCGGATACGATCAGCCGTACCCCACCGCCCCGGGACAATACGCCGCCCCGCCCGCCGTGCGGCCCATGACGATCGACGATGTCGTCGTCAAGACCGTCACTCTGCTCGGCATCACCGGCATCTCGGCCATCGTGGCGTGGAACGTCATCCCCGACTCGCTCATCGGTCCGGCCTGGATCGGTGCCGCGCTGATCGGTCTGGTGATGGGTCTGATCATCTCGTTCTCGCGGATGGCAAACCCGGCCCTGGTTATCACGTACGCCGTGATCGAGGGCGTCTTCGTCGGCATGGTCAGCAAGTTCTTCCAGGAAATCATGGGTTTCCAGGGGATCATCCTGCAGGCCGTGGTGGCGACGTTCGGCGTCTTCTTCCTGATGGCGATCCTCTACAAGTCCCGGGTCATCCGGGCCACGCCCAGGTTCACCAAGGGCCTGATCGCCGTCATGGGCGGCCTGTTCGCCGTCATGCTGATCAACCTCGTGCTCTCGCTGTTCGGCGTGAACACCGGCCTGCGTGACAACGGCCCGCTGGGTTACATCTTCAGCATCGTCTGCATCACGGTCGCGGCCCTGAGCTTCATCCTGGACTTCGACCAGATCGAGCAGGGCGTGCGGATGGGCCTGCCCCAGCGGTACTCGTGGACCTGCGCGTTCGGCATCCTGGTCGGCCTGATCTGGCTCTACCTGGAAATCCTCCAGCTGCTGAGCTACCTACAGGGCGGCAGCAGAGATTAGTCGTTTCATCCAAGCGGCGCCCGGCCTGTCCTCCCACTGGCCGGGCGCCGCTGCCTTTTCGCGTACGCTCGCCCCCGTGACCGACTTCGCCACCGCCGCCGACCGCCTGCTGACCCAGGTGCGCCACTGGGAAATCCCCCGCTGGCAAGACGGCCGAGGCGACCGCGTCCACGCGTTAGCCCAGCACTTGGCCAACCTGACCGCCGACGCCGAGGGCCGCCCGCACCGCACACTCCCGCGCGAACTGGACGTGGTCCTCCCCGACCAACTACGCGTCCTGGCCGACGACTTGCTGGCCGCCGGCCCGTCCGAGCGGCAGCTGGCCGAGGCCGTGGAGGCGGTCAACCAGGTACGCGGCACCCTCTAGCCGCCACCGAGCCCACCCGCCGCCGGGCCGCCGCCGGGCCGCTGGGCCGCTGGGCTGCCGCCGGGCCGCTGGGCTGCCGCCGGGCCGCTGGGCTGCCGCCGGGCCGCTGGGCTGCCGCCGGGCCGCTGGG
>NZ_BOMV01000038.1 GCF_016862375.1 Paractinoplanes rishiriensis | reverse complement strand
GGGCCGCTGGGCTGCCGCCGGGCCGCTGGGCTGCCGCCGGGCCGCTGGGCCGCCGCTGGGCCGCTGGGCCGCCGCTGGGCCGCTGGGCTGCCGCCGGGCCGCTGGGCTGCCGCCGCGCCGCTGGGCGCTGGGCCGCCGGGCCGCTGGGCCGCCGGGCCGCTGGGGCCGCCGGGCCGCTGGGGCCGCCGATGGCGGTGCTGGTGCGGCAGCCGTTGGAACATATCCGATAAATGATGCTTAACCGGACACTGGCGGGCAGGCAGGGCCGGATCTTGGTGATCTACGGTCGTCGGTCATCTCGACTATCGCCATTGTCCGTTTGCGTGGGTTATGCGTGGTGATCGCTGCGGGCGCACTCCACGAGCGGCGCGCCTCTTCTCCCGCCGCCGGGCACCGCTACCGCATGCCGGGATCCGCTGGCCACATTGTGGGCCTGTCCTGGAATGCGGACGATCATTCCACCCGCCGGGAAACCCACCGGAGCAAAAGCTGCGAATTACCTCATAGTGGCGCGCCATCGATAGATCCGGCGAGTTTCTGTTCGACCGGAGTTCGGCCGAACACCAACTCTTCAAGATCGCGACTCGGAGCTACCACCGCCAGACGACGGCGGGGACGAGCGCCGGGGTCGGCGTCAAGATCTGTGGGGCGCGGCTGGCGGGATGGGGTGCCCGACAGCTGGGGTGGCCGCGTGGGTGGACGGCCGCCGGGTCGGTGGGGTGCCCAGTGCCGCGGCGGCCGTGCTGGTGGGAATGAAAACCGCCGAGCTCGGCCGCTCCTGGCAGGCCGAACCCGGCGGAAGTGGGGTGGGCTGGGCGATCAGCTCAGGCGTTCCAGGATCAGGGCCATGCCCTGGCCGCCGCCTACGCACATGGTTTCCAGGCCGATGGATTTGTCGTGCCAGTGGAGGGAGTTGAGCAGGGTGCCGGTGATGCGGGCGCCGGTCATGCCGAACGGGTGGCCTATGGCGATGGCGCCGCCGTTCACGTTCAGCTTGTCGAGCGGGATGTTCAGGTCCTGGTAGCTGGGGATCACCTGGGCCGCGAAGGCCTCGTTGATCTCGACCAGGTCGACGTCGTCGATGGTCATGCCGGCTCGGCGCAGGGCCTGCTTGGAGGCCTCGACCGGGCCCAGGCCCATGATCTCGGGGGAGAGCGCGGTGACGCCCGTTGCGACGATCCGGGCCAGGGGGGTGACGCCCAGCTCTCTCGCCTTGGTGTCGCTCATGATGACCACCGCGGCGGCGCCGTCGTTGAGCGGGCAGCAGTTGCCGGCCGTGACCCGGCCGTCGGGGCGGAACACCGGCTTGAGGGTGGACACCGCCTCCAGGCTCACGCCGGCTCGGGGGCCGTCGTCCTTCGAGACCACGGAGCCGTCGGGCAGCGTGACCGGCGTGATCTCGCGTTCCCAGAAGCCGTCCGCTATCGCCTTTTCCGCGAGGTTTTGACTGCGTACGCCGAACTCGTCCATCTCCTCGCGGGAGATGCCCTTGAGCTGGGCCAAGTTCTCCGCGGTCTGGCCCATCGCGATGTAGACATCCGGCACCGCGCCGTCCTCGCGCGGGTCGTGCCACACCTGGCCACCCTGCGCGTACGACGCCGTGCGGGCCCGGGCCTCGGCGAAGTACGGGTTGTCCCAGCCGCCGCCGACCAGCGCGGCGGCCTCCGGCGGGAGGCCGTCGGAGCTGCCCCGGGCGAAGCGGGACACGGTTTCGACGCCGGCCGAGACGAAGATGTCGCCCTCGCCGGCTTTGATCGCGTGGAACGCCATCCGGGTGGTCTGCAGCGAGGACGAGCAGTAGCGCGTCACGGTGGCGCCGGGCAGGCCGTCCAGGCCCAGCTTGGTGGCGACCACGCGGGCCATGTTGAAGCCCTGCTCGCCGCCGGGCAGCCCGCAGCCCAGGTAGAGGTCCTCGATGAGGGTGCGGTCCAGCTGCGGCACCTTGGCGAGCGCCGCGTCGACGATGGTGGTGGCGAGGTCATCGGGACGCAGGTCCCGAAGCGATCCCTTCACGGCCCGGCCGATCGGGGAGCGCGCGGTGGCGACGATGACTGCTTCGGGCATGGCCCAACGTTAACTGGTGAGTAACATCGCCCGGTAGTGCAGATTGGTCACACGCCGGTCATCGCGGCCTTTGCCACCGCGGGGTACAAAGCGTGCGCCCAGACCCGATATCCGTCGGCGGACGGGTGGAAGCCGTCGTAGCAGAGCGTCCCGGCGTCGGCCCGGAACACGCCGCCGGTCTCCTCGCCCAGGTCGACGACCGCGCCGCCGGCCGCCAGCACCGCCTTGGCCTGCGCCCGGGCCATCCGGCGGCCGAGCATGCCGGCCACCTGGCGCAGCGGCGGCGCGATGGCCCGCAGCGCGCCCAGGTCGGGGCAGGTGCCGACGACCACCCGGACGCCGGCGCCGCGGAGCCGGCGGACCGCCTGGCCGAGCAGCTCGGCGGACTCCTCGGGGCTGCGCAGGCTGGTCGCGTCGTGCGCGCCGATCAGCACCACGGCCACGTCCGGCTTGTCGCCGAGCAGCGCCCGGGCCACCTGGGTAGCCAGGTCGGACGAGCGCGAACCGGCCACGCCCACGCTGGAGAGCAGCACGTGCCGCTCGCCGGTGTCGGTGGTGCCCTCGGCCAGCAGCCGGGCCAGCTGACCGCCGACCGTCTCGGCCAGCCATTCCACGCCGACACCGATCGCGGCCGAGTCGCCGAGCAGCACGAGGCGCAGCGACGGCGCCGAGACCTTGCCCATCGAGGTGCGCAGTGCCAGGCCCATGGTCGGTTTCGCATAGCGCCGGGCCTTGGCGGCCAGGACCTCGCCGGCCAGCAGCGCAAACCCGCCCACTCCGGCGGCGAGCAGACCGGTAGCCGCCGCTTTGCCGATCCGTGCGTTCAGCCCCGCCATTCCCGCCTCCCTGCGCCGTCTGCGTTATTGATCCGCTGGGGTCCACCCTACGGCGCCTGCCGCCGGGGGGCCGCTCGGAACGGATGCCTTATGCCCGAACCAGGTCCTTGCCTCGCCGAACCACGGGTGCCGGCGCAGCACCGCCCGGCCCCCGGCCTTGGTGGTGCTGACCTCGGTGCCGGCCGCCCGGACCGCCTCATGTGCGGCCTCCTCCAGCCCGCGGATCGCGGGCGCGGGGGCGCGGTCGTCCTCGCCGAGCAGGGCCAGCAGGGTGGGCAGCACGACGGCGGCGGCCCGGGCGTAGCCCTCGGCGGACGGGTGGAAGCGGTCGGAGCTGAACATGCGGACCGGGTCGGCCTCGAAGATCGGCCCCAGCAGGTTGCCCAGCGACACCGTGCGCCCGCCCGCCTCGACCACCGCCACGGTCTGCGCGGCGGCCAGGTCGCGGCTCCACTTGCGGGCGAGCCAGCGGAGCGGCGGCTTGATCGGCTGGATCGCGCCGATGTCCGGGCAGGTGCCGACCACGACCTTGCAGCCGGTCGCGCGCAGCCGGCGGACCGCGTCGGAGAGGTAGCGCACCGCGGCGGCGCGGGCCGAGCCGTGCGTGACGTCGTTGCCGCCGATCAGGATGACCGCGACGTCCGGCTCGTACTCCAGGGCGGCGTCCACCTGGTACGGCAGGCCGGACGACATCGAGCCGACCACGGCGACCCGGTAGAGACGGACCGGTCGGTGCAGGCGGCGGGAGACGCCGGTGGCCAGCAGCGCGCCCGGCGTCTCGCGGGGACGGTGCACGCCGTACCCGGCCGCCGAGGAGTCGCCCAGCACCACCATGACGATCGGTTTGCCCCCGAACTTGACGCCGTACACCCCGTCGCCGCGCGGGGGCGGTGCCTCGGCCAGCGGAATCACCCGGCGGGCCTCGGCCGCCTGCCACTGCAGCACACCCGCCGAGAGCGCGGTGACGGTGGCAACGGTGCCGGTCACGCCCCCGACGATTTGGCCGGCCAGCTTGAGCCGGCGCCAATCCGTTGCCGTGAACTCGAAGCCGCCCACGGGTCCCCCTCCAGATCCGGCTTGGATTTCGAGGCTAACTCGTTCTGGCGAGAGGCAATCATGGCGCGCACAAGTCATGCTGGAGTTCGACACCGGTGAAGGCTGGGAGAACACTGATGGCGAAAACGCTGAAACGGACGGCGGCGTTCACCGCGCTCGCCAAGCAGTTGACGGTCGGTGCGCGGGGCGGGCCGTCACTGGGCAGACGGCTCGCGGCACTGCCCCGGATGATCAAGGCAACCGCCACCCGACAGTACGACGGCGGCCTCCGGGTGGCAATGATGGCCGCTGCCACGGCGTACGTGATCTCGCCCTTGGACTTCATTCCGGAGGCAGCGCTGCTGGTCGTGGGCCTGGCCGACGATGCCGTGATGATCACCTGGCTGGCCGGTTCGGTGCTGGCCGAGACCGAGCGCTTCCTGGAGTGGGAGAAGGAACGCAATCGCGTCGTCGTAGTCTGAGGTGTGCGCTACTACGACAACGTCGTCGAGATCATCGGGGATACCCCCCTGGTAAAGCTCAACCGCGTCACCGCGGGCATCGAGGCCACCGTGCTGGCCAAGGTGGAGTACTTCAATCCGGGTGGCTCGGTCAAGGACCGGATCGCCCTGCGGATGGTGCAGGACGCCGAACAGGCCGGCCTGCTCCGTCCGGGCGGCACTATCGTCGAGCCGACCAGCGGAAACACCGGTGTCGGCCTGGCTCTGGTGGCCCAGCAGCGCGGCTACCGCTGCATCTTCGTCTGCCCCGACAAGGTCAGCGAGGACAAGCAGAACGTGCTGCGGGCGTACGGCGCCGAGGTCGTCGTATGTCCGACAGCGGTGGCCCCCGAGGATCCGCGCTCCTACTACAACGTCTCCGACCGGCTGGCCCGCGAGGTGCCCGGCGCGTGGAAGCCGGATCAGTACAGCAACCCGGCCAACCCCCGCTCGCACTACGAGGAAACCGGCCCGGAGCTGTGGAAACAGACCGCCGGCAAGATCACCCACTTCGTTGCGGGGGTGGGCACCGGCGGCACCATCACCGGCGTCGGCCGTTACCTCAAGGAGCAGGGCCCGGTGACGATCGTCGGGGCCGACCCGGAGGGCTCGGTCTATTCCGGCGGCACCGGTCGTCCTTACCTGGTCGAGGGCGTCGGCGAGGACTTCTGGCCGACCACGTACGACCGGGACATCTGCGACCAGATCGTCGAGGTCTCCGACTCCGATTCGTTCGAGATGACCCGGCGGCTGGCCCGCGAGGAGGGCCTGCTGGTCGGCGGCTCGTGCGGGATGGCCGTGGTGGCGGCGCTCGAGGTGGCCCGCAAGGCCGGCCCGGACGACGTGGTCGTGGTGCTGCTGCCGGACGGCGGCCGGGGTTACCTCTCGAAGGTCTTCAACGACTCCTGGATGGCGCGCTACGGCTTCCTGCGCACGGTCTCGGGTGATGCGCCCACCGTGCTCGACGCGCTCGAGGGCAAGGGCGGCACCATGCCGCCGCTGATCCACGTGCACCCCACCGAGACGGTCCGCGACGCCATCGATTACATGCGCGAGTACGGCGTCAGCCAGCTGCCGGTGCTCAAGGCCGAGCCGCCCGTGGTGACCGGCGAGGTGGCCGGCTCGATAGCGGAGAAGGCGCTGCTCGACGCGCTGTTCACCGGCGAGGCCCACCTGCACGACACGATAGAGCGGCACATGGCCGACCCGCTGCCGATGATCGGCGGCGGCCAGCCGGTGAGCGAGGCGGTAGCGCTGCTGGAAAAGGCGGACGCCGCGATGGTGCTGGTGGACGGCAAGCCGGCCGGCGTGCTGACCCGTCAGGACCTGCTGGCGCACCTGAGCTAGGCGAAGCGGCCGGGGGTCAGCCGAGTTCGGCCGGCACCGTCACGACGTCGACCAGGGCGTTGCGGCGCAGCAGGGTGATCGGCAGGTTGGTGCCGATCGCCGGGCCCAGCATGAGCCGCTGCAGCGCCTGCACGCTCTGGATCGGCTGGCTGCCGGCCGAGATCAGCACGTCGCCCAGATAGATGCCGGCGGTGCCGGCCGGGCTGCCCGGTACCACCTCGACCACCCGCAGGCCGATCTTCTGGCCCAGCCGGGTGGCGAGTGGGGGCGGCAGCGGCGCCGGCACCCCGGCCACGCCCAGCCAGGCCCGTCGCACCCGGCCGGTGGCGACCAGTTCGCCGACGATCGTGCGGGTGGTCGAGTTGATCGGCACCGCCAGGCCGAGCCCGTACCCGGCCACCGCGGTGTTGATGCCCACCACGGTTCCGGTGGCGTCGCCCAGCGCACCGCCGGAGTTGCCCGGGTTGAGGGCCGCGTCGGTCTGGATGACGCTGTCGATGATCCGCACCCGGCGGCCGTCCCGGGCCGGCAGCGAGCGGCCCAGCCCGGACACCACCCCGGCGGTCACCGAGCCGACCAGTCCCATCGGGTTGCCGACCGCCACCACCAACTGGCCGATCCGCAGCCGGTCGGCATCGCCCAGCGGGGCGGCCGGCGCGCCGGCCTGGTGCACCCGGACCACCGCTAGGTCGGACAGCGGGTCGGCGCCGACCACGTCGAATCGGGTCTCGGTGCCGTCGGCGAACGCGGCCGTGCCGTCGTTCGCCCCGGCGATCACATGTGCGTTGGTGAGCAGGAAGCCGTCGTCGGTGAAGGTGACCGCCGAACCGGCGCCGGCGCCCCGGGCGGTGCGCACCGCGAGCGCCGCGACCGACGGCAGCAGGCTGGCGGCAACCCCGGTCACGACCTGGCTGTACGCGTCGAGAGCAGCAGCTTCGGGATCCATAACGGCCTCAACAACGCGGTGAACGGGCTCGATGCCCGGCGGCCGTCCGCCCACGGCGAACAGGCCCGGTCACGGATAGTCGCGGTAATCGCACAGAAAGTCCGACCGCGAGGTGGCGCGCTGCTGTTGTATGAGTCGTAACGGAGGTTGAAACACGTCCCGACGGAGGGTACCGAATGGTCATCGCCGACCAGTCCGTTCCGGCCGACATCGTGGATCGCCTGCTCTGGCGGGACGCCCAGCAGATGCTCGGGCGGCACGCCGAGGCGGGCCTCGACGGCAACTGCGTCTGGTGTGGATGGCGCTGGCCGTGCTCACCGCGACGGCTGGCCGAACGAGCCGAGGTCGCGGCCCGGCGGCCGTGGCGGGAGGCGTGGACCCTCCGGCACGACATGAACAGCATCCGGGCCATACCCGGCCTGCGCGCCGGCCGGGAGGACAACCCGGGGCGGCACGGCAGCCCGCGTGGCACGCAGAACCGCGGCTTTTTCTGACAACTCCATCGAGACTTCCGACGTCGTCCGTCAGCTTGACCTCCCCCGGCAGGCCCTGGCTTTCCCGGCCCGGCCGACGTCGCCCGGCGGTGATGCTGCTGCGCCCCGCCAGCGCGGCGGCAGTCCCGCAACCAAGACCCGCCCTTGAACTGGAATCAGGACCGGCACGCCTCCGCTGGTCCAGCGCCTCCGGCCAGGCGCGACCCCCGGTTTGGGCGGGGCGGTTGGCGGGAGCGCGTGACCACAGGTTCCCCCGCATCATTTCGGTCGCGCGCTCCCGTCCACCAACGAGTGAGCTCTCTAGAGCGGGTGGGCGTAGCGGAGTTGCGGCACCGGCTCGCCGCTGACCGCCTCGACGCGGGTGCCGCCGTCCGGTGCCCAGCCGCCGCGGTCGTAGAACCGCCGCGCCCGCCCGTTCGCCTCCAGCACCCACAGCACGGCCCGGTCGCCGCCCAGGGTGGCCAGTTGGTCGAGCGCGTTGCCCATCAGCAGCCGTCCCACCCCGGTGCCGACCAGGCCGGGGTCCACGTGGATCGCGTACAACTCGGCGGCGCCGGGCAGCTCGCTCGGTCCCACGTAGGTGAAGCCGACCAGCCGGCCCGCGGCCTCGGCGACGGTGAGCCGGTGCGTCTCGCGTTCCCATTTCCACCGCTCGACCCACCATGCGGACAGTGCGTCGCCGGTCAGCCGGCCCAGCGTTTCGGCGGACAAAATTTCGGCATAGGCGGCGCTGCGGGAGCGATAGTGCAGCGCACCCACCTCCGGAAGGTCAACATCATTTCCGGTACGCAGGGCGACGCTCATCGGACGAAACTAACCGACCCGGCATCGGGATGCGCATGAGGTCCTCGGCCAGCACGATGTCGCCGGCGAACTCGGCACGGGCCTCGTCGAGGAACCGCGAGGCGTCCGGGTAACGCTGGGAGAAATGCGTGAGGACCAGAGTCCGTACGCCCGACTCGCGCGCCACCGCGGCCGCCTGGGCCGCGGTCAGGTGGCCGACCTGGCCGGCCAACTCGGTGTCCTCGGTCAGGAACGTCGACTCGATGACCAGCAGGTCCACGCCCTCGGCCAGGGCGTAGACGTTGTCGCACAGGCCGGTGTCCATCACGAAGGCGAAGCTCTGCCCGGTGCGGACCCGGCTCACCTCGTCGAGCGTGACCGCGCCGAGGCGCCCGGTGCGCTGCAGCTCACCCACGGCCGGCCCGGCGATGCCGTGCGCGGCCAGCCGTTCCGGAATCATCCGGCGGGCGTCCGGCTCGACCAGGCGATACCCGTACGTGGGCACCGAATGCCAGAGTGGCAGCGCGGTGAGGCGCCCCGCCGGGGTCTCCACCGCGAAGGCCGCGCCACCCACCGGGCCGCTCACTGGGCCGCTCACTGGGGCAGGGACGATCTCGGCGTGGTCCCAGTAGCTGGTGGCGTGCCGGAGCCGCTCGTAGAACTCCTGGCCCTCGGCCGGGTAGTGCACGGTGACCGGGTGTTTGACCCGGTCGAGCGAGATCCGTTGCAGGATGCCGGGCAGGCCGAGGCTGTGGTCGCCGTGGAAGTGCGTGATGCAGATCCGGCGCAGCGGGGTGACCGCGAGGCCGGCCAGCATCATCTGCCGCTGGGTGCCCTCGCCGGGGTCGAAGAGGATCACCTCGGAGTCCCAGCGCAGCAGGTAGCCGTTCTGGCTGCGATACCGGGTCGGCACCTGGCTCGCGGTGCCGAGCACCACCAACTCACGCATCGTGTCCTCGCAAAGGTAAGGGCGACGCAAATGAAGCGACCCCTGGGGACTTCCACGCACGCGAACGGGCGTGGTCCGGTCGGACAAGGCCGGATCCCCAGGGGTCGGGTGGCTGTCTGATACTCGCCGGACCGCTGCCACACGGTCTCGACGCCTTTACGAAAGCTGTCGAGGACAGCGGCTAGCGGACAGCCACCTCACGAGTCCCGTTGATACTCAACTCTGGACCACCTCCCTTCACGTGTACCGCCACGTTAATCAGAGAGGCGGGTTGCCGCCAACGCTTTATCTCACTAGAGGCGCGGGAATACCCTCGGCGACATCTCGGTGCCCTCGACCGCCAGCGAAGCCGGGCCCACGATCAGCTGGTCCGGGACGCCCACCACCTCTTCGTCCTTGTTGTCATAGTCGAAGCGGTTCAGGACGTGCCGCATGGCCTCGAGCCGGGCGCGCTTCTTGTCGTTGCTCTTCACCACCGTCCACGGGGCGTCGGCGGTGTCGGTGTAGAAGAACATCGCCTCCTTCGCCTCGGTGTAGTCGCCCCACTTGTCCAGCGAGGCCAGGTCGTTGGGGGAGAGCTTCCACTGCCGGACCGGGTCGACCTGCCGGATCGCGAACCGGGTGCGCTGCTCGCCCTGGGTCACCGAGAACCAGAACTTGACCAGGTGGACGCCCGACCGCACCAGCATCCGCTCCAGCTCCGGGGTCTGCCGCATGAACTCGAGGTACTCGGCGCGGGTGCAGAAGCCCATCACCCGCTCCACGCCGGCCCGGTTGTACCAGGACCGGTCGAACAGCATGATCTCGCCGGCGGCCGGCAGGTGCTTGATGTAGCGCTGGTAGTACCACTGGGTGCTCTCGCGCTCGTTCGGTTTCTCCAGCGCCACCACGGACGCACCGCGCGGGTTGAGGTGCTCCATGAAGCGCTTGATCGTGCCGCCCTTGCCGGCCGCGTCCCGGCCCTCGAACAGGATCACCAGCCGCTCACCGCTGCTCTTGCACCAGTTCTGCAACTTCAGCAACTCGATCTGGAGCAGCCGCTTCTGGTGGTCGTACTCGGAACGCGGCATCCGCTCCGCGTACGGGTAGTCCTCGCGCCAGGTGTCCACCGGGCTGCCGTCCGCGTTGAGCAGGACCGGGTCGTCGTCATCGTCGTCGGCCACCCGGTATCCGCCCAGAGCCTCCACCGGGCCGTCGTACGGCTCGCTGACCGGCTGTTCCTCGTGCTGCTGCTCCGCCTCCGACTGCATGCGTGAATGCATACCCACGTCCGCCCACCCCTGAACGGGACGACAGCTGAACTTCAGTTGAGCCATTTCCGAAGCTTGTTCTTCCGCGACTGCTCGATGACCCCCGGGAGATCCGCGTAGGTGTCCCGGCCGACCTGCTCCTGCCGGGCATAGAGCACGCCGAACCAGAAACTGTCCGGGCCGAGGTCGAGCAGCAGTTCGCGGGCCACCACCGAGTCCTGGTGCGAGCCGAGTACGTCCTGCAGGTCGGTCAGCCGGTCGATCAGCTTCTTGGCCGGCTTGCCGCCGTCCGGCGCGAAGACCTCCACCGCGTACCGGGCCCGCTTGTAGGCCTTGCGGGCGTCGTGCAACTCGTGGTCCTCGCCGGCGGCCATGGCCTGGTCGAGCAGGCCGTCCGCCTTGGCGAGGCTCTTGCGGGCCCGGCCCAGCGGATCTTTCTCGCCGGTACCCGGGCTGTCGGCGAGCGCGTCGACCCGGTCCAGCAGGGCCAGGTAGCGCTCGCTCTCCAGGACCTCGGCCAGTTCGGCGCGGCCGCGGTCGACCTGGGCGTCCAGGTGCTCGGCGATCCGGCGCGCGGCATCGGCGAAGTCCGGGCCGGCATTTTGCACCTCGGCGAGCAGCTTGCCGCGCTGCACCTGACCGTCGCGGACCGTGCCGAGCAGGTCGGCCAGCCATTTCAGCTCGGGGGCCACCTCGGCGAAGTCGGGGAAAGAGCGCTTGAAGGTGCGCAGAGTGCTGCGCAGGCGGCGGGTGGCGACGCGCATCTTGTGCACCGCCTCGGGGTCGCCCTGACGGACCCCCGGGTCGAACTCGGCGAGGGCGTCGCGCTGCTCACGCGCGTACGCGATGACTGGAGATTTTGACTTTCTGCCGGGTTTGCTGGCCGCGAGCCGACCGTGGAGCGCCCGAGCGACCTTCGACGGGCCGGCCGCCGGGGTCGCACCGGCCGCGAGCAGGCGGCTCTCGACCGCCTCGAGCAGTTCAGGGGAGCCGTCGACCAGCTCGACCTCGACCTCCTGCCAGCGCTGCTCGCCGCCGTCGGCCTCGGCGGTGACACGGTCCTGGGCGATCAGCGCGAGCGTGGTGCCCTCGGCGTCGCGCAACGGCGTCTCGACGCGCGTGGTGAACAGCCGGGCCACCGGCTTGAGTGGTCGGCGCCGCGCGAAGACCCGGACCAGGCTGCGCAGTTCGGCCGGCACCTGATCGGGCTCGTCGTTCAGGGGCAGGCGGTGCTCGGTGCGGCTGGTGCCGCTGCCCGGGGTCTTGAGGTGCCAGCCGGCGTCGCTGCCCCCGGTGCGCCGCCGCAGGGTGCGCTTGTGGCGCATCAGGTGCAACTCGTCGGTGTCGAAGTAGGTGGCGTCGAGCTCGTGCGTCTCGGCGTCGTCGGCCCGCGCGATGCCGGCCGTGCCCACGAGCCGAGGCAGCTGGAAGCCTTCGGGGACGTCGTACTTGCGTTCGGTCTCGTTGGCGATCTCCATTAGTTCATGTTGCCCGAGCCGCGCGCGCAGACACAGACCAAACGATTGGCAGCTTCTGCACAGGTGGATCCCAGCTTCGGCTGTCACCGTCGGGACTCATGGAGAAGCCCGACCGCCGTCCCATCTCACTGACCGGCCTGGGCCTGATCAGCGCCGGTGCCGTGCTCGGCCTGGCCCTGTCCACCCCGGCGGCCGCGGCGCCCACCGACACGCCACAGCCCAAACCGGCCCCGATGGCGGAAAAGGACGACCGGCCCTAACCTCCCTCACCGCGGAGATAGAGGGCCCTCGAATAGTTCGCGGTGGCCGCACTGAAATACATCGTGGCGAGCCCGACGTGAAAACTGTTGTCGGTCAGCGCGTTCTTCGCCGGTGCCGACCCGGACCAGCGAATCTCGGCGTCCGAGGCGCTGATCCCGCGCCGCTCACAGCGCAGCCGGTTCATTTCCTTACCGGTCTTCCACGTTTCCAGCGCATTCTCGGCCTGACGCATCATCGCCCGAGCCTGCTCGGCCAGCGACTCGGCCAGGGTCCAGGCGGCGCGTTCCTCCTCGCTGTTGAAGCCTGGCAAAGGACACCTCCTCATCGACACATCGACTCCCAGTTTGCGGAGCAATGTCGGGACATGTCGATCTTTTCCACTCCCAGGCATGAAATCCGGTACGGGGCCTACCCCTGCCGCAGCGGCGCTTATTCGTGCACGGCCCAGACGGCGCGAGGGTCGCGGGCGCTTTTCCCGCTCCATGCCACTAGTCCCTCGTCCCGCAGCGCGCGCAGGCGAGTGATAGTCCACGGCCGGCTCATGCCGAGAGTCTCTGCCAAGTCTCCGGTGCCCAGAGGGCCGACGCCGACCGTAGGGTGTCGAGGACGCACTGGCTTCCGGGTGGCAAACGAGCCTCGACTCGCGGATCGATGCGGGGGATATCGGCGAGGGTCAGCCGGACGCTTCCCTGCGTCTGGACATACACGGGATCGCTGAGGCCGACACGTCGCATCTCCTCGAAAATTCGTTTGATTCCTTCACCCAGCTCCAGCCCGATGCGCAGGTCCGCACAGACGCGCGCGATTCGCGGGTTGCGGGCGAAGCGACTGATTTCGAGCGGCTTGGCGGGGTTGGCCAGGCCGGGAAATCTTCCAGGGCTCTCGATTTCTATGCGGTTCGGGTAGATTTCCACCCGGATATGGTCGCCGGACAGGCTGTATGACCGGTGAATCACCGCATTGACAAGTCCTTCCAGCCAGGCGTCGCGGGGCACGATGGGTGCCGCCTCGAATCGGCCAGCGGGAGAGAGCGATCGCCGTTGCGGTATCATCCTCTCGATTTCGGCGGTAGCTCTTTGTACGGCCCACGGGATCGATCCTTCGACCCGGATGTCCATGCCCTCCTCTACGCCCAGCCTGGCTCCTGTGCCGCGCTCCACCCCGAGGAACCGAATGATCCGGATGTATGCCTGCGGGAAGAGGATTTGCGGGGTCCTGCCGAACAGCAGATAGCCCGCGTTGGTGACGTGGCCCTTCAGCGTAAGTAGACTCCGGGCGTTGAAAACGTCCTTTATCGATCGCGACTGCACGCCGATTCGACTCTGATAAGCCTCGACCAGGCCTTCGTCGATATCCGAGAGAGAAACCCCCTCGGCCGCGAATCCATCGAACTGGGCCTGACCCTTGTCGAATTCGAGCTCTCGGCGCTGGGGGAGAGGTCAGCGCGATTGGTGCCTGCCGAAGGTCGTTCAGCTTGCCGCGTACGCGGTTCAAGCCTTGGATCTCCGGACGGTCCAGTCCGACGACGACTGTCCCGCCCTCGGCGTTCGCGAAAGCCACGAGCGCTTCGGCCAGCTTCTTGGGTTGGATCGATGCAGCCTTCCGGTCGAACCACTGGTCCTCGGGCACAGCCAGCAGCAGCCTGCCAACTTCCTCTGGGGCGGCGGCAAGCGCGGACGCTTCACGGCCGGTCGCGCTGTTTCGAGTGTGGTTGCGAGTAGCGAGCCGCCGGTTTCGGTTGGGCGCGCCGGTCTCCACCGGGAAGGACGAGTTGGGCTCGTACCCCATCGCGGATACGAGCCCGAATACAGCGATCGTCAGTCAACCCGGGCGACGCCGACCGGGCAGGTCAGGCCGTTGGGGCCGTGATTGCAATAGCCGTTGGGGTTCTTGGTCGGGGCCAAGTACTGCTGGTGGTAGTCCTCGGCGTAGAAGAACCTGGTCAGCGGCTTGATTTCCGTGGTTATCTCGCCATGGCCGGCTGCTGACACCACCGGCTGGAATGCGGCCTCGGACGCCTTTGCGGTGGCCAGTTGGGTATCGGTGGTGGTGTAGATCGCCGAACGGTACTGGGTGCCCACGTCGTTTCCCTGGCGCATGCCCTGGGTCGGGTCGTGGTTTTCCCAGAAAGCCTTCAGCAAATCCTCGAACGCGATTTTCGCCGGGTCGTACACGACCTGGACCACCTCGGTGTGGCCCGTCGAGCCGGAGCACGTCTCCTCGTAGGTGGGGTTCGCGGTCAAACCGCCCGCGTAGCCGGCTGCCGTGGAGAAGACCCCGGGCAGCTTCCAGAAGATGCGCTCGGCGCCCCAGAAACAACCCATGCCGAAGACCGCAACCTCGAGGTTGGCCGGCCACGGGCCCTTCAGCGGGGTGCCCAGCACCTCGTGCGTGTCGGCGATCGGCATCTCCAGCAGGCGGCCCGGCAGGGCCTGGTCGGGGGTGGGCAGCTCGAGCTTCTTGTGCCGCAGGAACACGGTCACTCCCTTCGTCCGCCTCGTGTAACGCCGGGGGTGCGGCCGGCCTTACCCGAGTTGCTTGGCGATCTTCTCGGCGTACTCGGTGGCTTCCTCGTCGGACGCGTATTTGTGCCGGGGCCAGAAGAAGCCGCGCAGGCCGTCGCCCTTGGTGCGGGGGACGACATGGGTGTGCAGGTGCGGGACCGACTGGGACACGATGTTGTTGACGGCCACGAAGGTGCCCTGACTGCCGAGCGCGGCCGGCACCGCTGCCGCGATATTCCGTACAAGTCCGAAATATTCCGGCAGGACGGCCGGGTCGAGATCGGGCAAGGTCACTACGTGCGTACGCGGCACCACCAGGACGTGGCCCTTGAAGACCGGGCGGGTGTCGAGGAAGGCGACCCCGGCCGGGCCGTCGAAGACCTTGAACGCGGGTATCGAGCCCGCCACGATGCCACAGAACACACAGTCCGCCACCAGGTGAGACTAGCCTTGCGGAACATGACGGCTAACAGCTACGGCTTCGACACCCTCGCCATCCACGCCGGGTCCGACCCGGATCCGCGGACCGGTGCGGTGGTGCCACCGATCTACCAGACGAGCACGTACGCGCAGGATGCCGTCGGCGCGCCCCGTCTCGGGTACGAGTACAGCCGCTCCGCCAACCCCACTCGCGACGCCCTCCAGGAGTGCCTGGCCGCGATCGAGGGCGGCCGGCGCGGGCTCGCCTTCGCCAGCGGGCTGGCCGCCGAGGACACCCTGCTGCGCGCGGTCTGCCGGCCCGGCGATCATGTGGTCATCCCGGGTGATGCGTACGGCGGCACTTATCGCCTTTTTGCCAAGGTTTTGGAGAACTGGGGGCTGGACTGGACCGCGGTCCCGCTGGACGATCTCGACCAGGTGCGCGCCGCCTTCCGGCCGGGTGTGACCCGGATGATCTGGGTGGAGACGCCGACCAACCCGCTGCTCAACATCGCCGACATCCCGGCGCTGGCCGGCCTGGCGCACGAGTACGACGCGATGCTGGTGGTCGACAACACGTTCGCCTCGCCCTATCTGCAGCAGCCGCTCGCGCTCGGCGCCGACGTGGTCGTCCACTCCACCACGAAATACCTGGGTGGACACTCCGACGTGGTGGGTGGGGCGCTGGTCACCGCGACCGACGATCTGGGGGACCAGATCGCATTCTTCCAGAATGCGATGGGTGGGGTGAACGGTCCCTTCGACGCCTGGCTCACGCTGCGGGGGATCAAAACATTGGGCGTACGCATGGACCGGCACTGTGACAACGCGGAGCGCATCGTCCGGTACCTGACCGAGCACCCGGCCGTGGCGAGCGTCCTGTACCCCGGCCTGGACACCCACCCGGGGCACGAGGTCGCGGCCAAGCAGATGCAGCGCTTCGGCGGCATGGTGTCGTTCCGAGCCGCCGGCGGGCCCGAACAGGCCATCGCGGTCTGCAACCGGACGAAGCTCTTCGTGCTCGCCGAGTCGCTCGGAGGCATCGAATCGCTGATCGAGCACCCGGGACAGATGACACACCTGTCCGCTGCGGGCTCGCCGCTTGAAGTCCCCGCCGATCTCGTGCGACTGTCTGTCGGCATCGAGAGCGTTGACGATCTGCTCGCCGATCTGGAGCAGGCGCTCGGCGGAGACTGAATACGGAGCAGGGGATGTCGGACGGTTCTAGCTGGGTTGGTGCCACGGCCAGGCAGATCTCCCGGGCGGTGCGGCGCGGCGACGTGAGTGCGACTCAGGTCGTCGCCGACACCATCGAGCAGATCTCCATCTCCGACCCATCGCTGGACGCGTTCCGGGTGGTCCGGGCCGGCGAGGCGCTCTCCGAGGCGGAAAAGGTCGACGACCAGGAAGACCTCGCCAACCTGCCGCTGGCCGGGGTGCCGGTGGCGGTCAAGGAGAACACCGCGGTCGCCGGCCTGCCCACCTGGTGCGGCTCGGCGGCGGCCCGCAAGCCGGTCGCGGAGCAGGACCACGAGGTGGTGCGGCGGCTGCGCGGAGCCGGTGCCATCGTCGTGGGCGTCACCAAGATGCCCGAGATGGGGCTCTGGGCGGTGACCGACGACGGCGACGGGCCGACCCGGAACCCGTGGGACCGCGACCGGACGCCGGGCGGCTCGTCCGGCGGTTCGGCCGCCGCGGTCGCGGCCGGGCTGGTGCCGATGGCCCAGGGCAACGACGGGCTCGGTTCGATCCGGATCCCGGCGGCCTGCTGCGGGCTGGTCGGGCTCAAGCCGGGCCGCGGCGTGATCCCCGCCGAACTCGGCATCGACAACTGGTTCGGCCTGGTGGAGAACGGCGTGCTGACCACCACGGTGGCCGACGCGGCGCTGGGCTTCGCGGTGCTGGCCGGTCGCGAGCCGGCCAAGCTGGTCGAGCCGGACCGGCTGCGGATCGGCGTCTCGACCCGCTCGCCGGTGGTCGGCGTCCGGCCGGACGAGGCAAACCTCGGCGCCGTGGCCACCGCGTCGAAACTGCTGGTCGAAGCCGGGCACGACACCGTGACGGCCGACCCGCCGTACCCGGTCTCGCTCGGCATCCGGGTGCTGGCCACCTGGTTCGCCTCGGCCTACCGGGAGTCGACCGAGTTGGACCGCACCCGGCTTCAGCCGCGCACCCGCAACCACATCCGGCTCGGCAAGTGGGCGCTGCGCAGCGGACTGACCGGGCAGGCGCCGCGGGACGCGTTCCGAGAGCGGTCGATCAAGTTCTTCGCCGACCACCACGTCGACCTGCTGCTCACCCCGGCGCTGGCCGCCGCGCCGCCGCTCGCCGAAGGGCTGTCCACCGGGTCCTGGCGGCGCAACATGTCGGCCAGCATGCGGTACGCACCGTACGCCGCCCCCTGGAACGTGGCCGGCCTGCCGGCCATCGTGTTCCCGGTCGGCCTGCGCCCGGACGGCCTGCCGCTCGCGGTGCAACTGGTCGGCCCGCCCGACTCGGAACTGCTGCTGCTCGCGGTGGCCGGCCAGTTCGAGGTCCGCAACCCCTGGCAGCGACACGCCTTCGGCTGACCGGGTGGCAGCATCGGGGTCATGAATCTCCTCTCGCTGGCCGACATCGAGGCGGCGCGCACCCTGCTCGGCGACGTCGTCAAGACCACGCCGCTGATCCCGTCGCGCCTGCTCACCGAGATCGCCGGGGTGCCGGCCTGGCTGAAGTGCGAGAACCAGCAGCGGGCCGGGTCGTACAAGGTCCGCGGCGCGTACACCCGGATCGCCCGGCTGTCGCCGGCCGAGCGGGCCCGGGGCGTGGTCGCGGCGAGTGCCGGCAACCACGCGCAGGGGGTGGCGCTGGCCGCCGGGCTGCTCGGCGCCCGGGCCACCGTCTTCATGCCGGAGGGTGCGCCGCTGCCCAAGGTCACCGCCACCAAGGGGTACGGCGCGGCCATCGAGTACGCGGGCAACAGCGTCGACGACGCGCTGGACGCGGCCCGGGTGTTCGCCGCCGAGACCGGTGCGGTGCTGATCCACCCGTTCGACCATCCGGACGTGATCGCCGGGCAGGGCACCGTCGGCCTGGAGATCATCGAGCAGTGCCCGGAGGCGACCACGATCGTGACGGCGGTCGGCGGCGGCGGGCTCATCTCGGGCATAGCGGTGGCGGCCAAGGCGCTGCGACCGGCGATCCGGGTGGTCGGTGTGCAGGCCAGCGGCGTGGCCGCGTACCCGCCCTCACTGGCCGCCGGGAGGCCGACCAAGCTGCCGCACGGCGTCACGATCGCCGACGGCATCGCCGTGCGGCGGCCCGGAGATCTGCCGTTCGCGCACGTCAGCAAGATGGTCGACGACGTCGTCACGGTCACCGACGAGGATCTGTCGGCGGCCCTGCTGGTGCTGTTGGAGCGGCACAAGATGGTGGTGGAGCCGGCCGGCGGCGCGGCGGTCGCGGCCCTGCTGACCGGTGCCTACCGCCCGCCCGCGGACGGCCCGGTGGTGGCCGTGCTGTCCGGCGGCAACATCGACCCGATGCTGCTGCTGCGGGTGATCGAGCACGGGCTGGCCTCGGCGGGCCGCTTCCTGCGCCTGGCCGTGCGCTGCGGCGACCGGCCGGGCGAGCTGGCCCGGCTGCTGGCCGAGATCGCCGAGCAGCGGGCGAACGTGGTGGACGTGGCGCATTCGCGGGAGAGCCCGCGGCTCAGTTTCGGCGAGGTCGAGGTGGCGCTTTCGGTGGAGACCCGCGGCCCGGACCACTCGGCCGCGCTGATCAGCATGCTGCGCGGGTCGGGTTACCGGGTGGCCCTGCTCTCCGACGCCACCCCATAACGACGAAACGGCGGCCGGGAACAACCCGGCCGCCGTACCGCCAAAAGGATGATCAGCCCTCGAACGGGCCGAACTTGACCACCGTGACCTTGATGTCGGCGCCGGAGGGCGCCGTGTAGGTCACGGTCTGGCCGGTGCTGCTGCCGAGGATCGCCCTGCCGAGCGCCGACTCGGGGCTGTACACCGTCAGGTCGGTGGTCGACGCGATCTCGCGGGAGCCGAGCAGGAACGTCTCGGTGTCGGTCTTGTCGTCGTCGAAGTAGATCGTGACGACCGAGCCGGGCTGCACACTGTCGGCGGACGGTGCCTCGCCGACCTCGGCGTTGCGCAGGAACTCCTTGAGGTACTGGATGCGGCCTTCCTGCTTGCTCTGCTCCTCGCGGGCGGCGTGGTAACCGCCGTTCTCCCGCAGGTCACCCTCCTCGCGGCGCGCGTTGATCTCAGCGGCGACCACGGGACGAGCGGCGATCAGCTCGTCGAGCTCAGATTGCAGCCGGTCGTGAGCGTCCTGAGAAAGCCAAGTCTTGGGCGCCTCTGAACTGGACACGGTCGATCTCCTTGCTGGAACGGGGAACGCTCAACATCGCCAAACATGCTGAACGGAGCGAATCACCAAGCTTACCAGCGGTACGCACGGCGCCTGGATTGCTCGATCTTGCACTATTCAAACGGCGGGCGACAGTGGGTCAACCGGCCGGTTGACAACGAATGACGTCGCCTACCGAGGCCCGTTCGGTGGTGTCCACCGGTTCCTCGGCCCGGATGGTGGTTTCGCCGGGTTCGGGGCTTACCACGGCGGTTCGCTGGCCGACCTCGTTCCCCTCGAAGTCGCGGGCCCGCAGCACGCACGAGGCGGACCGGCCGGCCGGCACCCGGACCGTGAACTTGATGATCATGCGAGTGTCGGTGGGCTCCTGCCAGCCGACGATCTGGGCGCGGTAGTCGAGTTGGCCGTACCGCTCGTAGAGGCGCACCGAGAGCAGCGCCGACGCGGCCAGCACCACGGCCAGGGCGATGATCGGCAGCACCGGCCGCCGCCTGCCGGAACGCCGCCGACCGTACCGGCCCGGCGGGAAGGCCGGAGTTGTGGCGCGCGTCTCGCTCACCTGACGACCTCTCGTGCGTTTCTTGTCGGGGGGATCGGCCAGAATGGCAAGGTCCATCCTTCCCATGCCGGCTCCAGTGTTACAGCCGGCCTGAGCCACCCGACCCGCAGGGAGTTCTCCGGTGACCGAGCAGATGCGTCTCATGGCGGTGCACGCCCACCCCGACGACGAGTCGAGCAAGGGCGCCGCCACCATGGCGAAGTATGTGGCGGACGGGGCTAAAGTGCTGGTCGCGACCTGCACCGGTGGCGAGCGGGGCAGTGTGCTCAACCCCAAGATGGATCGGCCCGAGGTGCTGGCCGACATCACCAACATCCGCCGGGCCGAGATGGCCCGGGCGCGCGAGATCCTCGGCGTCGACCAGGCCTGGCTCGGTTTCGTCGACTCCGGGCTGCCCGAGGGCGACCCGCTGCCGCCGCTGCCCGAGGGCTGCTTCGGGCTGATGGACCCCGAGGAGGCGGCCAAGCCGCTGGTCAAGCTGATCCGCGAGTTCCGGCCGCACGTCATGACCACGTACGACGAGAACGGCGGTTACCCGCACCCCGACCACATCATGTGTCACAAGGTCTCGGTGGCCGCCTTCGAGGCCGCCGGCGACCCGGAGAAATACCCCGAGCTGGGCGAGCCGTGGCAGCCGCTGAAGCTGTACTACAACTCCGGCTGGACCCGCGCCCGGATGCTGGCCCTGCACGAGGGCATGCTGTCGGCGGGCCTCGAGTCGCCGTACACCGAGTGGCTGGAGAAGTGGTCCGACCGCGACGACCGGGGTGACCGGATCACCACCCGGATCGAGTGCGGTGACTTCTTCACGGTCCGCGACGACGCGCTGCGGGCGCACGCCACCCAGGTCGACCCGGACGGCTTCTGGTTCCGCATCCCGCTCGAACTGCAGCAAAAGGTGTGGCCGACCGAGGACTTCGAGCTGGCCCGCTGCCTGGTCGACAGCCCGGTGCCGGAGTCCGACCTCTTCGCCGGTATCCACGAGCCGGCCGACGCTCACTGAGCAGTACCATCAGCGGGTGGACATCTTTTCGGTCAACAACTTCGGCGACACCCGCTCCGGCGGACTGGCAGGTCCCATGGGCCTGTTCGTCATCGTGCTGTTGGTCATAGCGACTGTCCTGCTGATCCGCAATATGAACAAGCGCATTCGTCGGCTTCCCGACAGTTTTCCTGACGCCGAGCAGACACAGCGTGAGGCGGAGATTGCGCGTCTGAATGCCGACCTCGAGCGTCCCGGCGCTGAGACGAATCCGTCTCACGTCGACCAGGATCGATCGTCAGCCGGTCCGCCGGCTACGAAAGACGAGGTTAAAGGCATTACTACTGAGGGTGATGCCGCCCCCGCGAAAGGCGACCAGGGCCGCGTTTAACCTAGTCGCAGGTGGTTCGACGTCGTCGTCGATCAATACTCTCCGTATTGGTCAGACGTAAAGCGGACACGCGTCGTGCGTCAACCCCTGTTCTGTTCATCGGGATTGATTTAGCCTTCCGCCCGGGGGCCTCAACGGCCCTGACCCTGCGCGGAAGGGGGCGCCGAAAATGACCATTCCCCGCCCCCGGCTTTCGCTCCTGCAGATGCACGTGCATTCGCGAGTGCCGCACGTGAACTGGGACAACTCATGACCGCCCCTCCGGTGACCGACGCGGCCGTCCGTCGATCATGGACGGACCTGGCCGGCCTCGCGGGCCGGTCCAAAGCCGTTCGCGCGCTTACCGCCGCAGTGCTCGGCACCGCCGTTCTGGTGGCCGTCATCGGGGCGCTCCTGCCCGTTCCGCGACCCGCCGACCGTCCACTCTCGGTAATGGCCGGAATGGGCCTGGCGGCACTGCTCGTGGCCGCCGGGCAACTCGCCCGGCTGCGGTTCCGGCTCGGCCGCGGTCTCGTGTCCATCTCCTGGGGCGAGGCGGCGTTCGTCATCGGCTTCGTGGTGGCGCCGCCCGGCTGGATACCGGCCGCCACCCTGATCGGCGCCGTGGTCGCCTGGGCTTTGCTGTCCTGGCTGGACGAACACCGCAACGTCGCCGAGGTCGCGCACCTGTCGGCGTCGCTCACCCTCGGCGCGGCCGGCGCCACCACGGTGGCCGCCCTGCTCGCCGGCGACGCCCCGGTGCTCAGCGCGCGGATGCAGGCCGCGCTGGTGGCCGGTGCGCTCACCTACCTCCTCATCACGTTCGGGCTCGCGGCGCTCACCCTCACGGTGCACCGCGACGCGGCGGCCGGGCAGATCTTCACCCGGGTGCCGTACGCGAAGATCCCGATGTTCGTGGGCAACGTGCTGATCGGTCTCGGCGCTGTCTACGCCCTGATCCGCGGCCCGATCTGGCTGGTCGGCTTCCTGCCCGCGCTGTGGCTGCTGCAGCGCACCTACCGCTTCCACCTGCGCGCCGAGGAGGAACGCCGGATGTGGGAGGCGTTCGCGGCCGCCACCGCGGCACTGCCCGGCGGCACCGAGTCCGAGGTGGTCGCGGCCGGCCTGCGCGGTGCGCTCGACGTCTTCGGCGCCCGGCGGGTGGAGATCGAGGTGCGCACGCCGGCCGGCGAGCGGCGGTACGCCGAGGACGGCCCCGGCCAGGACAACGCGATCGCCGGACTGCCCGGTCCGGCCATCACCCGGTCCATGGCGGTGTCCGGTGAGATCGTCGGCGAGCTGACCGTCTGGCTGTCCGAGCCGACCCTGCCGGCGCCGCGGGACGAGGCCGCGATCTCCGCGTACGGCGACGCGCTCGGTGCCGCACTGCATGACGCCGCCGCCCACGAGCAGGTCGCCGAATTGCAGCAGCGGGTCGCCTACGACACCGTGCACGACCAGCTCACCGGCCTGAAAAACCGGGCCACCCTGCTGACCGAGGGCGACCACGCGGTGCGCCGGCTCGACCGCGACCGGCACGTGGCCCTGCTGCTGCTCGACGTGAACAGCTTCCGCGAGGTCAACGGCACGCTCGGGCATGGCTGCGGCGACGAGGTGCTGCGACTGATCGCCGAGCGGCTGGCCGACCTGTCCCGCGAGAACGAACTGGTGGCGCGCACCGGCGACGACGAGTTCGCGCTGCTGGTGCCGGCCATCGCCGGGCTCGCCGACTCGACCACGCCGCTGCACGAGGTGCCCAGCCCGTTGCCGCTGGCCCTGCGCCGGGCGCGCGAGCTGGTCGAGCACATCGGACTGCCGATGGAGGTGGCCGGTGTCCGCCTGGCCGTCGAGATCGCGGTGGGCGTGGCGGTCGCGAAGGCCGGCCGAGCCGACCTGTCCGAGCTGGTCCGGCGCGCGTCGCTCGCTCTCGACCAGGCAAAACAGCAGGAAGTGGCGATCGCCACGTACGACAGCACTCATGATGCGGTGACCACCGACGGCCTGGCCCTGCTCGCCGAGCTGCAGGACGCGCTGGCCGCCGACGATCAAATCGTGCTCGAGCTGCAGCCCGCGGTCGACCTGGTCACCTCGGCGCCGACCGGGATCGAGGCGCTGGTCCGCTGGCGGCACCCGCGGCGCGGACAGCTGTCGCCGAACGACTTCATCCGGACCGTCGAGCACACCGAACTGCTCACCCCGTTCACCCGCCGGGTCCTCGACTTGGCGCTGTCCGCCGCCGCGAGCTGGAACGCGGCCGGCGTCGACCTGCCGGTGTCGGTGAACGTGTCGGCCCGCAGCCTGCTCGACCCCACCTTCCCGGCCCAGGTCGCCGAGGCTCTGCGCCGGCAGCGCACCCCGGCGTCCCGGCTGGTGCTGGAGATCACCGAGTCGGTCGCGGTGAGCGAACTGCCGATCGTCGACGACGTGCTGGCCGAGCTGCGCGACTCCGGCGTCCAGCTCTCCCTGGACGACTTCGGCACCGGCTACAGCTCGCTGGCCATCGTGACCCGGGCCCCGTTCGACGAGATCAAGATCGACCGCTCGTTCGTCGACAACATGATCGACTCCGCGGCGGCCGAGGCGGTGGTCCGCGGTGCCGTCGAACTCGGCGCGAGGCTCGGCGTCCGGGTGGTCGCCGAGGGCGTCGAGACCATCGAGCAGCGGGCCGCGCTGATCGCGCTCAACTGCCCCACCGCGCAGGGCTACCACTTCTGCAAGCCGATGCCGATCGACCGGATCGTGCCGGCCCTCATCCAGCTGGCCGAGTCGGCGCCGACCCGGCTGCGCCCGATCCGGGCGGACGACGCCTCGTAGCGCGCCGGACTTCCTGGCCATGGCCGCACGGACGGGGCCGAACTGGCAGGATGGTGACGGCTAGGTATTGGTCCCGGACGGAGTACACCCATGCCGGTCGGACGGCTGCACCACGTGAACCTCGACTGTCCGACCCGGCGGCACTGGCGGCATTCTGGAGCCGGTTGCTCGGTGACCCGTGCGCGGCGGTGCTCGGCCTGGGCGCCACCGAACTTGACGGGGATGCCGTGAGCACACATCGAGGTCAGGAGCAGCAGGGATGTCCAACCGGCTAGCCGACGCCACGTCGCCATACCTGTTGCAGCACAAGAACAACCCGGTCGACTGGTGGCCGTGGACAGAGGCCGCCTTCGAGGAAGCCCGCCGCCGTGACGTACCGGTCCTGATCTCGGTGGGCTACGCCGCCTGCCACTGGTGTCACGTGATGGCGCACGAGTCCTTCGAGGACGAGGCGGTCGCCCACCTGATGAACGAGGGCTTCGTCTCGATCAAGGTGGATCGCGAGGAGCGCCCCGACGTCGACTCGGTCTACATGACCGCCACCCAGGCGATGACCGGGCAGGGCGGCTGGCCGATGACGGTGTTCGCCACCCCCGAAGGCGACCCGTTCTTCTGCGGCACCTACTTCCCGAAGGCCAACTTCGCCCGGCTGCTCGGTGCGGTCGGCACGGCCTGGCGCGAGCAGCGGGACGAGGTGGTGCGGCAGGGCGCCGCGGTGGTGCAGGCCATCGGCGGCACCCAACTGGCCAGCGGGCCGACCGCGCCGGTCTCGGCCGAACTGCTCGAGACCGCGGCGGCCGGCCTGGCCAAGGAACACGATCAGACGTACGGCGGATTCGGCGGCGCGCCCAAGTTCCCGCCGCACATGAACCTGCTGTTCCTGCTGCGGCACCACCAGCGCACCGGTTCGCCGGAGGCGATCGAGATCGTCCGGCACGCGGCCGAGCAGATGGGCCGCGGTGGCATCTACGACCAGCTGGCCGGCGGTTTCGCCCGGTACGCGGTGGACGCGACCTGGACCGTCCCGCACTTCGAAAAGATGCTCTACGACAACGCGCTGCTGCTGCGGGCCTACACCCAGCTGTGGCGGATCACCGACGACCCGTTCGCCCGCCGGATCGCCGACGAGACCGCGGCGTTCCTGCTGCGCGACCTGGCCACGCCGGCCGGTGGGCTGGCCTCGGCGCTGGACGCGGACACCGACGGGGTGGAGGGTCTCACCTACGCCTGGACCCCGGCCCAGCTCACCGAGGTGCTGGGGCCCGACGACGGCGCCTGGGCGGCCGACCTGTTCCGGGTCACCGCGGACGGCACGTTCGAGCACGGCACCAGCGTGCTGGTGCTGGCGCGAGACATCGACGGCGCCGAGCCGTCGCTGGTCCAGCGATGGCAGGACGTACGCGCGCGGCTGCTGGCGGCCCGTGCCGAGCGCCCGCAGCCGGCCCGCGACGACAAGGTGGTGGCCTCCTGGAACGGCCTGGCGGTGACGGCGCTGGCCGAACACGGCGTGCTGACCGGCTCCGCCGACTCGCGCTCGGCCGCCATCGCCCTGGCCGAGGTGCTGGCCACCCGCCACCTGATCGACGGCCGGTTGCGCCGGGTCTCCCGCGACGGCACGGCGGGCGAACCGGCCGGTGTGCTGGAGGACTACGGCTGCGTGGCCGAGGCGTTCCTGGCCGTGCACCAGCTGACCGCCGACGGCCGCTGGCTCGACCTGGCCCGCCGGTTGCTCGACGTGGCGCTGGCCCACTTCGGCACCGGCACGGGCGGCTTCTACGACACCGCCGACGACGCGGAACGCCTGGTCACCCGCCCCGCCGACCCGACCGACAACGCGACCCCGTCCGGCCTGTCGTCGATCTGCGCGGCGCTGGTCACCTTCGCGGCCCTGTCCGGCGAGACGCCGTACCGCGAGGCGGCCGACGAGGCGCTGAAGCACGCGGCCCCGCTGTTCGCCGGTCACGCCCGCTTCGCCGGCTACAGCGCCGCCGCGGCCGAGGCGGCGCTGGCCGGCCCGTACGAGATCGCCATTGCCACCCACGACCCGGACGATCCCCTGCTGGCCGCCGCCCACCGCCACGCCCCACCCGGCACGGTGATCGTCGCCGGCGAACCCGATCGCCCGGGCGTCCCGCTGCTGGCCGACCGCCCGCTCCAGAACGAGCGCGCGACGGCGTACATCTGCCGGGGGTTCGTCTGCGACCGCCCGGTGACCGACGTCGCCGAGCTGACCGCCCGCCTCTCGACCTGAGCTGGGCCGTCGTTACGCTTGGCGGGCGATGGATATCCGAACCGGTCTGCCCGTAGTCGGCATGGTGGGAGGCGGGCAACTGGCCCGGATGACCCACCAGGCCGCGATCGCCCTTGGTCAGTCGCTGCGCGTGCTGAGCGTGTCGGCCGATGACAGTGCCGCGCTGGTGGCCGCCGACGTGCGGATCGGCACGCACACCGATCTGGCGGCGCTGCGCGAGTTTGCGAAGGGGTGCGAGGCGGTCACGTTCGACCACGAGCACGTGCCCACCGACCACATCGAGGCGCTCGAGGCCGAGGGCGTCAAGATTTTTCCGGGCTCCCAGGCGCTGGTGTTCGCGCAGGACAAAGGCCTGATGCGGGAGCGGCTCGCGGCGCTGGGGGCGCCGGTGCCGCGCTGGCGGCGGGTTAACTCGGCGGGAGAGATCGAGAGCTTCGCGGCGGGCTCCTGGCCCGTCGTGGCCAAGGCAACCCGAGGGGGGTACGACGGGAAGGGCGTGTGGATGCTCTCCTCGCCGGCCGAGGCCGCGGAACTCGTGGCGACCGGCACGCCGCTGATCGTCGAGGAGCGGGTGGTGCTGCGGCGCGAGCTCGCGGCCCTGGTGGCGCGGTCGCCGTTCGGGCAGGTCGCGGCGTATCCGGTGGTGGAGACGGTGCAGCGGGACGGCATCTGCGTCGAGGTGCTGGCGCCCGCCCCGGGCCTCTCCGAAGACCTGGCCGTGGAGGCCCAGCAGTTGGCCATCGACCTGGCGCGGTCGCTCGGCGTGGTGGGGTTGCTGGCGGTCGAACTGTTCGAGACCGACCGGGGCATCGTGGTCAACGAACTCGCGATGCGCCCGCACAACTCCGGGCACTGGACCATCGAGGGCGCCCGCACGTCCCAGTTCGAGCAGCACCTGCGGGCCGTCCTCGACTACCCGATGGGCGAGACCTCGCTGGCGGCGCCCGCGGTCGTGATGGCGAACGTGCTGGGCGGCCCGCCCGGCGGCATCTCGATCGACGAGCGCCTGCACCACCTGTTCGCGGACGATCCGGGCGCCCGCGTGCACCTGTACGGCAAGCAGGTCCGCCCCGGCCGCAAGATCGGCCACGTGACGGTCCTCGGCGACGACCTGACCTCGGTGCGGGCACGCGCGGCCCGCGCCGCCCAGTGGCTTCAGGAAGGCGAGTAATGGCACCGGTGGTCGGCATCATCATGGGCAGCGACTCGGACTGGCCCACGATGGAGGCGGCGGCGGTGGCGCTGGCCGAGTTCGAGGTGCCGTTCGAGGTGGGCGTGGTGTCGGCCCACCGCACCGTGCGCAAAATGGTCGACTACGCCGAGTCGGCGGCCGACCGCGGCATCCAGGTCATCATCGCGGGCGCCGGCGGTGCGGCCCACCTGCCCGGCATGGTGGCGTCGCTGACCCCGTTGCCGGTCATCGGCGTACCGGTGCCCCTGAAGCACCTCGACGGCATTGACTCGCTGCTGTCGATCGTCCAAATGCCCGCCGGCATCCCGGTGGCCACGGTCTCGATCGGCGGCGCACGCAATGCGGGCCTTTTGGCGGTACGCATCCTGGCCGCCGCCGACCCCGCGCTGCGCGCCCGGATGACCGCCTTCCAGGCAAGCTTGGAAAAACTGGTGGCCGAAAAAGACGCCGCGCTGCGCGACCGCCTGCTGGGGTAGCGTCCGTCCCATGATGCGGCGCTGGCGTGGCTCAATAGTCCTGTTCGCGTGCGGCGTCGTGGTGGGCGGCGCCATGCTGGCCTCCGGCGCCGTGACCGGCGGCGTAGTGCTGTTCCTGCTCTGCTCGGTGGGCGCCGCGGTGCTGTCCCCGCGCGCGTTCCCGCCCTCGGTGACCGACGCGCAGGCCCGCAACGCCACCGCCACCGACGGCCGCCCGATCGTCTACTGGCGACCGGGTTGCCCGTTCTGCATGCGTTTGCGGGCAAGCCTGGGCCGCCACGCCACCCGCGCCCACTGGGTAGACATCTGGGCAGACCCCGCCGGGGCAGCCTCAGTGCGCGAAGCCACCGGCGGCGACGAGACGGTGCCCACAGTGGTGTTCCAGGGCCAGCCCCACGTCAACCCCAACCCTCAGCTGGTCCGCGAAATGCTCCAGCGCGCCTGACCCCGGCCGTTTCGCAGCCGGCGGGGTCATCCGATCGCGCTCCGCGCATGTCTCGCCTAGCTGTGCCGCGGGCCGCTCGGCCGGCGCTGCCTTCGCGCGCGGGGTGCTGTTTGGCGGTGCTGTTTCGCCGGTCGAGATCTTGCTGAGCTGTTCGCTGGCTGCCGATCTTGTGGAGCTGCTGCAACCGGCGATCCGGAAATCGACGACCTTCACGCGCGCCGTGGGGATCGTGGCGACTTGCAGCACCTGGCATAGCACCTGGCAGACACCACATCGACAAGAACTGGCTGTGCAGACCGCCAAGCGATGCCTTTTGGGGCATTGGCCGGTTATGTTCCGGTGGTGATGCCGGATTGTGAGAGTGTCCGGTCGGCAGCTGATGCGGGGCGACTCGGGCCCGGTGCGATATGTCGCTCTGTGGACTGAGTCAACTCGGTGGGGTCGATGTCGACCACCGTGGGCCTCAATCGGGAATTACTGGTCAATTCGCGAATCTCGTGGAATACGTGTTCGGGTACAACGGCAACTCGACAAGATCTGCCGATCGGATGGCGATATGGCGGATATGCGGAATTTGTGCGGGGCATTGTCGGATCGGGTAACTGTTCAGGCGGTTCTTGTCACGCATGTGTCCTGGTCGGCTTCCAACGGGACATGGCCGACGGCTATCCGTCGCTTAATCGGTGGAATAATCCCAGCTCAGCGGCTTCGCGTCGGCCAAAGAATCAGCTGATTTAGCGCAAGTGGGCAGGACAGCCCGGTTGTGGCGCAGGGAGGGTGGGCCGACGCCTGGCGATACTGTGGCGGCGGGACACGGCTTTACCCGTACCTCCAAAGGTTTTAACGCATCCGGACCAGAGCGTCTCGCAAGCCTTCCCGCGTGCGGCGGCGGTTTTCGTTGGTGGCGCCGAAGACCAGGAGCAGGATGCCTACCGGTACCAGGACCAGCCATGGGCCTACCAGCGTCATCGCGAAGTGGATGGCGGCGAAGGCGGTGGCTACGGCTCCTACGACAACTGGGGCCTGCTGGCGGTAGACCGAGCCGGCGATCAGGGTGGCTACGGCGCCCAGCAGGAGCAGCACCTCGCGTAGTTCGCTCTTGTCGCCGGCCAGGACCAGGCCGATCGTCGGGACGAAGGCGGCCAGTAGGGCCGGACCGTATGCGGCCCAGCTGCTCAGGTCGGTGCGGTGACGGGACTCGACCACGCCTACGGCCAGGGCCAGGGCGGCGAAGGGCAGGGTGTAGGCCTCGGGGAGGGCCACGTCGGCCAGGGCGATGAAGAGCCACCAGCCGACGATTTCGAAGCCTACGGCGGTCCAGAAGAGGATTCTGCGTTCGCGTGGGGTGCGGCCGGCGCGGGAGGCGGCCAGGCCCAGTACGGCGCCCCACGCCGCGAGCAGGGCGGCCAGGTGGGCGGGGGCGTCGAAGGCCAGGGCGCCGGCCAGCACGGCGGAGGCGTAGCCGCTCCACTCGATGGTGGTGGCCTCGCGGCGGTACTGCGGTAGGCCGAGGCGGGGGACGGTGGCCTCCAGGATCAGGAGGGCGGCGCCCACGGCCAGGACGCCGAACGCGGCCCAGGAGCGCTCCACGCCGGCGGCGATCGCGGCCGTGAGCACGAAGAACTGGGCCATCACGGCGGCGAACAGCCAGCCCAGGACCCGGGCCGACTGGGTGCGGCCGGCCAGGGCGGCGACCAGGCCTACGCCCACGGCACTGCCCAGGGTGAACAGGGTCATCGGCTGGTGGGCCAGGCTGCCGGCCAGGCCCGCGTTGCCGGCCAGCAGGCCGATCACGAAGACCACGGTGCGGGTGCCGCGCAGCATCGGGGCGTGGGTCGCGACGGGGGGCGGGGTCAGGGCCAGGCCCAGCATCGAGATGGTGAAGACGGCCAGGGCCGCGGTGGTGGCGGCGGGGAACGGGATGCGCAGGGCGATCGGGAAGATCAGCAGGGTGATCGCCAGGCCGGGGAGGATGACCGGTACGGCTTCGGACGCCTTGCCGCCGAAGCCGATCGCGGCCAGGGCGGCGGCGCCGGTGAGCAGGACGATGGCCAGCACGCTGGTGGCGTCCACGGTGCCGGAGGACGGCTGGGACAGGGCCGCCACCGGGCCGTCCCAGATGTGGCGCAGCTGCTCGAGCGGGTCGATCAGGGCGGCCTTGAGCGCGGGGGCGATCGCCAGGATGGCCAGCAGGGTGGGCACCAGGGCCAGCACCACGGCGCTGGTGGCCGGATCGACCAGCCAGCGGCCGCTCAGTCCGCTCGGGCGGGCACTGGTCCAGCGGGGCGCGCGATAGCGGGTGCGGCTGTCGGACCAGGAGCGCGGGCGGGCCACCGTGATGCCGGGTGCGGGGGTGGCGCCGCGCAGCAACTCGGCCATGACGCCGAGCAGGGCGGCCGCGGCGGCGTACAGGGCGGTGGAGTACGGGGTGGGTACGGACGCGAACGCGGTGATCGTGGCGCCCAGCACCAGGCCGACCGTGGCCCACGGGAGGTACTGCGGAATGTAGCGGCCCAGCAGCGCCAGGATGGCCAGGCTGAGCGCGGACGCGGCCAGCGCGGCGGTGAGCACCACCTGGGCGTCGTGGCCCTGGTCGGCGGCCAGCGCGGCGAACATGCCGGGGGCGGCCAGCAGCACGGCACCGGTGGCGGCGCCGCCGACCTGGGCGCGGTGCCGGGGCATGCCGGTGTCGTCGCGGGCCAGGTCGGCCTCGGTGATCGCGTCGAGGTCGGGTTCGTCGGTGGTGAACGCCACGGGGGTGCGGGCCATCACCGCGGTGATCGCGCCGATGCCGGCCACCAGCAGCAGGGCCAGGCAGGTGGACCACGGGCGGGCCAGGCCGGCGCCGACCGCGTGCAGCAGGATGGTGGCGGCCGCGCCGGCCCGCCACAGCGCGCAGCGCGGGTCGGTGGAGGCGATCGCGGCCATCGCGTAGCCGATCGCGGCGGCGCCGCCCACCAGCAGCGGCGACCACCAGGGCAGGCCCAGCGCGAACGGCGCGCCGATCGCGGCTAGCGCGCCGCAGGCCGAGGAGATCGCGTACGACCAGGGCCGGGGTGCCGCGAACGAGGCGGCGATGGCGATCATGACGAGCGCGAACGGTGCCTGCCAGGCGCCCGGCTCGGCGGTCGTCGGGTATTGGCTGAGATCGGCGTTCCAGACCGAGCCGTGCAGGGCCACGATGCGGACCGCGCCGGCCAGGGCAAGCCAGCCGGCGATCGCCCCGACCACGATGCCGGCCAGGGCCAGCCCGCGCACCGGGCCGCGCCGCCAGTCGTCCGGCAGCACGGCCACGCCTAGCGCCACCATCAGCACCACCACGCCGGCCACGGCCAGCGGCGCGCTCGGGAAGGCCAGCGCGAACACCCGGGCCAGGGCGCCGCAGATCGCGACCGTGGCGGCGGCCGCGGCGATGTCGGGGCCGTCCAGCACCCGGTCGCTGCGCCGGCCGTTGTCGATCGACTTGGCGAAGAACAGCAGGCCGGCCGCGACCAGCAGGAGCGCGCCGACCCAGACGTCGGGCGGCGTGGCGGCCGGTGCCAGCAGCGCGGCCAGCGCCAGCGCGATCGCGCCCAGCCCGGTGCCGGCCGTCAGCGGGATGCTCACCTCGCGGCGGGCCACCTGGAACACGGCCGCATAGCTGAGCGTGGCGGCCACCGCGAGGAAGCCGACGGCCAGCGCCGGCACGGTCACCGCCTCGGTGGGCGGCGGGCCGTCGCCGGTGTCGGAGACGGCCAGCGCGCCGGTCACCACGGCGCCGGGCAGGGCCAGCGCGGCGGCACCGGCCGCCCAGTCGCCGACCAGCCAGGCGTACAGCCGGATCGGGATCTGCCGGGCGGCCACCGCGATCATCACGCCGGCCCCGGCCAGGGCGGTGAGCGCGGCCGCGGTCAGCCAGGGCGCGCTGAGGGCGGCGCCCGCACCGAACAGGCCGACGGTGCCGGCCGCCGCGACGTGCGTGATGGCGATCCGCCGGGTGCCGGCGGCCAGGCCGGCGGCGCCGATGCCGATCGACGCGAGGATCAGCGGCCAGGGCGCCTCGGACCAGCGCAGGCCGAGCGCGGCCGGCACGGTGAGCGCGGTCAGCGCCACGCCGACCACCGCGCCCTCGTGCCGCACGCTGCGCGGCAGGGCCAGCGCCGCGGCGATGGTGATCAGCAGGGCGCTGAACGCGAGCAGCCAGCCGGACGGACCGGCCGCCTCGGCGATCCGCTGCGCGTAGGCGTCGGTGTCGGCGTTCCACACCGGGCGGGCGGCCTGCAGCGGCGCGAACGCGGCCCGCAGGGCGTCGGTGGTGAGGATCAGGCCGATGATGACCAGCGCGACGGCCGAGGCGATCTCGGGGCCGCTGCGTTCGGTGACCGGGAGCAGGCCGATGACGGCGCCGGCCACCGCGACCGCGGCCGCGGCCACCACCAGGGTCCACTGCGGCGACACCACGTCGGCGACGCGGGCGGACGCGCCGATCACGGCGATGGTCAGCACGCCGCCGGAGATGTTGCGCGCGACCAGGTTGTCGAGCAGGTGGGCGGCGGCCAGCGCGGTGAGCGCGGCCAGCAGCAGGATCAGGCCGGACCGCAGCGCATCCGGCACCACCTGGGCCTGCAGCAGGGCCACCGACGCGTACAGCAGGGCGCCGGCGCTGGCCACGCAGAGCAGGGCGAAGGTGAGCTCGCGCAGCCAGTCGGCGGACGGCGGGGTGGCCGGCGGGGCCAGCGGCACCGAACCGGCCGCCGGGGCGCCGGCCGGGCGCGGGCCGGGGAAGATCCGGGTGCGCAGCCAGCGGCGCCGCGGCGCCAGGCCCTGGATGATCAGGTCGGGTTCCTCGGGCGCCGACTCGGGCCGGGGCGGCGCGTCCGGGCCGAGGGGCTCGTCGCGGCGGGCGTAGTCGGTGGTGCCCGCGGTCCACGCCTCGTCGGCCGGGGCGTGGCCCTCGCGGTCGGCCGGCACCGGGCGGCCGACCGGCCACTGCGGCACCAGGCGGCCGCTGCGGATCACCGAGGTGAGCAGGAACAGGTCGAGCACCGCGACCACGGTCAGGGCCATCGCCCAGCCGGCCGGGCTCTTGATCATCGGGTGCGCCAGCAGCAGCGGGACGGGCTGGAGCGCGATCACGGTGGCGTACCGCGGAGCGCTGAGCCGGGTCGCGGTCGCGTACAGGAAGCTGGCCACCGCGGTGACCGCGAAGCTGACCCCCAGGTAGAGCGGGATCGGCACGCCCTCGCCGCCGGCCAGGGCACTGCCGTGCAACGCGTAGAGGGTGACCGGCAGCATCGCGAGGCCCACGCCGGCCACGGTCTCAGCGGTCGAGCTGAGGCCGCGCTGGGCGATGCCGGGTGCCACCAGCAGGGCGACCGCGGTGGCCGCGGCCAGGATGGCGGCCCGGGCCAGCGGGTTGTCGACCGCGACGCCGGCGAAGACCACCGCGGCCACGCCGATCAGCAGCGCGCCGAGCACCAGCAGGATGTTTTGCACCGACTGGGTGGAGGCCTCGGGCGGGTGCTCGACGCCGCCGGTGAAGCTGGTGCGCCGGGGCGCGGGGGCCACCCGCTCGGCCGGCGGCGGGTCGTCGACCAGGGCGGTGACGCCGTCGGTCATCACGCCCGGCTGGGAGCCGCCCGGGCGCGCCCGGGCGGCACGTGGCGGCGGTGGCGGTGGTGGCGGCGGTGCGTCGTCGACCTCGTGGGCGCCGGCCGGCGGCGGTGGCGGGAACTCCTCGGGCGGCCGGCGGCGCACCCGGCGTTTCGCGGCCTTGGCCTTGGCCTGCTGGTTGGCGTGCGACAGGATGTCGCGCTGGAACTGGGCCGCCTGGATCTTGGCGGCGATGTTGGTGCGTTCCTTGGCCGCGTTCATGTCACGGATCTTGAGTTCCGCTATCGAGGCATCGATCCGGGCCAGCTCGTCGTCGTAGCTGTCGGATTGTCCAGCCTGCGCCACGGAACCTCCTCGAACCAGCCCGGGTGCCTCAACTAGAGCATGCCGGTACGACACCTCATTAGAACAGGCTCACGAGGGCGGAGATCTATGGAAACGGCTGCGAAACGCCGCAGATCATGTCACGTGACCGGGCGGCCCATCCCCCGATAGGTCCATCCGGCCCGGGCCCACTGCGCCGGGTCGAGGCAGTTCCGGCCGTCGATCACGAGGCGCCGCTCGACCAGGCCGCCGAGCAGCACCGGATCGGCGTTGCGGAACTCGGCCCACTCGGTGGCGACCACCACCAGGGACACGCCGGTCACCGCCGCCTCCAGCGTCGGTGCATAACTGAGGGCGGGCTGGCTGCGGCGAGCGTTGTCCATGGCCTGTGGGTCGTGTACGCGTACGTCGGCACCCGCCGCGGCGAGGGCGGCCGCCGCGGCGAGGCTGGGCGCGTCGCGTACGTCATCGGAATTTGGTTTGAAGCTCGCCCCCAGCACCGCCACCACGGTGCCGGACAGATCCGGGCCGGCCGGACCGACCGGTCGGTCCAGCAACTCGGCGGCAAGGTTGAGCACCCGCCCCCGGCGCCGGGTGTTGATCAGATCGACCTCGTGCAGGAACCGCAGCGCCTCGCCGGCACCCAGCTCCTGCGCCCGGGCCTGGAACGCCCGGATGTCCTTGGGCAGGCAGCCGCCGCCGAAACCGAGACCGGCCTGCAGGAACCGGTGGCCGATCCGCGGGTCGTAGCCGATCGCCCGGGCCAGCAGCGTGACGTCGGCGCCGGCCACCTCGCACACCTCGGCCATCGCGTTGATGAAGCTGATCTTGGTGGCCAGGAACGCGTTCGCGGCGACCTTGACCAGTTCGGCGGTCGCGAAGTCGGTGACCACCAGCGGAACCTCCCGGTCCTCGGTGGCGGCCAGGTCGAAGACCCCCTTGTGCGCGGCGGCGAGCAGGTCGTGCGCCCACGCCGAGCGGACGCCGGCCACGATCCGGTTGGGCCGCAGCACGTCCTCGACCGCGAAGCCCTCCTGGAGGAACTCGGGCGACCAGGCCACCTCGACGCCCAGCGTGGGATCGGCGTGCTTGGCGACCAGCTGCTCCACCCAGGTCGCCGTGCCGACCGGCACGGTCGACTTCCCCACGATCAGGGCCCGGCGTCGCAACAGCGGGGCGAGGGTGGTCACGGTGCTTTCCACGTACGTGAGATCAGCGCTCATCCGGTCCGGGCGCTGCGGGGTGCCGACGCAGATGAAGTGCACATCGGCGAATTCGGCCGCCTCCGCGTACGAGGTTCCGAACCGCAGCCGCCCCGACGCCAGCCCGCGGCGCAGCAGGTCGTCGAGGCCGGGCTCGTGAAACGGCACCCGGCCGCCGGCCAGCGTGGCTATCTTGGCCTCGTCCACGTCGACGCCGAGCACCTCGTAGCCGAGTTCGGCGAAACAGATGGAGTAGGTCGCGCCCAGATAACCGGTACCCAGGAACGACAGACGGGGAAGTGTCACGTCCGGCTTAACGATCGAGGCCCTGGTCGGCGTGCGCTACGCGCCAGTAACATAGCGGCCGGGGAACGGCCTCGCCGAAGCGAAAGGGCACCGCCATGACTGAGTTCGACGTCTATCAGCTGCCGGAGGATCACGCCGCCATCCGGGCCGCGGTGCGCGAGGTCTGCGACGCGCGGGTGGCGCCGAACGCGGCCGAGGCTGACGAGACCAGTGAGTTCCCGAAGGCGTCGTACGAGGCGCTGCGGGCCTCGGACTTCCACGCGCCGCACATCCCGGTCGAGTACGGGGGAGCCGGTGCGGACGCGCTGGCCACCGCCATCGTGATCGAGGAGGTGGCGCGGGCGTGTGCCTCGTCGTCGCTGATCCCCGCGGTGAACAAGCTGGGGACCATGCCGTTGCTGCTGGCCGCGTCGTCCTCGTTGAAGGAGCGCTACCTGCCCAAGGTCGCCTCCGGTGAGGCGATGTTCTCGTACTGCCTGTCGGAGCCCGAGGCGGGTTCGGACGCCGTGTCGATGACGACCCGGGCGGTGCGGGACGGCGATCATTGGGTGCTCAACGGGGTCAAGCGGTGGATCACGAACGCCGGTGTTTCGTCGTTCTACACGGTCTTCGCGGTGACTTCACCCGAGGCCCGTTCCCGGGGCATCTCGGCTTTTGTCGTGGAGAAAGCGGATGAAGGCGTTTCGTTCGGGGCGCCGGAGAAGAAGCTGGGGATCAAGGGTTCGCCCACCCGCGAGGTCTACTTCGACAACGTGCGCATTCCCGCCGACCGCATGATCGGCGACGAGGGCACCGGCTTCGCGACCGCGATGCAGACGCTCGACCACACCCGGGTGACGATCGCGGCCCAGGCGCTGGGCATCGCGCAGGGCGCCTTGGACTTCGCGCTGGGCTACGTGCAGGAGCGCAAACAGTTCGGCAAGCCGATCGCCGATTTCCAGGGCGTCCAGTTCATGCTGGCCGACATGGGCATGAAGCTCGAGGCGGCCCGGCAGTTGACGTACGCGGCGGCCGGGAAGAGCGAGCGCGGCGACGCGGACCTGACGTATTTCGGGGCGGCGGCGAAATGCTTCGCGTCAGACGCGGCCATGGAGATCACCACGGATGCGGTGCAGTTGCTGGGCGGCTACGGCTACACCCGGGATTACCCGGTAGAGCGCATGATGCGAGATGCAAAGATCACCCAGATCTACGAGGGCACCAACCAGGTCCAGCGCATCGTCATGGCCCGTCAGCTGCTCAAGGGCTGAAAGCGGTAACTTAGGCTTCAATGAAGCGACCGAAGGCGAGCCCGCGAGAGTATGTCGGACAGGTGCTGGGGTCCGACGGGCGCATGGTGGGGTCGTGCTTTTTGACGGGTCCCGCCACCGTTCTGACGGCGGCGCACGTGTTGCATGCGGCCCACGCCCACCGTATCGGTGACGATGTCACGATCGCTTTTCCGGGCATCGAGCCGTTGCGGACGGCGGCAGTGGTCCGGGCTGTCGATGAGAAGCGCGACCTTGCGGCTTTGGAGAGCTGGGTTTCGCTGCCGGCAACGGCCCCTGAGCTGGCGAGCGCGGATCTTTCGGCGGAGCCGGCGCTGCTGACGCTTTACTCCTTTCTTCAGGGTCGGAAGCTCCGCAAAGTTGACATGCACTACCGCGGAAAGCAGACCGAACTGTCAGCCACACGAGCCCTCCCTTCCCTGACGAGCGGCGCCCCGGTGGTCCGAAACGTCGATGGTCTGGTCGTCGGCATGCTGCTGGGAGTTCGGAAAGACGAAAAGCTTCACAACGCCTGGTCGGACGACCTGCGACAGTTCCTCAGCCAGAACGAACGGCGGTCCACCAAGAACGCCACCCGCGGCGGGGAGATCTTCGTCTCGCACGGCACGGACGAAACGCTGGCAGCCCAGACTTTGTCCGAGATGTTGGAGCGTTATCTCGGACCAGGATCGGTCAGCACGGCTGCGCAGATAAGGGTGGGTGAGCGGTGGCACGATCAGCTGGTCCGCATGGTCGACCGTGCGTCGACCGTGTTGATCGTCATCGGACCGCAGTGGCGACTCAGCCCGTGGATCGAGGCCGAACTGCGGGATGTGCTCGCGCGCACCGTCCAGGTGATTCCCGTGCTCTGGGGCGGCGCTCGACTGCCCAGCCCGAAATCGCTGCCAGCGGACCTACGGCGTCTCCTCGCTTTCCAGGCGGCCGAGGTCGAGTTGGAGTCGCTGGCGGATGACGTCTACCGGCTCGCGTCACAAATTCGCGAGATCGCACCAGTACGCCTGCCCGCCCTGGAACCCAAGGACGAGATTTCCACCGACGACGCGCACAGCGACCTGGAACTGATTTCTGACGGTGCGGACAGCCGAGGTCTTCCCCTGATCAGTCTGCGCGGTGCCGGTGGGCGGGCTGGATATCCGGCCTTCCAGTTCGATGACAACCGACGGCCCATCGACCTGGTCCTGCGGATCAACGAGATGCTGGGTGCCGAGGAGGATCCTGAGGGAGTTCTGGATTGGTGGCTCGGCCCGAACGTCTGGCTGAATGCGCCGCCCGTCGCGCTTCTCAGCCGAGACGATGAGGCGCGCCTCCTTGCGGCGGCACGTGCGGCGTTGCCCGGGGAGGACTGACGATGCCGTCAGCGCCGCCACCCGGGAAATTTAAACACCATCCCGCGTCTTTGACGATTTCGGCCGGCACCCTGCTGTGGCGGGTGCACTCCCAGACGTTTTCGGGTGACGCCTTCCGCCCTGTCTCTCCAGTCCCGGCAGACAACACCGATCCGAACTTCGAGGGAGGGCGGTTCGACGCCACGGCGGCCTACGGGTATCCCTACTTCTACGCGGGCTTTCGTCAGACGACCGCCCTGGCGGAACGCTTCTTACGAGGTCTCGAGTTCAAGGCCGGTGGATACCGCACGTTGTTGCGCAAAACGGTTCTAAAGACGGCTATCTCGGCCGTTGAGGTGACGCGGGATCTCGATCTGATCAGCCTGATCTCGGCCACCGATCTGGCGGCCGTTGGGCAGGACGAGTGGCTTGTCGACGTTGACGGCGATGCAGCCTATGGGCAGACTCGCCGTTGGGCGCACTGGTTGCACAAGAACACGGGCAGGTGTGGTCTCGCGTGGCAGTCGAAGCGCGACCGGCCATACACGGCGGTGATTCTGTTCGGCGACCGCTGCACGGGATCGGTGAATCTCGTACCGGGGTCAACCCAGAAGCTCGACGATGCCGCCGGCGCGGCGTACCTCAACGCCATGCTGGTCCCGTACCGGGTACGGATCACGCCGCCACGGTAGGGGTTCAGTCATCAGCCCGGGATCAACTGGTCTGCGGCCGGGTGGTGGGACCACCAGGTGGCGCGGTTGTGTTTGCCAGATCGGTCTTGAGACGGGTGCAGAGGAGGACCTCGCCGTTGAAAACGAAGGCGGCGTCCTCGGGCCCGGTGAACAGAATGCGCCGCACGACGGTCACCATGTTGGTCAGGACCCACTCGCGGTCGGCGTCTTTGTCGAGACGGAAGCCGACGGCCACGAATGGGTCGGGCTCCCATTCCCAGGTGCCGTCGTCGGCATCGGCCTCCACGTAGCCGTTGCGTCCACCGCGGACGGTGACCTGGAAGCCGTACTTGTCGAAGTGGGTGGACCAGATGTTGCGCACCGATCTGGCGGGATTTGTCGGCGAATAGGCGTCGAACACCCGGCCCTAGAGAAGGTAGTCCGGGTTCGACTGCGGACTGCCGGTGTCGCCGCTTTCCTGACGCGCACGTGCCACCTCGTCGGGCGTCGGGTTCTGCTGGACCCGCCACCCTCGATCGGCGAGGACGTTCGCACCCGAATTTTCCAGCTCGATGGAACGTTGGGTGGGGGCGTCGTCCTCCGGTCTGACCCGGGTCGGCGGACCGGTGGGCGTGCCATTCGGTTGCCCGGTCTGATAGGTGACCAGTGGATCGGTCTGGGGAGGCGGGGCCGAGGAACCCGCCGGGGTGCCGCCCGTGCCGCCGTCGGCGGTGGAGCGGCCGGCCTGGGACGTCTCCTCGACCGCGTCCTCGGCGGACCTGACGGTGTCGGCTGGCGGGCTCGCCCGGCGGCGGGAGTGCGCCGGCGGGGTGGCACTGCTCAGCCCAGCAGGCGCGACAAATTGGTCAGGCTGCTGATCAGGGCGCTCGTGTAGCTCATGATGCGGCCGGCCCACTTGCTCACGGCCGACACTATCTGGGCGGCCACCAGCGGGATCGTCACCACCAGCAGGGCCTCGGCGGCCCAGACGATTACGCGGGCCACCAGGTCGGCTATCAGGTCGCGGACGATGTCGCGGGTGAACTGGACCAGGTTGCCGGCTGCCTGGGTGGCTGACGACATGGTGGCGGCCAGGACGCTCAGGCCGTCGATCGCCTGCACGTTGTTGGCCATCATGACCTGGTAGGAGTCGGCGGCCGGGCCCTGCCAGTCGGCCAGGTCGCTGGCCAGGCAGGACTGCAGGTCGGCGGCCATCGCCTGGAGGGCGCCGGACATGTTGGTCCAGGTTTCGGCGTGGGCGGCTACGCGGTCGGGGATGCCGGCCAGCTGGTCGAGCATTTCGCGCAGCGGCTCGAAATACTCCATGGCCCAGCCCAGGCCGTTTGCCAGCAGCGCGCTCAGTGGGTCGAGCGCGATCGACACCGCCTCCAGCGCCAGCGTGCCGCCGGCCAGAGCGCCCTCGACCCAGGTGCCGCCGTTGACCGCCTGGTAGACGCCCTGGAAGCTGTCGGCCAGCGACATGCCGGTCCACGCCGTGCGGGTGGACGTGACGTCGGCGACCAGGGAGTTGTCGGTCATCCGTGGCCGCCGGCGCGGGTGATGCGCTGGGCGGCCGTGTCGTCGGTCGTGGTGTACTCCTCGCTGACCTTGACCAGGGAATCGGCTGCCAGGCGCAAATTCTCTTCCACGTACGCGATCAGCTGGTCCTGGCGGACGTGCCGGCGCTCCAGGATGCCCGCCATCCAGCCACAGAGGAGCCCGTACGCGGCATCGTCCTGTGAGATGGCCGCGCTCGCCGATTTGACCGCGCCGAAGCGTTGCTGCACCGCGTCGATCCGGGCGACGTGGGCGCGGATCTGCGCCACGTCGACCGAGAAGCCGTCAGCCATCGTCACCGTCCGGAGTGAGCAGTTGTTTCTCCATGCGCTCGGCGATCGCGCGGCCGGCCACCGACTCGCTGCCCACGGTCTCGGTGATGATCTGCCGCGAGCGTTCGGCGGCAGTGCGCTGGGCATTGCGGACCGCGGTCATCACGGCGCGCGCCACGACGTCCGGTGCCACCCGCTGGATCCGCTGGCTGAACTGCACGTCGAGCAGCACGCCGGTGGAGTCGATCGTCACCTCGGCAAGATCGTTGCCGTCCGCGCCGGTGACCCGCATCTGGGCCAGCCGGTCGCTCATGGCCTGTGTGTCGGCCGCCATCCGGTCGATGCGTTTCTTCCAGTTGGCCAGGTATTCCTGCGCGCCCTCCGGATCGAGTAACCCTCCCGGATTGGGCGCCCCCGCGGTCATCGTCCACACCTCAAGTCGGTCAATCCCCCCATTGATCGACCCGAATTCTAGCAATGGACGGCCGGTGCCGGCGGGGCGAAGTGGTAGCCCTGCCCGTTGTCGCTGCCCAGCTCGTGCAACAGCCGCACCTGGCTGGCGGTCTCCACGCCCTCGGCCGTCGTGGTGACCCCGATGGCATGGCACAGCGCGATGACGTGCCGCAGCATCTCGGTGGCGTGGCCGGCGCCGGCGTCGGCGATGAACTCGGCGGCCAGCTTCACGTTCGTGATCGGCAGCCGGGATAGCATCGCGAGGCTGGACCACCCGGTGCCGAAGTCGTCGAGAGCAAGACCGACACCCAGGTCGGCGAGCCGTTGCACAATGTCGCCGTCCCGGTCGAGGACGGCGCTTTCGGTGATCTCCAGCTGGAGGCGGTCGGCAGGCAGGCCGGTGCGGTGCAGAATGTCGGCCACGTCGGCGGCCAGGGCCGGGTCGCCCAGCTGGGTCGGCGACAGGTTGACGCTGATCATCAGGTCTCGGCCGGCCTCGCGCCAGGCGACGCCCTGCCGGCAGGCCTGCTCGAGCAGGAGCCGGCCGAGCGGCCGGATCAGGCCGGTCTGCTCGGCCAGGGTGATGAAGTGGTACGGGCTCAGCGGCGCCGGTTCACCGGGGCGCTGCCACCGGGCCAGCGCCTCGACGCCGATCACGGCCAGGTCCCGCAGCCGGTGGATGGGCTGGTAGTGGACCAGGAACTCGCCGCGGTCGAGGGCGGCCGGCAGGGCGGCGGCGAGCCGGTGCCGGCTGCGGTCGGCCTCGGCCCGGCCGGTTTCGAAGACCGCGTGGTCGTGCCGGTCGTGCCGGGCCCAGCCGAGTGCCAGCCGCGCGTCGCGCAGCCAATGGTCGGCCTGGGTGCCGGCGGCCCGGTCCTCGACGATGCCCGAGGTGACGCTGACGTGCAGGGCGTGCCCGTCCAGCGGGAACGGCGCGAACAGCGCGTGCCGGGCCTCCTCGGCGACTTTGACCACGTCGTCGGCCCCGCAGGTGCCGGCCAGGGCCAGGGCGAACCGGTCGTCGCCGAGATGGGTCAGCAGGTGGCCGCCCCGCTCGGCGACCTGGCGCAGGCGGCCGGCGATCTCGGCGAGCAACTGGCCGGCCTGGTCGTGGCCGAGGGCGTCGGCGAGTTCCGCGTACCGGTCGATGCCGAGCAGGCAGAGGCCCATCCGCGCGCGGCCGGCCCGAGTGACCCGGTCGGCCAGGTGGGTGCGCAGGTACTGCTCGTTGGGCAGGCCGGTGCGCGGGTCGTGCAGCAGGGCGTGCTGAAGTCGCTGCTGGAGATCGTGCTGCACGCGTCGCCAGTGGATCTTTTCGGACCGGTTCATCTGCTCGGCGGCACCCAGCGCGGCGTTGCGCTGAGCCGTCACGAACCCGGTCGCCACCTGGTCGAGCAGGCCGAGCACACGGTCCCGGATCACGTCGTCGTCGCCGTCCAGCACGGCGGGCAGGCGTTCGGCCAGGAGGCGTACGGTGCAGCCGATCACCGGCGGCGCCGACATCCGCAGGTCGACCAGTTCGGCGCCGATCCGCCGCCCCACCGACGGGTCGAACGGCTCGGCCCGGACCGCGGCGATCAGTTCCTCAAGCAGTTCGTGCAGGGCGACCCGGGCCCGGGCGCGTATCCCGGGCACGAAGCCGGCCCGGGTGATGTCCCGCAACCAGTCGCGGGTGAGCGCGGCCACCGCGGCATCGCTCATGCGCTCCCCTCCCGGTTCACCTCGAATCCAGCATTATGTCCATTCAGGACGCTTTTCCGGAACAAGGGCTAGCGTTTTCGGGCAATCGTCACAAGCGCCGTCGGTTGGGGAGGGTCGTCGGCCTCGTCCGGGTCGGGATGCCAGTCGGTGGCGCTCACGATGCCCGGCTCGATCAGTTCGAACTGGTCGCCCACCAGGTCCGCGATCTCGCCGGCGTCGCGGATCACCACGGGCGTGGGCGTCTTCTCGTACAGCTGCCTTGCCTTTTCCTGTTGTTTCCGGCCATCCGGCGTCACGGCGGGCCCGAGGTGGGAGATCACCAAGAAACTGCCGCCGACCAGGGACTCACCGATGCGCTCGACGATCGTCGCCGGCTCGGCCTCGTCGGGTACGAAGTGGAGCACCGCCACGGTCAGCACGGCGACCGGCTCGGCGAAGTCGAGGAGTTGGAGGACGTCGGGGTGGTAGAGGATGCTGTCCGGCTTGCGTAGGTCGCCCTCGATCACCCGCGCGTACGGGTTGCCGGTGAGCAGGCTGCGACTCTGCTGCACGGCGATCGGGTCGAGATCCACATACATCACCCGGGCGTCCGGGTTGGCCTCCTGTGCCACTTCGTGCACGTTCCCGAGCGTCGGGATGCCCGATCCGATGTCGAGGAACTGGCGTACGCCCGCATTGGCCAGCCACCGCACCGCCCGGCCGAGAAACGCCCGGTTTGCCCGGGCGACCAGCCCGGCACCGGGAAACGCGGCCTCGGCCCGGTGCCAGAACTCGCGGTCGACCGCAAAGTTGTGCACGCCGCCGAGCGCATAGTCGTAGACCCGGGACGCGTCCGGAACGGTGATGTCCACACCCTCCGGAACCCAGTAAGCGTCAGACACGCAACCGACCATCCCATTGATGAAGATCAAAATCAAAGGGGCGTAACCGGTTGGCAACGCTCCGGGTTGGCCAGGTCGGCGCGAGGCCAGCGTCGAGGATTCGGGGACGTTCTCGAGTCAGACGCGGCGCAGGACGCTCACCACCTTGCCGAGGATCTCCGCCTCGTTGCCGGGGATCACCGGGTAGGCCGCGTTGCGCGGGAGCAACTCGACGCCGGTGTCGCTGCGGCGGAAGACCTTGACGGTGGCCTCCTCGCCGATCAGCGCGGCCACGATGTCGCCGTTGTCGGCGCTCGGCTGCTGGCGGACCACCACGAGGTCGCCGTCGCAGATGGCGGCGTCGACCATCGAGTCGCCCTTGACCCGCAGCGCGAACAGGGTGCCGCGGCCGGTCAGGCTCAGCGGCAGGGTCAGTTCGTCCTCCACCTGCTCGTCAGCCAGGATCGGGGCGCCGGCCGCGATCGCGCCGAGGAGCGGCACCCGGACGTCAGAGTCGGACAAATCGGATTTGGGCGCGCCGGGTTGGGGTGTGCTGGGCTGCGGCCTGCGGGGCTGGAGTGTGCCGGCTTTGGGTGTGCCGGCTTTGGGTGTGCCGGCTTTGGGTGTGCCGGCTTTGGGTGTGCCGGCTTTGGGTGTGCCGGCCTTGGGTGTGCCGGCCTTGGGTGCGCCGGCCTTGAGTGTGCCGGCCTTGAGTGTGCCGGCCTTGGGTGCGCTGGGCCGGAGTGCGCCGGGCTCCGGCGCAGCGGGCTCGGGGACGGGGGTGGGCACGGGGCGGATGTCGACGGCTCGGGAGCCGCGGGCGTCGCGGCGCAGGTAGCCGCGGTCCTCGAGCACGTTGAGCTGGTGTGCCACCGATGAAGGCGAGGCGAGGCCGACCGCGGACGCGATCTCGCGCATGGTGGGCGGATAGCCGTGCTGATCCACCCACTCGCGAATCATCGTCAGGATCTGCCGCTGCCGCGGAGTGAGATCCGGGGAAGCCATGCGGTGACGATACTACATTCTTCGATCATTTGTACGAACGATTTAGATGTAGCCCATCTCGCCGGTCTCCTTGAGGTGGTCGACCAGCGACTTGACCTCCTGGGCCCGGTCGCGCGGGCAGACCAGCACCGCGTCGGGGGTGTCGACGATCACGAGATCCCGTACGCCCATGGCGGCGACGAGCCGGCCGCTGGACGGCACCACCACCAGGTTTTCGGTCTCGCGCAGCAGCACGCCCGTCGTTTCCGCCGGGTCGCGGCCGACCACGACGTTGCCGGCCGGGTCGGAGGCGAGCACCTCGCCGAGGGTGTGGAAGTCGCCGACGTCGTTCCAGCCGAAGTCGCCGGGAACGGTGCCGACCCGGCCCACGGTGGCGGCGCCCTCCATCACGGCGTAGTCGACCGAGATGCGCGGGAGGGTCGGCCAGACTTCGCCGAGGACCTCCTCGCGGGCCGGCGAGTCCCAGGCCTGCGCGATCCGGGAGATGCCGGCGGCCAGCTGCGGCTGCTGCCGGGAAAGCTCGGCCAGGAAGACGTCGACGCGCCACACGAACATGCCGGCGTTCCACAAATAGTTGCCGGACTTCACGTAACTCTCGGCAACGTCGTACGACGGCTTTTCCTTGAACTCACGGACCGCGAGCACCGGCCCATCGCCCAGCACCTCGCCGCACTCCAGGTAGCCGTAGCCGGTCTCGGGGCGGGTCGGGGTGATGCCGAGTGTCATCAGCAGCCCCTGGCGAGCGCCCGACATGGCCTGCTCGATGACGGCCGTGAACTGCTCTTTCTGCGCGATCAGGTGGTCCGAGGCGAAGGATCCCATGATCGCCTCCGGGTCGCGCCGGGCGATTACCGCGGCGGCCAGCGCGATCGCCGCGCAGGAGTCCCGCGGTGACGGCTCGATCAGGACGTTCTCCTCCGGCACCTCGGTGAGCTGCCGGGACACCGCTGCCGCGTGCGCCACGCCGGTCACCACGAAGACCCGGTCGATGGGCGCGAGCTGGTCGAGCCGGTGGACCGTCGCCTGCAGTAGCGAGGCGTCCGTGCCGGTCAGCGGGTGCAGAAACTTAGGGTGACCGGCCCGGGACAGGGGCCACAGACGGGTTCCGGTGCCACCAGCCAGTACGACGCCGTACAGGGCACCCAGTCGCTCGCTCATGCGCACAGAGTGTAGTGGTTCAGGTGGTTGCCACTCGTTTCCAGGCTGTGACATGTACCTCCGCGCTGGACGACCAGGTGAACTCCTTGGCCCGGTCGAAGCCGGCCTTCGCGAGCGTGATCCGGCGCGGCTCGTCGTGCAGCAGGTCGGCCAGGTCGGTGGCGATCCGGTCCGGGTCCTCGGTGGTGTACGCGACCGCGTCGCCGCCCACCTCGGGCAGCGAGAGCCGCGGCGTGGTCAGCACCGGCGTGGCGCAGGCCATCGCCTCCAGGATGGGCAGGCCGAAGCCCTCGCCGAAGGAGGGGTAGCAGGCCACCAGGGCGCCGCCCAGGAAACCCGGCAGGTCGGCGTAGCGAAGGTAGCCCGGGCGGAGAAGGCGCAGGTGGGACGGCACTTCGGCGACCGCGCGGTCGATCTCGTCGTCGTGTCCCTGCCCGCCGGCCAGCACCAGCGCCGGCGGGTGCGGCCAGTCGGCCACCGCGCGGGCCCAGCCGCGGATCAGGTTGGGCACGTTCTTGCGGGGCTCCTTGGCACCGAGGAACGCCACATAACCGGCGTCGTTGAGGCCCAGCCGAGCGCGTACCCGTGCCTTTTCCTCATCGGTCGGCGCATGGAAGGCGACCGGGTCGACCCCGTGGTAGGCCACGTCGATCCGGGTCGGGTCGGCGTCCAGCAGCCGGATAAGCTCGTCCCGGGTGGCCTTGCTCGGCACGATCACCCGCGCGGCCCGGCGCAGCGACGTCTTGATGGCGCTGCGGAAGAAGGTGCGCTTGGTGTTGTCGTAGTGCTCGGGCTCGGTGAAGAAGGTGGCGTCGTGCACCGTCACCGTGACCGGACAGCCGGCCCGCAGCGGGCACGTGTAGAACGGCGAGTGCAGCACCTTGGCGCCGACCTGCTGGGCGAGCAGCGGCAGCCCGGTCTGCTCCCAGGCGAGCCGCGCCGGCCGGTGCGCGACGGCCGCCGGCCCGGCGATCACCTCGGCGCCGTCGAGCATGCGGCTGTAACGCTCCGCATCCGAACGCTGAGCCACGACGGCTAGATCGACCCGGTCCGGGTCGAGCCTGCCGAGGGCACCGAGGAGTCCGTCGACGTATCTGCCGACTCCTCCTCGGTCTGCGGGGACGCTGGTGGCGTCGACGAGCACTCGCGGGGGGCGACCGGCGGTCACGAGGCAACTCCCAAAGAGGTTGTAATTCAGACCACTCGCAAGCCTACGCCCGGAATGCATTGCACATGGGACCGCGACACCGTCTTGTTCCCGGCGATTCCAGGACTTCATCGCCCGCTCAGGATCAGCTACCCAGCGTGACCGGACTATCGTGTCCCGGTGCACACCACGATCCCGCAGGCCCTGGCCGACGCCGTCCGGCGCGACCCCACCACCCCACTGCTGACCTGGTACGACGACGCCACCGGCGACCGCACCGAGCTGTCCGGCGCGACCCTGGACAACTGGGTCTCGAAAACGGCGAACCTGCTGGTGGACGGCTTGGGCCTGGGCCAGGGCGACACGGTGGCGGTGCTGCTGCCCCCGCACTGGCAGACGGCAGCCGTGGCGCTCGGCGTGTCGGCGGCCGGCTTGACGGCCGACCTCGGCGACCGGCCGCAGCCGGTCGAGGTGGTCTTCACCTGCCCGGACCGGGTGGCGGAGGCCGCCGCGTGGCCGGCCGTGGACAGGTACGCGACAGGGTTGTTGCCGCTGGCACTGCCGTTGCGCGAGGTACCCCCGGGCTTTGTCGACTATGTGACAGAGGTTCGCAACCACGGCGACCACTACCGCGGCGCCCCGGTGGCGCCGGACGACCAGGCGCTGGCCGGCCCGATCCCGCTGAGCCACCTGGGTGTCATGCGCAACGCGACAGAGCGGGCGGCCGAGTTGGGCATTACGGCCGGTGACCGGGTCCTGATCGATACGCGTACCCACCCGGACCCGATGGATTGGCTGTATGCACCCTTGGCAGCGGGCGCGTCGGTGGTGTTGTGCGCCAACCTGCACCCCTCCAAGGTCACTTCCCGAGCTGAGGCAGAAAAGGTTACCGTTCTGCTGACCTGAATTGCATTCCGGCCTTTGCCGTATTGCTGTCTGCCATAGCGCAGACTGCCGCCTGGCTGATTAAACGGCTTGCTGCCAGCCATGAGTGAGTATCGTGAATGTGGCTCCCGGACGCTAACTTATTAGTAAGGCGGCGTGAGGAGTTGAGATGGCGGCTGGGAAAGTCCAGGCGTTCAGTCCGCCTGACCGGCGACGCATCGGAATCGGTGCACTCGCACTGTCCTTGATCGTCTTTGTCGTTGCTATGGCCGGAGTGGTTGCCTCGCCGGCCATCCTCGGCACGGTCTTCGTCGCCGACGCCCGTTACGCCTCGGTGGGTGATGTCGGGCAGGCATACGGAGCGGCGTCCGCGGTGGTCGCGGTATTCGCTCTGTTTGTTGTGATGATGTCGGTCTTCGTGCAATATCGGCAACTCAAGGCGGCGCAGGGTCTGGCGCACGCCGAGGCAAATGAAAAGTTGGTCCAGCTTGCCATGGAGAGACCGGAGTATCAGCAGTGCTGGGGCGCCCGCATCGCTCCCGAAGGCATCGGTGAAGATCTTTTCTATTACTGCAGCTCAGTGATCAAGCATTACACCACGGCGTGGGAGCTGCGGCTCATCGACGAATCGCAGGCCAGGGAGTATCTCCAGAACCTTTTCGACAGTGAGGTGCCACGCCGCTACTGGGAACGAAATGGCAACTGGCACCGGCGCGGGCGCGGGCGCAATCGCCGGGAGCGCTTCCGAGATTTGATCAATGACGAATACCTGAGCGCGGTGCGGAATGGGCCGCCGAGCCGGGCCTATGAGCCGGCGCCCGCGCCCCTGGACAACTTTCCGGTGATCAACGCGCAAGCGTCGCGCGCTCGTACCAAGACGGAGCCGGCTGCGCGCCGGCCTGCTCGCTGATCAACGTGGGCCGGAGAGCTGGATCTCGCCGGACTTGAGGGCCGCCAGGAAGTTACTCCACTCGGACTTCGTAAAGGTCAGTGTCAGGGCCGGTTTGCGGGAATTACGCAAGCCCACAAGTCCGTCGAGATCTGCCACTTCTACGCAGTTGCTTTCGCCGACGCAGAACCTACTGCGTCGCCAGGCCGCACCGGCCGGAGATTGGTGATCGGTGGGCATGGCAAGGACTCCTGGCGGCTGGGCGGTCGCTCCACGAGGCACATAGCTGGCCAAGCGGACTATTCGGACTAAAATACTAGGCCCGATTTGCCGCCTCCGTCCGGGTGTTGACGAGGCTCGGTCTAGATCGGCCGAAGGCTATCGATGTTGATCGCTTATCGTCAATGCGCGCCTGCGTGGGTAAAGATTGGGCCAGGTCGGTGCGTCGAGGTCGCACCAGCGGTCCGACGGCTAGGTGCGGCGTTCGCGGGCCAGCTCCTCGAAGGCGACCAACGACTCCGGATTGGCCAGCGCCCCCTTAGCAGCCGCCGACTCCACCGGCGTGCCGGTCAGGATGCGCTTAACCGGGACCTCCAGCTTCTTCGCTGACAGGGTTCGGGGCACCGACCGCACCTGGTAGATCTCGTCGGGGATGTGGCGGGGGGACAGGGCCGTCCGCAGCTCGCCGCGGATCCGGGTCCGCAGGGTGTCGTCCAGTTCCACGCCCTCGGCCAGGACCACGAACAGCAGCAGCTCGCCGTTCGGGTTGGTGTCCTGTTCGAGGTGCACCACCACCGAGTCGGCGATTTCTGGCAAGGACTCGACCACCGAGTAGAACTCGGCGGTGCCCAGGCGTACGCCTCCTCGGTTCAGGGTGGCGTCCGAGCGGCCGGTGATCACGCAGCGGCCCTGGGCGTCGATGGTGATCCAGTCGCCGTGGCGCCAGACGCCGGGGAAGACGTCGAAATATGCCTCTCGGTAGCGCTTGCCGTCGGGGTCGTTCCAGAAGCCCACCGGCATGCTCGGCATGGGGGCGGTGATGACGAGTTCGCCCAGCTGGTCGATGACGGGAGTGCCGGTCGGGTCGTATGCCTCCACCCGGGCGCCCAGGCAGCGGCAGGCGATCGCGCCGGCCGTCACCTCGTGCAGCGGCGACGAGCCCACGAAGCCGGTGCACACGTCCGTGCCGCCGGACAGGGACTGCAGCTGCACGTCGGCGCCGACCGCCTGGTAGACCCACTCGAAGCCCTCCGGTGGCAGCGGCGCGCCGGTGGAGCCCAGGCCCTTGAGCTGCTTGCGGGGGGTCAGGCCGGCCTTGCGGCACGCCATCAGGAACGGGGCCGACGTGCCGAAGTACGTGATGCCGGCCTCGTCGATGAGGTCCCACAGCGTCGCCAGGTCGGGGTAGCCGGGGTTGCCGTCGAACAGGACGATCGAGGCGCCCACCGCGGGCGCGCTGACCAGGAAGTTCCACATCATCCAGCCGGTCGTGGTGAACCAGAAGAAGCGGTCGCCGGGGCCCAGGTCGTGGTGCAGCGCCAGGATCTTCAGGTGTTCCAGCAGGATGCCGCCGTGGCCGTGGACGATCGGCTTGGGCAGGCCGGTGGTGCCGGAGCTGTACAGCACGTACAGCGGATGGTCGAACGGGACCGGCTCGAACTCCAACGGGCCGCCCGAGGAAGGGCCGTCCGAGGAAGGCTGTGCCAGCGCGGCCCAGTCGCCGGACGACGGGTCCAGGTAGCCGATCGTGATCACGTGCTCGATGGACGGGATCGCGGCGATGATCTGGGTCAGCTCGGCCGCCCGGGAGACCGGCTTGTCGCCGTAGCGGTAACCGTCGACGGCGACCAGCACCTTCGGCTCGATCTGGCTCCAGCGGTCGATCACGCTGCGGGCACCGAACTCGGGCGCGCACGACGAGAACACCGCGCCCAGGCTCGCGGTGGCCAGCATCAACACGTACGTCTCGGGAATGTTGGGCGCGTAGGCGGCGACCCGGTCTCCCTTGCCGACCCCGCGGGCTTTCAGCCCGGCACGCACGCGCCGCACCTGGTCACGCAACTGCCGCGCGGTCAGCTCGATCGGCTGGCGAGTTTGCGAGTACGCGCGGACGACCGCTTCCTCGTCGGCCACGCCGGGCATGCGCAGTACGTGTTCGGCGTAGTTGACCGTGGCGCCGGGGAACCAGCGCGCGCCCGGCATCGACGCGTCGTCCAGGACCGCGGTCGGTTGCCCGTACGAGATGACCTTGAAGTAATCCCAGATCGACTGCCAGAACCCGGGAAGATCGGTGACGGACCACTGCCAGAGCTCCGGGTAGCCGGCGAACCGCTGGCCGCGCTCGCGCTCCAGCCAGCTCAGGAAGTGCCCGATCCGCGACGTCTCCCGCACGTCGGCGGGCGGCTGCCACAGCACTGTGTCCGTCATGCAGACACCCTAACGTCGGTTCAGGAGCGCTCCCCATGTCGCCGGACAACAGCCGCGGGACGAACTTCGGTCGGCCGCCGACATCCCGCATGATCGGCCTAAAGGGTCATCCGGGACTACGCGGTCGGCCGCTGAGCTGGCTGATCGGTCATGAACACTGGCCCTCCGGCCGAACCGAAGCGGCGCCCGCACTGGTGTTGTCGGTCATGAGGACACGTCGAGGCCCGGCAATCTTGCCCGGTGCCGCTAGCGTGCCGAAGGTCAGCGAGCCACCCGGGAGTTGAGTTGCGGCATTTCAGATCGATTCTGTACGCCGTCGTGCTGGCTCCCGCCGCGTGGGTGCTGACCGGAGTCGGCCTGACCAGCGACCTGACCGGCCGGGGCCGCGACGGCTTCGCGGTCGAGGCGTTCACGGGCGTGCTGCTGTTGGTGCTGGCCGGCACGGCGTACGGCATCCTGGTGCTGGGCCCGATCTCCCCGGCCGGACCACTGACTGCGGGTTTCGCCTACCTCGGCGTCGCCCTGTGGGCGATGACCGCGCCCGCCGCCTATGCGAGCGTCTGGCCACCCGAGGTGGCCAAGGACGGTTTCGACATCTCACGGCCGGGCTATGGCTTGGCGGCGGTGCTTGCGGTTCCGTTGATCTGTACGGCGTTGAGCGCGCGCCGGTGGGCCACGTACCAGCCCCCGGTCCTCCCGATCATCGGTACGGTGGGCCGTTTCCGCGGTCGTGCGGTGGCGCCCGGGGTGCCGATCGCCGGCGTGCAGACCACCATGATGGGCCTGCCGACCGACCCCGACCCGACGACCGTGATGCGCCTGCCGACCGGCTTGGCGAACTCCGAGGAGACAACGGTCCGCACCGGGCTCGGCTTGGTTCCCGACACGGGCTCGGACGAGACGACGGTGACGGCGAAGTCTTCGGACGACGCGCTGGTGGAGGCGCTGGAGCGGGAGGCGACGCTGGTCGGGCCGCGGTTCAGCCCGGGCCGGACCACGACGGTGGTGCTGTCGGCGGACGAGTCGGCGGTGGTGTCGGTGCTGTCCGTGGGCGGGGTGCCGGCCTGGGTGGTCCGCGAGGACGCACCGGTCGTTGCCGGGTTCGGTGGGGACGCGGCGGGCGCGGAGGAGCCGACGGTCTTGGTGCCGGCGGATGCACAGGCCGACAAATCGCCTGATTCCGATGGTCGTGGGGTGGCCTCGGGCAACGGGTCTGCGGAGGCAGGGAGCGCTGCCGGCGGCGAGGAGCTGACGGAGCCGTTGGCCGGGGATCGCGGTGCGGCCGGCGCCGGGACTGACGCCGGGACTGAGGCCGCGGGTGACGAACGCACCGAGCTGATCGCGGCCGACGGGGGCGCCGGCATTGAGGACGAAGAGCGCACCGAGCCTATTGCGGGCGACGGTGACGAGTCGACGGAGCCGATTGCGGCGGAGGGTGACGAGTCGACGGAGCCGATCGCGGCCGAGGGTGACGAAACTACCGAGCCGATTGCGGCGGAGGGTGACGAGTCGACCGAGCTGATCGCGGCCGAGGGTGACGAAACCACCGAGCCGATTGCGGCGGAGGGTGACGAGTCGACCGAGCCGATCGCGGCCGAGAGTGACGAAACCACCGAGCCGATTGCGGCGGAGCACACCGCCGCCGGGGATGACCGGACCGCCGAGAGCGTTGCCGCGGCTGGTGGCGGGGAGACTGCGGCCGCCCGGGAAAGTGACATTGCCGCCACCGAGGAAGTGGTCCCGCCGGCGGACGGTGACCAAGGGACTGACGAGGCGGAAGGCGGGGAGCGGACTCAGGTCATTCGGCTGCCGTTGGGGGATGCGGGGGAGAGCACCCAGGTAGTCCGGTTGCCCATCGGGGATGCGGGGGAGAGCACCCAGGTGGTCCGGCTTCCGGTGGGGGATTCCGGGGAGCGGACTCAGGTGGTTCGGCTTCCAGTGAGGGACGAGAGTGAGCAGACCCGTGATCTCCGGGCGCCCGGCACCGGGGCGGGGGAGAGCACGCAGGTGCTGCACTTCCCGAACCGGCATCTGCCCGGCGAGCGCACCCGGGACCTGAGCCGGCTCACCGGTGATGTCGGTGGGGATGAGACGCAGGTGATCCGGCTGCCCGGCAAGTCGGTGGACGACGAGCGAACCCAGGTGATCCGGCCAGGGCTGGTCTTGCCGCCGGGGGAGCGGACCGAGGTGCTGCAGTTCCGCAGGCCCGGCGTTCCGGGTGAGCGGACGACGGACGCCCGCCCGGCCGCCACCGCCGCCGAGCCGACCGAAGGCGCCGTCTCGACCGCAGGCGCGGTGTCGACC
>NZ_BOMV01000037.1 GCF_016862375.1 Paractinoplanes rishiriensis | reverse complement strand
AGGGCGCCGTGTCGATGGATGGCGCCGTGTCGATCGCGGACGCCGAGCGGCCCAACTTCGCCGAAGACCCGACCAGCCGCATCGTCCCGCCCGGCGTCGAAGCGGCCCAGGACCACGACCGCACCACGATGACCGTCATGAACATGGAACGGCCGCCGGACGAACTCGCCGATGAGGAACCGACCACGCCAATCGGGATCCCGTCGCCACGCCGCGCCGCGAAGAGCGCAGACTAGGCAGCTTCCGGGCTTGAGGTCTGCGCGGCCGTGGTCGGACTCCGGCCCGGCGGCCCCGGCGGTTCCTCGCAGGCCGCGATCACGTCCCAGTTAGCAGGACGGTCGTCCCGGATAGCAGGTCGTCGACGCCCGAAGGGCGGTGACCCGCGACGGCACCGTGCTGGTCATTGGTAAGTCACGAAATATCGTCTATATCGGGCGATGATGCCGATGTTCGAGTTGCGGTTCGCCGGACAGTTCGCCCGGAACAGCAGCTTTCCAAGATCTGTATTGGGCAAGACCCGGCCGGCCAGACGGCCCGGCCCTCCAAAGGCCAGTCCTCCCAAGGCCAGCCCTCCAGCCGAACGGATCGCCGCGTTGCCGGTTACGCCGGCTCGCTGGAGTGGGGGAGCCCAGCCGGAACCGCGCGCAGGCTCAGCGCAGGCTCAGCGCAGGCTCAGCGCAGGCTCAGCGCAGGCTCAGCGCAGGCTCAGCGCAGGCTCAGCGCAGGCTCAGCGCAGG
>NZ_BOMV01000036.1 GCF_016862375.1 Paractinoplanes rishiriensis | reverse complement strand
AGGCTCAGCGCAGGCTCAGCGCAGGCTCAGCGCAGGCTCAGCGCAGGCTCAGCGCAGGCTCAGCGCAGGCTCAGCGCAGGCTCAGCGCAGGCGGGCCAGCGCCGGCGGGATCTGGCGGGCCGTGGCGGAGGCCAGTGGCGTCGGCAAAGCGTGCGGCTCGAACCAGCCCAGCGCGGACGACTCCGCGCTGACCTGTTCGATGCTGCCGGCGGCGCAGCGCACCAGGAAACGCACGTCGTAGTGCACCGATGCGGCGGCGGGGGAGCCGTCGCCGGCGGTGCAGCGCACCTCGTGGACGTCGACGTCGATGGGGACCGGGTCGAGCGTCAGGCCGGGGATGCCGGATTCCTCGGTCGCCTCGCGGAGGGCGGCGCCGGCCAGGGTGCGGTCGGTGGGCTCGCAGTGGCCGCCCAACTGCATCCAGAGGCCCAGGCGGCCGTGCAGGCACAGCAGGACGCGGCCGGCCGGGTCGACCACCAGGGCGCTGGCCGTCACGTGGCCGGGGCGGTGGGCCCGAGTGGTCGCCATCGGGCCGGCGGCCAGCAACTCCAGGGTGCGCTTGCGGCAGAGGTCGGCCTCCTCCGAGGTCGCCTGCCAGGCGCTGAGGACGCGGAGCGCGTCGGCGTGCAGTGTCTCGCTCATGCGGAAGCCAACTCCAGACGGACGCCGTCGGGCAGTGGGACCAGGACCGTGGCTATCGACTCGGCGGCCAGGGCGGCGCGCAGGCGGTGGGCGTCGGCGCCCAGCCGCATGAAGCCGGTGGGCGTGGTGTCGGCGGTGCGCAGGACCGCCGCGGTGGGGGACAGGTCGACCGTGGTGCGCGGGGACCAGACCTCGGACACCGCGGCCACCGCGCGCCGGACCGCGGTGGGGTCGGCCGGCTGGTGGGGTGCCGTGTCGGTGAGGCGGGCGGCGTCGAGCAGGCCGGCCGTGCGGGCCTCGGCGGTGCCCAGGCTGAACATGTCGCTGGCCGGGTCGCGGAGCAGGACGGCGGCGCCGGCGGCCTCCGTCGTGGGTGCGGACAGGTAACCGCGGATCACCGCCACCGGCACCTGGTCGCACTTGCCCTTGACCAGCTCGCCGGCGGCGGCCAGCTCGTCGATCACGGCCATCTGGGTGATCGAGAGTTCGTTGCCGTACGGGTCGGTTTCGCCGCGGTGGTCGCGGAACGGTTCGAGGCCGGCGGAGCCCAGAGCCACGTCGGTCAGGCCGTTGCGCCAGGCCCGCCCCATCGTGTCGGAGACGACGACCGCCACGTCGAGGCCGCGCGCGAGGAAACCGGCGCGCAGGCGGCGGGCGGAGGCGTCGGGGTCGGCGGGCAGCAGGACCAGGTGGGTCTTGTCCACGTTGGAGGCGTCGATGCCGGCCGCGGCCATCACGAAGCCGTGGTGGGTCTGGACGATCGTGGTGGGGCCGCGCCGGGCGACCACCCGGGCCGTCTCGGCGGCCAGGGCGGCGGCCCGGGCGGCGTCGCGCTCGGGGCCGTCGGCCGGGACCTCGACCAGGCGACCCTCGGCCTTGGACACGATTTTGCTGGTCACCACCAGGACGTCGCCGGCGGCCAACCAGGGCGCGGCCGCGGTGATCAGGGCGACCAGGTCGTCGCCCGCGGTGACGTCGCCGATGCCGCGGACCGGCAGCACTTCCAGGCCGTCGGTCACGGTCGCTCCCCGTCGGCCGCGAAGGCCAGGTCGAGGGCGTCGGCCACCATCCGGGCGGTGGCCTCCTCGGAGCTCATCCAGAGTGGGACGGCACGGGTCGGCACGCCGGGAACCTCGGTGGCGGCGTCGGTCTCGTCGACCAGCCAGCCGGTCAGCAGGCCGTCGTCGTCGCGGGCGCCGTACAGCTCGGCGACCGCGCCGGCGCTCACCTCGACGCCCAGGGTGGTCAGGCACCTGTCGGCCATGCCGCGCACCGGGGCCGAGCCGATGATGGGCGAGACGCCGACCACCGGGACCTCGGTGGCGGCCAGGGCGTCGCGCAGGGCGGACACCGCGAGGATCGGCGCGATGCTCACCACCGGGTTGCTGGGGGCGAGCAGGACCACGTCGGCCGCGGCGATCGCGTCGAGCACGCCGGGCGCCGGTTTGGCCGCGTCGGCACCGACGAAGACGAACCGGTGGGTGGGCAGGTCGCCGCGGTGGCGAACCCACCACTCCTGGAAGTGGATCGCCTTGCGTTCGCCGTCGACGTCGACCACCACGTGCGTCTCGAGGCGGTCGTCGGTGGCCGGCAGCATCCGGATGCCGGGTTGCCAGCGCTCGCACAGGGCCGCGGTCACCGCAGAGAGCGGATAACCGGCGGTCAGCATCTGCGTGCGTACGAGATGAGTGGCCGTGTCCTTGTCACCCAGGCCGAACCACGACGGCTCGACGCCGTAGGCGGCGAGTTCGTCCTTGACCACCCAGGTCTCGCCGACGCGCCCCCAGCCCCGCTCGGGGTCGTGCGCGCCGCCCAGCGTATACATCACGCTGTCGAGGTCGGGGCAGATCTGGAGGCCGTGCATGCGCACGTCGTCGCCGACGTTGACGACGGCGGTCACCTCGGCGCCGATCTGCCGGGCGTGGGCACGCACGCCGACCAGGAACTTGGCGCCGCCGATGCCGCCGGTGAGGACCACGATCCGCATGAGGCCCATCTTCCCGCACGGGTATGACAGAACTGGCCGCCGGGTAGATGGGGCCGCGTGATAGATCGGTCTACGCTGGGCCGGTCCACCCCACCGTCCGTCAGGGAGATCCAGTGACCAGCCAACCGCAGCCCGTGCCGGGCGAGGTCAAATCGGCCGGCCAGTACCTCAGGCAGCTCCGCGACCTCGCGGCGTACGTCCTGGTCGGGGCTACCGCCGTGTTCCTTTTCGTGGCGCTCGTCGACCTGATCCCGGATGGCGAAAACCAGTTCGGGTACCGCACCCAGGCGAGCTTCTTCAACTTCATCAACCTGGCGACGATTCTCTTCCCGATCGCGGCGGTCATGCTCGCCCTGCTGGTCCAGCCACGCCATCCGAAGGCTCAGGTGATCGTGCTCGCCGCCGCAGTCGAGTACGCGGTGATGGCCTTCTTCGGCATCTTCTTCGGCGTCCTGATCGGCCTGATCAACGAGGCCGCGCACAATGGTGCCCGGAGCGCGTTCACCGGCCTGCTGGTCCGGGTCGCCTGGCTCGCGGTGTTCGGCGTGGCCGCGTACGCGGTCTATTTGATCTGGCGGAATTTGTTCTACACCCCCAAACCCAAACCCCAGCCAGGCGTGTACGGGCAGCCGCAGTACGGCCAGCCGGGCGCCTACCCGGGCCAGCCGGGTTACGGCCCGCCGCCGGGTCAGCCGGGCTACCCGCCGCCCCCGCAGGGTGGCTACCCGAACCAACCGCCGGCCGGTGGTATGTACGGCCAGCCCGCGCCCCCGCCCCCGCCGTCCTGGAACCAGCCGCCGACCACGGCCGGGCCGACCCAGGTGGTGCCGCCGACCCCGCCGCACACCCCCGACGCCACCCAGGTGGTGCCGCCCTCGGACGCCGACCGCACCGCGATGTTCGGCGAGGACCGTCCCGGTTACGGCCCCGCCAACCCGGACCAGCCGCGGCAATAAGAGCGAGAAGATCCGGTTACGCCCGGGCGCGTCGTGTCCTATTCCACTGCGCGCGCCCGGGCACGACCGGGGCAGTCGGGCATTTTCCGGCCTAGGCTGCTCTGGTGGTCGAGGTCAACGAGGAACCAGATCCCACCGAGGCGAGCATCCGCCGCGCCCTGCGCCGCGCGGCCGACGGCAAGGCGATCGACGCCGATGAGGCCACCGCGCTGCTGGCGGCGACCGGTGACCGGCTCGACGACCTGCTGTCGATCGCCGGCGGCATCCGGGACGCGGGTCTGCGCGAGGCGGGCCGGCCGGGCGTGGTCACATACTCGAAGAAGGTTTTCATCCCGCTGACCCGGCTCTGCCGGGACCGCTGTCACTACTGCACGTTCGCGACCGTGCCGCACCGCCTGCCGGCCGCCTTCCTGGAACGCGACGAGGTCCTCGAGATCGCCCGCCAGGGTGCCGCCCAGGGCTGCAAGGAGGCCCTTTTCACGCTCGGCGACCGGCCGGAGGACCGCTGGCCGGCGGCCCGGCGGTGGCTGGACGAGCGCGGCTACGACTCCACCCTCGACTACGTCCGCGCCTGCGCGATCGCGGTGCTCGAGGAGACCGGCCTGCTGCCGCACCTCAACCCGGGCGTGCTGAGCTGGGCCGAGTTGCAGCGCCTCAAGCCGGTGGCGCCGAGCATGGGGATGATGCTGGAGACCACCGCGACCCGGCTGTGGTCCGAGCCGGGCGGCCCGCACTACGGTTCGCCCGACAAGGAGCCCGCGGTCCGGTTGCGGGTGCTGGCCGACGCCGGCCGGGTCAACGTGCCGTTCACCACCGGCATCCTGATCGGCATCGGCGAGACCCGGGCCGAGCGGGTGGACGCGGTCTTCGCGATGCGGCGCGCCGCCCGGGAGTACGGCCACCTCCAGGAAGTCATCATCCAGAACTTCCGCGCCAAGCCGGACACCGCGATGCGCGGCATGCCCGACGCCGAGTTGCGCGAACTGGCCGCGACCGTGGCGGTGGCCCGGATCGTGATGGGACCGCGGGCCCGCATCCAGGCGCCGCCCAACCTGATCGACGCCGAGTTCAGCCTGCTGCTGCGGGCCGGCGTCGACGACTGGGGCGGCGTCTCGCCGGTGACCCCCGACCACGTCAACCCGGAACGCCCGTGGCCGCAGATCGACCTGCTCCGGGCAAAATCCGCGGACGCCGGTTTTGTCCTGCGGGAGCGGCTCACCATCTATCCGGAGTACGTGCAACGCGCGACCGAGGGCTGGCTGGACCCGCGGCTCTCGGCGCACGTGGCGGCTCTCGCCGGCGAGGACGGCCTGGCGCGCGAGGATGCGCAGCCCGAGGGCCGGCCGTGGCAGGAGCCCGACGAGGCAGCCGGGTCGGGCCGCACCGACCTGTTCGCCACGATCGACACCACCGGCCGCAGCGGCGACCGCCGGTCCGACTTCGACGACGTCTACGGCGACTGGTCCGAGGTGGCCGCGCACGTGCCGGCCGCGCCCCGGACCGTGCCGACCGACGTGCCGACCGACGTGCTGGCCGGGCTCAAGCTGGCCGCCGAGGATCCGGCCGCGCTGCTCCTCCCGCAACACGAGGACAAGGCGCTGGCCCTGTTCCAGGCCGACGGCTCGGCCCTGGAAGAGCTGGCCCGGATCGCCGACGACCTGCGCAGGGAGGTCAACGGCGACGACATCACGTACGTGGTCAATCGGAACATCAACTTCACCAACGTCTGCTATGTGGGCTGCCGGTTCTGCGCGTTCGCTCAGCGTGAGCGCGATGCCGACGCGTACCGCCTCTCGGTCGACCAGGTCGCCGACCGCGCCGAGCAGGCGTGGCAGGACGGTGCCTCCGAGGTCTGCATGCAGGGCGGCATCGACCCCAAAATGCCGGTGACCGCGTACGCCGACCTGGTGCGCGCCGTCAAGCAGCGAGTGCCCGGCATGCACGTCCACGCGTACTCGCCGATGGAGATCGTCACCGGCGCGGCCAAGGCCGGCGTGCCGATCCGGGACTGGCTGACCGAGTTGCGCGAGGCCGGCCTCGACACCATCCCGGGCACGGCCGCCGAGATCCTCGACGACGACGTCCGCTGGGTGCTGACCAAGGGCAAGCTGCCGGCCAGCACCTGGGTCGAGGTGGTGACCACGGCGCACCAGGTCGGCATCCGGTCCAGTTCGACCATGATGTACGGCCACGTCGACCACCCGAGGCAGTGGCTGGGCCACTTCCGGGTGCTGGCCGGCGTGCAGGACCGGACGGGCGGCTTCACCGAGTTCGTGGCGCTGCCGTTCATCCACACCAACGCGCCGATCTACCTGGCCGGCATCGCCCGCCCCGGTCCCACCTGGCGGGAGAACCGCGTGGTGCACGCGATGGCCCGGATCCTGTTGCACGGCCGCATCGGAAACATTCAATGTTCCTGGGTGAAACTCGGCGACGAGGGTACCCGGGTGATGCTCGACGGCGGCTGTAACGACCTGGGCGGCACCCTGATGGAGGAGACCATCTCCCGGATGGCGGGATCGGAGCACGGTTCGGCCCGGACCGTCGCGGAACTGAAGGAATTGGCGGCTTCGGCGGGCCGTCCGGCGGTAGAGCGCACCACGGTCTACGGCCGACGGTAGCCTCAAGGTCACAAATCGGGTTAAATTGGACGCAGAGTGCGTCGGTGGCGTAACCCTGCGCCGGTCCGGAGAGATAGGGCAGGAACGGGACCACGTTGCGCCGAAGGCGCGCCGGGGAAACGGGCCTATTTATCAGGTTCGGCTTGACGACGCACGTCTTACACGCGTGTAATTTCGGTGGGGTTGTGGGTTGGATCGCTGCACACCGTGCTTGTCACTGGCAGCCCAGCCCGCAAAAAACACGCCGCGTGCGTGGGGGGTCAGCGCCGGCAGTGATGCCGGCGCGGAAATTGGGAGGCACGCCGATGGAAGCGCAGGTTGAAGGGGTAGACCTGCTCGGGGACGCGCCCGAGTGGCAGGAACGGGCGCTGTGTTCGCAGACTGATCCGGAGGCCTTCTTTCCGGAGAAAGGCGGCTCGACCCGGGAGGCGAAGCGGATCTGCGGCCGGTGCGAGGTCAAGACGGAATGCCTGGAGTACGCACTGGGCCACGACGAACGCTTCGGGATCTGGGGCGGCCTGTCCGAGCGCGAACGCCGTAAGTTGAAGCGCAGGGTGGCTTAAGACAGTTCGTCCGGATCCACCCCGAGCAGGTTGGCTACCTGCTCGATGATCACATCGTGGACGAGGTCGGCGAGGTCCTCGCGGTCCATCGCCCGGAACTCCAGCGGTCGCCGGTAGAGCACGATCCGAGGGGGAAGCTCCTGCCGGCCGGGCCGCCCGGGAAGCAGACGGGCCAGAGGCACCTCGCCGTCCTCGAGCACATCCGAGTCGTAGACGTTGAGCTCGGGCGGCACGTCCTCGACAGCGAACTCGACTCCGGCCAGTTCCTTGGCGTAGCGCCGTTCCAGGCCCTCGACCGTGTCCAGGACCAGGTCGTCGAAGATCTCGGCCTTGGTGCGGGCCAGTGGCACGGTTGCCGGTACCAGCCGGCCGCGCAGGCCACGTCCGTGCCGGTCACGCCGGGCCGGATGACCCGGGCCGGATTTGCGCGTCGCGCGGGTCGACTCGCTGCGGCGGCGCTCGGGACTGGTAGTCACCGTGCAAGCCTAGTCCTCTGCCCGCCGCCGACGGTGTCAGCATGCTTCCGCCGCGTGTCCAGGAGGAAAATTTGTGGGCCGCCGGGAGATTCGTCCCATCGGGGCGGCGTGTCGGACGACCCATGGCCGAATCGTGATGCGTCGCGGGTCGGCGTGTCGCGCGGCATCCGCACCCACGCGAGCCGCCGGAGCGATAACGTGCCGCCGTGAGGTCCCCACGGCGCTGCTCCCGGAACGGCTGTCCCCGACAGGCGGTCGCCACTTTGACCTACGTCTACAACGACTCCACGGCCGTCGTCGGACCCCTGGCGGCGTTCGCCGAACCGCACACGTACGACCTCTGCGAACCGCATGCCCGCAGCCTCACCGCCCCCCGAGGCTGGGACCTGGTGCGCCACGACGGAGACTTCGCGCCCCCGCCACCCACCACCGACGACCTCGTCGCCCTGGCCGACGCGGTACGTGAGGCCGCCCGACCCCCCGCGCCTCCGCCCCGCTCCGACGAGCACCTGCCGGGTCACCAGACCGGCCGCCGCGGCCACCTGCGGGTCATCCCGCCGTCGCACTAGACCCCTGTTCAGGCCGGCAGCGGCGCCAGCGTGAAGCGCTTGCGCAGCCAGGGCAGCAGCGTGCGGTAGGCGACGATGGTGTCCGGCTGGGCGTAGTCGTGGGACAGCACGATCGCGCCGTTGCAGGCGTACTTCTGCACCTTTTTGATCACCCGGGCGCGGTGCTGCGCGCGGGTCTCGCCCTTGGGGTGCTCCCAGTCGCGCGGGTCGACCTTCCAATAGATCGAGGTCATCTTCAGCTGCCGGGCGACGCCGACCAGCCGCGGCGTGAAGTTGCCGCCGGGCGCCCGGAAGTAGGAGATCTTGGCCTTCGGCGCGGCCCGCCGGATAGCGGCGTTGGTCCGGGCCAGGTCGGCCTTGATGTTGGCGGCCGGCGCCTTGCCGAGCTTCAGGTTGTGGTTCCAGGTGTGGTTGCACAGGGTGTGCCCGCCGGCCACGATCTGCCGGATCAGTTGCGGGTGCCGCTGCGCGTTCTTGCCCACCACGCAGAACGTGGCGCGCACCTTGTGCTGGGCCAGCAGCTTGAGGATCTGCGGAGTGTGCGTCGGGTCGGGCCCGTCGTCGAAGGTGAGCGCGACCGCCTTGCCGCCGGTCATCGTGCGGCTGCCGGCCGGGCCGCCGTTGTGCTTGGTGGCGACCGGGACGGTGGCTTTCTCGGGCTTCTTCTTCGCGGACGGCGCCGGGGTGGCGACCGGTGCCGGTGGCGAGGCCGATAGGGTGGGCGCTCGGTCGGCGGCTTCGTTCGCGGAGGCGCGGCCGGACAGGCCGACCAGCAGAAAAATCGTCCCGAGCAGGACAAATTTGCGGGGCCGCGACAACTTCATCCCCACCTCCCCGTGTGGTCCGAGAGCCGACAGTGCACTCCAGAGCCACCGCAACGCCACTCGTCACCACCGTTCGGGTATGAATTTCACCCGTAGAAATCCACTTATTCGGATTTATCACGATCCTTCGGTGTGGGGAAGCGTCCGTTCGGTCCTATCTCAGGAACGTAGGGGAGGCGGTGGTGGATCAAATCGGCGATCCTCTACGGATGGATCTCAGGTTGCGCCCGATCCGGGCCGACGAGGTGGCCGCCGTGCACGTCTTCCACCACGACCCGGCGGTCGCGGGCTTCAACTGGGTCGGTTTCCGCAGCGACAGCCACCTGGCCCGGGAGCATTCCGAGAACGGCTTCCTGACCGAGGACGTCGGCCGGTTGCTGGTCGAGGCGGACGGCGCGGCCGCGGGCATGGTGACGTACCGCCGGGGCCGCTACGGCGTCCAGGGTGTGTACTACGAGATCGGGATCGTGGTGCTGCCGGAGTACCGCCGCCGGGGAATCGGCTGGCGGGCGCAGGCGATGCTGGCCGCGTACCTCTTCGAGCACATGCCGGTGCAGCGGGTACAGGCGATCACCCAGGCGGAGAACGTCGCCGAGCAGAAGGCGCTGCTCCGGGCGGGATTCCAGTTCGAGGGGACGATCCGGGCAGCCGAGTTCCGGGCCGGCGAGTGGCGCGACTGCCAGCTGTACAGCCGCCTGCGCCACGACGCCGGCCCGGATCTTTAGCCGAGTTCCGCCAGTTCCTGCTCGGTGAGCAGGCGCGAGCGGATCAGGAAACGTACGCCCTCGGGCGCCTCCAGCGAGAAGCCGGCCCCGCGGCCCGGGACCACGTCCACCGTCAGGTGGGTGTGCTTCCAGAGTTCGAACTGCGACGCCGACATCCAGAACGTGATCGGCTCGTCCACCCCGTCGATCTTCAGGGACTCGAGCAGCACGTCGGACTGGCCGGTGCGGAACTCGCCCTCGAGGTAGCACATCGGCGAACTGCCGTCGCAGCACCCGCCGGACTGGTGGAACATCAACGGACCGTGCTGCCCCCGCAGCTGCCGCATCATCGCGGCAGCCGCGGGAGTCACATCAACGCGAGTCGCTGCAGCCATGGCCTAGAAGAAGCCCATCGCCTTCGGGCTGTACGACACCAGCAGATTCTTGGTCTGCTGGTAGTGGTCCAGCATCATCCGGTGGTTCTCGCGGCCGATGCCGGACTGCTTGTAACCACCGAACGCGGCGTGCGCCGGGTAGAGGTGGTAGCAGTTCGTCCACACCCGACCGGCCTTGATCGCGCGGCCGGCCCGGTAGGCCAGGTTGATGTCCCGGGTCCACACGCCGGCGCCGAGGCCGTACAGCGTGTCGTTGGCGACCTTGATGGCGTCGGCGTAGTCGGCGAACGAGGCCACCGACACCACCGGGCCGAAGATCTCCTCCTGGAAGATCCGCATGGTGTTCGAGCCCTCGAAGATGGTCGGCTGCACGTAGTAGCCGCCGGACAGGTTGCCGCCCAGGTCGGCCCGGCCGCCGCCGGTGAGCACCTTGGCGCCCTCCTGCCGGCCGATGTCCAGGTAGGACAGGATCTTCTCGAGCTGGTCGTTGGACGCCTGCGCGCCGACCTGGGTGTCGGTGTCCAGCGGGTTGCCCTGCTTGAGGTTCTCCACCCGCTTCACGGCGGCACCCATGAAGTCGTTGTAGATGCTCTGCTGCACCAGCGCGCGGGACGGGCAGGTGCAGACCTCGCCCTGGTTGAGGGCGAACATCGCGAAGCCCTCGAGGGCCTTGTCGTAGAAGTCGTCGTCGGCCCGGTTCACGTCCTCGAAGAAGATGTTCGGGCTCTTGCCGCCCAGCTCCAGGGTGACCGGGATCAGGTTCTCCGACGCGTACTGCATGATCAGGCGGCCGGTGGTGGTCTCGCCCGTGAACGCCACCTTGGCGACCCGGTTCGAGCTCGCCAGCGGCTTGCCGGCCTCCACGCCGAAGCCGTTCACGATGTTCACGACGCCGGCCGGGAGCAGGTCGCCGATCAGCGACATCAGGTAGTGGATCGACGCCGGGGTCTGCTCGGCCGGCTTGAGCACGACCGCGTTGCCGGCGGCCAGCGCGGGCGCCAGCTTCCAGGTGGCCATCAGGATCGGGAAGTTCCACGGGATGATCTGGGCGACCACGCCGAGCGGCTCGTGGAAGTGGTACGCGATGGTGTCGTCGTCCAGCTCGCCGACCGTGCCCTCCTGGGCCCGGATGGCGCCCGCGAAGTAGCGGAAGTGGTCGATCGCCAGCGGGAGGTCGGCGGCCAGGGTCTCCCGCACCGGCTTGCCGTTCTCCCAGGCCTCGGCCACGGCCAGCTTCTCGAGGTTGGCCTCCATCCGGTCGGCGATCTTGTTGAGGATGTTGGCCCGCTCGGCGACCGAGGTGCGGCCCCAGGCGTCGGCGGCGCCGTGCGCGGCGTCCAGCGCCTTCTCCACGTCGTCGGCGGTGCCGCGGGCGATCTCGGTGAAGTTCTCGCCCGTGACCGGGCTGGGGTTCTCGAAGTACTGGCCCTTGGCCGGCGCTACGTACTCGCCGCCGATGTAGTGGTCGTAGCGGCTCTGGTAGCTGACGATCGCGCCGTCGGATCCGGGCGGCGAGTAAGTAGTCATGACAGGCCTCCGTACCTGGATTAGGTACGGCCGACGCTAGTTACGAGCACGTTGCACGGACGTTGCAAGGTTTGCCGGCTTCGCCCCCGACACCGACGGGCGCAGTCCGAATTCGGTGGCCAACTGTCGGATGCGGCGGATGACCAGGGGACGGGCCGGCGAGGCGGGTGGTAGCTGCCGGGCGTACGCCTCCCACATCTCCAGGTCGTCGGCGCCCCAGGGCGAATGCAGCCAGGTGCGCAGCAGGTCGCGGTCCCGGCCGGACAGCACGGCGGCGCGCAGCTGACCCTCCACCAGACTTCGCAGACGGCGTACGCCGGGGGCATCCGAACCGGGGAGCAGCGGTCCCGCGTACTCGTCCAGCGCCTCGGCCACCCGGCCCCGCTCCAGCAGGCGGGTCACCGTGCGGAAGTCGGCGTCCAGCTCGGCGCGCAGCCGGTAGGGGCGCGACTCGAGCAACTCCGGCCCGAGCATCCGGCGCAACCGGGACAACTCGGCACGCACGGTCACCGGGCTGACGTCATCGCCATAAAGATCAAAGGCAATTTCTTCGCCGGTACGCCCCTCCGGGTGCACCAGAAGCAGGACGAGCAGTTCCGAGTGCCGCCGGCCCAGGCGCATCCGGCGGCCGCCGAAGGTCAGCGTCGCCTCGTTGCGGCCCAGCGCCTGCACCCGGCCGGCGCTGGCCGGCGGCGGCAGGTGGCTGCCCAGGTAGGCCTCGGCGGCCAGCGCGGTGGCCCGGACCAGGGCCAGGCTGTGTGGGTTGGCCAGGTGGTCGCCGCCGGTAACGTCGATGGCGCCGAGCAACCGGCCGGTGCCCGGGTCGTGGATCGGGGCGGCCGCGCAGGTCCAGCGCTGCACCGGCCGGCTGTAGTGCTCGGTGGCGAAGATCTGCAGCGAGTGGTCGACGGCCAGCGCGGTGCCCGGCGCGTTGGTGCCGGCGTGCGCCTCGTCCCAGCGGGCTCCGGGCACGAAGTTCATCTGCTCGGCCCCGCGCAGCACCGACGCCGTGCCCTCCACCCAGAGCAGCCGGCCGTACGCGTCACAGACCGCCATCAGATGGTCGCCGTCCTCGGCCAGCCCACCCAGCAGGTCGCGGAAGATCGGCAGCACCCGGGCCAGCGGGTGGGCCGCGCGGTATTCCTCCAGCTCACCGTCGTTCAGCTCGATCGGCGGGGTGCTGTCGGCGCCGTCCAGCGCGTCGGCCGAACGCTGCCACGAGTCGGCCACCACCGATCTGATCTGTGCGGGCCGCCCACCGGCCAGGAAGCTCTCATGGGCACGCCCGACCTGCCGGATGCGTTCGGCGGGATCGGTGCCGAGATCGAGGGCGAGCCAAGGGTTGGCCACAGAGCACCTCCAGTCCCACCCATCGTGACCGCGATCACGCGTCGCGACAAGGGGATCTCGTAACAGTGGTGCCGCGTCGTTGCCACCTTTTCGTTGCCCTTGCTCCGTTACGCTCAGCGGGATATCACCTGGCAAAGGAGTGGGGCTTTGTCCGACCTGTCCAAGATCGTCAAGGCGTACGACATTCGCGGGACCGTACCCGACGAGTTCAACGAGTCGGTGGCCCGCGCGCTCGGCATCGCGTTCGTCGAGATGCTGCGCGAGGCCGGCGACGACGCGGATCAGATCGTGATCGCCCACGACATGCGCGAGTCCGGCCCCGGCCTGGCCGAGGCGTTCGCCCGCGGCGCGAACGCGGCCGGCTCGGCGGTGCTCAACATCGGGCTCGGCTCCACCGATCAGCTGTACTACGCCTCCGGCGCGCTCGGCCTGCCCGGTGCCATGTTCACGGCCAGTCACAACCCGGCGCAGTACAACGGGATCAAGCTGTGCCGCGCCGGCGCCAAGCCGGTCGGCCAGAACAGCGGCCTCGCGGTCGTCCGGCGGCGTGCCGAAAACCTGCTGCGCGACCTGAACGCGGAGGCCGACGGTCCCGAGCGGCTGGAGAGCCGGGACCTGCTCCGCGACTACGCCGCGCACCTGCGCTCGCTGGTCGACCTGACCGGCATCCGGCCGCTCAAGGTGATCGTCGACGCCGGCAACGGGATGGGCGGGCACACCGTGCCGGCCGTGCTCGGCGACCAGGTGCTGCCGGCCCTGCCGCTGACCATCGTGCCGATGTACTTCGAGCTGGACGGCTCGTTCCCCAACCACGAGGCCAACCCGCTCGACCCGGCCAACCTGGTCGACCTGCAGGACGCCATCCGCCGCCAGGGCGCCGACATCGGCATCGCGTTCGACGGGGACGCCGACCGCTGCTTCATCATCGACGAGCAGGGCGACCCGGTCTCCCCCTCGGCCATCACGGCGCTGGTCGCCGTACGGGAATTGGCCAGGTTCCCGGGCAGCACGGTGATCCACAACCTGATCACCTCCGCGGCGGTTCCCGAGATCATCACCGAGAAGGGCGGCACGCCGGTGCGCGCCCGGGTCGGCCACTCGTTCATCAAGGCCGACATGGCGCGCACCAACGCGGTCTTCGGCGGCGAGCACTCGGCGCACTACTACTTCCGCGACTTCTGGTTCGCCGACACCGGCATGCTGGCCGCCATGCACGTGCTGGCCGCGCTGGGCGGCCAGGACCGCCCGCTGTCCGAGCTGGCCGCCGAGTACGAGCGCTACAGCGCCTCCGGCGAGATCAATTCCACCGTGGCCGACGCGCCGGCCAAGGTCGCCGAGGTGCGCGCCGCCTTCCCCGACGCCACCTTCGACGAGCTGGACGGCCTGACCGTGACGCTCCCCGACGGCGCCTGGTTCAACCTGCGAGCCTCCAACACCGAGCCGCTGCTGCGCCTGAACGTCGAGGCACCCAAGCCGGACCGGATGGCCTCGCTGCGCGACGAAGTGCTCGCCATCGTCCGCGGTTAGGATCGGGTGGCCCACATCCCGTACCCACAAAGGAGCCGTTCGGTGGCCCTCGATCCGCAGTTGCTGGACATCCTGGCCTGCCCGGACACGCATCACGCGCCGCTCACCTACGACGCCGGTGCGCAGACCCTGACCTGTACGGAGTGCGGGCGGATCTTCGAGGTCCGGGACGACATCCCGGTGCTCCTGCTCGACGAGGCGCGGCTTCCGTCGGAGGCGTCCTGATGGCGACCCCGCTTGACGGCACGGCCGGCGTCAACGGGCACCGGGTGCCCGACGAGTCGTTGCTGGACGACGAGAAGTCGATGCTCGGCAACGACCCCGGCGGCATGCTGCGGGCCACCGCGTCGGCCGGTGCCCAGGTTCGCGAGTCGGCCGCGCTGGCCGCCGAGGCCGACCTGAGCATGCTCTCCGACGAGGGCCGCCCGCGTGCCGTGGTGGTGGCCGGCATCGGCACCGCCGGCCTGACCGGCAGCATCCTGGCCACCGTGGCCGGACACCGCTGCCCGGTGCCGATCATCGGGCACCGCAGCGCCGGCATCCCGGGGTGGGTCGGCGCCGCCGACGTGGTCTTCGCCGTGTCCGCGTCCGGCCGCAGCCCCGAGGCGCTGGCCGCCGCCGAGGCCGCGGTCCGCCGCGGTGCCCGGCTGGTCGCGATCGGCAACCCGGACACCGAGTTGCAGGCGATGGCCGAGCGGGCCCGTTCGCCGTTCATCCCGGTACCGCGCCGCGCACCGGCCCGGGCCAGCCTGTGGGGCCTCGCCATTCCGGTGCTGCTCGCGGCCCGGGCCATCGGGCTCGTCAAGGTCAACGAGGCCGACCTGGCCGAGACCGCGACCCGGCTGGACGCCGACGCCGAGCGCTGCCGTCCGGCCGCCGACTCGTTCGTCAACCCGGCCAAGTCGCTCGCCCTGGGGCTGGCCGGCTCGATCCCGATCGTCTGGGGCTCGTCGCCACTGGCCACCGTGGCCGCCCGCCGGTTCGCCGACACGCTGGCGGCCAACGCCCGTTACCCGGTGATGGCCGGCGCGCTGGGCGAGGCCGGCCGCGGCCGGGTGGGCCTGCTCGACGGCGTCTTCGGCGGCCTGGCCGAGTCGTCCCGCGACATCTTCGCCGACCCGCACGACGACGAGGAAGAGGAGTCCGGGGCGACCCGGCTGCGCCTCGTCGTGTTCCGGGACGGCGGCCTCAACCCCGAGGACGACGCGGACGAGCCGATCGCGGTCGAGGAACGCCGGGCCGACGCGGTGCAGACCCTGGCCGAGCGGCGCGGGGTCCGGTGCGACGTGCTCACCGCCGAGGGTGGGTCGGCCATCGAGCGGCTGGCGTCGCTCACCGCGGTGCCCGACTTCGCATCTCTCTATCTGGCGCTGGCACACGGACTGGATCCGATGGCCGTGCCCGCCATCAGCGAGATGAAGGAGCTGGCCAACCCGGTACCCGAAGGCCTGCAGTGAGCGCCGAGGGCGGGACCCGGGCGATCGTCGCGGCGCTGTCCGCCAACCTGGGGATCGCCGTCACCAAGTTCGTCGCCTGGCTGCTGACCAGCTCGTCCTCGATGCTGGCCGAGTCGATCCACTCGGTGGCCGACTCGGGCAACCAGGCGCTGCTGCTGATCGGCGGCAAACGCGCCCAGCGGGAGGCCACCCCGCAACACCCGTTCGGGTACGGGCGGGAACGCTACATCTACGCGTTCATCGTCTCGATCGTGCTGTTCAGCGTGGGTGGCCTGTTCGCGCTGTACGAGGCCTACCACAAGGTCCAGCACCGCGAGGGCATCCACTCCTGGCAGTGGGTGCCGGTGGTGGTGCTGGCCGTCGCCATCGGGCTGGAGAGCTACTCGTTCCACACCGCGATCAAAGAGTCCAACCGGGTGCGGGGCGAGACCTCCTGGGCCGGCTTCGTCCGCCGGGCCAAGGCTCCGGAGCTGCCCGTCGTGCTGCTCGAGGACCTGGGCGCCCTGGTCGGCCTGGTGCTGGCGATGTTCGGGGTGGTGCTCACGCTGATCACCGGCGACGGACTCTGGGACGCTATCGGCACGGCCGGCATCGGCCTGCTGCTGGTGACGATCGCGGTGATCCTGGCGATCGAGACCAAGAGCCTGCTGCTCGGCGAGGCCGCCGGCCCCGAGGAGGTCGCCCGGATCGAGCAGGCGATCCTGGCCGGCGGCGACGTCGAGCGCATCATCCACATGAAGACCCTGCACCTCGGCCCCGAGGAACTGCTGGTAGCGGTCAAGATCGCGGTGCCGCGAGCCGAACGCGCCGACGAGTTGGCCCGGCACATCGACGAGACCGAGGCCCGCATCCGCGAGGCGGTGCCAATCGCCCGCGTCATCTACATCGAACCCGACATCTTCCGGTCCACCGCGCCGGCCAGCTGATAATTTGCCGCTCATGACCGTGTATCAGCTGACCGGGGCGATCCGCCCGTACGCCTGGGGCTCCCGGACCGTCATCGCCGACCTGCAGGGCCGCCCCAGCCCCAGCGACGCCCCCGAGGCCGAACTGTGGCTCGGCGCGCACCCCGGCGACCCGTCCACGGTGGCGGCACCCGACGGCCCGGTCAGCCTGGACGCGCTCATCGCCGGCGACCCGCCGGCCCACCTGGGCGCCGAGGTGGCCGGCACGTTCGGCGCGCGTCTCCCGTACCTCCTCAAGATCCTCGCGGCCGAGGCCCCGCTCTCCCTGCAGGCCCACCCCGACCCCGACTACGCCCGGGAGGCGTGGGCGCGCCAGCAGGCCGACCCCACCCTGCCCAGGAACTACACCGACGCCCACCACAAGCCCGAGATGCTGGTGGCGCTCACCCCCTTCGAGGCGCTGTGCGGCTTCCGGGCCCCGCACCTGGCCGCCGACGACATCGAGGCGATGGGCATCGCGTCGCTGACCCCGGTGGTCAAGGCCCTGCGCGACAGCGACCTGCGCACGGCCGTGGAGCTCCTGCTGAGCTGGCCGGCCGGCGACCGGACGGCGCTGGTCGAGGCGGTGGTGGCGGCCGGCACCAGCAGGCTGGCGGTGGACCTGGCGGCCCATTACCCGGGGGACCCGGGCGTGCTGGTCGCGCTGTTGCTCAATCACGTACGCCTGAAGCCCGGCGAGGCGATCTGGATGCCGGCCGGAAACCTGCACGCCTACCTCCGCGGCGCCGGCATCGAGTTGATGGCCGCCAGCGACAACGTCCTGCGCGGCGGCCTGACCCCGAAGCGGGTCGACGTCGAGGAACTGCTCAAGGTCCTGCGCTTCGAGGTCCTGGACGACCCGCTGCTGCACTCCGAGGAGGTGGCCCCCGGCGTGCAGACGTGGCGGGTCCCGGTCCCGGACTTCGTCCTGTACCGCATCACCCTGGACGGCACCCGCCCGCCCACCGAGGTCCCGGCCGCCGGCCCCCGCGTGATCGTCGCCACGGCTGGCGACGTGTTCGTGGGCGAGGCCGTCGACGGCACGCCCGTGGAGTTGACCCCCGGCCGGGCGGCTTACGCTCCCGCCGAGGCCGGCCGCATCAAGCTGGCGGGTTCGGGCGTGGCTTTCGTGGCCGCGGTCCCGTAACCGCGCCCATATCCGGGACCCGTGGTCCCAGCCCGTGGCGTTGCTCCCGGTGAGTGGACGCCCGTCCCACCTTCCGGTCGCGCGGCGCCTGCAAACGCCACAATTCGCCCGTTCCCTGCCGTCTGCCGTCACAAATCGGACGCTGTGGTTGATTGGTGTCCGTCCCAGAGTGCGTTGTCGACAAGATCCACCGCCGAGTGCCGAGCGACGAGTGCCGTGCGACGAGCGACCTGCGATGCGCGCTGCGCGATCCGTCGACCGCTTCGATTCGGGGGTGCGGCCCGTGGCGCGGCTCCAGCTGTCGTTGGGGGTGGCGGGGATGACGCTCGGTGTTTGTCCGTTCGGGGCGCTCGGGCTTGGGGCCTGGCGCGGTGGTCGCTGGGAACGGGGCGGGACTCTCGCTGGTGCGGGTTGGCCTCATCTTGGGCGGATGAGGTGGAGTGGGGTCGGGGCGTGGGAGGTTGGGGGCGGTGGTTAGGCGACGCTGTGTGCTCTTGAGGGGCACAAAACAGGAAATTTCTGGATTTGCTTGACAGTGATGAGTGCGGAGTGTGAATCTATAACCACGCAGCGTCATTGGTGATCGGGGGGTCCCACGGACGCGCGCGGTACCAAACCGGGGGGATGAACGGGGCGGCGGGTCTTGACCTGTCGCCCCGTTCGCTATGTGCCCTATGTGGCGGGCCCGCCCGAGCGGGCGGCACGGAGCGTGACCCCGCGCCTGGGTCGCCGTGTGTCACGGGAGTGGCCGGTGCGGTTGGTGGCGGGACGCCGCCGTTGCGCGGGGCGCGGATCACCGGGTCGTTGCGCATGACCATTCAGACCGCGGTGCTGATCGAGACGCTGACGGCTCGGCGCGCAGGTGCGGTGGGCGTCGTGCACCATCTTCTCGACGCAGGATCACGCGGCCGCCGCCGTTGTGGTGGGGCGGGACGGATCGGCCGACCAGCCGCGCGGCGTGCCGGTGTACGCGTGGAAGGGCGAGTCGCTCGAAGAGTACTGGTGGTGCACCGAGCAGGCGCTGAGGTGGCCGGACGGCGACGGGCCCAACATGATCCTGGACGACGACGGCGGCGACGCCACGCTGCTGGTTCACCGGGGCGCCGAGTTCGAGAAGCAGGGTGCGGTCCCGGCCGCCGACACCGCGGACTCCGAGGAGTACGCCGTCATCCTCGAACTGCTCGGCCGCAGCCTGCGGGCGGACGACCGGCGGTGGACCAGGGTCGCCGCGGGAATCAAAGGGGTCACCGAGGAGACCACCACCGGCGTGCACCGGCTCTACGAGATGCAGCAGGCGGGATCCCCGCTGTTCCCGGCGATCAACGTGAACGACTCGGTGACCAAGTCGAAGTTCGACAACAAGTACGGCTGCCGGCACTCGCTCATCGACGGCCCCAACCGCGGCACGACGTCCTGATCGGCGGCAAAGTCGCGGTCGTGTTCGGGTAAGGGCTGCGCCGAGTCGCTGCGCGGGCAGGGCGCCCGGGTGATCGTGACCGAGGTGGACCCGATCTGCGCGCTCCAGGCCGCGATGGACGGCTACCAGGTCGCCACGATCGACGACGTGGTGGAGACCGCGGACATCTTCGTGACCGCGACCGGGTGCCTCAACGTGATCACGCACGAGGACATGGCGCGGATGAAGCACCAGGCGGTCGTGGGCAATCGGCCACTTCGACAACGAGATCGACATGGCGGGACTCCAGCGCCGGGGCGACGTGCGGAAGACCACGATCAAGCCGCAGGTGGACGGGTGGCGGTTCGCCGACGGGCACTCGATCATCGTGCTGTCCGAGGGGCGGCTGCTGAACCTGGGCAACGCCACCGGGCACCCGTCGTTCGTGATGAGCAACAGCTTCTCGAACCAGACGATCGCCCAGATCGAGTTGTTCACCAGGACGGACGACTACCCGGTCGGGGTATATGTGCTGCCCCAGCACTTGGACGAGAAGGTGGCCCGGCTGCACCTGGCCGCGCTCGGGGTGCGGCTCACCGAGCTGACCAAGTAGCAGGCGGCCTATCTCGGTATCCCGGTCGAGGGGCCCTACAAGGCTGATCACTACCGGTACTGAGAGCCGAAACGGCGGGATCGAGCCCCCGTCCGCCCGCCGGACGGGGGCTCGATTTTCTCCGGGCACACCGTGGTTGCCGCCACCGTGATCCCGTCGTTCACATTTATTACTTCATGCCGCTGACCTGCGTGCAAGTGCATACTTCGGGTGCAAGTTGCAGGTGGACACTGATCCGCGGCTATGGTGTCATCCGTGGCGAGGCCCACTTCGACGGCGCGGCGTGAGCTCGGTTCAGAGCTGCGCCGGCTTCGCGGTGAGCGCCGGGCGGCCGACGTGGCGGTGGCGCTGGGCTGGTCGGAGTCCAAGTTGAGCCGGATCGAGACCGCACACACCGGCATCAGCGACAGTGACCTCGATCGCCTGCTGACTGCCTATGGCGTGCGGGTGGAGGAGCGTGCCCGCCTGCGCGAGTTGGCCGGCCGCGGCCGGGCCCGGGCCTGGTGGACGCCGTACCGGTCGTCGGTGCCCGATCCGTACGACGAATACCTGGCGCTGGAGGCCGAGGCGGCCCGGATCAGCGAGTGGGAGGCCCAGGTAGTCCCCGGCCTGCTACAGACCGACGAGTACGCCCGGGCCGTGATCGAGGTGGGCGCCGGCGTCGGTGACCCGGACACCATCCAGCGCCGGCTCGCGCTGCGGATGGCCCGGCAGGTCGTGCTCACCCGGGAACCGCCGCCGGTGCTCGAGATCATCATCGACGAGGCGGTGCTGTACCGCGAGGTGGGTGGCCGCGAGGTGCTGCGCCGCCAGCTGGCCCGGTTGGCCGAGGACAGCCTGCGGCCCGGGCTCACCCTGCTGGTGCTCCCGTTCTCGGCGGGCGCGCACGCCGGGCAGACCGAGTCGTTCATGGTCGTCGAGTTCGCACCTGGGTCGCGAGGCCCGGTTGTGCACATCGAAGGGCTGACCGGAGGTCTCTTCCGGGTGAAAGCGTCCGAGGTGGAGGTCTACCGGGAAGCCCTGGATGACCTGCGGGAACGCGCCCTTTCCGAGGAAGAGAGCCGAACGGCCATCGCCCAAAGGGAGGAAGCGCTGCGCCTCGCCGCCGCTTCTTGAGCTGAGAATGGACCTGCATTACTTCCTGGAAGGGGACAGCCATGCAGGACGCCACTCTCACCTGGCGTAAGAGCACCCGAAGCGGGGCCGCCGGGCACTGCGTCGAGGTCGCGAATGTTCCGGCGACCGTGCTGGTGCGCGACTCGAAGGACGTCGACGGTCCCGTGCTCGCCTTCGCGGAGACGGACTGGTCCGGCTTCATCGCCGGGGTCCAGGCCGGGGAGTTCGACCGCCTCGGTCACTGATCTGCCGCACGCCGGCAACGGGCGGTCCCCATTTAGGGGCCGCCCGTTTCCGTGGGAAGTTGATGTTGACCTACGAGATGTAGGAGGTTACCGTCCTCTTAGGTTTGCCTTAGCTAACTTGGAGGACCGGCGTCATGCTCGCCACCTACCTCATCGGCCTGCGCGAAGGGCTCGAGGCCACGCTGGTGGTCAGCATCCTGGTCGCGTTCCTGGTCAAGTCGGGGCGCACCGAACGGCTCCGGGCGGTCTGGGCCGGGGTGACCGCCGCGGTCGCGCTGTCCGTGCTGGCCGGCTGGCTGCTCAGCTACACCGGGACCACCCTGCTGCGGGACTACCGGGACCGGGAGCTGTTCGAGGCGGTCACCTCGATCGCGGCGGTCGGCTTTGTCACCTGGATGATCTTCTGGATGCGGCGGATGGCCCGCGGCATCGCCGGTGACCTGCGGGCGAAGCTGCAGGATGCGCTCGCGGTCGGCACCTTCGCGGTCGGCGTGATGGCCTTTCTCGCGGTGGTCCGCGAGGGCCTGGAGACCTCGCTGATCTTCTATTCCGCGGCCCGGGGCGCCGTCGGCGCCGGACCGCTGCTGGCGCTCACCGCGGGGGTGCTCACGGCGGTCACGATCGGGTTTTTGATGTACGCGACCGCGGTGCGTATCAACCTGTCCGCGTTCTTCACCTGGACCGGTGTGCTGCTGATCCTGGTGGCCGCCGGCATTTTCAAGTACGGCGTGCACGACCTGCAGGAGGCCGGAATCCTGCCCGGCATCGGCGCCGTCGCGTTCCGGCTGGGCGGCGTCCTGGACCCGTCCACCTGGTACGCCGCCCTGCTCGCCGGCATGTTCAACCTCACACCCGAGCCGACCGTCCTGGAGATGGTCGCGTGGGTCGCGTACGCCCTGCCGGTCCTCGTCCTCTTCCTCCGGCCGCAGCGGTCGGCCGTCCCCGCCTAGGAGACTCTCGTGCGCTATTCGCTCCGCATCCTCGCGCTGTTCGCGGCCGGTACGGTGGCCGCCTGCAGCTCCGGTGACGACCCGGCCGGCGGCGGCCCGATCGCCGTGCGCGCCTCGGACACCACCTGTGAGGTCGCCACCGCCACGCTCGACGCCGGCACCCACGTCTTCGCGGTCGCCAACGCCGGCAGCAAGGTCACCGAGTTCTACGTGTACGCGGCCGGCGACCGGGTGATGGGCGAGGTCGAGAACATCACCCCCGGGCTGTCCCGCGAGCTGCGGGTCGAACTGCCCGCCGGCAGCTACCAGACCGCCTGCAAGCCCGGCATGATCGGCACCGGCATCCGGAACGCGCTGACCGTCTCGGGTTCGGCGCCCGCGCTGACCGAGGACGCGCTGCTGCTCCAGGCCACCGACGGATACCGCCGGTACGTCAGTTCGCAGACCGACGCGCTGGTCACCCGGACCGGCGAGTTCGTCACCGCGGTCAAGGCCGGCGACGTGGCCGGGGCCAAGGCGCTGTTCCCGGTCGCCCGCACCTACTACGAGCGGATCGAGCCGGTGGCCGAGATCTTCGGCGACCTGGACCCCAAGATCGACGGCCGGGAGGACGGCGCCACCGCCGAGCTGCCGTTCACCGGATACCACCGGCTGGAGAAGGACCTCTGGGTGGCCGGTGACGTGAGCGGGTCCGGACCGATCGCCGACCAGCTGCTGGCCGACGTCAAGCAGATCGCCGCCAAGGCGCGGGCCGAGCGGCTGTCCCCGCTGCAGCTGGCCAACGGCGCCAAGGAGCTGCTCGACGAGGTGGCGAACAGCAAGATCACCGGCGAGGAGGACCGCTACTCGCACACCGACCTGTGGGACTTCGCCGCCAACGTGGACGGTTCGCAGGCCGCGGTGTCGGCCCTGCGCCCGGCACTCGAGCAGCGCGACCCGGAACTGGTCAAGCAGATCGACGCGGCCTTCACCGGGGTCGAGAACGAGCTGGCCAAACACCGGGCCGGCGACGGCTGGAAGCTGCACACCCAGCTCACCGAGGCCGAGCTCAAGGGCCTCACCGACGTCATCAACGCGCTCGCCGAACCGATCAGCAAGATCGCCGGCGTGATCGCGCGGAAGTAGCCGTGGCCGTTGCCCGCCGGTGGGTCCTCGGGCTCGCCGGCACCGGATTGGCCGGGATCGCGGGTGGCGCGCTGATCCGCGGAGCCCGGGACAGCGCCGCCACGGTCACCGGGCCGCCGGACGCGGTGCCGTTCCACGGCCCGGTGCAGGCCGGCATCGTCACGCCGGCCCAGGACCGGCTGCACTTCACCGCATTCGACGTGGTCACCAAGGACCGCGACCGGCTGGTCCGGATGCTGCGCGAGTGGACCGCGGCGGCCGCCCGGATGACCGCGGGCCGGGACGCCGGCGAGATCGGCGCGGTGGCCGGCATCCTCGAGGCCCCGCCGGACGACACCGGCGAGGCGATCGGCCTGCCGCCGTCCGCGCTCACCCTCACCGTCGGGTTCGGACCGGACCTGTTCCGGCCGGGCCGGTTCGGGCTGTCCGGCCGCAAGCCGGCCGCGCTGGCCGACCTGCCGCACTTCCCGGGCGACCTGATCAAGCCGGCCATCTCGGGCGGCGACCTCTGCGTCCAGGCCTGCGCCAACGACCCCCAGGTGGCGGTGCACGCGATCCGCAACCTGGCCCGGATCGGGATGGGCGTGGTCAGCGTGCGGTGGTCGCAGCTGGGGTTCGGGCGGACGTCCTCCACTTCGGCCACCCAGGACACGCCGCGCAACCTGTTCGGCTTCAAGGACGGCACGCGCAACCTGAAGGCCGAGGAGACCGACCTGCTGCGGCAGCACCTGTGGGTTCAGCCCGGCGACGGGCCGGAGTGGATGACCGGCGGGAGTTACCTGGTCACCCGGAAGGTCCGGATGCTGATCGAGACCTGGGACCGGACCTCGCTCGGCGAGCAGGAGACCATCGTGGGCCGCACCAAGGGCGTGGGCGCGGCGCTCGGCCGGTCCGGCGAGTTCGACGAGATCGACCTGACCGCGCGCAACGGCGACGGCGACCCGACGATCCCGGTCGACGCGCACGTCCGGCTCGCCCACCCGGACGAGAACCGCGGCGCCCGGATGCTCCGCCGCGGCTACAACTTCGTGGACGGCTCGGACGGCCTGGGCAGGCTGGACGCCGGGTTGTTCTTCATCGCCTACCAGCGCGATCCGCGGACCGCGTTCGTACCCGTTCAGTTGAATCTGGCCCGGCTCGACGCGATGAACGAGTACGTCCGGCACGTGTCGACCGGCCTGTTCGCCTGCCCGCCGGGCGTCACCGGACCCGACGACCACTGGGGGCGGGAGCTGTTCAACTAGGCTCGCGGGCGACAAGATCGGGACCGGGGTACGCGGTATTCAGGAGGACAGTGCAATATTGGACCGCATGAGAGCCCGGGTACTCGTCGTCGATGACGACCCAGCGTTGGCCGAGATGCTCGGCATCGTCCTGCGCAGTGAGGGATTCCTGCCCAGCTTCGTCGCCGACGGCGAGCGCGCCCTGGCCGCCTTCCGGGAAAGCCGGCCGGACATCGTGTTGCTCGACCTGATGCTGCCCGGCATGAGCGGCATCGACGTGGCCCGCGCGATCCGCGCCGAATCGGGCGTTCCGATCGTGATGCTCACCGCCAAGAGCGACACCGTCGACGTGGTGCTCGGCCTGGAGTCCGGCGCCGACGACTACGTGGTCAAGCCGTTCAAGCCCAAGGAGTTGGTGGCCCGGATGCGGGCCCGGCTGCGCCGGGGCGAGGACGCCGCGCCGGAGTTGCTCACCATCGGCCCGCCGGGCAACCAGATCACCATCGACGTACCGGCGCACACCGTGGCCCGCGACGGCGAGGAGGTCAAGCTGACCCCGCTCGAGTTCGACCTGCTGGTCGCCCTGGCTCGCAAGCCGCGCCAGGTGTTCACCCGCGAGGTGCTGCTCGAGCAGGTCTGGGGCTACCGGCACGCGGCCGACACGCGGCTGGTCAACGTGCACGTGCAGCGGCTGCGGGCCAAGATCGAGCCGGATCCGGAAAAGCCGGAGATCATCCTTACCGTCCGTGGGGTCGGCTACAAGGCGGGCACCGGGTAACCACCCCGAGCGGCTAACCTTGCCGCAAGATGCGAGCCCCGGCCTGGTTGCCCATGTCCGTCCGCCGCCCCCTGCGGGTGCTGCGGCGATATTTCCGGCTGGGCGTACGCCGTTTCGAGTACGCCTCGGCGCCGGCCCGCCGGGCCTGGCGGCGCTCCCTGCAACTGCGGGTCGTGGCGCTCACCCTGGTGGCGTCCAGCCTGCTGGTCGGCGCTTTCGGCTACTTCGTGGCGGCGAGCAGCGCCGACATCCTGCTGCTGCGGGCGCAGGACGAGGTCCGGGCCTCGATGGACAGCAAGGTCGACTACGCGATCTCGCAGCTCACCGTCCATCCGCGCACCAAAGACCCGAAACTGCCGTCGACCATCAGCACGATCGTCATCGCGCTGGCCGACGGCGACCCCACCGAGTCCGGCGGGTCGATCGTGTCGATCCGCGCCGAGCGGTTCCCCGAGATCACGCCGTTCACCTCGGCCAAGGTCGACACCCGCCAGCTGATCACCGACGACCTGATCGCCGACGTCGCGGGCCGGCGTAAAAAGGCGACGCAGGTCCGCACCGCCACGATCAACGACGACACCGTCAAATATCTGGTGTACGGGACGCCGGTGCCGACCGGGTTCGGCCAGGTCGAGCTCTACTACATGGTCCCGCTCACCACCGAGGACAGCGCCGCCAACCAGATCCGCACCACCGTGCTGGTCACCGGCCTGGCCCTGGTCATCCTGCTCGGCGTGGTGGCCGGCCTGGTCACCCGCCTGGTGGTCAACCCGGTGCGGGACGCGGCACGCACCGCCCAGCGGCTCTCGGCCGGCCTGCTCGACCAGCGCATGCGGGTGGACGGCGAGGACGACCTGGCCCTGCTGGCCGCGTCGTTCAACCAGATGGCCGCCAACCTCCAGCGCCAGATCGTGCGCCTCGAGGAGATGTCCCGCCTGCAGCGCCGGTTCACCTCGGACGTCTCGCATGAGCTGCGCACCCCGCTCACCACGGTCCGGATGGCCGCCGATCTGATCTTCGCGGAGCGCGACGAGTTCGACCCGGCCGTGGCCCGCAGCGCCGAGCTGCTCCAGGCCGAGCTGGACCGGTTCGAGAGCCTGCTCACCGACCTGCTGGAGATCAGCCGGTTCGACGCCGGCTTCGCCGCGCTGGACGCCGAGCACACCGATCTGGTGCCGATCTGCGAGCGGGTGGCCGAGCGGCTCACCGGCCTGGCCGAGCGGGTCGGCGTGCAGCTCGACCTGCGCCTGCCGGACACCCCGGTGATCGCCGAGGTCGACCCGCGCCGGGTCGAGCGGGTGCTGCGCAACCTGGTGGGCAACGCGGTCGAGCACGGCGAGGGCCGTCCGGTCGAGGTCACCCTGGCGGCCGACGACGCGGCGGTGGCGATCACCGTGCGCGACCACGGCATCGGCCTCAAGCCGGGCGAGGAACGCCTGGTGTTCAACCGGTTCTGGCGGGCCGACCCGTCCCGGGCCCGGCAGACCGGCGGCACCGGCCTGGGCCTGTCGATCAGCGCCGAGGACGCCCGGCTGCACGGCGGCTGGCTGGAGGCGTGGGGCGCGCCCGGCGAGGGCGCCCAGTTCCGGCTCACCCTGCCGATCCGCTCCGGCGACCGGCTGCTGTCCGCGCCGCTGCCCCTGATCCCGCGCGACCGCACACCGGCCGCTGAGCCGGGGGTCATGGGGCCGGATGCCGCCGAGCCGGCCGTGGAGGTGGTGTGATGCGCCGGCTGCTGGCTGCCACCACCGTCGCCGTGCTGCTCGCCGGCGGCTGCGGCATCCCGGAAAACAGCGACGTGACCGTGCTGGGCGACGGGCCGACCGCCGGCAACCCGGTCGACGACGACGGCAGCCCGCCGGTGCAGGGCACCCGCGACTCGACCACCGACCCGGTCCAGTTCGTCGAGTATTACCTGGAGGCCGCGGCCGGTGACCCGGAGGGAGCGCTGGCCCGGGTCAAGGCGTTCATGTCGGAGGAGGCCGCGAGCGGGTTCAAGGCCGGCCCGGACGTGCGCGTGGTGCGGATGGCGGAAAAGCCGCTCTACACTCCGGGCGACCCCGACATCACCATCCGGGCGCGCACGGTCGGCGTGCTCAAGAGCAACGGCGTGCTCGAGCCCACGCCCGACCCGGCGGCCGCCGCGCAGGGCTACACGCTGCGCGTCGCCGAGGTGGCCGACCGGGGCCTGTTCGTGACCTCGGCGCCGCCGGTGCTGTTCCTCACCGACAGCGCGGTCAACGACTTCTACCAGCGCCGCACGATCTACTTCTGGAACACCGACCAGACCGGTCTGGTGCCCGACCTGCGCTACATGCCGCGCAGCGTGCCGACCGTGCAGCAGCCGACCATGATCCTCAACTGGCTGGCCGGCGGTCCGTCGCAGTGGCTGGGCAACGGCGTGCTGCCGCTGCCGCAGGGCACCGCGGCACCCGACAACGTGCCGGCGATCAGCGACGAGACGCTCCAGGTCACGCTCAAGGCGCAGTCCGTGCAGCCGGGCGACGAAAAGGCGCGCGACCTGCTGCGCCGGCAGTTGCAGTGGTCGCTGCGGCCGCTGCTGCCGCGGACCATGGAACTCAAGCTCGACCACCAGGACCCGGTGCAGTACAGCGACACCGACTACTTCAGCAGCAACCCCGCGAACCGGCTCCAGGATCTGCCGGAGCGCTTCGTGATCTTCAACGGAGTGATCCGCCGGGTGCTCGACGCGCCGCGGGCCACCGAACCGGTCCCGGTGCTCAAGCCCGCGGAGAACAAGGGCTTCACGGCCGCCGCGATGAGCACCTCGGCCACCCACACGTTCCTGGCCGCGGTGTCCGGCTCGGGCAGCAGCCAGCGCCTGCGGGTGGCCGCCGCCCGCCCCGGCGAGCAGGCCGCGCTGAACGACGTCGGCGGGCTGTCCGGCACGCTCGGCCGGCCGGTCTGGGCGGTGACCGGCGACGGCGACGCGGGCGGCGCGATCGGCCTGATCACGGTGAACGGCAAGCTCTACAGCTTCGGCGCGAACGGGTCGAAGGCGCGGCCGGTCGAGTTGCCGGGCGCGCCGGGGGCGATCGGCGCCATCTCGGTGGCACCGGACGGGCGCCGGGTGGCCCTGGTGGCCGGCGGCCGGCTCTACCGGACGGTCCTCGGCACCAGCGGCGACGCGAGCACGCTGAGCCCGCCCGAGCAGTTGCTGGCGCCGACCCTGAGCACGGTCGGCGCGGTGGCCTGGAACAGCGAGGACTGGCTGACCGTGGCCGGCACCCGCGGCGACGGCCGGGTCTCGATCATGGATATGTCGATCGACGGTGCGCTGGTGGCCCAGCGGCTACCGGACATCGGCGACAAGACGGTGAGCCACCTGACCGCGTACCCGGCCAACCCGGTGAGCCGCGACAAATCCGCCCTGGTGTCCTACACCGTCGCCGGCGGCGCCTGGGACGCGCTCTCCACGCCCGTGCCGATCACCCTGTCCGACCTGGCCGGGCCCACCAACAACCCGCCGGCCGGGATGCGGCCGACGGCGCCGTTCTTCCTCGACTGAGAGCCCGCTCTTGTCCGCACTGCTCGCCGATCTCGCCGACCTGGTTCTGCCCGCCGCCTGCGCCGGCTGCGACGCCGAGCGGGTCCGCCTCCGGTACGGGGTGTGCGCCGGCTGTGCCGCCCTCCTGGAGACGCTCAGACCCTTCCGGACTGCGCCGGTGCCACCGCCGCCCGGATTGCCGCGCTGCGTCGCCGTGGGGACGTACGAGGGGCCGCTGCGCGGCGCGCTGCTCACCTACAAGGAGCGTGGCCGGCACCGGCTGGCCCGGCCGCTGGGCGTGCTGCTGGCGTCGGCCGTGGCGGCGCTCGCCGGGCCGGGCCGCCGGGTCACGGTCGTGCCGGTGCCGTCCACCGCGGCGGCCGCCCGCGAGCGGCACGGCGACCACATGAACCGGCTGGCCGGACACGCGGTGCGGCGGCTGCGCGCGGCCGGCTGGGAGGCTCGGCTGGCCCGGCCGCTGAAGGCTCTGCCCCGGGCCGACTCGGCCGGGCTCGACGCGCCCGGGCGGCGAGCGGCGGCTGAGAGTTCGCTGCGAATCAAGCCGGGCCACGATGCCTTTTTGAGGCTCAGGCGATTTGCCGGACAGCGGGCCCCGGGTGAGGGCACGCTGGTGGTGGTGGACGACATCGTCACGACCGGGGCCACGCTGGCCACGGTGACGCGCCGTCTCGAGGAGGCGAACATGCAGGTCGCGGGCGCCGCGGTACTAGCCGCAACAAGGTTACGCAGAGCAACCCCGACCGGCTTCGCCTGAGTTCCTCCTCGCGCCACCGAAAGACGGAACCTCGGCGTTCGGCTATCCGAAACGAGGGGTGACGCGAGAGCATCGGCACGTTAGCGTCTTGGTGACGAGGGTAAGTGCGATGCCTGCCCAACCCACCGGAAGCGCGGAGCGATCCGCAACCGCCACCGGAAAGGAGTCGTCTCATTCACGATCGGTAACGCCTGGTGAGAATTTCTCACCCGCGTCGCCATACCCGTAGTCCGGCGCCCCAGGCACCCGCGTAAGGGCGCCCGCAGTAACAACGTTGGGGGAGGTCACGAGTGGACATTGTCGTCAAGGGCCGCAACGTAGAGGTTCCCGACCACTATCGGGAACACGTCGCCGACAAGCTGAGCAAGGTCGAGCGTTACGACCAGAAACTGATGCGCGCCGACGTGGAACTGTTCCACGAACGCAATCCGCGCCAGTCCGACACGTGCCAGCGCGTCGAGATCACCGTCATGACCAGAGGACCGGTCGTACGCGCCGAGGCGTGCGCCGAGAATTTCTACGCAGCCCTGGACAGCGCCATCACCAAGCTGGATTCCCGATTGCGCCGTGCCGCGGACCGGCGCCGGGTGCACCGCGGGCGGCACGCCCCCGTCTCCGTGGCGGCGGCAACAGCCGGCCTGCCCACCGACCTCAGCCTCGCCCAGGCGGCCGAGGAGCCGTCATCGTCGGTGTCCGTCACCACCGCACTCGTCGAGCACGACGAGGGCCAGCCGTGGCGCATCGTGCGGGAAAAGGAACACCCCGCCGACCCGATGACCGTCGACGACGCCCTGTTCCAGATGGAACTCGTCGGCCACGACTTCTATCTCTTCCTCGACAAGGACAGCGGCCGGCCCAGCGTCGTGTACCGGCGCCGGGGTTACGACTACGGCATCCTGTCGCTCGAGGCCACCGCCTGAGTTTCCCTATCGGTGGGCGCGCTTGTCTCGCGCCCACCGCCTGACTCCTTGACCAGCGCGAACTGGACGTCGTCCGTACGGTCGCCGTCCAGGCCCGGCAGCCGCGAGCGCAGCACCGCCTCGCGGTGGAAGCCGGCCTTCTCCAGCACCCGCTGCGAGCCGGTGTTGGACGGCAGCGTGCCCGCGATGAGGCGGGCGATGTCGGTCTCGGCAAACGCCCACTGCGCGAGCAGCCGGGCTGCCCGGGACGCGAAACCGCGCCCGCGGAACTCCGGCATCATGCTGTACCCGATCATCGCCTGGTTGGTGCCCGGCTCCAGGTAGTAGAGCCCGAGGTTGCCGGCCGGCGTGCCGGCGGCGTCGGTGATCACCAGGTCGGCGCGGATGCCGGCCAGCCACATGCCCTCGGCCTCGTGGCACCGCCGGAGTACCTCGTCCGGGGTCGGCGGCTTGGCCGGGACCGAGGTCGCCCAGACGTCCGGAATGTTGCGCAGCTCGGTCTCGAACGGGGCGTCCTCGGGGCGGGTCGGGCGCACCCGCACCACACCGTCGGTGAGTTCGCCGCCGGGCAGGTCGGGCAGCGGCCGGGGTGCCGGGTCGCCGGAGTCGCCGGCCAGGCGCGCGAACGCCACCAGATCGACCCGGCCGCCGTCGCGATCGGGCAGTGCGCCGCGGCGGACCCCCTCGCGCTGGTAGCCGGCGGCGAGCGCGACACGCTGGCTGGCCGGGTTGTCCCAGTGGGTGAGCAACTCGAGCCGGTGCAGACCGGAACCGAGCGCGTGGGCGCTCAGCGCGCGGACCGCCGCGGTGGCCACGCCACGCCGACGCGCCCAGGAACCCACCCAATATCCGATCTCGGCCTGACCGCGGCTCGGCACCACCTTGTCGAAGCCGATCCCGCCGAGCAGATCGTCGGTCTCCGGGTCGGCGATCGCGTACGCCACGCCGCCCTCGGCAAAGATGGCGGTCACGCCCTCGCTGAGGAAACGCTCGGCGTGTCGCACCGTGAACGGGGATGGCAGCGGGGGCAGAAACCGGTGGCAGAGGGGGTCGTCGTAGCCGGCGGCGACCGCCTCGGCGTCGTCCGGACGGTACGCCCGCAGCCGGACGCCGCTCCCGTTGATCTCGCCAAGACTCACGTACCCTCCTGATGTTGCCGATTCGCGGGTAATCCTGCCGCAATCGCTGCGCTGTCAGCGAACTCCATGCCCTGTTTCGCGCCTTTTGTTCGGTTAACCGGAGGCTCGGGTCACAGGTTCGACGGAAGGGTGCCTACGATGGTCCGGCAGAACTGTCTAGGGGAGCGCTGACCCGTGTCGATATTGGAAAAGGTCCTACGTGCCGGTGAAGGCCGCATGGTGCGCCGGCTCAAGGCGATCGCGGACGCGGTCAATTCGATCGAGGACGACTACGTCGACCTGACCGATGACGAGTTGCGCGAGTGCACCCAGCAGTTCCAGGAACGTGTCGCCGACGGCGAGTCGCTCGACTCGCTGCTGGTCGAGGCGTTCGCGGTGGCTCGCGAGGGTGCCAAACGCGTGCTCGGCCAGCGGGCGTACGACGTCCAGCTGATGGGCGGCGCCGCGCTGCACTTCGGCAACATCCCGGAGATGAAAACCGGTGAGGGCAAGACCCTGACCGGCGTGTTCCCGGCCTACCTCAACGCGTTGAGCGGCCAGGGCGTGCACATCATCACGGTGAACGACTACCTGGCCCAGCGGGACGCCGAGTGGGTCGGCCGGGTGCACGTGTTCCTCGGCCTGACCGTCGGCGTGATCCTGCCGAACCGGCCGGCCACCGAGCACCGCGCCGCGTACCAGTGCGACATCACGTACGGCACCAACAACGAGTTCGGCTTCGACTACCTGCGCGACAACATGGCGTGGTCGAAGGACGAGCTGGTGCAGCGCGGCCACAACTTCGCGATCGTCGACGAGGTCGACTCGATCCTGATCGACGAGGCCCGGACCCCGCTGATCATCTCGGGCCCGGCCGAGCACTCGGCCCGCTGGTACGGCGAGTTCGCGACCATCGTGAAGCGGCTCGAGCGCGGCAAGGACGGCTCCGGCGACTACGAGGTCGACGAGGCCAAGCGCACCGTGGCGATCACCGAGCGCGGCGTGTCCCGGGTCGAGGACCGCCTCGGCATCGACAACCTGTACGAGTCGGTGAACACCCCGCTGGTGGGCTACCTGAACAACGCCATCAAGGCCAAGGAGCTCTACAAGCGCGACAAGGACTACATCGTCAACGAGAGTGGCGAGGTCCTCATCGTCGACGAGTTCACCGGCCGCATCCTGCACGGCCGCCGCTACAACGAGGGCATGCACCAGGCCATCGAGGCCAAGGAGGGGGTGGAGGTCAAGCAGGAAAACCAGACCCTGGCGACCATCACCCTGCAGAACTACTTCCGGCTCTACGAGAAGCTCGGCGGCATGACCGGTACGGCGCAGACCGAGGCCGGCGAGTTCAACAAGGTCTACAGCGTCGGCGTGGTGACCATCCCGACGCACCGGCCGATGATCCGGATCGACCACCCGGACGTCATCTACAAGACCGAGAAGGCCAAGTTCGACGCCGTCATCGAGGACATCGCCGAGCGGCACGCCACCGGCCAGCCGGTGCTGGTCGGCACGGTCTCGGTGGAGAACTCCGAGATCCTGTCCCAGCTGCTGCGCCGCCGCGGCATCCCGCACAGCGTGCTGAACGCGAAGTTCCACGCCCAGGAGGCGACGATCATCGCCCAGGCCGGGCGCAAGGGCGGGGTCACGGTCGCCACCAACATGGCTGGCCGTGGCACCGACATCCTGCTCGGCGGCAACCCCGAGTTCCTCGCGTCGGCCGAACTGCACCAGCGCGGCCTCGACCCGGCGGAAAGCCCCGAGGAGTACGCGAAGGCGCTCGAGGAGGTCCTGCCGGCCTGGAAGGAAGCCTGCGAGGCGGAGGCCGGCGAGGTCGTCGCGGCCGGTGGGCTCTACGTCCTGGGCACCGAGCGGCACGACTCCCGGCGCATCGACAACCAGCTCCGTGGCCGGTCCGGCCGGCAGGGCGACCCCGGTGAGTCCCGCTTCTACCTCTCGCTGCAGGACGACCTCATGAAGCGGTTCCGGGCCGGCGCGGTCGAGGCCGTGATGGACCGGTTCAACATCCCCGAGGACGTGCCGATCGAGTCCAAGATGGTGACCCGGCAGATCCGCAGCGCGCAGACCCAGATCGAGGGCCAGAACGCCGAGATCCGCAAGAACGTCCTCAAGTACGACGAGGTCATGAACAAGCAGCGGCAGGTCATCTACGCCGAGCGCAAGCGCGTGCTCGACGGCGAGGACATGCACGAGCAGTGTCAGCACATGATCGACGACGTGGTCGGCGAGTACGTGCTGGCGGCCACGTCCGACGGCTACGCCGAGGACTGGGACCTCGACCAGCTCTGGACCAACCTCCGTCGCCTCTACCCGGTGACCGTCACGATCGACGACGTGGTCGAGGAGTCCGGCGGCGAGCGCAGCACGGTCGACCAGGACTTCCTGGTGCAGCAGCTCAAGGACGACGCGCGGGCCGCGTACGAGGCCCGCGAGCAGGAACTCGGCTCGGAGGCGATCCGCGAGCTCGAGCGGCAGGTGCTCCTCGCGGTGATCGACCGCAAGTGGCGCGAGCACCTGTACGAGATGGACTACCTGCAGGAGGGCATCAACCTGCGGGCCTACGCGCAGCGCGACCCGGTGGTCGAATACCAGCGCGAGGGCTTCGACATGTTCAACCAGATGATGGAGGGCATCAAGGAGGAGGCGGTCGGCTTCCTCTTCAACCTCGAGGTCCAGGTCGAGGAGCAGCCCACCGTCACGGTCGACCCGAGCAAGGCAGTGCCGCTGCCGGCCGGCGGTGTGATGGGCTCCGACAACATGACCGACTCGGACCGCGTCGAGGTCAAGGCCAAGGGTCTGGGCGGCGGTCGCCGCCCGCAGAACCTCCAGTACACGGCCCCGGCCATCGACGGCGAGGCCGGCGGCGGCTCGCCGGTCATCCAGCAGCCGCAGGCGCCGGCCCTGGGCATCGGTGCGGGCGGCTCCCCGGTGCCGGCCGGCCCGGCCCACACGTCGGCCCGGGCGCGCGGCGCCCAACCGGCCGAGTCGAGCGGGCCGTCGCGCAACGCGCCGTGCTACTGCGGCTCGGGCAAGAAGTACAAGCGCTGCCACGGCGCTCCGGGCGGAGCAGCCTGATCTGACGGCATCATCCGGCCCGCCGGCGTCGTTCGCCGGCGGGCCCGATGCTGCCCGGGGCGCCCGCGGCCAACGTCAGAGCACGGCGAGCGCCCCGGGGCTCGGTCAGATCAGCCGTAGTGCGGTGGCGGCCCAGGACTCGTCGTGACGTTCCAGCCGCAGGGCCATCGCCCAGGTGCGCTCGCCGGTCACCAGGGCCACCGCCGCCTCCACCGCGCCGGGGCGCGGCTCGCAGAGCCGCAGGCGGACCACCGCCACCGGGGCCGGCCGGCGCGGCGGGCGGCGCGCCGGGGTGGTCCGGCGCAGGTCGGCCACCCGGCGGGCGCCGGACAAGGCCTGGGCGATCACGGAACCGGCCTCGGCCGGCCGGGACAGCTGGCGCAGGTGCGCCGGCGGGCGGTGGCCGTTGAGCACCTCCACGCACAGGCGCACGAAGCGGTGTACCGCGAGCTTGGCCTCGTGCGAGGCGCCGGCCACCACCGACCGGGGGAGCGGCGGCCTGGGCGGTGGTGCGGCGTGCGGCGGGCGTTGCCGGGCGGGAGCCCACTCGAGGGCCAGTTGGTGGGCGGTGGCCCAGACGACGGGCTCCAGCTCGTCGTCGAACGGCGGCTCGCACGGCGGGACCGGACGCAGGCTGATCGACGGGCGGGGACCGCTGGTCGCGACCTCGACTGTGCGTCTCATCCGATACCGCCTTCCCTACGTTTGCCTTCGTTTGCGCTCGACAGCATTGTGGCGAAGGCGCCGTCGGAGGGTCAACGGGCGAATGTGAAGGCTCGACCGATGCGGGAAGACGAGCAAAGCGGGCGCTAGATCACTCGGGCTCGCGGTCGGTCAGCGGATTGCGGCGTACCCACTCCGCTGTTTCCTCGTATTTCTGGGCGATGTACTCCTCAAGCCGGGCCCGTTCGATGCGCCACTGGCCACGGCCGCCGACCTTGATGGCGGGGAGTTCGCCGCTGCGGACCATGTGGTAGACCTGCGAGTCGGAGACGTTCAGCTCGGCGGCGACGTCGGACAGCAGCAGGAATCGCGGTTCCATCCGGCCACCTCCTCGATGCGTTCGCCTAAGTTTGCCACCGGCAGCCTACGTTTGCCTGCCCGAGTCGGGTGGCGCGGCGATCTCGCGGCCCGCGAGCGGGCTTGAGTAGACCACGCTGGTGGTCACCGCACCCAGGCCCGCGATGCGGCCGGTCACCTCCTCCAGATGGCGCATCGAGCGGGTCAGGACCTTCAGCACAAAACAGTCCTCGCCGGTGACGTGGTGCGCCTCGACGATCTCCGGGGTGGAGTCGAGCAGGGCGTGGAACGGGCGGTAGTTGCCGGTCGGATACCGCAGCCGGACGAAGGCCATCACGGTCAGTCCGACGCGTTCGGGGTCGACCGTGGCGCGATAACCGGCGATCACGCCGGCCTCTTCGAGCCGGCGGATGCGTTCGGCCACGGCGCTGGGAGACATGGCCACGGCCCGGGCGAGTTCCGCGTACGAGGCGCGGCCGTCCCGCTGCAACTCGGCGAGCAGGCGCCAATCCGTCCGGTCGGGCAGGAAGTCCGCGGTCATCCCGGCAATCTACCCGGCATTCCGCGGCAGTCCGAGCCGACGGCCGTTGAATGGCCATGTCATCGAGCAGCCAGCCTCCGTAGCGTTCCGGGCATGACGATCACCGCTGCGGCCTTCTTCGCCGCCAGGCTCGAATTCCAGACCGACGTGTCCGACGTCCAAGCCGCGCTCGACGGCGGCGAGCCGGGCTTCGTGCTGGTCGACTCGCGCGGCCCGCTGGCCTGGGAGCAGGGGCACATACCGGGCGCCGTGCACCTGCCCACCGCGGAGATCGCGAGCCGGGCCGCCGGCCTGATCGACCCGGCGACGCCGGTGGTCACCTACTGCTGGGGGCCGGGCTGCAACGGGGCCACCCGGGCGGCGCTGGCGTTCGCGCTGGCCGGCTACACCGTGCGGGAGATGCTCGGCGGGGTCGAGTACTGGGTGCGGGAGGGCTTCGCGCTGCGTACGCCCGACGGTGATGTTGCCGCCCCGGCCGATCCACTCACCGCACCGGTGCCGGCCGCCTGCGGATGCTGACCGGAAACGCCGGGCCCGGCACGCCACGATCCGGACACGACTGATGGAATGGGCCTTCCCGGCACCGCCCCGGCGGTGTACTACGGGGACGGTCCAACCGCAGGAGGAGACGTGCCGATCACCGAGCTGGTCCGGGTCTACGTGCCGGCCACCGTGCCGATGCTGGCGGCCCTGCGCGCGTCGGGACAGCTGGGTGACGGTCCGGTGGTTGCACACGCGGTGACGCCGAACCTCCGCGAGTGGTATGCGGAGGGTGACGAGGAGGAACTCGAGTACGTGGCGTTCACCCGGGCCGCCCAGGGTGCGCTGCGGCTCCTGCGGCACGATCCGGCGGCGCCGCGGCGGCGAGTCGTGGTGTCGGCCGACGTGGTGTCGACCGCCCTGGTGCGCGAGGACACCGAGCTGGGCTCCAGCACCGTGCGGCTGCCGCAGCCGGTGTCGCTCAAGGAAGTGGCTTCGATCCATGTGGACGGCGCCGACGCGGCCGAGCAGGTGGCGGCCGCCGCCGACATGGTGGAGGAGGCGCTGGCCGGCGACCCGGACGCGCAGTTCACCGTCGACGGTGCCGAGGATCACGAGCTGGAGTGGTACGCGGTCTCCGAGCTGGACGACCTTACTTCGTAGCCGGCACCGGCTCGGTCTCGGCGTCGTCCGGGGCCGGCTTGATGGTGCGGCCGATCGCGACCATGGCGGTCACCGCGCCGACGAAGAGGACGACCAGCGCGCTGTTGAACCGGGCGCCGCTGAGCATCCGCTGCACCACCAGCTCCAAATCGCTCACCCGGCCGGCCAGGTCGAGCACCCGGGAGCCGGCCGTGCGGGTCAGCAGCTCGCCGACCACCAGCAGCAGGCCGGGCCCGGCGCCGGCCACCGCGTACCAGGGCCAGGCGGCGCCGCCGGGCCCGCGGCGCAGGAGGGCGTACGCGGTCAGGCCGGCCGCCAGGCCGGAGACCGCCGCCTGGAAGAACGTGAACCACCGGGCCGCGTCGGCCTGGGACTGCCGGCTGTCGCCCGATCCGAGCAGGCCGAGCAGCGGGTCCTGGAACAGGTTGACCACGAAGCCCACCACGAAGACCGCGACGGCCGCCCAGCAGATCGCGGTGACCACCTGCGGCACGCGTACGCCGGCCAGTCCACCGCCGATGGTGGCCGCCGCCGCGATCGTGCCGCCGACCACCGCGTAGATCCAGCCCTCGGTGTTGATGGTGACGATGGTGACCGCGCCGAGCAGGCCGATCAGCAGGCCGGTGCCGGTGGTGACGGCGAACCGGGCGGTGGTGCCGAGGGTGCGGCGCCGGCTCAGCAGCGCGAGCACGGCGAGTCCGGCCGCGGCGCCGGTGACGAGGCCGGCCGAGACCACGCCGGGCAACGCGTACGCCGTGGAGGTCACCTCGGCCTCGGCATTGCCGCGGCTGGTGATGGAGGCGCGGGCCGACCAGAGCATCGCGGCCATCCACAGCAGGCAGATGAGCGCCAGGAGGATGCCGCGCGCCGTGGGGCGATCGGCGTCCGTTGTGGCGTCCGGGGCACTCATGGGGCTCAGGGTACGCGGCGGCGCTTACCGACGCGCGCCCGGCCTTTGCGGTGATTGTCCAGATTAGCGCGCTTCACGGAGGCGAGCCGTACCTTTTTATACGGTTGCTGCCCGGCATCGCCGTCTGACCGATTTATCTGCACCATTTTACCTGGTCACAAGCCCGCTTGCCGGTTAAACGCGCCGTCTCGACCCTCGTGGTCGGACTGTCTGTGCGGGACAGTCGTTTGTGGAGACGCAAACTGGACGGATCGGGCGAAATCCTGGACGCCAGCGCGACAAAGTGGCAGCTTAGAAGGCATGCCCGACTCTCAGATCAATCCCACGGCTGCCGCTCTGCTCGGCCTGCTTCACGAGGGGCCGATGACCGGCGGACAGCTCATGGCGGCTGCCGAACGCCGCCTCGGGCCCTACTGGTCGATGACGCGGAGCCAGGTCTACCGCGAACTGCCCGTGCTCGCCGACATGGGATACGTCCGGCTCGGCAAGCCCGGCCCCCGCTCCAGCCAGCCCTATGCCATCACCGCCTCCGGGAAGCGCGCCTTCAGCCGGTGGCTCGCCGAGGCTCCCGGCCGCGACGCCCTGCGCAATCCGATTGCGCTGCGGGTCGCCTTCGGCGAGCAGCACAGTGGTACCCAGTTGCAGGCGCTCTACAGCGGCGCCAACGAATACCACGCGGAAGCCCTGGCCATGGCCAAGGAGCAGGCGAAGGAGGCGAAGAAGAACGGGGACGCGTACGGGTCCGCCGCGCTCGAATTCGCGGTCGCCTACCACAAGGCCGCGCTGACCTGGCTGAAGTCCGCACCGGCCAACTGATTCCTCGATTCGACCGCCCCGCCCGGCCGGATGGCCGGGCGGCGTAGTCTTGAATGTCGTGACCGCTGATTTCCCGGAGCAACTGAAGGCCCTCGACGCCACCCTGCGCAACATCGAGAACGTCCTGGACGTTGACCGGCTGCGCCGGGACAAGGCCGAACTCGAGGAGCAGGCCTCCGCCCCCGACCTGTGGGACGACCAGGCCCGGGCCCAGGAGGTCAACAGCCGCCTGTCGTACGTGTCCGGTGAGATCGGCAAGCTGGAGCGCCTGCGGTCCCGCCTGGACGACGCCGGCGTGCTGCTCGAACTCGCCGAGGCCGAGTCCGACGCGGGGTCGCTCGCCGAGGTCGGCGACGAGGTCGTCGCGCTCGGCAAGGCCGTCGAGGAGATGGAGGTCCGCACCCTGCTCTCCGGCGAGTACGACTCGCGGGAGGCGGTGGTGGCCATCCGGGCCGGTGCCGGCGGCGTGGACGCGGCCGACTTCGCCGAGATGCTGATGCGGATGTACCTGCGCTGGGCCGAGCGGCACGGCTACCCGACCGAGGTCTACGAGACGTCGTACGCGGAGGAGGCCGGGCTCAAGTCCGCCACGTTCGCGGTCAAGGTGCCGTACGCGTACGGCACCCTCAGCGTCGAGTCGGGCACCCACCGGCTGGTCCGGATCAGCCCGTTCGACAACCAGGGCCGACGGCAGACGAGCTTCGCCGGCGTCGAGGTGATGCCGGTGGTCGAGCAGACCGACCACATCGACATCCCGGATAACGAGATCCGGACCGACGTCTACCGGTCGTCGGGTCCGGGTGGACAGAGCGTGAACACCACTGACTCGGCTGTGCGCCTGACGCACATTCCGACCGGCATCGTGGTGACCTGCCAGAACGAGAAGTCCCAGCTCCAGAACAAGGCCTCGGCCATGCGGGTGCTCCAGGCCCGGCTGCTCGAGCGCAAGCGGCAGGAGGAGGAGGCCAAGATGGCCGGCCTCAAACAGGACACCACCGGCTCCTGGGGCGACCAGATGCGCTCGTACGTCCTGCACCCGTATCAAATGGTGAAGGATCTGCGAACCGAGCAGGAGACGGGCAATCCTTCCGCGGTATTTGATGGTGAGTTGGACGAGTTCATCGAGGCCGGGATCAGGTGGCGCAAGCAGTCGCAGATCGCGGCATCCTCGTAAGAACCCCAAGATCCGACACGTACGGCGACGGTGCCTGAACGTTCGGTCAGGCACCGGGCCGGTACGGCGGATTGGCGGACCCGCCGGGGTTGGAGTTTTCGTTACACCGCGTAGACTCCGTTCCCGTGATTCAGCTCGAGAACGTGACGAAGACGTACCCCAAGGCGTCTCGCCCGTCGCTGGACGACGTCAGCGTGGGCATCGAGAAGGGTGAGTTCGTCTTCTTCATCGGCCCCTCCGGTTCCGGCAAGTCGACGATCATCAAGCTGCTCCTGCACGAGGTCGCGCCGACCCACGGCAAGGTCATGGTGAACGCCAAGGACGTAACCTCGCTGCGGTCGTGGAAGATTCCGCACTTCCGCCGCTCGATCGGCTGCGTCTTCCAGGACTTCCGTCTGCTGCCCAACCGCACGGCGTACGAGAATGTGGCCTTTGCCCTTGAGGTGATCGGCAAGACCAAGGCGGTGGCCCGGCGGGTCGTGCCCGAGGTGCTCGAACTGGTCGGCCTCGGCGGCAAGGAGCACCGCTACCCGCACGAGCTCTCCGGTGGCGAGCAACAGCGCGTGGCGGTCGCCCGGGCGTTCGTCAACCGGCCGCTGATTCTGCTCGCCGACGAGCCGACGGGTAACCTCGACCCGGACACCTCGATCGAGATCATGCGACTGCTGGACCGGATCAACCGGACCGGCACGACGGTCGTGATGGTCACGCACGACTCCAACATCGTCAACCAGATGCGGCGCCGGGTCATCGAGATCGAGAGCGGCCGCATCGTTCGTGACCAGGCCCGCGGCGTCTACGGCTGAGCCCCGGCTCCGTTGCAACACCTGCCCCCGACCTAGAAAACCAGCAAGACGCGGAGTCCCGGAAGGAACCCCCCGATGCGCTTGAAGTACGTCCTCAACGAGGTCCTGGTGGGCCTGTGGCGAAACGTCACGATGACGATCGCCATGATCATCACCATGTCGGTCTCGCTGACCATGCTGGGCGCTAGCGTGCTGCTGTACATGCAGGTCGACCAGATGAAGAACTACTACTACGGCGAGATCGAGGTCTCGATCTTCCTGCGTACCGACGTCACCGAGGCGCAGCGCCAGGCGATCGACCAGGCGATCGACGGCAACACCCTGGTCGCCAACAAGACCTACGAGACGCGCGAAGAGGCGTTCCGGCGGTTCAAGGAGCTGTGGGCGGACTCACCCGACTTCGTCAACTCGGTCGGCCCGAACAGCCTGCCCGAGTCGTTCCGGGTGAAGCTCAAAGACCCGGAGCAGTACAAAACGTTCGCCGACCAGATGCAGGGCATGCCCGGCATTCAGGACATCATCGACCAGCGCACCCTGCTCGACAAGGTGTTCAACATCTTCAACGCGATCCAGGTGATGACGCTGGTGGTCGCGGCGTTCATGGCCCTGGCGGCGTTGCTCCTGGTCGGTAACACGATCCAGGTGGCTGCCTACAGCAAACGGCGCGAGGTCGCCGTCATGAAACTGGTGGGCGCGTCGAACTGGTTCATCCAGGCGCCGTTCGTGCTCGAGGCGGTGGTGGCCGGCCTCATCGGCGCGATCCTGGGCTTCATCGCGCTGTTCGCCAGCAAGCTCATCCTGTTCGACAACAAGCTCCAGGCCCTCACCAACATCCTCACGCCGATCGAGAACGGCAACGTGTGGCTCATGCTGCCGCTGCTGGCCGGCGTGGGCGCGGTGGTCAGCGCCGTCACCGCGTGGGTGACGCTGCGCTTCTACCTGAAGGTCTGACGCTTCGCCGTTACTTCGGCCGCGTTCCCACTCGTATCGGGAACGCGGCCGTTGGGCGATTTAGGCAGTTAGTTGCGGTTGGTACGGGTACGGTGAGTCCCCGTGTGGTCCAAACGTCGACATAGCCGGGTATTGCCCGTTCTGGCAACGTGCGCGTGTCTTGTCAGTTTGACGGTCGTCCCCGGCCGCGCCGCCGCCGAGAACGACTCCGCGGGCCGGGCCGCCCGCGCGGTGGACCGCGTCGAGGCCGTCCTGGAGGGCGCCACCGCCCGCGCCCGCGCCGCCGCGATCCGGCTCGAAGCCGCCACCGCTGCCATGCCGGCGGCCCAGCAGCGGCTCGCCACCTCACGCGGCGCCGTGGCCGCCGCCATCGTCGCGGCCAACACCGCGGGCCGGCAGGCCAACGCCGCCCGGGCCGAGTATGACCAGATCGCCGGCGAGTACGACCAGGCGCAGCACTACTTCTCGGCGGCCCGCGACCGGGTCGACCAGATCGCTCAGGCGAGCTACAAGGGCAGCAACTTCTCCCGGATCAACGTGCTGGTCGAGGCGACCGGGCCGGGCGACATCATGGACCGGCTCAGCATCGTCGACCAGCTCATGCGGTCCCAGCACCAGGACGTGATGCGGCTGCTCGACGCGCGGCGGGTGGCGCGTACCGCCCAAGACCGGGCGGGTTTCGCCAAGCGGCAGGCGGAGGAGGCCGAGGCGGCAGCCGAGGCGAAGCTGAAGGCGGCCAAGGACGCCCAGCAGGCGGCCGTACGCGCCCGGCAGGAGCTGGTCAAGCTCACCACCATGCGGCAGGCCGCGCTGCGGATCGCCAACGCGCAGCGGGCCACGGTACTGGCCCAGTACCGGGCCGCGGTGGCACAGGAACGACGGATCCGGGCCGCCCTGCACGGGTGGTCGATCAAGTCCGGCGACGGCCGGTACGCGGGCGGCAAGCTGTTCATGCCGGTCAACGGCTGGAAGTCCAGCGACTACGGACAGCGATATGATCCGTATTACCGTGTGTGGCAGTTGCACGCCGGCACCGACTTCGCGGCCGGCGGCGGCACGCCGATCCACGCGGCCGCCGACGGCCGTGTGATCCGGGCCGGCTGGGCCGGTGGCTACGGCAAATACACCTGCATCAACCACGGGCGGCTCAGCGGCTACTGGTTCCAGACCTGTTACGGCCACCAGTCGACGATGCTGGCGCGGGTCGGCGACCGGGTGCGGCGCGGCGAGGTGATCGGGCGGGTCGGCACCACGGGCGCGTCCACCGGCAACCATCTGCACTTCGAGACCCGCTTCAACGGCGTGCCCCGGAACCCGTTGCACTACCTGCCCGGCTGTCTCTGCTGACCCGCAAGTAGCATTGATCGCATGCCACGCGAACAGGGACGCAAGGTCGTCGCGTCCAACCGCAAGGCCCGCCACGACTACAGCATCCTGGACACGTACGAGGCCGGCATGGCGCTCGCCGGCACCGAGGTGAAAAGCCTGCGGCTCGGCCGGGCCTCGCTGGTCGACGCGTTCGGCCATGAGAGCGGCGGCGAGATCTTCCTGCACGGGATGCACATCCCGGAGTACACGATGGGCACGTGGACCAACCACGAGCCGCGCCGCGTCCGCAAGCTGCTGCTGAACCGCGACGAGATCCGGAAGATCCAGGGCAAACTTCGCGATGAGGGCACCACCCTGGTCCCGCTGTCGGTGTATTTCCAGAACGGGTACGCCAAGGTCGAGATCGCCCTGGCCCGCGGTAAGAAGAGCTACGACAAGCGCCAGGACCTCGCCACCCGCGACGCCCAGCGTGAGATCAATCGTGCGATGGGCCGTCGCAGCAAGGGCATGTAACCGGTATTGTCCCGGGGCGATCCCTCTTTGCCCCCGGAAGGATGGCAGTTGCCACCCAAGCACTCCGCGCGCCCGGCACGCGCTGCCCGGATCTTCCTGAGCGCCGCCGCCGCGGTACTGGTCCTGCTGGTCGTGTGGATCGCCGCCCGGGCGGTGGGTCCGGCCCAGGCCGGGCGTGGTCCCAGCATCGTGGTGCCGCCGTCGCCCTCTTTGACGCCGTCGCCGCCGCCCTCTTTGCCGCCCTCGCTGTCCCCGTCGCGGTCGCCGTCGCGGACGCCCACGAAAACCCGCAAGCCGTCGCCGTCGCCGCCGTCGCGGACCTCCGCGACGCCCCGTCGCGATCTTTCGGTCACCGTGCGCGTCGGGGCCGGCTGGGAGCAGGGGTACGTGGCCATGGCGCGCGTGACGAACGACGGCGAGGCCGCGCGCAGCTGGACGGTGACGGTCACCCACAGCGGCGACGACGACGTCACCTTGCGCAACACGTGGAGCGCCGAGGGCCGGCAGGGCGGCGACAGTTTCACCTTCACCGGCGGCCCGCTGGCCCCCGGTGAGACGGCCAGCTTCGGCTTCCAGGCCGGCACGGAGAGCCGCGGCAACGCCCGCCCCGCTGGCTGCACCGTCGTGGGCGGCCGATGCAGTGTGAGCTAGACTTGCGGGGCTGTGTAACAAGGCATGGGGGTGACTGGTTTCGACTTCGTACGTGGAGACAGGGGAAGCGAGCCGAGGAAGCCGACGTCGTCTCGAGAATCGGTCGTCGGAAACCAATAAGCGCCGATACTAATCGCGCTGACTTCGCTCTCGCCGCCTGAGGCGAGTAGTGAGTCTGTCGGGCTGGGAGCACCTCCGTCCCAGATTTCCGGCATCAGCTAGGAGGTTGGCCAACCGGCCCCGGTCGCGGGGGCCGCACGGCGAGATTAATCAGCGACTGGGCCCGTCATACCAACTCGCTCACGTGAACGGTAGGGCCGAGTAGAGGCATAGTGAGCTGCGCTCGGAGAAGCCCTGACAAAACAACGAAGGACCCGGGTTCGATTCCCGGCACCTCCACGGCGTGGCGGCCCCCTGTTCGCAGAAAGCGCGAACAGGGGGCCGTTCCGGTATGTCTGCTCCGGGGGCCGAGCCCCCGGACGCCCCGCGGTGTGGTGGTTGCGGTTCGGTGTGGTGGTGCTGGTTGGGCGGCTGTGTGCTGGTTGGGCGGCTGTGTGCGGGTTGGGCGGCTGTGTGCGGGTTGGGCGGCTGGCTGCGGTTGATCCTGCGTACCTCGGCGGGGCCGTCGGTCGCCTTGATGGCAGTTTCGTCGTCCGGGCTTATTCGTCGCTTGGCTTCCGTCTTCAGCGGGCGCGGCTCCGGATGAGGGCTGCCACGCCGTCCAGGATGCGGTTTAGGCCGAATCGGTAGTCGAACTGCCGCTCATCCTCGGTGGCGTCCGGTGGATAGTCGAATGCGCCCGCGTCGATGGCCGTACGAAGTGCGGGAAACCGTTTCGCATCGACGAGGCCACCGAGTAGTGCGCTGTAGGCCGCGACCGATTCTCCCGAAGCGGCCGGACCGAGATTCGTATTCAACCGCGCGGTGCTGAGCATGTAGTTGGCGATCAGCAGGACGACGCCGGCTTTATCGGCTTCGGTGAGCCCGGTGTCGCGCAGCACACGCAGGGCGCGGTCGGTCCACACCAACTGGTTGGGCGTGATCGGCGGCCCGGTGATGGGTAGATGCACGATCCAGGAATGGGCGTGCAGCATCACCCATTGCGCCCGACACCAGCGCAGGAGGCCGAGCCGCCAGTCGTCGCCAGGCTCGTCGAGTTCGGCGGGTGCGGCCGTGACCATGTCCAGCATCAGCAGCAGCAACTCGTTCTTACTCTTGATGTGCCGGTAGAGCGACATCGTGGTGAAGCCCAGTCGTTCGGCGATCTTGGCCATCGACACCGCATCCAGGCCGCCGACATCGGCCACCTCCACTGCCGCGCGCACGATGCGGGACAGGCTCAACCCCGGCCGGGGTTCCGAAGCCGGCCCGTCAAGTCGACCCCAGAGCAGCTCGAGGCCGGCCGGCATCTTGTCGTTCATCGTTCCACATTATTCGTGCTCGCCGAGGGCTTGCACACCCGGCCTGTGTACCCCATACACTGCTGTGTATGGCATACACAGCAATGGTGATCGGCGCGGGCATCGCCGGGTCCGCGAGCGCGATCGCCCTGCACAAGGCGGGGATCAGGGCGGTCGTCTACGAGGCTTACGAAAGGACCGCGGACAACGCGGGCGTCTTTCTGACTCTTGCGGTGAACGCGCTTGACGCAATGCGCGCGCTGGATCTCGACGTCAGCGACCTCGGCTTCGACACGCCGAGAATCACGATCAGCAGCGGTTCCGGACGCAAGCTCGGCGAGTTGCCCTACGGCACGACCCTCTCGGGCGGCATGGTGAGCCGGACCGTCAAGCGTGCCGACCTGTACCGCGCACTCCGCGCACGGGCCGTCAGCAGTGGCGTGCGCATCGAGCACGGGAAGCAACTCGTCGACGCGGAAACTACCGGCGACGGGGTGCTGGCGAGATTCGCCGACGGCACCGTGGCCACCGGAGACCTGCTGATCGGTGCCGACGGGCTGCGGTCGCGCACCCGCGAGGTCATTGCCCCGGACGCGCCGGGCGCGCGGTACACCGGGCTGCTCAACACCGGCGGCTACGCGCGCGGCATCTCGTCCGGCAGCGAGCCGGGTGTGATGAACGCGCTCTTCGGCAGGCGTTGCTTCATGGCATACACGTCGCATCCGAACGGCGAAGTCTGGTGGGTGGCGAATCCGGCCTGCGCCACCGAACCCACCCCGGCCGAGTTGGCCGCGATCGCTCCGGAGGAGTGGCGTACCCGCCTGACCGGCCTGTTCCGGCAGGATCGCGGGCCCGCCGTGGACATCATCGCGGCGACCGACAAGATCTTTGTTGGCTGGAACACCTACGACCTTCCTACCGTGTCGAGGTGGCACCGGGACCGGATGATCATCATCGGGGACGCCGCGCATGCCACCGCCCCCTCGATCGGACAGGGTGCGGCCATGGCCATCGAGGACGCCGTCGTGCTGGCCAAATGCCTGCGTGACGCCCCCAGCATCAGCGCCGCGTTCACCACCTATGAATCGTTACGACGCGAACGTGTGGAACGCGTGGTGGAGCAAGGAAAACGGACCGGCGGCTGGAAGGCGCTCGGCCCGGTGGCCCGGCTACCGCGCGACCTGGTCATGAGCCTGGCGATGAAGCGCATGGCCCGCGCCGGCAACGACCCCAGCCAATGGATCTACGAGCATCACATCGACTGGGACGAACCCGTTCGGGACAGCTCTTGAGGAGGGCAATCAGCGTTGTCACGGTATTGATGAGCGTGTCATCATCCGGGGGCTCCACGTCTGGTGTGGAGCTTCCGGGGGGATCATCATGTTCGGACGAAGTACCGTGCGCCCAGGTCTGGTGGGGTTGGTCTGCGCGCTTGTTCTGTCTTCTGTGGTAAGCGGCGGTGCGCCGGCGGCCGCAGCGTCCGCCGGCGCACCGGCCGCTCCGCAACCTGTTCCGACTTCGGGTCCGAAGCCCGGGCCGGGAGGTGCTACGGCCAAACCCAAGCCGGTGCCCACCAGCGACCTGAGCCCGAAGCGGGTCAACGTCAAACCGGGAGCCCGGCCGCCGGTGGCGGCCGCCGTCGACAAGCAGGGTGCGGCGGCGCCGGCCGGGTGCGGCGGCGTTATGAAGCTCCTCGAGGTCTACAGCTGTTCGTCCCTCTCGGGGAGCCGGCAGGATACGTTCACGGTGGTCACGACCGTCGACGACGACGTGCTGCACGGGACGTTCACGCAGGTGAGCAACGGCGAAAATCTGGACTACGCCGGCGCTCAGGTTTACGACGCCGACGGCAACTACCTCTGCTACTTCGGCACCTACCCGGGGACGTGCCAGCTCGGCGCGGCCGGGACGTACACGGTGCTGGTGGCGCTGTCCTGGGGTGTCGGCGACGTCGCCTACACGTTCGCGGTGCAGTCGAGGAAGACACCTGCCGCCTGCCGGACGCTCGGCAACGGGTTCTTCTCCTTCGCCTCGGGGGGACGCGCCGGCGATCTGGTCAAGGGGTCGGCAGGCGACTGCTACAAGTTCGACCAGCCGGCCGGCACGGTGCTGCAGATGTGGCCGACCAACTCGACCGGCGACGTCCGGGGCGAGATCCTCGACGGCTCCTTCCAGCCGGTCTGCCCGATACGGGACGCCTACCAGTGCACGCTGACCTCGCCCGGGCCTTACCACGTGATGACGTACGAGGGCTACGGCAGCGCCGCCACCTACACGTTGCGGATGGCCCGGATCACGCAGTCGGTCGGATGCCCGGTGTTGCGGCCGGTGCCGTTCGGTGACCCGGGCAGCGGGGCCGGCACCGGCAGTCTGGCCGGGCAGGGCACCGTCGCCTGCCACAAGCTGCGCACGCCGGCCACCGGTGGCGTGCTGGTCCGCATCGACGAAGACCAGTCGATCTGGTGGACCGTCTTCGACGACGCCGGCCGACAGGTCTGCGACAAACACTCGAACTCCTGGTCCTGCAACCTGCCGGCGGCGGGTGCCTACACGGTCATCACCAGTAACCAGGACTGGAATTCGATCACCTACGCGATCGCGGTGACGGCCCTCTACCGGTCGGCGGGCTGCTCCACGCGCACGTCGCTGGGATGGGACCAGGCCGCCTCCCTGTTGACCGCGACGTCCGGGGTGCAGGCCAACTGCCAGCAGTTCCGGGGTACGGCGGGTCAGCGGGTGGTGGTCTACTCGTCGCCGATCACCTACAACATGGTCTTCACCATGCTGGTCGACAGCACCGGTCAGGCGCTCTGCATCGTCCACAGCGAGGAGACCGGCTGCGCCCTGCCGGCCAACGGCACGTACCGGGCCGTCTCGCTCCTGGACCGGGTACCCACCGAGAGTTCGTACAAGGTGCAGGTCCGCAGCCTGACCTCGCCGAGCGGATGCCCGGTGGTCGGCGTCGGCGCATTCAACGCACCGCCGGCCGGTGCGGCCGGGCCGATCCGCTGCCGGACGCTGCGGGTCACCGAGGCGGGCATCCTCCAGATCCGGCTGTACGACGCCGAGAACTACCGGAAATACGCGGCGGTCTACGACCGTACGGGACACCGGATCTGCAACGACAGCAGCTACTGCGAGTTCACCGCGGCCGGCGATTACACGGTGGTGATCGACGGGCAGTCGCCCCCGGTCATCGACAACGACTTCGTCTACGTCACGAGCGTGTTGCCCGCACGGCCGGCCGGATGCCCGGTCCTGTCGCAGGAGCTCTATAAGGGGGCCTTCACCGATCCGGGGCAGTACTTCTGCGTGCAACTCGCGCAGCCGGCCGGGGCGCGCGTCGCCGAACTGGTTCCCGCCGACCAGCTTTACCCGTTCACCTACGTCGTGGACTCGGCCGGAAACTATCTCTGCGACTCGACGTATCAGCTGCGGCAGACCAGCTGCGAGCTGACCGGCACCGCGCCGTTCTTCGCGATCCTGTCGGAGCAGGAGGAACAGGCGCCGGCTCCGTTCGCGGCGCGGTTCGTCCGGGTCGACGGGCCACCGTCCTGTCCCGCCCTGGACGGCACGGCGGTGACGACCACCGCCGACGAGTTCGTCGTCTGCCGCAGCATCCCCGCCGACGGACACGGCGCCACCGAGGCGTTCTCCTGGCGCCGGGTTTCCGGGACGGGCGGCGCCCACCTCTCGGTCTTCGACGCCAGTGGGATCCGGTACTGCGGCCCGACCGGCACCTACACCGAGCGCACCGCGACCTGCCGGCTCCCGGCCGGGCCGCTGACGGTGCTCCTGAACGCGGCGGGCGCGGACGCCACGTACGAGCTCAGCCATCAAGCCGCCGGGACCTCGTAGCATTTGCCACCACATCGGCCGCTTCGCCACTGGCGAGGCGGCCGATGCCGGTTTCGGCGAGCGCCCGACCGCCCACGTCGCCGGTGTAACCAGAAGCTCCGCTGCGGTGTGTTATCAGGTGTGCAGGTACCAACGGGAAGCGGGATCATGGCGGGCAGCGACAGCGCCGACTTCGACACCTTCTACATCGCGGCGGTTCGGCGGGTCGTGCTCTACCTCTATGCCGCCTGCGGTGACCGGGCGGAGGCGCAGGACGTCGCCCAGGAAGCCTTCGCGCGAGCGTGGCAGCACTGGTCGCGGGTGGGCGGCTACGACGACCCCGAGGCGTGGGTGCGGACCGTTGCCTGGCGACTGATGATCAACCGGTGGCGCGGTCTGCGGCGCTGGCTCGCGGCCCGGGCCCGGATGGGGCCACCGGCCGAAGTGACCGGCAGCCCGTCACCGGACCGGGTCGCCGTCGTCGAGGCGCTGCAACGGCTGCCGAAGCCGCAGCGCCAAGTCATCGCCCTGCACTACCTGCTGGACATGTCAGTTCGCGACATCGCCGAGTTTGTCGGCGCCCCCGAGGGGACCGTCAAGGTGCGGCTGTCGCGGGCCCGAACCACCCTTGCCCGGTTGCTGGGCGAACAGGATCAGGAGAACAGCGATGCCACGTCCCGTGCATGAACGACTGCGAGAGCTGGAGACCGACGTGCGGGACCTCCCGGTCGCGCCGGCCGCCGCGGTCCGTGCTCGCGGCCGCACCCGGGGCCGCCGGCAGATGGCCGCGGCGGTGGCAGCGACCGCCGTCGTGGCCGTAACGGCAGGCGTCGCCTTCCTCCGGCCGCAAGGAGGAACCGCACCGACCGCTGGGACGGGTCACACCCTGAACTGCGTCGTCACCCTGCCGGACAGCTTCGCCGAAGTTCACGTCCGGGTGCTCGACGGCGGGGCGCCTGCCGGCCTGGTCGACACGGCGGTTTCTGAGCTGCGTGCCCGCGACGTCACGGTGCTGACCGGCACGATCAACCAGGAGCCGGAGGGACCGGCCGCGCTGCGCTACGGTCCCGCCACGATCGGCGCGGCGTCGTTGCTGCGGGCGGTGGTGACCGGCGACGTCACGATGACGTTCGACCCGGAACTGCGCGGCGAGACCGTCGACTTGACGCTCGGGCCGTCGTTCGAGCGTCTGGCCACCACCACCGAGATCAACCAGAACCTGGTGGAGCTGGGCAGGCCGTCCGCTCCGCCGCAGTGCGCGGGTGGCTGAGGTTCGTTGCGCCATCAGCGCCCGGCGGCGCACCCTGGCGACATGACACTCGTACGATTACGAAGCCGCGGAATGGCCCGCCGGTTGGCGGCCATCAACGCCTATGAATTCCCGTCCAGCGTCCGCAGTCGATTCAATCTCCAGCACCAATCCCTGTCCGCCGAGGAAATAGGCATCGTCGAGTCCGGAACGCGTCAGTGGTACCGGCTCGTCGCGCGGCATCCGAAGGCAAAACTGGCCATGCCCTCGGCAGTGGTCGACGACATGTGGCACGAGCACGTCCTGCACACCCGCGACTATGCGGCGTTCTGCGACATCGCGTTCGTGCGTTTCCTGCACCACACCCCCGAATCCGCGATGACCGCGGAAGGCGCCGCCGACAACCAAACCGCGGGTCTCGCGACGACCTACCGGTTGGCGCAACAGGACGAGGCCGGCCGGCTGCCGCTGCTCTTCCGGGTGGACGCCGACCTAGGCATCACCGGCGGCCGTCGCTACCTCGCCGACTGCGGCGGCCGCGGCCAGTGCCACGACATGCCCGGCACGATATGCCTGCAGCACATCGCCGGCCCGGGCCGAGGCTTCCGCGGCCGCTGGATGCCGAGCAGCGAATACGGCCGCTACCCGGGCGACGGAGGCGGAGGCGCCCACGGCTGCGGCGGCGGCTGCGGCGGCTCGTGATCACCTCGCCGCTCGGAGCGGCAGTCCGTCAGCTCTCTGCCGCCGTCGGCACAAGACTCGCGAATCTCGACGGCGGAGTGGAGCTGACAAGTACGCCTTCGTGAGCGTACGGATGGACATGAACTGATGACCGGTAGGACATCCGTTTGTAGCTTTTCCGTAGCTCTGCGTGCTGTCGATCCGGGCGTAACCTTCGTGCACATTGCGTTACGAGGAGTGATCAATGTCCGAAGAGACCTGGCTTGCTGCGCGGCTTATTCCGACCTCGGGGATCAACGGTGCTGATGAACAGGAGCGGCGGGCTACGTCGGCTCTGCTCGCGGTGATGAGTGCGGTTCGGGAGTTCGGGCGGTCGCTGACGCAGCCGCTCGGTGCGCCGGCGGGGCCGGTACAGACGTTCATCGAGGTTCCGTTCCGGCTCGGCGATGGGAAGGCGTTCCCGGACGGGCTTATCCGGGTCAGTCGTGGGCAGCGGCAATGGACGGCCCTCGTGGAGGTCAAGACGGGGAGCAGCGAGCTGCAGACGGAACAGCTCGAGCGGTATCTCGACATTGCCCGGGAGCAGGGATTCGACGCGCTGATCACGATCTCCAATGAGATTCCGCCGGTGCCGGGACAGCACCCGACCGCGGTCGATAAACGGAAACTCAAGAAGGTGGCGTTGCATCACCTGCCATGGTCGGAAGTGCTGACCGCTGCCGTGATGCAGAAGGAATACCGCGGGGTCGCCGACCCGGACCAGGCGTGGGTGCTCGGCGAGCTGATTCGCTATCTCGAACATCCGCGATCCGGTGCCCTGGAATTCAGCGACATGGGGCCGAGTTGGGTGCCGTTGCGTGAGGCGGTCAATGCCGGGACGCTGCGGCCCACCGATCCGGCGGCGGTGGAGATCGCCGGGCGGTTCGATGCGCTGGTCCGGTTCGCCGGGCTCAAGCTGGGCCGGCGGCTGGGTGCCGAAATCGTGCCCGCCCTGACGCGGCGTGAGCTGGCCGAGCCGGTCACGCGGACCCAGGCACTGGCCACTCAACTGGTCGCCGCCGGGGCCATGACGGCAGCGCTGCGCATTCCCGGCGCGGTGGGAGTGCTATCGGTGACCGCCGACCTGCGGGCCGCGAAGATCACCTGTCAGGTGGATGTGGAGGCGCCCCGGGAAGGGCGGCCGACCACCCGCGTCAACTGGCTGGTGCGGCAGCTCAAGGAGGCGCCGGAAACCGTGCGGCTGGAGTCGTTCGCGGCCTACTCGCGTGGGCCGGGCAATGCTGAGCTGCTCAAAGTCGTACGGGAAAGCCCTGGAATTTTGATTGGCGATCCGAGCAAGGAGATCCGGTCGTTCCGGGTTGCGGCCAATTCACCGGCCGGGACGAAGCGGGGCGCCGGCCGCGGATCGTTCATCGATTCGGTGCTGGCCGCCATCGACGGTTTTTACGAGGACGTCATCCAGAACCTCAAGCCGTGGATGCCGGCGCCGCCGAAACTTCGGTCCCCGGACGCGGTGGTTGAGCCCGAACCGGTGGCTACGTCGCTCGTTTCGACGGCTATCTCTTCGCAGGACGGGCCGGAGGTCTAGTACGAGCCGACGTTCTGGAAATGGGTCCAGGCACCGCACGGGGTGTCGTAGCGGCCCTTGACGTAGCCGAGGCCCCATTTGATCTGGGTCGCTGGGTTTGTCTTCCAGTCGGCTCCGGCTGAGGCCATCTTTTTGCCGGGTAGGGCCTGGGGGATTCCGTAGGCGCCGGAGCTGCGGTTTTCGGCTCGGTAGTTCCAGCCGCTTTCCTTTTTCCACAGCTTGTCGAGGCAGGGGAACTGGTCGAGGGCGAAGCCGCGTTCCAGCATCAGGGTGCAGCCGATCGCGCGGCTGCCGCTGTACTCGTTGCAGGACTCGGGGATCGGGCCGGGGTACGGGACCGGGCCGCCGATTTCCTCGGCCTTCTTGCGGTCGGCGGCGGCTTTGCGTTCGGCCTTGGCCTTCTTTTCGAAGCTCTGGGCCTTTGCGGCAACGGTGTGCGCGGCGGCGGACGCCTTCTCGGCGGCGTCGCCCTCGGCCTGGCGCTGCCACGCGCGGGCGGCGGTCTGTTCGCCCTGGCGCTGCTTGAGCAGTTGCATCTCGTTGATCGCGACCTGCTCGACGGTCACGTCGCCGGCCTGCCGCTGGGTGTCCCGGTCCTGGCCCAGGTGAACGCCGCCGGCCAGGCCGGCTAACAGCAGGCCGGCGGAGGCGGCGCGCACGCCGATCCGGGTCCAGAGCCGATCCACGCGGGTCCCTTCCGTCTGGGGTGATCTCGGTTGAGCAGGCTACGCGATGGTCCGCGCCAAACGCCATGTCCGGCCGGGTACGGCGAAATTGTCGGAACCCGCCGACATCCGCAACGGGGGATTGGCCGGCAAACCTTCCATATATGGTCCTCGATATGAAGTCCTCGGCGCGTCTCGCGTTAGTCCTCTCCATAACTATTGGTGCGATTCTGGTACCGACCGCGGCTGCCACCGCCGCGTCGACCTCAGCGGTTGCCGCCTTCAGCCGCGTCGGCGAGTGGCCGGCCGGCTACGTCGGCAACATCACGGTCACCAACCACACCGCCACCGCACTCAACGGTTGGCGGGTCGAGTTCGACCTGCCCGCCGGCACCCGGACCGCCAGTTCGTACGGCGGCGTGTTCACCCGCACCGGCGACCACTACGTCGTGGTGAACGAGGCGTGGAACGGCACGATCCAGCCCGGCGCGTCGACCACCTTCGGCTGGGTCGCGGACGGGCGGGGCGAACCGCAGAACTGCGTCCTGAACGGGTCGGACTGCGCCGGGGTGCCCGAGGTGCCGCAGGATTACACGTCGCCCACCCGTACCGGTGCATTGTCTTTTGATCTTGCTGGCGGAGTCACCCTCAACTGGGCCCCGTCGACCGACGACAGCGGAACGGTCGCCTATGAGGTGAATGAGAGCTTCGGGCTGTCCCGCAAGGTCACCGAGAACCGGTACGTGTACACGACCGCGCCCGCGCTCCCGCCGCGGATCTACGTCTTCTGGGTGCGCGCGATCGACGCGGCCGGCAATGCGTCGATCGCGCAGTACAACACGCTGGGCCGGGTCTGGCGCGGCGACGAGCCGGCCGCCGCGCCCACCGGCCTGACCGCCGGCGCGGCCGCCCCCGGCCTGCTGCGGCTCAGTTGGACGCCGGTGCCGCCGGTCAACCAGATCAGCGTGCCGCCGACCGCCGGTTACGAGGCGCTCATCGACGGCGTCGTGGTCGGCCAGACCGGCCACAACTCGATCATCGTGCCCGCCCCCGCCCCTGGTCAGACGGTGGCCGTCCGCGCGGTCAACGCGGTCGACCAGCGCTCCACGCCGATCGAGCTGAGCTAGAGAGCTTGCGACGAAACAGCGATTCAACAAGATCTGTCTACCGGCGGGTGGAATGAGCAGTATGCGAAGCTTGCGCCTCTGTGCCGTCCCGGATCACGGAAAGATCATCCACCACCGGTCCCCGTGTCCAACGGTTCCACCGTGGGCATGAGCTGGGACGCGCCGACCTCGCCTGTCGCCCGGCTCGCGGATGCCGCGGGCCGGGCACGTTCCTGTTTGGACGCCCGTTGTTAACGTCGGTCCCAGGCGGCCGGCCGGCGGGAGGGCAGATGCGGAAAGTGGCGATCATCGCGCTGCTGGCCATCACGGCGCTGCTCGGCGGCTGCGCGACCGGCGATGCGGAGGCCGGCGAGGTGGCCAACCGCATCGGTCCAAGGCTAAATGCATTTTGGGGGTACGCCTTCGCCGGCCTAGAACAAGACGGCGACCGCCTGATCATCTACCGCAAGCCGAACACCGACCTGGACACCACCGTGCGCAAGTGGGCGGGCGACGTGGAGGTCGACTTCCGCGACGCGCCGTGGTCCTTGGACGACCTGCGGCCGCTGGTAGATCGTGTCCACGCCGACCGCCAGCATTGGGCAGAGCAAGAAATCCAGATCAGGTATGTGACCACCCGCCCCGACGGCACCGGCGTGAACGTGGTCGCCCAGACGAACGATCTGGACGCGGCCCAGACGGCGTTCACCCTGACCTACGACACCCGAGTCACCGTGGCGCTCCCCGCCACCACCGGCATAGTGCCAGCGTGACCCCCGCCGCCAACCCACCGGCTTGACCGCCTGCCGGATCCACCGGTGACCGACGGGCTTGACCACCAGCTTGGCCGACGTTTCGGCGCCGGCGTGACCGCGCATCGTGTCATCGGGCTTTCCGCACCCGACCGAAACGCAACCGCCCGGAGGTCAATCCCCGAGCGCGAGCGAGGGTTCCGAGCAAGTACGGAGTAAGCGATATTTCGGCCGGCAGGCACCGTGTTCAGAGCCGAGCTTCGGGCCCGGTCGATGTCGGCAGCTGGTTTGCCGTGGGAGCCGGGCAGTGGGAGCCGGGCAGTGGGAGCCGAGGCGTGGGAGCCGGGCAGTGGGAGCCGGGCAGTGGGAGCCGAGGCGTGGGAACCGAGCCGTGGGAACCGGGGCCGAGGGGCGAGGGGTGCGGGCCGGGAGACGTGAGCCGGACGGAAGCCCGGCAGCTGAGCAGCCATGGTGCGGAACCAGCGCCCCGGCGGAGCGTAATCGGCAATGCGCAACCAGGGTCGCCGCCGCCCACCCGGCGGAGCGTGAGATCGGGGTATGCGTAACCAGAGTCGCCGCGGAGCGGCCCGCAACCGGCGCGGTTCGTCCCAGCACACCACGCGCCAACCTTGGCCTGCGTGACCCGCCTCCCCTGGCGCACCACCGGCGCGGCAGCCAGACCACCCGCAGCAAGGGGACCGCCCAGGCGGCCCAAGCACGGACCAGCGGGCGACCCACCGCCCAGAGCGAGAGACCACCAAGCAAGACATGGGCGGGGGTGACCCAAGACAGACATAGATGGGGTGCAGTCAGTCTTGGGTCACCCCCGCCCATGGCGTCAAAGCGCAAGAACCCCCAACGCACAAAGCGCAACATCACCGCCCAGCTCAAGCGAGCGAACGAGCGAGCGAGGCGCACAGGGCGCGACGGCGGGCCGCGCAAGCAGGGCGGCAGGGCAGGGCGGCAGGGCAGGGCGGCAGGGCAGGGCGGCAGGGCAGGGCGGCAGGGCAGGGCGGCAGGGCAGGGCGGCAGGGC
>NZ_BOMV01000035.1 GCF_016862375.1 Paractinoplanes rishiriensis | reverse complement strand
CGGCAGGGCAGGGCGGCAGGGCAGGGCGGCAGGGCAGGGCGGCAGGGCAGGGCGGCAGGGCAGGGCGGCAGGGCAGGGCAGGGCAGGGTGGCAGGTGGCTGGGTGACGAGAAAGGAGGGTGGAGGGGGCGGCACGGCCGATTGAGGGGCGGCCGCTGCGTTGTGGTGGCTACTTGCGGTTATAGAGGCGCATGGTCAGGGAGCCGAAGATGGCTACCAGGAGGGCGCTGGCCAGCAGCGTCCACGTCACCTCGTACATGTTCCAGTCGCCGGCCATGATGGAGCGGATGGCGGCTACCAGGTGGGTGATGGGGTTTACCTCTACGAACGCCTGCAGCCAGCCCGGCATGGTGGTCGGCTCTACGAAGACGTTGCTCAGGAACGTCAGCGGGAACAGGACCAGCATGCTCACGCCCATCACGGATTTCTCGGAGCGCAGGAACAGGCCGAACATGGTCCAGACCCAGGAGAACGCGAACGAGAAGACCACCAGGAGGGCCATGCCGCCGATGACGCCCAGCACGCCGCCGTCGGGACGGAAGCCGAGGATCAAGCCGACCACCATGATGGTGGTGGCGGCCAGGATGTAGCGGAGGACGTCGCCGAAGATCATGCCGACCAGGGCGGCCGGGCGCCAGACCGGCAGGGTGCGGAAGCGGTCGAAGACGCCCTTTTCGATGTCGGTGTTCAGGCCGACGCCGGTGTACATGGTGATCATGACGACGCTGGTGACCATGATGCCGGGCAGGAAGAACTGGAGATATTCGCCGGTGGAGCCGGCGAGCGCGCCGCCGAACAGGTAGGTGAACATCAGGGTCATGATGATCGGGAAGGCCGTGACGTCGAACAGCTGCTCGGGCACGTGCTTGATCTTGAGCATGGCGCGCCAGCCGAAGGTGACCGAGGCGGACCAGGCGCTCGGGCGTTTCGGCTGATCGCCGCGGGCCAGCACGGCGCCCAGCGTCTCGGCCGACGGGGTGTAGGCGGTCGCGGTCTCGGTCGTCGCGGTGCTCATGCGGAAACCCCCTCGGAGACGGCCCCCTCCGAGACGGCCGGGCGGTCGGTCAGCGCCAGGAACACCTCGTCGAGGGTGGGCTGGCCGAGAGAGAAGTCGTCGACGATGATGCCGGCCTGGGCGAGCCGGGCCAGGGCGCGCGCGGCGTGCTCGGCGGCGCCGCTCTCGGAGCCGGACGCGTCGGCGCGCGCGGTCAGCGCCACCGGGTCGGACTCGAGCTGCACCGTGGTGCCCAGTTCCTCGGCCAGCACCCGCTCGGCGGCCGGGCGCTGCTCGGCGTTACGCAGCCGGACGTGCACCGTGCCGGCGCCGATCGACGCCTTGAGCTCGCCGGGGGTGCCCTCGGCAATCACCTTGCCGTGGTCGATCACCGCGATGCGCCCGGCCAACTGGTCGGCCTCGTCGAGGTATTGCGTGGTCAGCAGCACCGTGGTGCCGTTGGCGACCACCACCCGGACGATGTCCCACACCTGGTTGCGGCTGCGCGGGTCGAGGCCGGTCGTCGGCTCGTCGAGGAACAGCAGGTCGGGAGTGTTGAGGATGCTGGCGCTGATGTCGATGCGACGGCGCATGCCGCCCGAGTATTTCTTGACCTGGCGGTCGGCCGCCTCGGTCAGGCCGAACGCGTCGAGCAGCCGGGCGGCGCGCTCGCGGGCCTGGGGTTTCGAGTAGCCCAGGAGGCGCGCCAGCAGCACCAGATTTTCGGTGCCGGTGAGGTCCTCGTCGACCGACGCGTATTGGCCGGTGAGGCTGACCCGGCTGCGAACGGCGTCGGCCTGCTGGACCACGTCGTGGCCGAACACCCGCGCCGACCCGCCGTCCGGCCGCAGCAGGGTGGCCAGCATGCGCACCACCGTGGTCTTGCCCGCGCCGTTGGGGCCGAGCAGGCCGTAGACCGTGCCGGCCGGCACGGACAGGTCGACGCCGTCGACCGCGCGGTTGTCACCGAATGTTTTCACCAGACCGCTGGTCTCGATGGCCGGTGCGGTGGTCATCAGTGTGGTCCCTCCGTTGGCAATGGGCGCATCGTGCCGGATGGGTATGACAGTTTCCTGTCACCAGCACTCCGAGCAGCAGGAACGTCAGCCAAACGTACGCGTTGCCGCCCGGGAACGCGGCCCAGCCGTGCGGATCGGCCCACCACACCCAGACCAGGCTGCTGCTCAGCACCGTCACCCCGGCCGCCAGACCGGCCAGCCGGCGCTTACGTCGTACCGGATCCGGGTTTGAAATTGCGTGATCGAGCAGCAGGAAGATGCCGGGCAGCAGCCACACCAGGTGATGCACCCAGGTCACCGGGCTGATCAGGCAGCCGACCGCACCGGTCACCGCAAACCCGGCCAGTTGGTCCGGGCGGCGGGTGCGCACCCACCAGCACCAGGCCGCGACCACCAGCGCCACCGCGACGATCCACCATATGCCGGGCACGTCGAGCCGGGCCAGCACCCCGCGCAGCGACTGGTTGGAGACCTGGAACGGCTGGCCGATCCGCCCGGTATCCCAGACCGCGCTGGTCCAGAAGACCCGGGACGCGTCCGGTGCCAGCAGAAACGCTATTGCGGTGGCCCCCGCCGCGGTACCTGTCGCCGCGGCCCGATACTGCCGGGACAACAGCAAGTAGCCGATGAAGACCGCCGGGGTCAGCTTGATCGCCGCGGCCAGCCCGATGCCGACGCCCGGGCAGCGGCGATTGCGCAGGTCACCGCAGACCAGCACGAGCAGGAGCAGGTTGACCTGGCCGTAGCTGAACGTGTCGCGGGCCGGCTCGAACACCAGCACGGCCAGGAAGGCGAGCGCGACCGGCGTCCACAGCGGCCACCCGTGCCGGTGCAGGATCGGCACCAGGAACCAGCGCAGCAGAAGCGCCACACAACCGGCGTTCACCACCAGACCGGCGCCGATCGCGATCGGCCAGGACATTGCGGCCAGCGGGCTCAGCACCAGCGCCGCGAACGGGGGATAGGTGAACCCGTACTCGCTGTCCTGGTAGCGGAAGTCGTACAGCGCACCACCGTCGAGCAACCAATACCGCACCGCGCCCCGGTACACGCCGAGATCGAAGAAATGCCGGAACGTCGGCACGGTCACCAGGAACACGGCCACCATCACGGCCGCACCGCTCACCACGGTCAGCCGCCGGGTCATCGAAACCTCCCGGCCAGCGCACGCTCAAGGTCAAATTCCGCAACCGTCAGCCGTACGAGGAGAAAGGCGGCAACCCCGAGCAGTGCGCCGGTCGTCGCCAGCAGGACCCGTTCGGCGTCCGCCGCGAAGCCGTCCGGCAACACCACCAGGACCAGCCCGGCGCAGAACGCGGCCAGTGCCCGCCGCACCCTCCGCTGGACCACCACGGCCGCCAGCGGGGCCAGCCCCCACACCACGTACCAGGGCCGGATCGCCGGACCGAACACCACCACCGCGACCAGCACGATGCCCAGCCCGTAGACCGGACCGAGCCGGTACCGGCAGACCCACACCGCGGCCGCCACCGCCAGCACCGCGACCGCGCCGGCCCAGCGCCACAGGCCGACCTCCGCGGTGGCCCGGCCGAGCAGCCCGGTCAGCGACCAGTTCTGCGCCGAGACGGGCGTGGACAGCGCGCCGATCCAGCCGTACCCGGTGCCGGCCGCCGCCGTGATAACCATGGTCGCGGCCAACCCGACGCCGCCCACCGCCGCCGACGCCCGCAGCACCGGCCAGCGACCCGGCAGGTAGCCCGCCCAGATCGCGGCCACCGCCGCCAGCCCCAGCCCGGCCGGCGCCTTGACCAGTGCGGCCGTCACCACCAGCAGGGTGGCCACCACCGGGTGGTGCCGCACCGCGGCGGCCAGCCCGGCCGCGAGCAGGCCCACCATGAGCGCGTCGTTGTGCGCGCCGCCGACCAGGTGGATCAGGGTCAGCGGGTTGAGCACGGCCAGCCAGGTCGCGGCACCCGGGTGCACGCCGGCCGACCGGGCCAGCACCCGCACCGCGACCGCGAGCAGGACCAGACCGGCGAGCGCCACCAGACGCATCGCGATCACGCCGAGCACCAGGTTCGCGTCCAGCAGTCCGGTGATGGTCCGCGCCACGATCAGGAACACCGGCCCGTACGGGCTCGGGGTGTGTTGCCAAACGTCCGGGACCTGCGCGGCGAGCAGGCCGCCCAGCACCGCGGGCCCGTGCCGGTAGACGTCCAGCCCCTCGTCGATCATCAGGCCCTGCGCCAGATAGCTGTACACGTCCCGGCTGAACATCGGCGGGGCCAGCAGCAGCGGCGCCACCCACAGCGCAAGCGTCCGCCACGGGTCGTCGATGCCGGTCTGCCGGGCTACCCGGCCGTACCACCACCAGGCGAGCAGCAGTAACGCCAATCCGCTGTAGACGCAGACCAGACCGGGTCGCGCGTGGCTGTCGCCGGCGAAGAACGGGATGCCGACCGGCAACGCGCCGGCGCCCAGGCCGCCCACCGCGATCAGGGCAGAACCGGCTAAACCCACGGCCCGCGCCGCATGATCCTTGTGCACGGCTGCACCTTCTCAATAGACGGTGTCGAGCCGAGGACCTCCGGTCGTCGGGCAAATGTCGTTTCAGGGGAGGGCGATGGGGAGCTTGATGCCGTCGAGAGCGGTGGGGCACGGGCAGGTGCGTTCGGCCGGCAACTGCAAAACCGCATTGAGCAGTACGCCGCGGAGGCGCTCGGTGTTGGCGGCGAAGACCCGGAACACCTCCTCATGGGTGACCGCGGGCCCGCCCTCGACCCCGGCGTCCAGGTCGGTGACCAGCGCGATCGCCGTGTAGCAGAGAGCCAGCTCGCGGGCCAGCACGGCCTCGGGGTGGCCGGTCATGTTGACCACGGCGCCGCCGATCGCGGTGAACCAGCGGGACTCGGCCCGGGTCGAGAAGCGCGGGCCCTCGACCACCACCATGGCGCCGCCGTCGACCGGCGCGAGCTCGCGGGCGGACTCCAGCACCACGGCGCGCCCGGCCGGGCAGTACGGGTCGGCGAACGACACGTGCACGGCGCCCTCGTCGTAAAAGGTCTGAACGCGTCCGCTGGTGCGGTCGATCAGCTGATCGGGGACCACGAAGGTGCCCGGTCCCAGCTCCGGCCGGAGACCACCGACCGCACAGGGCGCGACGATCTGGCGTACGCCCAAAGCGCGAAGCGCCCAAAGATTTGCCCGGTACGGAATCCGGTGCGGCGGGTACCGGTGGTCGCGGCCGTGCCGAGGCAGGAAGGCGACCCGCCGGTCACCCACCCGGGCGACGGTAATCGGGTCGGACGGGGCACCGTAGGGCGTGGACACCTCGAACTCTTCGGCGTCGTCGAGGAGCGCGTAGAGGCCCGACCCGCCGATCACACCGATCTCAGCCGCTGCGTTCATGGCCAGACCTTATCGGGGCCTGGAAACTCGGGCTAATGTGCTGAGCATGGCGTTGCTGGAAGACCCCCGAGCGCTGTGGGTGGCTCGTGCATAGCGAGGGTCAGCGGATCGGAGGCCGGTCGATGGAGTCGATGACCGGCCGACTGCTGGTTGCGACCCCGACCCTCAAAGATCCGAACTTCGACCGTACGGTTGTCCTGCTGGTCGCCCATGAGGCGGGCGGGGCGCTGGGCGTGGTGCTCAACCGCGCCACCGAGGTTCCGGTCTCCGACGTCCTGGGCAGCTGGGGCGAGCTCGCCGGCGAGCCCGCCGTGCTGTTCGAGGGCGGCCCGGTGCAGCCCGAGTCGGCGATCTGCCTGGCGCGCACCCGACCCGAGGTCAAAAAGCGGCTGTCCGGCTTCCACCAGGTGGCCGGCGCCCTGGGCACGGTCGACCTGTCGGCCGACCCCGACCGCCTGCGCGAAAACCTGGCCGGCATCCGCGTCTTCGCCGGCTACTCCGGCTGGTCCGCGGGCCAGCTCGAGGAGGAGATCGCGAGCGGCTCCTGGTTCCTGCTGGACGCCCTGCCGGGTGACCCCTTCATCAACCGCCCGGACGACCTGTGGGCCATGGTCCTACGCCGCCAGGGCGACATCCTCGCGGCGGTCGCACACTTCCCACCCGACCCACTGCTGAACTGAGGGGGTCCCGGCGGGGGCTGCCGCGGGGTGTGTAGTATTTCTCCCGTGCCCGGCTGAGTGCCGGGGACTTGTAAGGGGCTGTGGCGCAGCTGGTAGCGCACCACACTGGCAGTGTGGGGGTCAGGGGTTCGAGTCCCCTCAGCTCCACCAACTTCACCATTGCGCAAACCGGTGGTGGGTTCGGTGGTCGTGGCGGTGGTGCCGCTGGTGACGTCGATGGTGTCGGCGTTGGGGATCTTGAACACGGGTATCACCTCCCCTTTCTCGTTGATGCGGATCTCGGCGACGAGGGTTTCGATGGCGCGTTTGCGTTCGTGGTCGGTGCCGTGGGTGATGGTTTGTTCGAGGTAGGCGCGTAGCCGTTCGATGGTTCCCTCCGGTGGTGGGGTGGGTTCGTGGGCGAGGCTGGCGTTGAGGTCGTCGCGCCGGGCCTGGAGTTGGGTGATCTTGTGCCGGAGTTCAGCGATGCGGGGCCCTGCGGTGGCGTCGTCCATGGTGCCGTTCTCGAACGCAGTGTGATATCGGTCGATCGCGGTCTGGTTGTGGACGATTTTCGCGGTGAGGGCGTCGAGTTCGTTGTGCCGGTCGGCGTGGGTGTCGTGGAACTCGCGGCGGGCCTGGGCGAGGACCTTGTCGATGAGGGTGTAAGCGACGGCGTAGAAGTCGTAGAGGGCCTGGAGCACGGCGGTTTCGGTGGCGTCGGCGGCGAGACGGGCTCCAGTGCAGCCGGCGGCGCCGTAGCGGTTGCGGGAGAAGCAGGTGTAGTAGCGGTAGCGGGCGTTACGTCCTCGGACGGCGGTGCCGATGTACTTGTGGCCGCAGTCGGGGCAGGTGATCAGCCCGGTGAGGTGGTATTCGCTGGGTGAGGTCGCGCGGCGGGTGTGGGCGTCGGCTCGGGTGTCGGCGATGTCGCGGGCGATGGTGAAAGTCTCGCGGTCGATGAGCGGTTCATGGGCGTCGGTGACGTGGACGTCGCGGTAGGCGATGTCGCCGACGTAGGCGGGGTTGTCGAGGATCCGGGCAACGGTGTAGCCGGACCAGGGTTTGCCGGTGCGGTTGGCGATGCCGCGTTGGTTGAGTTCGGTGGCGATGGCCCGGGTGCCGAGGCGTTTTTCGGTGTAGAGGCGGAAGATGTCGCGCAGGATGGGTGCTTCTTCGGGGTGGGTACGAGTTTCTGGGTGTCGCGGTCGACGTGATAGCCGTACGGTCGGGTGCCGCCGGCCCATTTTCCTTTGGCTGCTTTGGTGGTCATGCCGTTGATCACCCTGTCGATGATGGTTTCTCTTTCGAATTCGGCGAATACGCCGAGGAGTTGGACGAGCATTCTTCCGATGGGTGTGGAGGTGTCGAAGGGTTCGGTGGCGGAGCAGAACGCGACGCCGGCGTCGTCGAGTTCGTGCAAGAGGTCGAGTAGGTCGGACAGGCGGCGGGAGAACCGATCGACGCGGACGACGAGCAGCACGTCGTACTGGCCGTTCTTCGCGGCGCGCAGGGCGCGTTGCAGGTCGGGGCGGTCGGTGGTGGCGCCGGAGGCGTCGTCGCTGAATTCCAGGACGAGGGTCCAGCCGGGCTGGGAGTTGATGTAGCTCTTGAGCGAGGCGAGTTGGGCGTCGATGGAGAAGGGTTGGTGTTCGTCGTCGGTGGAGCGCCGGGTGTAGATCGCGATCCGGCGCAGGCCGGGTTCACCGCCGAGCGTGCTGGTGGGGCGGCGTTTCCCGCGTCGGGGTCTGGGAATGCTGGCTGCCATGGTGTGGTGTCCTTCACGAACGGGCAGATGGTGGGCGATCGCCGGTGGGCGCGGTGACGGACACTCCGCGACCTCGCGGGAGTGTCCGTCACCGGCCGGGGCCGGTTATCCGGTGTCGGGGTGGGTGCGCCAGTAGTCGGCGATCAGGGCGGCCAGGGCGTGGATGGCCTCGGTTTCTTCGGCGGGTGTCATGGTGACCGTTTCGATGTGGGCGACCTGGACGTCGGTGATCGTGTTCGGTTTCCGGCGTCGCCTGCCATTTTCTGCCGCCGTTTTCGGCGGTTTTCGGTCAATGGCGGAAACGCGTGTTTCGCTATTGTCATTATACCCGTTTCGGGTAGTTTCGCCTGGGGCGTGGTGTCGCATATTCCTCCGGGATAGCCGTCATGATTGTCAGCGGTGATGGCGCGTAGAGTCATTGTTTTCGGGGCTCCTTTCGAGCTGTATTTCGATGTCGCTATCCGAGTGCGTTCCGGCTGCGGTGAGCCGGGCGAGGCCCCCGGTTACCGGCGGCGGGATGGCGGGGCCGAGCATGGTAGCTCCGGGATCTGTCAGATCCTCGGGTTTGTCCGCGGCGGGGATCTGTCCGAAGCTGTCAGCGCGCCGGTGACCGGGTGTTGACAGCTTCCGGCCGCGGGCGTGTGAGGATGTCGCCCGGAGGCTGGCGGTGGGCCACGGGCGGTGAGCCGGGATCGCGGTGCGGTCATGGGTCGTCTCGGCTGTCGACGACCGCGGTGGCGAGGTCGGCCAGGCGAAGGGGTGCGCCGGGCCGGTGGTGCAGCCACCACACCGCGTCGGCCGGGCTGAATCCGGCGTGGGTGGCGTGGTCGCGGGCGGCGGTGGCTACCGGGATCCGGACACCGGCGTCGGTCAGTTCGCGGTGCAGGTGGCGTTCCCGGACGGTCGAGTGCAGCCAGAACAGCACCGGCCACAACCTTTGGGTCACGCCGACGAGCTTTTCGTAGGAGAGCGCTTTGTCGGCGAGTTGCGAGAGCCGTTCGGTGCCGGTGTCGTACTCCAGGAAGAACGGCACCTGCTGGTGGTGTTCGGCCCAGATGCCGTGCCCGTCCGGGCGGACCCGGGCGGTGTAGGCGAAGACCTGGACCGGGTCGCCGTCCTGGGCGAACGCGCCCGCTGTTTGTAGTCGTGTTGCCGGCCACCACCGTTGAAGCTGTGCGTGGGGATGGGCGCGGGCGTATCCGGCGAGGTCGGTGAAGAACTGGTTGGTGCCGAGCAGGTGGGGCAGGTTGGCGCGGTTGGTCAGGTGCCAGCGGCGTCGGCGGGCGGCGTCGCGGCGGGGCAGCGGGTCGCCGCGCTGGGCGGAGACGACGTCGGTGCCGAGTTGGTCGAGGACGTAGTGGTAGGGGTAGGAGCCGCCGTCGGGGCGTTGCGGCCGGAACCGGCCGATGACCTTCAGCCCGGTCAGGCGCAGCAGGCGGTCCTGGGCGGCGTCGATGGTGGGGAACAGGGCGTGGGCGATCTGCGGGGTGGTGAGTACGCCGTGGTCGGCGAGCCAGCCGAGGAGGACATGGTCGCGGTCGGTCAGGCTGGACTGGATACGCAGGACGGGTTCGGTCATAGGCAACCTCCTGGTTTGTATATGGGTGTGGGTCCCCATGGGGAGACCCCTGTTAGAGGGTCTGTCGCGACCGCAGCGGCGCCGCTGACAGCGGGGCTGGCCTGCGATGACAGGTGTGGGGTGGGGTCCGTTCGGGGGTCCGGATCAAGCCGGAGGGCTATCCGGGGAGCCCAACGGGGACCCGGACGGGGACCGGGACGGAATCTGTCAGCGCCACGCCGTCGACGATCATCGGCGCGGACGGGATGACGGTGGTGGGTGGACACGAGGACTCCTCGATACGTCGTTGGTGGTGGAACTGCGACGTGCTGCCGGCCGGCGTTCGCGTACGGCCGGAAGTCGGTGACGGGTGCTACGGGTCGCTGTGTAGTTGTGAAGGACGTGCGCCGAGCGGCACGCGGCCGGGCGCAGGAACGAGGACGGTGCGGGGTTCAGTGGTGTCGCCGGGCATGGCCACGGCGGCATGGCGCCACGTAAAGCAAGGCGCGAGAAGGGGTTAGAGCGAGTGGCCGCAGTATTGCTTGCGGTACACCCAGCTGCATGACGCGCACGGCGGGGTCGACGACTCCGGCGCGGTGTTCGCCGCCGACCTGCCGCTACGGGCTCGGTGGGCACCTATACGAACACCTGGTGCGCCAGGTTCGACGACGCGGCAAGCCCGTTACCCGGCCGGGGCGTCGCCGCCGACCGGCCCCAAGGGACGGGTGGGCACCCATACGACGCTGATCCGTCAGGCGCGCGGACCCTGTGCGAGTCTGCACCCAGTACAACAAAGCAAGCGGGCATCACCGTAACCCACCGGAGTCCACTCGCGACAGAGGCTTACAGATTGTGCAAGAGCGGACCGGCCCGAACGGTAGGCGGAGTTCGGCCACTCACGGGTAACGGCACGGTTTCCGGTGGGGCGACGATCCAGGTTTCCGACGTCACTGCTGGTAGCAGCCAGTGTCGATCGGCATGGATGCTGCGCTACTGATCCGGAATTACGAGACTCGCCCCGGACTCGGCAGCACGAAACAAGACGAGATATCACTACCTTGAGTAATCGAGGTGAGGTATCGCGGTGCGGCTGCGGGCACCCGGTCGTGCCCGATGACTGACCGTTGGGGTATGCCCGCTCCCGCGTCGGCGATCAGGGCGCCCGTCGTCGGTCGCGCCAGCGGGATCACCTCCATCCGGCGGACCGCGCCCTGCCAGACGAGATCAGGTCGGCTTCGGGTCGTCGTGTTCGGTGACGAACACACCGACGCCCGACAGCCCTTCCACCAGACCCTTCGCCTTGAGCCACTGCACCGCGTTGCGCACCACCGTGATCGACACTCCGTACTGGGCCCTCAGCTCCGCCGTGCTCGGCAGACGGTCGCCGGGCCTCAGTTGACCGCACTCGATCTGGCCGGTGATGTCATCGATGACATGCTGCGTCTTGGACTTCGCCACGTTGTTCCACTCCCTGGTCCGCAAGACCAGTGGACCATGTGGCGACTTCAACTGCAAGCAAAAGGATGCTGATGGGCGCATCCAGGGGTTGCCATATGCATAAGGTTGGGTTGGGTTTAGTCTGCCGCTCCCTGGTCCGCAACCCGTGAGCGACCGGCACCGGCGCATTTTCGTGCCGGATGACCGAGTAGGGCCCGGCCGGTCAAGCGATTCGTTTCGCCTGGCCGGTCGGCTGCCACCAGCGTTTCGAAGGAGGAAATGAAACACCGGCCAGCCGGCTCGTACCCACGGCCTTGGCCGACCGGTTCGGCGCTTTACGAAGGAACGACACGATGAAGACAGGAAACGAAGATCCCGTGCTACGCGGCGCCCGCCGGGTCGCGGACACCTTGGCCGGATGCGGCTACGCGTTCATCGAGGACGACCAGCTCGACGGCTTGGCTGCCGTTCTGCGCTCGTTCCTGACGGTGGCGAGAATCCCGGTCAACTCAACAGAAGCCGGCACCGGACGGCTGACTGCGTCGGCGTGAGCTTGCGCGCGGGCCGACGGCATGTACGGACGCAGAAGCCATTGAGCGTTCCAGTTGGGGCCGGTCCAGGCGCGCAGGACCGGTCGCCGCGATAGTCACAGGCCAGCCGGGTGATAGCCGTATTCGGCGAGCCGGTCACGGGCAATCTGGAGCTCTTCGTCGGTGAACAACGCCGACCATGGCTCTTGCAGGACAAATGCCTCGACGGTGAGATCGAGACGTCCCTTCTCCCAGAGGGTGGTGAACCCACTGGAGACCGACGACGCGTGCAGGAGCTGACGGGCTGCGCCGAGGCCACCAGAAGTGGAGATCATCCGAATGTAGATGGTGGCGTTGTAGTTGATCTCGCGCTTCATGGCGCGGTACCCGTTGACGAGCGCCTCGTGGAACTGTTTTTCGAGTACTTCGCTGTCAGCCGGACTCGTGCTGCTTTGTGCTTTCGATCGGAGCATGTCCTGCTCCGGAGGCGTCCCCGCAGGCCGTACGGGCGATAGCGTTGGACTGTCGGCCACGTTCGGTCCAAGTGCAATGTGGTCGGCAAGGCCCGTACCGAGGTGTTGCGGCCGGGGCATGCTGCGCGCGTGCAGGCCGCGGACAAGCGCAGTGTAAATGTCACGCATCGAGAGCAAGTCGCCAGCACCGGGGATTCCGTCGCGAAGTACCCGCAGCAGCTCTCCGGTGAACGCTGTGAACCGGTCACCGGGTGGCGCGATCGAGGTCGAATTTGCCGGCGCTGAAGTGACCGTGTAGGTGCCACTGATGTCAATGGCTGCGGTCAACGCCGAGGAGACCGATGTCATCGCGGTTGCCGCGTGCCCGGAGAAGCAGCAGTCGAGTATCAGGATTCGGTTCTTCGCAGGGCTTTCGGCGAGGGCCAGGCGCAGCCACTCGATCGGCACCGCGGTGTAGGTGACGCGGTCCGGGTCGGTGTTGGCGACTGCGAGATGCAGTGCACCGCGTGGGGTGAGCAGCCCGTGCCCGGCGTAGTAGACGATCGCGGTATCACTAGCCGCGTTCACGGTCTCGTCGAGCGCGGCGCCAACCTCGTCCTGGGTACGCGGGTTGATGAGCTGCCGGCAGCGGGCGGGATCGACCACCCCGGCGGTAGGAGCAGTGAGCGCCTCGGCCAGGGCGGAGATGTTGTTGGCCACAGACGGCAGGTCGGTGATCGCGTCGCTGGCGAAATTGGCGGCTCCGACGAATAGCGCATTGGACTTGTGAGGGTCCGGCAGACGGGTTGCCATCACAGTCCGCCGGTAGCTGCAACCGCCTCTTGCAGCAGTTCAGCGGCGGCGGCAGCGTTGGCCGTGTCGATCTCGACGCGGCAGGTCCGGTCGCCGTTCGTGATCTCTACGTTGACCTTGGTCCGCCGTGCCCCGATCCAGGCGTTCAGCGTGCCGCCGAGGGTGGCCACCGCACCACCGCTGCCGAGCGCCACCGTCAGGACTTCCGTGACGCTGCCCATGTCGCCGGGTTTCAGGTCGGACGTCACGGTCCTGACCCTTCCACGAAACTCGTCATCGCGTTGCAGCCAGGAATAGAGCGAGCCCAGCTCGTTCGTCGTGTTGTCACCGAGCGCGATCTCCGCATGCACGCGGCGATAATCCTCGCTCGCGCAAAGGAACGCCAGGCGTCCGTGATGTCGGCTTGGCGACTGACCGGACGAGGCGTGATCGCGTAGCTGACGGGCTTGGCGGGAAGACCTGCGACGGGGGGTTCTCCGCGACAGTGACCAGAAGTAATGTTTACGCCCACGGAGCGCTTCCGGTGCGGACCTGGGACAGGGTGTATGAGCTACGCCAAATACAACCATCAAGGATATTTCGGCGAGAGTTTCGTCCGAGTGTTGGCCAGCGCTGCCGGCCTGATCGCTGGTCAGCAAGACGTCGACCACACAGGTGTGGACTTCTCCATCGACTTTCCGGGGATTCGTGGCACGGTCCGGTTCCCCAAGATCGAGGCACAGGTCAAGTCGTGGTCGAGCCCCAAGGGAACTGATCTTCACTGGCAGTACCCGATGAAGGTGGACCACTACAACAACATCGCCGGCGAGGGGTTCGCCGTGTCTCGCTACCTCTTTCTGATCATCGTGCCATCGGACGTCAGCCAGTACGCGGAGGCGGACGAGGATTCAATGCGCCTCAGCCACTGCGGCTACTGGGCTTCCTTACGGGATTCGCCGGTGCTCGACCGGACGGAGCAGCGCAACGTCACGGTCTCCGTACCCAAGCGCAACCTCTTGACCGTGAACGGCCTGCGGTCATTGCTCGGCCCGGTCCCCGCGCAACGGGTGTCCGCGTCGTGACGCCGCCTGCCCTGGTCAGTGACGAAGAGCTGCGCGCCGCGTCGGCCCTGACGCCGGAAACGCTGAATCAGTATCTGTTGTCCAACGGTTGGGCCCCGCAAGAGCGTCTCGAACGGGCCACCCTGTGGTCACGACGGGAGAACGACGGCGAGTTCCAGGTGTTGGTCCCCGGCGATCGGGAGCTGCGCGACTACGCGAGCCGCATCTCCGATTTCCTCGCCACCGTCGCAGCCGTGGAGGAGCGCCCGATCCGGCTGCTCTTGGACGACTTAGCGGACACCGGCGCGGACACACTGTCCTTCCGGCTCCTGCCCGACGGACCTTCCGGGACGATTCCCCTCTTCAACGCGGTGGATGCGTTGGCGGGGGTCCGGGAGTTGGTCGTCTCGTCCACGTACGCACTGATGAACGAGCGGCCGATGTTGATGCAGGGACGTCGGCCGGACAGCGCGTTCGACTTCGCTCGTACGGTGCGATTGGGAACCCCGCGCGCTGGAAGCTGGGCGATTGCTGCTCAGCTCGCCGTTCCGCGCGTCGCCGTGAACGCCGAGTTGCCTTTCGCCCGCCGGGTGTCCTTGCAGATGCACCGTGCGGTACGGGCGTGTTTCGCCGCCTCCGGCGAGGCGCAGCGCGACTTCGATATCGGGCTGTTCCTGCGCCGCACGGGTGAGGGGGTTTCGGCGAACGTCTGTGATGCGCTGGCCCGGCTCGGCCGGGACGGCGTTCCCTACGACGTCCGGTTCAACTGGGCTGGTCAGCTCCCGTCTTCCGTGCCGGCCAGGTCGTTTCGCTTCAACACGCGCCGGATCGAGATCCTGCGTACCGCAGCAGAGCAGCTCAGGGTGGCGGTTCCGGACGGGGAGGTCACGATCGAAGGTCAGGTCAGCCGGCTGCGGCGAGAGGCCGGCGAGGGCGGCCAGGCGACCGTACGCGGATCGATCTCCACCGTATACGGCTCCTCGGAGCGGTCCGTCCGGGTGTTGCTTCCGGACGCCCTCTATCAACGGCTCGTCGACGCACACGGTCGCCGGCAACACGTACGGGTCACCGGCACGGCTGTGCGCGGACGGATCGAGCGAGTTTCCCGCGTTGAGGTCGTGGCCGACAGAACCAGAAACTGACCGCTTGACCTGCGGCGTGTCCGCCTTTCGTAGTACTCGGCAGCCCATTCATCCGTGGCAAGGGCTGGAAGGACGGTCTATACCGGGCATAGATCCACATAGGATTAAGTCTCGAAAGATTTCGATGGGAAAGCGGGACAACGACGTGCACAATGTCGCTGCCGAGGCGCCACTCGAATTGGCACCGGGGTCGGTCGTGATCATCCGGGACGAGGAATGGCTGGTGCAGACCGCGGAGGAGACTGCGGACGGACTTCTCGTGCACGTCCGTGGCCTCGGTGAACTCGTGCGTGACGTCACGGCCAGCTTCTACGCCTCTCTCGACCGCATCGCACCGCTCGACCCTGCCGCCGCGAGCGTCGTGGCGGACGACAGCCCGCGGTACCGCAAGGCGCGGCTCTGGCTCGAGTCCACCTACCGCAAGACCGCAATTCCGCTGGCCGAGCGTTCGCTAACTGTCGCCACGCAGGCCCTGGCCACACCCTTGAGCTACCAACAGGCTGCCGTGCGCAAGGCCCTCGACCCGGACAATCTTCGCCCGCGGATCCTCCTGGCTGACGCGGTCGGGCTGGGCAAAACCCTGGAGATCGGCATGATTCTCTCGGAGCTCGTGCGTCGGGGCCGAGGGGAACGGATCCTCATCGTCACGCCCCGCCACGTGCTCGAACAGATGCAGCAGGAATTGTGGTCACGATTCGCGCTGCCGTTCGTCCGGCTCGACTCTGCCGGCATCCAGCGAGTCCGGCAGAAGCTTCCCGCGAACCGCAACCCGTTCACCTATTTCCGGCGGGCGATCATCTCGATCGACACCCTGAAGTTGGAGCGGTACGCGGCCAGTCTGAGGAAGCAACGCTGGGACGCGGTCGTCATCGACGAATCGCACAACCTCGCGAATGCGTCCACCCAGAACAACCGGCTGGCCCGCACCCTGTCGCGCAATGCGGAAACGCTGATCTTGGCCTCAGCTACCCCGCACAACGGGCGCAAGGAGTCCTTCGCCGAACTGGTTCGGCTGCTCGATCCGTCCGCTATCCCACCCGACGGCGACCTGGTGGCTGCGGAGATCGAACGTCTGGTGATCCGCCGCCACCGGCACAGCGACGAGGTGGCCAGGGTCGTCGGTGCGGACTGGGCGGAGCGGCAAGAGCCGGAGAACCTACTGGTGCCCGCGAGCCCGGCGGAGAACGCGGTCGCCCGCGAACTCGAGGACGTCTGGCTTTGGCCGCCCGACCAGCGCACCCCCTACTCGGGACAGAACGCTTCGCTCTTCCCGTGGACGCTCGCCAAGGCTTTCCTGTCGTCACCGGCCGCGTTGGCCGAGACCGTCCGGCAGCGTCTGGGGCGGCTTCGGCAGGACGCCGCCGGCACGGTCGAACGAGCGGCCCTGCAGCGGCTGGCCGCTCTCAACGCGACGGCGCTGACGGCGGGCTCGGCCAAGTACACCCGACTGGTCCAGCGGCTCCGGGAGATCGGCGTCGGATCCGGTTCGCGGATGCGGGCGGTGATCTTCGCCGAACGGGTCGCCACCCTGACGTGGTTGCACGAACACCTGCCGGCCGATCTCGATTTACCCACTGAGGCCGTCGCGATCATGCACGGGGGACTGCCCGACGACGAGCAACAGCGCGTGGTGGACGCCTTCAAGCAGGAGCACGCCCCGGTCCGGGTCCTGGTCACCGGGGACGTCGCCTCCGAGGGCGTCAACCTGCACGCCCAGTGTCACGAGCTGATCCACTTCGACATCCCGTGGAGCCTCATCCGGATCGAGCAGCGCAACGGCCGCATCGACCGGTACAGACAGCGGGACCGGCCCCGGATCACCGCCCTGCTACTGGAGCCGGACAGCGAACGCTTCGCCGGCGACATCCGCATCCTGGCGAAGCTGGTCGACAAGGAGAACGAGGCGCACCGCGCACTCGGCGACGCTGCCTCGCTGATGGGCCAGTACGACGTCAAGGGCGAGGAGGATGCCATCCGCACGGTCCTGGCTGGGCAGCGTGCCCTGGACGAGGTGGTGCGGACGCCGGACGAGGTGCTGGCCGGCGACGATCTGTCGGCAATCTTCTTCGGCATCGTCGACGCCGACGACTCCGACGAGGAACCGCTGGCCGAGACGACCGTGAACGCCGGGTCAGGGCTCTACCCGGACGAGGTCTCGTACCTCGAAGAGGCGCTGCACGCCGCCTTCGTCGACCCGACCGGGCCGGTACACAACAACGGTGTCGCCTGGCGGCGCGATCCCGCTTTCGGCACCGCCGAGCTGATCCCGCCACCCGATCTGGTGCAACGGCTCGACGTGCTGCCGCAGAGCTATCTCGCCGACCGGCGGGTCACCGACAAACTCGTTCTGGCCACCACCCAGGCCCGCGGAACGGACCGGCTGGAACAGGCGCTGCGCGACGACACCGGCTCCAGCTGGCCGGACGCGCACTATCTGAGCCCACTGCACCCGGTATTGGACTGGGCTTCGGACCGAGCCCTGGCCGGGCTGGGCCGCAACCAGGTGTTCGCGGTCCGGGGCGACGTCGACGAACCGACCGTGCTGCTGCTCGGCACGCTCACCAACCGGCGTGGCCAGGTCGTCTCGGCGGCCTGGCTGACCGTCGAATTCCCGTTCCCCGACGACGAGTCGTTCGCCCTGGTAAACCCGCACCCGTCGGCTGCCACGGCGCTGGCCGCGCTGGGCTTCGACACCCCGCGGGCCAATCCCGGCCCGGTGCCCGACGCGGAGGCATTGAGCCGATTCATCCCACGGGCCGTGCACCATGCTCGTGAACAGATGCGCGACCTGTTCGCGGTGGCCGAGAAGGACGTCGCACACCGCGTCGAGCAGTGGTCACACCGGCTCGCTCAATGGCAGGACGACGCCGACGCCCTCGTCCAACGCCGTGATCTTAAACAGCGCCGGGTCAGCATCGCCCAGGAACAACGGCTGGTCACCGAAATGAACCCGGACCGGCAACTCGTACGCCCGCTGCTGGTGGTCGTACCTCTCGCCGAGGCGCAGCGATGAGCATGTCCGACGCGATCCTGGTCGGCGAGGGCTGGATCTCCGAGCACTACTTCACCACCGACGCGACGAAGGACTCGTTCCGCGCACGGGTGCTGGAACGCCGCAAGGCGTGGGACGCCGAAGCCGACGAGCGCCGGCTCACCCCGCGCAGCCGGTTCACCGAAGCTCGGCAGGAACTGGAAGCCGACCTGGCCAAGCTCGGCGAGTTGACTGATGTGGAGGCCGATCTCGGCGCCACCGACCCGCAGACCGTCGCAGACGCAGTCGGATCGATCCATCAACGGCTCATCGGCATCCTGGAGCTGCGTGAACACGGCCTCGTCGTCAACGCGGACGGGCCGATCCTGCGAGTCTCGGCCCGCGGCATAACCGGTCGGGCGTCTCTGGTCGTCGTGCTCGCCCAGCCGGTCGTCACGGTCGAGGACATCCTTTCCAAGGACGGCCGGACGCTGGCCGCGCCGGTGCGCTTGGACGACGACGTTGACGAACTCACCTCGGCCGCCAAGCTCGTCTCGGCCTTGTTCGGCGAGGACGACAGCCCCGAACTGATCCTGATCCTGGCCGGCCGGTGGGCGGTGCTGACCGAGCGGGAACGCTGGGCCGAAGGCCGCTACCTCGCAGTCGACCTGCAACTGGTCTGCGAACGCAACGACACCCGGCGCGGCGGCGAGATCGACCGAGCACTCACCTGCCTGTCCGCCGCGTCGATCGCCCCGGACGCGGATGGCAACCTGTGGTGGAGCGGCGTCCTCGCCGACTCGATCAAACACACCGTCGGCGTCTCCCAGGATCTCCGCGAGGGCGTACGCCTGTCGATCGAGATCATCGCCAACGAGGTTGTCGCCCGCCGCCGCGCGCAGGGCCTCGCACCGCTCCCCGCCGCGGAAGCTCAGCCGCTGGCCAAGCAGGCGTTGCGCTTCCTCTACCGAATCCTGTTCCTGCTTTACGCGGAGGCCTCACCCGAGCTGGGCGTGCTGCCGGTCGGCGCCCCCGAATACGACCGGGGTTACAGCCTCGACCGGCTCCGCGAACTCGTCCAGGTCCAGTTGGCCACCCCGCGAGCGCGCACCGGAACCCACCTCTACGAGTCGTTGGGCGTGCTGTTCCGACTGGTCGACCGGGGCCACCGGACCGCCGAACCGAACAGCGACGACGCACTGTCTACGCCGGGACTCACCTTCAACCCGCTGCGCGCCGACCTGTTCCGGCCTAGCGCCACCGCGCACATCGACGCGGTCGGTCTCGGTAACGCGGCCCTTCAGGAGGTGCTCACCCACCTGCTGCTCAGCAAGGAACGGCGAGGTAAAGACAGAGGCTTCATCTCGTACGCGGAACTGGGCATCAACCAGCTCGGCGCGGTCTACGAGGGGCTGATGTCGTACACCGGCTTCTTCGCCGACACCGACATGTACGAGGTGGCGAAGGGCGGCGACGGCAGCAAGGGTTCCTGGGTGGTGCCGGTGGACCGCGCCGACGGCATCGAGCCCGCCGACTTCGTCAAGCAGATCGACAAGGTAACCGGCGAGCCGCAGCCGGTGCTGCACCCGCGAGGCTCGTTCGTGTTCCGGCTGGCTGGCCGGGAACGGCAGCAGTCGGCGTCCTACTACACCCTCGAGGTGCTGACGAAGTTCACCGTCGGGCAGGCGCTGGAGGAACTGCTCGACCAGAACGGCGTGCGCACCCCGGCCGCCGACATCCTCAGCATGACGATCTGCGAGCCGGCGCTCGGCTCGGGCGCGTTCGCCATCGAGGCGGTACGTCAACTCGCCGAGCAATACCTCAAGCGCCGCAAGGAGGAACTCGCCGACGAGGGCAAAACCATCGACCCTGACGACTACCCGGCGCGTCTGCAGGAGGTGAAGGCGTACCTCGCCCTGCACAACGTCTACGGTGTCGACCTCAACGGCACCGCGGTGGAACTCGCCGAGATCACCCTCTGGCTGGACACGATGGTGAAGGGACTGGCGGCGCCATGGTTCGGTCTGCACCTGCGCCGCGGGAACTCGCTGATCGGGGCGCGCCGGGCGGTCTACCAGCGCAGCCAGGTCACCGACAAGTCCTGGCTGGGCGCGGTGCCGGACGAGGTGCCGTTGACCTCCCTGGTCGAGGACATTGACGCGGAACGGGTCGGCACCGGCGGCATCCACCACTTCCTGCTGCCTGCCGACGGTTGGGGTTCGGCTGCCGACGCCAAGGACGCCGCCGCGCTCGCACCCGCGGCAGCGAAGAACCTTAAGGCCTGGCGGGGCAGCACCAAAACCAAACCCACCAAGCAAACCATTGACGCGTACGCCGAACTGGCGCACCGGGTCGAATCGCTGTGGCAGATCGCCTATCGCCGTGTGGACATCGCCGAGAAGCAGATCCGCCGGCACATCCCGGTGTGGCAGGCGGGGGAGTTGCCGGTCGGCGGGGCGGTGCAGCGGGAGGAGATCGAGGCGGCACTCGCCGACGAGGAGGGCGCCTACCGGCGGCTGCGCCGGGCGATGGACGCGTGGACGGCCCTGTGGTTCTGGCCGCTCACCGACGAGTCCGCCACCGTGGACGGCACTGTGATCGCTCCGCCGACGGTCGCGCAGTGGATCGCTGGGTTGCAGGCGCTGCTGGGCCGCAACCCTGAACTGCGCAAACGCAAGCCCGCCGGACCCACCCTGAGCGCCGGGATGAGCTGGGCCGAACTCAACGAGGCCGAACGGGTGGAGATCGGTTTTGCCGGGGCCCGACCGATCGAGACGGTGCTGCGCGAACATCCGTGGCTGGTGGTGTGCGAGCGCATCGCCCGGCGCCAGGGTTTCTTCCACTGGCAGCTCGACTTCGCCACAGTGTTCGCTCGCGGCGGCTTCGACCTTCAAGTCGGCAACCCGCCCTGGGTGCGGCCCGATGTCGACGTTTCGGCGCTGCTGGCCGAGGGCGACCCGTGGTGGCAGCTCGCGCTGAGGCCGTCGCAGGCGCAGGTAGCCGCCAAGCGGGATGCCACCCTCGCTTTGCCTGGCGTGCTGAACCTGGTCATCGACGGCACGGCGGATACGGTCTGCATCGGTTCGTTCGTGAGCGCGGGACCGCAATATCCGCACCTCGCCGGGCTACGGCCGGACCTGTACCGGTGCTTCATGGAGGTGATGTGGCGACATGGATCGGCCCGCGGCGTAATCGGCATGATCCACCTCAACTCACACTTCACCGACGAGAGAGCTGGCCCGCTCCGCGCCGAGCTGTACCTTCGCCTGCGCCGCCACTGGCACTTCGTCAACGAGCTGCTGCTCTTCGAGATCGAACATCACAAGCATTTTGGTATCACCATCCACGGGTCGCGGCAGAGTCGGCCGAGCTTCACGCAGGCGAGTTGGCTTTATCACCCCGACACTGCGGCGCGGTCGGTGGTGCACGACGGTTCCGGGCCGGAACCCGGTCTCAAGGACGACCAGGGACGTTGGGACGTGCGGCCGCACCGCTCGCGGGTCACCAGGGTTGCCGATGACACGTTGCGCGCCTGGCACGCCACGATGGAGACCGACGACGTGCCGGTTCGGGAGACCCGGATGGTTTACGCAGTAAACCAGTCAACGGCATCTGTCCTCGAAAAGCTGTCTCGCGCATCGCGTATCGGCGAGCTTGGGCTCCGTTTCTCGCAGGGATGGAACGAGACGACAGATCGGCGCAAGGGGTACTTCGAGTCGGAATGGGGCGTGCCGGATTCCTGGGATAACGTGATCCTGCAGGGGCCGCACCTGTTCGTGTCGACGCCGTTCTACAAGGAGCCGAACGAGTCGCTGCGCAACAACCAAGACTGGTCGGTGACGGACTTCGAGACGCTAGCAGTTGACGCGACTCCGGCGACGGCCTACCAACGCCGGGGTGACCGCTACGACTACGACTGCGCCTACACCGACTGGGGCGACGAGGAGCACCCCAACCCGGCCCGCGATCACTACCGCATCGCCTGGCGCACGATGGCAGCCAACCAGGGCGAGCGCACCTTCATCCCGGGGTTGATTCCGCCAGGGCCGGCTCACGTTGACGGCGTCTTTTCGATAGGAATGCCTGACGGCGACCCATCCGATATTGCCATCGTGTGCGGATACCTTTCAGCGTTGATCACCGACTTCTCAATTCGGGTTGCGCCCAAGTCGACAATCCGTGCGGGCGCGGTGGCTCGGATGGTTCGTGGCCGACGGCAGCCTCTGGACGTCTACCTGCTCCTCCGCGCTCTGCGTCTGAACGCCGTCACGGACGCCTACGCCGATCTTTGGAGAGCGTGCTATTCAGTCGAGTTCTGTCGCGATCGATGGACCGGAGGGCTCGACCACAATCAGCAGGCGACGTTAGGGCAGGTTGGGCCGGAGTGGACGCCGACGACACCGTTGCGGGTTGCGGCCGACCGGCGGCAGGCTCTGGTGGAGATTGATGCGTTGGTAGCGCTGGCGCTCGGGTTGACTGCTGACGAGTTGTGTTCGATCTATCGGACCCAGTTCGCCGTGCTCCGGGGCTATGACGGCAACGTCTACTTCTACGATGCCAACGGCCGGCTCGTACCCAATTCGGTCCTCACCGTTTGGCGGAAGAAGGGCGACCGGATCGCCGCCGAGGAGCGCACCGCCACCAACCAGGCCGGCAACACCTACAGCTATGAGCTGCCGTTCGTCACCCTGGACCGGGAGGCGGACATGCGGGAGGCGTACGCGGTCTTCGAGCAGCGCCTGCGGGATCGTCAGTGACCGAGTTACTCCCCACCGTCCAGGCAGCAAACGTTCGGGCCAGTCTCGTCGACTACCTGACGACCACGTTCGCGCTGACCGAGACGGACCCGCGCGACGGCCTCGACACGTTCCTGTCCGACCCGGTCACCGGCATGTTCAAAGGCCCCTACGTACGGCTGCGGTTGCCGTTCCGCCCCGCCGAGCCGGGCTGGCGGCAGCACCTCGACTGGTATGCGGGCCCGCCGCCGTACGGTCATCAGGCCGCAGCCTTCGCCCGGCTGACCTCGCTGGGCGGGCAGCGCCCGCAGCCTACGCTGGTCACGACCGGCACCGGCTCGGGTAAGACTGAGGCGTTCCTGTACCCGGTCCTGGACCACGTGCGGCGGGCCCGGCTGGAGGGTGTCACCGGGATCAAAGCGCTGATCCTGTACCCGATGAACGCCCTCGCCAACGACCAGGCGGCCCGCCTCGCCGGGCTACTCACCGGGCATCCGGAGCTGGCGTCGATCACGGCGGCGCTCTACACCGGGCAGAAGGACCAGCCGCGGACCATGGTCACGGCGGACGGGTTGATCACCGATCGTGGGGTCATCCGGGACACCGCCCCGGACATTCTGCTCACCAACTACAAGATGCTCGACCAGTTGCTGCTGCGCCACGATGACCAGAGCCTGTGGCGGCAGTCCGCGACCAGCCTGCGGTACCTGGTGCTCGACGAGTTCCACACCTACGACGGCGCGCAGGGCACTGACGTGGCGATGCTGCTGCGCCGCCTCGGCCTGGCACTGAAGAGCCACTGGCGCGACGACGACCCGGAGGTCACGGACGAGGCTCGGGCCCGGCCGCTTGGCTTGATCGCGCCGGTGGCAACGTCGGCAACCCTCGGTGACAAGGGCGATCCGGCTTCGATGCTGGGTTTTGCTGAGACGGTGTTCGGTGAGCGGTTCTCGGCCGATGCGCTGGTGACCGAGTCGCGGCAGGACCTCGCCGAGTGGGTGGGTGACGCGGAGACCGTGGTCGCCGAGGCCGGGTTCGCTGTCGCAGACGAGTTCCGGGCGAGCGAGGTCCGTGCTGCTGTCGATGACCTCGGCACTGACCCGGACGGCGCGGTTCTCGCCCATACGGTGCTGGGTCTGCTCTGGGCCGGTGACCGGGACCGGCTCGCCGAAGCCGGACCGGACCTGCTGCTCGCCCTGGCGAAGGCGCACCCGTTGGTGCAAGAGCTGGCCTTCGAGACCGTCGACGCGATCAGCGTCGATGACCTGGTCCGCCGGATCGCCGGCCAGGCCGAGCGGCGCACCTCCAGTCTCGCGGCCGGCGGCTTCGACGACGACTGGGCGGGGGCGATCACCGCCGTGGTGGCGGCTCTCGGGCACATCCGGGCGGTTGTCGGGCGCGACGCGCTCGCGGTCGACGTGCACCTGTGGGTGCGGGAACTCACCCGCATCGACCGGGCCGCCGACACCACCGCCCGGTTCCGCTGGGGCGACGACGGGCCGCCGGTGGCCGGCGGCGACACCGAGGACGTCCGGCCGTCGTTTCCGGCCGTCTACTGCCGGTTCTGCGGCCGATCCGGCTGGGGGGTGGCGCTCGCTCCAGTCGGCACCGGTCTCGCCGTTGACGACGAGACGATCCGGCGCAACCACGCCAACCAGGAGGGGCGGTTCCGGGCTCTGCTGTACGCACCGGCCGAGGCCGACGCGGCGTACGGCGGGACCGCTGTTCCGGAGGGGCTGGCTTGGTTCTCGGTGCGTGGCCGGGAGTTGCTCGCCGCGCCGCCCGGCGACGACGACCCCGACCTGCGTGACGGCTGGATCCTGCCGGTGCTCACCAGCGCCGGGCGTGACGCCGACGAGCAGGCGCGGCACGACACCTGCCCGTCGTGCGCCCAGCCGGACGGCATCCGCTTCCTCGGCAGCGCCATCGCCACCCTGCTGTCGGTGTCGCTGTCCACCCTGTTCGGATCGGCGGCTCTCGACCTGCGAGAGAAGAAGGCCCTGGTCTTCACCGACTCGGTGCAGGACGCCGCGCACCGGGCCGGTTTCGTGGAGGCCCGTTCGCATACGCTGACCCTGCGCGCGGCACTCAACGCCGCGATCGCTCCCGGCGCGCTCACCCTGGACGCTCTGGTCGAGGACGTCATCCAGCGCACCGGCACGGACCACTTCCAGCGCTATCGGCTGCTCGGCCCCGACTGTGTCGATCGGGAGTCGTTCACCCCGTTCTGGACGTCGAAGACCCTGCGTGGGGTGCCGGCCCGGGTGATGTCCCGGGTTCGCAAGCGGCTCGCGCTCGACGTGGCCTTGGAGTTCGGGCTCAACTCGCGCACCGGCCGGACCCTCGAACTGACCGGCGCCGCGACGGTAGAGGTGGACGCCGGGCCGCCCGCCCGGATGGCTGCCGCCGCGCGAAGCGTGCTGACCGGATTCGCCGTCCAGAGCCCGCTCGACGCGGAGCTCACCGAACCTACCGACGAGCAGCTCGTGCAGTGGGTGCGGGGCGTGCTGGACCGGATGCGGGCCCAGGGCGCGATCGATCATCCCTGGTTCACCAAGTTCCGCCAAGAGGACGGCAACCGCTGGTCCATCTGGGGCGGCCGGCCCCGCAGCGACGGCATGCCCGCCTTTCCCAACACCCGGCCGGCCCCCAGCTATCCGCGCGTCGGCGGCTCGGCTAATTCGGTCCGCGACAGCGATCTGGACGCGGTCACCTCGGCACAATCCTGGTACGCGCGCTGGACATCCCGAGCGCTGTCGGCGAGCCCCGCCGACGGCGGCCGGCTCACCCGGCTGCTGCTCGACCGGCTGGCCCGCGATGGTGTCCTGTCCACCGTCACCAGCCAGAGCGGCGCCACCGTTTACGCGATCCCGCCCTCAGGTGTCCAGGTGGCCCCGACTCGGCACGCCGACCTTGCCGCCAAGCGGCACCTGCTGGCTTGTGACACCTGCCGGGCCGTGGTGCCGGGTAGCCGGACCGCCGTCGACCAGCTCGACGGGGCGCCCTGCATGCTGGTGCGCTGCCATGGCCGCCTCACCCGCGAGACCCTGGCCGACAACTTCTATCGCCGGCTGTACGCCTCGCCGGACATGCGCCGGATCGTCGCGCGGGAACACACGAGTTTGCTCGACGACGCCACCCGGCTGAGCTACGAGGACGGGTTCAAGAAGTCGTCGACCGAGCCGCAAGCGCCGAACGTGCTGGTCGCCACGCCCACCCTGGAAATGGGTATCGACATCGGGGACCTGTCCACCGTCCTGCTCTCGTCGCTGCCCCGCACCGTCGCGTCCTATCTGCAGCGGGTCGGGCGGGCAGGCCGGCTGACCGGCAACGCCCTCAACCTGGCCTACCTCACCGGGCGCGGCGACCAGTTGCCCAAGCTCGGCGATCCGTTGTCGGTCATCAACGGCGAGGTCCGGCCGCCCGCCACCTACCTGAGCGCCGAGGAGATCCTGCGACGGCAGTTCACCGCCTGCCTGATCGACGGGATGGCCCGCGACGAGCGGCACACCCACCCGGCCAGCGCGCAGAAGGCCATCGGAGCCAGCGACCCAGGCTCGTTCCTCGGTGAACTCATTGCCGTCGCCGAGACGGGTGGCCCCGTCGTGGTGCGCCGGTTCACCGACACCATAACGTCGTTACCCGAGCCCACCGTTACCGCGCTCAGCGACTGGGTCCGGCCGTCCGTCGGTGCCGGCACCAGCCTGTTCGCCGGTTATGTGCACGCGGCCAGCCAACGGTGGCAGCAGACCGTCGAGACACTCAAGCAGCGCCAGGCCGACATCAACAAGGTGTTGCCCGAGCTGGAGGCCAAGTTCGCGTCGCCGGCCAAGACCGACGACGACAAGCGGGCCCTGCGGTCGGCCAATACCACGCGCAAGCTGGTCAGCGGTCAGCTCGCGCACCTGCGCGGCGAGTACTGGATCAGCGTGCTGGAGGAGTACGGGCTGCTGCCCAACTACACGTTGCTCGACGACACCGTCACCCTCGCCGTGGGGATCAGCTGGACCAACCCGGACTCCGGCGAGTTCGAGAGCGACAGCGCCCAGTTCCGGCGCGGCTCGGCGCAGGCCATCCGCGAGTTCGCACCCGGCGCGACGTTCTACGCCCGTGGCTGGGAGATCGCCGTCGACGCGATCGACCTCGGCATCGACGGTGAGTCGATCCGTCCCTGGGCGTTCTGCCCCGCCTGCGGATTCGCGGCTGACATCGCGGCCACCGGCCAGGAGCAGCCGATCGCCAAGTGTCCACGGTGCGGGAGCACCGGCATCGCCGACACCGGCCAGCGTCTCGACGTCGTCGAGTTGTCCCATGTCTCGGCCGAGGTACGCCGCGACGAAGTCAAGATCTCCGATCGGCGCGACCAGCGCGACCGCATCCCGTTTCAGCTCATCACGGCCCCCGACATCGATCCGGCAGGCATCGCGGCCAAGTGGTACGCCGACAACACCGGGCTGGGCTGCACCTATCTGCGCAGCATGGACCTGCGCTGGCTGAACGTGGGTGTCCCCGGTCACGGCACGTCGCGGATCATCTCGGCCGACGAGCGCACCGGCACGCTGTTCCGGGTGTGCAGCGGGTGCGGCAAGCTCGACACGGACTCCGGGCGTAACCGCCCGCACGAACACCGCGCCTGGTGCCCGTACCGCAAGGCGGACACGGAGAACACCGTCGTGGTCGCTCTCTCCCGGACGCTGCACACCCAAGGTCTGCTGCTGCGCCTTCCCTACGCGGTCACCCTCGGCGACGATTTCGCCGTACCGAGCCTGGCCGCGGCCGTCCTGTTGGGTCTGCGCGAGCAGATCGGCGGACACCCCGACCACCTCCGGATCGAGCATGTTGTTGAGCCCACCCTCAGTGACGGCACTGACAACCATGACGCGCTCCTGCTGCACGACGTCGTGCCCGGAGGAACCGGATATCTGGCCGACCTGTCCGACCCCGGCCGTCTGCGTGACCTGCTCGCGGTCGCCTGGCAACGAGTTCACGACTGCGAGTGCCGGCACGAGGAACGCCTCGCGTGCCATCGCTGCCTGCTGCCCTTCACCCCGCCCGCGATGCTTCGCCGCACGTCGCGGGCCTCGGCCGAGCGCCATCTCGCCCACCTGCTCGGCCTGAACGAGGAGGCCGAAACCGCGGACGGCCCGCCGTGGACGCTCGTCACCACCCCACCACAGGACAGCCCCGAATCACATCTGGAACAGCGCTTCCGCAAGCTGGTCACGGCGCGGCTGGCCGCGATCGGGGCAGCCATGACGGAGGTGCCGAAACCGTGGGGCAACGCCCTCCGCTTCACGCTCCCCGGCGACCACCGCCAATGGACCCTCACCCCGCAGGTCAACGTCGAGAACTCCCGTCCCGACTTCCTGCTGGAATCCAACGACACCTCGGTACCCGCGGTGGCCGTGTTCACCGACGGACATGCCTTCCACGCCGTCCCATCCCGCAACCGGCTCGCCGAGGATGCCGAGAAACGGCAGATTCTGCGCGATACCGGCCGCATCGTGCTGGCGGTGACCGCAGCCGACATCGCCGCCGCCGAGCAGCAAACCCCGACCACTCCAGCCTGGTTCGCCGAGGCCACGGTGGCAAAGCTGATCAAGCAAGCGCCGTTCCAGACCGCGCCCAGCGCGTACGAGCGGCTGCGCGGCGGCCCGATCAGCTGGCTGCTGTCCTGGGTGTCCGCCCCCAGGCCCGCGGAGATCGGGATCGTTGCGCGGGCCGTGCCGATGTTCCTGGTCGACTCTCAGTCCCGGCGCACGTGTGCTGACGGGATCAGCCTCGCCGCGGTCGGGCGAGCCGTACTGCTCGGCGAAGAACTGTCTCCCGGCACCCGGACCGTCCTGGCACGGAAGTTCGGCGCTGTCGCCATCGTCGTCGAGCCGACCAAGTCGGCTCTGCCGGCCGCAGTAGTGCTCGACGACCGGGACCAGGCTCTCGACGCCACGCACGCGGATGCGTGGCGCCTGTGGCTGCAACTGGCCAACGCCATGTCGTTACGTGACTGGCCCACCGTCATCACGACTGCCAGCCGAGTGGGAAGCCCGGCCGCGGAGGTGGCGGCCCCGGAGCCTGCCGCTTCCGACAGCCTTCCCGACGGCGTCGACGAGAGCTGGGCCTCCGCGTATGAGTCGGCCGCTTCGGGTGTGGAGCGTGACTTGATCCGTCTCCTCGCCGCCCATGGCGAGCTGAAAGCTCCGCTGATCGGCGCGGAGGGTCCGGACGGCATTCCGATGGACATCTGCTGGCCGAATCTGCAAGTTGCTGTCGATCTTTACGACATGCCCGACCAAGACCGAGCTGACCTCCACTCCGCCGGCTGGCAGGTGGTGAAGCCGGAACCGGAGGCCATCATCGCCGCACTGTCCGGTACCACCGACCTCGGAGAGCGCTGATGCCGACCATCATCATGACCAAGTGGCCCGTCAAGATCGACGGCTCGGTCAAGGCCAAGGCGATGACCTTCCTTCAGAAGCTCTCCGCCGACGACACCTCCCCAGGTCTGCACCTTGAACCGATCGCCGGCGCGGCCGACCCGCGCGTACGCACCGGCCGCGTCGACCAGTTCTGGCGCGCCGTGATGTTCCGGCTCGACGGGGCGGGCGAGAGTCACTACGTTATCCACGGCGTCTGGCCGCACGACGACGCGATCGCCGTCGCCAGCCGGGTCCGCTTGAAGGTCAACCCGATCAACGGCCTTCCCCAGATCGAACAGGTCCGACTCGAGCGGTCGGGAACGGCCGCACATACTGTTGATCCGCCCGTAGCCCCGGCCGAGCCACTCCTGGCTCGGCTCGGGCGCGTTCGTGAGGATCTTGTCGGCCGGCTCGGCGTTCCCGCCGACGTCGCCGACCTGGCGCTGGCCGCACCGGACGAAGACACCATCCTCGACCTCGCTCAACGACATGACGGCTGGCTCGGGATGCTCCTGGTAGACCTGGCCACCTCGGACTCGATCGACACCATTGCCGAACGGCTGCAAATCGCGACGCCTGAAGAGACCGGCGACGAAGACGCCGACCTGTTGCGTTCGCTCAAGCAACCCGCCGCCCAGGCCCAGTTCGCGTTCATCGACGGCCAGGAAGAACTTCGTCGGGTCATCGAGAAAGGCGACTTCGGATCGTGGCGGGTATTCCTGCATCCGGAGCAACGCCGCTATGCCGTGCGTCGGTACAAGGGCCCTTTCCGGCTATCCGGCGGAGCCGGCACCGGCAAGACCGTCGTGCTCATCCACCGTGCTCGCGTATTGGCCCGCGAACAGCCGCACGCCCGGATCGTGCTGACGACGTTCACCACGAACCTGGCTGACGCCCTCCGCGACGGCCTCGCCCAACTCGATCCGGCGATTCCGCAGACGACCGCGCTCAACGAACCAGGTGTATACGTCAACGGCGTCGATGCTTTGGCAGCCGCTGTCATTCGGACGGCCGGCACGGCCATCACCGATGCCGTTCAAACCGTGCTGGGCGACGCTCGATCCAGCCCCACCGCACGCACCCCGAACGGGCGGTGGCGAGAAGTCATCGAGGCATCGTCGTCGGAACTGCCACCGGAGATCGCCAACGAGACCTTCCTGAGCGCCGAATACGCTCTTGTGGTCCTGCCCAGTCGGGTGAAGAACGAGGCGGAATATCGCCGTGTCCGGCGATCCAATCGCGGTGTCGCCCTGGACCGCGCCAAGCGCGACAGAGTGTGGGCACTGATCGCTGCGTACCGGGCTCAGTGCCGTATCGACGGCACCCTCGACTTTGCCGAGGCAGCGGCTGTCGCCGCCGCCCATCTCGCTGCCACCGGCGGCCAAGCGGACCACGTGCTCGTCGACGAAGGACAGGACCTGTCGCCGACGCACTGGCAGGTGCTGAGGGCCCTGGTCGCCGACGGCGAGGACGACCTGTTCATCGCCGAGGACTCCCACCAGCGCATCTACGGCAACCACATCGTCCTGGGCCGGTACGGCATCAAGATCGTCGGCCGCTCACAGCGGCTCACCCTCAACTACCGCACCACCGCACAGAACCTGCGCTATGCGATGGCGATGCTCGACGGCGGCGACTACGTGGACCTCGAAGATCAGGAAGAAGCCACCGGCTACCGTTCGGCTCGATCGGGGCCGGCCCCGAAGGTGGACAGCGTGGATTCGCTCGCAGCCGAACTCGACACGATTGCGGACCGGATCCGTTCCTGGCTTGACTGCGGAGCGACGCCCGAGACGATCGCTGTCCTTGTGCCCGACAAGTTCCAGCGCGAGCGAGTGGTCAACGCGCTCAATGAGCGCGGCGTACCGGCGCGAGCAGTCGATCGTGACCGGCCAGCCGAAGGCCGGGTGCTCGTGATGACCATGTACCGGGCCAAGGGCATGGAGTTCGCCAAGGTAGTGCTCGCTGATGCTGGCTTCCGTTCGGCCGCCGAGCAGGCCCGGCTCGACGGCTTGGACGACGCCGAACGGCACGACGCCGAGTTGCGTGCCCGGTCATTGATATATGTGGCCGCCACCCGTGCCCGCGATGAACTCGCCGTGCTCCAGCGGCGATAGTGATGCCGACGTCATGGTTTGTCCGATGTCTCGGGCAAACCATTCGTCTCGTTCATGATCTGGCTCCGCGTCAGGCCCGACCTGGAACCAACGGTGATCCGGCTGATGCGTTTCAGGCTCTTACTTGGGAACAGGAGAGACGATGACCAGCGACAACAGGTCAGTCGTGCCGGTGTGGACTCTGGCGACCGGAAACGGCCAGGTGCCTGCGCTAACCGGACATGGGCCGATGACGCCTGAGCGCTTGACCGAACTACGCAGTGTGCTGGCCGTTCTCGCCGACGAACCGATCGCGACACTTGAGGCGTATCCGCTACCCGCCGATGTCGATCGCAGCCGGGGTATCCCGCTCGACGCCGCGAGTCCGTTGGCGCAGCACCTCTCGCAGCTCATCAGTCAGTCAGCGCGAAACTCCACAGGAGCGGCACCCGCTGCCGGTGGGTGTCTGTACCGCATGGTGATTCCAGCGAAGGTCGCCGCTCAGGTAGGCCAGGGCATCGTTCGCCCCATGCCATCGAAGGCGGCAGCCGGCGGCATCTACGGCACACTCGTGGACTCGACGGGTATCGCCGCGAACGCGACGTTCGTGCCAGTCGGGAAGGCGGCAACAGCGGGCGCGGTCGGTGGAGCCGGGGCAACGGCCGGCGCAGCGGTCGCCGGCAGCGCGGCGCTCACCGTAGCCGCACCGCTCGTGCTCATGGCCGTAGCGGTAGGAGTGAGCGCACGTGCCGACTACAAGCGTCAGCAGGCGGTTGAACGCATCACGGAACTGCTGGAGCAACTGCACGACGACAGGCTCAACGACGAGCGCAGCGAACTCGACGGCTGCCGCGACGCCATCGACAAAGCCACCGCCATCCTGCTCGACCAGGGCAAGCTTGGTGTCTCACTCGGACTTGACTCGGCAGTGCATGCCATCGGCAAAGCGCTGGCCGCCACCGACCGCCGCCTCACCCGTTGGCAGAATGCACTCGACAAGTTGTCCGCCGACAAGGCCGCCGGGATCGACACCCTGACCAAGTCATTTCCCGGCGTCGATACGAACGGCGGAATCTTCCGCACCCACCTTGAACTCGCCACCTTGGCGATAGCGCTGAAGAGGCGGGTCATCATCCTGCAGGCCGTCGACCATGCGCAGGGTGACCCGGGCAACTTGTTCGAGAATTTCACCCGGGTACTCCGAGTAGATCAACAGCGCCTCGACAAACTGGAGTCGGACATCGCCCGTGTCCTTGGCCGACTGTCGGCGCTCGAACTGGCACGCCCGCACGGTCTACTGCCGGTCTTCACGACCGGTGAAGTCGATCGCCTGATGAGCGCGGCAAACCGGATCCGCAGGCTGGGAGACGAGTCCATCGTCAACGGCCGCCCCACAGACCTGGCTATTGAAATCGCCCGCAACGGCGACGGCTCAGTGGTGGTGTTCCCCGCGTTGGCCGCGTAGGCGTTTTGCGCTATCCCTACTCCTACGGCCACCCAGCAGGTTGCGCGCGGATCATGCCCCAGGCCAGTGGGCTCCGGAGGTATTCGGAGACGACTCTGGTAGCCGCTGACGGGCTGGCGCGACTGCACGGGTTGACGTCGTCGCACCAGCCGGCAGATCGGTTCAAGACGGGCCGTCGTCGGGTATGGGTCCTTGGGTTGCCCCGGCGTTCAGCAATCGGCGGACATGACGCTCGGTCACTCCGAGCTGGGTGGCGATGTCCGCCGTGCTCGCGTGTGGGTCGTCCGCGCGTATGCGCGACACCGCTTCCGACGTGCCGCCCTCCCGGCGACGCCGACGATCTGATGTCCACGCTGACGAGGGTGGTGTCCGGCGTTTCGGCGATGGCACGGCGGTTGATGATGAGGACTTCGTGCTGGCTGTCTCAGCGAGGATAGGGTGGCCATCGCCGGAGGCCGTTGGCGTCGGGACGGGGCCAAGGCCGGGGTCACCCTCGGGTTCTGCTGACGTTTGCCGGGCGCGGGACAGGATCTCCACCACGAGCAGCAGCGCGACGGCGGGCCACGCGGCCACGATCCGGGCGCCGAGGGTCGGCTGGGCTGCCGTGATGTTCGCGGCGACGCTGGCCGTCACCCCAGCGAGGAACGCGATCCGCGCGGACCAGCGCACCGGCCGCCCAGCACGCTGGTCGTCCACCATCACGGTGGAGGCGACGATGAGCATCCCGTCGACCGAGATCGGCAGGACGTAGGCCACCTCCGGCCGTTCACCGAAGCGCAACGCCACGTGGACCATGTGGCTCCACGACGACCACGCGGCGATCGACGCCACCGCCGCTGTACTCAGATTCCGTGCGATTCGAGTCGGATTCATAGTTTCACCTCCTTCGCGATGCGGTGGTGGATGGTCCGGACCTCGTCCGGGTCGAGCAGCGGATGTCCGCCGATGTCCGTGCCGGTCTGGACCTCAGCCCAGCGCTGCCACCGCCCGATGACCTCGGAGGGGTCCAGGCCGGTCGCGGCGGCGATGTCCGGAAGGTCCGCGCCGGCCCGCAGCGCGGCATGGATGATGGCCGGTTGCCATCGACGCCACCAGGCGACCACGGCGGCGGCCAATGCCAGCTCGGCTAGCAGGTCGGTGCTCGACGGCCGGGCCGGGCGGGCGATGGCATGTTCGTGCAGGTCGATGAGAAGCTGGTAGGGGCTGATTTTCTCGGCGGCGGTGTACGAGGTCGGAGGGGGCGTATGCCCGGTCATCGGCGTCCCTCCTTGACGGCGTACACGTTGAGGATCGCCACGGTGCGTAGGAAGACGGCGTACGCCTCGGTGTCCGAGACACTGAGGTTGGTGAGCGTGCCGTACAACTCGGCTACCAGCGTGGTGACGAGTTGCTCGCGGGCCGCCTTGCGCGGCGGCAGATGCGGCTCGGACCAGACGGCTGAGGCGAGCGTGACCGGGTTGTCACGGCGGCGGATGAAGCTCATCGGGCCTCACCCCGACCCCGTGACCTGGTCAAACGCCCCGGTAGTGGGTCACCGGTAACGGTGATGGGCGGTGTTCGCACTGACGCGTCCGGCCCACAACGCGTAGCGTTGTGCAAAATGTGGGGTCAGCCGGGGTGTCGGCTGGCCCTTCGTCGTTGGCGGGGATCCGGAAGATCGGGATCAGCCGGTCGTTCACTGATAGGCGGCAGCCTGCAACCCGTACAGATGGGCGTAGCGGCCGGCACGCTCGATGAGTTCGGCGTGGGTGCCCTGTTCGATGATGTGGCCGTGGTCGAGCACCACGATCAGGTCGGCCATCCGGATGGTGGCGAATCGGTGTGAGACCAGCAGGGTGATGCCGCCGGTTTCCTGCTGCCAGCGCCGGGCCGCTGCGGCGTACCGCTGGTAGACCTCGTACTCACTGGCCGCGTCCAGCGCGGCAGTCGGCTCGTCGAGTACCGCGAGCAGCGGCGTTGAGCGCATGAACGCTCGGGACAGGGCGATTTTCTGCCATTGGCCGCCGGACAGCTCGACGCCGTCACTGAAGGACTTACCCAGCTGGGTCTGGTCGCCTTGCGGCAGGCGGTCGAAGACCTGGGCGGCGCCGCCTCGCTCGGCCGCGTCCGCGATGTCGTGGATCCGGGGCAGGTCGCCCACGCCGACCGACTCGCCGGCCAGGAAGGGGAACCGGCTCAGGTCCTGGAAGGCGGCGGTTATCCGGTTCCGCCAGCCCGCCGGGTCGAGCTCGTCGAGTGACTCGCCGTCCACCGTGATGGTTCCGGTTGCCGGGCGGTAGAACCCGCACAACAGCTTGACCAACGTCGTCTTACCGCTGCCGTGGTCACCGACCAGCGCCACCGTCTGGCCGGCGGCGAGGTGCAGGTCGATGTCGTGCAGCACCGGTGGTCCGCCGTACGAGAAATTGACGCCGGACAGGGTTATGCCGTCCCGGAGGCGTACGGGCGACGGCTTTGTCCCGGTGGTGGCGGACTGGTAGAGGTCACGCAGCCATAGGTGCTGCCGGGCCATGCCGGCGCTGCGGACGACGTTGCTGACCGCGAAGATGAGCAGTTCGAGCTGGCCGCGGATCTGGCCGCCCAGGGTGGCCACCAGCAGCAGCGTGCCCGGGCTGACGTCGCCCGCGAGAGCCAGCCGGACGGTGAGGTGGAGCGCCCCGATGAAGGCCGCCACGAAGAGCAGCGAGCCGGTGAGCGTGAGGCCGCTGACCGCCAGCGTGCTCCGCCAGAGCGCGGCGTCTCGTTGGCCGCGCAGGTGACGCGCGATCCCCGCGATGTGGGCGCCGGACCTGCCGAGCCGCAGCTCCTTGGCCGAGGCACTCTCCGTGATCATCGCGAAGAGGTGCTGTTGGGCCCGGTTGTGCTCGGCCGTCTCCGCCCGAGTTGCCTCGATCTTGCCCGAGGCTACGCGGCTGAGCAGCATCGACGGCACGGCGAACAGCGGCAGCACGACGAGGACGGGGTGGATCCGCGCCAGCAGGACCGCGGTGATACCCAGCCAGAGCACGATCTGCACGGTCACCAGGCCGGACACTCCGAACGAGACGATTCGCTGGCCCAGCCCGCGGATCTGCTCGATCCGGTGCAGCGAAGCAGTTTCCTCGAGGTGGCTGGTGGTTGGCATAGTCGCGATCCACCGGATGATCTCTTTGTCCAGTTCGGGACCGACCTCACCGGCGAGGAGTCCGGCCTGCACCTGGACGACGCGGTTGCCGGCCAGCCCGAAGGCCCCCGCGGCGGCTGCGGCGAGCGCGCCACCCACCAGCAGCGGACGGGAGCCGGTGAGCACGCCGTCGACGACCCACTGCAGCCCGAGGGCGGTGAGCCCGGGTGCGATCGCCAGCAGCGGGGTCATCGCGATCAGCAGCCAGGTGCGGGCGGGCCGGTGGCGCAGGCAGGCGGAGAGCACCGTACGGATCTCGGCGAACCTCATCCGGCCTCCTGGAACTGCTGGGCCTGCAGGTGGAACATCCGGGCGTACTCGCCGTCGGCGGCGAGCAGCTCGGCGTGACTGCCGTCCTCGGTGATCCGGCCGCCGGAGAGGACGACGATCCGGTCGGCCTTGCGCACGGTCGAGAACCGGTGCGAGATCAGCACGACGGTGGCGTCGCCGCGCGCCTGACTGATCCGTTTGAACGCGTCCAACTCGGCCTCGATGTCCAGGTTGGCGGTCGGCTCGTCGAGGACCAGCAGCCGGGTGCCGGTCGCGGCCGCCAGCACGGCCCGGGCCAGCGCGATCTTCTGCCACTGACCGCCGGACAGGTCGCTGCCGCCGGCGTACTTGGGCGAGAGGACCGTCGCCCAGCCGTGCGGCAGCCGTTCGATCATCGCCGTCGCGCCGACCGCCGCGGCTGCGGCCTCCACCTGCTCCCGCGTCGCTTCCGGTGCCGCGACACGGATGTTCTCGTACGCGCTCAGCTCGTAGCGGTTGAAATCCTGGTAGACCGCGTATGCGGCGGGCTCGGTGACCACGGTTCCGCTTCCCGGCCGGTATTGGCCGGTCAGCAACTTGGCCAGGGTGGTCTTCCCGGCGCCGTTCACGCCGACGATTGCGACCACCTCGCCGTGGCCCAGCGTCAGGGTGACGCCGTCGAGAACACCCACCTCGCCGTACGCGAAACGCACCTCCGTCAGGGAGATCTCACCCGTGCCGGAGGGAGGCGGTGGCGTAGGTTCGAGGCTGGGCGCGGCCTCGCGGACCCTGGTGATCGACTCCACTGCGGGCGCGACCACCTCGTCCATGTCCTCGCCCTGGCTGGTCATCGAGATGACGAACATCGCGGACACGGCGCCGATCGTGGCCGCGATCCGGCCCACCGACATGGCGCCCGAGGTGGCCACGGCGACGTATACCAGCGACGCGGTCGCCGCCCAGCCGAGGAAGACCGCCAGCTCGCGTCGCAGCAGCGCCTCCCGCGCGGCGACGACCCGGGTGACGGCGTCGGCGATGTTGTCGTCGGCGTGCCGCTGCAACCAGCCGTTCAGCCCGAAGATCCGCACCTCCTTCGCGTCCCGGCTCCCCGCCATGATGGCCAGCCAGGCCTGCCCGCGCAGCGCGGCCGGCATCGTTTCCTTGATGACCCCGAAGAAGTGCCGCCACATGCCGGACCGGAACCGGCCCAGCAGCAGCGCCACCGCGGCCGTCGCCGGTCCCCACCACCACACCACCTGGCACAGCACGAGCATCGCCGTCACCAGCCCGACCATGGTCAGCGCGGACCGGAAACGCTCGACCGCGGCTCGGCCGAGCCCCTCGTCCATCCACGTCAACATGGGCGACCGCATGGTGGCCAGCGAGTCCTGCAGCGCCGCGTCCTCAACGCGGTCGAGGGTAGGCAGGGCCAGCACCCGAGAGGTCAGCTCGCGGCGGACCGCGGCGTCGATGCGCGAGCTGACCCGGTCGGTCAACGGACGGCTCAGCGCGCGCAACGCGTTGCCGGCAACCAACAGCGTGGCGAGTATCGCGAGGATCGGCCCGGTGCCGCCGCCGGCGGCCGTTACGGTGAGCCGGTCGTCAGCGGCGGCCTCGGCGAGGCGGCCGACCAGCGCGCCGGTCACCAGGGCGATCGCGGTGGGCTCCACCAGGAGGATCAACTCGAGAATGGTGACGGCAACCAGCCCGGGCCACCCCGCCAGGACAAGGAAGCCGAGTAACCGGCGGGACGGAGACGCCACGAACGTACGCTATCCACGCCGTCAATGCGATTTTCGGCGTGGGCTGTCGCACGTTGGGCAGGGCCACGGCATAGATCGATTAGTGGAGTCGCTGTACGGTCTCCCGGCCTTGGCCGACGAGGAGAAATAGGTATTCGTCCGCCCAATTGTCGGTGAAGATAAGTCGAATGTGCGCGGCGAGCGCGCGGCGAGAACCGGGCTTAGCCGGTCTGCCAGCGCGTGGCCGACACCGAATGCCTGCAGGGGTCGCTGGCCCCAAAGCATTCGCCCGCATCGTCGACCGCGGCTTGGTCATCGACGACCAGATCGTCAGCTGGTGGACCCGGCGCACATCAGACGGAGGAGGTTGCCCAGCGAGTTGATCGAGATGGCATGCCGGCGGGGTAGCGGCGGGTCGGCTTGGTGCGGAGCCCGGGCGCCGATCGGTTACGCCGAGCCGATGCCCCTGAAACCCCTACGGTGCTGTCTGCCCGCGGTCGGGGCTGGGTGGGCCGAGTCGACACGCCTTGTCTGCCGGAAGCGGAGCGCTGGCGTGCGACGATCCTCGGGAACTTTCTTTCGGGGTGGTGTCGGATCCGGCCCGAGCCGTTCGTAGAAGGGGCGAAGGGCGGATTTACCTGCCCATGTGCACCGGGAGGAAGAGGCGTGGCAAAGCTGATCTACGTGACCAATGTGTCGCTTGATGGATATATCGAGGACGAGGACGGAGTCTTCTCCTGGTTGCCGCGCGACGACGGGGTGTTTGCGTTCACCACGGATCTTCTGCGGTCTGCGGGTACTTTTCTGTACGGGCGGCGCCTGTACGAGATGATGGCTGTCTGGGAAACCGACGCTGCGCTCGCCGCGCAGTCCGGTCTTCTGGCCGACTTCGCGAGCGCCTGGCAAGCGGCGGACAAAATCGTCTACTCCACGACTCTCACCGCGGTTTCGACGGCCCGCACCAGCGTGGAGCGCCGCTTCGACCCTGCCGCCGTACGCCGGCTGAAGGCCACGGCCGACAGTGATATCACCATCGGAGGTGCCGACCTGGCGGCGCAAGCGATGCGGGCGGGACTGGTCGACGAGTGCCAGTTGTTCGTCTGGCCCTTGGCCGTCGGAGGCGGCAAGCCGGGGCTGCCAACTGGTGCGCGCACCGACTTCGATCTCCTCGACGAGCGCCGATTTCGCAACGGCGTCGTTCATCTCCGTTACCGAGTCAGTACCCGGAACGGTTGACTCCGCGACGGTGCTGGGCGGGGCGTTAGCCTGGGCTATGGCGCTGGTCAGCTCGACCGTGATCACTCCCGATGACGAGGCCCACCTGCAGCGTGCGGTGGCGCTTGCGTGGGAGGCCAGGGAGCTCGGTGACCACCCGTTCGGGTCGTTGTTGGTCACGCCGGGCGGGGTGGTGCTGGAGGCCCGGAACACCGTCGTCACCCAGGACGATCCGACCGGGCATGCGGAGACCAATCTGGTTCGGCTGGCCGGGCGGCTGGATCGGGGGGAGCTCGAGGGCAGCAGCCTCTACACCAGCACCGAGCCGTGTGCCATGTGTGCGGGCGCCATCTACTGGTCGGGGATCGGGCGGGTGGTGTTCGCGCTGTCGGAGGCCGAGTTGGCGGGGATGGTCACCGAGGAGGCCGGGGTGCCGCCGCTGCGGCTTTCGTCGCGGGAGGTGTTCGGGCGGGGCGGGCGGCAGATCGTGGTGGACGGGCCGGCCGCGCTCGCCGGTGCCAGCGTGGCCGTGCACCACGGGTTCTGGCGTTAGCCGGACCGCGGCAGCGGCAGGGTGAAGGTCATCCGGGAGCCGCCCTCGGCGCCCGCGGCAGCCGTGATGGTGCCGCCGTGGCGTTCCACGATGCGTTTGCAGATGGCCAGGCCCAGGCCGGTACCGGCGTAGCCGGCCTCGATGTGCGCCCGGTGGAAGTTCTGGAAGACGGCCTCGTGCTGGCCGGCCGGAATGCCGATGCCGTTGTCCGACACGGCTATCCGGACGTGGCCGTCGCCCGTCGGTTCGGCCGTCACCGCGACGTGCGGCACCACGTCCGGGGCCGTGTACTTGATGGCGTTGCCGATCAGGTTCTCCAGTAGCTGGCGGGTCAGGACCGGATCGGCGTTGACGGTGGGCAGGTCGGCTAGGTCGAAGCGGGGCATCGGGGCGCCGGTGCTCGCCGCCTGGTCGAGGCGGGCGGTGGCGATGTCGCGTACCACCTCGGCCAGATCCACCGCGGAGGGTGACAGGCCCGCGTCGCGGGCGGTGGTGTAGGCCAGCAGGCCGCTGATCAGGCTGCGCATGCGCGCCGCGGCGCGCTGGATGCGGGACACGCTGACGCCGGCGGGGCCGTCCAGCTCGTCGGCCAGGGTTTCCGACCAGCCCTCGATGGTGGTCAGCGGGTTCAGCAGGTCGTGGGCGACGACGCCGGCGAACGAGGCCAGCTCGTCGCGGTGCCGGCGGTCGGCGGTCACGTCCGTGTAGATGACCACGGTTTCCCGCTGGCCGGACGCGGGTGTGGGCAGTTCGGCGCCGCTCACCTGGAGGACCCGGCCGTCGGGACTCGCCGGATTGCGGATCAGCACGTCCATCGGCTGGTCGTAGGTGCCGGCGAAGATCCGGCGGTGGACCATGTCGTCGTCGGCCATCGGCGTGCCGTCCGGGCGGAACAGGCCGTAGAAGCCGGCGTCCTGGACCCGGCCGGACTCGCTGGAGACTCCGATCAGGCGGCCCGCGGCGGGATTGGTCAACCGGAACCGGCCGTCCTCGCCGACCACGGCGAGGCCCTCGGACATCGCGTCGATGATGCCGGCCATCGTCCGGGCCTGCTCGACCGCGGCGCGTTCCGACTCGCGCAGCCGGGTCACCAGCTGGTGGCGTTCGTCCCGGCCGAGCGCGAGCGCCAGCCCGACCACGGTCACGGTGAGCACGAACAGCTGGGCGACCAGGGCCCGCATCGGGTACGACGCGATCTGCGCGAACGGACCGGTGCCGTGCAGGGTGAACACCACGACCGCGGCACCGAACGCCAGGTCGTGCAGGATCACGAAGGTGGTGCGCAGCCGCAGCGCGGCCCAGATCGTCATGCTGATCAGGGTGAACCCCGTCGGGACCTGATCGGTGAGACCGAACACCAGGAAGTAGCCGACGGCGGAGGCGAGCACCACCGCCACGTACTCGAGCCGGCGGTTGCGGTCGAGGCCGGACCAGACGCTCGGGCCGGTGCGGCGCCGGCGCTCCTGGAACGACCAGCCGATCCGCCACACCGCGATGCCGATCAGGATGATGCTGACCCCGTTGCGGGCCAGCCAGACCAGGGCGGTCTCCGGCTCATAGCGGCCGGTGACCAGCCACAGGCCGGTCGGGCCGACAGCCGTGCCGGCCGCGGTGGCCATCGCGGCGGTCGCGACGAAACGCCACAGTTGGGACAGCCGGGCCAGGGTCTCCCCGGTGGGCAACCAGAGGTCGGGCAGCCATTTCCGGAACAGCTGGACGAAGACCACACCCTGCACCACGTTGGCGGTCAGGAACACCGCGGCCATCGCGGCCGTGGCGCCGGTGGCCATGTTCACCGCCACCGTGGCGGCGCTGAGCGCGAGCGCGTCCAGCACCCGCCAGCGGGACTGCCACTGCACCACGAACCAGACGGTCAGGACCCCGGCGGCCGGCCACACCATGCTGAGGTTGCCCTGGTCCAGCACGGTGAGCCGGCCCGCGTACGTGGCGGCCACGTACAGCAGGACGAAGCCGAGGGTCCGCAGCAGGGACCGGCTCAACGTGAGGGGCACGTCCTGACATTCGGCAGCGGGCCGGACCGGCTTACGAACCGCCCGACATCAGCAGCCAGTTGACCCGGCGCAGCATTTCGCGCTGGCTGAACGGCTTGGCCAGGTAGTCGTCGGCGCCGATGGCGAAGCCCAGATCCATGTCGTCGAGCCGGCCGCTGCCGCTGATCATGAGGACCGGGATCTGCGCGGTCTCCGGGCAGGCGTGCAGCTCGTAGCAGACGGCGAGGCCGTCCATCTGCGGCATGGTGACGTCCAGGATGATCGCGCGCGGGCGCTCGGCCACCGCGATGTTCAGGGCGGTCCGGCCGTTGTCGGCGCTCAGTGTCCGGTATCCGGCCACCTGCAACTTGTACGCGATCACGTCCCGGATGTCGTCATCGTCGTCGGCGATCAGGATCGTCGGCGACAGCGGAGCGTGCATCGGCGCCGAGACCAAGGCCTGCGCGAATTCGTCGGCGTGCAGGTCGGGCTCGGTGAGGGCGGGCGCGGTCATCGTGAGCCTCCTAGCGGACGTTCGGGTAGCGGTTGGTGATGAGCTCCTGGAGTTCGCTGACGAGCAGCCGGGCGGACAGCGGCTTCGGCAGGTACCGGTCGGCGCCCGCGTCCAGCCCGGCGTCCACGTCGTAGGCGTGCGCGTTCGTCGAGATCATCAGGATCGCGGTGTGCCGGTTGTCCGGGTTGCCGCGGGCCAGCCGGCACAGCTCCATGCCGTTCATGGCCGGCATCTGGACGTCGGTGATCAGCCCGACCGGCTTGGCGACGGTGAGGAGGCGGGCGGCGGTCTGCCCGTCCTTGGCCCCGATGGTCCGGTATCCGGACGCCTCAAGGGTGAAGGCGAGCATGTCGCGGATGTCCGCGTCATCCTCGGCGATGAGGATCAGGTTCTGATTCATCGGGGTGCTCCTCGTCCGGTGACCATGTCGAGCTGATCGACAGGACGAGGGCGCTCTGAATCACAAAAAAGTTGCACAACGGTAGCGACTACTGGTCGTCGAGAAGCTCCCGCTCGACCCGGGCCCGGAACTCGACGTAGGTCTGCCGGTATCGCGCCAGGGCGCCCCGGGTGTCACCCAGGTCGAGCAGCTTGAGGATGGCCTCGTGCCCGTCGATCCAGGTGCTCCACAGGTCGCTCTCGGCGGTCATCGCGAGTATCCGCATGGTGCGCGCCACCACGAGATCCACCATGGACTGCAGCTCGCGGTTGCCGCTGGCGAGGATCACGATGGTGCTGAAGTCGGCGCCGGCGGCCCCGGCCGCGAGCGTGTTGCCGGCCCGCAGCGCCTCGACGAACTCCCGCTGGCGCTGGCGCATCAGCTCGACCTGGTTGGCGGTGAGGTTGTCGACACCCCACTCGAAACCCGCGCAGGCCAGCACGCTCATCACGTCGATCAGCTCGAGCGCGTTCTTCTGGGTCACCCGGGTGACGTGCCGGGTCCGGTTCGGCGCGATGTCGATCAGGCCCTCGACGGAGAGCTGGGCGATGGCCTCGCGCACCGGAGTGATGCTCACGCCGAGGCGCGCGGCCAGCTCAGCATCCTTGATCAGAGTGCCGGGCGGCAGCTCTCCGGTGACGATTTCGTTGCGCAGTTGCCGGACCACCGCGGCAGTGCGGGTCGGCGGGACCGCATAAGACATACCGGCAGAGTACTCACGGTGACGAGGTGTCGGCGCGCGCACTCGCCGTGCATGCTGAACCCGTGGTCAACGGGGTTGTGCTGATCGATCTTGACCGACCGCCGCCGGCGCCGGTCGAGCGGCCGCCGCGGGCGCGACTGCGTCCCGCGTACCTGGTCATGGTTTTGGCTCTGCTTCTCGTGCTGGGCGGTGCCGCGGCTCCGATGCCCGGGCTGACGCCCGTGCTGTCGGTGGCCGAGCCGGTGACCGCGTTCCAGCTGGCTGCCGGGTCGGTCTTCCTGGCAACAAACACGGAGGTACGCCGGTACGACCTGCCCGGCGGACAGACGCGCTGGCGGCGCGAATACCACCGCAACGTGCAGGGGATGCGGTTCGACGGGAGCACCGGAACTCTGCTGATGATCTCGAGTCCCGGCCCGGTGCTGACCGCGGTGGACGCGGGTTCCGGCGCGGAGCTGTGGTCGAGCGACGCGCCGGGCACCGCGGTGGTGAGCGTGTCCCGGGGCGGGGTGCTCACCCACTCGTTCGGCGCCGGCGAGTCCCGGCTTCACCTGGCCGACGCCCGCACCGGACGGCGGATCTGGACCCACCCGGTCTCCTCGTTCGGCTTTCTCGGCCCGGATGAGCTGTACGGTGACGGCGGCTCACCGCGGATCGTCACGGTCGGTGCGACCGGCGCGGTGCAGGTGCTGAACTACGCGGACGGCGCGGTGCTGGCCCGCGGCGACGTCGGGCTGGGCGGCGAGGACCAGCCGGTGCCCAGTGACTCGGTCGCGGTGAGCGTGCTGCGGGAGCGGATCTACGTGACCCGCCGGGTGGGCGGTGGCTCGGTGCTGACCGCGTACGCGGTGAGCCCGCCGGCCCGGTTGTGGCGGGCCGAGGGCGGGCCGTTCGGCTCGGTCACCGACTGCGGCCCGGTGCTCTGCGTGGCGAGCACCGGCGGGCTGAGCGGCATCGACCCGGCGGACGGTTCGGTCCGCTGGCACCAGCCCTCCTGGTCGACCGCGTTCCGGTACGACGCGACCCGGCTGATCGGGTACGACTCCCTGGAGGAGACCCGGGCCGCGCTGCTGGACGCCGCGACCGGCCGGATCCTGCATCCGCTCGGGCGCAGCCAGCGGGCCGGCGACCTGATCCTGCGCAGCGAAGGCCGCCAGACCCTGGTGCTGGTCGGAGATCCGGCGAGTGGCGGGCTGCGCACGACCGGGGTCATGCACGATGCGGCCTGGTTCCGGTGCACCGCGCGCGGTGCCTACCTGGCCTGCCCGTCCCTCGGCGGGGACACCGGGGTCTGGCGGATTCGCTGAGGCGGTCTACTTCTCGTTGACCTTGCAGTCGTCGTCGTCGCTCTTGCTGCAGAACGCGGTGAGCGTGGTGGTCAACGTGGTCTCGTTGCCGTCGACCTGCAGGTTGACCGCGCTGACCAGGACCGCACGGCTCTGCGTGTTCTGGAGCCGGTTGACGAACTTGCTGAGCCCGTCGGCGTTGCCGGTCGCGGTCAGCGTGATCGGCACGCCCACCACGATGCCGGAGCCGGCGACCGTGACGGGGGTGGTGACCCCGACCGCGTTGTTGTCGACCTTGACGCTGGTGTCCGACGTCTGGAGCTGACGCAGCAGGTTCGGGATGTCGTAACTGTCCGGCAGCTGCGTCTTCTTGGCCTTGAGCTCCGCGGTGTAGGTCGCGGCGTCGGCGCTCTTGACCTTGAGGTCGGCCAGCTGCCGGCGGAGCTTGGTGAGCTCCAGGTCGGCGTCCGAGACCTGGGTCTCCTTGAGCGCCTTGTCGTCGTAGACCGGCTTGATCGCCAGCAGGTAGGTGGCCACGACCAGGATCACGATCACCAGTACCCCGCCGGCCAGCAGCATCCGGCTTGCGTGCCGCGAGCTCATCATTTGCCTCCGGTCTTGCAGGGGTCGGTGAAGCGGCCGCAGAGGCGGTCGCCGGAGATCTGGGCGTTGATCGAGAAGATCCACTCGCCACCGTCGTCCTTGGTGGCGTTGGACAGGTACACGTTCGCCATGCCCTTGACCGTCGCGATCTTGTCGAGGTAGGTGGCGATGGTCTTTTTGTCCTTGGCCTCGCCCATGATCGTCATATTGCCGAGCTTCCGGGTCGCGCCGGCCGCGGGTGCCGCGGCGCCCTTGGTGATGTCCGTGTCGAGGAAGCCGTTGATGTTGGTGATAGTGATGCCCTTGACCTTGGACTTGCGCAGCGAGTCGTAGAGCGTGCTCCACGGCAGGTCGTCGTTCATCGCGATCTTCAGCTGCGCGGTGATGGTGTCGCTCTGCTCGATGGCCCGGGTGACCGAGGTGTACTTGTCCGCCTTGGTGTCGTTCCGGGTCCGGTCGACCTGGGCGGTGACCGCGGCCAGGTCGTCCTCGACCACGGTGCGCTCGTTCACCGCGTACAGGTACCAGCCGCCCAGCCCGGCGATGGTGAGCAGGACCGCGAGGATCAGGATGGCCCGGGCCCGCCGGGCGTTGCGGCCGGCGGTGATCTCGTCCGGCAGCAGGTTGGCCCGGATCGGCAGGATGCGCAGCGCGTGCTGCGGCGAGACGGCCGGGTCCAGCGGCATCAACGCGGTCGGCGTAGGGTTCTGCGTGGTGGTCATCAGGCAGCCGCTCCCAGGGTCAGGCCGATCGACACGGCGGCCGATGGCACGAAGCTGTCGAAGCCGCGGTCGCGACCCTTACGCGTGTCGCGCAGGCGGCTGGCGCCGTCGGCGTACACCACGGTGATGCCCAGCTGCTGCTGGAGGTGTTCGGCCAGGCCCGGCATGAGCGCGCTGCCGCCGCAGAGGGCGAGCCGGGTGACCTGCTTCTGCCGCTCGCCCGAGGCGAGGTAGGTGAACGAGCTGCGCAGCTCGCTGGCCAGCGGCCGGACCGCGTCGGCGGCCGCGTCCGCGGTCACCGGGTTGCCGTCGCCGTGCAGCCCGAACCGGCACTTGACCATCTCGGCCTCCTGCGGCGGGATGCCGAGCCGGGTGGCCATGGCCGCGGTGATCTCGATGCCGCCGCGCGGCACGGTGCGCACGATCAGTGGTTCGCCGTCGGCGTGCACCACCACGCTGGTGACGTCGGAGCCGATGTCCACGATCGCCTCGACCTGGGTGTCCAGCCGGGAGGCGGCCCGCAGCAGCGCGAACGACGCCAGGTCGACGCCGTCGACGTGCAGGCCGGCCTTCTGCGCCGCGTCCACGGCGGCCAGTACGGCCTCCTTGGGCATGGCGATGAGCAGGCCGCGCACGGTCGGGTTGGCGCCCGGCTCCTCCAGCGGGTAGAAGTCCAGCAGCGACTTCTCGACGGCCAGTGGCAACGCGTCCTTGACCTGGAACGGCAGCGCCTGGCGCAGTTCCTTGGGCGGCAGGTTGGCCACCGACATCTCGCGCACCACTAGCTGCGGGTTGGTGACGCCGAGGATCACGTGCTTGGTGCCGAACTTGCAGGCGGCCCAGAGCTGCTTGAGCGCCGCGGTGACGGCGATCGGGTCCTGGACCACGCCGCCCACCACCGCGCCGGTCGGCAGCGGCACCTGGCCGAAGTTGTTGAGCGCGATGTCGTCCTTGGTGCGCCGAACTTCGACGGCCCGGATCGAGGTCGATCCGATGTCCAGCCCGATCGGGATGACGCCAGCCATCGGGGTTGCCTCCTTTGCCGGGTGCGGGAAGTGGGTCAGGCGGTGGGAAGAAGCAGGTTCGTGTACCAGTTCGCCAGCGGCGCTGCGGCGAACACGGCGAGGAAGGCGCCGGCGAGCATGTACGGCCCGAACGGGATCCGGGTCTTGCGGCCGGCCCCGCGGAACAGCATCAGCAGGGCGCCGAACACGCCACCGAGCAGGAAGCCGGCGAACGCACCGACGGCGACCGAGCTCCAGCCCAGCCAGCCCAGGTACAAGCCGAGCACCGGGGCGAGTTTGACGTCGCCGCCGCCCATGCCCCAGGCCGCGAGAGCCCGGTACAGCGCGTAGAGCAGGGCGGCGGCGGCGAGCCCGCGCAGTCCGGCCGACCAGCTCCGCTCGGCGATCATCGCTGGCAGCAGCAGGATCGGGACCACGGCGTAGGACGGCAGGACGATCTTGTTGGGGAGCCGCATGACGTCGATGTCGATGGCGGCCAGGGCCACCGCGATGGCGGCCAGGTAGAGATACGCGGGCAGTTCCCAGGACCAGCCGAACTTGGCGGCCACCGCCACGAACAGGACCGCGGTGCCGGCCTCAACCAGCGGGTACCGCGGGCTGATCGGCGCGGCACAGTCCGCGCACTTCCCGCGCAGCAGCAGCCAGCCGAGCACCGGGATGTTGTGCCGGTTGCGGACCGCGTTGCCGCAGTGCGGGCAGTGCGATCCGGGACGCACCAGCGACTCGTCGCGGGGGACCCGGTGGATCACCACGTTCAGGAAGGACCCGACCGCGAGACCGAGGAGTCCGATCACACAGAGCAGCAGGGGCTGCGGCATGGCCGGGTCTCCTCGGTCTCGTCAGTGGGGGTGCGGCCGGACGGTGATCAGCAGGTGGTCTGCGACGCCGAGCTCACCGCGGATACCTTGACCGAGCCGCCGACCTGGCTGTTGTAGACGTACCAGCGGTTCTCGGTACCACCGGTGCTGTGCGCGCAGATGGTGTAGTACGGCGCACCGGTGGCCGGCGTGGTGAGGTTGTAGCCCAGCATCGTCTTGTCCGACAGCGTGATCTTCTGCGTGCCGGTCGCGCCGCCGAGCGTGATCGACTCGGTGCCGGTGGCGCCCGTGTTGTTGCCGGTCGCGGTCGGCGGGTAGGTGTTGTTGTTCTCGGTGTAGTACTGCTCGATCGCGCTGATCGCGCCGCGGATGTCGGACTGCGCCGACTTGTCCGCCGCACCCTTCCGGTAGTTCAGGTACACCGGGACGGCGATCGCGACGAGCACACCGATGATGACCACGACGACCAGGAGCTCGATGAGGGTGAAGCCCTCGTCGCCCTTCTTGGCGCGAAGCCGGTTGATGGTTTCCTGCATTGGGGGTGCCTCCAGGGACAGGGGTGGGGCGGGAAGGGTGGGTGGTGCTGGTTCCCGGGCTCGGGCACCCGGTGCTGACCGAAGAATCGGTCGTTCGCGGCGGTACTTGAGGGTCCCGTTCGCTCAGTTCTGGATGTTCTGGTAGATCGTGAACATCGGCAGGTAAAGGCAGATCACCATGCCGCCCACGACGGCGCCCATGACGAGCACCATGATCGGTTCAATGGATGCGGTGAGGGACTCGGCGGCGCTGTCGACTTCCCGGTCGTAGAAATCGGCGACCTTGTCGAGCATTTGACTGATCTGACCGCTCTCTTCCCCGACCTCGACCATCTGCGTGACCATCTCGGGAAAAATCTTGTGGTGCCGCATGGCGGACGACATCGGCTGGCCGTCCCGGACGGCGCTCTGCACGTCCTTCATGGCGATGTTGATGACCTCGTTGCCGGTGGTCTCGCCGACCACCGCGAGCGCCTGCATCACCGGCACGCCGACGTTGAGCAAGAGGCCCAGGTTGCGCGAGAAGCGGCTCATCGCGAGCTTCTGGAACAGCGGGCCGAAGACCGGCATCCGTAACTTCGTCTTGTCGACGAAGAGGCGGAACTCGGCGCTCTTCCGGGTCTGTTGCCGGTAGCCGATCGTGCCGCCGACCAGGAGCGCGATGACGAGCGGGCCGATCCACCACATGTTGTGGCTGGCATCCACCAGGAACTGGGTGATCGCCGGCAGTTCGCCGCCCAGGCTCTTGAACATCGCCTCGAAGATCGGAACGATGAAGATCAGAACGCCCGCGATCATCACGAACGTGAAGCACAGCACGATGGCGGGGTAGGTGAGCGCGCTCTTGATCTTGCCGCGGAGGGCGGTGTCCTTTTCCAGGCTCGCCGCGATCTGCTCCAGGGCCATGTCGATCATACCGCCGGCCTCGCCGGCCCGGACCATGGCGACCATGAGCCGGGGGAAGACCTTGTCGTGCTTGGCCATCGCGGCGGACAGCGACACACCGCCGGAGACGTCCGACTTCGCCTCGCCGATCGCCTTCTTCAACGCCGGCACGGAGGTCTGGTCCTCGAGGATCGCCAGCGACCGCAGCAGCGACATGCCGGACGCGGTCATCGTGGCGAACTGCCGGGCGAAGACCGCGAGATCCTTGAGTTTGACCCGGCCACCGAGCCCGGGGATCTTCAAATCCCGGTTGAGTCCCTTGCCGGATTCGGTCACCTCGAGCGGCACCTCGCCACGCTGCCGGAGCATGTGCGTGGCGGCGGCCTCGTTGGGCGCCTCTACGGTGCCCTTCGATTTGCGCCCGGTGGCGTCGATGCTGTTGTAGTGGAACGTCTTCGTTGCGGGCATGGCATCACATCCGACCGATGAGTCGCTTGAGTTCCTCCTGCGAGTGACACAGTTCGAGGGCGACCTGCAGGCTCACGATCCCTTCCCGCACCTTTTCGGCCAGGTGCTGGTCGAACGCGAGCATGCCTTCGCTGCCGCCGGCCTGCATGAACGAGGGGATCTGGTGGGACTTGCCCTCGCGGATGAGGCTGCGGATGGCCGGGGTGGCGGTGAGGATCTCGCAGATCACGACCCGGCCCTTGCCGTCCGCCTTGGGCGCCAGGGCCTGCGTGATCACGCCCTGGAGGCTGGCCGCCAGCTGGGCGCGGATCTGGAGCTGCTGGTGCGGCGGGAAGATGTCGATGACCCGGTCGATGGTCTGGGTGGCGCTCTGCGTGTGCAGGGTGGCCAGCACCAGGTGACCGGTCTCGGCCGCGGTCAGTGCGGTCGCGGTCGTCTCCAGGTCACGGAGCTCACCGACCAGGATGATGTCCGGATCCTGCCGCAGCGCGTGCTTGAGCGCGCTGGCGAAGTTGTCGGTGTCCGAGCCCACCTCGCGCTGGTTGACCACGCTGCGCTTGTGCGGGTGCAGGAACTCGATCGGGTCCTCGATGGTGATGATGTGGTCGGCGCGGCTGCGGTTGGCCAGGTCGAGGATCGAGGCCAGCGTGGTGGTCTTGCCGGAGCCGGTCGGGCCGGTGACCAGCACCAGGCCACGGGGCAGGTGGGCGAACCGGCCCACCGAGTCGGGCATCCCCAGCTCGTCCAGCGGCTTGATCTCGTGCGGGATGGCCCGGAAGACCGCGCCGCAGGAGTTGCGCTGGATGTACAGGTTGCCGCGGAACCGCGAGACGCCCACGATGCTGTGCGCGAAGTCGAGCTCCTGGGTCTCCTGGTACGTCGCCCACTGGTCCGGCGAGATGGCCGCGCGGGCCAGCAGCGCGGTGTCGGCGGAGTTGAGGTTGCCGTAGCCGGGAATCGGGCGCAGTGAGCCGTTCACCCGGATCATCGGCGGCGTGCCGACCGTGAGATGCAGGTCGGAGCCGCGCGACTCGACGAGCGTGACGAGCATCTGATTGAGCACGGCAAGATCGCCCGGCGCGGGTGCGGCGGGCTCACTCGGGGCCGCCGGGGGCGGCGCCTGGCGGTCGATCGTGTACATCGGCACCGGCAATCTCTTCGCGGGTCGTGACTGCCTTCTAAATTCGGCACTGCGCCGGGCGGCTTTAGCAGGTGTTCCGCCGGATTCGGGCGATCAGCGAGAAAAGACGGTATTGTGCGCGGACTAGATCGCGACGCGGGAGATCTCGCGGACCGAGGTGAGCCCGCCGGCCGCCTTCGCGAGGCCGTCCGAGCGCAGGTCGTACATCCCCTGGTCGAGAGCCACCTCGCGGATCTCGTTGGTGGACGCGCGGCGGATGGTCAGCGTCTCGATCTCCGGCGAGATCGGCATCACCTCGTGGATCGCGATCCGGCCGCGGTACCCGGTGTTCGCGCAGTTCCGGCAGCCCACCGGGCGGTAGAGCGCCTCCGGCACGACGAGATCCTCGAACGGCCACTGCGCGCCGACCAGTTCCTCCTCGGTCGGCGTGTAGGCCTCCTTGCACCAGTCGCACAGCCGCCGGGTGAGCCGCTGGGCCAGTACGCAGTCCAGCGACGAGCCGACCAGGAACGGCTCGATGCCCATCTCGGTGAGCCGGGTGACCGCGCCGGGCGCGTCGTTGGTGTGCAGCGTGGAGAGCACGAGGTGACCGGTGAGCGAGGCCTCGGTCGCGATCTGTGCGGTGTTGCCGTCCCGGATCTCACCGATCAGCACGACGTCCGGGTCGGTCCGCAGGATGGCCGGCAGCACCGCTGCGAAGGTCAGGCCGGCCTTCGCGTTCACCTGCACCTGGTTGACCCCGCGCAGCCGGTACTCGACCGGGTCCTCGACGGTGATCACGTTGACCTCGGGCTTGCTGATCCGGCCCAGCGTCGCGTACAGCGTGGTGGATTTTCCGGAGCCGGTGGGCCCGGTGACCAGCACCATGCCGTGCGGCTTGCTGAACGACTCGGCGAAGCGGTCCAGGTTGTGCTGGGTGAAGCCGAGCTTGTTCATGTCCAGGTCGATGCCGCCGGTGTCGAGCACCCGGAGCACGATCTTCTCGCCCCACACCGTGGGCAGGGTGGCGGTACGCAGGTCGACCGTCCGGTCCCGGATCATCGCGCTGATCCGGCCGTTCTGCGGCACCCGCCGCTCGGTGATGTCGACGCCCGACATGATCTTGATGCGCGAGGTGAGGGCCGCCATCACGCCGCGCGGCACCAGGTCCACCTCATGCAGCACGCCGTCGATCCGGTACCGCACCCGCATGTCGTCCTCGGTCGGTTCGAGATGCAGGTCGGAGGCGCGGTTCATGACGGCCTGCTCGATCAGGCTGTTCACGTACCGCACGATCGGGGCGTCGTCCGAGCTGGTGGCCTGGGCGGTCATCCCCGCCGAGTCCTCGACCTCGTCCTCAGCGATCTCGCCCAGGTCGCTGGACTCGCGCTGGAGCCGCTCGATGATCCGGCGGACCTCGCTGCGGGCGACCACCGCGGGCCGCACGGTCATGCCGGTGGCGGCCCGGACGTCGTCGAGGGCCACCACGTCGCCCGGGTCGGTGACGCCGACCACCAGTTCGCCGTCGGTGATCGACAGGCCGAGGACGCGGTGCCGCAGCACCACGGAGAGCGGGATGCGCTTGAGCGCCTGCGGGTCGGGAGTGAAGCTGACCAGGTCGACCGTGTTGATGCCGAAGGCCCGGGCGGCCGCCGCGGTCAGCTGCTCCTCGGTGACGACCTGGTCGTTGATCAGGACCGCGCGCACCGAACGCCCGCTGCGCTGGGCCTCATCCGCCGCCGCGTCCACGGCGGCTGCGTCGACGCCGATCTGCTTCAGCGCGTCGAGCAGCGGACGGAAGGTCTGGTCCATGACATCCTCGGTCGGAGACAAGGTGCGGCTTGCCTCAGAGATCGGACGCCGGCAGGGCGAGCTGAGCCCGTCTTGCGGTAATCCGCCCCACTAGGACCCGGATTGCACCGGTTGCCGGAAAGTCTTCCGATACGCACTCGGTGCGACCCCGATCGCGGCCTGGAGGTGCTGCCGCAGCGCGGTTGCGCTGCCCAGTCCGGAGCGACGGGCCACCGCCTCGACTGCAAGATCGGTCGACTCGAGCAACAGTTGAGCGTGAGCGACCCGTTGCCGCAACAACCATTGTCGCGGGCTGAGACCTGTTTCGTCCCGGAATCGCCGAGTGAAGGTCCGAACGCTCATCCGGGCGTGCGCGGCCATGTCCTCCAGGGTGACCGGTTCGGCCAGCCGGTCCAGCGCCCATGAGCGGGTCGATTCGGTGCCGGCGCCGGCCGTGAACGGGATCGGGCGTTCGATGTACTGCGCCTGCCCGCCCTCCCGGAACGGCGGCACCACGCAGCGGCGGGCCGCCCGGTTGGCCACCTCGGAGCCGTGGTCGTTGCGCACGATGTGCAGGCAGAGGTCCACCCCGGCGCCCACCCCGGCCGAGGTGAGGACGTCGCCGTCGTCCACGAAGAGCACGTCGAAGTTCCAGTGCACCCGCGGATAGAGGCGGGCGATCCGGTTACCCCAGGCCCAGTGGGTGGCGGCCGGGCGGCCGTCGAGCAGACCGGCGGCGGCCAGCACCGAGGCACCGGTGCAGATGGAGACGATCCGGGCACCGCGCGCCGCGGCGGCGAGCAGGGCGGCGCGGCAGTCGTCCGGGAGGGTGCCGTCGGTCACCGGGCCGCCGGCGCCGATGCCCGGGACGACCACGGTGTCCGCGCCGGCCACCTCGTCGAGGCCGAAGTCGGGCACCACGGTGAAGCCGGCCGTGCTGCGGACCGGGCCGGAGGCGCAGACCCGGACGGTGTAGAGGCGCTCCTTGCCGGCGTACCGGGCGGAGTTGAAGACCTGGGGCGGGGTGCCGAGGTCGAACGCCACGACGCCGTCTAACGGAACCACCGCGATGGAGTGAACCATGGCTGGATTCTTGCGCATGATGGCTCTCCGGCCACTCGTCCGAAGCGGCCGATTCCACCAGGATTGAGCGCGTGACCAAGACGTGCAGCGCCAGCCCGCGGCGGAAAACCGATGCCAAATCGTATAAAATCCACCCGGCCTGGTTTGTCGCCGTGATCGCCTTCGTGGCGCTGGTCGGCGCCGCCGGGTTCCGGGCCACGCCGTCCGTGATGCTCCGGCCGCTGCACGAGGAGTTCGGCTGGTCGCTCGGCACCATCTCCGCGGCCGTCTCGGTCAACCTGCTGCTCTACGGCCTCACCGCCCCGTTCGCGGCCGCCCTGATGGAGCGGTTCGGCATCCGCCGGGTCGTGGTGGGCGCGCTGCTGCTGGTCGCGGCCGGTTCCGGCCTGACCGTGTTCATGCAGAGCAGCTGGCAGCTCATCCTCTGCTGGGGCGTGCTGGTCGGCCTGGGCACCGGCTCGATGGCGCTGGCCTTCGTGGCGACCATCGCCAACCGCTGGTTCGTGACGCACCGCGGCCTGGTGATCGGCGTGCTCACCGCCGGCGGCGCGGCCGGCAACCTGGTGTTCCTGCCGGTGCTCGCCACGCTCACCGAGAGCCAGGGCTGGCGCACCGCGGCGCTCACCGTCGCCGCGGTGGCCCTGCTCGTCGTGCCGCTGGTCTGGTGGCGCCTGCGCGACCACCCCGCTGACCTGGGCATCGGCGCTCTCGGCGGCGAATACGAGGAGCCGCGGCCGATCGCACCGGCCGGCGCCGCCCGGACCGCCCTGCGCGCCCTCGGCCAGGCCGCTCGCACCCGCCCGTTCTGGCTGCTGGCCGGCGGCTTCGCGATCTGCGGCGCCACCACCAACGGTTTGGTCGGCACCCACTTCATCCCGGCCGCGCACGACCACGGGATGGCCGAGACCACCGCGGCGAGCCTGCTGGCCCTGGTCGGCCTGTTCGACATCGCCGGCACGATCATCTCGGGCTGGCTCACCGACCGGGTCGACAGCCGGATCCTGCTCGGCGTCTACTACTTCGGCCGGGGACTGTCGCTGCTGGTGCTGCCGTCGCTGCTCGCGGCAACCGCGCACCCGAGCATGCTGGTGTTCATCCTGTTCTACGGTCTCGACTGGGTGGCCACCGTGCCGCCGACCGTGACCCTGTGCCGGGAGTACTTCGGCGCGGCCGGCCCGATCGTCTTCGGCTGGGTGTTCGCCTCGCACCAGTTCGGCGCCGCGGCCGCGGCCATCGCCGCCGGCCTGGTCCGCGACCAGCTGGGCAACTACACCTGGGCCTGGTACGGCGCGGGCGCGCTGGCGATCCTGGCCAGCCTGCTGAGCCTCATGCTCTTTGCCGGCAAGCGGCTGCGGCCGGTCGCGCCCGGCATCGGCCTGGCCGTGCCGGTCAAGGCGTGAGCTCGACGACCTCGAGCAGCCCGCTCAGCACCAGGATCTGCCGGACCGGGCGGGTCGGGTGGGCCAGCCGGAACGCGATGCCGGCGTCGCGGGCGCGTTGAAAGCCGGAGATCAACGCGCCCAGGCCGGTAGAGTCGATGAAGTCCAGGTTGCTCAGGTCCACCACGATTTCCCGTGGCCGGGCCGCCAGGGCCTCCTCGAGGGCCACCCGCACCTGATCCACGGTCAGCACGTCGACCTCGCCCAACAGGGCCACGGTCGTGGTGCCGTCGGCTGGATCGAGGCGCGTCACGATCTCATCAGGCAACGGGTCCTTCTTCCACAGTCGCGATGATTCCACGTACGGTAATCGGCATGCCGATCCTGGGTGGCCTGCCGCCGCGGAACCCCCGCTTCGTGGGCCGCGAGGACAACCTCACCCGGCTGCGCGCCGGGCTGGCGACCGGCCCTGTCGTGCTGCTCCCCAGCGAGGAGCACCCGCTCGGTGGCACCGGACGTACCCAGTTGGCCGTGGAATATGTATACCGGTACGCCGAGACGTACGACCTGGTGTGGTGGATCCCGGCCGAGCAGTCGGCCGGCACCAGGGCGGCACTGATCGGGCTGGCCCAGCATCTGGCCCTGCCCGAATCGGGGGACATCAACCGTACCCTGGCCGCGGTCCGCGACGCGCTGAGCCGGGGCGAGCCGTACCGGAACTGGCTGGTCGTCTTCGAGGACGCCAACCGGCCCGAGGAGATCAAGTCGTACCTGCCCAGCGGCGCCGGGCACGTGCTGGTCACCAGCCGCAACCCGCGCTGGCCGGCCGAGGTGGCGCAGGCCATGCCGGTCGGGGTGTTCGACCGGGCGGACAGTGTCGACCTGCTCCGTGGGCGCAGCGCCGAGCTGTCCGCGGCCGACGCCGACCGGCTGGCCGAGCGGCTCGAGGACGTGCCGATGGCGCTCGACCTGGCGGCCGCGGTCCGGTCGGCCACCGGCTGCTCGGTCAACGACTACCTCGAGACGTACACCCGACGGGCCGGCGAGCTGGCGTTCCCCAGCCCGATCCGGGTCGCCTGGGGGCTGGCCACCGACGCGCTGCGCGCCGACTCACCGGCGGCGTACCAGCTGCTCGAACTCTGCGCCTTCCTGGGCGGCGCACCGGTGTCCTGGCGCCTGCTGTGGGGCTGCCGGATGCTGCCGCTATCCGGCGAGTTGGGCCCCGCGGTGCGCATCGAGCGCCGGCTCAAGGCCGCGCTGCGCCTGATCGGCCGGTACGGGCTGGCCGAGCTCGACCCGCCCGGCGACCACCTGCTCGTGCACCCGCTGGTGCGCGGCATGCTGGGCCAGGGCCTCACCTCCGAGCGGCACGCCACGCTGCTGTCCACCGTGCGCGGCATGCTGGCCGCCGCCGACCCCGGCGACCCGGACGACCCGGCCGGCCGCCCCCGGTACGCCGAACTGACCCCGCACCTGATCCACTCGGACGTGCTGGGCGCCGGCACCGAGGAGATCCGCCAGCTGGTGATCAACTGCGTGCGGTACCACTTCGCCCGCGGCGACTACGACTCCAGCCGCGACCTGGCCGCCGCCGCGGTGGCCCGCTGGCGCGACTCGCTGGGCGAGACCGCCGAGCAGACCCTGCTGGCGTCGTTCCACCTGGCCAACGCGCTGCGCGCGGTGGGCCGCACCGGCGAGGCCCGGGTGCTCAACGAGCACACCCTGCGGGCCCAGCGCGAGGTGCTCGGCGGCGACGACGAGACCACCCTGGCCACCGCCAACAGCGTCGGCGCCGACCTGCGGATCCGCGGCCACTTCGGGCAGGCCCGGCAGCTCGACGGCGACAACCTGGTGCGCTACCGGCGGCTGTTCGGCGAGAGCTTTCCGACCGCGCTGCGCTGCGCCAACAACCTGGCAGCCGACCTGCGCCTGCTGGGCGACTTCCGGGGCGCCCGCACGCTCGACGAGCAGACCCTGCGGCACCGCCAGGCGATCTTCGCAGACGGGCATCCGGAGATCCTGTCCTCCCGGGCCGGTCTGGCCTTCGACCTGTTCGGCCTGGGTGACTACGCCGGCGCCGCCGAGGTGCTGGCCGCGGTCCGGCCGGAGACGCTGGCCGAGGATCACCCGTTCGCGCTGTGGACGGCCCGGTCGGCGGCCATGGCGGCCCGGCGGCGCGGCCTGCCCGCGGCGGTCGGACTGGCCGAGACCGCGGTGGCCCTGACCCGCCGCCGGTTCGGCGACCTGCACGTGGAGACGCTGGCCGCGGTGGTCACGCAGGCCAACGCGCAGCGCGCCGCCGGCGGTCTCGACCAGGCACACGAGCTGCTGGAACGGGCCGTGATCCGGTACCACTCGGTGCTCGGCGACGACCATCCGTTCACGTTGGCCGCCTCGGCCGGGCTGGCCGGTGTGGTCCGGGCCACCGGCCGGTACGCGGAGGCCCGCCGGATCGACCACGAGGCGCTCGGCGGCCTGCGGCGCAGCGTCGGCTCCGATCACCCGTTCACGTTGGCCTGCGCCAACGGCTACGCCAGCGACCTGTTCGGGCTGGGCGAGCGGCAGGAGGCCCAGCAGCTCGCCAGCGACACCTGGCAGCGCTCCCGGATGCTGCGCGGCGCCGAACACCCGGACACCCTGGCCTGCGCCTGGAACGCGGTGCTGGACGGTGGTGACGAGGAGGCGAAGCACCAGGTGACCGCCGCGCTCGCCAAGGCGTACGGCGAAAATCATCCGATCCTGGCCGCGGTGGCGGCCGGCAGCCGCCTCGAGACCGACCTCGACCTACCGCCGCTCTAGCGCCACGGCCTGACGGCTGAGCAGGTCGGTGACGCCGGCGGCCGGCATCGGGCGGGCGAAGTGGTAACCCTGCGCCTGCGCGCACTCCAGCTCGCGCAGCCGGCTCGCCTGGGCGGCGTCCTCGACACCCTCGGCCACCGGCGCGAGGCCGAAGGTCCGGGCGATCTGCAGCACCGCCTCGGCCACCGAACCGCCGTCCGGGCTGTCCTGCATGGCCTGCACGAACGAGCGGTCGATCTTGACCACGTCGACCGGCAGCACGCCCAGGTGGCTCAGCGACGAGAACCCGGTGCCGAAGTCGTCCAGCGCGATCCGCACGCCTAGCGTCTTGAGCGAGTTCAGCACCCGCGCCGACTCGACCGGGTCGACCAGCGCCACGGTCTCGGTCAGCTCCAGCACCAGCAGGTGCGGCGGCATGCCGGTGCGCTCCAGCACCCCGCGCACCTCCTCGGTGAGGTCGGGGTTGCTCAGCTGCGAGGCGGACAGGTTGACGTTCAGCTCGAACTGCGGGGTCTCCTGCTGCCACAGAACGGCCTGCTTGCAGGCTTCCTCCAGCACCCAGCAGCCCAGCTCCGGCATCATCCCGATCGCCTCGACCTGGTCCAGGAAGGCGAACGGCGCGAGCAGCCCGCGCTCCGGGTGCTGCCAGCGGATCAGCGCCTCGACGCCCACGGTGTGCTCGCCGGCCAGGTCGACGATCGGCTGGTAGTGCACCTCGAACTGGCGCTCGGCCAGCGCCCGGCGCAGGTCGGCCTCGTCCTGGCGGCGCTGCTCGGCCTCGGCGAACCGGGCCGGGTCGAACCGCCGGGCGACGCCCTTGCCGTCGTCCTTGGCCTGGTAGAGCGCCTCGTCGGCCTCGCGCAGGATGGCGTCCACGTCGTGCCCGCTGCCGCGGGTGATCGCGATGCCGGCGCTGGCCCGGATGGTCAGCACGGCGTCGCCCACCACCAGCGGCTGCATCAGGTCGCGCAGGATCCGGTTGGCCACGGTGTCGGCGATCTGGTCGTCGATGAGCCGGGGCAGCAGCACCACGAACTCGTCGCCGCCCAGCCGGGACACGGTGTCGTTGGCCCGCACGTTCGCGTTCAGCCGCTCGGCGGCCACCCGCAGCAACTCGTCGCCGGCGGCGTGTCCGTAGGTGTCGTTGACGATCTTGAACCCGTCCAGGTCGATCAGCACCACCGCGGTCATGGTGTTGTCAGAGTCGGACAGCGCGTCCCGGGCGTGATCCATGAACATGGTCCGGTTGCCGAGCCCGGTGAGCGGGTCGCGGAACGCCTGCCGGGCGAGGATGGCACGCTGCCGGGTGAGGTCGCGCATCAGGCCCTCGTTGGTGCGGGCGCCGAGGAACTGGCGGATCAGGATGGTTCCGGCCATGACGATGATGAGCCAGGTCAGGCCGGACTCGCCGAAGCCCATGACCTGCTGCACGCCGGCCATCACGATCGCGGAGGCGACCGGCGCGTACTGGGCGAGCGGCCACCGCTCGGCCAGCTTGATCACGACGGCACCGACCACCAGCACGCCGCCGACGGGAAGCATCCAGGACAGCACGCTCGGCTCGTCCTCGCCGAGTCCGACGAAGATGAGCGGCCACGCCAGCACCATGAGCGACGCGAAAATCATGGCGTCGTCCACCACGCGGCGCACGCGATCCATGACCCTGCCGGTCCGGTCCATCCGTCACCTCCGCCACCGCTCATCGGTCGCGGTACCGGCGACATGAGCGATCACCCCAGCCAGACCGCAAGCTGGGACACGTCGACGTCGCCGTGCAATGCCAGGTAGACCGCCCGGACCAGCTCCGGGCGCGCCTGCAGCGCCGCGTCCGGGGAGGTGAGCGAGAGTCCGGCCCACAGCTCCGGGTCACTCTGGGTGCTCAGTTCTTGGCGGTACGCGTCGAATGCGGTCCCCGGTCGAGCGCCCAGGTAGGCGGCATCTCCGGGCCGCACGCGGCTGCCGGGCGAAAGACCTGGGTCACCCCGGAGCAGCGCATGCACTAGCCCGAGTCGGCGGCTTCGCTCCAGCCTCCGCCCCGGCTCGGCACCGACCACGGCCGCCGGGACGAACGGCGCGGGTTGCCCCGCCCGCCAGGCCCGCACCACGGCTTCGACGTCAGCCGGGGCCACGGTCAGGTTCGCCAGCCGCCACCGGGCCCGGTGGTCGTGGTTGGCGCCGGCCGCGAGCCGCTCGATCCCGGGCTCGACGGCGTCGGCCAGCCAGGCCGCGACCTCGTCCCGCAGGGCCCCGGTGAACCGCCGGCCGGCCGCGGTCAGCGCCGTCCCGCTCAGCAGCCCGTCGGCGGCCGACACCACGGCGGCCCGCCACCGGGCGAACTCGAACGCCGCCACCCGGCTCTCCGGATCGCCGGCGGCGGCCTCGGTGCGCCAGAAGCGGGTCACCGCCTGGTACGCGTAGGCGCCGTGCAGGATGCCGGAGGGCGGCCGGGGGTCGTCGCGCCAGGGGGAGTAGCCGAGCGGGACGGGCGAGTCGACCAGGTCGAAGAGGAACTGGGTGGCGTTCAGGAGGCTGTGCTGTGTCTCGTGCAGGAGGCCCACCGCCAGGGCGCGGGCGTCCGCGGGCGGCGAGATGGCCACCGCGCCGTAGGCGTCCACCGCGGTGGCGCTGATGCCCGCGGCCGACGGCTGGGGCTCCACCGGGACGATCACCGAGAGGACCGCGGCCATCGTCGCGGCCGCCGGGCGGTGGCGGGTGACCAGCAGGTGCCACGCCCGGGTCAGGTGGGACTGCCACTCGGCCGCCTCGGCGCCGGTCAGCTGTCGGAAAGGTGTCAGGCCCAGCCGGGAGCGCAGCGGGTCGGTGTCCTCGAGGCGCACCCGCAGGGTGAGGCCGTCGTGGGTGGCGGTCAGGTGCCGGGTGCCGGCCGTCCAGCCCGGTGGCGGCGGGGTGCCGCCCCGGAGCGCGGCCAGCGTGGCCGCCGAATGGAGAGCAGCCATCGGATCAGCCAGGGCGGCCGCCGTCGGGCCGGTCGGGGGCGCGGCATACCAGGCCGGCACCCGGTCACCCAGCCGGCGGATCTCCGAGAGCAGCAGCAGGTGGCGGCTCTCCTGGGCTTTGCGTAACTCGGCGAGAGTTTCGGGGGCGGGGCGTCCGGCGGCCAACTCCGTGAAGGCAGTGTCGGACAGGTGAAACGTGCGCACCCGGCTAGACGGCCGAATTGAAGCCGGCGATCGGCTCGCCGGGGTCGGCCAGGTCGTCGGTGAGGCGGCGCAGGCTCTCGGCCAGAGCGTTGTCACCCGCTGCGGCCTGGAGTTCGGTCAGCGACATGCCGGACACGTCGACCATCGGCGACCGCCACTCCTCGGTGCCGTCCTCGGCCGTCCGGTCCACGACACCCACCCTCCCCGTTGGCGGTAACAATCAATCTTGCGTGAAGGTTACGGTGGTCGCCAGGGTGGGCGAGTGCCGCCCTTGCGCCATCGTGATCTCATAGGACGCGAAGAGCGTGAAAGTCGGCAACGGAGGACAAACTGTGCCGGGTGGGAATCTCGCGGATCGGCTCGCGGCGCTCAGCGCGTCGGCGACCGGTGACGACGGTGCGGTCACGGTGACCGTGGCCGGCTCCGGAGTGGTGACCGGGCTGCGGCTGGACGACGCGGTTCGGCGGCTGACCGGGGAGACGCTGTCAGCCGAAATCATGCGGACCATGCGCCGGGCGCAGGCGGCGCTGGCCGAGCAGGTCACGGCGGCGGTCGACGAGACGGTGGGCGCCGGGACCGAGACGGGGCGGGCGGTGCTCGGCACCCTGACCGGGCGGGCGTCGCAGCCGGTCGAGCCGGCCATGCCGGTGATGCCGTTTCCGACGTTTCAGAATGTTCCGACACTGCCCCACCAGTCGCCCGGAAACGGGTGGGAGAGCGGGCGGGACAGCCGTGCCAGGTGACGTCCCACGACTGCCGCGGCGCGGCCCGGCTCCGGCGGTCGATCAGATGAGCAACGCCGAACTGGCCCGGATGGTCGAGTCCGAGCACCCGTACCGCGGCAAAGCCCTCTTCGAGCTCGCCGACCGCATCGCGCACGACAACGACGCGGCCACGAAAGTGGCCATGCTCAGCCGGCTCACCTCGCTGCGGCGGGCGCGCCTGTTCGACCGGGTGTCGCTGGCCTGGTCGGGGATCATCGCGCTGCTCGCGGCCGAGACGGAGCACTCACGGGCGTCGGCGTACGAGGCGTTCGGTGCCCTGGAGCCGGAGGAGCAGCGGGACATGCTCGACTACCTCGAGGTTTCCGCGATCGAGGAGGCCCACCCACGCATCGCGTGAGCGGGCCTCACGGTGGTCAGACTTCGACGCGTACGTCCTTCTTGAAGGCGACCCGGTCACGGACGGCCTTGGCATCCGGCTTGGGCTCCGGATAGAACCAGACCGCGTCGGTGGCGGTGTGTCCGTTGGACGTGAGCGTGTAATAGGAAGCCTTGCCCTTCCACGGGCAGACGGTGTGGGTTTCGGAAGGCAACAGCAGGTCCTCGCGCAGGGACGTCCGAGGGAAGTAATGGTTGCCCTCGACAACCACCGTGTCGTCGCTCTCGGCGATAACTTCATCGTTCCAGATGGCCTTCATACGTCCGAACGTAGCGCGCGCGGCGGCGGCCGTCCGATATGTGAACCTTAATCGCTGTCGTGGGTGAAACGTGGCGACTCGTCCCCACATTGCTGCGCTGGTGTAAGAAGATCTAGAGTCGATCGCCAGAGACCCCCGACGAGAGCGGTGCGGTGAACCAGCTGAGCACGCTTCCGACCACCGGCGAGCAGACGCGCCGCGCGTTGCTGCTGCTCGGGGCGCCCGCTGCGGCCCGGTTCGTGGTCGATGTGCACGGCGCGCTGTTCGACGGCGACCTGTCCACGGCCGCGCTGGCCCGGCTGCTGCGCGAGCGCACGCCCGGTTTCTGCGCGGCGCTGCGACCCGACCTCACCGCGGCGCCCGGCCTGATGGCGCTCGCCGACTGGTCCCTCGATCGGCGGATAATGACCCCCGCGGTCCGGCGTGCCGACGAACTGGCCATGATCGTGCGGGTGGCCGAGTTCGTGGCGATGCGTCGCGGCGCCGGCCGGGCGGCCGGGCGGCTCCTCCGCGAACTGGCTCCCCGCGTACCCGGTGGGGTGGAAGCTCTTGATCTTGCTGAGGCCGCCCGTGATGCGCTCGCCGATGCCGCGCTGACCGCGCAGATCGCGGCCGAGGGACCGGTGCGGGAGGCTGCCGCGGCGCGAGCTGCGGAGTTGGATCAAAAGCAGCAGCTGTACGGGGTGCCGGCCGTGCCCCACCAGCGAGGCGGCGGGTGAACCGGCTCGACCGGCTGCGCGGCACCGGCAAGGCGAAACGGCACAACGCCCGGACGATCGCGGCCCTGACCGGCAACCCCGGCTGCGCGCGGCGCGCGGTTCTGGACGCGGCCGGCGTCGACAAGACGCGCCTCGCCGAGCGGATCGAGTTCCCCGGCAGCTTCGGCCAGTCACGCTTCGCGCTCGCCCGCGGTAACGCCTTCGAGGCCATGCTCAAGGCCGACGATTGCGCACTGTTGCGAGAAACGCTGGCGGTCGGTCAGGTCGGTTACCGCGACCTGGGCGAGGACGACGACGCCACCCTGGACGCGAGGCACGGCCGCACCCGCAAGTTGCTCGCCTCGGGCCAGCCCGGACTGATCGACCATCCGCTGCTCACGCTGGAGGTGGCCGGCCAGACGGTGTTCCTGGAGCCGGACCTGATCGCCTTCCAGCGCGAGGGCCGCCTCCAGGTAGTCGAGATCAAGTCGTTCGCGATAGTCGACGGCCAGGCCGACAGCGCCAAGGTCTCGGCGGCCGCGGTGCAGGCGGCGGTGTATGTGCTGGCACTGCGCCGTTTGCTGGGTGACGAACGGGTCAGCCACGAGGTGGTACTGGTCTGCCCGGAAAACTTCTCGCTGTCACCGACAGCGGTGGTGCTGGACGTCCGCAAGCAGCTCGCGACGCTGCGACGCCAGCTGTCCCGGCTGTCGTCGATCGCGGAGTTGATCGACGGTCTGCCGCCGTCGGTGTCGTTCGACCTCACCAGGTCGGTGCCCGAACTGCTGGAGTCGCTGGCAGCGGTCGAAGCCAGATATGTGCCAGAGTGTCTCTCTTCTTGCGAAATGTCGGTCTATTGCCGCCATGAGGCGGCGGGCTCGACCGCGGCCCTGGGCCGCTCGGTGCGCGAGTCGCTCGGCGGCGTGGAATCGGTGGCGCTGGCTCTCGACCTGGCATCCGGCGCGGCCGCGCCGTCCGAGGAGCAGAGCGAGGCCGCGGCTCTGTTGCGGTCCGCGGCCCGCTTGCGCGCGGAGGCGCTTTCGTGACCAGCCCGTCCCGCGGGGCGCGAGCGTGAGCACGTTGGTGGCATTGGCCCGGGCTCAGGCTGTTGTGGCGGGGCGGGCTCAGCCGGTTGCCACCGTTCGGCATCTGCATGTTCAGGGGCGGCCGTTGGTTTTGGTGCCGTTGGCCATGGCGGGGGAGGCCAACGCGCCGCTGGCCGCGATGGTGGGGACCTCGGTGGGGGCGCCGCATCTGTTGGTGGTGCGGCAGCCCCGGAACCGGGATGAACGGTTCGCGTTTGCGGCCGGGCTGGCCGAGCACGTGGTGGGTTATCTGGAATCGTTTTCGGGGGAGACCGAGGCGGTTGCGGTTGACCGGGGGCGGGATGTTCGGTACCGGTTCGTGGACGCGCCGCAGGTGTGGGTGCCGAACGGCGGCGGGGTCGAGTTCCTGCGGCTGTTCGGGCGGTCCACGCGGTTCCGGCGGGTGGACGGGGAGCATCCGGTGCCGGCTTCGGTGCCGTTGCTCGGGCAGTGGCTGACGTTCCTGGCCAACTCGGCGGAGGTGCCCGGGTCGGCGCTGCTGGCCAACGCGGTGCAGGCGCTCGGCCTGCACTGGGCCACCGGGCAGAGCGGAGCCGAGGACGCGCACCTCGGTTCACTGATCGCGTGGATCGAGGACGGGGCCGAAGCGGCGCGGGTCGCCGAGCGCGGGCCGGTGGCCGGACCGGCCACCGATCCGGAGTTCGACAACCGGGTGCTGGCGCCGCTGATCGCCGAGTCGTCGCCGGATCTGAAGGAAGTGCTGCACGACCTGCTGCTGCCCACCTGGCAGCAGATGTGGCGGGCCCTCGACCTGCTGCGCGGGCTGCCGCCCGGGGCCCGGGTCGCGTCGCGGTGGGACGGCGACCGGGACACCTACTCGGCGTTCGTGCAGCACCTGGCCGAGGACGGTGCGCCCCAGCCCCGGCGCGACGGTGCGGTGGCTGCGGCGGCCCGGCTCCAGCGCCTGGAGAACGCGGCGGCCCGCTACGCGGTGCAGCGGGCCTTCGACGATCCGCTGGTGATGGCCGAGTACCGGCTGACCGGCACGGCCTTCGCCGGCGAGGTGACGCTGGCCAACCCGGACCGCATCGACGACAGCGGAAAACGCCCGGTGCTGCGCCCGCGCATCATGGTGGCCACCACCGAGCCGGTACGCGTCGAGCCCGGCGCGACGCTGACCTCGCCGGCCCGCCCGGCCCAGAAGGCCCGCGTCATCTCGGTGACGGCCACCCCGGCCGGCTTCGACGTGCTGCTCGAACTGTCCGGCGGCATGGGCCGCAAACTCGTAGCCGAACCGGGCAGCGTCCCGGCAGTAGGCGAAAACCTGCTGCTGACGACCCTGAGCGAGGCGTACCGCCCAGGCGCGTCCTTCCCCGACCCGGCCGACACGCCATGGACCCACGGCGGCCCGCCCGAGCCGCGCACCGAGCCCTCGCGGTAACCGGTGACACCCTCCGCGGTTGTCGGGGGGCGATGCGGGCGGAGCCTGCGAGCCGTTGTGCCACGACGGGTCAGCCCGGCAGCCGGGTGATGGGCTTGCCGCACGCCCGGATGTCCGCTCCTCACGGGACTCGTCGCAGCGCGTACCCCCAAAGCTTTTTAAAGAAGGCGGATGACCAGGAGCGCAATGTCGTCGTCGCGGCGGGTGGCGGTTTCGATGAGGCGGGAGCAGAGGTCGGCGGCGGGCACGGTGGGGTTGTTGCGGAGGACGGCTCGGATGCGGCCGATGCCGTCGTCGATCAGTTGGGCGGGGTGTTCGACCAGGCCGTCGGTGTAGAGCAGGAGGGTCGAGCCCGGGGGGATGCGGCGGCGGTGGGTGCTGCGGGGGTCGCCGGGCATCAGGCCGAGTAGGGGCTCGGGGGACTCCCACCACACCTCCACCTCGCCGTCGGGGCGCAGCAGTACGGGGGGAGGGTGGCCGGCGTTGGCGAAAGTCAGGGAGTAATCGTCGTCTTCGCGGCGCAGACGGGCCAGGACCGCGGTGGCAGCGGCGGGGACGGCCAGGCCGTGCAGGGCCCGGTCGAGTTGGGTCAAGAGGGGCCCGGGGTCGTCGTCGCGGCCGTAGGCATCGCCGCGCACCAGGTTGCGGACCTGGCCCATGGTGGCGGCGGCTTCGATGTCGTGGCCGGCCACGTCGCCCACCGCGAGCATGACGCTGCCGTCGGGTTGGACGAACGCGTCATACCAGTCGCCGCCGACGGCCGCGCCGACCTGAGCCGGCAGATACTTGGCGTGCAGTTCGATGCCCGGAATGTGCGGCAGGTCGGGCAGCATGCTCTGCTGCAGGACCTCGGCGACGCGGCGCTGGCGGCCGTAGAGGCGGCTGTTGTCGATCGCGAGGCCGGCGCGGCGCCCGATTTCGGCGGCGGTTCGTTCCTCGGCCTCGCCGAACGGGCCCCGCTCCGGGCCGTTGACCAGCATCAGGACGCCCGCGGTCCGGCGGCCCACCGGGGCGGTGATCGGCGCGATCAGGAACGAGCCGAAGCCGAGCCGGGCGACCAGGTCGGCGATCCGCGGGTCGGCGATCAGGAGCGGCAGCGTGGCGGGGTCGGCCAGGTCGCGGCGGATCGGCATCGCGGTGCGCTGCACCGCGGCGATCATCGAGCGGATCTCCTTGCGTGCGGTGGGCGCGAGCAGGTTGAGCTCACCGGCTTCTTTCTCGTACGCGGGGTCGCGGTGCGCCACCGACGCGTGCCGCACGGACCGGGCCGACTCGGCCAGCGCGACGAAACACCAGTCGGAGAGCCGGCCGGCGACCATTCGGCCGAGCCGTCCCAGGGCCTCGTCGACGTCCAAGGTGGCGGACAGGGCCTCGGTCAGTTCGCTGAGCAGGGTGAGCTGGTCGTGCGCCGACTCGGCGTGGCGGCGGGCTTCGTCGGCCACCTCGCGCGCGATCCGCAGCCGGAGTTCCGAGGAGCAGACCTCGCCGAGTTCGGTGAGCAGGGCGACCTCGCTGCGGGTCCACACCCGGGGTTCGCGGTCCATCACCGCGAGCGTGCCGAGCACCTGCCCCTCGGAGTCGGTCAGCGGAACCCCGGCAAAAGCAACAGCACCAAGATCGCGTACGGCACGGTTGTCCCGCATACGCGGATCGGCCCGGAGATCGGACACCATCAGCAACTGCCCGTCCTCGACGACGTGCTGGCTGAGCGAGTGACTCAACGACATCTCACGCGCCTCGGCCATGTGATCGGGCAGTCCGATTTGCCCCGGAAGAAACTGCCGGTCGGCGTCCAGGACCGTGACCAGCGCCACCGGGACGTCAACGAGACGCTCAACCAGAACAGCGATCCGGTCGAACGCGGCGTCAGCCCGAGGTCCGAGCCCGAGGCGGCGCACCGAACGCAGCCTCGCCGGATCTCCGAGAACGCTTCCCGCCGCCTTTTCGACCAAGTCTCCCCGCAGCACAAGTAGCCCCCCGGGCGCCCAAGAGGGACAGGCTACCGGGACGGGGGCTTGGTGATCGAGCCCCGATCAGGCGGTTATGGGTGGCTTATGGGCGAGAGGTTGGAGCGGGCCGGCTGCTCGGCAGGCCGCGGGCAGGTGCGTGGGGTTCCCCGGTTTCGTGCTCAGGGCGCGGGCCTTCCGAATGCTGAGCGTTCACAGCCGCATGCGGTTGCCTCTCGAGGCCGCCGAACCGGCGGGTAGTCACTCGCCCGATCCATCCCCCGCCTCACCCCGGCCCGGTGCCTCTAACTCGCAATTTGCGCATAAGGCACGAGACCCGCCGATCTTGCGGAGTTTGTGTCTGCCAGTGAGTCCTCTACCTATCCATGCAGAAGTCTCCAGTGACCCGAACTCCACGAATTCGCCGCATTGAGGGGTCTTCGTCGCTTGGGCCGTCGCAAAATGTCCGCCGGCGGTTCTGGGAGTGGGGTCCTGTTCACGACGGCTTGGGGATGCGGGGTGGCTTGGGCTGCGAGTTTGCGGCTCTTTGTCGTGGTGGCCGGGTCGCTCAGCCGTCGCCGGGCCGGTTTGGGCTGGGTGGATGGGCTGGCCGGGCGGGTGGCCGGGCTGAGTAACCGGATTGGACTGGCCGGCGGGGCTGGGTGAATGGGGCTCCGTGAATGGGGCTCCGTGAAATGGGCTGGATGAATGGGCTGGATTGAATGGGCTGGATGAAATGGGCTGGGGGATAGCCGGGCTGAGCAACCGGATCGGGCTGGCCGGGCAGGGATCGGCATTGGCGGGTGGTCGGACTGGGCTTTGGGCCGAGCCGCGCGAAGGAGGTGCGCGGCTCGGGCTGGAGTGGTGCGGCTCCGGTGGGGCGTGCGGCTCGGGCTGGAGTGGTGCGGCTCCGGTGGGGCGTGCGGCTCGGGCTGGGGCGGTGCGGGCTCGGGGTGCGGTGCGGTGCGGTGCGGGCTCGGGGTGGGGTGCGGCTCGGGGTGGGGTGCGGGCTCGGGGTGGGGTGCGGGGCTCGGTCTGAGTGACAGGGCTGCTGGTGGGGGTGGGGCTAGTTGTCGGGGGCGGGGTCGGTGGCTGTGGTGGTTTCGGCGTTGGTGGCTATGGGGGACCAGCGGTTGGTCCAGTCTTTTTGCAGGGCGTCGAAAGCGTCGTCGTCCAGGCCGTAGGTGGTGACTATCAGTTCGGTGCGGGCTGGGGATTTGGTGGTTAGGGGGGCTCGGCTGGAGACGACCAGGAGGTGGCCGGCTGGGTCCACGGTTGAGGCTGTGCGGGGGCCGAAGCGGTCCCAGTCGGTGGTGGCCAGGGCCAGTGCCTTGGGGCCGGTGGTCAGGCCGGTCAGGTAGAGGGTGCGGCGGCGGCCGGTGGGGGCGCGTTCCAGCAGGAAGCGCAGCTGGGTCAGGAAGGCGCGCCACGCCTCCTCGATCGCGTCGTAGCGTTCGGGGCCGGACGGGCCCGAGCCTTCGCGGTGCACGCGCACCGTGGCCTGGTCGTCGTCGCCGGTCACCTCGAGGAACGAGCCGTCGGCCCAGCCCATGCGCTCCGGGGCCCACATGGTCGCCTCGTCGACGAAGAGCTGCCTGATCTCGGCGTCGAGTCCGTCGTACTCCCAGCCGAACCACTGGTGGAGCAGCGGCGGCTGGGTCACGGCCTGCCAGACGGTGTCGCGTCCGGTCGGCAAACTGACTTCGACGTCGTATGGCTTCAGGCCCCGGTGATCGGTCATGGCCACCATCATTAGGGCTAACTTTGGATCACGCTACATGCGGGGCAGGCTCGCGATCGATCGGTGCGCGCCGGCCGGCCGTCAAGCCCGAACGAATGGTGCGGCGGGTCTCGGCCCGGCCCAGACCGGACCGCCGCGCGGCCGCATCCAGCTCGCGGGTCACGTCGCTCGTGTCGAGCAATCCCGCGCCCACCAGGCGGCCCAGCGCAAAGGCCGCCCGGTTGAGCGTGTCGTTGCGGGTGCCGGGCACCGCGGTCGCGACCCGGTCGGCCTCGGCGGCCAGTGCGGCCCGGCCGTACTGCTGGGGGTGGGCTATCCGGCGGTGCGCCGACGGAGCGGGAGCGGGACCCTCGATCAGGGCGCGCAGCGCGGCGGGACCGGGCGGCAGGTCGTCATCCGGAGGGCGCACCCAGCGGTAGCCGGCGCCGCTCACGTGGCGGGAGGGCGGGGCCACCACGTAGCCGCCGAGGCCGCGCCAGTCGAGGCCGGGCAGCAGGTGGACGCGGTTGCCATAGCCCAGCGGGCGGAACCAGAGATGCCACCCGCCGCCGCCCGTGCGGACCCGGGGGCCTGGCGGCAGCGTGCCGCCGAGGAGGTGGCTGAGGCCGTGCCAGCCCTCGGGCGAATCGATGTCGGCGACGTCCATCGCGATGCCGGTGCACAGGCCCACGTTGGCCGACGGCCAGCGGGCCCACCACATCTCGATCAGGCGCTGGTCGGTGCTGGCGTCGGTCAGGCCGTGCCGTAGCCGGGGATGTTTGCCGGGACTGTCGCATCGCACTCCTCTGTCGCAGGAACAACCGCCGCTCGGGCCAGGCGTGTGCACCGGCAGGACCGGGATCCCGTGCCGGGCGTATGCCAGGGCGGCTGTCAGTGACATTAGAACAAGCGTACGACAGTTTTCAGAGCGTCCGGAGCACGTGCGCGATGTGGTGCGACGTGCTCCACGACATCCAGCTGGCCGGACTGCCGCCGCCGTGCGCTGTGCGCGCCCGCCGGGCGATCTCGGCGTCACCCCAGGAGAACCGGGCGCCCGCGGCCGGCCAGTGCGGCGACCGCACCAGCGTGCGGCACAGGTCGTGGCAGCGGTCGTCGCTGCGTCCGCCGCGGCGTGACCAGCGGTAGATCCACCAGTTGTGCTCGGCGGTGTACCGCAGCGTCGGCAGTTGCCGGTGCCGCTGGACGCCGTGCCGCCGGATCGGGGAGGTCACGCCGTAGTCCGCATATCCGATACCCGGTTCGCCCAGCCGCGCCCACACTCGTGCGTCCAGCCGGCCCACCGTGACCGGGCGATCGGTGGGCAGGTCGTCGAGGTTGGGCGGCATCGCGCCGGACGCCACACTCACCGAGCGCCACGGCATGCTGCGGGCCCAGCGCAGCACCCGGCGGGCCTGCTCCTCGACCGCGTCCGCATGCGACGCGCAGGCCGTCTCGGCCAGGTCGATCAGCAGGTCGACCTCGTCAACCTCGAGGTGGGCGCGGCTCAGCAGCCGGGCGGTGACCTCGGAGGCGGCCGCCGGATTCCCGGCGTCGATGTGCGGCCTCAGCCGCAACACCGCGCGGCGCAGGTGCATGCGTGCCGCCAGGCCATGTGCGGCGAGACGTCGATTGCTGTCGTACGCCCTGAGCACCGGCAACATGGCGACGCCCAGGTCGGAGAGCTCCTCGGCCAGGTCGAGTGAGGGCACCACCATGGGGTCGTCCGGGTCGGGCAGCGCACCGAGGTCGATCGCGATGGCACCGGTGCGCGGCGGCATCTGCCGGATCAGCGGGAGGATGCTCGGACCGGGCTCGAGCTCGAGGATCGGGGTGACCCGGACCGCGTCGTCCGGTGTCAGGTGGCTCAACGCCGTCAGTTCCCCGCGCCGCGGGCGGAGGATGGGCCGGTAGGCGTCGTCGCGAATGGACCCCGCCGTCGTGAAGACCGCCATTCACTTAAAGTAGCGACTTGTGTCGTCTTCGCGACACTCCTTGATGTAAATATGTGAGTATCGACTGGTTCGCCTCCCAGCCGTCGGGGAATTTCACCGGCACGTTCAGATGCACCGGCTCGGTCGACGGGTGCGCGTCGAGCAACTCGGCGATGCCCGCCCGGGCCACCACCACGCAGCCGTGCCGGTGCCGGGAGGTGAGCACGCACAGCCGCCCGGACTCGAGGTGGAACGCGGTCGCGTCGCGCCGGCCGGACAGCGGGTGCAGGACGACGGTCAGGTCGTACTCCCGGCCCTGGAGGCGGTTGGCCGTGTCGACCGTGACGCCGGCCGCCTCGGGTGGGAGCAGCGCCCGGATCGCCGCCACCTGGTCACGGTGGGCCGCGCCGATCGCGAGCCGGCCGGCGGTGAGCGGGCCGCCGCCCGACTCGGACGCGGTGCCGGCGCCCCGCGACAGGGCCCGGCCGGCGAGCGCCGCGCAGGCCGCCGCGGCCTCGGCGTCGGTGCGGATGGTGAACCGGGCCGGAAGCTCGTGCAACCCCCAGCCGGTGGCGGCGGCCGCGTCGAGGGCGTCGTCGAGCGGACCGGACCCGGCCGTGTCGAAGTGCAGGGTGCGGTCGCCCGGGCCGGTGCCCGAGCGGAAGCCGGTGAACGGGTAGAACGCCTCGGCCACCACCGGGGCGGCGGTGTGCGGCAGGCGCCACGACACCGGCAGGCGGTGCACCGGCAGGTCGGGGTTGTGTCGCAGCAGGACGGCCACGGCGGACTGCATCGGGTCCCAGGACAGGCCGGTCCAGCGGTCGACCTCGACGGTCGAGAACGGGTCGAGCTGGCCCGGGTCGCCCACGAAAAGTGCCCGCTCGAACCGCGGCGCGACCCGGAGCAGGGCGTCGGAGCGCATCTGGTACGCCTCGTCGACGATCGCCCACGGCCAGACGCCCTCGGACACGGTCGCCCACTTTGCGGCCGTGCCGATGGTGACCGCGGGCGCGCCGAGATCGGCCACCTTGGCGCCGACCCGGCAGGCCGGATGCTCACGGACCCGGTCGCTCGGCGCGTAGTCGACCGCGGACAACCGGCCCACCAGGACACCCGGCGACCGCTGACCGAGCCGCTCGATCAGATCGTCGACCTGCTCGTTGGTCTGCGCCACGATCATCAACGGCGCGCCCGGCGCGGCCAGCTCGCCGGCGGCCCGCACCACCAGGGTCGACTTGCCGGCGCCCGGCGGCGAGTCGACCACCACCCCGCGATGGTCACCGGTGCGCAGGTCACGCAGGACCGCATCGACGACGCGGGCGGCCTCGACGGCCGGGCTGAGGGCGTTCGGTGTCACCCGGCGACGGTAGCGCGGGGCTCCGACAATTCCGCGCAGGCTTGGCACGTGTGGCTACCGTGTGTGCCGACTTGGTAACTCTCGATGGAGGTCGTCCATGTTCGACGGTCGAGACTTCGAGGCGGCCGAGCGCCGGGTCGACGACTGGCAGGCCGGGATCGAGGCGCGCGCCGCTCAGACCCGGGACCTGTCGGCGCGGCTCACCCGGTTGCTGGCCACGGCCCGCAGCGACGACAACCTGGTCGAGGTCACCGTCGGTGCGACGGGTGACCTGGTGGCGCTGACCCTGGACGAGCGCATCCGGCAGCGCCCGGCGGCCGACACCGCCCGGGAGATCATGGCGACCCTGCGGCAGGCCCGGGCGGCCCTGGTCACGGCGGTCGCCGCGGCCACCGACGAAACCGTCGGAACGGACTCGGCGACCGGCCGGGCGATCATCGCGTCCTACACCGGCCGGCTCGGTGACCCGGATGCATAGGTACGTCGGCGTGCGGCATCCCGACCTGGTCACCCATGCCGGCACGGTCGCGGCCATCGCCGATCGGGTGACCACCGCCGCCCGAGCCGGCCGGGTCGTCCGGCCGAGCTCTCACGCGTACGGGGAAATGGGGTTGATCTTGCCCTTGATGCTGGGCGCACTGCAGGACGTGCTGGTGGACGGCATCGACCAGGCGGCGGCTTCGGTGCGGGACACGGCGGAGCGGGTCCGCACGACGGCGCAGGAGTACGAGGCGGCGGACCTTCGGCAGACCTTCCGGCCGGGCCGGTGACAGCGCCGGTTGCCGACGCCGGGCCGGCGCCCTGGGCGGGCATCTGGATCGCCGAGGACATCGAGATGATCGCGGCCGGCGTCCGCTCGGGCAACTGGGTCGAGAACACCCTGGGCGTGGCGGGCGGCGGGCTGGACGCGCTGGCGCTGGCGGTGGATCCGGTGGGGGTGCTGCTCCAGTACGGGATCGCGTGGCTGCTCGAACACGTGGAGCCGCTGGCGGAGGCGCTGGACTGGCTGGCAGGCGATCCGGGCGAGATCGCGGCACATGCGCAGACCTGGCGGAACGTGGCGGCTTCGCTGGGGAGTGAGGCGGAAGGGCTGGAGCGGGCGGTCCGCTGGGACACGACCGAGTGGGCCGGCGCGGCGGGGGATGCGTATCGGGCCTGGGCTTCGGGGCGGGGGCAGACTCTTGCGGCCCTGGGGCAGGCCGCCGAGGCGATGGCGGCGATGACCGAGGGCGCCGGGGTTCTCATCGGGACTGTGCGGCTGATGGTTCGGGATGCGGTCGCGGTGGTGGTTTCCCGGTTGGTGGTGTACGCGGGGGAGTTGCTCGCCACCGGGGGGCTGGCTGCTCCGGTTGTGGTGGGGCAGGTGGGGGCGCTCTGCGCTTCGTGGGGGGCGCGGATCGCGGGGTGGTTGCGGGATCTGATCGCGAGTTTGCGGAGGTTGGTGAGCGAGGGCGATCGTCTGACGAGGCTGATCGACAAGCTCAAGAGGCTGCTGCACGGCCGTGGTAGCGGTGTCCCGGAGGCGCCTCGCGAACCAAACAAGAAGATCGGCGCGCCCACCGACTTCGACCCGGACGAGTTGCGCGGCCTTACCGCGGACGACGTGAAGGCGCGGATTCCGGCCGACTGGGTGGCTCGACCGAGCCGGGCCGGCGGTGGGTCGGTCTACGGTGACCCGCACAACCGAGGCCGCCAGGTGCGCATCATGCCCGGCTATCCGCCGGGGAGCCGGCCCGAACCGGTGACCTGGGGGCCGTACGCCGAGGTTTGCCAGAATGGTGTCGCGCTGAAGATTCCCCTTGCCGGCAATCCGACCCTGTGAGGACCCAAGTGAGCGAGAACGACGCCGAATCGTGGCTCACGCAGCAGGCGCAGGATCTGCTGGAACAGGGCACATTCGGGCTCTACGAGCTGGTGTGGGGCATGCGCGGCGCGCACTTCGGGTTGACCGACGCCGAAGCCATCGCCCTGGCCGGGCGGGTGGTGCGCCGGCTGGTCGACCGGGGCGCGGCGCAGATCTTCGCGGTTTCGTGGCCCGCGCTCGAGGTGATCGACGGGCCGTTGCCGGCCGCTGTTCTGGACGAGCCGAAGTCGTGGTCGGAGGGTGAGTCGGGGCCGATGGTCGGGTTGGTCCCAGCGGCCTGACGCGGGGTCGAAGGCAGCGACGCAGATTTCCGTCGGGCCCAGGCGGCGTCCCGGTATCTGGGTGGAGATCTTGTCCACGTAGTGGACTTTGGACCGTCTGGCTGCAACGGATAAATGCGGCCTATAGGGACACAAAGGTGCCCGCTGGGCCGTGTCGCTGGGCAAGTGACGGAAATCTGACAGGTGGGTGGTTAAGAGGGTGGCTGCGGGTTCTGTGGTTGATCTTGAGGGATCGGGGGGTGCGGCGACGGGGTGATCGAATGGGAGCGCGCCCATGGTCATGGAGGATTCATGATCATGAGGATGGTGGTGCTGGTGAGGGCAATGTGGATCGTAACTGTGGGTGGAAGTTTGCGTGGTGGTCACGACTTTGAAATAAGGCGGTGATTCACTATGGGTGCGGTTCGAATTATGAGGCCGACATGCAACTTGCACGCGCGGTTCGCCGTGCAAGTTGCATGTTTTGCACCGCTTGGACCTGCGGCTCCGTCGTCGTGGCTCAGTTCTGATCGTCGCGCTGGATTTCATTCATGAGCGTTTCTGCGATGTGGGAAGTGGACCCTTCCAGTCGATCACTGGAAGTGGAACTCTTCTAAGCCAGCAGTAACGCCCGCGACACGGACGGTGGTGGTAACGAATGCGCCCAGACGTTCTGGTCGGTCCGAGCGAGTGGGTGGTCGAACAGTTCGGCGAAAAGATTGCCGGCGAACTGTGGACCCGGGTACCGGAGGCGTTGAGCACCGCGATCGACCGCGAGGTCAACGCCCACCCCGCTATGACGCAGACCATGGAACGAGTACTCGCGAATCCGCGATGGCCGCTTCCGTACGAGGAGTTGGTGCTGTTCCTGGGCACGCTCCCCGGCGCCGAGATCATCAGTGTTCCCAAATCCGTCTACCAACTCGTCGTGATCAACGGACATGTCGTGGTGCCCTGGTGCTACGGGCAGTCCGCCCGGCTGTCCATGAAGGATGCCGAGGTCGGCCGCTCGTTCGGCCGGCTCGCCCGGGAGTTGCTGCGCCGCTTCGGGCCGCCGTGGCGCCGTTCCCAGGCCGAAACGCCGCTTCCCCTCGACGCCGTCGATGAGCGTGAAGTCGCCAAGATCTGCGCGGCCATCGCCAAGATGAACCCCAGACCCGAGGTGGTGATCGCCGGTTTCGCCGGTGCTCCGCACCTCGGCTTGCTCCGCGCCTGCCTCGGTGAGATCAAGTCCACCGACAACGGCTCGCTCAACTGGAGCCACTTGGACGACCTGCCCCTTCCGCCCCCGGTCATTCCCCGCCCACGTCGGATGCAGTTCCCATAGACCGCCGTCCCCCGAGCGCCGCCGGGCGACATGGACGGTTTGTACCGTTCAGCCGCCCGGCCCCGGGGAACGCCCCGGCTATGGAACGAGGTCGCAGCTAACACGGACCCGGCTCGACGAGGCGATGGAGCGGGCGGTTCAGGGCGTTCCCGGAAGTCGTGCCGAGGAGTGGCGCATGCCGAGCCACCCGGAAGAGGCGCTGGGCCGCTCGTCGTAGAAGAATCGACGGGTGGGTGCCTCTTACGTGGTGACCGGCGGCGGCCGGGGCGTCGGCCGGGCAATCGTCGAGCGGCTCGCGGCTGCGGGCGACGCGGTGGCGATCGTGGAGTTCGACGCGTCGGCGCTGGAGTGGGCCGAGGACCATCCCGCGGCCGCGCGGCTGCTGCCGATCGTGGGCGACGCGTCCAGCGAGGAGGTGGCCGACCGGGCGGCCCGGGCGGCGGCGGGGATGGCGCCGCTGCGCGGGTGGGTCAACAACGCGGCGGTGTTCCGGGACGCGTGGCTGCACGAGACCCCGGCGCGTGAGGTGTTGAACCTGGTCGGGCGCAACCTGGACCCGGTGGTGGTGGGGTGCGCCGCGGCGATCCGGCACTTCCTGTCTGGGGATCCGGCCGGTACGTCGATCGTGAACGTGTCGTCCCACCAGGGGCAGCGGGCCGTTCGTGGCGCCTTCGCCTACGCGACGGCGAAAGCAGCGATCGAGGGGGTGACTCGCGCTTTGGCGGTTGATTACGGGCCTTTGGGCGTACGGGTAAACGCTGTTGCCCTTGGCTCTGTCGCCACTGAGCGGTCCGAGGGTCACCTGGCCGGGTTGGCCGCCGCGGAACGTGCCCATTTCGAGCGGGAGATCCGGTTGCTGCAGCCGCTCGGCCGGATGGGACGGACCACCGAGGTCGCCGACGTGGTGGCCTTCCTCCTCTCCGAGCAGGCCGCCTTCGTCAGCGGGGCGATCATCCCGGTCGACGGCGGCCGCTCGGCGGTGGGGCGGGACCCCGAGGAGGTGGACCCTTACCGCTCCGACGCCAGGTAGGCGGTGGAGAACGGCTCCTTGCGGGCGCGCATGTCGGCGTACGCGGTCAGCAGCATGGGCGAGAAGACGATGCCGATGGCGACCGAGAACGCCGCGGTGACGAGTTCGGTCAGGACCACGGTCGCGACGGCCGGGTCGGTGGCCGGCGTGAGCGCGCCCAGGATGAAGGAGGTGGCGAAGCTGATGCCGATGGTGATGCCCATCAGGGTCGCGATCCGGGCGAGTGCGGCGCCGAAGTCGGCGTGGAACAGTTCGAACGCGCGACCCAGGCCCTTGCCGGGTTCGAGCAGGACGATCGCGGGCAGCACCGCGACGACCGCGATCATGTAGAGGCCGGGCAGAACGCAGAGGATCAAGCCGACCAGTATGATCAGGCCGGCCACGATGGCCCAGCCGAGCAGGGCGGGCGCGCGGCCGAGCACGCTGCGCAGAGCCTGGCCGATGGTGATGGGCTGACCAAGAGCAAGTTGTACGAGGTAACGCAGCGCGGCCAACTGGGTGATCAGACCGAGGACCACGGGGATCAGGAACAGCGCGAAGATCCCGAACAGCGCACCGAAGAAGGTCGCGGCGTCGAAGTCGGTGCTTTCGCTGACCACCACGTCGCTGTTGGTGACCAGGGTGGTGGCGACCGAGACCACGAAGAGCGGGACGGCCGCGATGAGCTGGATCAGCGCGAGCGGCTGCCAGGCGGCGCGGATCAGCCGGGAGCTGCGGTCCCACCAGCCGCTGAAGTCGGCGCTGACCAGCGGATCCTGCGGGCCGGCGTAGTAGGTGGGCGGCAGGCCGCCGGCGGGAGCGCCGTATCCGGGCGGCGACCCATAAGCAGGTGGCCCATAAGCAGGTGGCCCATAAGCAGGTGGCCCATAAGTGGGCGGCCCATAACCGGGTGGCGGTCCGGAAGCTTGCGGGTCGTAGCCCGGCGGCGGGTAGCCGCCAGGTGTGGCCGGACTGCTGCCCGCGGGCGGGCCGAACGGGTCCACCGGCGGCGGGAGGGACGTCGGGTCGTGCGGACTCGAGCGGTCGTCATCCGGTCGGCTCGGTGGCTGCTCGCTCACGGTTCCCCCGCCTTCATCCAGCATGATCAGCGGCGACACCATATCGCCGGTTATCACAGTACGGGCGGTCGGCCACCGCCGTGCGCGGGTCACAACGGGTGGACACGAGACAGCGCGGCCTAGAATTGGGAGGATGTCCGAGCAGCTGGAATCGCCCACGACGATCCGGGACCGGGCCGTTGCGGTGGCCGACTACCTGCTGGCCGTCCGCGCTCAGATGGAGCGCCCCGCCCGGACCGTCCCGGCCGATGCGCATTGGCTGGACGCCCGGCCCGACCATCCGGCCTGCCAGGTGGGCCCGTCCGCCGACGCCACTTCCTGGCTGCGCGTCGGCCTGCCCGACCTGCCCCCACCGGTCGCCGTCCCGGCCGCCCTGCGCCGCCGCCTCCGCGGCGACATCACCGCCACCGCAGAGCCCGCGGCGACGGAGGCGGCGACCGAAGCGGGCGAAGGGGCTGGGGAAGCGCCGGAGCACGACAACACCCCCACCGACCCGGACGACTTTGCGGACTGGCGGGACCGCGCCTGGCGACCGTGGGCGCACGCCACCGCTGAGGCGGAGAAGACCCGCGTGCTGCATCGGCGGCTCTTCGACCTGATGCATCAGCTGGACATGACCGCGGCCACCACCGAGCTGGTCTGGGGCCACGGCATCCTGAACGTCACCATCAACGGCGAACGGGTCCGCTACCCGCTCGTCGCCACGCCGGTGTTGATCGAGTACGAACCGGACCAGTCCCTCATCACGGTCTCGCCGGCCGGGCCATCGCGGCTGCAGACCGACGCCCTGAACGGGACCGACGAGCGGTACCTCGGGCAGCTTCTCGCGCTCGCCGGGCCGGCCGGCACGCTGGAGCTCGACCTGTGGAACGACCTGGATCGGCGGGAGTTCTTCGAGCGGGCGCTGGGTCGCCTCGGTCATGACCGGATCGTCACCGACGGGCGGCAGCAGGAGCTGACGCGGCCGCATATCGAGGACGTCGGCGTCCTCTTTGCCCGGCCCAAGCAGCGGCTGCTCCGGGGCTTCCTGGAGAGCCTCCGCGACCGGCTGCTCGCGGGTGACACGGCCAGCATCGGTGCGCTCGCCGCGATTGTGGCGCACGAGCCCAGCCGGCTGCGGATGCCGGACGACCGGCCCGAGGAGTGGCGGCGGGTGGGTGAGCGCCTGCTCATGCCGCTGCCCACCAACGAGGCGCAGGAGTCGATCGCGCGGCGGCTGGCCCAGCACCGCAACGTGGCGGTTCAGGGGCCGCCGGGCACCGGTAAGACGCACACCATCCGCAACCTGATCTGTCACCTGATGGCGAACGGCAAGCGGGTGCTCGTGGTGGCGCAGAAGGAGGACCCGCTGCGGGTGCTCCGGGACGGCCTGCCCGAGGAGATCCGGTCGCTCTGTCTGGCCGTGCTCGGCCGCACCACCGACCAGCTCGTCCAGTTGCAGCTGGCCGCCCGGGAACTCGCCGATCGGGCGGCCACCCTGGACAAGGTGGCCGAGGCGCGGCGGGTCGAGCGGCTCACCGGGCTGCTCGAGGATGCCGAGCGCGAGCTGGCCGTGGCGCTCGGCGGGTTGCGGTCGATCGCCGAGAACGAGGCGGTCACGTACCTGATCGACGGTGTTCCGCACCCGCCGGTCGAGGTGGGCGCCTGGCTGCGGGAGCGGGCGGCGACGCAGAGCGGCATCCCGGACCCGGTCTGGGTGCCGCCGCCGCTGTCCGGCGAGGAGTTCGCCGCGCTGCTCGACCTGGCGCGGCGCCTGGTGCCGGCCGACCGGGCCGCGGCGCTGCGGTCGCTGCCGGAGACCGCCGACCTGCCCGATGCCGCCACAGCGGCGCAGACCCGGGCCGAGCGCGACTCACTCCACGACCGGGTGTCCCGCTTGGCGGCGGATGGCTTAGATCTTGATGCCGTACGCGAGGCAGACCTGGACGCCCTGCGCGGTGACCTACGGGACGCGTTGACCTGGCTCCGTCGCCGGGAGGGTGCGTGGACCGATCGGCTCGGCCGGCTGCTGAACGACCCGCACTGGCGCTCGGTCTGGGCCGATCACGTGGCCGCCACCGAGACGCTGCTGGCCGAACTCGCCGCGCTGACCCGCCAGCTGGCCGGGCACCGGGTGGCGGTGCCGGACACGTACGCCCATGAGCCGAAACGCCTCCTGGCTCAGCTCGTCGAGATCAGGCAGCGCTTTGCTGCCGGTCGCGGGTTGAGCCGGCTCATGCAGGCCGCCCTGTTCAAGGTGGCCGACGACATGCGGGTGGACGGCGAGCCGCTGCGCACCGCCGAGGACGTCGACGTGGTGGCGGCCTGGGTGCGCCGGGTGCAGACTCGTCGCCGGCTGGGCGGGCACTGGTCGGAGTGGATCGACCGGCTGCAGATCGCCACCCCGCCGGACGGCTGGGGAGATCCGGAGATCTGGGCGGGCACGTTGCTGGCCGACGCGGGTCAGTCCCTGGATTGGGACGTACGGCATTGGCCGGCGCTCGCCGATCGGCTGGCTGTCGTCGTACCCCAGCATGATCTTGACCTGGATCCGGCGGCCCTGGCCGCGGTCGAAAGCCTGCTCGACGCGGCGCCCGCGGTCCTGGAACTGGACGCGATGACCGCGGCGGATCGTGCGGTGGCCGAGCGGCTGGCACCCTGGCCGCGGCTCGGCAAGGCCTGGTCGACGCTGGACGGCTGGGATGACGCGGTGGCCGAGGTGCGCCGGCTGACCGGGTTGCGACCTTCCGTTCGGCGGTACGTGGAACTGCGGGACCGGCTGGCCGAGGCGGCACCCGAGTGGGCCGCGCAGGTCGAGGCCGGACTGGTGCCCGCGGTGACCGGGCAGGCGTGCCTGGACGCGTGGGCCTGGCGGCGCGCGCAGACCTGGTTCGACGAGGTGATCGGCAGCGTCGACCCGGCCGTGCTGGCCAAGCGGGTGGAAAACACCCGCGACAAGATCCGCCGCCGCACCGCCGAACTGGTGGTGGCGTCGGCCTGGCTCGAGGTCTCCCGCAGCCTGGACGACCGGCGCAAGGCCGCGCTGGCCGACTGGACCACCGCCCTTCGCAAGATCGGTAAGGGCACCGGACGGACCGCGGCGGCCTGGCAGGCGCACGCGCAACGGGCCATGGAGTCGGCGGTCGAGGCGGTGCCGGTCTGGGTCATGTCGGTGGACCGGGCGATCGAGCAGTTCGCCGGTGGCGCCCGGTTCGACGTGGTGATCGTGGACGAGGCGTCGCAGGCCGATCTGTTCGCGCTGCCGGTGCTGGCGCTCGCCGAACGGGCCGTGGTGGTCGGCGACGACCAGCAGATCGGACCGCAGCTGGGCTTCGTCGGCTCGGTGTCCGGCCTGATCCACAGCCACCTCGACGACGTGCCGTCGGCCGAGCACTTCGACCCCGAGTCGTCGCTGTACGACCACGCGGTGCGCCGGTCGCCGGAGCGGATCCTGCTGACCGAGCACTTCCGCTGCGTACCGCAGATCATTGAGTTCTCCTCGCGGCACTACTACGACGGCAAGATCATGCCGTTGCGCGCGGACCGGCCGTCGCTCGCGCCGATCCGCACGGTGTTCCTCCCGGACGGGGTGCGTCAGCCGCTGCCCGGGTTCGGCGACGTGAACGTGTCCGAAGCATCCGCTCTTACCAGCCAAATCGCCGCATTGGTTAAAGATCCGAAATATGACGGCAAGACGCTCGGTGTCATCTCCCTGCTCAGCAGCAGCGGCCAGGCCGCCTACCTGCTGCAACTGCTGCGCGACGAGATCGGCGAGGACGAGATCCAGGCGCGCCGGCTGCGGGTCGGCGACGCGTACACGTTCCAGGGCGACGAGCGCGACATCGTGTTCGTGTCCATGGTGGTGTCCGACAACGATCCCCGCGTGGCGGCGTTCACCAAGCGCGAATATCACCGGCGGGTCAACGTGGCCGCGTCCCGGGCCCGCGACCAACTCTGGGTGTTCCACTCGGTGCGGCCGGGTTCGCTGCTCGCCGACGACCCGCGCGCCATGCTGCTCTCGTACGCGCTCAACCTGGCCCCCGCCGAGGAGGTCACCGACCTGGCCGCCCGCTGCGAGAGCGACTTCGAGCGGGATGTCCTCAAGCGACTGATGGCGCGCGGCTTCCGGCCGATCCCGCAGTTCCGGATCGGCGCCTACCGGATCGACTTCGTGCTGAACGCCCCCGACGGCCGGCGGCTCGCGATCGAGTGCGACGGCGACAGCTACCACGGCCCCGAGCAGTGGGAGAGCGACATGCGCCGGCAGGCCGTCCTGGAACGGGTCGGCAACTGCGTGTTCGTGCGCATCCGGGGCAGCATCTACGCCCGCGAGCCGGACGCCGCCATGCGCCCCGTCTGGCAACGCATCGAGGAGCTGGAGATCAAGCCGGTGCCGCGCCGCACGGTGGTCGAGATCGGCCAGTGGCAGGGCTCGGGCTCGCCGACCGCCCGGCGGCTCACGGCCGGTGCCGCCGAACTGGCCGGTCTCATCCCCGGCGACCAGCGGGTCCGGGTGCCGCTCGCGGACGGCGAACCCTCGGTGGCGCTGCTGGCCGCCAACCTGGCGGCCATCCGGTCGTCGCTCGGCGACCCGCCGCTCGTGACCCTGGGCGGCGACTGCGGCGTCGAGGTGGCGCCGATCGAGGCGGCGCTGGCCCGGCACGGCGACGGTCTCGCGGTGGTGTGGTTCGACGCGCACGCCGACCTGAACACGCCCGAGTCGTCGCCGTCCGGCGCGTTCCACGGCATGGTGCTGCGCACGCTGCTCGGCGAGGGCCACCCCGAGTTGCTGCCGCGCCGGCGGTTGCGTCCCGAGCAGGTCGTGCTGGCCGGGGTGCGGGCGCTGGACCCGGCCGAGAAGGAGTACGTGGCCGAGGCCGGCCTCGCCCACGTCGAGGTGGCCGGCCTGGCGTCGCTGCCGTCGGTGGTCGAGGCGACCGGTGCCCGCGCGGTGTACGTCCACATCGACCTGGACGTGCTCGACCCGGAGAGCTTCGCCGCGGTGGGCGCGCCCGAACCGGACGGCGTGACCCCCGACCAACTCGCGGCGGCGGTGCGCGCGCTGACCGACCGGTTCCCGCTGGCCGGCCTCGGCATCACCGAGTACGAACCGGACCGCCCGGCGGACCGGGCGGTGCTGGCGGCGCTGATCCCGGCGCTGCTCAGTCCATGACCGAGCCGGTCGTCCGCCCGATCGGGTCGGTGACGATGCAGATCGTGGAGCGGTCGGTCGCCCACCCGCCCTCGGACGGAAACAGATAACGCGTGTCCACCCTGGACACGACGTGCGGATCCCGGACCCGGTCCGCAAAATTGGCGGCGCAGACGCCTTCCGCACGCTCCCGCAGGGGTGCCGGGTAGGCGGGCGGCGGCGGAGCCTGCGGCGGGGCGGGTGGGTAGGTGCTGGGCGGCGTCTGATCGGTCACGGGCGGACGCTACATCGATGCGCCTCTCTGGTCTGTCCAGGGTCCGGTCAGCTCGATGCGGGCCTTGATGCGGCAGTGGTTGGCCAGCAGGGTCACCAGGGCCGGGCCGTCGATCAGTTCCAGGGGGCGGCCGGCCAGCGCCTCGTACGCCTCGGCGTCGATGCCGGACAGCGACACCAGGATGCCCTTGGTGGCGCCGGCCGCCGTGACCGCGCCGGCCAGGGCGTGCACCGCGGCGGCGCCGGCCGGGCCGCTGCGGGTGGCGTGCAGCACCACCTTGCCGCCGAAGATGGGGCGCGGGTCGGTGGCCAGCCAGCGGGCGCCGCTGTCGGTGCGGACCGGGGCGCCCATCTCGAGGCCCATCACCCCGAACAGGTCGTGCAGTTGCTGTTCCCAAGCCTGGTCGGGGAGCGTGATCAGGTTGGGCCGCTCGTCGATGTCGGCGAGCACGTTGAACTCCTCGGTGAAGTCGAGGTCGGCGTCCCGGTCGAAGTCGATTTTCGGGGTCACCGCGGCCAGCGTGTCCGGTTCTCCGGACAGCGCGCCCTGGAGGTGTTTGACGCAGGCGACCGGGTCGACCCGGCGCAGTTCGATGGCCGCGTACGTGTCCCGATCCGTTTTGACCGACACCAGGCAGGGGCGGATGAAGCGGCCGGTGCGGCGGTCGATGGTGTCGACGATGCCGTTGAAGGAGATCTGTCGCACCAGGGCGCCGCGGTCCGACTCGACGATCTCGTGGATGGTGCGCAGCGTCACCCGGGCGATGACGTCGACGTACCGGTGCCGGATCTCGGCCTCGTCGCGGGGGATGGCGGACAGGTCGTCGCGGACCCGGTCGTACCGATACTCCTTCACCACCGGGATCACCTCGATCGGCGGCAGGTGGTACTCGATCAGCAGGTGCTTCTGCTTGGGCAGGTAGGCGAGCCGGAAGTGCTGAGGGAAGTCATCCGGATACACCGAGTTGCCGAGCACCATGGCGAAGTACTCGACTACCGAGGCCGGGTCGGCGCCGGCGACCGCGGCCGCGAACCGGTCCACCTCGGCGTTGTAGGCGACCATCTTGGCCTCGTACTTGCGCCGGTGTTCGTCGTAAGCCCGGCGGCGTTCGGCCAGGCGCTGCCTGCGCCGGTCCTCGTCGGCCTGCCAGCGGGCCCGCGCCTGCTCGTACGCCCGCCTCGCCTGGGCGGTCTGCTGCTGGTGCAGCCGGTCGCCGCCGATAATCTTGCCGACCCCGCGCGGTTGCGGCGGCTGATAGCTCTGCCAGCTGGGCTCGGGGTGCGGCCGGCTCAGCGGACCCGGGTCGAACGGCGGTACCGCGAGCGGTTTCTTGAACTGGTCGAGGTCGATGTGGTCGTCCACGTCCAGCGTGGACAACAGCAGGCTGTCCAGGTCGCCGAGCCGCGCGCGCACCTCGGCGTTCGCCGCCGCCGCGTCCGCGGTGCGCGCCTCGGCGTACAGCCGCTGGCGTTCGCGCTGCCGTTCCACGTCGGACGCCGCCTGCTGCGCCGCCGCGATGGCCAGGTCGGCGTTGCGCCGGATCATGTCGCGCTGCTGCGCCGCGGCCGTGTTCGCCCGCTGGTCAGCCGCCACCTGCGTGGCGCGCACCCGCTGCATGTCCCGAATGATGCCCATGCTTCGTCCTCGCTCCGCGTTGGTCCAATCGCCACCATATCCATCGGTTCCCGATCTCGTTACGCGGCGCGTCCGCGACGATGCATTCCGTGCATGGATCGGGCGGTCGAGGGGTAGGAACTGCGGAAGGTTCCACAGTCAGCACTGGCAGTAACTGTCCGTCATGGAGTCGACGCTAATCTGCGGCGAATATCACGCAGCGCAGTGGTCATCCGATCGGTTGATTCCCTACTCTGATCGGGCGAGAAACCGCAGTTCCGGGGTTTGCCGGGCGGTCCGTCAAAACATTGACGCGGACGTCCTCTGTTATATCGGCCGCGTGACGGGTCGTAATAGTTCCGGGGATGGCACAGGTGAGGGGGTGGATGGCGCATGGCTGCGCCCGAGGAGCGGCAACTGCTGCCTTCCGTCCTCCCGGAGCCGCGTACGCCCGCCGACGACCGGCCCGCCGCGGCCGGGAACGCCTGGTTCTCGTACACCGCAACGGGCGACGAGATCGTCTGGTCCGCCCAGCTGCGGGGCATGCTGGGCCATTCGCACGCCCAGCACGAGGTGAGCCGCAAGGTCCTGGCCCGGTACGTGCACCGCGAGGATCACGCCAAGGCGCTGAGCGCCATCACCCAGGCGTGGACCAGCCGGGTCCCGGTGCGCACCACGGTCCGGCTGATGCGGGCCGACGGCGGCTGGTTCGACGTCGACTGCCGGCTCGAGCCGGTGAAGAACGCCGACGGCACCGTCCGCGGTGTCCGCGGCGTGGTCACCGACGTGTCGGCCCGGGAGCGGGCCCGGCGCGAGATGGCCCGCCTGGCCCGGCGCGACGAGACCGTACAGGACTCGCTGGCCGACCCCGATCCGGCCACCGGCCTGCTCACCCGGGCCCGGTTCATCGACGAGATCGACCGCGCCCAGCGGCGCGGCGGCGGCGCCATCCTGGTGATCCGGGTGCAGTCCGAGCGGGCCGGCGACACCGAGGACGCCCGCCCCGACCGCAACGCCGACCTGCTGCACCGGGCCGCCCGGGTGCTCGAGGGCGTGGTCCAGCGGGGTGCGCTGCTCGGCCGGGTCGGCACCAGCGAGATCGGCCTGCTGCTGGCCGGCACGTCCTGGCCCACCGCCCGGCGCGAGGCCGAACTGCTGGTCGAGGCGCTGCGCTCGCAGACGTTCGTGCTGCCGGACAGCTGGCTGCGCGCCCAGGCCTGGGGCGGCCTGGTGCGGTTCACCCCGGACGCCGAGGCCGGCAGCCACGAGGTGCTGATCGACGCCGAGCACGCCTGGCGTCAGTCCCGGGACGCGGAACGGCCGCTCACCCTGGTGGCCCACCCGGTGCCGGTCCGTGACCGGCAGGGCTCCTACCGCAGCCGGGTCGCCGACGCGCTCGGCACCGACCGGTTCACGCTCTACTCCCAGCCGATCCTGGAGCTCCAGACCAACAAGGTGACCCGGCACGAGCTGCTGCTGCGGGTGCTGGACGACACCGACGGCCCGCAGTCGCCGATCCAGGTGCTGGACACCGCGGAGCGGCTGGACGCGGTTTACGACATCGACCTCTGGGTGGTCGAGCGGGCCATGCAGCTGGCCGCCGAGCAGCCCGACACCTGCCTGCAGATCAACCTGTCCGGCCGGTCGGTGGGCGACCCGCGGCTCACCGACGAGGTGGAGCGGCTGATCCAGCACTACGAGGTCAACCCGGCCCAGCTCACCTTCGAGATCACCGAGACCGCGCTGATCGGCAACCTGCTGGAGGCCCGCCGGTTCGCCGACCGGATCCGGGACCTCGGCTGCGAGCTGGCGCTGGACGACTTCGGCTCGGGCTATGCGTCGTTCCGCTATCTCCGGATCTTCCCGATCGACCTGGTCAAGATCGATGGGGAGTACGTGGTCGACCTGGTCGCCAATCCGCAGGACCAGGTACTGGTGCGCGCGCTGGTCCAGGTTTGTCAGGCATACGGCATCCACACCGTGGCCGAGTACGTGCAGGACGAGCCCACCCTGCGGCTGCTGCGCGAGCTGGGCGTGGACTACGTGCAGGGCTATCTGATCGGCCGTCCCGCTCCGGTGCTGCCGGGACGGTTGCCGGGGGCCTGACCTGGGTAAGCGTCCGGTCATGGAGCACTACACCATCGCCACCGTTGCCGAGAAGAACCCCGACTTCCGCCGCGTCCTGTGGACCGGCAAACACACTCAGCTGGTCGTGATGACGATCCCGCCGGACGGCGAGATCGGCGAGGAGGTCCACGAGGTGGACCAGATCCTGACCTTCGTGAGCGGGGTCGGCAAGGCCATCGTCTCCGGCGAGACCCGGAACGTGGCGCAGGGCGACCTGGTCGTCGTCCCGGCCGGGCGCAAGCACAACTTCCTCAACACGGGTCCCAACCCGCTGGTCCTCTACACCGTGTACGGGCCGCCGGAGCACGCCGACGGTGCGGTGCACCGCACCAAGGAGGAGGCGGACCGGCTCGAGGAGCAGGGCAAGGACGAGCCCCCGCAGCAGTAGTTGACGCGGCGCCGGAACCGGCCGAGGCCCCCCAGCCAGCCGGTCCCGGCGCCACGCGGGGGCAGAGCCCCCGCGGCAGAGTACTAGCGTCAATGTGCGAAACGACAGACCGGCTAACCTTCCACCATGGACGAGCCGAGGTGGTTGACCGACGAGCAGCAGCAGGCCTGGCGCCGTTTCGTCGAGGTGCTCGTCCGGGTTCCCGCCGCTCTCGAGGCTCAACTGCAACGCGACGCCGGCCTGACCCACATGGGCTACATCGTGCTGTTCACCCTCTCCGAGCGGGACGACCGGCGGCTGGCCATGAGCAAACTGGCCAAGCTGGTCGTCGCCTCGCTGTCCCGGTTGTCGCACGTGGTGGCCCGGCTCGAGGCACAGGGCTGGGTGCGCCGGGTGCGCGACCCCGAGGACGGCCGGGTGCAGATCGCCGAGCTGACCGACGCCGGCTACGACAAGGTGGTCGCGTCGGCGCCGGGACACGCGGACGCCGTACAGCAGCTGATTTTCGACCGCCTCAGCCCGGCCCAGGTGCGCCAGATGGCCAAGCTGGCCGATGCGCTGCTGGAATCCCCGGTCGAGGTGCGTCCTCCGGGCTGACGCCGGGTTCCGGCGCCCCTACGCTGGGCGAAGGCAGGTCAACGGCGACGAAGGGTGCTGCGTGATGAGTCAGCGGGTGCGGGGCGTGATCGCCCGGGCCAAGGGCGCGCCGGTCGAGACGACGACGATCGTCGTTCCCGACCCTGGTCCCGGCGAGGCGGTGGTAAAGGTCCAGGCGTGCGGGGTGTGCCACACCGACCTGCACTACCGCGAGGGCGGCATCAACGACGACTTCCCGTTCCTGCTCGGCCACGAGGCCGCGGGCGTGGTGGAGTCGGTCGGCGACGGCGTCACCGACGTCGAGCCCGGCGACTTCGTGGTGCTCAACTGGCGCGCGGTCTGCGGCGACTGCCGGGCCTGCAACCGCGGCAAGCCGTGGTACTGCTTCGCCACCCACAACGCCAAGCAGAAGATGACGCTCGAGGACGGCACCGAGCTGTCCCCGGCCCTGGGCATCGGCGCGTTCGTGGAAAAGACGCTGGTCGCGGCCGGCCAGTGCACCAAGGTCGACCCGGAGGCCCGGGCCGCCGCGGTGGGCCTGCTCGGCTGCGGCGTGATGGCCGGCCTCGGCGCGGCGATCAACACCGGCGGCGTGACCCGCGGTGACTCGGTCGCGGTGATCGGCTGCGGCGGGGTGGGCGACGGCGCGGTGGCCGGTGCGGCGCTGGCCGGCGCCACCACGATCATCGCGATCGACACCGACGACCGGAAACTCGACTGGGCCCGGCAGTTCGGCGCCACCCACACGGTGAACGCCCAGGACGTCGACGTGGTGGAAAAGGTGCGCGAGCTGACCGGCGGGTTCGGCGCCGACGTGGTGATCGAGGCGGTCGGCCGCCCTGAGACGTACAAGCAGGCCTTCTACGCCCGCGACCTGGCCGGCACCGTGGTTCTGGTGGGCGTGCCCACCCCCGAGATGACCATCGAGCTGCCGCTGCTCGACGTCTTCGGCCGGGGCGGGGCGCTCAAGTCCAGCTGGTACGGCGACTGCCTGCCGACCCGGGACTTCCCGATGCTCACGGCGCTCTACCGGCAGGGCCGCCTCGACCTGGACGCGTTCGTGACCGAGGAGATCGCGCTGGATCAGGTCGAGGACGCCTTCGGCAAGATGCACACCGGCGGCGTCCTGCGCTCCGTCGTAATTTTCTAGGCGGCCCGCGCGTAGGCCGGCACCGACCGGTCGGCCAGCAGATCGAGGGAGAGGGCCGCGGTCCAGCTGAACGTCGGCGCGCCGAGGCCCTCGCCGGTCGCCGGGTGGAAATACTCGAAGTGGCCGTTGCGGTGCACCAGCCGGACCATGGCGGTGCGCAGGTCCTCGGCCTCGTCCCGGAAGCCGTGCACCAGCAGACCGCGGCGCAGCAGCCAGTTCACGTTGATCCAGACCGGTCCGCGCCAGTAGCGCAGGGTGTCGAACTCGGGCGCGGTCCGGTCGTAGCTGGGCGCCGGCAGACCGGTCTGTTCGGGCAGTCCGAACCGTGCCGACCGGGCCTGGCCCAGGACCGCCTCGACCTGGTCGGCGGCCAGGTCGGGCAGCATGAGCGGCAGCAGGCCGCTGACGCAGTGCAGTGGGCTGAGCCGGTCGGTGCGCAGGTCGCGGCAGTGGAAGGTGCGGGTCCGCGGGTCCCACAGCCGCTCGGCGATGGCCGCGGTGATCCGGTGCGCCCGCTCCCGGTGGGTGGTGGCCTCGGCGGCGCGGCCCAGCTCACCGGCGATCTGTGCCAGGGCCAGCTCGGCGGTGCCCAGGATCGCGTTGAACGCCGGGCACTCGACCGCGAAGGTGTGCCGGCTCAGCAGTCCCTCGTCCGAGTAGCCCTCGGCCCGGTAGTTCAGCACCAGGCCGACGTACCGCGAGTAGTCGAGGTCGGTAGGCCGGTGCGCGGCGTCGGCGTTGGCCAGGTCACGCCGCCGGTACGTGCTGAGCAGGTCGGGGTCGGCCGGCACGCCGGCCAGTGCGGCGTCCCAGCCCGGGCTGTTGTCCAGGCCGGACTCCCACGGATGCACGATGCAGGCCAGACCGGCGCCGCCGAGGTTGCGCGAACCGGTCAGGTAGTCCTGCTGGGCCACCAGCCGGGGGTAGAGCCACTCCAGCTCGATCCGGGCCTGCAGGGCGGAGTCCGCGCCGTGCGCCGCCGCGTGCCGGTAGACCTCCCAGGCGGCGACCGCGTGCATCGGCGGCTGCACGATGCCGGTGCTGCCCCGGCCGGGCACGTCCCAGAACGCGGGCCCGGGGAAGTAGTCCTCCTCGGCGGTCGCCGGGTCGAACACGATGTGCGGCACCCGGCCGTCCGCCCACTGCGCCTCGAACAGGCTGCGCAGGTCACGCCAGGCGCGGCCGGGGTTGGCGTAGGCGAGGCCGATCGCGATGAAGGCGGCGTCCCAGCTCCACTGATGCGGATAGAGCCGGCGGGAGGGCACCATATGGTGCCCGGTCCAGTTCGTCTCGAGGACGCGGACGGCGGAGTTCCAGAGGTCGGCCGACATCTCCTCGTGCATCTCTTCCCTACCTCGTGGTGCGCTAGCCGGTAACGGGAATGGTGCGCCAGAGGCGGCTGTGCCGGCCCGGACGGTAGGGCGAGGTCAGCCGCTTCGCCACCACGGCGGACAGGCCCTGGGCGCGAGCGGCGTCAACCGCGAAGGCGCCGCCGCCCGCGAAGTACGGTGGTGTCTGCCAGTGTTCGCCGGAAATAGCCAGTCCGTCCAGCAGTTCCCGGCGTTCGGCGTAACCAATTCGCTCGACCGTGCTGTGTCCCTCCAGCCAGAGCAGGTCGTAGGCGAGGAACTGGACCGGGGTCCGCTCGGCCGCGCGCCGGGCCGCACCGGAGTCCTTCGGCGCTTTCCGGCGGGCGAGCAGGTCCGGGTCCGGCCGGGTGCCGTCGAAGGCCAGGATCTCGCCGTCCAGCACGGCCTCGACCGGCGCCAGCGCCGGGCCGAGGGCCCGAACCTCCGGGTACCACGAGGTCACATCGCCGGCGTCAGCTTCCATCAGCCGTACGCGACCGCCGGAGACGTACGCCGAGATGCGGCGCCCGCCCCAGGCCATCTCGAAACCCCAGTTGTCGTCGTCGGCCGGCAGCCGGCTGGACTCGCCGGGCAGCATCGGCGGCACCACCTCGGGCATCGACTCCCAGCCGGGTTCCGGCGGGTCCATCCGGCGCACCATCCAGTCGGCGCCGCCGGTCTGGAAGAAGATGTACCGGCCGGTCGCGCGCTCGCCGTGGAAGACCACCGCGATCTCGTCGTCCCGCCATTTCTCGGTCTCGTACGTGCCCCGGTCGAAGATCATCATGCGGCCACCGCCGTACTCGCCGGCCGGAATCTCGCCCGCGAAGTCCAGGTACTCCAGCGGGTGGTCCTCGGTGTGCTTGGCCAGGTTGTTGCGGCCCTGGTCGCGGGGCAGGCCGCGGGGGACGGCGAACGAGACCAGCACGCCGTCGCGTTCCAGCCGGACGTCCCAGTGCAGGCTGCGGGCGTGATGCTGCTGGATGACGAACCGGTTCCGCTCGGTCTCGCCGGGATGGGCCGCGGGGATCGGTTCCGGGGTGCGCTTCGGGTCCCGTTTGCGGCGGTATTCGCCCAGCCGATCCGTCATACCCTCATTGTTCCCCGCGAATTTCTGTCGTACCCCCGTGCCAGGGTAGGCCCATGTATTCGGAATTCGCCTCAGCCCTGCCGCACGTGACGGCCTGGTGGAGCGTGACGCCACCGGGGGCGGGCCCGAAACGCATCCTGCCGGACGGCTGCCTCGATCTGATCTGGCAGGACGGCCATGTGTTCGTGGCCGGTCCCGACACGATTGCCCAGGTCGGCCGGCCGCCGCCGGGCAGCCGCATGGTCGCGCTGCGGTTCGGCTCGGGCACCGGGCCGGGCGTGCTCGGGCTGCCGGCGTCCGAGGTGGTCGACCAGCGGGTGCCGCTCGACGCGCTGTGGCCGGCCGCTGCGGTGCGGGCGCTCGCCGAGGCCGCCGACCCGCTGGCCGCGCTGACCGCGGCGGCCCGCGAGCGCTGGCAGTCACCTGACCGGGCGATGGTGGCGCTGGCCGAGGCGGCCCGGGCCGGCCGTTCGGTGGGCGCGATCGCCGACGACTGCGGCCTCAGTCCGCGCCAGCTGCAGCGGCGCAGCCACACCGCCTTCGGCTACGGCCCCAAGACCCTGGCTCGGGTGTTCCGCCTCGAGCGCGCGCTCCGGCTGGCCCGCTCCGGGACGCCCTTCGCCACGGTCTCGGCCGAGGCGGGCTACGCCGACCAGGCCCACCTCGCGCGCGAGGTCCGTGCCCTGGCCGGCGTCCCGCTCGGCGAGTTGCTCAGCCCGGGGCCTTGACCCAGGCGAACAGATCCACCTGGTTGCCGTCCGGGTCGGTGATCAGGGCATATCGCTGGCCCCAGTCGGCGTCCCAGGGTTCCTTGACGCTGACATAGCCGGCCGCGACGAGGTCGGCGTGGACCGCGTCCACCTCGGCCGCGTCCGCACAGAGGAAGGCGAGGCTGGGCCCGTCCTTGTCCTTGCTCACGGTGAAGGACGGATCGAACGACTGGAGTGACGCGACCGTGTCGACCATCAGCCGGATGCCGCCGGGCAGTTCCACTTCGGCGTGCGGTTCGCGGTCCGCCCCGGGCGGGAACTCCAGCCCCAGACGACGATAGAAGGCAAGGGAGGTTGCCATGTCGGCCACTGCGAGGCCGATCCCGTTGAGTTTCGGAGTCATGCGGCCGACGCTACGGGCGGCGGTTCGCGCCGTCTTGAACAAATCGGACGCGTCCATGATCGAGGGTTTTCCGCGCCGGTGGCACCGGGTAGTGTTCTGGCTCCGACGCGTGTCCGACCGCTGGGAGGCAGTGCCGCGATGACCTTGCGCATCCTCGTGGTGGGCGCCGGAATTGCCGGATTGGCCACCGCTCGGGCGCTGCGGCTCGCCGGGTACCGGCCGGACGTGGTCGAGGAGCTTCCCGCGACCATGTCGCCGGGCGCGGGCATCTACCTGCCGGGCAACGCCTCGCGGGCGCTGCGCCAGCTGGGCCTAGACGCACCGTTGCGCCCCCTCGGTGACCTGATCTTCCGTCAGGTCTTCCTCGACTCCCGCGGCCGCCAGCTGTTCGAGATGGACGTGGCCGGCCTGTGGGCCGGTGTCGGCGAGTCCCGCGCCATGTCCCGGGCCGACCTCCAGCAGGTGCTGCTCACCGGGGTGGGCGGCGAAGTCCGGTACGAGACGTCCGTCCGCGACCTGGAGATCTTCGACGGCGCCGCCAAGGTCGAGTTCGGCGACGGCAGCGTCGCCGAGTACGACCTGGTCATCGGCGCCGACGGCCGCCGCTCGACGATCCGGGCGAAGGCCGGCCTGGGCGGTGCCGCGGTGCCGACCGGCCAGATCGTCTACCGCTCGGTCGTCACTGGCGGGCCCCCGCTCAGCGACTGGACCGCGTTGCTCGGCCGGCGGTCCTCCTTCGTGGCCATGCCGATGGGCGGCCGCAAGCTCTACTGCCTGGCCGACGAGACAGCACCGGACGCGCCCAACCCCGACGACCCGCGGGCCCACCTGCGAAACATCTTCGCATCGTTCGGCGGCCCGGTCCCGGCGATCCTGTCAGCCGTCGAAAAAGTCTCGGTAGCCCGCACCGACGAGGTCGTGATCGACTCCTGGTCCCGCGGCCCGGTCCTGCTGGTCGGCGACGCGGCCCACGCGACCGCGCCCACGCTGGCCCAGGGCGCCGCCATGTCGTTCGAGGACGCCGTGGTCCTGGGCGACGAGCTGAAACGCACCGGCGGCGACGTCCCCGCCGCCCTGTACGCCTACGAACTCCGCCGTCGCCCCCGCTGCGGCGCCGTCCGCGACCGCACCCGCGAACGCGACCGCACCCGCGACGTCCCCCCAGCACTGCGCGACCCGATGCTGCGCCGGCGAGGCTTGCGCATCTTCGCGGAGCATTACCGCCCCCTGGTCCCTCCAGTCTGAGGCTCGCCGGCCTCAACTCGCCGGCGGGTGCCCGGCCCGGCTTCCGCGCTGGCCTCACGGGCCTCTTTGGAGCCGCCGCGCGGCCCTTGCCCCGGTTGCGTCCGATCGCGTCACCGGGCCTCCTGACCTCCATCGCCACTGTGGTGTGCTCCTGCCTGGAGCCCGCGCCTGCGTGGCACCCCGCGCCCTGACCTCGATCACCTCTTTGGCAACCCCGCGCCCGGAGGGGGTGGGCCGGGGACTATTCTGCCTGCGAGGTGCGTCTTTCCCTTCAGACGTACTGAGTGGGACAAACGAGACAACGGAGGCTATTCGTGACGACCGTTGCGCCTAAGCCGATCGTGACCCGGCCCTACCCGGTCCGGCGGCAGGTCAAGGGCTCGGCACTCGCCCGGGCTCTGCGCACGACGGATGCGAAGCAAATCGGGATCATGTACATGATCACGTCCTTCGTGTTCTTCCTGCTGGGCGGCCTGATGGCGCTGCTCATGCGAGCTGAGCTGGCCCGTCCGGGCATGCAGATGCTCTCGCCCGAGCAGTACAACCAGCTGTTCACGATGCACGGCACGATCATGCTGCTGTTCTTCGCGACGCCGATCGTGTTCGCCTTCGCGAACTTCGTGGTGCCGATCCAGATCGGCGCGCCCGATGTGGCCTTCCCGCGGCTCAACTCGTTCGCCTACTGGCTCTACCTGTTCGGCGGCACGATCACCATCTGCGGCTTCCTGACCCCGGGTGGTGCGGCCGACTTCGGCTGGTTCGCGTACACGCCGCTGAGCGACTCGCTGCACTCGCCGGGCATCGGCGGCAACATGTGGGTGGTCGGCCTGGCGCTGTCCGGCCTGGGCACCATCCTCGGCGGGGTCAACATGATCACCACGATCCTGACCCTGCGGGCGCCCGGCATGACCATGTTCCGGATGCCGATCATGACCTGGAACATCCTGGTCACCAGCCTGCTGGTGATCATGGTCTTCCCGTTCCTGGCCGCCGCGCTGTTCGCCCTCGCCGCCGACCGCGTGCTCGGCGCCCACGTGTTCGACGTGGAGACCGGCGGGCCGATGCTGTGGCAGCACCTCTTCTGGTTCTTCGGCCACCCCGAGGTGTACATCATCGCGCTGCCGTTCTTCGGCATCATCACCGAGGTCATCCCGGTCTTCAGCCGCAAGCCCGTCTTCGGCTACAAGGGTCTGGTCTCGGCCACCCTGCTGATCGCGGCGCTGTCCATGTCGGTGTGGGCGCATCACATGTTCGCCACCGGCCAGGTGCTGCTGCCGTTCTTCAGCTTCCTGAGCTTCCTGATCGCGGTGCCCACCGGCATGAAGTTCTTCGTCTGGATCGGCACCATGTGGCGCGGCCAGATCAGCTTCGAGACGCCGATGATGTTCGCGCTCGGCTTCCTGGTGACGTTCCTGTTCGGCGGCCTGTCCGGCGTGCTGCTGGCCTCCCCGCCGATCGACTTCCACGTGAGCGACTCCTACTTCGTCATCGCGCACTTCCACTACGTGCTGTTCGGCACGATCGTGTTCGCGGTGTTCGCCGGCATCTACTTCTGGTTCCCCAAGATGTTCGGCCGGATGCTCGACGACCGCCTCGGCAAGCTGCACTTCTGGCTCACGTTCCTCGGCTTCCACGCCACCTTCCTGGTGCAGCACTGGCTCGGCACCGAGGGCATGCCCCGCCGGTACGCCGACTACCTGCCGAGCGACGGCTTCACGTTCCTGAACATGTTCTCCACGATCGGTTCGTTCGTGCTGGGCCTGTCCACGCTGCCGTTCCTCTACAACTGCTGGAAGTCCTACAAGGTCGGCCAGGTGGTGACGGTCGACGACCCGTGGGGCCACGGCAACTCGCTGGAGTGGGCCACGTCGAGCCCGCCCCCGCTGCGCAACTTCGACCGCATGCCCCGCATCCGCTCGGAGCGCCCCGCCTTCGATGCCAAGTTCCCCGAACTGGCCGCCGGCGAGCAGTCCCTGGCCGGCCCGCCCGAGGGCGGCGCCCGCCCGCTGACCAGCGAGTCCGACGGCGGCGCCACCTACGCCGAAGACATAGCCTCCGACCGCGACCGCTAGCAAGTGCCAACGGCCCGCTCCCGCCCGGAGCGGGCCGTTCCGCATACCGCCACGATGACCACCATCCTCACCGGCCGCGAGCTGCTCCCCATCCCACCCGGCCGAGTGCTCCTCTCCGACCGCCGCCTACAGCGTCGCTGGCAGGTGGACCTGCGCCCCTTCCACTTGGCCGCGGTCCCGGTGACAACCAATTTGCGGTACGGCCACGACACCCGCTCACCGGCCGATCCGTCCGCCGGCGGGCCTTCTGCGTTGGCCGGTCCCTCTGCCTCGGCTGAAGGGCGGGCCGGGCGGCTGCCTGCCGTCAACGTGTCGTGGTGGGACGCGGTTCGATTTTGCAACTCGTTGTCGGAGCGTGAGGGGCTTGCCCCGCCGTACCTGATCGATGGCGAATCGGTTGTCTGGGACGAGGCGGCGGACGGTTACCGGCTGCCCACCGAGGCGGAGTGGGAGCACGCCTGCCGGGCCGGCACCGCTGAGCCGCGCTATGGCGAACTCGGGAAGATTGCCTGGTATCGGGACAATTCCGGCGAGCGGCTGCACGAGCCTGGCGGGAAGCTGCCGAATGCCTGGGGGCTGTACGACATGCTCGGCAACACGTGGGACTGGTGCTGGGATGTGTACGACGCCGAGGTCTACGGGTCCTACCGGGTGCTGCGGGGTGGCGGCTGGTTCGACGAGCACTGGAGTTGCCGCGCCTCGGTGCGCCGGCGCAGTCATCCGGACTTCACGGTTGACGACGTCTCGTTCCGGCTGGCCCGTTCGATCTAGGCTGCGGCCAGTCGCCGGATCGCGTTGGCCAGGCCTTCGGCGTCCAGTTCCGAGCCGGTGACCAGCACCTGGAGCATGGCCCCGTCGAGCAGTGCCGAGATGTTGCGGGCCGCCGCACTGCCGACCCGGGGCTCGAGGAGGCTGTGCACCCCGTCCAGCCATTGGCTCGCGAGGGGGCGCAGGGCCACATCCCGGGCGGCCGCGACGCACAACTCGTACTCGATCTGTGCTCTTTGGCGGTCGGCCAGATAGTCCGCGGTGAGCGCAACCAGCGTCCCCGCCAGATCGGTCGTCCCGCCGAGCCGCTCCGCCCACAGCTGGAGATCGGCATCCTGCGCCGCGGCCGCCCGCTCCAGCCCCGCCGCGATCAGCGCGTCGAGCGTCGGAAAGTAGTAGGTGGTGGCGCCCAGCGGCAGTTCCGCCCGCGCCGCCACCGCGCGGTGGGTGGTCCGCCCGATCCCGTTCTCGGCGATGACCTCGAGGACGGCGGCCGCCAGCGCTTCCCGCCGAGCCTGCGGATCGCGAGTGCGCCGGGCCGGCCGGGTAGCCCCCGGCAGGGAACTCAATGCGCACCGCCGAGGTTGAGAGTGACCACGCCCGCGATGATCAGGCTGATGCCGGCGACCTTGACCACGGTGATCGGCTCGCCGAGGAAGGCGGCGCCGATCGCAACGATGGCCGCGGTGCCGAGGGCCGACCACAGCGCGTAGGCCACGCCGACCGGCACGCCCTTGACGGCCTGGGAGAGCGCGAGCAGCGAAATCGCGTAGCCCGACAGGCAGGCCAGGGTGGGCCACAACTTCGTGAACCCCTCGGTCGACTTCATCAGGCTGGTGGCCGCAATCTCAAAGGCGATAGCAGCCATCAAAAACACGTACGGCACGGTGACACCTCTTCTTGTACGTTCGTACAAGTACGATCGTACAGGAGCGTGCCGAAACGCTCACAACCCGATTTCCGCCGCCGATAGGCAGGGGTTGAGCAACCGCGGCCGCGCACGGCCGTCAATCTTGTCGACCTGCCGCAATCCGCGAACGCGAATTCCAGATCGGCGGCTGCCCAGCCGGCCGGGCCTCAGGAGTGTCGAATTCGCGTTGCCGGAGCGCACCAACTCCGCAAGATCATGCTGGGCGGCGGGATGGGAGTGGTCAGGGGCGGGTGGATTGGGCGTTCATGGTGTTGGCCAAGGTGGCGGGCTCGGTGGCTCTGGCGGCCGGGACCGGGAGGTCGGCGGGTGCGGTGGCGGATAGGGCTGAGGGTGGGTCGGGGTGGCGGCGGTGGTGTAGTTCCAGGAGGAGGACTGCTGCGGCTATCAGGGTGCCCACGCCGCCTACCGCTACGAAGCCCCACGCGGGGGACCACGTGTCGGCGGCCAAGCCGGCCAGTGGGCCGCCCAAGGCGACGCCGACGGTCAAGGATGAGTTGTGCAAGCCCATCGCCTCGCCTCGGGCCGAGGCAGGGGTCATGCGGCTCACGGCGTCGGCGCTTGCGGTGATCGTGGGGGCGCACAGGGCGCCGCACGGGAGCAGCAGGATGGCCAGCAGCCACCAGTGGGCGGAGCCCAGGGCCACCGCCACGGTGAGCACGGCCATCGGGGTCAGCAGGGCCACCGCGGGCAGGCGGCGGTGCATCGTGCCGTAGGCGAAGCCGCCCAGCAGGGAGTAGAACGCCCACAGCGACATCACCAGGCCGGTCCAGGGGAGTTCGCCGTTTTCGCGCAGGACTGCCACCACCGTCACGTCGGTGCCGGCCAGGACCAGGGTCGCGGCCAGCGTCACGGCCAGGACGGCTATGAAGCGGGGGCGGAGCCAGGTGCGGCGGGGGACCCGAACGCCTGCCTCGATGGGGGCCTCGTGTGCGGCGCGCACCGGTGGGTTCAGCAGCCACAGGCCCACGCCGGAGACCAGGATGCCGGCGCCGATGGCCAGCATCGCGGCGCGGGAGCCTGCCGTGGTGGCGATCAGGACGCCCAGGGCGGGGCCGGCCATGAACGAGATCTCGGTGGTGATCGAATCTAGGGCGAAGGCGGGGAGGCGCTGGGACTCGGTGGTCAGGGCTGCGATCGACTGGCGGGCCACCGCGAAGGCGGGCAGGGCCAGGAAGCCACCCAGCAAAGCCATCAGAAACAGGGTCCAGTACGGCACAGCCTGGGCCACGGACCAGAAGATGACCTCGGCGATCGTGGTGAGGACCAGCACCGGGCGCAGGCCGCGGCGGTCGACCAGGCGGCCCATCACGGGGGCGCCCACCGAACCGCCGACCGTGAACGCCGCGCCGATCAGGCCCGCGGCGCCGTAGCCGCGACCAAGGTCGGTGACGACGTGCAGCGTGAGCACGACCGCGCTGGCCGCGATCGGGATGCGGGCCAGCGTCGCGACGGCTAGCAGCGATTTGATGCGGGGGAGCGCGAGCGTGTCCCGGTAGGGCTTGAGCAGCATGGTTCCTGACCTCCGCAGGACATACTGCCTCGGGGGTACGACAGATCAGGAATTCGCGACCTGGATCGACGCCGTGCGGAACTCGGCCAGGGCCGCCTCGGTGGTGCCCTCGGACACACCGGCGGTCAGGTCGAGCAGGACCGTGGTGGTGAAGCCCTCGGCGCGGGCGTCCAGCGCGGTCGCGCGTACGCAGTGGTCGGTGGCGATGCCGACCAGGTCGACCTCGGTGACCTCGCGCTCTCGCAGCCAGGCCGCCAGGGTCTCGCCCTGGTCGTTGTGGCCCTCGAAGCCGGAGTAGGCCGCCTTGTGCTCGCCCTTGTGGAAGACCGCCTCGATCCGCTCGGTGACCAGCGACGGGTGGAACTCGGCGCCGGACGAGCCGACCACACAGTGCGCCGGCCAGGAGTCCAGGTAGTCCGGGTGATCGCTGAAGTGCGCACCCGGATCGATGTGCCAATCCTTGGTGGCCACCACGTGGTCCCACCTGGTGGCACCCTCGGCGAGGGCCTGCGAGACGCCGGCCGCGACCGCGGCGCCGCCGGTCACCGGCAGCGAGCCGCCCTCGCAGAAGTCGTTCTGGACGTCGACGATGATCAGAGCGCGGGCCACGGCAACTCCTAAACGGTCGGGACGATGGTGACGGGGATGGCCGGGTCGCCGGCCGAGAGCTTGAGCCCCTCCCACGGTATCGAGATGAGGCACTGCCGCAGGTGGTCGCGGGACTCCTGGAGGGTGGGCGGCTCGAGCACGTCGCCGGCCACCACGTACGACCTCTGCAATAGGCGATCGTTGGCGGAGTGGTCGGGCACACCCTGGGAGACGATGATCTCCTCGGTCGCCGTGCCGGTGGGCTTGTGCCGGCGCACCGCGGTCTTGCGGCCGCCGACCGTGGCTTTGTTTTCCGAGCGCTTGACCACCGGCTTGCCCTCGACCTCGACCAGTTTGTAGACCAGGCCGGCGGTCGGCGCGCCGGAGCCGGTGACCACCGCGGTGCCGGCGCCGTACAGGTCGACCGGTTCGGCGGCGAGCGTGGCGATCGCGTACTCGTCCATGTCGCCGGACACGATGATCTTGGTGTCCGCGGCGCCGAGCGAGTCGAGCAACTCGCGGGAGTGCTGGGCCAGCACCGACAGGTCGCCGGAGTCGATCCGGACGGCGCGCAGGCCGGGGCCGGCCACCGCGATCGCGTTCCGGATGCCCTGCGCGATGTCATACGTGTCGACCAGCAGTGTGGTGTTTTTGCCGAGGGCCGCCACCTGGGACGCGAAGGCGGCCGGCTCGTCGTCGTGCAGCAGGGTGAACGCGTGCGCCGAGGTGCCCGTGGTGGGTATGCCGTAGAGCGCTCCCGCGGCCAGGTTGGAGGTGGACGCGAAGCCCGCCAGGTAGGCCGCCCGCGCCGCCGCGACGGCCGCGTTCTCGTGGGTACGCCGCGATCCCATCTCGATGATCGGCCGGCCGCGCGCCGCGGTGACCATCCGGGCCGCTCCGGCCGCGATGGCGCAGTCGTGGTTGAGCACCGAAAGGATGAGCGTCTCGAGCACCACGCACTCGGCGAAGGTGCCGGAGACCGTCATGATCGGGGAGCCCGGGAAGAACAGTTCGCCCTCGGCGTACCCGTCGATGTCTCCGGTGAAGCGATAGGCCGTCAGCCACTCCGCGGTGCTCTCGTCGACGATCTGCGCCCTGCGCAGGAAGTCGATCTCCTCGGACCGGAACCGGAAGTCGTGCAGCAACTCGACCAGCCGGCCCGGTCCGGCGACCACGCCGTAGCGCCGGCCGGTGGGCAGCCGGCGGGCGAACACCTCGAACACGCATTGTCGATCGGCCGTGCCGTCGCGCAGGGCGGCGCTGACCATCGTCAGCTCGTACTGGTCGGTCATCAACGCGGGGGCGAAGGTGTTCACCCCATCACCCTATTGCGCCGGGAGCGCCCCTTACTAACGGTGCGTTGACCTGCGGTTCGGCGCTCCGGTTCACCGATGCGGCGAAACCGGTGGCAACATGGGGGTCATGGCGTTGCCACAGGTTGCTCCCGTCGAGACACCGGAGGTCGAGGAGGCACCCGTCGACGACACCCCCTGGGTGACCATCGTCTGGGACGATCCGGTGAATCTCATGTCGTACGTGACCTGGGTTTTCCAGAAGTTGTTCGGCTACAGCCGGGAGAGGGCCGAGCAGCTGATGCTGGACGTGCACACCAAGGGCAGGGCCGTGGTGTCCTCCGGCGCGCGCGAGCGCATGGAGATGGACGCCAACCGGCTGCACGGATACGGTCTCTGGGCGACGGTGGACCGGGCCTGAACACCGGCGGGAGAGGGCAGATGTTCCGACGCAACGGCGCACAGTGCGTTGCCACGTTCGCGGTCGACGAGGTGCGCGTGCTGCGCAAGGTCGCCGGCGAGGTGGTGGGCCTGCTGACCGACGGCATGGACCACACCGATCCGGTGGTGTCCCGGCTGTTCCCGGACATCTATCCGGACCGCCCCGACGACTCGGCCGAGTTCCGCCTCTACACCGAGGGCGAGCTGAAAACCGGCAAGATCGATCAGGCAGGTGCCATTCTCGCGGCACTGCCGGATGAGGGCGCGGGCGAGGTACGCCTGGACGGCGAGGCGGCGGAGGCCTGGTTGCGGGCCATCAACGACGCCCGGCTGGCGATGGGCACCCGGCTCGACATCAGCGCCGACACCGATCTCAGCGAGGAACTCGAGCGGGCCGTGATCCACGACCCGGGCTCGAGCCGGGTGTTCCAGCTCAGCGTGTACGCATACCTGGGATATCTACAGGAGTCTTTGCTGAATGCGCTGCCCGAGATCAAGTGAGTGTGGGCACGGCCACGCCGGGTCCGTGGAAATCTCACGGTAATGTGAACGACGTGCTGACCATCGACAGCGCGATCGTCGACGCGATCGTCGCCCATGCTCGCCGGGACCACCCGGACGAGGCCTGTGGCGTGGTCGCCGGCCCGGCCGGCGGTGACCTGCCGACCCGGCTGATCCCGATGGACAACGCCGCCCGGTCGATGACGTTCTACGAGTTCGACTCCATGGAGCAGCTGCGGGTGTGGCGCGAGATGGATGACAACGACGAGGAACCGGTCGTCATCTACCACTCGCACACCGCGACCGAGGCGTACCCTTCTCGGACGGACATTTCGTTCGCCGGCGAACCGCATGCGCATTACCTGCTCGTGTCGACTCGTGAGCCGGACTCGGAGGAGATCCGGTCGTTCCGCATCGTGGACGGTGTGGTGGCCGAGGAAGAGATCAACATCGTGGATGCGACGGTGGACGCGTGAGTGTGAGCGTTGTGCAGCCGTGCCTGTTCGGGCAGAGCCCCGTGTCGGTGGTCTACGAGTGTCGCTGACGACACTCCGGCAGATCCCTTCCCGACGTTCGACCCTTACTCAGGAGCATTCACCGTCATGGCTATCGAAGTTCGCGTTCCCACCATCCTGCGCAGCTACACCGGCGGCGCCAAGGTCGTCGAGGGTGGCGGCGCCACGCTCACCGAGCTGATCGACGACCTGGACGCCAAGCACAGCGGCCTCAAGGGCCGGCTGATCACGCCCGAGGGCGGGCTGCACCGGTTCGTCAACATCTACATCAACGACGAGGACGTCCGCTTCCTGGGCGCGCTCGACGCCAAGCTCAGCGACGGCGACTCGGTCACCATCCTGCCGGCGGTGGCGGGCGGAGCTCTGGGCTTCGCGGCGGCTGCCGCGTTGCTCGGCAGCGCCCGCCCGTCCAACCGCCCCGCCGCCACCCTTAATCGGACTGAAGGCAAGTAACACGATGGCTCGCTTCGAGAGCCTGCTGGACGCCTGTGGGGGCACGCCGCTTGTCGGCCTGCCCCGGCTATCGCCGACGGTGCCCGACGGGGCACCGCCGGTGCGGCTCTGGGCCAAGCTCGAGGACCGCAACCCCACCGGCAGCGTCAAGGACCGTCCGGCGCTGTTCATGGTGCGCGAGGCCGAGGAGTCCGGCCACCTGCGCCCGGGCGACACCATTCTCGAGCCGACCAGCGGCAACACCGGCATCGCGCTGGCCATGGTGGCCAAGCTGCGCGGGTACCGACTGGTCTGCGTGATGCCCGAGAACGTCTCGGCCGAGCGGATCCAGCTGCTGCGCATGTACGGCGCGGAGATCATCTTTTCGCCGGCCGCGGGCGGCTCCAACCAGGCCGTCGCCACCGCCAAGCAGATCGCCGCCGAGCACCCCGACTGGAAGATGCTGTTCCAGTACGGCAACCAGGCCAACGCCCGGGCGCACTACGAGACCACCGGCCCCGAGCTGCTGCACGACCTGCCCACCGTCACCCACTTCGTGGCCGGCCTGGGCACCACCGGCACGCTGATGGGCACCGGTCGGTATCTGAAGGAGAAGGTCGCCGGCATTCAGATCGTCGCGGCCGAGCCACGGTACGGCGAGCTGGTGTACGGGCTGCGCAACATCGACGAGGGCTACGTGCCCGAGCTGTACGACGCCACCGTGCTGGACCGCCGCTTCTCGGTGGGCACCCGCGACGCCGTCCTGCGCACCCGCCAGCTGGTCGAGGTGGAGGGCATCTTCGCCGGCTTCTCCAGCGGCGCCATCCTGCACGCGGCACTGGCCGTGGCGCACGAGGCGGTCAAGGCCGGCCGCCGGGCCGATGTGGCGTTTGTGATCGCTGACGGCGGTTGGAAATATCTGTCGACCGGTGCCTACGGCGGCACCCTCAACGAGGCCGAAGAAGCCCTCGAAGGGCAACTCTGGGCGTGATGGGGCGGCCTCAGTAGAGGGCCGCCACCAGAATGTCGATCGTGAGCGGAATCGTCGCGGCGATCAGGAGTGCCCAGGGCAGTGTCGGGCGGTGGATGGAGAGGAACGATCCGACCGCCAGAGCCACGCTGATGAGTCCGAAAAAGGACAGCACCGGGACGTACCAGAAGGCCGCGCCGCCGATTACCGTGACCATTGCACGCAGCCCCACACCGACGCCCGCTAGGCCGAGCGCGGCGCCGAAAAGGGCCATGGCGAGCAGGCGTCCGGGTGCCGGTGCTGGATCGTCAGCGGCCGGAAAGCGGAAGAGCGTCTTGCGGTCACCGAATACCTCGGCGGCCGGTGTACTCTCCCAGCCACCGAACGGCATGATCTCTGCCGCCTCGGTCCGCGTGCCGCGGTTCTGCTCGACCGTTGTCACGCTGCCTCCGTCTGTTCCGTCCCTAGAAGTCCTCACTTTGTGCAACGCAAACGACTCACCGGACGTAACGGGAATTGAGCTAATGACCGAGGTCACGGGCGGTGTGATGTACGTTGTCGATTTAGCGACAAATCGATCAGACGTTTACAGGGGTCGCAGGTCCCGACGTACGCTTCGCTCCGTGATTGACTGGTCTGACGACGCCGCCACGGACCGGTCCAGCGGGGCGTGGACGACCCAGCGTGAGGCAAAGGGACCCGCATGCGACTGACCGTTCTCGGCTGTGCCGGCAGTTTTCCCGGCCCCGAGTCGGCTTGTTCCGCCTACCTCGTCGAGGCTGAGGGCTTCCGGCTCCTGATTGATTTCGGATCGGGTTCTCTCTCGGCTCTGCAGCGGTACTCCGACCCGAACTCCATCGATGCGATCGTCCTCACCCATCTGCACAGTGACCACATGCTGGATGCGTGCCTCTATGTGGTGGTTCGTCGCTATGACCCGACCGGTGCCAAGCCCGCTCTGCCCGTCTATGCGCCGCTCGGTGCCGCCGAACGGATCTCCGCGGCGTACAGCTCGGACAATGAGTCGGTCGACGACGTTTACACCTTTTACGGCCTCCAGCCGGGCACCTTCCCGATCGGGCCCTTTCAGGTCACGGTGGACCGGGTCAACCATCCGATCGAGACTTATGGCGTACGCATCGAGCACGGCGGACGGGTGATCACGTACTCGTCGGACACCGCCCCGTGCGAACCGCTGCTGCGCCTGGCGGCCGGCGCCGACCTGTTCCTGTGTGAGGCAAGCTACCTGGACGGTGCCGACAATCCGCCCGGCCTGCACCTGACCGGCGGCGAAGCGGGCGAGGCGGCCACCAAGGCCGACGTCGGACGACTGTTACTCACCCATTTGATACCTGCATGGTTCTCCGAGGCATCTATTGTGGATGCGGCCACCGCCGCGTTCGCCGGGCCGGTTGAGGTCGTACGGCCTGGCGCCCGCTACGATCTCTGAGCCCGGACCGGGTGCGGGGGTCGGATCGAGCACCGTGGCACCACCACCGGATCGTGGACGCTTGGAGTTTGCTGCATGCGCATCGTTCGCCTGGCCAACTTCGTGACGACGCACTCTGGTGGGCTTCGCACCGCCCTGCGTCAGCTCGGTGAGGGCTACCAGCGGGCCGGTCACGAGGCGGTGCTGATCGTCCCCGGCCGCGAAGCCTCCGACACAATGACCTCGCAGGGCCGTGTCATCACGCTGGCCAGCGCGCCGCTGCCGCGCACCGGGGGCTTCCGGGTCATGGCCCGGCGCCGTCAGCTCACCCGCTTGCTCGACGAGCTCGAGCCGGACCGCATCGAGGTGTCCGACCGGGCCACCCTGCGCTGGACCGGCCGCTGGGCCCGGCAGCGCGGCGTCGGCTCGATGATGGTGTCGCACGAGAGTCTCGCCGCGCTGCTCGGCGTCTGGGGCATGCCCAAGCGCGACTCGCTGGCCGACCGGCTCAACCTGCGCACCGCCGAGACGTTCGACACCATCGTGTGCACCACCGCGTTCGCGGCCGCCGAGTTCCGCCGCCTGGGCGTCCCCAACCTGGTCGAGGTCCCGCTCGGGGTCGACCTGGAGGCGTTCCATCCGAGCCGGGCCGACGCCGCGGTCCGGGCCCGCTACGCCCGTCCCGACGAGCTCATGGTGGTGTTCTGCAGCCGGCTGTCCGCGGTGAAGCGGCCCGAGCTGGCGGTCGACGCGGTGGCGGCCCTGCGCACCAACAAGGCTCCGGCCGTCCTGGTGGTGGCCGGTGACGGCGCCCGCCGGGCCGCATTGGCCTACCGGGCGGCCCGGCTGCCGGTGCGCTTCGCCGGGCACATCGCCGACCGGGCCGCCGTCGCCGCGCTGCTCGCCAGCGCCGACGTGGTGGTGTCGCCGGGTCCGGTGGAGACGTTCGGCCTGGCCGCGCTCGAGGCGCTGGCCTGCGGCACGCCCGTGGTGGTCAACGAGACAAGCGCGCTGCCTGAGGTGGTGGGTGACGCCGGCGTGGCGGTGCCGGGCACCGGGGAGGCTTTCGCCGAGGGGGTACGCGTCCTGATGGCGCGGCCCGAGGCGCAGCGACGTGCGGCCGCGCGCACCCGGGCCGAGGGGTTCGGCTGGCAGCAGGCGGTGGACGGGTTCCTGCGGGCGCACGGCGCGTTGCCCGAGCGGAGCACGGCCGGCGCGGCGGTCAGCCGGCAGCGCCTGCGCCCCGCGGTGCCGACGTTATCCACAGGCGGCGGGGTACAAGGAGCGGCCCCGGCACCGAACCAATAAGGTTTGGGGCATGGCACGACCCGACGGCCGAGCGGCCGATCAACTGCGTCCCGTGACCCTCAACCGGCACTGGAGCATCCATCCGGAGGGCTCGGTCCTCGTCGAGTTCGGCAACACGCGGGTGCTCTGCACCGCCAGCGTCACCGAGGGGGTGCCACGCTGGCGCAAGGGGTCCGGCCTCGGCTGGGTCACCGCCGAATATTCGATGCTGCCCCGTGCCACCAACACTCGCGGTGACCGGGAGAGCGTCAAAGGCAAAATCGGCGGCCGTACGCACGAGATCTCCCGCCTGATCGGGCGCAGCCTGCGGGCCTGCATCGACCTCAAGGCACTGGGCGAAAACTCGATCGTCCTCGACTGCGACGTGCTGCAGGCCGACGGCGGCACCCGGACGGCCGCGATCACCGGGGCGTATGTGGCTCTGGTCGACGCGGTGACCTGGCTGGCCGACAAGAAGGCGCTGGCCGGCAAGTCCGACCGGGTGGTGCACCGCTCGATCCAGGCGGTCAGCGTCGGGATCATCGACGGCGAGCCGCGCCTCGACCTGGCGTATGTGGAGGATGTCGCCGCCGAGGTCGACATGAACGTGGTGGCCACCGGCGACGGCGACTTCGTCGAGGTGCAGGGCACGGGGGAAAACGGCGTGTTCCGCCGCGACCAGATGGACGCCATGCTCGACCTGGCCCTGCTGGGCTGCACCGAGCTGGCCGCCGCCCAGCAGAAGGCGCTCGCGTCGTGAGTAAGAGGCTGCTGCTCGCCACCGCCAACAAGAAGAAGCTCGTCGAGCTCCAGCGGATCCTCGACGTGGCCCTGGGCACCGACCGCATCGCACTGGTCGGTCTGGCCGATTTCCCGGACTACCCGGAGGTGCCCGAGACCGGCCTCACGTTCGGCGAAAATGCCCTGATCAAGGCCCGCGAGGGCGCCGCACGGACCGGTCTGGCCACCGTGGCCGACGACTCCGGCCTGGCGGTCGACGCGCTCAACGGCATGCCCGGCGTGTTCAGCGCCCGCTGGTCCGGCGGTCACGGCGACGACCAGGCCAACCTCGACCTGGTGCTGGCCCAGATCTCCGACGTGGCGGACGGCCAGCGCGGCGGCGCCTTCGTGTGCGCCGCGGCGCTGGTGCTGCCGAACGGCCGCGAGCACCTGGTCGAGGGCAAGCAGCGCGGCACCATCCTGCGGGCCCGGCGCGGCGAGGGCGGGTTCGGCTACGACCCGATCTTCCTGGGCGACGGCCAGAACCGCACCAACGCCGAGCTGACCGCCGAGGAGAAGGACGCGATCAGCCACCGCGGCAAGGCGTTCCGCGAGCTGTCCAAGGTCATCGCCAAGGAGCTGCTCGGCTAGAGCCGGCGATCAGGGCTGCACCACCAGATTGACCAGTTTCGGCGGGCGGACGATCGTGCGGGTCACCGCCCGGCCGGCGGCGGCCGGGGAGGCCAGGGCCAGCGCGGTCAGGTCGGCCTCGGTGATGTCGGCCGGGACCTCGATGCGGTCGCGCAGCTTGCCGTTGACCTGGACGGCGCAGACCACCGTGGACTCGGCCGCCAGCGCCGGGTCCACGGCCGGCCAGCCGGCGTGTGCGACGCCCGGCTCGTGACCCAGGCGCGACCACATCTCCTCGGCCAGGTACGGGGCGAACAGCGACAGCACGATCGTGACGGCCTCGACGGTCTCGCGCACCGCGGGGTCGCCGGCGTGGCCGTCGTCGATCTGCTTGCGGGCCGCGTTGACCAGCTCCATGGTGCGGGCCACCGCCACGTTCAGCCGGTGCGCCTCGATCAGCTCGGTGATCACCCGGACCAGGCGGTGGGTGGCCCGGCGCAGCGCTTGGTCACCGGTGGCGGGGTCGGCGCCGGGGGCGGACCGCACCTCGCCGGCCAGCCGCAGCGCCCGGCCCAGGAAGCGCACCGAGCCGGCCGGTGACACGTCGGCCCAGTCGATGTCGTCCTCGGGCGGCCCGGCGAACAGCATGGTCAGCCGCATCGCATCCACGCCGTACGTGTCCAGCTGCTCGCCCAGGTCGACCATGTTGCCCTTGGACTTGCTCATGGCGGCGCCGTTCAGGATCACCTGGCCCTGGTTGAGCAGCGCGCGGAACGGCTCGTCGAAGTCGACCAGGCCCAGGTCCTTCAGCACCTTGGTGAAGAACCGGGCGTACAGCAGGTGCAGGATGGCGTGCTCGTTGCCGCCGACGTACTGGTCGACCGGCAGCCACGTGCGCAGTGCCTCGGGGTCGAACGGCCCGTCCGCGTAGTCCGGGTTCGGGTAGCGCAGGAAATACCACGACGAATCCACGAAAGTGTCCATCGTGTCGGTGTCCCGCTCGGCCGGCCCGCCGCACGCCGGGCACGGCACCTCGACCCAGTCCCGCGCGGCCGCCAGCGGTGAGACTCCGGCCGGGGTCAGCGCGGCGCCGCGCAGATCCGGCAGGCGGACCGGCAGCTGCTCGTCCGGCACCGGCACCTCACCGCACCGCCCGCAGTGCACGATCGGAATGGGACAACCCCAGAACCGCTGCCGGGACAGCAGCCAGTCCCGCAGCCGATAACTGACCCCACCCCGGCCGACCCCGCGCGCCTCGGCCTCCGCGATGACCCGCTCGATGGCCGCGTCGCGGGCCGGCCCGTCGGCATCGGGCACGTCTTCTGCTACCGGGATCACCGGCAGGTCGAAAGTGCGGGCGAAATCCAGGTCTCGCTGGTCGTGTGCCGGTACGGCCATGATGGCGCCGGTGCCGTAGGCGGCCAGCACATAGTCCGCGGTCCAGATCGGGACCGGGGCTCCGGTGAAGGGATGGGGGGCGTACCGGCCCAGGAATACGCCGGTTTTCGGGCGGTCGGTGGCCATCCGGTCCAGCTCGGACTTGCGGCGTACCTCGGTCCGGTAGGTTTCGAACGACGGGCGCTGGCCGGGGGCGCACAGCTCGTCGGCCAGCGCGGAGTCGGGGGCCACCACCAGGAAGGTGGCGCCGGAGACCGTGTCCGGCCGGGTGGTGAAGACCTCGATGGTCCCGAAGTTCAGATACGCGCCGCGGGACCGGCCGATCCAGTTGCGCTGCTGGGTCAGCACCGGGGCCGGCCAGTGGCCCTCCAGCTTGGTCATGTCGTCCAGCAGGCGGTCCGCGTACGCCGTGATCTTGAAGAACCACTGGGTCAGGTCGCGCTTGGTCACCTCGGTGTCGCAGCGCTCGCAGCGGCCGGCGATCACCTGTTCGTTGGCCAGCACGGTGCCGTCGGCGGGGCACCAGTTGACCGCGGACAGCCGCCGGTAGGCCAGTCCGCGCCGCTGGAAGCGCAGGAACAGCCACTGGGTCCAGCGGTAGTACGACTCGTCGCTGGTGTGCAGGCGGGTGCGCCAGTCGAAGGACGGGCCGTACCGGCGGAACGAGGCGGCCTGGGTGGCGATGTTCGCGTACGTCCAGTCGGCCGGGTGCTGGTTGCGCCGGATGGCCGCATTTTCGGCCGGCAGCCCGAACGCGTCCCAGCCCACCGGGTGCAGCACGTCGTAGCCGCGCTGGAACCAGTACCGGGCCAGGGCGTCGCCGATCGCGTACGCCTCGGCGTGCCCCATGTGCAGGTCGCCGGACGGATAGGCGAACATGTCGACCAGGTAGCGCCGCGCACCGCCGGTGGGGCGGCCGGCGCCGAAGAGGTCGAGCGACTCCCACACCGGCTGCCAGCGGGCCTGCAGGGCGTGAAAGTCGTAGTCCGTCATATCGGGAAGTTACGCCGCCGGGGCCTTTTCGCGCCTCCGTTTTCTCGCCAGCCGCAGCACGCGGGCCGCGAACCGGAGCCGGAACAGCGTCGACGCGGGCTCGATCAGGTGCTGCACCCGGGCGAACGCGGTGTTGATCGCCGGTTCCACCTGGGAGGCGTACGCGATCTGCCGCCCGTACCAGGCTCCGAAAGCGTGCCCGCGGGGCCGCGGCCCGGTCGTGCCCGGAAAGTTGAAGTCCCCGCCTACCGCGAATCGCCACGGCGTCGCGATGATCTCGGCGGCGGCCGCGTAGAACTCGCGGGCCAGTTCCGGGCTCGCCGCGCGGCCGTGCCGGTCGAGCGCCGCGCCCAGCGCGGTGGCCTCCATGGCCGCGCAGCTCATGCCCTGCCCGTAGATCGGGTTGAAGCTGCAGATCGCGTCGCCCACCGTCAGGTATCCGCCAGGCGGCTGCTCGATCTGCTCGAACAGGCGCCGCCGGCTGGACGGAAACTTGGCCACCTGCACGTCGCCGAGCGGCTCGGCCCGGTCGATCAGGTCGGCCACGATCGGATCGGGCAGCGCCCGCGCACACGCCACAAAGGACGCCTCGTCGGCCGGCGGGTCCGGCAGGTGCCAGCCACCGATGCCGACCAGCCACCGGTCGCCCTCGATCGGCATGGCCACCCCCGACATCCGCTCGCCGGGCGGGGTGGGCAGTACGAACGCGGCTTTCCACGGCTCCGGCAGATCACCGGGCCGGCGCCGGTAGATCCGGGTCGAGTAACTCACCCCGACCTTCACTTCAACCTGCTCCGGTACGGGCAGGGCCAGCGCACCGAGCCACCGGTCGGAGCGCGAACCCCGGCCGGTGCAGTCCACCACGATGGCCGCTTCCAACGTCTCGCCGGTGTCCAGGACCACCCCGGTGACCGCGCCGTCCGCCCCGGCCAGCCCGGAAACCGCGATCTGGTCCCGGAACGCCACCCCGCCGAGCTTCGCCACCCGGGCCCGCACCGCCGCCTCCAGCAGCGGCCGGGTCACTCCGACCGGCGCCAGCCCGGTAGGCGCGCTGGGCCACCGCCGCCCGAACCGGAACGTCGCCAGGTCGCGCCCGGTGTCGAAGGGCACCCCGCCGGCACCGATCAGTTCCTCCTCAAGTCCCGGAAAGAGGTCGGCAAACTCCCGCTGCCCGCCGATCAGCAGCAGGTGCGGCTGCGCGCCCTGCGGCACCCCGCGGCGGGGCGCGACCCCGTCCGGCAACGTGTCCCGGTCGAGCACGGTGACCTGCGAGTACCGGCTGCTGAGCACGCGCGCCACCGCGAGCCCGCCGATGCCGGCCCCGATGACGATGGCTCTGTCGTCCACAGTGGAAGCCTCTCTCGTGCGGTGGCCACAAAGGTTGCCGGTGTCGACCGGGCCGCGCCATACTAGCTATGTGCCTAGATGTCGTGACGCAAAGCCGGCGACGTCGAGGTGCGATACCCGCGCCGGCGCCGCGGCCTGATGCCGATCCGCTGGTACCACGGCACCTTCACCCTCAACCACCGCCGGCTGCCCGCACTGCCAGTTCGCCGGGCACCGTGACCTTGCTGCGGCGTTCACCATCGCCACCCGCACCCCGGGCGGCGCCACCACCCCACCCACCTGCACGCTGGATGGGGTCACGCGCCGTCGAGCCGGACGACACCTACCCGGACGTTCAGCACGGCGTGACCCACGCCGCCGACCACCGGCGACGCACCGGTCCGATGGCCGGCGGACGAGGATCCACAAATCGACCCGGGTCAACCCGGTGAACGTTAACTACAACAGCTCGCCCACTGCCGCCTCGACTTCGGTGCGCAGTTCCCGGCCGCGCACCACCGCGCGGGCCTGTTCCAGCACCGGGGCCAGGAACACGTCCGGGCCGGGCTCGCCGGCGAACGGCGCCACCGCGGTGATCGCCAGCCGGCCGGCCGGGGACGGCACCAGCGGCGCCCGCAGCTGCAGGCCCCGGACCGCGCTCAGCAGTTCGACCGCGAGCAGGCTGGTCAGGTTGTCCAGGACCGTGCGCAGCTTGCGGGTCGCGGCCCAGCCCATCGAGACGTGGTCCTCCTGCATGCCGCTGGTGGGCAGGGAGTCGACCGACGCGGGGGCGGCCAGGCGGCGGTTTTCGGCGACGATGCCGGCGGCGGTGTACTGGGCGATCATCAGGCCGGAGTTGACGCCGGCGTCGGGGGACAGGAACGGCGGCAGGTCGCGGGATCGCGTCACGTCCAGCAGGCGGTCCACCCGGCGTTCGGCGATGGCGCCCACCTCGGCGGCCGCGATCGCCAGGTAGTCGGCGACGAAGCCCAGCGGTGCGCCGTGGAAGTTGCCGGTCGACTCGACCCGGCCGTCCGGCAGCACCACCGGGTTGTCGACCACCGAGACCAACTCGCGGGCGCAGACCGTGGCGGCGAAGTCCAGGGTGTCCCGGGCCGCGCCGGCCACCTGGGGAGCGCAGCGCATCGAGTACGCGTCCTGCACGGCGTGCGCCAGGTCGTCGCGGTGCGAGTCCATGATGGTCGAGTCCTGTAGCAGGCGGTGGATGTTCGCGGCCGAGACGGCCTGGCCGGGGTGCGGGCGGATGGCGTGCAGCTCCGGCCGGAACGGGCGCTCCGAGCCGAGCATCGCCTCGATCGCCAGGGCCGCGGTCAGGTCGGCCATGGCGAACAGGTGGCGGGCGTCGTCGAGGGCGAGCAGCAGCATCCCGAGCATGCCGTCGGTGCCGTTGATCAGTGCGAGGCCCTCCTTGGCGGCCAGGCCGAGCGGGGCCAGGCCGGCGTTGTGCAGCGCCTCGGCGGCGGTCACCCGGGCGCCGTCCTTGCCGAGCACCCAGCCCTCGCCGAGCAGCACCAGGGCGCAGTGCGCGAGCGGGGCCAGGTCGCCGGACGCGCCCAGCGAGCCGTGTTCCGGCACCCACGGGGTCACGTCGTTGTTCAGCAGGTCGGCCAGCCCCTGCGCGAGCGCCGGGCGCACCCCGGAATGGCCGAGCGCCAGCGACCGCAGCCGCAGCAGCATCATGGCCCGCACCACCTCGCGCGGCATCGGCGCGCCGATCCCGGCGGCGTGCGAGCGGATCAGCGCGTGCTGAAGTTCGGCCCGGCGTGCCGGTGCGATCGAGGTGCCGGCCAGCGCGCCGAATCCGGTGGACACGCCGTAGACGGGCCGGCCGGACGCCTCGATCCGGTCGACGATGGCGCGGCTGGCGGCCATCGCCGCGACGGTGGCGGCGGCGATCTCGACCCGGGCGTCGCCGCGCGCGACCGCGAGCACGTCGGCCGGGGTCACGCCGGTGGGCTGGACTGTGACGATCATCGTGGGACTCCGTTGTGCACGACGGTTTCGATCAGCGGCACACCCGGCCGGTAAGCCAGGTGCAGGTGCGAGGGTGCGTCGAGCACGACCAGGTCGGCGCGCGCACCCGGACGCACCAGCCCGATGTCGTCGCGCCGCAGCGCGCGGGCTCCGCCGAGAGTGGCGGCACGCACGGCCTCGGCAGGTGTCATTCGCATTTCCCGTACGGCGAGAGCGACGCAGAACGGCATCGAGGAGGTGTAGGACGAGCCGGGGTTGCAGTCGGTCGCCAGCGCCACGGTCACGCCCGCGTCGAGCAGCCGGCGCGCGTCCGGATAGGGCGAGCGGGTCGAAAATTCGGCACCCGGCAGCAGCGTGGCCACCGTCGCCGAGCCGGCCAGCGCGTCCACGTCCGCGCCGCTCAGGTGGGTGCAGTGGTCGGCGCTGGCGGCACCGAGTTCGACGGCGAGCCGCACGCCCGGCCCCACGCCCAGCTGGTTCGCGTGCACCCGCAGCCCGAGCCCGTGTTTCGCACCGGCGGTCAGCACCGCGCGCGACTGGTCCTCGTCGAAGGCTCCCCGCTCACAGAAAACATCAACCCATTTGGCGTACGCGAGACACGCGTCGAGCATCGGGCCGCGAACCAGGTCCACATACTCGTCGGGGTCGTCGCCGGCCGGCACCACATGCGCACCCAGGAAGGTCGTCTCCTCGGTCAGTTCCCGGGCGATCCGCAGCGACCGCGCCTCCGCCGCGACGCTCAACCCGTACCCGCTCTTGATCTCGACGGTCGTGGTGCCCTGCCGGAGGCACTCGGCCACCAGCCGGCCCGCGCGCCGGCGCAGGTCGTCGTCGCTCGCCGCCCGGGTGGCGGCCACGGTGGTCCGGATGCCGCCGCCGGTGTACGGCTCCCCGGCCATCCGCGCCGCGAACTCCCCGGCCCGATCACCGGCGAAAACCAGGTGGGCGTGACTGTCCACGAACCCGGGCAGCACCGCGGCGCCGTCCGCGTCGATCCGCCGGTCCGCGGCCGGGGCTTCCGCGTGTGGCCCGACCCACGCGATCCGCTCGCCGTCGACGAGTACGGCCATGTCGTGCCGCAGCCCGAGCAGCCCGTCGCCGTCGTGGTTGGTGACGAGTTCGCCGATGTTGTCGATGAGCAGCGTCACGGGCGCGGCTTTCATGGCATGGCCTCGGCCAGGGCGCGCGGCACGTCGATCGTGGTGTGCCGGCTGTCGGCGACTATCGTGCGGCCGTCCGCGATCACGCGAGTCATGTCGGCTGCGGTGGCCGCCAGGACCGCCTCGGCCGGGTCGGTGCCGGCCGTGCGTACCGAGTCGAGACGCACGCAGACCAGGTCGGCGCGCCGGCCCGGGGCGATCGCGCCGGCGTCCGGCCAGCCCAGCGCGGTGTGCGCGGTCGCGGCGGCGATCAGTTCGGCCACCGTCAACCGGCCGCGCTCGTGGCTGGCCAGGCGCTCGTTCATCTCGACGCCGCGGATCTCCTCGAACATGTCGATCACCGCGTGGCTGTCGCTGCCCAGGCTCAGCGGTGCGCCCGCGTCAGCCAGGTCCCGGGCCCGGCCGATGCCGTCGGCCAGGTCGCGTTCGGTGGTGGGGCACAGGCAGACCCCGGTGCCGGAGCCGCCGAGCAGGCGCACGTCGTGGTCGGTCAGGTGGGTGGCGTGCACCGCGGTGGTGTCCGGGCCCAGCACGCCGTGGCGGTCCAGCAACTCGGTGGGGGAGCAGCCGTGCACGGCCCGGCACTGGTCGTTCTCGGCCACCTGCTCGGACAGGTGGACGTGCAAGGGCCGGTGGCCGCCCAATTCTTTGAGGTGGTGCGCTGCCAATGCGCGTACGGAATGAATTGCCGCACCCACCCGGGCATGCGGCGCGGCAGAGAGCTCAGCCACCCGCCCCAGCCAGCGCTCGGGGGTCTCGTCGCCGAAGCGACGCTGGACGCCCGCCAGGGGAGCGCCGTCCACACTGGACTGAAGGTAGATCGTGTCCAGGAGGGTGATCCGGATTCCGGCCTCGGCGGCCGCGGCGATCAGCGCGTGACCCATGGCGTTCGGATCGGCATACCGGGCACCGCCGGGCGCGTGGTGCAGGTAGTGGAACTCGCCGACCGCGGTGATGCCGGCCAGCGCCATCTCGGCATAGACCGCCCGGGCCAGCGCGAAATAACTGTCCGGGTCGAGGCTGGCGGCCACCTCGTACATCCGTTCCCGCCAACTCCAGAAACTGCCCCGCCCGGCGTGCGTGCGCCCGCGCAGGGCCCGGTGAAAGGCATGCGAGTGGACGTTGGCAAATCCGGGCAGCACGAGCCCGTCGAGCATCTCCCCGGCCGGCGCCGCCCCGGCCGTGACCGCACTGACAACGCCGTCCGCGACCTCAATGCGAACGTCTCGGGCGATTTGCCCGCCGAGAAATGCATACTCCGCGAAATAGGCACTCATGTCAGCTCGCCCAGCACCGTGGCCAGCGCTTCGACCCCCGCCTCGCAGTCGGCGTCCTCGGCGTGCTCGGCCGGCGAGTGCGAGATGCCCGTCGGATTGCGCACGAACAGCATCGCCGTCGGCACGTGCGCCGACAACACGCCCGCGTCGTGACCCGCGCCGGTCGGCAGGATCGGGGCGCCGCCGAGCAGCTCCGCGATCCGGCCGGCCAGCGCCGTGTCGAACGTGACCTCGGCACTCAGCGACTCCGGCGTCACCACCACTTCGGTGCCGTCCCGGCCGGCGCGTTCGGTGGCCCGCTTCACCACCACCTCGACCAGGGCGTCCATCGTGGCCGGATCGGCGGCCCGGGCGTCCAGCCAGCCCCGGACCAGCGACGGGATGGCGTTGGTGGCGTTCGGCTCGGCCTCGACCCGGGCCATGGTGGCGTGCGCGCCGGTCAGCCGGGCCTCCTCGTTGGCGGCCAGCACGGTGTACGCGAAGGTCAGCATCGGGTCGCGGCGGTCGGCCATCCGGGTGGTGCCGGCGTGGTCGCCGTGCCCGGTGAAGTCGAACCGCCAGCGCCCGTGCGGCCAGATCGCGCTGGCCACCCCGACCGGCACCTCGAGTTGCCGGCCCTGCTCGATGTGCAGTTCGACAAGCGCCTTCACCCGGTCCTTGAGCCCCGGCAGCGGACCGGCCGGCAGCCCGCCGAGCGCCTCGCCGAAGGTCACCCCGTCGCGGTCGGTGAGCGCGGCCGCGACGGCCGGTTCGATCGCGCCGGCGAGCAGCCGGGAACCCAGGCAGGGCAGTCCGAACCGGCCGCCCTCCTCCTCGGCGAACGCCACCACGGCCAGCGGCGACCTGGGCGCGTGACCGGCCGCGCGCAGCCGGTCGACCGCGAGGAAGCCGCTCACGATGCCGAGCGGCCCGTCGTAGCCGCCGCCGTGCGGTACCGAGTCGAAGTGCGAGCCGGTCAGCACGGCGCCGCGCCCCCACTGGTCGCCCCACCAGGCGAACAGGTTGCCGTTGCCGTCGTCGGTGACCGGCATGTCCCGGCGGTGCGCCTGGATCCGGAACCAGTCGCGCAGGGTCAGGTCGGGCTCGGTCAGCGCGTACCGCAGATAGCCGCCGCCCGCGGTCCGGCCGATCTCCGCGATCTCGCCCCACAGCGCCGGAAAGCCCTGGGCCCGGGACTCGCCGGTCACGGCTTCATCGGAATCTGCACGCCGGCCGCGGCGGCCGACTCGTAGCCCGCGTCCACGTGCCGGATCACGCCCATTCCGGGATCGTTGGTGAGCACCCGTTCGATCTTCTGGCCGGCCAGCGCGGTGCCGTCGGCCACGCACACCTGCCCGGCGTGGATCGACCGGCCGATACCGACGCCGCCGCCGTGGTGCAGCGACACCCAGGTGGCGCCGCTGGCCGTGTTCAGCATGGCGTTCAGCAGCGGCCAGTCGGCGATCGCGTCCGAGCCGTCGAGCATCGCCTCGGTTTCCCGGTACGGCGAGGCCACCGACCCGGCGTCGAGGTGGTCGCGGCCGATCACGATGGGCGCCTTGAGGTCACCCTTGCCGACCATCTCGTTGAACCGGACGCCGGCCTTGTCGCGTTCGCCGTAACCGAGCCAGCAGATCCGGGCGGGCAGGCCCTGGAACGCCACCCGCTCGCCGGCCATCCGGATCCAGCGGGCCAGCGCCTCGTTTTCTCCGAAGAGGTCGAGCACCGCCCGGTCGGTGGCGGCGATGTCGGCGGGGTCACCGGAGAGCGCGGCCCACCGGAAGGGTCCCTTGCCTTCGGCAAAAAGCGGTCGGATGTACGCGGGGACGAAGCCGGGGAACGCGAAGGCGCGCTCGTAGCCGGCCAGTTGGGCCTCGCCGCGGATCGAGTTGCCGTAGTCGAACACCTCGGCGCCGCGGTCCAGGAAGCCGACCATGGCCTCGACGTGGACGGCCATGCTCTGCCGGGCCCGGTCGGTGTATTCATCCGGTTTGTCGTGGGCGTAGCCGGCCGCGTCGCCGACCTCGACGCCGAGCGGGATGTAGCTGAGCGGGTCGTGGGCGCTGGTCTGGTCGGTGACGATGTCGATCTCGGAATTGAGCAGCCGGGGGAACACCTCGGCGGCGTTCCCGACCACCCCGATCGAGACTGCCCGTCGGTCCGATTTAGCCGACATAGCCTGCTTTAACGCCGCGTCCAGGTTGTCCGCGATCGTGTCCAGGTACCGCGTCTCGACCCGGCGCTGAAGCCGCGCGCGGTCCACGTCGACGACGAGGCAGACCCCGCCGTTCATGGTTACCGCGAGCGGCTGCGCCCCGCCCATCCCGCCGCACCCCGCGGTCAGCGTCAGCGTCCCGGCCAGCGTGCCGCCGAACCGCTTGGCCGCCACCGCCGCGAACGTCTCGTACGTGCCCTGCAGGATGCCCTGGGTGCCGATGTAGATCCACGAGCCCGCGGTCATCTGCCCGTACATGGTCAGCCCGAGCTTTTCCAGCCGCCGGAACTCGGGCCAGGTCGCCCAGTCGCCCACCAGGTTGGAGTTGGCGATCAGCACCCGCGGCGCCCACTCGTGCGTGCGGAACACCCCGACCGGCTTGCCGGACTGCACCAGCAGCGTCTCGTCGCCGCGCAGCCGGTCGAGCTCGCGCACGATCGCGTGGAACGAGGGCCAGTCCCGAGCGGCGCGCCCGGTTCCCCCGTACACCACAAGATCTTGAGGCCTTTCGGCCACGTCGGGGTCCAGGTTGTTCATCAGCATCCGCTTGGCGGCTTCCTGCGGCCAACCCATTGCGGTGTACGCGCTGCCGTGCGCGGCGCGGATCTCCGGCATCGTCGCCCTCCTTCACGCCTCGAATATGTGCCGGCGGCTCGCGGTCGCCTCGAACTCCTCCAGCCGTCGCTGCACCGGTTCCGGCGCGGCGTCACACATCGCCTGCAACAGCACCATGGCCATCGCCATCGGGCCGGTGTGCAGGTCGAACACCAGTTGCGTGCCGACCGCGGCGGGCAGCACCACGTCGGCGGCCTCGGCCACCGGGCTGACCGCCGAGTCGGTGATGGCCACCACCGCGTACCCGCTCGCGCGGGCCTCCCGGACGGCGTCCAGCGACTCGCGTGGGTAGCGCGGCAGCACCACGGCCAGCATCGCACCGGCGCCGGCCGCGCGGGCCTGATCGAGCCGGTCCAGCAGCTGGGTGCCGCCGCTGTCCAGCACCCGGACGTCCGGATGGACCTTGGCCGCGAAGTACCCGAAGTAGCCGGCCAGCGGCGCCGCCGCCCGGAGCCCGAGCACCGGCAGCGGCCGGCTGCGGACCAGCAGGCCGGCGGCCCGCTGCACGTCGTCGAGGCGGGCCAGGTCGTGGTGCAGCCGCTCGAGGTGCGCGGCCTCCGCGCGTACGGCCAATTGCATGGGGTTGCCCTCGGCCGGCGCAGCCGCCTGCGGCCCGGTCAGCGAGCGCAGCTCGCGGCGCAGCGCCGGATAGCCCTCGTAGCCCAGCGCCATGGCGAACCGGGTCACCGACGGCTGGCTCACCCCGGCCAGCTCGGCCACCTCGGCGGCGGACAGGTAGGCGGCCTTGGCGGCGTGCTCGACCAGGCAGTGTGCGATGCGGCGCTGGGTCGGCGTGAGCCGGGCGCCGAGGAAGAGGTCGGCCACCGTTCTGACCACTTCGTCATTCACGCCCATAGCGTATGCATAAAAACTTTCATACGGCTAGGTTCTGTCGAGTGTTATGCGGGCGATCGACGTGCATCTACGTATGCGAGAAGCATTGGAGGATCCCCCCGTGAACAGAACCGCGTTCACCCGCTCCGCCCTGGCCCTGGCCGCGGCCGGCACGCTCATGCTGGCCGGCCTGGTGCTGACCGGCCCGCCGGCCAGTGCCGCGACCGCTGCGGCCTTCCCCGGCGCCGCCGGCCCGGCCATGAACGCCACCGGTGGCCGGGGCGGCGACATCTACCACGTCACCAACCTGACCGACAACGCGAACAGCCCGCAGCCCGGCTCGCTGCGCTACGGCATCGCCAACGCCCCGAGCACCGGCCGGACGATCGTGTTCGACGTAGCCGGCACCATCAAGCTCTCGCCCGGCGGCCGCAACGGCTGGCTGAGCATCGGCAAGAGCAACCTGACCATCGCCGGCCAGACCGCCCCCAAGCCCGGCATCACGATCATGGGTCAGGCCACCAAGGTGACCGGCAGCAACATCGTCATCCGGCACGTGAAGTTCCGCCCCGGCAAGGACCAGGCCAACCCCGGCACCGCGACCAACGACGGCCTGTGGCTGACCGGCACCAACATCATCGTCGACCACGTGTCGGTCAGCTGGCACGACGACGAGGGCATCAGCGCCAGCGACGCGGCCGGCCAGATCTCGGTCCAGTACGCGATCGTGTCGGACGGCCTGAACTACAACGGGCACAGCTACGGTGCCCTGGTCGGCAGCGATGTGACCGGCTCGAACATCGCCTACACCCACAACCTGTTCGCGCATCACAAGAGCCGCCTGCCGAGGCTGGGCAACGAGACCGGCGCGGTGAACTACGTGGAGTGGAGCAACAACGTCGTGTTCGAGGGCGGCGGTTACAGCGGCGCCGACCAGAACGCGAACGCCAACTTCGTCGGCAACACGTACCTGCGGCACAACTCGAGCAACCCCGAGGTGTTCGTCGGCGCCGCCGGCACCAGCGCGTACATCTCCGGCAACAGGGCCGACTACGACGGCGACTCGAACCTGACCAACGGCAGCGACGCGAGCTGGAACCGCTTCACCTCGGTGCCCACCCAGCGGTCGTCACGCTTCCCGGTCCCCAACGTCACCACCGAGTCGGCGTCCGCGTCGCTCACCAAGGTCCTCGACCGCGCCGGCGCCTTCTGGTGGTCCCGCGACGCCGTAGACACCCGCGTGGTCAGCGAGACCCGCTCGACCAGCGGCGCCGTCCCGAACGAGCCGAACTCCACCGAGTGGAACAACGCGTGGAACGCCGCCCAGGTCAACCGCGCCACCGGCTGGGACACCGACGGCGACGGCATGCCGAACGCCTGGGAGTCCGCAAACGGCTTCAACCCGGCCACCGCCGACCACAACGGCGACGCCGACAACGACGGCTACCGCAACATCGAGGAGTACCTGGACTACGCCGCCCAGGGCAGCCCGGCCCTCCCGACCACGCCGCCCACGACGGCCCCCACCACGCCGCCCACGACGGCGCCGACCACACCGCCCACCACGGCGCCGACCACCGGCCCCACCACGCCGCCGACGACCGGGCCCACGACCCCGCCGGCCACGGGAGCCTGCACCGCGAGCTACCGGACCACCAACACGTGGTCGGGCGGCTTCCAGGGCGAGGTGACGGTGATCGCCGGTAGTGCGGCCATCAACGGCTGGACGGCCCGCTGGACCCTGGCGAGCGGCCAGACCATCAACCAGGTCTGGAACGGCAAACTGACGGTGGGCGGCACAAACGCCGCGGTGGCCAACGAGAGCTACAACGGCGCGCTGGCCGCCGGCGCCTCGGCCACGTTCGGCTTCCTGGCCACCGGCACCGCCACCACCCCGACCTTCACCTGCACGACCCCGTAGGACGGACGCCCGCTTCCGAGCCTCTCCAGAGAGGCTCGGCGGCACGGTGTTCCGGCGACCCTTTCGTCCCGCAATGACGGCGGCTAGCCGGACGCTGATGGGCCGCCGGGGACACGCGCCAGCTGGGGACGTTTGCGGCAAAAAGGGCTGGGCGAGCGCCGTGCCACCGGGCGGGGCGGTCCCCGGAAGCGCGACCTCAAGCAGCGGAAGCGCCGTCAGGTGCCGCCGTCGTCGATCAGGGTGGTGAGGTCTCGGTGCAGCGCCGTGGCGCCGTAGCGGAGGACGCCGGCTCGGCTGACGGTGTCGCAGCGGCCCAGGTCGAGGCGGATTGTCAGCCTCTCCAGGCCGCTGCTCAGGATCAGGTCCCACCGGTCGGTGGGCGGGTCGGGGCAGGGGCCTTCGCCGGGAGTGGTGGGGAGGCTGCTGAGCCGTCTCACGAGGTTGATAGATTCACGTTTATCAATGAATTTGGTGGGGGTCCAGGCGGTGGTGGAGGCTGCGGGGCAGAGTTGCAGGCTGTGGTAGCGCCGGTCCGGGATCAGCGCGGTCTCGGCGGGTGAGGTGGATGCGGGGAACTGCTGGCATTGCGAGCGGGCCGCCGTCACCTCGGGCATCCGCCGGGTCGTCGGGTTGATCAGCAGAAGTGCGACGCTGCCGGACACGGCCAGCGCCGCGACCGGGAAGATCCACCTGCGCGTCACGCCCTGCATGGTAGGAGGAGTCGTCGATGGACAGTCGGCTGCGGATAGCCGCCGTGGTGTTTCTGGTCGCCGCCGCGGGGATGGCGGGCTGCGGGGGAGCGGAGTCGAAGGCCGATGCCGGGCCGCAACCGCAGGCGGCGCCGCCGTCGTCGGCCGAGTCGCTGCTGGCGTGCGCGGGTGGAAACACCACCTCGACCCGGGTCGACCACGACGACACCAAGCGGGACGAGCGGCCGGCCAAGGAGCAGGCGGTCGCGTTCGCGGCCGCGCAGGGCGGTGCGTTCGCCGGGAAGCTGAACGTGGCGCGCGAGACGGCGGAGCAGGCCGACTTCACGTTCACCGACGACAAGGGCGGCGTGACCGGCGTGCTGACCTACCTCTACGACGAAGCGTTGGGCTGGCGGCTGTCCGAAATGATCTCCTGCGTGTGACCCCGGGTGTCGCAGCCCAGGGTGTCGCAGGCGGCGTCCAGAACCGCCTCGCGCAGTTCGGCGGCCGGCGCGTCCGGCAGCACGACCGTGCAGTCGCCGAGGCCGCCGATCGCCATCTGAGCCCGGGCCAGCATGGCCAGCGACGGCGCCGGGCCGGCCAGGATCGCGACCATCCGGCGGCGCCACTGTGCGACGGCGGTGGTCAGGTCGACCACGGCCAGGATGCTCGGGTCTCGCATGATCATGGCGGTGACGTCGCGGTGGTGGTACGTGACGTCGAAGTACGCACCGAGCAGTTCCCGCGGGCCGGCGCCGGGGCCGAACGGGGCCAGTGCCACCTCCACGTCGTCGATGAACGGCTGGACCAGGCTGCGCACGAGTTCCTCGCGGGACGCGAAGTGGTAATAGAGCGCCGGCTTCGTGATGCCGACCCGCTCGGCGATCTCCCGCAGGCTGACCTGGTGCAGGCCCTTCTCGGCGATCAGCTCCAGCGCCGCGTCGCGGATGCGGTCGGCGGTCTCGGTGGTCCGGGCTCGTGGCACGAGGGGATTCTATTGACTCCGGGTTGTTTACTGACCGATAGGTAAACAAACGGAGGGACCATGCATGCTCTGATCTCCGGCGCGAGCGTCGCCGGACCGGTGCTCGCCTACTGGCTCAACCGCTACGGCTGGCGGGTCACCGTGGTGGAACGGGCCGCCGACATGCGGGCCGGCGACGGCGGCCATGCCGTCGACCTGTTCGGGCCGGCCGTCGAGGTGATCGCGCGGATGGGCCTGGCGGACCGGGTACGCGCCGCGCGTACCCGCAATGACAGCATCACCCTGCTGCGGCCCGGCGGAAGACCGATCACCGTGGCCACCGCGGACCTGGTCGGCGGCATCGCCGACCAGCACGTCGAGATCATGCGGGGCACGCTGGCCGGCCTGCTGTACGAGGCCACCCGGGACGATGTCGACTACCGGTTCGGGACCGTGATCGAGCGGCTGGACGGCACCTCGGCGCTGCTCTCCGACGGCCGCACGGTCGACGCCGACCTGGTGGTGGGCGCGGACGGGCTGCACTCGGGGGTGCGCGAGCTGGCCTTCGGGCCGGAGCGCGACTACCGCCACTTCCTCGGCGCCTACCTGGCCGTCTACACCGTGCCCGACGTGCTGCAGACCGGGCCCACGGTCGCCGCGTTCACCGCGCCGGGGCTCGCCGCCACCGTCTACCCCACGCTGGTGCCGGGCCTGAGCCGGGCGCTCTTTCTCGCGCGTACGCCCGACGAGATCCCGCACGACCGGCGTGACCCGGCCGCCCAGCGGAAGGTCCTCCGCCAGCTGGTCGGCACTTCGCTGGGCCCGCGCGTGAGCGCGGTGCTCGACCACCTCGACGCGGCCGACGACTTCTACCTCGACGACATCTCGCAGATCAGGATGGACTCGTGGTCGCGGGCGGGGATCACGCTGGTCGGCGACGCGGGGTACGGCCCGGGGCCGGCGGTCGGCGGCGGCACCAGCCTCGCGGCCGCCGGTGCGTACGTGCTCGCCTCGGAATTGCGGAACGGCATCGACGGCGCCCTGGCGAGGTACGAGGCGGTGCTCGCCGAGCCGGTCCGGCACAGCCGGCGGATCGGGCCGACCATCCTGAACGCGATCGTGCCGCGCACCGCCGCCCAGGTCTGGCTGTCCGCGCAGGCGATGCGTCTGCTGCCGCGGCTACCCGGCCCGGTGCGCAACCGGGTCCTGTCGTTCGGCGGCGGACCGGCCGCGATGCTTGACGGCCTCGTCCTGCGCGACGTCGCATGAGCGTATGCGGATCACGGGGTTGTTCACGTACCCGGTCAAAGGGTGTCGCCGGATCGAGCACGACGCGGCGGTGGTCGAGCCCTGGGGCCTGGCCGGCGACCGGCGCTGGCTGCTGGTCGACGCGGACGGCGTCGGGCTGACCCAGCGGGACGAACCGCGGATCGCCCTGCTCACCGTGCGGGAGCGGCCGGGTGGCCTGGAACTCGTCGCGCCCGGCCGGCCCGCGTTCGTGGTCGACGAGCCGGTCGACGGGTCGGTCGACGGGTCCGGGGAGTTCGTCCGGGTCTTCCGCGCGCACGCCGCGGCGCCGGCCCGGGTCGCCGGTTCCGGCGATGCTGCGGCCTGGGTCAGCGCGTTCCTGGGCCGGCCGGCGCGGCTGGTCTGGCAGGCCGACCCGACCGGGCGGTCGATTCCCGATCGGGAGTACGCGACTGATCCGGTCAACTTCGCCGACGGCTTCCCGCTCCTGGCCGCCAACGAGGCGTCGCTGTCCGCGCTCAACGACTGGCTGGTCGAGTCGGGCGACGACCCGGTGCCGATGGCCCGGTTCCGGCCCAACGTGGTGATCGCCGGCGCCGCGCCGTGGGCCGAGGACGAGTGGACCGGCAAGCGCCTGCGGATCGGCGACCTGACACTGCGGGTGGCCAACCCTTGTCCACGGTGCGTAGTCACCACAATCGATCAGGACACCGCGGAGAGGGGCCGACAGCCACTCTTCGTGTTGGGACGGTATCGGAGGTTCGCGCGGGGGCTCCTGTTTGCCCGCGCGCTGATCCCGATGGACCCGAACGGTGGATCACTGCGTGTTGGTGACCCGGTCACCGTATTGACCTGATCGGTCACTCTCTCCGGTGACTCGTGTCGCTTATGTCTTAGGACTCTCTTAGGAACGTTGCCGCGTACGGGTCCGGCCGCGCAATATCCGTCACCGTGACCGGACCTCGTCTGCTTTCGCCCCGCTGGCTCGCCGCCGGCGGCGCCGTGCTCCTGTCCGCGGTTCTCGGCGTCGCGCTTTTGCTGCAGAACTCGGGCTCGGCCTGCGCCGCCCCGCCGTCGACGTCGGCCAAGAAGGGCAAGGCGACGTTCTACGACCTGGCCGCCAGCATGGGCAACTGCTCGTTCCCGAATTCGCCGGCCGACGACCTGTTCGTGGCGCTCGGCCCGAACGAATACTCGAACGGTGCGGCCTGCGGCTCATACCTGGATGTGTCCGGCCCCAAGGGCAAGGTGCGGGTCAAGGTCACCGACCAGTGCCCCGAGTGCGGGCCCGGGCACATCGACCTGAGCCGGACCGCGTTCAAGAAGATCGGCGCCGAGATCGACGGCATCATCCCGATCAGCTACAAGACGGTCACCAATCCGGGGACGCCCGGCCCGATCAGCGTCCGGGTCAAGGAGGGCTCGTCGAAGTTCTGGCTGGCCGTGCTGATCGACAATCACGCCAACCAACTCGCCTCGGTCACCGTCAACGGCAAGAGCACGCATCGCGAGGACTTCAACTACTGGATCATCGACGCCGGCGCGGGCGGCGGTCCATTCAAGATCAAAATCACTGACGTGTACGGGCGGAGCACCACTGTTTCGGGCATCAGGTTGTCGCCCGGCACCACCCAGAAGACGACGGCCCGCCTGACCGGGTCGGGGTCGTCGGGCTCGGCGGTCAAGGCGCCCGGGGCCGAGTCGACCTCCGCGAAGAAGAAGGCCACCCCGAAACCCAGCCTGTCGTCCGCGGCCCCCGCGGCGTCCTCGGCGGCCCCGCTGCTCGAGTCGACCGAGGCGGCACCGGCCGCCACCGAGGCGCCCGCCGAGGCACCGGTCGACCTGGCCGCCGGAGCCGCCGGCTGCGACTGAGACTTCCGCGCCCCACCCCCGCCGCGCACCCGGACCCACCCACCTGCGTGTGCGCGGCTGCCAGGCCGCCGGCGGCGACGCAATCACCCCCCAGCTGCGTCGCCGCCCGGCGGCCTGCGCGGTCCTCAGCCGAGTGACAACCACATGAGGATCTCGTCCCGGTCGTCGTCCTGGGCCACCCGCAGCGCGCCCGGCAGCCGGCCCACCTCGCGGTAGCCGAGCCGGGCGTAGAAGCCCTCGATGTTCTCGCCGCCGCGCACCGTGACCTGGAAGGCCGCGAGACCCATCTGGCGGCCGACCTTCTCAGCTTCGCGCATCAGGGCGGCGCCGTAGCCGCGCCCCTGGATGCGCGGGGTGACCATCACGCGTTTGAGCACCCGCCAGTGGTCCTTGAGCACGAACCGGTTGCTGGCCACGAAGAGCAGCGCGACAAGTTCACCGCCGTCGAGACCGATCAGCAGCCGGTCGGTGCCGTCCGCGACGGCCGCGAGCGAGGCGTCGGCGACCGGGCGCACCTCGTCGGCGGTGACCGGCGCGACGAAGCCCACCGCGCCGCCCGCGTTGGTGACCTCGACCCAGAGCGCCACGATCCGCCGGCGCAGATCCCCGCCAAGTTCCGGATCCACCACGAACTCGATACCCATGAACGCCATCATCGCGCCGGCGGCCCGGTGCGCCCGGCGCCGGGGTTGGCGTTCAGCTGTACCTCGTGGTGATCCAGTCGCTGGTGATGGCCCTGACCGGCGGCCGGCTGCGCTGGCAGCGCCTGACCCGGACGGGCGCGGTGCGCGCCCATGCGTGCTTTCGCAATGACCGGAACTGCCGGGTACGTCGCCGCACGGCGACGTACCCGGCTGCCC